>NZ_JUIW01000001.1 GCF_004151245.1 Flavobacterium beibuense
GGATAGGGTTTTTTGTTTTGTACGCGTTTTTAATACACAAAAAAAGTGTAGAAATTCTACACTTTTTTTGTGTATTTCCACACTTTAAATCAATTGTTTTATTTCTATATTAAATTTAATTGATTGTTTTTCAATTGTTTAATATGTGTTGGTGTTTCTTTTTTATTTTGGTATGATTCTTTCATTTGTATAAATGTCTGACTGATAAAACAGCTATGAAAAAGAAAAATTTATTATTAGCAGTATTATTCTCTCTTACATTATCTGTAGGAGCGACAACTTGTGTGCCTTGTTACTCAAATGTTTTTGAGATTAATCAGGAAAAGGAATATAAGAAGATAGGTGTTTCACAAGTTCCTGCTGACGTGTTAAAATCGATAAGTGCTAAATATGCTGGGTATTCTCTAACTGAAGCATTTGTTTCGGAGGATGCAGAATATAAAGTTGTTTTGTCAAAAGAAGGAAATAAAGTAACAGCATTTTACAAAGCTACAGGTGAGTTTGTGAAAGAGGCTTAAAAATATATAGTAAGGTGATTTGAAGAATCTGGTAAATTCTTCGACAGAAGGAGATGTTAATTCATCTCCTTTTGTTTTTATTAACACTTTAAAGATAGCAAAAGCATTAAATTTGTGCCTATAGATTTTAATTAGATGAGTATAAAAATTCTGGTTGTTGACGACGATACTGCTTTCT
Source organism: Flavobacterium beibuense (assembly GCF_004151245.1). Classification (GTDB taxonomy): domain Bacteria; phylum Bacteroidota; class Bacteroidia; order Flavobacteriales; family Flavobacteriaceae; genus Flavobacterium; species Flavobacterium beibuense_A. The sequence continues at coordinate 697 of NZ_JUIW01000001.1, forward strand.
GCATAATGCTTAAAACCTTTTTGCAAAAAAGAGGATATGAAGTAGTAAATGCTTTTAATGGTAATGATGCTCTCCAGGAACTTAATAAGGGCTTTTTTGATATTGTATTAACTGATATCCGCCTTCCGGATAGTGATGGACTTGAGATACTTAAAAATGTTAAGCAATTATCCTTAAAAACTCAGGTTATTTTAATGACAGGATATACAGATATTAAAACAGCTGTTAATGCTATGAAATTGGGAGCCTATGATTATGTAGGTAAACCTATAAACCCTGATGAAATACTTTATACAATACAACAGGCACTTTTAAAATCAGAAAATAAAAATGCATCCTCTTCAAAAGCCAATACAGTAAAGAGCTCCTCTTCACTATTAAATTTTGTAAAAGGTATCAGTAACGATTCTGCGAAGCTGCATGATCATATAAATCTTGTAGCGCCAACTAACATGTCTGTTCTGATAATAGGAGACAGTGGTACAGGAAAAGAATATATTGCACAGTCAATACACCTGCAAAGTAAGAGAGCTGATAAGCCTTTTATTGCTGTAGACTGTGGCGCCATACCCAAAGAACTTGCTTCAAGTGAATTTTTCGGACATTTAAAAGGATCTTTTACCGGTGCAGTAACTGATAAGACAGGTCATTTTGAAGCTGCTAACGGAGGAACACTTTTTCTGGATGAAGTAGGGAACCTTTCTTATGAAGTACAGGTTCAGCTGTTACGAGCGCTTCAGGAACGTAAAATAAAGCCCGTAGGTAGTAATAATGAGGTACATGTAGATATACGTGTAGTTGCGGCTACGAATGAAGATTTAAACGAGGCTGTTAAGCGCGGTGACTTTAGAGAAGATCTTTACCACAGGCTTAATGAGTTTTGTATTCGTGTGCCTAAGCTTAAGGAGCGTAAAGAAGATATAATGATGTTTGCGAATCATTTTCTGGCGCAGGCTAATGATGAACTTGAAAAGGATGTAGAACGTTTCGATCAGAATGTTATTGATTTGTTTTTGAGTTATGCTTGGCCGGGCAATCTTAGGGAAATGAAGAATATCATTAAGCGTTCGGTATTATTAACCAGAGGCACTGCCATAACATTAGATGTTTTGCCTCCCGAAATGGAGCAGGCTGCTAATGAGGATATACAATCTGATTATTCTAATATCAGCGAGGAGGAAGCGATACGCAAGGCACTTGAAAGGACAAATAATAATAAGTCTAAAGCAGCTAAACTGTTAGATATTGACAGAAAAACTCTTTACAATAAGCTTAAGTTGTATAATATAGATCTTTAGGCGATTTCTGTTCTAAGCTTCTCCAATAATACGTCAATGCTGTTGCATACATTGTATATCTGTAACTGAATTTTATTCCAGTCTCCACTGTAATGTCGTTCTTCCAGAGTATCTAATACTTCAGATATATGGAAAGCTTCAATTTGTTTTAGCATTGGTATCATTTTGTGTGATACTTCTATAACCTTTTGCTCATTCATTTCTGACAAAGCTTCATTTAGATGTGTACAGTTTTCAATTGAACTTTGAATAAAAGTTTCAATAATCATTTTAAGTGATTCAGGATCATTTTGGGTAAATTGTGAAAGGCTTTTTAAATCATATAACGGTCTGTTTAGATTTTCGATTTCCTGTGTTTCTTTGTGTATGATTTTATTGTCGCCAAATATATTTGACACCAATGCCAACAGTTGGTTTACATTAACCGGTTTAGCATGAAATGCAGTAAAGCCCTTTTCTTTAAAATATTCGTCTGTCAAATCCTTTCTTCCTGATAGGGCTATAATAGGAAGATTAAAATCACTTTCCTGTAATCTTTCCAGTAATTCAAAACCATCTATACCCGGCATTTGTATATCGGTTAGAATGATGTCAAAATTGGATTTTGTAACTATATCAGGAACAGCTAAAGCATTAATCTCAATAGTTACAATAGCCTTTTTATCTGTGAATACTTCTTTAAGTAGTGATAGTTGTGTTTTGTCATCATCCACTAAAAGTATTTTTTTGTCCTTTATGTAAGAATAGGATGTATCCTCTTCGTTTGTTGTATCAATCGTAGATCGAATACCTTTTATATAAGGAATAATTATGGTAAATACCGATCCTTTTCCTTCTTCACTTTCCAAATCAATTGTTCCTCCAAGAAGCTCAATTATCCTTCTTGAAATGGTTAATCCAAGACCTGTTCCTCCAAATTTTTTCTCAATACCCGGATTTGCCTGTGTAAATTCCTTGAAAACATTAGACTGACTTTCTTTTGCAATACCAATACCTGTATCGACTACACATATTTGTATACTCTCATTTTTTTTCACAGCAGTTACTTCTACCGATCCCTCGTTAGTAAATTTTATGGCATTACTGATAAGGTTGGTGAGTACCTGTTTTATTCTGTAAGGGTCGGAAATAATTGTGGTATCAAGGTCATCTTCCACATCCCAGTTAAGCTCAATGCTTTTATTTTCTGCCGAATGCTCCAGGGTTCTGCATGTATTTTCAATGAGTGTTTTTAGGTTAAAAGAAGAGTCTTCAATTGTGATACGGTTGTTTTCAAGCTTGGAGAAGTCCACAAGGTCGCTAACCAGTTTTAGTATATAGTCGGCTGACTCTTTAATGTTTTGAAGATATTGTTTTTGTTTCGGGTTTATATCTGAATTGTCAATCAGGTCTGAAAAACCTATAATACTCCCTAATGGTGTCTGTAAATCGTGTGTAACAGTAGCCATAAGCATTGTTTTACTTCGCAACAGTTTCTCATTTTCTGTATTTAACAGTTCCAGCTGAGTACGGTATTCCTGGCTCTTGGTCAGGTCATTTATAATAATCCATGCAAACAGTATTATTATAAGTAGTGCCGCTCCGCCTATCCAGGCCATTTTGTCAAGAGTTGAAGAAATGGCCGCCTGAGAGTCGGTAATTTTGCGATACGATTTTTGAAGGATTTCATTCTCTACAGAAGAAAGTATAACCCTGAGCTGCTCGGTAATAATGCGGTTTTCCTCCAGTAAGATCTGTTCTTTCTGATTGAGTTTCCTGCGTTGGGCAAGGTCATCATTAATCATTTTGTTTACGACCTTATTGTAAGCTATGGTAAGTGAATCGTTTGAGGCAAATTTTCTTATAGAGTCAAGCATTTTAGGAGTAAGGGCTGCGTTTACAACTTTACTCCATTCATACCTTTCTTCCGGTTTTAATGGTTTGGCTTTACTAACAAGGGATTCTTTTGTTTCCTTTATTTGTTCCTTGCCCTTTTCGTATAAATTTTGAGGATTGTTTGTATTACGGTACTTTATAATACTATTTACACTAATTCTCTTTTGATTTATAAGTAATTGTATAGAGTCAAATTTTGCGGTTTGAGCGGGATCGGCTTCTTGTTTTAAGATGTCGATGTCTTTACCTATACTGTCAATTAGTTTGGAATAGATGTTATAATCACTTTCCTCACCTGTAAGCATAGCTGTCCTGCCTAATGCCTCTGATGCATAAAGATTAGTGATTACATTACTTATCTGAATGACTTTTGTGTTGTCATTTCCCGTAATGTTTTTAGATGCTGCTTTTGATATTTCGGTATAAACGAACCATACCGCAAGTACTGCAAATATAAAAAGCAGCAGGTACCCGGTTATGACTTTATATTTTACTGATTTTGTTTGATGCGCCATATAATAAAGATACCAATTAAAGTATCTAAATTAAAACGCTCTCAGGCAGTATAAAGTATAAAGAAGTATTTTTTAAGAATATATTAGCTTTTTACAATTACTCTTAAGAAGTTTATTTCTTCTTTAAGGTGTTGTATTTCTGCCTTAAGGCTTTCTACTAATATTTCGTAAACTTCTTTATTAGCTTGGTTAAACATATCTTCTCCCGGTTCAGTCTCGCTGATTATCTCATTGAACAGGTAGTTAATGTTTACGTCAAGAATCTGAACAATTTTTAAAAGCTTTACTACATTTAATCTTCTGTCATCCTTTTCCAATCTTCCGTAGTTACTTTGTGTTACATCAAGATGGATAGCCATGGCTTCTTGTGTGATTCCTTTTTCTTCTCTAAGTTTCTTAATTTTTTGGCCTATTACGTTCATGGTTTAGTTGGCAATAATTAAATTATAACTAATATTCAAGTTTGTTCGTTTGATGGTTATAAATAAGCTTTTTTAAAATGCTATAAAATATTGCAGTAAGGTGTGCAAAACCGTAACTCCTTTTAGTATTATAACTTGGGTTAAGCTACATTTATTTTATAAAAATAGAAAAGATGAGTTCGTAGAGGAAAGCTTACCCTAAATAATCGATGTAAAGCATATTTTTCCCGTTAAAAAGTAAATATATAGTTAAAAAATGATAGTTATATTTTAGATTATTTTTTTAACAATTGAATTTTTAAGCATTATAATATAAAAAAAGCCGGCTTCAAGCCGGCTTTTTTGTTTATTTATTTGAAAAGATTATTTTGAAAGAATGGATCTTGAAATTACAATTTTCTGAATTTCAGATGTTCCTTCATAAATCTGAGTGATTTTAGCATCACGCATAAATCTTTCTACATGATATTCTTTTACATATCCGTTACCACCATGTATCTGTACTGCTTCAACAGCAGTATCCATTGCTACCTGAGAAGCATAAAGCTTAGCCATTGCCCCACTTAGATCGTAGTTGTTGTGGTTGTCTTTATCCCACGCTGCTTTCATACAAAGGTGACGGGCAGCCTCAATTTGTACTGCCATATCGGCCAGTTTAAAAGCAATAGCCTGGTGATTACATATTTCTGTACCAAAAGCTTTTCTTTCCTGTGAGTATTTAAGGGCAAGTTCGTAAGCTCCTGAAGCAATACCTAATGCCTGAGAAGCGATACCGATTCTTCCTCCTGCAAGTGTTTTCATTGCAAATTTGAAACCGAATCCGTCTTCACCTATCCTGTTTTCTTTAGGAACTTTTACGTCGGTAAACATTAATGAATGTGTGTCAGATCCGCGGATACCAAGTTTTTGCTCTTTTGCACCTATTTCAAAACCAGGCATGCCTTTCTCAACAATTAAGGCGTTAATACCTCTGTGTCTTTTTTCGATATCAGTTTGAGCAATAACTAAATAAACATCAGCAGTGCTTCCGTTTGTAATCCAGTTTTTAGTACCGTTTAGTAAGTAATGGTCTCCTTTGTCTATAGCTGTTGTCTTTTGTGAAGTAGCGTCACTACCTGCTTCCGGCTCTGAAAGGCAAAATGCACCTATAATTTCACCTGATGCCAGGCGTGTAAGGTATTTTTGTTTTTGCTCTTCGGTACCAAAAGTTTCAAGGCCCCAGCATACAAGAGAGTTATTTACCGACATAACAACTGAAGCAGAAGCATCAACTTTAGAGATTTCCTCCATTGCAATTACATAAGACAGGGTGTCAAGTCCGCTACCTCCGTATTTTGGGTCAACCATCATACCAAGAAAACCAAGTTCTCCCATTTTTTTAATTTGCTCAGCAGGGAAAATTTGTTTCTCGTCTCTTTCAATAACACCAGGAAGTAATTCATTTTGGGCAAAATCCCTGGCTGCCTGCTGAATCATCAGATGCTCTTCGGTAAGTTTAAAATCCATAACTATCTAAATTGTAATGTTGTAATTTTGTTTATTTGCGCCCAAAAGTAGTTATTTAATGTGAATTTTTCAATATCAATGTTTAATTTTAGCGCATGATTGGAGAAAACTACAACGTTTTAGGGATTATGTCGGGAACTTCGCTTGACGGGGTTGATTTGGCACACATTATTTTTGCTGTTAATAATGGTAAATGGTCTTATACTATTTCTGAATGTCAAACAGTTGCCTATAGTGATGAGTGGGTTAAGCAATTAAAAGAAGCTGTAAATTATACTGATGACGAATTAGCAAGATTAAATACTGAATATACTTTGCTTTTAGCAAGTATTATAAAAACCTTTATTGAAGATAATGCAATAAAAGACCTGGATGCGGTTTGTTCTCATGGACATACAATTTTGCATCAACCTGCTAACGGGCTTACATTGCAAATAGGTAATAAAAAAGAAATTGCCGATATAGTTAATGAGACCGTAGTTTGCGACTTTAGGGTGCAGGATGTAAAAATGGGAGGGCAGGGTGCTCCGCTTGTTCCTATAGGTGATAGGCTTTTGTTTGCAGACTACACTTATTGTCTTAACCTGGGTGGATTTTCCAACATTTCTTTTGAGGATAACGGTAAGCGTCTCGCGTTTGATATATGTGCTGTAAATACGGTGCTAAATTACTATGCAAACAGTCTTGGGTTACCTTATGATGATGGAGGGAAAATAGCTGCCGGAGGAAAAATGATTCCTGAACTGTTTAATAAACTTAATGCTTTAGAGTTTTATAGTATGCCTTTTCCTAAGTCGTTAGGTTTTGAATATGTGAAAGAGGTATTGCTCCCTTTAATGGAAAGTTATAATGATAGTATACAAGATAAAATGCATACGTTTACTAAGCATGTTGCGCTACAGATAAGCAACGTGCTCAAAGATATGCCTACAGGTAAATTGCTTGTTACCGGTGGCGGGGCCTATAATGCTTTCCTTGTAAAAAGTCTCGGGGATTTATTACCGGAGAATACTGTCGTTATTCCTGATGATAAAACGATACAATATAAGGAGGCGCTTATTTTTGCCTTGCTTGGTGTGTTAAAGCTAAGAGGAGAGGTGAATGTGCTTTCCAGTGTAACGGGGGCTAGTAGGGATCATAGTTCGGGGATTGTGTTTGGGGATTAAATAATGCCTATTTTCTTTATGGCTTCAATGAGGTCGTGATCGTCTCCACTGGTTCCTTCAAGAAACATGTTTTTGAGGTTTGCCTTTCGTTTTTCGATGGCGCTTAGGGAAAGTGGTACGTAGTTGGGGATGTTTTTTGTAAGTATTCCTTCACTAAGCCTCATGAGTATCTGTCTGTCGTAGCTGTCGAGGTTGTACTTGTCAAAGTCTTTATCTCTTAGCGATTTCATGATTTTGTTACTCATGTATTTTTCGCCGTCAAAAATTATCTTGAAGGCATTTACAAACTCATCAATATCAATGTCGCTTTTACATAAAATACCTTCCGGATTAATATCTTTAATCAAACGGTCAACTAAAGACGCCTCGCTGTGCATTGTTAGTATAATAATAACACAGTCTGTAATGGTTTTTCGAATAAGCACACCTAAATCAAAGCCCGATGTTATGTTTTTTTCTTCATATGGGGGTAGGCTAAGATCGAGGTAAGCAATGTCGAAATGCTGGCTGGTAATAAGGTCGTAAGCCTGTTTGCAGTCCAGTGCTTTAGTGAATATAAGATTATGCCCCTCAATGTTTTCATCTGATAAAACATTGATGTAACCGTTAACCGTCATGGGGTGGTCGTCAACGATAAGAATTTTTAAATCTCTCTGCATATACAAATCTATTAGGACAAATTTAACAAAAATTACGGTTAAACCGTAAATGTCCTAAATCAAATTTAATATATTGCCGTGGTTATTTTAACATTTTCAGGATAGGTGCAATATTCATATCTAATAATAGACGAAGATATTAGCGCGAAAGACACGCTGGCGCAGCTTGAGGGTTTTCCTGAATATTTTTGTGCAGGGGTGGCGAGTAGTAAGGATGAGGCTGTAAACAAAATACTTGAGTTACAGCCGTTATTGGTATTTCTTGAAGTTTCCCCTAAAAATAAAAAATCACAACTGTCCCTTTCCATTATTACAGAGCTGCATCAGTATATTGACACGCTTCCTTATTTTGTAATAACGACTTCCAATACAAAGTTTGCATACGATGCTATTAAAGCAGGTGTTTCTGATTATTTGTTAAAGCCACTTAATCATTTTGAATTAAGAAAAGCTTTACTGCGTTTTGAAAAAACAAGTCCGTTGGCATCAAGAGATACTATATGTATTAAATCATACGGTGACTATCAGTTTATCTCGCTTAATGATATTGTATATCTTAAGGCTGATAATAATACAACTGACTTTTATCTGCAAAACGGTAAAAAGCTTACGGCTTATAAAACACTTAAGCATTATGAGGCAAACCTGCCATTTTTCTTCTTCAGGATCCATAATAGCTATATAGTAAACAGTAATTATATTTCAAGAATTAATACAGGTAAGGCACTATGTTATTTAAATAACAGCGATGTGTCTATCTCGTTTTCTAAAACATTTAAGGATAATATTGATACTATTATCCGAAAGATTGCTCCCGAGAATTTATAAAAAACAGCATTTTACCCTTCAAATCGGTCGAGTTACTCGTATGGGGGTGTCATTCACTAAAACTGCTGTAAATCATGGTGATAGGTAGCGTTTTCTCGCTTAGTTTTGCTTCAGAAATAAACAAATAAGCAAAACAGAATTAATTAAAAAATTTAAAAAACCCTATCCAATTTAAAAAAATTTAACACCATGAAAAAATCACTTCTTACTTTAGGTCTTATCGCTTTTGTTGGTTTAACAGCAGTATCTTGTTCAACAGATGACAGCGCATTAGAAGATACATCTGCAGATACCACGTTAACACTAACTCCAACCCCAGTAGATAATGGAGATATCGAGCTTCCGAAACCACCGGCAGGCAGAAACTAAATAAGTTAAAAAAATATATTATTTTTGAGGAAGTAGTAATAACAACTACTGCCTCAAAAATTTTGAACAACTACCAAAAAATATTCTTCTTTCTCGTTTTTTTTATCCTTGTTATTTCCTGTAAGGATAGGGAAGAAGAATTGTCTATAGAAGATAATACAATACACAGTTTCTTTAAAAAAGCAGATGATGCCACAGATAGCAGTATAAAGAAAGTATATCTTGATTCTGTAATGATAAAAGTAAAGGATTATCCGATTGAGGATAGTTTGCCTAAATTTTATCACAGGGCATGTAAAGGGTATTACAATTCTGATTTTTATGATGATGCGCTAATTTCGGGACGAAAAAGTCTTTACTTGTATACTAAAGCAAAGGATAGTCTTAATTCGGCTGAAGTTATGTATCTCATGGGGAGTATTTTCTACCATGGAAAATCTGAACGGGACAGCGCATTTGCTTATTATACCCAGTCGGAAAAATTATATCAGAAACTTCATGATTATGATGGCCTTGGGAGGAGTAAACTTTATAAGGCTTATATTTATTACAATAGTGGTGAATATCAGTTATGTGAAACCGAAGCTGTAAGAGCTTTGGCGCTTTTGCAGGGTAAAGATGTTATCGATCTGTATAACTGCCATAATCTTATTGCGGCCGCGCTTGCGGGGCAAAAAATGTATTCTCAGGCTATAGAATATTATGAGTTTGCTATGAGGCAGATAGAGTCTTTTTCTAAAGCGGGCTACAGTCAGGAATATATTAATTACTACAGGGCCAGTTGTTACAACAATTGGGGTGAGGTATATGTGGATATGGAAGAGTATGATAAAGCTATTGATTTGTATAGCAATGCACTTAAACTTATATCCGAAAAAGATTTCGCTTCCTTATATGCTAAACTACTAAACCATCTTGCTTATGCCAAATTTAAAAAAGGGGATATGAGGGATGTGGAAGCAAACTTTCTGAAGTCTTTTAAAATTAGAGACAGTATCAGTAATGCTTATGGTATTATATCGAGTGAAATAAAGTTAGGGGAATTTTATGCCTATAAAAAAGATACAGTACTTGCTGTAGACTATTTAAAGGAGGCCTACCATAATGCTAAAGAACTTAAAAGCGGAGACGATATACTCAAGGCGTTAGATAAATTGGCTTTAATTGACAAAAAGCGTTCTGATCTTTATTATTCCAATTATAAGGCTGTTAGCGACAGTTTACAATTAGTGGCGCAGGAAAACAGAGATAAATTTGCCCGTATAGAGTATGAGACTGACAGGCTTCAGGATGAAAAAGAAGCACTGGTAAAACGTAATGGTTTTATAATAGGTGTCTCTGCTATGGTTATGCTGTTTATTGGTGCGGTCTTCATTATTTACTACCTGAACTCCAGGAACAAAAAACTATTACTGGAACAGGAACATCAAAAGGCCAATGAGGAGATCTACCAGCTGATGTTCGAGCAGCAAAACAAAATTGACAAGGCAAGGGAAGAGGAGAAGAGTCGTATAGCTATGGAGTTGCATGACGGTATACTTAATAATATATATGCGGTTAGGCTGAATCTGGAGTTTATAAACAGAAAATCGGATGATGAATCTGTAGTTAAGAGAAAAGAATACATAAAACAGCTGCAAACGGTAGAGAGTGAAATAAGAAGCGTTTCGCATGATCTTAGCCGTAATGCGGTATTTCAGGATAAGAGTTTTAAAGATGTTTTGGAGTCGCTTGTTATGAGTCAGAAGAATAAATTTAAAACTGCTTTTGATGTTGCTGTAGATGGTACCATTAACTGGGATGATATGCCAAACATTCAAAAAGTAAATGTATACAGGATTATTCAGGAAGGGCTGCAGAATATTAATAAGTATAGTGTTGCCCAAAATGCTATGGTAGAAATTAATAAAAATGGCAATGCAATAAGCATTTATATTAAAGACGATGGTATTGGCTTTGATCCTGAAAAAGTTAAGGGAGGTATAGGTTTAAGGAATCTTAGAAAAAGAACTTCTGTACTTAACGGAAAACTGGATATACTTTCTTCTCCGGGGCAGGGTTCAAAAATTAAGATTGTCTTCCCTAATTAATAAGATAAATAGAGAATTCTCATTTATTTGTTTTATATATTTGTGCCGATTTAAAAATGTTCAACGAATGAAAGATTTATTAAAGAAATACGAAAATAAACAACCTGAAATAGTTTTTAACTGGAAAGACTCTGAAACAGAAGCAGAGGGATGGACAGTGATTAATTCACTTAGAGGTGGTGCAGCCGGTGGAGGTACCAGAATGAGAAAAGGGCTTGATATGAATGAAGTGCTTTCTCTTGCAAAAACTATGGAAGTTAAATTTACGGTTTCTGGCCCTGCTATTGGCGGAGCTAAATCGGGAATAAATTTTGATCCGGCAGATCCAAGAAAAAAAGGCGTTTTACAACGTTGGTATAAAGCGGTTTCTCCATTATTAAAAAGCTACTATGGTACGGGTGGTGACCTTAATGTTGACGAAATACATGAAGTAATCCCAATGACTGAGGAGTGTGGTGTATGGCATCCGCAGGAAGGTGTGTTTAACGGACACTTTAAACCAAGCGAGGCAGATAAGATTAACCGTATCGGTCAGTTAAGACAAGGTGTTATTAAAGTAATTGAAAACCCTGCTTTCTCTCCGGACGTTGATAAAAAATATACTGTAGCCGATATGATTACAGGTTATGGTGTTGCAGAAGCTGTACGTCATTTCTACTCTATTTACGGAGGTGATGTAAAAGGTAAAAAAGCAATCGTTCAGGGCTTTGGTAACGTAGGTTCTGCTGCTGCTTTCTACCTTGCAAAAATGGGAGCTAAAGTTGTAGGTATTATAGACCGTGACGGAGGACTTCTAAATGAGAACGGATTTACTTTTGAAGAAATAAGAGAGCTTTTCCTTAATAAGGACGGTAACAAGCTTGTAGCTGATAACATGATTCCGTTTGAGGAAATCAATGAGAAAATATGGAAAATAGGTGCAGAGATATTTACACCTTGTGCAGCATCAAGACTGGTAACAAAAGAGCAGTTAGATAATATGATTGCTGCTGGTCTTGAGGTTATTTCTTGTGGTGCTAACGTTCCGTTTGCAGATAAGGAAATTTTCTTTGGTCCTATTATGGAGGAGACAGACAGTAAAGTGAGCTTAATTCCTGACTTTATTTCTAACTGTGGTATGGCAAGGGTATTTGCTTACTTCATGGAGAAAAAAGTAGGTATGACAGATGAGGCTGTATTTAATGATACATCGGAAACAATTAAAAAAGCAATTGAAAGAGTACACGAGCAAAACAGCTCTAAGCTTAATATAAGCAATACTGCTTTTGAAATAGCTTTAAAGCAACTGGTATAATACATCAATAAAATTTATACATTTAATGACAGATATCTTTATCTGTCATTTTTTTATTATGACCTATCAGCAAACTATAGAATGGATGTTTAAGCAGCTGCCCATGTATCAGACTCAGGGAGCATCTGCCTTTAAAAAAGACCTTACTAATACAGTATTACTGGCCAAACATTTAAAAAATCCTGAAAACGGATTTAAATCGATACATGTGGCCGGTACCAACGGAAAAGGTTCGGTGTCTAATATGCTGGCTTCAATATTGCAGGAAGCGGGCTACAAAGTCGGGTTGTATACCTCGCCGCACCTTAAGGATTTCAGGGAGCGCATAAAGATTAACGGGGAAGATATCTCCGAAGAGTTTGTTTGCAGCTTTATGGAGAAAAACAAAGTTTTTTTTGAAGAGAATCATCTTAGCTTTTTTGAGATGACCGTTGGCCTGGCTTTCGATTATTTCACTAAAGAGAAAGTTGATGTAGCTGTTATAGAAACCGGGATGGGAGGAAGGCTGGATTCTACCAACATCATTAAGCCATTGGTTTCGGTTATTACCAATATAGGTTTCGATCACATGCAGTTTTTGGGTGATACCCTGGAAAAGATAGCTTATGAAAAGGCGGGTATAATTAAAAACAATGTTCCTGTGATTGTAGGGGAGTATAAGTCCGAAACTAAAGTGGTTTTTGAAACCAAAGCAAAGGAAATGAATGCCGATATCACTTTTGCTTCTGATAAGGACTTTCCGGAATATGAATCGGATCTTACGGGTGATTATCAGCAAAAAAATAAGAAAACTGTTTTAGCAGCCTTAAATGTTTTAAACAATCACTTTAGTATAAGTGATGCGAATATTAAAGATGGCTTTTTAAATGTTGTAAAGAACACAGGGTTTATGGGCAGATGGCAAATACTGCAACATGACCCGATGGTGGTTTGCGACACGGCTCATAATGCAGACGGGCTTAAAATTGTGATTAATCAGATTGCAAAGCAAAAATTCGATGTTTTAAGGATAGTTTTCGGGGTGTTAAACGACAAAGACCTAACCGAAATTTTACCCTTAATGCCAAAAAATGCGATTTATTATTTTTGCAAGCCAAATTTAATGCGTGGGCTCGATGCAAATATTCTTCAGCAAGAATTTGCTAAGTTTGATTTGAAGGGTAAAGTATATGCTTCTGTTGCAGATGCTTATAAAAGTGCATTGAATGATGCGGGTAAAAATGACTTTATTTATGCGGGAGGAAGCACATTTGTGGTAGCAGAAATTTTATAATTTTTTAAAATAATGTTTGCAAATACAAAAAAACGGTCTATATTTGCACTCGCAATAAGGAACTAAGCAAGGGACGAAATTGCAGACATATCGGGCGATTAGCTCAGTTGGTTCAGAGCATCTCGTTTACACCGAGAGGGTCGGGGGTTCGAATCCCTCATCGCCCACTTTTAGGGATAGTCGAAAGATTATCCCTTTTTTTATTGTATATCAAGTACCCCTTTTCCTCCATTTTACTGGCATTATGAGATAGTAGGTCGAGCATTGTAGGTGTTCGATAGATACCTTCCTGATAGTACAAATTGCCGTCGAACACCTTGTTTACAAACTCACGTTTCTGTAATGTTGTAGCCTTGTCATAGATATATCGTACATCGCTCAGCATATCAAGATTGTTATCCAGTAATTCAAAAGCTTTATTCGGATTTATACTCAACCTCTCTATGGCAGCTGTAAGGTTTAATATATGGTCGCTATATGTTGAATACCACCTGTCATAGGTATCTTTGTTTATTTCATCTTTAAACCATTTTTCTTCAACAGCGTGTAAGCGTTGCTTTACTTCTTGTAGTTCACGGTTCTTCTCAATGGCCTTTTTCCTATTGGTTTTCATTTCCTCTTCAAGAGAAGTATAACAGCCGTTTCGGATTTCTTTTATTTTCTTTTCAGGAATACTCATGAGGTTGCAGGCATTCAGAAACTGTTCATGTGCTTTGACAGCACTAATGTTATTATGTTTTGAATGCTTGCATTTGTAGTAGTAAAAATATTTACCGGATTTACCTCTTGAAGGCGCACCTGTAAGGGGTACGCCGCAATGGCATTTCACTACACCTCTCAATGGTATTTCATCATCAACAACCACTTTAACCTTGTCCGCTATTTTCATTTTGGATTGTACCATCTGCCAAGTCGCCTTATCAATAATAGGCTCATGTACGGCAGGGAAAAGTCCTCCCGGTAGATCTTTGAATGGTTCAACCCGTACAAGTCCGGCATAAACAGGGTTAGCCAATACGCGTTCTACAGCCATATTGCCTTTTCTGTCAAATCCCATTTCGTAAGCTGCTTCCTTGATTTTATACAACGGAACATCCCGCAGGAACATATCATAGATTTGGCGCACCACCTTTGCTTCAAGTTCATTTACTTCGAGGTGGCGTTGTTTGCCTTCCCCAACTTTTACGTAGCCGAAAGGTTTTTCCCGGGTCAGGAAACGGCCTTCTTTTGCACGGGCTGTATAGATGCCACCACGCACTTTTATACTGCGGTTAATATTGTCCTCTTCGGCAAGCAATAATTGTAGGCCTGCCCTGAAAAAGCTTCCCGGCGTATCGTAGTCGAAAATAATCCCTTCGGTAACGCTAATGATTTGTATGCTGTATTTTCTTTGGAACTGTTTTACCATGTTCATGGCTTCGCCCGCATCACGGCTAAAGCGGTCAAGCTGGTCAACTAGTAGGTAGTCTACCGATTTGTAGTGCTTGGCTATAAATGCCTGTAATTTTATGAAGTCGGGTCTGTCAAAAGTCTTGGCACTTTTACCTCTGTCAATAAAAGTATCCACCAGTTGGATATTGTTGTATTGTAGGTATTGGTCAGTATACATTTCCTGCCTTTCAATAGAACCGTTGCTTTGCCCAAGCTGGCTAAACCTTAAATATCTAATCGCCCTCTTCATATAATTGTTTTAGTGTCATAGCGACAATGATGTCAACCATCAAATTTACAAAATCTTGTTCTTTATGTTGCTCAATTTCAGTATTAATATCATGTATTTTACATGTAGTTGACTGTGGATTTTCCGAAAATCCATATAATGTTTTTCGGAAAATCGTAACTTTTTCCTGCTTTTGCTCTTTCATATCTCACCTCCATTGATTATATCAGCGCTACTAATTCCGCAGCATCATATTGAATGTAGGTATCTATTTTAGTGAAAGAGACCAATCGTCTACTTCTGGAATTGTATGACTTTTTATGTCCTCTCAAAGGTGTTTAAAATCTTATAGCAGTTATAATCTAAATTGTAATATTTATATATCTTGTAAACTTATATCATTATATATTAATCTAAAATTATTAA
The DNA here is from genome assembly GCF_004151245.1 of Flavobacterium beibuense. Classification (GTDB taxonomy): domain Bacteria; phylum Bacteroidota; class Bacteroidia; order Flavobacteriales; family Flavobacteriaceae; genus Flavobacterium; species Flavobacterium beibuense_A. The sequence goes on from NZ_JUIW01000001.1 coordinate 16,078, forward strand.
GATGAATAAACCATTTATAGAAGAGGATTTTATATCAGCTTTAAATGCTGTGCTAAGACAGTTTTATCCAAAATTTAAGTTGAGAATAAGTCGTGTTTCAAGTAGTGAGGAAAAAAAATTAGGCTATGATGGTGAAGTACATTATTTAAAACCGATCTTCATACAATTCAAAAGGAGTGCTTTTTTTGATACCACATATACGGGTAAATACAAGAAAGCTAGAAAAGCCCTAACTATTCCTTACACTTCATTTTATTCATTTAAATTACATAAAAATAGCTCTGCGAAGACAGTACAAGATATACACATTCAGCATAATATGTTATTTAATCTATCTCAATCGGAAGAGGCTTTTTACTTAGCTCCGCTTTTTCATACAAAATCTGAATTAGACGATTTTAATTTCTCTATACATCATAGTATGCCAGGTAGATTCAATTACGACATTTACGACGGTACTTATCATAGTAAAAGCTATATCGATGATTTAATTTTTTCTAACACGATTGGTGTTAAGCCACACAAAATTATTAATGATAAAGATAATCATTGCTATACCTATGACGATACATTAAAAGTGGCATTTCACAGCCAACCTGAATCACTTGAAAACAATGGTTTTAATATTATGAGTTTTTTTAATAATATAAATGCAGATGATAATAAAAAATATAGTGCAATAAAAACTTTTAGAACAGTAGAAAAAATTTGCTTAGAGAGCAAGCTTAATTTTTGGACAGATATAGATTTCTTATCGGAATTTCATTTTTCTGAAAAAATAAATAGGAAAAATTTAGAAAGTGAAGATTATAAAAAACTGGGGATTTTGATAGAATACTATCTAAAAGATCATTTTAATATTGATCAGTATGTTCTGCTAGGCTAAATACTTTGCAAGCTCCTTTAGTCAGAAGAGAGAGATAATAATACAATAAATTTTCTCTGTTCATATATGTTGTAATTAGTTCTTATTGATAATAGTATTGAAAACCAAAAGGCACTCCCTTCCTTCGTCGGGAAAGCCTTTTAGTTTTTAGTTTAGCATTGCCAATTTACAACAATGCTCCTTAGTCGCTCCGCTGCAAAACGGCAGGCTGTTTTCGTGAGATAGTCCGTCTATCTCCTCATCCTTTTGACTTCTTTTTCATTTGCCGTGCAAATGCTTCTTCTTCATGATCTTCGCCTTGAGTTTGCGGCAATAGACCACTAAAAATATCGGAGAGAGTGTTGGCAACTTCCGACAGATTGGGGTTTGTTTTTTCATTTTCAGATAATGGACTTTGTTTTATCATCGGATTAATATTGGCTGATTTCACATCGCTCTGATTTTGCAACTGGATTTCAGGTTTGATGCCATTATTCCACCATTCATTGAAAACAGCCGCACTTAAATTCTTAGCAAGCTGCAACCCATTCCATACCGAACGGGATTGATGGTCAATGAACGTGATCCCATAGATTCGGTTATCGGCTGTCCGGCGAACAACCGTATTGATACCCGCTTCTCTTAAGCCATTCTTAAATTCCGTTTCATTTTTAGTCGCCAGTATTGCTTTTTCAACAGTAGAATTTAGGGTTAACCTGCTGGGGCTGTTTTGCATATGCGCTCTAGACGCGGTAAAGTGAGATTGCATTTCAGTATAACCAGCACCTTTTCCAAATAGCGACGCCTTAAATGGATTGCTTGCTTTTTCTCCTTTTTCATTCAGCGCAAAATAGACCAGTCCCTGACGGGCTATCCCATTGTATTGGCCTTTAACTTCTTCAGTGGTAATATTGAACAATGAAAGTAGCGCATTGTAGGTGCCGAGCGTTGTATATTGATAATATTTCGGGAGGTAACGGATGACGGCTGCCATCTGGCTTTTGACATCACCTGCTTTATAGTTGACTGGCTTAAAAATAGGTTCTGTTCGGTTTTGCTTTTTTTCAACAGCACTTTTCAAGTTGTAGTTATGCTCCAATTCCCTACAGGCTGCCATAGATTTTCTTTTTTCAAAAGCATCGGAGATTTTCCTGCCTTCTTCATCTACACAGACCGTTACAATATGAATATGGCTACGCTCAATATCATTGTGTATAAATATAATGAAAGGTTGTTTGCCATAGCCCATTTTCTCCATATAGTCTTTGGCTATAGCTTTGTAGTCGTTGTTGCTTACTTTGTCGCCGGGGTCAGGATTAATTGAAATATGCACTACTGGTTTTTCTGTCTTTCTATTAGCAGCAAGGTATGCCTGGAATGAATTTGAGATTTGAGCAGTGGTAAAGGTGCCATCCGGGGATCCAATAATTTTCTGGCCTGCCAATACAGTAGCGGTATTGCTCTTTACTTTATCCATGTTGTAGGATAACGCACCAAACAAACTCTTGCCCCTGCCAATCTTTGCAACCATAGCTTACTTATTCAGATGGTTCGCTTCAAATTCGGTGGTAAGCTCAATGATCTTTTTACTAATGGCAACAAGTTCAATGGTTTGCTTTTCCAGTTTGTATAAAGCAGCTGCGGCCTTTTTTTCGGTAAAATTGCTGTACAGGATCTTAATAAGTTGGTTGTAGTTGACACCAATAGCCCGGAACTGTGCAAATAGCCCCGTCAGCTTCACGTGATAGTCCATTGCTGCTTTATCAATTTTGACAGTAGTAATCTTTTTTTGGAAAATACAGGCAGTGATAAAATGTGCCATCACTTTCATGCCCGATTGTTCAAATAAGGTCAGGAACTTTGCATTTTCCACAGCAGTCAGGCTGATGGAATAACGGAACGTAGCAGGGTCACCTTTGGGATGCCTGCCGCCTTTATGCTTTTTATAAGAACTATTTCCTTCCATCTATATTTTCTGATATCAAATAGCGGTGAATATAGTTTTTGTATGCCAGTTAAAGCAGAAAGGGACTATTATTTCCCTTATTTGGCACTATCTGTCTTTCATAAGGATTCAGTATAGAGTATCGCATTAATGCCGTTGCCAGCCAAATGCTGCCGTAATTAGACAACAATGTATATCAAAGTTTCTTTTCAGGCTATTTGCGGAAAAGTTTACGTTATGCTACATAAAAATACGGTAAGCCCTGCTATGTGGGAACTCATGCAAAGGCTGATGAAAGATGAAGTACTTAAGGATTTTGTATTGGTTGGCGGCACGGCGTTAAGCCTTAAAATCGGCCACCGCCTGAGTGTGGATATTGATTTATTCAGGCAGGATGGATTTGATGCTAAAGAACTGCATATCTACCTCGAAGACAATTATAATGCCCAGTCGGCTCACGTTTTTAAAAATTCTGTCATGACATTTATTGATGATATCAAGGTTGATTTAATTTCACACCAATATCCTTACCTAAAGCCCTTTGAGACCGTAGAGGATGTCCGGTTGGTTTCTCTAGAAGACATAGGTGCAATGAAGCTACTTGCTATTGCACAAAGTGGAAGACGAATCAAGGATTTTGTGGATATGTATCAATTATTAGAGTATAATCCATTGGTAGTCTATCTCGAAGGCTACGCGAGGAAATACGGTGCTAATCCGATAGGAGCCCGTAATGCCATTAACGACTTTAACAACGTTTCTTCTAAACAAATCATGGAATATTTCCCGGGAAAAAAAGAAGAGTGGGAAAAGATAATTGAACGGTTGTGGCACGCAAAGATTAATATCAGGACGCTATTTGAACCGGTTAGGAAAGAAGATTACGGCATTAAGCCCGGTAATAATAAACGCAGGGGGTTTAAGATTTAACCACTTGTTATCCTGTATAAAAATCAGTATTTTTACATCTATGAAAAATTCAGATGCCATAATACCTAATTTCCATCCCAAATTCTTTTGGGAGTACAAGTACGAGAAAATCGACTGGGAAGAGGCATATAAAATGGTTATCGAAAGGATTGTTGAGCGTGGTGAACAAAAAGAGGTTGATGAACTGGTGCGTTTCTACGGTTATGAAAGGGTTATTAAAGCCCTTAAAGAAGAAATTTACTTTATGCCTGATTTTGGTATTGCAAATGCTATTAAGTTCTTCCCTGAACTCACCAGAGAACAAATGTATTGTTACATAAACCGTAAAGATAAACCTTACCATTGGATCTGATACTGTAATTGAAATTGCCCTATTTCATTCTGTTTTTTTTTGCTGTTATTGATTTTAGAAGGTTTAAGTTGCATAAAGAATTTATAGTTTCTGCTGCTTTTAGACCGATGCAATAACGAAATGTTGTGTGGCCATCTGTTGGATGTTCATCGCCTTTCTCTGTGTTTCTTCCAGTATTTCAATCAAAGATAACTATCGATATAATCAGTAAATCGCTTCCGGCGATTTATGGCATGAATTGGCTTTTATAGGTTTAGAAAAGAAACTTTTCCCAAGTAAACCGATAAAAGCAAGCGAAGGTATTGCTGTCAATCCAAAAAAAGACAAAAGACTACGGCATAATGGCTTTGCTCGCTCACTCACAAACCCACCCCTTGGGACTTATTCCGTTTCCTTTTGCTTTTTCCGCATTGCCTGCACCTTGTTATTGCTTTCTTTTTTCGGTTTTCTTTTTGGGAAAAAGTTATGCGGAGCGCAAGCATAGTAGGACTGTATCAGATTAGGGAATTGGAAGGAGATACAAAACAGTTGTATCATTATTAAACTCAAAAATTATGGCACATAATTTAAATTTCAACACAGCAACAGGACAGCACGCCTTTATGAGCGTAAAGCAGCCTGCATGGCATGGGTTGGGACAGATAGTAGAAAACTATCCCACAAGCCGTGAAGCGATAGCCTTTGCAGGCTTAGACTATGAAGTGGCAAAAGCCCCGATTTTTGCAAAAGGTACAGGGCTTTTCGAGAGTTTTCCAATCCCTGACCAGTTCGCCACGATGCGCACCGATACTAAAGCCATTTTTGGCGTGGTGGGCAAAGATTATCAAATCGTGCAAAATGCGGATGCATTCGCTTTCTTCGATGCCATTGTAGGTGGTGGCGAGGACATATTGTATGAGACCGCAGGCGCACTCGGCAAAGGGGAACGCATTTTTATTACCGCTAAGCTGCCCGGCTATATTCGTGTGGGCAATGGCGATGATGTAACACAAAAGTATATTTTCCTGACCACCTCCCACGATGGCAGCGGTTCAATTACGGCAGCGTTTACCCCTGTAAGGGTTGTTTGCTCAAATACATTAAATGCGGCAATGAAAACCGCCACCAACGTAGTGCGTATACGTCACACCGCAGGGGCTAAGGAACGTTTGGAGCAGGCGCACAAAGTTATGGGCGTTGCCGATAACCTATCAATACAGTTAGAGTGCATTTTTAACCAGTGGGCTAATGTGCGCATTGAAGATAAACAGGTAAAACAGTTGATACAGTTAGCGCTTTGCCCCAACAAAGAAACCTACAACCTCTTAAAAAGAGGGGCTAAGGAGGAACTTTCAACCATGTACAAAAATGCCTGTGATGCTGCCTTCGAGTATGCAATGGCAGACGATACCCAAACTATGGCTACCACTAAAGGCACCTTGTTTGGCGCATACAATGCCGTTACGGGCTACTACCAAAATGTTCGCAGCTTTAAGAAGGGCGAGGACAAACTCAAAAGCATCTGTTTGGGTGGTACGGCACAGGCGCGGGGGCAGAAAGCCTTTGACCTTTGCGGGGATTTTGCTAAAAGCGGAACAGCTGCCCTGATACTTAACTAATAGTTAATAGCAGCTCCGTTTTACGGGGCTGTTTATATTTATAGGCACATGCTTACTTATATAATAGTTTACAAACAATTAAGAAAATAGACGCGCAGGCGTATGTGTTTACACTTATACCTTTATACGCTGTTACATGGCTGCATAATTACATAGTTACATTTATACATTAGTAAAACTGTTGAAATTTATGTATGTATGTATGTATGTATGTATGTATGTATGTACGTAGCTACGCAAATAGATAATGCTGGCAATACGCCCGTCTGGAAATACTGCATTACGCTTGTACATATATGTTGCTATGCACGTCTCGTTGTAAACATATTGTTAATGTAATAACTCTTAAAAATATAATTTGACTAGACTATTTCCATGGAAGATGCCCTAGTTTAAAATATGGATTTAAGGATTTTTTTTACGCGCGGGCAGCCCACGAGGCTGCTCTTAAGTAATTGAGCTGCTTACATTTATGTAAACATACTTTTCATGATTTTATTTTTACTGTCAAAGAATGTTGCCAGTTTAGCAATTGCCCTAACGATCACTTTCTTTTCAGGTAGTATTTTTTTTAAAAGGATTTAAAATTAGTTCGCGTTCGAAAATTTTTCATAACTTCCACTCCGGTAACAGAGAATACTCAGCTTTCGTTCGCTGCTAAACGTTAGACCTCATTGTAATAAACCGTGCCGTTCACAATAATTATTTAGCACATATATGAAATTATTTATATTAGGGAATGGATTCGATATTGGTCATGGAATCGACTGTAAATATTCTGATTTCGGGAATTACCTCGAAGCAAATAGAGAAGATGTTTTAGAAGCGATGCAAAAATTTTATTACACAGGTTCAGATTCAGAACTATGGTCCGATTTCGAAACTAGTTTAGAAAGCGATATAGATTATGATTCACTAACAGAAATAATAGGTGAGAATACCCCAAATTTTGCATCTGATGAATTTAGAGATGGTGATTGGTATGATGCTCAGATATACATAGAACAAGAGTGTGATGATTTGTTAGATAGCATACGTTCCGGTTTCGAAGATTGGATTAAATCGCTAGAAATCTCACAAGTATTACCAAAATATGTATTAGATAAATCAGCACATTTTATAACGTTCAATTACACAGAGGTTTTAGAAAAAGTATATAATATAAAATGTGCAAATATTTTGCACATTCACAATAAAACAGGGGAAGAACTGATTTTTGGCCACGGGAAAAACTCTGAAGATTTTAATGTGAAGAAAGCATTATATAGTGATGAGAATGCATTCTTAACCTACGACGAAGATGGTAATATCGAATCAAGCGAAGTCGGGCATGAAAAATTTGCCGAAAATGCGGTCAGCGCATTTTATGACAAAATGAAGAAACACACGGAAGACGTTATACATAATCACTCAGGTTTTTTCAACTCCCTTTCAAATATCAATGAAGTTTTTGTTCTAGGTCATTCCTATAATGATATCGATTTTCCATACTTTAAAAAGATATCAGAATCTATTCATACAGATTCAAAATGGACACTGTTTTACTTCTCCGACAGAGATAAACAATTAGCTGAAAAAGTAATGGATGAACTCAATGTAGCTAAACATCTACAAGATTATAAACACTGTGATTTATTAAAAATTGAAGATATTCAATTTAAATTATTTGAATAAAAAAACGAGGCATATTGCCAGTTTAATATTGTCTAAACGGTTACTTTCTTTTCAGGTACTATTTTTTATAAAAAAGCTTTTAAATTTACTAAGCATTTATATACCTTCTTTTATGCTTTTAAGGTTTTATGCTTTTACATAAAAGTAAAAGGGCGCGAAGCCCTTTCCAGTTGATGATTATTTTAAATTACCATCGCGTGATGGTAGCAAGTTGTGTTTTGAGCTGCTCGAAATGCTTTCAGCTGCTCAAAACAACTTGCCCTTGCGCAGGGGGCTAAAAAATCTCCGAAGTCGATTTTTACAGATAAAAGCCAAACATTTTTTAGTCTTCATTCACTTTCAGCCTCTTTTTCTTTCAATTTCAAATGTAATTTGTAACAATTATCCAATAGCTGCGATTCTTCCATCGGCATAAGGTCAAGGGCTATTTGAAGTACTTCGGCAATAGTAAGTGCCGAAGCCAACTTCCTGTCATCACCGCTTTCTTCCATAGCATATAAGGCGGTAATACATACTTTTACAATATCCATAACAGCCAGATTAAGATCATTGTAACCACTAAAGAACAGTTTGGCCGTATACATATCCTCGCGGTTATGATACGGTTTGAGCATATTAAACTCCGTTGCTTTGGTTAGGAGGGAAGCAAAAACTTCCAGTTCCTGTAATTTTTTAATTTCCATAATTGTACTATTTAATGGGGTGAGAATCTATTTCTTTACGGAACTCTTCTTTTTTGGCATTGAGATAGTCATTGAGTTCCTTTAATGTTTGTCCGGTATCTCCGGGAAGCAGTTGCTTAATTAACTCAAGTACACTCACAAGGTGTCGGGTGGGATGACTAACAAATCCGCTGTTTTCGGACTCTGAATTATACAGCGCGTGTAGCGAGATTTCAATAAGATCTTCAATGACGATAAATACATCAAAGTAGTTACTGTAACGGAGCTTACATTCATAGCCTTCAGAATCAGTCAGCATATAAATAGGAAGTCCTATTTGCTCCAATCGTTTGGTCAGCGATATATCGCTTTCGGGATTTTTACTGTCATTCGTTTCCATCACTTTCATTTTTAGATTGTTGTTTATTCTCTTTAGCAAGCTTTTCAAGCCTCTCGATTTCCGACTCAATCAGGACGGTAGCTTTTTCATGGAAAAGTCGGCACCTGCGTTGCAATAGTTCCGTGCTTACAAAATCCATTGGGCCGAGGTGGGCGCTCCTAAGTTTGCTGATGTGCTTGGAGAGCAGCTCAAACATTTTGATTTCCTCTTGGGAATTCCTTGGAAAAAACTCTCTTACCAGGGTGCAGAACAGCGAACAGATATCAAACAGATAACCGAGGTTAAAATGAATGGGTCGGTAGCCCAGAAAAGTATTGATAAGTGCCAGTGCCGTGTTTTCCATCGCAACCTGCATCATGGCTTCCTGTACCGGTTCGGTGTCAATGCCGTCTACCATGCCTTGGGATTGCAGGAACACTTCCGAAACACGGTTGCGATTGTGCCAGTACGCTTTTATGTGCTTTACATTACGCTGAGGTTCTTGCTCAAAGGCAATGCAGGGAGGTACAACATCGTGTTCATAAAGGTTGATGCCCTTGTGCATGGCATGATAATAGAAATACTTACTTTCGGCGGTAAGCTGCCTAACAGTAGTCGCTTTGTGTATAAACAGCGTGACGGTGTACTGTCCTTTGCTTTTCTTTTTGATGATGTCGCTAAGGTCGGCCACTGCGTTCTCCTTACTGTGTATCGTGTACACCAGTAAATAGTAATGGGTGTGTTGCCTGGTTTTTACCTCTCCGCTAATGGCATTGCTGTACATTTTGTTTTTGTGGTGGATACCGAAACAGTACAAACCGGAGAGTTGTAAATTGTCCATAAGGAACGATTTAACGAACTGAAGCCCTTTGTCTTCAGTAAAATCATTGTCATTTTTTATAACCTGCTCTTGCATAACTGAAACTTTTTTAATTGAACATTAAGTGAAAAAGCTTATTTTTGTTTTATACATGGCAAGTAAAGAAGTTATGGTAAGGTACCGAACCACAGCGTGTTGTACTTTACCACTTTTAGCTTGTATTTTACCAACTAATAAATAGCTTACAGAATTTTCAATACTTTTGAATTATGGACACACCTACAAAAAACCACATAGGAAGAAAAATTAGCCGTATACGTGAACTTCGCGGTATGAAACAGGAAGCACTAGCAATTGCGTTAGGAATAAGCCAACAGGCTGTTTCTAATTTTGAGAATAGCGAAAGTATTGAAGATAACATGCTAGATAAGATTGCCGAAGTTTTAGGTGTAAGTGCTGAAGCGATCAGAAAGTTTTCTGAGGAGGCAGTATTTAATATCATAAATAATACATTCCAGGATAGCAGTTCAAATAACAATAATTATTTGTGTACCATTAATCCTATAGATAAGGTTATTTCTTTATTTGAGGAAAAAGAAAAGCTTTACGAAAGGTTACTACAGGCTGAGAAAGATAAAGTAGCTTACTTAGAGAAGTTAGTTAATAAGTAACACTTAAAGATTATCTATGGTATCAGACTCATTGGCTTCTCGATATTGTTAATAATACTTTTTCTATGGTACAATTCCAGACAATTTCACGGCCTAGGCATTTACGATACGTTTTTTTTATAGACAGTAATTATCCTTATGACAAGCTTAGGGATCTTATGTCACAGCTCCAAAAATACTGGGGAGGGCGTTATAATCCTATTGTACCCGTTGTGGCCGGAGAGATTGAAAAGAATTATCGAGTGTTATTAGCATACTACGATCCTGATTATGTGTTCTACTCTGACGGCGTTGAACTTGAAGCTATTCAAAAACTAAGACTTTTTAATCCTAAAGGTTTTTACAATCTTGATTCCATACCACGAGAAGAAAATATCTACGGTGTTGATTCCATGTATTTTCTTTCACTTTTTGATCGAAGTGAGAGAATTATCATGCCTTCAGAATTATGGCGAACTAAAAGTTTATTGTTAGATTATCTCGACTTAAATTTTGGCATTAGGTCAAATGGGACAGTAAGTGATTACAATATTTCAAAACAGTATCACCAAATAAATTTTAATGAAAAGAATTTTGATACTTTTCATGAAATAGTCTTTAAAGAGAGGCCGATTAATCGGGCATTACTTTCTAGAAATAATTTAAATACTGTTATTTTACGAAGTTTAAAAGATGCTCAATATAACGACTTTGTTTTAGTTATAGCAAAAGACACTTCGTCAATTTCGGATCTTTTATATTTTTGGAATCGTCTATTGTATCAAGGAGACAATACATATTTTGTGACTCTTGAACAGCTTAAAATTCTTGTCAATGATAAGTTTTTTGGCAGTTTACTTTATCGAGAAGCATCAAGCGATTTTATCAAGGTTTGCTCGACTTCATTCTCGAAAGCAGATTTAAAAGCCTTAATAACTGAGCTTTTATTACCTATCTCCGGAGGCAAGCCATTTATATATCACGATTGTAGTAGCTTTCCATACAAAATATTAGATGCTAACGGATTGTATGAAAGTGATTTTGGTGAAAGCGAAAACTTGCAAACATTTGTTGGTCAAAAAGCTCAATACGCAATTCCTATGTTGAGCTTTACTAATAATTTAAGCTTTTATCCACAAAAATGGGCGATTGACATAATAGTAAGATGCTCTGTGGAAGACAAAGCTAAAACACTTCTTATGCCTTTTACATATGACATTTACAATATCTTTCCCCATTCTGAAGGGAGGATTAATCGTCGTAGAACTGTTACTTTGTTTATTCGCGGTCAACGCAACTCAAGTCATTTAGATATTTCTATTCCTGAAACAAGACAGATAGTATCTCAACTTATTAGCAGACCTATAATACAAGGAAAGACTTATGAAACAAAATTCATAGAAACATCATTACATGATGATAGCCGTAGGCTTATTTCTTTCATAAAGTTATTTAATCATGATTTTAAAACTATTGCTGACTTTTTTTCTGATAACTTTTGGGTATCTCTTTTAGAAGAATATGCAACTACTAATAGATCAGCAGGGAGTGCTTTTACTTTTGTCGATTTAAAGTCGCGTGCTTTTAATAAATTGGTAGAAGCGGGTTATGTCTTTAAATCAAAAGAAGAATCGAGGTTTAATGAAGAAAATCTAGAACTGGGATTGAAAAATACATTGACAGAATTATGTAACTACCAAATGTTTTTCAAGGGCTATTTATTAAAATGTAAGCAATGCTCGTCTACATTCTATTATTATTTAAATGAAGTTGACGAAACAGTTAAATGTAAAGGATGTCTTCAGAGTTTTACGATGCCTGTAGAACCTAATTTCGCGTATAAACTTAATGATCTTATTAAGAATAATATCTACAGGTCACGGACTGAGAGGGATGGAAATCTGACGGTCATAAGGACATTAGCCAGTATATCTGCACAAAGCAGAAGATCTTTTGAATTCAGTCCACAAATCAATTTGTACTTATCATATTCGGACCGCAAACCTTATACAGATATTGATATTTTTTGTATATCTGATGGTAAGCTTATAATTGGAGAAGCGAAACACTCAAGTGTTGCATTCTTTGATAAAAATGGAGATGGTTTAAATTCACTACAAGTACTAGCAAATATTGCAAAAGATATCAGACCTGATAAGATTCTTATAACTTGTTATGACGATGATTCGAATAAACTTAAAAATGCTGGTAAAACCTTAGAAGGATTATTCTATATGGATTCATATGCTCCTGAAATTCAAGTCAAATTGCTGCCTAAGCCGGATGATTTTGCGTTGGGGGCACATCAATATTTTTATTATTAGTCTTTATAAAGCCTGCAGTATGTTAACCTGCAGGCTAACCAACTTTTTGGACTAATTCTGTTTTTTGTTTTTGTTCATTTCTTTCTATTTGAACTTATCTTCAGAGTAAATCTAAAGGTCTACTACCTAAAAGAATCTGTTCAGCCGTTTTTTCAGCATTTTGCAACAAAACATTATAGTAGGCAGCTAAATCTTTTTCTGTTTCTTCATTTCCCAAATTGAATCTAGGGTCAATCTCTCCAGATTCATAAAAATAGATTTCTGTCATAGTATCTAATAGTAAAAAAAGTCTAATACAATTTTGTCTGGTGGCAAATTCTTCTTCAATTAATAAATGTGACGCCACATGCCTATTAAAATGAGAATGAGCATTACCATTAGTTGTTGGTCTATAAAAATGTTCATTTAGAATCTTGTCACAAATTTGAATATACACATCATGAAATAAAATATTTGTTGGATTAGGATTTCTTAAGGCGGACTTTTTAAAAAATTTTCGAACGTCTTCAAATTCGGGTTTAACTTCACTTTGCTGAAATCCCATCCATCGTATAATGATACCTTCGATAAGAGGTATAAGAGTAAAATAGCAGCTTATAAAGTTTGTCCTGTAGTAAGATAAAACTGCTGCATCTATTAATTTGCCAAACTGCTTGAAATATTCAAATTTTTCGATCCTGCCTAGCTTTTGCAGAACTCTCATTTTAGGATGCATAGTTAATTTACCTACATGATTTAATATTGTTTTCTCGGATGTAGGTAATTCATTTTTTAGTTGTTCTAATTTGTGAAAATCAGTCATAGTAGAAAAAATGGGAAGAAGCAAAGCGTAGTTCCCCAATATTTTATTCAATTCGATAATTTTAAGAATATCCTTAACTGATGTCGAACCTACATGTCGTTTTTCTTGATCTTTTTTCCTATCTTTTCTTGCATGATCTAAGTTAATTGAATAGGCTTTTAAGCAACATGATCTCCATTTTTCTTCAGAAACATTAAACGCTTGTTTTATAAATTCCATGGATTCACCCAAAAGTTTTCTTCTGTTTATTTCCTGTGCGATTTCTGATGTTTTCATTATTAGATTCTATCTATGTAAATTTAAATAAAATCATCAACAAAATCTTCCGGCATACTGTCAGGATTTGTATTTTCATTGTGCCAAGATCATGCCCCAGAAGTATGCCCTTTTAGCTATTTGTATTTTGTATAAACTGAAGATTCTTTCATTTTATACTGCACCTTTTCCATTACGAAACGGTAAAAAAAGGCAGCTAAGTTATTGCAGGATCTATTTATTATAGTAGGAGTGGAGCTAGGGAAGTATTTGGCTTGGAAAAAGTTTACAAGAGTTAGAAGGAATATGATTATTTTAGCATTCTTTAAAGATTAAGAATCTCTAATCTAAACCATTCGAACAATGTCAGAAGAGCAGAAAAAAATACTGGAACAACAGCTTTGGAATATTGCTAATACTTTAAGAGGTAAAATGAATGCTGATGAATTCAGGGATTATATTCTAGGCTTTATATTTTATAAATACTTGGCTGAGAAAATGGAAATCTATGCTAATTCCATTTTAAAGCAGGACAATCTTCAGTTTCGGGAAATAAAAGAAAATACTACTAAAGGTGAGGAGTACATAAATGCTATACGCGAAGAGGCTCTTGAAACCTTGGGTTATTTTTTGAAACCTTCTGAACTATTTAGCGAAATAGCTAAGCGTGGAAGCAGTGATAGTAATACATTTATACTTGAGGATCTCCAAAAAATTCTTATCAATATACAGTTGAGTACTATGGGGACTCAAAGTGAAGAAGATTTTGATAATCTCTTCGAGGATATGGATTTAAATAGTACCAAACTGGGAAAAACTGCCGAAGCAAGAAATGCTATTATTGTGAAGGTGCTTGTACATTTAGATGAAATTGATTTTAAACTTGAACATACTGAGCTTGATGTACTAGGCGATGCGTACGAGTACCTGATCGGTCAATTTGCAAGTGGTGCAGGCAAAAAGGCAGGCGAGTTTTATACACCTCAAGAGGTTTCGAAGATTTTGGCTAAGATAGTTACTACAGATAAGAATAGATTAAAGTCTGTATATGATCCTACCTGTGGCTCGGGTTCTCTATTATTGCGAGTAGCCAGGGAAGTGAAAGATGTTACCAACTTTTACGGGCAGGAAATGAACCGAACTACCTACAACCTTGCAAGGATGAACATGATATTGCATGGTGTACATTACTTGAAGTTTGATATTAAACAAGAAGACACTCTTGAACATCCACAGCATTTAAACGATATGCCGTTTGAAGCGATAGTCGCTAATCCTCCGTTTTCGGCTAAATGGAGTGCTAATCCTTTATTTTTGAGCGACGACCGATTTAGCCAATACGGCAAATTAGCTCCGGCAAGTAAAGCAGATTTTGCTTTTGTTCAGCATATGATCTACCACCTTGCTGAAAATGGAATAATGGCTATTGTTTTACCACATGGTGTTTTATTTAGAGGAGCAGCAGAATTGCATATTCGTAGATACTTGATTGAACAAAAAAATTACTTAGATGCCGTAATAGGTTTACCGGCCAATATATTTTATGGTACGAGTATTCCTACTTGTATATTAGTGTTTAAGAAATGTAGAGAGACACCAGATGACATCTTATTTATTGATGCAAGTAAGGAGTTCGACAAGGTAAAAAATCAAAATATGCTCCGTGAAGAGCATATTACCAAAATTGTTGACACTTACCGCAATAGGACTGTTATAGAAAAATACAGTCATTTGGCAACTTTGAAGGAAGTTGCGGATAATGATTACAATCTGAATATTCCGAGATATGTGGATACTTTTGAGGAAGAAGAGGAAATAGATATTCAATCTGTAATGCGTGAAATCAATGAACTAGAGGCTAAAAGGGCCGAACTCGATAGTGAGATTGAGGTTTACTTTAAGGAGCTTGGACTTGTTTTTTAATATCCTTAATGTAATTACTAACGAAAATTGAATAGTCGAGATGGCAAAAGAAAATAAAAGTAAGGGCAATGTTCCAAATTTGAGATTTCCAGGGTTTGAGGAGGAATGGAAAGAGGTAAGACTGGGAGAAATAGCAACGTTTCAATCTGGTTATGCTTTTAAAAGTGAACACTTTTCTGAGGAAGGCATAAAACTAGTTACCCCCAAGAATTTTACAAAAAATGGTTACGGTAACTTTGAAAGTAGTATATCAAAATGTTCAGTTGAAAAACCTCCAAAAAACTTTCTTTGCAGTAAAGATGATTTATTAATTCTGCTAACAGATTTAACCCCATCATGTGAATTGCTTGGAAAGCCTTTATTAGTACAGCAAGAGGATGGTGAAATATGGCTAAATCAACGAATTGTTAGACTAGATTTCTCTACTAATGTTTCAAAACACTGGATTCTCCAATTTTTGCAAACTGATAGGTACCATAAAGTAATAAAGGAGACTGCTACAGGATCCACAGTCCGACATAGCTCTAACAAGATAATTGAGAATATTAATTTACAGATTCCTAATCTCAATGAACAAGATAAAATTGCATCATTTTTTTCTCTGATAGACCTTCGAATTCAAACCCAAAACAAAATAATTGAGGAATTAAACGTATTAAAAACTACCATTACCAAAAGAATATTTTCTTGTCAATTAAGATTTAAAAATGCTCGCGGAGACAACTACGAAGACTGGAAGACAAAGAAATTGGGAGATGTGACGACTCTAATAAATAAGAGAAATAAAAATAATGAAAAGCTACCTGTCTATTCTATAAATAATAAGTTAGGATTCGTTCCGCAAAGTGAGCAGTTTGAGGGAGTTGATAGCGAAGATAGAGGTTACGATATTACATTATACAAAATAATTGATAAGAATACCTTTGCATATAATCCTGCAAGAATAAATGTTGGTTCTATTGGTTACAGTGGGAATTTGGAAAATATTATTATCAGTTCATTATATGTTTGCTTTAAAACAGAGGAGTTTGTAAATGATAATTTTCTATTTCAATATTTAAAGACAGATTTTTTTAATAAAGAAGTTCTAAGAAATGTCGAAGGAGGAGTAAGAGATTATCTTTTCTACGAGAATTTTGCGAGAATTAAATTTGATTTACCTTGCGTCGAAGAACAAAGAAAGATTGCTAATTACCTTTTGTCTATTGATATGAAAATAGATATAGAAACTCAATTTTTGAATAAATTAGAAGAACAGAAAAAGTTTTTACTGCAGCAAATGTTTGTATAGAAGCTTATACAAACATTTGCTGTAACAAATATTTCTTTTGCATTTCCAATTGTTCTAAAGTTGCTTTTTCAATTTGAATTTTTCCGTCAATTGTATTAAGGAATTGTGAAACTACTTTTTGCTCCTCCAGAGAAGGAGTCTGTACTTTTATTTTTTCTATAGTAGTTTTTGATAAACTTGGGACGCCAGATGCCTCATTATATTCCAACCAATTAATTGTTTGAAAAAGATAAAAAATGAATTTGGGAATACAGTCTTGGAAAGAATGTGTATAAAATAGCGTATCTACAGTCCAAATTTTTCCATCATAATACATTGGCTTATCAATTGTTCCTTTTCGTCCAATACAAACTGTTTCACCGTCATTAAGAAAAGAGTCAACATATGTCATTAATCCCCCTGTTCCAAATACAGGAATATCGCCTTTTTCTAAGTGCTTATAATCTCTTCCACTTCCAATATTGAGAATATCGCCAACATATTTACTCTCCCAGTGTGGATAATCATTTCCATTACTATCTTTAAACCTTATTTTCTGGATAAATATTTTTTTGCTAGTCGCTTTAATTAAGGTTTCTAATTGTTCAATTATTTTGTTTTGGGTTTGAATACGTTCGTCTATCAGTGACAGGAATGAAGAAATCTTTTCCTGTTCTTGGATTGAAGGGGAACTAAATCTTGTTGATTTTAAAATGTTATTATATAATCGTTGAATTGTACCACCCTCTGTATTATATTTCACTATTTGTAGAATGTAATACAAAAATTCATTCGTGATATTTATATTATCATTATCAATCCAAACAATATTAGAATCTTGAAAGTAAGCATCTTCTCCGTTATATACTACAGTTCTTCCAATTGTTCCAGCAGCAGAAATTAGAATATCTCCTTTTTTAGGAAATGAAAATCGTGTTTTATAATCGGAATATAATTCTTTAGAAATAAAAGCATCAGCTTCCCTTCCAAATGAACCGATTTTAAAAAACGGAATGTCGCCAATTTGCGAAGTTTCGTCATTAAAAATTCTCCTGCACATCTTTACTTCTCCAATCTCACCCAATTTCTTCTTTTCCCATTCATCCTCAAATCCGGAAAATCTCAAATTTGGAACCTTTACACCTATACATCTCTAATGCTGTAAGAAATCACTTCCTTTAAGGTTTAATAATATTTAAATCTATAATGAATCAACAAAAACAAATTTGTGAAGTAATTGATCTGTGGAAAGCAGATAAGAAACAGTATGTAAAAAAATCAAGCTATGCAGCGTATTTACTACTTACAGAAAATCATTTATTACCTGCCTTTGGACAGAAAAAAGAAATCGAAGAAACAGATGTGCAGGCATTTGTATTACAAAAATTAGACTCCGGTTTGAGCCAAAAGACGATTAAGGATATTCTTATAGTGCTTAAAATGATTCTCAAGTTTGGCGCAAAAAAGAAATGGACTACCTATACTCCCTTCGATGTACAATTCCCTACTGTTCGGGAAAGTCAAAGCATGGAAGTCTTAAGCCGGGCTGATCAGAAAAAGATAATGAACTACATACAGGAGCACTTTACTTTTCGGAACTTAGGTGTGTACATCTGTCTGAGTGCCGGCATGCGTATTGGAGAGGTCTGCGCCCTTACCTGGGAAGATATAGATACAGATAGCGGTATAATTAACGTAAGACGTACTATACAACGAATTTATGTCATTGAAGATGGTATGCGCCGGACAGAACTAATCTTAGATACGCCGAAAACTAAAAACTCAATCCGTGAAATTCCTCTTAGCAAAGACTTATTGCGTATCCTTAAACCCTTCAAAAAAATAGTAAATCCATCATTTTTTGTATTGACCAACGATGCTAAGCCTACAGAACCCCGGACATACAGAAGCTATTACAAAAACCTTATGAGGGATTTAAAAATGCCTGAGCTTAAATTTCACGGGCTTCGGCATAGTTTTGCGACACGATGTATTGAGAGTAAGTGCGATTATAAAACTGTAAGCGTACTATTGGGACATTCAAATATCAGCACTACCTTGAATCTTTATGTACATCCTAATATGGAGCAGAAAAAGAAAGCTATCGAGCAGATGTTCAAAACTTTAAGATAGAGGTTAATTATGAATTAGGAGGTGTGAGTGTGTAAAGTTTATTTTGTTAAATTTGTTTAACAATAAATACCAACCTCCTAATTCATAATAATTTTGAGTAAGCAATCTGAACAGGTTTTAGAAGAAAAGCTAATCACCCAACTGCAAAAACTAGGATATAAATACGTTTCAATTCCAAACGAGAAATCGTTAATCATAAATCTTAAGGCGCAGCTCGAAAAACACAATAACGTTACGCTTAGTGATGCTGAGTTTGATAAGATACTGAACATTCTTAATAAGGGTTCTGTATTTGAAAAGGCTAAAACATTACGAGAGCGACAACATATAATAAGGGATAATGGAGATAACCTTTATTTTGAGTTTCTAAACGTTGAGCACTGGTGCCAGAATGAATACCAAGTGATCAATCAAATTGAACAGGAAGGAAAATACAGCAACCGTTATGATGTAACCTTACTCATTAATGGATTGCCATTAGTGCAGATAGAGCTTAAAAGGGTGGGATTGGAGATGAAAGAAGCTTTTGATCAGATAAACCGCTATCAAAAACATAGCTTCGGTGCGGGTAAAGGATTATTCCATTTTGTACAATTGTTCATTATTAGTAATGGGGTTAATACCAAATACTTTAGTAATTTCGGTACCAATCCTCAGGAATATCTTCAAACATTTAACTGGACTGACGAGAGTAATAAGCCATTAAATAATATTCTTAACGGATTTACAGATGCCTTTCTTGAACCCTGCCACGTTAGTAAGATGATATGTAAATACATCGTGTTAAACGAAACTGACAAAAGATTGATGGTCATGCGTCCCTACCAATATTATGCTGTTGAGAGTATTATAAAGAAGGTAACTGACAACCAGAAATTAAACGGTTATAATATTGAGAAGAACGGTTACATATGGCATACTACAGGAAGTGGTAAAACCTTAACCAGTTTTAAGGCCAGCCAAATTTTGTCGAAAATCCCCACAATTAAAAAAGTAGTTTTTGTGGTTGACAGGAAAGACCTGGATTACCAAACCAATCAGGAATACGATAAGTTTAGTAAAGGTTCTGTAAGTTCTGCAACAAATACAGATGACCTTATACAGAAATTTAATGATCCCAATGTAAGGATTATCGTTACGACTATCCAAAAACTAAACAATGCAATATCGGGCAGGAATCTTTTTAAAATGAAAGCTATTAAAGACCTGCGCATGGTATTTATTTTTGATGAATGCCATCGTTCCCAGTTCGGCGATACTCATAGTAATATTGTTGGCTATTTTACTAACATCCAGCTTTTTGGTTTTACCGGCACACCAATATTGGCAGAAAATGCAAACGGCGAGAAAACTACGTCGAGCTTGTTTGGTAAATGTCTTCATAAGTATGTGATTACCGATGCTATTCGTGATGAAAATGTGCTTAAGTTTTCGGTTGAGTATATCCAGACATTTAAACAAAAAGAGCATATTATAGATCTAAAGATAGAAGAGATTGATGAGGCAGAAGTGTACGAATCTTCTCAGCGTAAAGAAGCTATTGTAGATTATATCATTCAGTACCATGACCAAAAAACGCAAAGCAGGAACTTTTGTGCGATGATGTGCGTGCAGGATATTGACGCTGTTATTCAATATTATGAAATATTCAATCGTAAAAAGATTCTGGGTGAGCACAATCTGAGAGTTACAACTATTTTTAGTTATGCCCAAAATGAAGAAGAGATTGAAAATAATGTAGTAAAGCAATATAATATTGCTGCCGAACCACAAGCCGAATATGGTTATACCCCCCACAGGCGAGAACTTTTAGAGCGCTATGTGCATGATTTTAATAATATGTTCGGCATGGCTGAAAATGTCCGTGATACAGAAGGATTCTACAATTATTATAATGCTGTCGCCAAGAAGTCTAAAAATAATGAAGCTGACATATTACTTGTTGCCAATATGTTTTTAACCGGTTTTGACAGCAAGCACCTCAATACATTGTATGTGGACAAGAATCTCCAGTATCATGGATTAATACAGGCTTTTAGCCGTACTAACCGAATTTTAGACAAAAATAAGACACAGGGAAACATAATATGCTTTCGGAACTTAAAAGAAAAAACAGACGAAGCGATAGCGCTATTTAGCAATAAGGAGGCGATTGATGAAATTATTGTTGAGCCTTATGAAACCTATGTTGAAAAATTTAACCAGGCAGTTCACAAATTAATAGAATTAGTACCGGAAGTTGATAGTGTAGATGATTTATATAGTGAAGAAGATAAATTGAAATTTATATTGGCTTTTAGGGCAATGATACGTTTGCATAAAAAAATGAGCCACTATACAGAATTTACATGGGAAGATCTGGATATTGAGCAACATCTTTTTGATGGTTATACAAGTAAGTATTTAGACTTAAAAGAGACTATAAATGGCAGTCCTACTATTGAAAAAACTTCTATTCTGAATGATATCGATTTTGAGCTAGAACTAATCAGAAGAGATACAATTAATGTATCCTATATACTTCAATTGCTTATAAAAGCAAAACAGAATTCAAACGATAAAAATATTAGTGAAGAGATATTCAGCCTATTGAACACAGAAGTTTCATTAAGGAGTAAACGTGAATTAATTGAGAAGTTTATTCAGGAGAGCCTTCCTAACATAGAAGACACAGATACGATTCCTGAAGAGTTTGAAAAATTTTGGAATGAAGAACAAGAAAAGGCTTTAAAGGTGCTTATCAAAGATGAAAATCTTTCTGAGGAAAAAACTGAAAGATTAATCGAAAATTATCTGTTTGCTGAACGTGAACCACTTCGTAACGATATTTTAGATCTCAGGAAAGAAGGAAGGCCAAGTGTACTTAAATCGAAGGAAGTTGGTGATAGGATACTGAATAAGATTTTAAATTTCGTTGATACGTTTGTTAATGGGATAACCGGTTAGTTGAAAATTAGAGTGAGTACCATATTTGACATTTATACAACCAATGATTTACCTTATACTGGACACAAATATTTGGATTTACCTAGCCAATGGATTTAATTCAATGACTAATGGATTAAATTCACATTCAACAACACATTTTGAACTGTATGAAAAATTGAAACAAAAAGTTGATGATAGAGAGTTTATAATTTTAACTAATTATATTATCAAGTTAGAATGGGAAAGAAGCAAAAAATGTGCTAAGAAAAATGTAAGCGAACTTGAACGCCTTAAGAAGGAAGATCTTTTTCTATTAGTAAAACAAAAAGAAACAATAGAGAATGATGTCTTTAAAAGACAGTTTGAAAAAGTGTCCAATTACTACAAACAACTCATAGAGTCGAATAATAACCATATAAATAACATTAATAACTTCATTAAATCTTGTACTGAAATTCCAGTTTCAGATAGAGTGAAGCTTGAAATCGTCGACCGGGCAATTAGAAAAGATAAAGCTCCCTTTCTTAACAACAAGAATAACTTTCCAGATGCCGCAATTTTGTT
Source organism: Flavobacterium beibuense (assembly GCF_004151245.1). Taxonomy (GTDB): domain Bacteria; phylum Bacteroidota; class Bacteroidia; order Flavobacteriales; family Flavobacteriaceae; genus Flavobacterium; species Flavobacterium beibuense_A. The sequence continues at coordinate 38,152 of NZ_JUIW01000001.1, forward strand.
TAGCGCAGCTGAATACCTGAAAAGAAACATGGTTCCCTTATCGTGTGCAGTATTTGTATCAAGCAATTACAAAGAGTTCGGTAATGCTTCAGATTTACCAGGGTTTCATTCAGATCTAAAAGATTTTTTAAATGAGATCAACATTGAATATCACAAGCATTTGGCAGATCTATTAGAACTGACAGAAGATCTTCAGTACAACTTAGAGGTTTTCTACGAGCATCTTAGAGAACAGGAATACTATTTCAACTGTCGCTCACCATATTGTGAAATGGAGAATGAATACGGATCATTTGGATATTTGGAAAGCGAAGTACGTATAGCTTATAATTCTGAAGAAATTGATAATAACCAATATAATTTATTTGAAGGATTAGATATTGAGAGAAATCATCGTGTAAAAATTGTTTGGGAGGGAAAGTGTATAACATGTAAAACAAATCATGTAGAGTGCCCGGGTTGTAAATCTTTACTAATGGATGTTAATGATGATAATCAATATTTCTGCAAAGGATGTGACCAAGGTTATAAAATTACAACAAGCTCAAAATATAAGGACAAAATTATATATCACATAAATGAAGATGAATTTCATTTATAAATCAACACATCAATTGGAAAGAAATGAGAATGAAAATTTGATGGCTTCAACAGAAGTTGAGACAAATCCATTTATGGTTAAAATATTAGAAAAAAATGAGTTTATACAGAAAGGTAAAACTTAGAAAAGTGTAATACATGGAAAAAATCTTGGACTTTTTCTTAGAAATAAAACAATTATTAAATAACTAAAATTAATCATATGCAACCGAGAATAATTGCAGTTTCACATAAAATGAATGGAGACTTAGATGATGATTATACTTTGTATGAAGATGGTAGTGTTCTTCATGAATATGATAGACATAGATACCCTGGAGGTTATAATCTTAAAGAGACATTAGAAGCGAAAAACATAACGGACAGTGCTAAAGAGCGTCTTCTAAATGCAAGTAGTGAAGAAGATAAAGAATTGGTAAAAGAACTTTTAGGACTTTAAAAAACTGGCTACATCAGCTAACTGATTTGCTGCATACGCAATATGAAGCATTATAAAACTACGAATTAAGTTAGGAAATTAGTTATTATAGTTCTTCCCAAACTATGCTTAAAACAGTATTATAGATAGGTGTGATTATGCAGTATTCAAAAAATTTATAATTATTATCATTTTCCCAGTTTTTTAATTCGAACCATGTTGATTTCCAAATAGGCTGTTTACTTTGTTCTTTTGAATAAATTTTTCTTTTTTCAAAGAACTCAGTGGCAACTGAATCGTCTGGAGGAGTTAGTTTTGTTCTGTCATTGATAAAATGAGGATAATTATCCGGACGTTTCCAATATAAAACTTTATTGTTGTGTGAATAAAATAAGCATATAGGATGAGATCCTAATTCAAAGTATTTATATGCTACAGAAGTGATACTGGTTTTAAATCTATCCGAAAGCTGTCTGAGTAAATCAGGGCTGAATTTTTTACCGGCGCATTCCTTCTTGAATAAGTGTTCAGGCATTAATAGTTCAGAGGCAAACTCATTAGCTTCGGTTTCTTGATGACCATTTTTAAAGAACTCCAAAGTAGCATCAGTATCGTTATGAACCGTAATTACATTTCGATGCATTTCAAAATGACCCAATTCATGTGCGGTAACAAAGCGTTTTTTGCCTTCATAAGGTATATCAGAGTTTATTGTAATAATAGCAGAATTTTTCCCGAAAACGATTCTTCCCTCCGAGTTTTTTAATGATTTTTCAACAAGTGTGGCACCTCTACCAAAGACAATTAAGTCCAACGGGATTTCTGTCGGATCATCTATACCGCAGTCATTCATTAATCTTTGTGCTGCTAATTTACCTTTTGACATTGAAACTACTTTTCTTTTTTTAATTCTTCGATTAGTTGAATTAAGTCAACATCGGACAGTACATCTCGAATTTCATCATCAGACCAACTTTCTAACTTTCTATAATGAATAGCTGGTGTTTTTTTATGTAGTAAATTGATTAATGCTTCAGACGCTCTTTCAGAATTCTCCTTTAACACTTCTTTTAACCTATCGAATGCAACATCTAGCAATTTTAAATCACGTTGCTTATTAGACATACCTAATGCCGTAAATCGGATTTTTTTCATGAATTGCCCTGAGAACTCGATTTCTTTATCTGGATCAATACCCTCTTCCATTAGAAACTGTTTAGCATATTCCGTATCATGCTGCAGCAACTCTAATTCAACTTTATCCAGTCTATCTAAGATGGTTTTGTTTTTTTTATTAGTATCCATTTGCCGCTAATTTTTGTTTTATTGTATTTCTTTTTCTTTTGAACCGCCTCCACGCATTATGAAATTCATCTTCATTAAGTCCAATAGTTGACCGTATATCTTCTGGTTTCTCTATACCATCACATAAACATTCAAATATAAGTAACTCGTCATCCGTTGCGTTGGCTTCTTCTAATAGTTTATAGAGCTGATTTTTCAATTCCTTGCCAATGATAATCTGTTCTATTGAATGGTCAAATTCTTGATTTTCAGCAGACAATAGATTTTCATCGTCAACACTTATTTCTTTTTTTGACTTCTTTAATGTATTGTTTATATGACTGTCAATTGCACCTATTATAAAATCTTCAAAATCTTGATAGTGGTCAATATTCCACTTTCGACTCCTTTTAATAAAGATTTGGTTTATAACTTCACTTATTGCATCGCGAGAAAATGTCTTTAGTTCATCATTTGCCCATTTAACTTCGTAACGCTTACGTAATATCCATGCACATCGCCCCATCAACCGCAACCAGAATTTATCCCAGTCACGATTGCTTAGCTGTTCCATTAACAGCTCGTCAGAAGCAATAACTTTTATCTCCTCCATAAAGCCTTATATATATAAAATGCTATTCAAATAAAAAAAAATACCATCTCGTGGTAAATTTTCAAAACTTAATAGCATTTATTACTAAATGATTTCAAGCAAAGTAAAAATAATAAAAATTAAACAACAAAAAGGCACTTAAATATTTGAGGCTAAAATAATTAAAACTAAAGTAAAATGGCAAAAGGTAAAAATCAACATGTCGTTCCTAAAGGAGACGACTGGGCAGTAAGAGGGGCTGGTAACGAAAAGGTTACAAAAATAGTTTCAACACAAAAAGAAGCTATAAAGATTGCAAGGGATATTGCAATTAATCAAGGTTCAGAAATGTTCATTCATGGAGAGAATGGACAAATAAGAGAGCGAAATACATATGGTAAAGATAATTTTCCACCTAAAGGCTAGAACAAATGAATGTTAAAGTAAAAATAAGTTTTGTTCTTGGCTGTGTAGGGTTGCTCTCTTGTTTGTTTCTCTCTAGTGGTGACGTGCAAAGTACAATTTTTAAAGTTGCTCTAGGTCTTGTTATTGCAAGTGCAATTGAACTTATAGTATTCATTTATGAAAACAAAAAAAAGTGGAAACTATTGGTAACCAAAATATGGAAGTATAATAAACCCGTACGTGTCACGGTAGCATATCTGTTCAGGATTGAAGACAATGGAAAGTACATGCTTATAAAACGACATAAGAAAGATTTTGTAGGTTTTCAACCTGTAGGCGGTGCTTATAAATACTTTAAAGAAGAAAATCGAGAGCTGTTTGACAGCCTGGGAATAACACCCTGCAATAATGTTCCTCGTGATAATCATACTGAGAACGATTTAAGAATAATAGTTAATAAACGTAAAAAACTAGTTGAATTTTTCAAATGGTTTAATAGTAGAAAAAATAGAGAGATTGATCCTTGGCGTGAGTTTTTTGAAGAATTAATAGAACCTGGTCTGTTACCGGCAGAACATTTTAGGCATATCAAATACGCATATATCTGTGAACACCAAGAAGGCATCCTCAAGACAGATGACTATCCTATTGATCAATTTAGACATGCAGACATATTTGAATTACGCTTAGAAACTGATGCTCAAAAAAAGGCGATAAAAGATTTAATAACTAACGAAAGTATAGCCTTTGTAACAGCAGAAGAAATTAAAAAGGGAGTAACAAATTCAGGAGTTAGAATATTACCCCACACATTTAAAATATTACCAAAATGATACCATTTCAAAATAAATACGTGCAGTTGGACGACTTACTCGACAGGATGGCTGAATCTTTGCAACTGGATAAAACGCGTTATGAATTAATGATTCAGCATTATGAAGCAATAAAAAAATGGATTGAAGCAGATGAACTTTTTTTCAAACCATTTAAATATGAACTATATCCACATGGTTCTGTTAGAATCAAGACAACTGTAAAGCCCATAGGCAAAGATGAGTTTGATTTGGACATTGCTTTACATTTGAAAATACAATGGAGTAACCATACTCCCGAAAGAATATATTCTGAATTAAAAAGACGACTTTCTGAACATTCTATTTATAAAGAAAAAATGGAATTGAAGAACAGATGTATCCGCTTGAACTATTCAGGAGATTTCCATATGGATATTTTGCCGGGCATTCAGGAAAATGAATGGGATGAAGATAAGTTGCGAATTCCAGACCGACTGTTAGGTTGTTGGGTAAGTTCTAATCCTAGGGGGTATGCCAAATGGTTTTTGGATAAAGCCAATACAGTTAAGATTAGCTTATTGGAAAAAGCATTACGAGCTGAAAATTTACCATCCAATGACTATGAGGATAAAAAACCTCTTCAACGTGCCGTGCAATTGATTAAAAGGTATAGAGATATTTATTTTCAGGATAATGATACTTTTAAAACTTCAAGTATTGTTTTAACAACTATTGCTGGTCTCAATTACAATGGAGAGGAAAGTATTTTTCTAGCCGTTGAAAATATTATAAATCAGATTCGTCAGCATACATTTTATAATTCAACGAGAATTAAGGTTTTAAATCCTGTAAATTCTGAAGAAGACTTTACAGATAAATGGGAAAAAGAACCGAGATATTATGAAGCATTCCGAGCATTTTGTGAGCATTTATATGAGCAGTGGCTGGAACTCAAAAAGGATAACGGAATTATTTCTGAAGGGCACATACTTAAAGGCTTATTTGGTGATGATTTGTATTCAAGGGCACAAATTTCGCAAGCGGATATTATTGAGAAAGCCAGAAATTCAAATCAATTAGGGATCAGTAGAAGTTCAGGAATAATTGGCGGAATTGGAGCAGCTACAACCACATCGGTTAAAGCAAATACTTTTTTTGGTGATGATGCGGATTAAAAACCTAAACAGAAATAAAACAATTGTACAACAGGTAAATGCTATTAGAGTGAAATATCCTGATTGGAAAGTAAGTTTTGATTCTTATCAACTTAAGGCAGTAGGCTCACTACAGCCTACACCTAGAAGTGAAACATACACTATTGAGATTAAGTTCCATATTTTGAAACCAATTCAAATTCGGGTACTTAATCCGGTTTTGGTAAAAAATAAAAAAGGCGAGAAAATACCACATATGTATTCGCAGGAAACATTATGCTTATTTATGCCTAAATATGCAGAATTTACGAGGAAAATGTATATTAGCGATACAATTATTCCATGGACTTCTTTATGGTTATACTATTATGAAGTCTGGCATGCTACTGATAAATGGTTAGGCGGAGGTGAACATCCTGAATAAAATTGTAATTATGAGAAAACAAGACAAATATATTTTTACTGGAGTTGCTGTAGCAGCAGGAATTGTTGGGCTTATCGATTATTTTCGGCAAAAGGAAAAGCTTAAGCGAATTGGTCAAAAGATGACTTGGGAAAATTATAATGGACTTCAGGCATTCAAGAAAATAACCGTTTTTGGAGTCATAGGAGGAATTGTAGGCAATGAAGTTTATAAATGGGAATTTGGAGAAGAGAGTAAAAAAGAATTTTCGAGCGATAATTTTCTGAAAAATTTGGTAAGAGAAGAGAATCCAAATTTAAACCCTATGAAATTGCAAGAATTGAAATCAATAACTAAAGAAGTTAAAGACAAACTTTATAATGAATTTTCAGATCAACTTGTATGCTATCCCGAAACTGTTGGTTCATTAAGTAAAAAGATAGCCATTACCAATACCTATGACTCTGATATAGTCATGCCTGTTAAAAAAGATAACCATTTAGGTAATATGAGAAATTTATCAAATGAAATTCATAATACAATAGAAGATTTATTTGAAGATAACGCAGAAGTGATAAAAAGAACGCGAGCTACAAGGCTAATATTCGAGGGAAATGAAGGTACTCATAAAATTGATATAGTATATGGTAGAGAAATTGGAAACTATAAAGACGATAAAAACTTAAATTTATACATTCGACGTCCATTTTTTTGGCAAAAAGGAACAACTTTTAAAACAAATATTGATATTCAGAAAAATCTACTTAGAAACAAGCCTAAAGTTAGGGAATTAATAAAGTTATTAAAATCTTACAGAGACAAGAACAGTTTACTTATCGAGAACACGCTTCTAGAACAGTTAGCTCTTGAATCTTTTTCTGTTTATAATTATGGTAAAGAATTTTCCGTTACCGAAAATTTCGTAGGATGCATGGAATATATTGTGGAAAGATTATCTAGGACACGAATTTTAGATTATGCTAATTCAAATAATAATCTATTAAATAGAATACATCTAACGGACAGGCAAACAGCTATTCAACAGATTAATAGTGACCTAATAAAAATAAATTCTAATCCTTGTTACATTAAAGAAATGTTTCATAAATGATAGAGGAATTCTATTAGCAATTTAAGAATATCTCAATTTTTAGTTGCTGATTGTGATAGGGGTGTAATTGCATTATCTTATGTAAACAGAAACTTGGAAGTCCACAATATACATTAAATAAGCTGCCATGTCTGTAACAAATACTGTAGTATTGTAAAAACTTCTGCTTGGTTACATTGCCTATATATCCATAATAACTTAAGTGCACTGTCGTAGCTGGCAAGTAATTGTTCAAAACAATAATACTAAAAATAACTTATGAATGCTGTTCACGGATCAATTATTGAAAATTTACAACAAATAGAAATCATTTACGAGGAAACTATTGATGCATTTAAAAAAGATAGAACAAATACTGGAGACTCAAGAGAAGTTACAGTAAGTCAATTTATAGCTAGTTTCTTTCCAATGATTATTAAGTAAAATCTACAAATAAAATCTATTCTAGAATCCAAGAAACAAATAATATCGATTGTGTTGTTCTATCTCCAAATCATCCAAGATTAATTACGCCGAAACGTGAAGTAATATTAGCGGAAGGTGTTTTTGCGGCAATCGAAGTAAACCTGATATTTCAACTTTGACAGAAAAAAGCGAATTTCATCGTGGATTATATCAAATCAAATCAGTAAAAATTATTATTAGAGATGTAGATCGATTAGAACTTACTGGATTTCCTGGCAAAGAATCAACACCGAAGTATTATGATAAAATTCCTAGTGTAATTTTCTCCTCAAAGTCAACAGAACTAAGAAAAACAGTGGATTACATTTGTGAAAATGTCAGAGAAGGAAAATTAGACTATGAAGAAATACCAGACTTAATTGTCTGCCTAGATAAAGGACTAATTTTTTATTCTCCATTCTTTTCTTCAACAGGCATTGGGCAAAATTTAGAAAGCAAATTGCCTTCAATTCCACAAAATGCATTTGTTACATATGCTTCATCGGATAAACCAATGATTTTAATTATGTTTTTGAGATACTTTCTTAATTTTACTTCACCACATTTGTTATTAACCGATTTTGTTGTTAAAAAATATTTAACTTATATTGAGACAAATTTTGTAGTTAAACTTCTTGACGCAGATAAGATGTTTATTAAAAATAAAAGCTATTACAGCTAATAGGCGTTTTTGCTAGATTACGAATTTAACTATATATTCATATTTGCGCTTTACAAGAAATTTATTTTTAGCAGAAAATAAATGGTTAGGAAGTTCGCAAGCTCGCAAAGCGCTTAAACGTAATGAATACTTCATTTTATATTTTCGAAAAATATCAGAATAGGCACAAGGTGTTCGACTACAATCCCTGACAGCCCACAAGAAAAATAAAACCTTCAATGAAAACTGGAGGTTTTTTTATTTAGAATACTTTTGGTGATTTTCAATGATTTATTGCCATTAAAAGGAAAATTATTTTACACTTAAAAAGCTTTGCTACTTTTTAGTGATATTCACGTTTTTAATTTCGCCGCTATTTTTGTCTTTTAGAGTTATTGTGGCAGTGTCTGTCTTGGGTTTTAGATTCAATTTCATTGCTTCGCATGGATCGAAATTTGAATAATCAATTTCTCCAAACTTTATTATTTCATCGCCTTCATTAATTGTATCGTTATATAGTGAATCCCAAACTATGCCAACAACTAATTTATCCTCTTTGATTACCGGCTGAACAGGCCAGCTCTTTTCGGTAAGATCTATTACTTCATTTGTGTAAGGGTTGAAGTATAGGTATCTATGAGGATAATCAATAATAACATCTCCATATTGAAGTATTTGACTGCCTATTCTTGAAATTTCACCACTGGTAGTGGTGGTTGTAATATTTTTAAATGCAGCTCCGGCAAAATTTAATTCAGGAGTCAACAGCATGTAATGTTCTTCTTGGTTTTCAACACCATGTATGCCTATAGAATATGCTCCCTTAGCCTGATGTAATACAGAAAATATATTAAATTTTTTAATTGTGTCGTAAGCAGATAATGATAAATCGTATAACCCCATCATTCCCGAATCGAACAAAACTGATTCACTCCCTACAATATCATTGTTTTTTAAATAAATATATAAATAAGGATTGCTTTGGAATTTATCTTTCAATAAATCGGTGCGATTTTCTTTATTAGTATCAAAATTTTTTCTCTTATTAGTAAAGCTTACTGTTTTATCTTTATATGAAAATTTAACTACACAATTGCGAAGCATATTGCTTCCAATACATCCGTCAACACCCAGACATTGAAAAAAATGAGTATTATTGGCAACCATAGCAGGTATTTCCTTAAAGATGATATCGCCTACCTCTACAGGTGGTAATGTTGTAAGTTTCATAGGCTGCTTCAGGTTGCTGGAGTCGCTAACGTTAAGTTCTGAACTGGATTTTAACCCTAACTCATCATACAATTGTTGAGATATGGCGCTTATTGCTCCTGTATCAACAATAAAATTATAGGTTTTACCTTTTATAATAACTTCTACTACCATTAAACCTTTTATGTCTTTGTAAGGTACGTTTGTATTATAATTTTTTTGGATAACCTTACCCGTGTTCAAGGTTTTAATGTTTTGGGCAACAGATAGATTTAAGCAAAAGAATGCTAAAAAAAGATAAAGGAATTTCATGAGTTAATTGGTTAGATTGTATATGATTTTTACATAATCTATGCCAAAGCATTGTTTCGACTTTCTTTATTTTAAAAATAATTTTTACTTAGTTCTTTTCGTTATATTAGTTTGTCTATCTCAATATGTCATGTTAAAGTCAATAAAAAGAATAATTGTTTTTTCATTACTTTTTTTACAAAGTTTTATCATTGTGGGTTGCGATAATCAGTCATTAGAGAAATGTATCATTAACGGCAAGCAGGATTATTGGTTGCTTTACGATGAAGTTGAGCCAGGATATCTTGGAGGTCCCTATTTTAAATTTAATGATGATGGAGTTTGCAGGCGCTATCAAAAAGATTTAAATAATGAGTTTACTCAAATAAACAGTCAGGGAGATGTGGTTTTTTATGACACTGCCTGGTCTGTATCAAAAGATAGTATTTTGACTTGGGGCGAGCACTCTCTCGATATTGTTGATTATAATGAAAATACAATTACCCTCTATTTGAACAGGCAGGATAGATTTTTGTTTTTATTTAGGGTTAATGAAAATTCAGCAAGAAAACCACTCCAATATTATATTGATAAGCGTAAAGAATATCCTGAAAAGTATCCTGAACCTTATTCAAAGTTGTGATTTTAATCCTAAAAATAATTTTTATTCATATCTTCCAGCATTCCTATTTGTTGAGGTTTCCAACCAAGTATGCTTCTGGTTTTTTCGCTTGAGGTATAACCATCCATACCTGCAAAATGAGTAAACCAAGTAAAATGTGCTTCTGCCTCATCATGATTTAGGCTTTTTAGAGGTAGTGAAATGCCTTTGCTAATAGTTTTAGCAATTTCTTTAAACGGTATTCCTTCCTCGGCTACAGGGTGAAAAACTTTTTGCTCAGGTTGTTTCTCGACAATAAGTCGGTATAGGCTGGCGGCATCCTCTCTATGTACAGCAGGCCACCTGTTAAGTCCTTCACCTATATAGCTACACTGTCCTTTCTCTTTATCCATTTCTATAACAATAGGAATAAATCCGTGGTCGTTTTTACCGTGCACAATAGGAAGGCGAACAATATAGGTGTTCACTCCTTTAGCCAAGGCAGCTAATGCCGCTTCTTCTGATGCTGCCCTAGGAACGCTTGTAGAGCTCGCTGGCTTGTCGTCTTCGGTAATTGCTTTTTCGCTACGAAGTATACCTACAGCCGAAGTAATAACCAATGGTTTTTGTGTTCCTGCAAGTGCATCGCTAAAGATTTCGATTATTTTTCTGTCTTCTTCACAACTATCCGAATACTTGGAAAAATCATGATTGAAAGCGGTGTGGATTACGGCATCGCAGGAAGTTGCTCCTTTACGGATAATATCAGGGTCATGTATGTCTCCCATAAGTATATCGGCCCCTGTTTCTTTTAGCTTTTCAGCTGAACTTTCCGATCTTACCAGTCCGAGCACTTCCATGTCGGCATTTAATAATTCATTTACTATTGCTGAGCCTACAAAGCCTGAGGCTCCAGTTACAAATACGCGCATAATTTTAAGTTTTTAACTGTAACAAAGCACGTTAAAAACAAGGTGATAAACGTGGTCATTTGACCATAATTGAAATTATCGGTGCAGTTGTGTGTGGCGTATTCTGGTAAGTGTTTTAATTGACATGCCCAGATAGGATGCTATCATCCGTAAAGGCAATCGGGACAATAAATTTGGAAAACGTTGGATGAAGTCATCATATTTTTCTTCAGGTGTGCCACTAAGTGTGGTTAGTATGCGTTGCCTGCTGTAGTATATGTTTCGGGATATAATTTGCTGCGACAGCTTACGGAGTTCAGGGATTTCATTCAGTAATCTGTTAAAGTCATCCTTTGTCCATAATAGTACTTCTGTAGGTTCAGTGGCTCCTATGTTTATTAAGGAAGGGGTTTCCTTGTCATAGCTTTCTACGTCAAGTGTCCAGGTGTGTTCGGGCGAAAACTGTACTATGTGTTCGTTGCCGTTTGCATCTGTACTGTACATACGAAGCAGTCCTTTTGCTATAAAAACCTTATGGCGGCAGATATCTCCTGCCTGTAATAAAAGTTCGTTGCGACGCAGTGTTTTAATTGTCGCAGTATTGCCAATATTCCGGATGATATCTTCCGTAAGGGAGGTATTGGCTATTAGGTATTTTTCAAATTCAGGATGCATTATATAAAAGTAATAAATTAAAGCATTGAATAAAAAACTCCGGCAATACCGGAGTTGAAAAACTGTAAGTTTTTTGATTGATGATGTTATATAGCGACTTCGGTTACTCTTTCTTTCGGATTAACCATTGAGTCTACCCTTTGTATAAGTAAGATGGATACAAGGGTTATAATACTTATTACATAGCCCAATATATCATAATTTATTAGCGGACTGGTTTTGGTTTGCTGATGAACTATAAAACCGGCACAAACAGCGGCAATACCTCCGGCAATTTGCTGTAACGATGAGGTAATGGCCATATAGGCTCCCCTGTCCTGAGTTTCGGGTACAGCCGTGTTTAAGGTTGTAGAAGGAACCATCCTGCTCATAATTCCCATAAACAATATCATGTTTATTATTATAATTTGCCATACAGGAATAGGAGGTAGGTTAGTATATATTAAAATCATGATTATTGAAATTAATGAACCTACGGCAAAAAGCTTCAGCTTACTCACTTTGTCACTTAATCTACCTATCATTGGCATTATGATTAAGACCGATACTCCTGTAAAAAAGAATATTATCGGGAGCTCCTCATGGCTAACATGAATGTTGTTTACTAAGTAAGCCGTTCCAAATGGCTGCAGCATAAATCCGCCAACTGAAAGTATGGCAATAGCGGTAAAGCCTACCTGATATCTTTTGTTACTTAATGTATTGAACAGGTGTAAGAATGGGCTTTTATCCGATTGTAACTCCAAATGTTTGTTTATAGGTTGTAGTTTAATAACAATTACGGCAAGTGTAATTACTGCCAGTACTACAATCATCAGGAAAGAAGAGTGCCATCCCCAGTTATTTGCAAAGTACAAGCCTAATGGGATACCTAAAATCTGACTGCTGGCAAAAGCCATTTGAATAAAGCCCATAACACGTCCTCTTTGTTGTAGAACAAATAAATCTGTTACAATAGCGAGTGATATGGATCCTATAACCCCTCCAAATAGTCCTGTGAATATCCTTGCGGCAACAAGCGTCCAGTAACTGTTTGCCATGGCACAGAAAAATGTTCCCAGAATAAATCCGGTATAGAAGAATATAAGCAGTTTTTTTCGGTCAAACTTATCGGCAAAGCCTGCTGCCAACAGGCCCGATGTTCCTGCGCTGAAGGCATATGCCGAAACAGCAAAGCCAAAATTTGATGTAGACATATTTAGGTCTTTCATGAGTATATCTCCTAAGGGAGAAATTACCATGAAGTCCAGGATTACTGTAAACTGTGCAATTGCCAGTAAGGCTATCACCAGTTTTTGATGCGGTGTAAACTTAGGGATTTCTGATTTTGATTTCATTTTTTGATTGATGATTGATTTCGTTTTATACTAATTCTGCACAGTTATGGCCGGCAGAAACTACCAGCTCTATAATGTCGTTAGTATTTATATTGTTGCTAATAACTCTTAACACGCAGTCAGTGTCGTCACAGTCTATACTCCAGTCCTGTATTTCAGGATGATTGTTTAGTTTTTTTGTGACTTCACAATTGCTGCAATGTTCAGTTATGTCGGTTTTAAAAACGTGTATTTGGGGTTGGTCCTGTTTCATTTTTTATTTTTTTAGTCCTTTTATCATTATGTCAAATGTCTGTTTTAGTACTTCATCGGTTAATACAAATCTTTTACCACCCATGCTTTTACCATCACGATTAAAGTTTATCAAAGCATATAAAGGTCCGTATGCCGCACACCAGAATATTTCCGGAGGCATAGGTGTAAGCTCTTTTCTGTCAACTGCATTTTTAAAAAAATTCATCATGAGCTGCTTGAATTTTTGGAGCGCTTCAGTCTGCATTATTTCTTCAGCAAAAGGGGAGTGTTTCATTGCTTCAAAGCAGGAAACTTCGGTTGGGTATTTTATGGCATAACCAGCCCGGTTTTGCCATTGTTTCCACATACCTTCTTCAAAAGACATGTCGGCACTGAAACCATCCACTACCATCTCGAAAAATTTGTCACCCAGTTTACCCCCTACCTGCTTTATTAGATCATCCTTGTCTTTGTAATATATGTATAGGGTAGCTACAGATATATTGCATGCCTTTGCCAGCTTGTTCATACTAAAGCCGTCAAAGCCATGTTTTACAATTTGTTCAATAGTCTTTTTATAAACCAGTTCTTCTTTATCGGTATCCCTTGTCCTCATGTGGTAGTTTTTCTGATGACAAAAATAATTAAATAAATGAATGTTCATTCATTTATGACAACAAAAAGTTGTAAAATAAACAAAAAACGCTCTCAATGTGAAAGCGTCTTTTGTTTATAAAATATCTAATGTGCGTTCTAGTGCCATGCCTCTGGAACCCTTTATCAATATTGTTTTTTGAATGGGTTTTATATTGCTGAGGTATTCTTTAAAGTTCTCGAAAGTATCAAAAAAGAAAAGATGGTTACTGCTAATTTTATTAGCATAAAAATCTTTGCCGATAAAATATGTTTCCACCTGATGCTTATCAGCCATCTTGTCTACAAGTTTTTTGTGCTCATCAAGACTTTCGGTGCCCAGTTCAAACATATCTCCCAAGATTGCAATTTTTGATTTTGCATCCAGCTGTAAAAGATTATCCAGGGCGGCATTCATGCTACTTGGATTAGCATTATAGGCATCCATAATAATGCTGTTGCTGTTTTTTTCTATCAGCTGTGAGCGGTTATTGTTAGGGATGTAATTTTCTATAGCGTCCTTGATTTTTTTATCGCTTATTTTAAAGTAAGTGCCTATGGTTATTGCGGAATTTATGTTGTTTGCATTATAAATACCTATTAGGTTAGAGTGTATGTCCAGATTATTATATTTTATTGTAACCATAGGGTTGGCATGAACTGTATCAATCCTAACATCACAATTATAATCATCTACTGCAAATGTAAAGCGTGACATGTCTTTAGTCTTTTCATCCTGAATGGAATCGTCAAGGTTTACAAAAACCGTTTTTGTGTGTGATTTCAGATATTCGTAAAGTTCGCTTTTTCCCTGAATTACACCTTCAACACCTCCAAAACCTTCAAGGTGTGCTTTACCAAAATTGGTTATATACCCAAAGTTAGGTTCTGCAATGTTGCATAAAAATTCAATTTCTTTTTTATGGTTTGCGCCCATTTCCACAATGCCTATCTCTGTTTCATTAGTGAACGAAAGCAGGGTCAAGGGAACACCTATATGATTGTTAAGGTTGCCTATAGTCGCTGTGGTGTTATATTTTTTGGAAAGAACCGCATTAATAAGTTCTTTGGTTGTGGTCTTGCCATTGCTGCCGGTTAAGGCTATTATTGGCAGGCCTAATATATTTCTGTGGTGATTGGCAAGCTGTTGTAAAGCCGTAAGTCCGTTATCAACTAAAAGTATTCTGTCGTTTGTTTTGTATTCGGGATTGTCTACTACGGCATAAGCGGCTCCTTTAGCAAGAGCTTCTTCTGCAAAAGTATTTGCGTCAAAACGATCTCCCTTTAATGCTACAAACAGGGAATTGGCTTCAATTTTTCGGGTGTCGGTAGTAACCGAACTGCATTTAATGAAGTACTGGTATAGTTCTTCTGTAGTTGTCATAGGTGTATAAAAAAATAAAGCCCTAAGATAGGGCTTTATTTTTTTATTTATAAGAAATTAATCTTTTGATTAACCTTTGTGTCTTGCTGTTTTCTTAGTAGACTTAGGACCTACTTTAGACATTGCACATCTGAATCCGATGAAGTCAGTTGCCATATCTTGTGGGTAGTATCTTCTTTGAGCAGGATCTAACCAGTAAGCTCTGTCTCTCCAAGATCCACCTTTGTAAACTCTTACGTTGTCATTGATAAGGGTACTCCTCTTGTTAGATTTGTCCCATTCTCTTATCATGTTTCCTAAGCTGTCAGTTTCTACTGTGTGCTGAGGAGAGTCATACATCTGGCTTGTAGTGTTTACACCTTCTTCAGAAGATCCTCCGTAATCGTAGAAACGAGTAGACTGTCTGTCACCATCTCTGTAGTTACGGTTATCACTCTTCGTGTAGTTTTGTCTTAGGTAAACATCTTCTTCAGTAACAGCAGTTCTTGCAATTTGACCTGGAAGATTTCTGTACTGGATTCTACCGTTACTTAAAGTGTCATACTCTATAGTTTCAGAAGTAACAATTTCTGCTCTTCCGTCTTCACCAATTTGGTTTTTCATGTAAACGTTACCTCTGTAGTAGTTGAAGTCACTTGCTTCATCATCTATAATAGGACGGTATACATCGGCTACCCACTCGGCTACGTTACCTGCCATATCGTAAAGACCAAAGTCGTTTGGTGGGTAAGATTTAACCGGTGCAGTAATATCTGCGTTGTCATCAGACCATCCTGCAATTCCTCCGTAGTCACCTTTACCTTGTTTAAAGTTAGCCAACTGGTCACCTCTTTTCTGTCTTTTTCCAGAACGAGTGTATTGACCTTTCCAAGGATATTTTTTGTTACCACGGTAAATGTTGTACTCACGGTTACCTACAAGTGCGATAGCAGCATATTCCCACTCAGCTTCAGTTGGAAGTCTGTACTCAGGTGAAATTAAACCTGAAGTTCTTTGAGCATATACGTTAACAGCCTCTTCGTCACCTGATTGTTTGTTGTTACGACCTCTTAG
The DNA here is from genome assembly GCF_004151245.1 of Flavobacterium beibuense. Classification (GTDB taxonomy): domain Bacteria; phylum Bacteroidota; class Bacteroidia; order Flavobacteriales; family Flavobacteriaceae; genus Flavobacterium; species Flavobacterium beibuense_A. The sequence continues at coordinate 54,346 of NZ_JUIW01000001.1, forward strand.
AACAACCTCTTCGTTACCTCCGTAAGCTTTAGTTGGGCTTTCAAGGTAAGTTTCAGTGTCAAAGTTGTTTTCGGCAGTTACGTCAAGAATTTTTGCATCTCTTTTAAGATAACCTTCTTTTTCAAGAATAGACTCATTAACGCGGTTTGTTCTCCAGTCACAAAACTCAACTGCCTGAATCCAGTTAACTCCTACCACAGGGTAGTTAGCGTATGCCGGGTGTCTTAGGTAGTTATTAGTCATGGTTTCGTTATAGCCAAGGGCACTTCTCCATACTAATGTATCAGGTAGAGCGCCTACATAAATGTTTTTGTAGTTCTCTTCTGTTGGTGGGTAAACTTTCTTCAACCACTCAAGGTACTCCATGTACATTACATTAGTAACCTCGGTTTCGTCCATATAAAAAGATTGAACATGCTGTTGGTTTGGAGTGTTATTCCAATCATGCATTACATCATCCTGAACTCTACCCATGGTAAAAGTTCCTCCTTCAACCTCTACAAGTCCCGGAGCTGGCTCCTGTTGTTTGTAGTTAGAGTTGTGTTGGAAACCACCCTTTTTGTCATTGATTTTCCAACCAGTCGCAGAGGAAGTATTGCTACCGCCTTTCTTGCTACAACCGGTAAAACCAACTGCTACTGCAACTGCAAGTAGCAATTTAAAAGCTGTAATCTTGTTAATCTTCATACTTTTTGCAGGTAATTAATTTCGTGGCGCAATATAATAATTAACCATTAAACCGCAACACGTTTTTAAAATTTTTAATAAAATTCCAAAATTATGTTAATAGTGTCTTTAAATAACGCATGAATTGAAGTAATATTGCAATCCTGATAAATAAAAAAAATCTTTTTATTACCGTAATATATTTTTGGTATTTACGTTGTCACAATTGATGAAAAATAGAATACTCTTTATAATACTGTTTTTTTCTTTGCTGTCTTATGCTCAGCAGGGTACTGTAAATATTATCTGGAAGGATAATGCAAAGTTTCCTTTAAATGAGGGTAATTCAGTAAATATCCCACAGTTTGACTATTCTAATATGGAGTACAAGGATGATACTTCTGAGCTTTTTTTCAGGCAAAGATTTCCTGTTTCAGGTAGGGTAAACCCTGCTTCTTTTCAGATTACTAATATAGTTTATGAGAGTATTTCGGCCGATTTACTGGGTGAGCTTTCTATAAATAAAATTCCGACTTCAATTAATCAGAAGCTTGAAAGTGCCCATGCCCGTAATAAATGGTATGCAGAAATGAGGTTTTCTCCTATTATAAAAGATGGCTCGGGCTATAAAAGGGTTAAGTCATTTTCTTACTCCTATAATATAGGTGGAGGGGCATTTAATTTTAAGGATACCCAAATTATAACGAATTCGGTTTTGGCTTCCGGTGAATGGCGCAGGTTTTATGTGGAAAAATCGGGGGTGTACAGGATATCAAAAAGTTTCCTGCAACAAATAGGTGTTAATGTAAATGTAGATCCGCGAAAGATTAAGATATATGGTAACGGCGGCCGTATGGCTCCGTTAAAAAACAATATTGCTTATCCTGATGATCTGGCTGAAAATGCTATACTGTTTGTAGGAGAAGAGGATGGTAATTTTGGGGATGGTGATTATATACTTTTCTATGCAGAAGGTGTGGATAACTGGAATGATGAGAGTGGTACCAATAATAATTTATATGCTAACAAGACATATTATTATGTTACTTCTTCCGGGACAGACGGTAAAAGGATTAATGATGTTGTTCAGCCAACAGATCCTGCAACGGTAACGGTTACTTCTTTTGATGATTATTATTATCATGAAGAGGACTTGGTAAGTATTGCAAGACTGGGCAGAAAATGGCATGGAGAACAGTTTAATGTTAACAATAGCCAGGACTTTGAGTTTTTTGTTCCCGATATCGATTTGACTTCGCCTGTAACTATTAACGTAAGTGCTGCGGCTACTTCGTTAACCGCCACGACAATGGGAGTTAAGGCAAATGGACAAAATGTAGGTACTGTTACTTTTGGTTCCTCGAGTGGTAGTAATGTTGCCAGAGAAGGAATGAATTCTAATCAGGGTTTTGTTGGGACTTTTACTCCTGCCGGGGGTACAATTACTATAAACCTTACTTATAATAATAATGGTGTTCCCGGGTCTAATGCCTGGTTAGATTATATTGTTATAAAGCCTAAGCGCTTTTTAAAAGGTAACGGAAAGCAATTCAGGTTTCAGTATGATGCTGCCGGAGGTAATACAGGAGTTTTAGAATATCAGCTAACCAATGCATCGGGTATAAGTGCGGTTTGGGATATTACCGATATATATAATGCAAGAAAAGTTACCAATGAATCTAATCAGGGACAGTTTTCTTTCAGGGCTCAGGCCGGTGAGGTGAGAAAATATATTACAGTTGTTCCTTCAGATTATTATTCTCCGTTAAGGGATAGTCAGACGGCAGTTGCTAATCAAAATATAAAAGGTACGATTTTTAATAATTCACAAGGGCAGTTTCAGGATATCGATTATCTTATAGTTACACCTGCCTATCTTAATTCGGAAGCAGAGAGACTGGCTAATATACATAGAACAAGTTCAGGTTTGAATGTAAAGGTTGTTAACCTTGAAAACATCTATCAGGAGTTTTCTTCAGGTAAACAGGATATTGCAGCGATAAGAAATTTGGTTAGGTATATATATTTTAATGCGTCTTCAGATGATAAACGAATAAAATATGTATGCCTTTTTGGTGATGCCTCTTTTGATTATAAAAACAGGATACCTAATAATACTAATATTGTTCCTACTTTTCATGCCTATGGAGGTAGTATATCTAATTATAGTACATCTACTACATTTGTTTCGGATGAATTTTTCGGGTTAATGGATGCTAATGAGGGGTCGATTACCGATAATGCTGAATCTGCAGATGTCGCAGTAGGGCGTATGCTGGTAACCGATGCTACTGATGCCAGGGAGATGGTAGATAAAGTTGCGGCTTATCTGCACGAAGAGTCCTATGGCAGATGGAGAAATGAATATATTCTCGTGGCTGATGATCCGGATGAGGTGGTTTCCGACTTTGTTCCTCAAATGGAGGGTGTTTATAATATGGTTGTTGCTAATAAGCCATTTATTAATGTAAGGAAAATATATTCTGATGCTTATATTCAGGAATCTTCTTCCGGAGGGTACAGGTATCCTAAGGCTAAGCAGCAAATAATAAGAAGTATAAATTACGGTTCGCTTATCGTAAATTATCTCGGTCACGGTGGTGAAGACGGTATGGCGGCTGAAAGAATTTTTGAAAAATCCGATGCGCAGGAGCTTAATAATGAAAACAAGTATCCGTTATTTATTACTGTAACCTGTGAGCTTACCCGTTTTGATAATCCGTACAGGCCAACCTGTGGAGAGTATCTTTACTGGAATCCAAAAGGTGGTGCGATTGGGTTAATTACTACTACAAGGTCTATTTTTGTAAATGCTGCTTTTGGTTTCAATGCAGCCTTGCCTGAACATCTGTTTGCTTTTGATGGTGGTGAATACCCTTCTATGGCAGAAGCAATGAGGATGGCTAAGGTAGCTGAGGGGAATAGTAATTTAAGGGTGGTTTCTTTTATTGGTGATCCGGCTCTAGTTGTGGCTATACCAAAGCCTAAAATTGTGCTTACCGAGATAAATGATGTACCTGTTAGCGGAGCGCCTGAAGCGCTTAAGGCATTATCTTTTGTAAAGCTTGAAGGTCAGGTTACAGACGAAGGGGGTAATCTGTTAAGTAATTATAATGGAGAACTTGCTGCTACTGTTTTTGATAAACCTATTGATACGCAGCTTTTAGAGAATGATGGTATAGCAAATGGAGATGCTACCGATTTTAAGGTTTTAGGAGAGGCTATATTTAGAGGTAATGCAACTGTTGCAGGAGGTAAATTTGAATTTAATTTTGTTGTGCCCAGGGATATTCGCATTCCTGTAGGTAACGGTAGGGTTAGTTTTTATTCAAAACGTAATAATGTGCTGGAAGACCATACAGGGTTTGATAGTGATATTAAGATAGGGGGGATTAACGAGAATGCAGAGGAAGATGTAACCGGGCCTACCGTAAGGCTTTATATGAATGATGAGAGTTTTATCTCGGGAGGGATAACTAACGATTCACCTATATTTCTGGCATTTCTTCAGGATGAGCATGGTATTAATACCGCAAGTGGTATAGGTCATGATATAGTTGCTATTCTTGATGGGGATGAAACAAAACCATTTGTGCTTAATGATTATTATGAAACCGATGTTGATGATTACATGAAGGGTAGTCTTAAATATCCTTTCAGTGATTTGGAACCGGGACTTCATACAATAACATTCAAAGCATGGGATGTTTATAATAATCTTGTTACTTCCGAAATACAGTTTGTAGTGGTAGGTGACGAAGAGATGAGGCTGGAAAAGGTGTTAAATTATCCTAACCCTTTTGTTAGTTATACCGAATTCTGGTTTACCCATAACAGGCCTTTTGAGCCGCTTGATGTTCAGGTACAGATTTTTACCGTAAGTGGTAAGGTTGTAAAAACAATTAACCAATCGGTTAGCACCGAAGGATTTTTGTGTCGTGATATCAAATGGGACGGGCGTGACGATTTTGGCGACAGGATTGGTAAAGGAGTGTATGTTTATAAATTGACAGTACGTTCAGTTTCAACAGGTAAAAAAGCTGAAAAGTATGAGAAACTTGTATTGCTATAAGAAAATACTATATTTGTTACCTTAAAATTTTCAAGATAAAAATGAAGAAAATAATTTTATTTGCCATTATACTTTTAGGAGTACAGGTGGCAAAGGCTCAAACTCAAACTCAAACAGAAAGAGTAATTACCACAGGAGTTCCTTTTTTACTGATAGCGGCAGATGCAAGAGCGGCAGGTATGGCCGATAACGGAGTTGCTACTTCAACAGATGTTTTCTCTCAGCAATGGAATCCGGCAAAATATGCTTTTGCGCTTAAAGAATATGGAGGGTCTGTGAGTTATACTCCATACCTTACTGATATTGCAAACGATATATCATTGGCTCAGTTAACATTTTATGACAGAATTAACGATAGAAGTGCCTTTGGTGCCAGTCTTCGTTATTTTGGTTTAGGTGATATCGAGTTAAGGCAAAACCCGGATGAAGAGCCTGTAGTGAGAAGTCCTAACGAACTTGCTTTAGATCTTTCTTATTCACTTAAATTAAGTGAGCGTTTCTCAATGGCTGTTGCTGGGCGTTTTATCAGTTCCAATTTAAGAATACCTGAAACATCAGGAGGTGGGGATGCAAGAGCAGCGACTACTTTTGCTTTTGATGTGGCTGGTTTCTATCAGTCGGAAGAAATACCTTATTCTGATTTTGACGGTAGATGGAGACTTGGTTTTAACTTCCAGAACATGGGGCCTAAGATCAACTACAATAATGATGACAATGAAGAAAATGCAAACTTCCTTCCTGCTAACATGAGATTAGGTGGAGGTTTTGATTTCATTTTTGACGAATACAATAAAATAGGGGTTAACCTTGAGCTTACTAAGCTTATGGTGCCTACACCTCCTGCTTATACTCTTGAGGATTTTGACGGAAACGGTACTATAGATGATTCTGATAAGGCTGTTGCCGATACTAACTATTCTCAGGATCTTCAGGATTACAGAAAAATAGGCTGGGTGTCAGGTATGTTTAAGTCATTTGGTGATGCGCCGGATGGTTTTAGTGAAGAGCTTAAAGAAGTTACGTATTCGGTAGGGGCAGAATATAGCTATCAGGATGCCTTTATGTTTAGATTAGGTTATTTTAATGAGAGCGAAATGAAAGGTGCCCGTAAGTTTTTCTCTTTAGGTGCCGGTTTCAGATATACAGCTGTTAAGGTGGACGTTTCTTATTTATTCTCTGCTTCGCAGGTAAGAAACCCGCTTGAAAATACACTTCGTTTTTCACTTTCATTCAATTTTGGAGACGATTACGACGAATATTAGTAGTTGGAAATACAATATTTAAAAGGGATTTGCTTAAAATCCCTTTTTTATTTTTTGTATGTGGAAAAAAGGGTAAAATACTTTGATTTATTTTTTTAGTTATTAAAGGGAAGTCTTATTTTTGCAGTTCGCAAATTTGTGTGAGGAAACTTTTTGCGTCATAATCAGATTTTTAAAGAACATATTAGCAACATCTATTAGGAAATGAAAGAAATTACAAAAGAAGTTTATCTGAAATGGTATGAAGACATGCAGTTTTGGAGAAAGTTTGAAGACAAGCTGGCTGCTTTATATATCCAGCAGAAAGTTAGAGGTTTCCTTCACTTATATAACGGGCAGGAAGCAGTTCTTGCCGGTGCTCTTCATGCAATGGACCTGTCTAAAGACAAAATGATTACGGCTTACCGTAACCACGTTCAGCCAATTGGTATGGGAGTAGACCCAAGAAAAGTAATGGCAGAACTTTTAGGTAAAGGTACAGGTACTTCAAAAGGTCTTGGAGGATCTATGCACATCTTCTCTAAAGAACATGGGTTTTATGGTGGACACGGTATTGTAGGAGCACAGATTCCTGTGGGTGCCGGTATCGCATTTGCAGATAAATATTTTGAAACAGGCGGTGTAACCCTTACTTATTTTGGTGATGGTGCTGCACGCCAGGGATCACTTCATGAAGCATTTAACATGGCTATGCTATGGAAACTTCCTGTAGTGTTTATTGTAGAAAACAACGGTTATGCAATGGGTACTTCTGTAGAGAGGACTGCTAACCACACAGATATATGGAAACTTGGTCTTGGTTATGAAATGCCTTGCGGACCGGTTGACGGTATGAACCCTGTAAAAGTAGCCGAAGCTATGCATGAGGCTATGGAAAGAGCAAGAAGAGGCGATGGCCCTACTTTCCTTGAAATGAAAACGTACCGTTACAGAGGTCACTCAATGAGTGATGCTCAGCACTACAGAACCAAAGAAGAGGTTGAGGAATACAAAAAAATTGACCCTATCACTCAGGTTCTTGATATCATCAAAGAAAACAACTATGCTACAGATGCAGAAATTGAAGCTATTGATGAAAGAGTAAAAGATCTTGTTGCGGAATGTGAGAAATTTGCTGAAGAGTCTCCGTACCCGGATTTAAGTATTATGTACGACGTTGTTTACGAACAGGAAAACTATCCTTTTATACCACATAAATTACAATAAAAATGGCAGAAATTATTACAATGCCACGATTAAGTGATACTATGACCGAAGGGGTTGTTGCTACGTGGCTTAAAAAAGTAGGAGATAAAATACAGGAAGGTGATATACTTGCTGAAATAGAGACAGACAAAGCGACTATGGAGTTTGAGTCTTTCTATGCAGGTACTCTTTTACATATAGGAATACAGGAAGGGGAGTCCGCTCCGGTTGATTCACTTCTTGCAATTATCGGTAAAGAAGGTGAAGATATTTCAGGCCTTCTAAGCGGTAATGCTGCTCCTGCTGCTAAAGCAGAAGAGAAAAAAGAAGAAGCAGCTCCAAAAGCTGAGGAGAAAAAAGCTCCTACTGCAGAGTTGCCTAAAGATGTTAAGGTGGTTACTATGCCTCGTCTTAGTGATACTATGACAGATGGTACTGTTGCTACTTGGCTTAAAAAAGTTGGTGATAAAGTAGAGGAAGGTGATATCCTTGCTGAAATTGAAACTGACAAGGCTACTATGGAGTTTGAATCTTTCAATGCCGGTACTCTTTTATATATCGGTGTTCAGGAAGGCCAGTCTGCTCCGGTAGATAGTATTCTTGCAATAATAGGCCCTGCAGGAACTGATGTTAGCGGTATTGCCGAAAACTTTCAGGCCGGAGGTGCAGCTGCAACTGAAACAAAAGAAGAAGCTAAGCCAGCTGAGTCTAAAGCAGAAACTGCTGAAGCTCCTAAGGCTGAAGCTGTAAATAACGACGGAGGCAGAGTATTTGTTTCTCCTCTTGCCCGTAAAATAGCCGAAGAAAAAGGAATTAACCTTAATCAGGTTAAGGGTACAGGAGAAAACGGAAGAATCGTTAAGAAAGACGTTGAGAGCTTTACTCCTGGTGCTGCGGCACAACCTGCTCAGGGCGCTCAGGCTCCGGCTGCACAGGCAGCACCTGTTGCTCAGCCATTTATTCCTGCTGGAGAGGTTAGCAAAGAAGAGGTTAAAAACAACCAGATGCGTAAAACTATTGCGCGTCGTCTTGCTGAATCTAAATTCACTGCGCCGGAATATAGCCTTACTATTGAGCTTGACATGGATAATGCTATTGCAAGCCGTGGTGTTATAAACGCTGTTCCTGATACTAAAGTATCGTTTAATGATATGGTTATCAAAGCATCTGCAATGGCGATTCGCAAACACCCGCAAATCAATACACAGTGGAAAGACGATGTAACGGTATACAACAAGCATATTAGTATTGGTGTAGCTGTAGCTGTAGAAGACGGACTTGTAGTTCCTGTACTTCCGTTTACAGATCTTATGAGTCTTTCTCAAATAGGTAATAACGTAAAAGACCTTGCCGGTAAAGCAAGAAACAAAAAACTTACTCCTGCAGAAATGGAAGGAAGTACGTTTACCGTTTCTAACTTAGGTATGTTTGGTATTCAGGAGTTTACTTCTATCATCAACCAGCCTAACTCGGCAATTCTTTCGGTAGGCGCTATCGTTCAGAAGCCTGTTGTTAAAAATGGTCAGATAGTAGTGGGTAATACTATGACAGTAACCCTTACCTGCGATCACCGTACTATTGATGGTGCTACAGGAGCTCAGTTCCTTCAAACACTTAGACAGTATATTGAAAACCCTGTTACAATGCTGGCATAAGCCTGATTGTAATTTATAATAATAAATCCGTTCTGATTTCAGGACGGATTTTTTTTGGGAATATCCGTAATGCAATAACTATTAGGTGCAGCGGGTGATTTTTACTATTTTAGCAATACAAAACAAAAAACAATGAAAAGAATATCATTCTTTTTCTTTTCGGCACTATTAACCTTGGTTGTTGGCTGTGCCGGTTCTCATACTAAAAAAGAAAATGGTTATAAGGTAAGCGAAGAGAGTGTCGCTACTACACTTAAATTTTTAACCTGTGATGAACTTAAAGGGCGTGACCCCGGGACAGAAGGTATTGAAGAAGCTGCCAAATATCTTGAGGAGGTATTTGTAAAAAACAGTATTAAACCCTATTTTATTACCTATAGGGATACATTATCTAACTTTTCTAAACCGGCTTATAATATTGTAGGCTATCTGGAAGGTAACGATCCGAAACTTAAAAATGAGGTTGTGGTAATTGGTGCCCATTATGACCACGTTGGTATTGGCAAGGCAGTTGCAGGTGACAGCATTTATAACGGTGCCGATGATAATGCTTCGGGTACTACAGCTGTAGCAGAGTTTGTAAATTACTACGCAAAAGCGAAAACAAACAAGCGCAGTATATTGTTCTGTTTTTTCTCGGCCGAGGAAAAAGGCCTTTTAGGGTCTAAGCATCTTGCTGCAAAATTAAAGCAGGCTAATATGAATGTTTACCTGATGCTTAACTATGAAATGATAGGTGTGCCAATGCCGGCAGGAAAAGATATGGTAGCTTTTATGACAGGTTACGGAAAATCTAACCTTGCAGAAAAAATCAATGAATACAGTGGTAAGAAATTTATAGGTTACTATGATTTTGCTATAAAGTATCAGTTGTTCAGGGCTTCGGATAACTATCCTTTCTATACGGAATTCAATATACCGGCCCATACATTCAGTACTACTGATATGGAGAGTTTTCATTACTACCACCAGCCGGGAGATGAGTTTGATGAGATGGATACTGCACACATGGCAGATTTTATACAGCAGATGATCCCGATAACGGAAAAGCTTATTAATGCTGAAACGAAAGAAATTGTACTTAAAGACTAAATGAAAAATATAATAATTACGGGAACGAGCAGGGGTATAGGCTATGAGCTGGCACTGCAGTTTGCAAATGCAGGTCATCAGGTTCTTGCTATTTCCAGAAAAGTTCCTCAGGCTTTTATAGAAAACCAGAATATTTCCTGTTTGGCTGTGGATATTTCAGAAGAAGTTAACCTGCAAAAAGTAGATGATTTTATAGCAAATACATGGCATAAGGTAGATGTACTTATCCATAATGCAGGAGCTCTTATCCATAAGCCGTTTGCCCAAATAACTTCTCAGGAATTTGAATACATCTATAAGGTAAATGTTTTTGGTGTAGCTGCCTTAAACAGGGTAGTGTTGCCTTATATGAAAAACGGGGCGCATGTTATTACAATAAGTAGTATGGGTGGTGTTCAGGGAACAGTTAAGTTTGCGGGACTTTCTGCCTACAGTTCCAGTAAAGGGGCTGTAATAACTTTATCTGAGCTTTTGGCTGAGGAATATAAAGAGGCTGGCATTGCCTTTAATGTTCTTGCTCTTGGTGCGGTTAATACTGAGATGTTGCAGGAAGCTTTTCCTGGTTATGAAGCGCCGCTTTCGGCAACTGACATGGCCAATTATATTTATGATTTTGCTTTAACAGGAAATAAATACTTTAACGGTAAAGTGCTGGAAGTATCTTCGAGCACTCCATAAAAGAAATTATAAGTGAAGCATATTATTGAGCCTTATTTGCCGGAGCATGCTGTTGATAGTGTTTTTGAAATGATAAAACATTATGGGGTTCATCTTAAGATTGTGAATGAAAGGGTTACCCGTCACGGGGATTACAGAAGGAATGCTAACGGTTATCATCAGATAACGGTAAACTCAAGTCTTAACAAATACAGGTTCCTTATAACACTGGTACATGAAATTGCCCATTTAGCGGCTTTTGAAAAGTTTGGAAGGAATATAAAACCACATGGCGTGGAATGGAAGGCTACTTTTCAGCGACTGATGGTTCCTTACATACGTCCTGAAATATTTCCGGCGCAGTTATTGCCACTTCTCGCGAGGCATTTCAGAAACCCGAAAGCAAGTAGCGATACTGATGCAACGCTCTCAATTGCGTTGAAGCAATTTGATGAGAAGTCAGATAAAAATTATATTTTTGAAATTCCTTACGGTAGTCATTTCCGCATATACAACGGTAAGATTTTTAGGAAAGGGGCACAAAGGGTTAAACGTTTTGAGTGTATGGAGGTTAGTACCGGAAGGGTGTATCTCTTTAACCCGAACGCCGAAGTGGAATTACTGCCTCATTAATTGTTAAATTGAGGATAAAGCATTTTGAAATTGATTTATAAAATAAAAACTTTACATAAATAAAAACGATTGCCAATATAATGAACAAAAATTATTATGCTGTTTTAATGGCGGGGGGTGTAGGTTCTCGTTTTTGGCCTGTTAGTACTGTACAGTTTCCTAAGCAGTTTCATGATATGCTGGGTACTGGGGAAACACTTATACAAAAAACTTTCAGCAGGCTTTCAAAATTAATCCCTAAAGAAAACATACTTGTACTTACAAACGATATATACAATGATCTTGTTTTAGAGCAGTTGCCCGATCTTTGTCAGGATCAGGTAGTGCTTGAGCCGGCCATGAGAAATACGGCTCCGTGTATTTTGTATGCTACCTTAAAAATAAAAAAACTTAATCCCGATGCCGTTATGGTGGTGGCGCCAAGCGACCACTGGATTGAGGATGAAAATGCTTTTTTGGATAACCTTCAAAAAGCTTTTGATTGTGCCCTTAAACAGGAGGTTTTAATGACTTTGGGTATTCAGCCTACTTTCCCTAATACAGGATATGGTTACATAGAATTTAATAAACAGGATACTAATCTTATTAAAAAGGTTTCTCAGTTTAGGGAAAAGCCGGACTATGCAACTGCAAAAACGTTTTTAAGCAGCGGTAACTTTTTATGGAACGCCGGTATTTTTATCTGGACGGTAGAGGCAGTTTTAAATGCATTTAGAAAGTTTCAGCCTCAAATGTACCAGTTGTTTAAAGAGGGTTACAATCATTATAATAATCCTGAAGAGAAAGAATTTATTGAAGAGAATTATACCAAGGCAGATAATATTTCCATTGACTATGCATTAATGGAAAATGCCGAAAACGTATATGTGCTTCCTGCTTCTTTCGACTGGAATGATTTAGGTACCTGGGGCTCACTACATGAAAAACTGGGTAAGGATGAAAATAATAATGCAGTTGTAAATGCAAGGGTTTTTCTTGAAAATGCTACAAATAATATTATCCGTACAGACAATGATAAGACAGTTGTTATAGACGGTTTGGATAATTACATTGTTGTGGATAGGGATGACATACTGCTTATCTATCCAAAAGAAAAAGAACAGGAAATTAAAAAAATCACTGCTATTGTTACTAAGAATAAATAGTAGTAGATATAGTACACTGTTAAATTTAACTTTTTTTTAAGTAATTTATTTTCAATAAACTATCTTTATTCGTCAGGATATAAATAGTGCTGAAAAAGAATTGCTAGTCTGGGATAAAAACATAATGTTTATCCTGTATTTTTTCGATTAGTAAGATTTATTACTGGTCGATTTTTTTTTGCCCGAAAGTTTCATCTTTTCGGATAGGCACTTTTTTTAAATCTCGTTTTTTATTAAGAACAGTCAATAGGATTATTTCTTTTTGTTGATAATCAATATGTAAGTATGTGTGTTGTTTTGTGTAGTATGGAATTTAGGGTGAATTGAGAAGGGAATTACAACTATTTAAGGAATATAGGCATCTTAATAAGTAAGGCTGTAATGATGTTGAGTTAAAGTACTACAGTTTTAAAACGAATTTCCGGAAAAATACATGTGGTTCTGTCAGTACTACCTGTATGTAAGAATAAACCAAACCGCTATATAATGAACATAGACCTTACTTTGAGGCGATTTCTTTTTACGTTTTCGCTCTTAATGTTTAGTATGGCAACTTTTGCCCAATTGCCCAATTTTACCTTAACGGTTACCCCTACACCGCAAACCTGTTTGGGTAATGGAATGCTTGGTTTTTCTGTTTCAGGTACTAATCCTTCGGCAAGTATAGATTATACGGTGTATCTTTTACCCGATACCACTACGCCTGTAGGTGTAACCACCTCATCATTTTTAGGTAGTTTAAGTGCAGGAGATTATATGGTAGTGGCGACCCAGTCGTTAGGCGGTAATTCTAATACTCAAACCGCTTCAGTTACCATAATAGATCAGGTGATTGCATTGAACTATCTTCTTCAAACGGTTAAAGTAAGGTGTGGTGCAGATGGAAAAATAACTGTGAATGTATTAACAGGAACAGCAGTTTCTTACGAAATAATATCCGGTCCCGTAACAAGGCCGTTACAGCCATCAAATGTATTTAATAACCTGCCTGTGGGTTTATACCAGGTAAGGGTACATGATAACTGCGGAAATGCAGTTGTTGTATCTGTACAGCTATTGCAGCAAACACCAACAATGTCGTTAGAACCTTTTACAGCTTTTTTAGATCCTTTACCTGACTGTAATACTATAACGATTCAAAATACTATTCCGGATTTTCTTCCTCCCGGAACTGATATATTTTTACCTATAACTGCAACTTATACTGTATATCCTCCAAACGGAGGTCAGCCTGTTACTTTGCTGGCTCCTGATAATGGTTTAAGTGTAGATATACCTTTTTATAATGGTGAACAATATAGTTATGATGTAACGGTTGTTGATGCCTGTGGTAATGTATTTGAATTTCAGGATTTTATAATAACACCTACTTTTTCTGCTATTGTTACTCCGGAAGTTTATACTTGCGAAGACTTCAGCTTCTCTATTGATGTGTTTAATTATATGCCGCCATTTACGGTTCAGTTTTTAGATACGCCTGCCGGATTTAATCCTGCTTCTTTTAATACCATGCATCCTAATTTTGCCGAAACCGAACAAATGGTGTATGGTTCTGAAACCAATAGTGTTCCTATGGGAGACTATACAGTACAGGTTACCGATGGTTGCGGGAATGTTGCGGTAAGTAGCTTTACAATCCAAACATTAGAGCTAACGCCTCAGGTAGTAGTACAAAGTTTGGGTTGTACTTCGTCCTCTGTAAAATTAAGTATACCAGGTAGGGATATTATTAGTATAGAATTAGTAAGTGCACCTGCAGGGTATCCGGAACCTTTGCCTCAGGATTTGTCGGCCATGATAAATGGTGATGGAGAATTTATGATCACAGGATTGGCTTATGGTACTTATGTTTTTGAATTTACCGATGAATGCGGTATAGAGTATACTGAAGAAATTACAGTAGGGTCTTCAACTTTTAATGTCGATGTTAGTCAGCGCCCCGGCTGCGAGGAGGGCATAGGTTCTATGATGGCAAAGGGCATAGGTACCAATCTCACTACTGCAACTATAATTGCTGCTCCGCCTGCATTTGAAGTCCCATTGCCTGTAAGCGTTTCGGGAAATATAAATTTTGTAGGCACCTTTTATATGAACAGCCTTCCGGAAGGAGATTATGTTTTTAGTTTCAGCAATGAATGTGGTGGTATTATCACTATGGATATTACAATATTGGGATACCACAAAATAGTAAACAGCTATGCAGTTACAGAAAATTGCGGCTCATTTGTGCTTAATATACAAAATGCCAGTAACGGTACCGAACTTCAGCAATTCTGGCTGCAAAAATATTATCCGGGTATTAATGACTGGGGGCATCCGGGAACCGGGGCAACAGCGGCTAATATAAGTAGTGTAAATGCAGCTGCGTTAATAAATAATGCAAATAATTTAAGCCTGCCTTATGATGGTCAGTTCAGGATAGTTAAAACATTTAATACCTATAGCAACGGCAGTTCGGCAAATAATAAATGTATAGAAGTTTTACATGAATTCTTTGTAAGTGGAGGTCCGCAAATTATAGATTATTATAATACTCCCTGTTTAACAGGTAATGTTGAAGTGGCTATTGAAGCCGAAGGTATAGGACCGTTAAACTATGCTGTAATAGAAATGAATGGTGAGCCATTTTTTATAGATAACGAAGAGTCTAATATTTTTACAGGACTGGTGCCCGGGACTTATATTTTTAGGGTGGAAGACAGTTGCGGTAATTACAGAAATGTACAACTTGATCTTACAGAGGTACAGCCTATAGAAATAACAGCTTCAAATTTGTGTCAGGGTGTAAATGGGGAGCTGTCTGTTCCGCAGTTTTCGTTTCTTAGCTATGAATGGTATAACGGCGATGACCCGGACACGATTTTAAGTACATCAAACACTCTTGAATTTTTACCTTTTAATGGTAATACAGATTCTGGTACTTATTATGTTAGGGTATTTACTGATAATCCTGTTTCTTGTATGAACCAGATATTAGAATATGAGGTTTTACCAACCAACGAACTTAATGCAGGTGATGATAATACAGTTTTGTATTGTAATGACGGTTCTGTAATAAATCTTGAAAACTTTTTAAGTAATCCTCATGATGAAGGAGGGGTTTGGAGTGATGTTGCCGGTACCGGAATGCTTTCCGGTAGTGAGTTTGATATTGCTAATATGGAAGAGGGAATATATGAGTTCAGATATATTATAACAGGAATGTGTAATATGGCCGATGAAGCTGTTATTACCATTAACCTTAGGGATATTCCTGATGCACCACAGGCAGACCCAGTAGCGGCGATTTGTGAGGGGGGAGATATTATACTTGGTGCCGGGGAAGTTGTAAATGCAGTTTATGAATGGACAGGACCGGATAACTTTACTTCTTCAGAACAAAATCCTGTTATAACAAATGCCGGGATAGCTGCTGCAGGTACTTATCAGGTAAGGGTGTTGGTAAACGGATGTGCTTCGTTAATGACACCTATAGATGTAATAGTAAAAGAATTACCTGTTTTTGAAATTGCGGGAGATGCTTCGTTATGTGAAGGACAAACAGGGCAACTTGAAATAATAAGCGGAAATTTTGATGAAGACCTTGTTACTTATCAATGGTACCTGGATAATAATCTTCTTGAAGGTGTAGATGCTTTGGAGATTGAGATTTTTGAAACCGGTGTTTATAGTGTAACAGTAAGCAGTGATGGCTGTATTGCAGAGGAGTCTTTTGAGGTAACCGAAAATACAGCTGCTTTTGATGTAGTAATAGAAAACGGTTGTCGTGATTTTGATTATATGGTGTGGATTTCAAATGCTGATGAACTGGATGGTGTTTCATATAACTGGACAGGCCCGGAAGGGTTTAATGCGGTAGGTGCGGAAATTAATATATCACAATTACCTGCGGGTACATACAAGGTAGAAGCTGTTAATGTTGAGGGCTGCAGTGTAACTGCCTCAGTAGATATTGATAATACTTTTTGCCTTATTCCGAGGGGAATATCTCCCGGAGATGCTGATTATAACAATGAATTTGATTTGTCTAACCTTAACGCGCAGGATTTAAAGATTTATAACCGTTATGGCTTACTGGTGTATGAAAAGCAAAATTACAAAAACGAATGGTACGGACAGTCGGATAAAGGTGATGAACTACCAACAGGGACGTACTATTATGTGGTGACGCTTTCTGCCGGAAAAAAAGTAACAGGCTGGGTATACCTGCAAAGAAATTTAAACTAACTAAACCTCTATATTATGTTAAACCTTACTGCCGGAAAAAAGATTTTTACACTTTTTTGGCTATTATTTTCACTTACTGCTTTTGCACAATTGCCATCCTTTACGGTAACGGCGACCCCCACCGCGCAAACATGTTTGGGTAACGGTTCACTTGCATTTTCTGTTTCCGGTACAGATCCCGCTGCAAATATTGATTATACCGTATACCTTTTGCCTGATACCACTACTCCTGTGGGAGTTACCACTACTGCAACTTTAAACAGCCTTGTGGCGGGGAATTATCTTGTTGTGGCTACCCAGTCTCTAGGAGGCGAATCTAATACAGCATCGGTAAACGTTACTATTGCAGATAATACTGTCCCTATTGGCTATACAATACAAGGGACGAATGTACATTGTGGCAATGATGGTGTTATTGAGGTAAATGTTACCTCTGGTGCCCCCCCGTTAACATACGAAATAATGTCTGGTCCCGTAACATTTCCTATACAGTCATCAAATGTGTTTAGCAACCTGCCGGCAGGGTCTTATCAGGTAAGGGTTCACGATGGCTGTGGTGATGCTAATGTGGTTACTTATCAGTTAATAGCAGTTCCGGCGGATATTGTTATTGATGATCCCATTGTGGAATCGGCGATGTTACCAAGCTGTACGACTGTAAATGTTACTCATTATTATACCCCCGGGGGTGGCAATAGTGAAATATTTTTCCCTTTGCAATTTCAGTTTACAGTTTATCCTCCGGGTGGAGGGATGCCAATAATAGTTACACAAAATATATCAACAGGTTCACCAACTAACATAAATAATACTACCTCAACAATTCCTTATTATAATGGGCAGGCTTATAGTTATGATTTACAGATCACGGATGCCTGTGGTAATATATTTACACTGGATGATGTTGAAATTGATGAGGAAATAGATATTGAACTTAATTTTATGAATAGCGGTTGTGAGGAGTTTGTTCTCAATTTGATGCCGGATCATTATATGGGGCCTTATACAGTAACGTTTATTGATTCTCCTGCAGGCTTTGTTCCTTCAGACTTTAATGCTTCACATCCGGTTTTTGCGTCGGGAGGAGCTTTTTATGGTACGCCGGCAAACCCTGTACCTTCAGGTCAATATACTGTACAGATTACAGATGCCTGTGGAAATACGGTTCAGAAAACTATCGTTGTTGGTGGAAGCGGAAATCCAGGTTATATAGCGTCTTTTAATTCTGAGATATGTGCCGGTCAGGTAGGTATTAGTATAGAGGGAGGAGTTATAGTGGACGTGGATATAATAGCAGCGCCGGGTACATATCCTCAAACCTTACCGGATGATGTTTCTGAATATATTGATGATGTTGATTTTTTTATGCAGCCTCTTCCTGCCGGAAATTATGTGTTTTTAGTAACCGATGCCTGTGGTAATGAGTCTGAACTTATTGTAGAAATATCACCCGGTCAGGGCCTTGATTTTTCTTTTGACCAAAGGCCGGGGTGTGCCATAGGGGAAGGCTCGGTAAGAGTATATATTAGTGGTAACAGTATTGTAGATACGATAGAAATAACTTCGGCGCCTGCTTCGTTTACTGAAGTATTACCTTTTGATGCATCGGCATTTATTGCAGAAAATGGGGCTTTATACATGAATTCGTTGCCTCAGGGTAACTATACTTTTGAAGGGCTTGACGGATGCGGAGTTGCACATTCAGGCCAGGTTTTAATTGAAGGTTATGCGGAACAAACCAATAACACGCAGGTTATTCCAAACTGTGGCTCATTTGATTTTTCTCTTGAGTTTGCATCAAACAACAATAACAGTGTTTCTTTTTGGTTGCAAAAATATGATGAGGTTACCGATACATGGGGGCATCCTGAAACGGGTGTGACTTATCAGGAAGGTACGCAGCCAAGTAATATGAATTCAAGATTCTTAAATAATAACACAACTAATGTTAACCTGGCTTATTTAGGACAATTTAGGGTTATAAGAGTTTTCTTTGTGTTTTCGAACGGGCAGGTTCCTACTACAAGGTGTGTGCAGGTAGTTAATGAGTTTACGTTTGATGGCCTGCCAAAAATTATTGATGTATTCAGTCTGCCTTGTGGTGGTCCAAATATGCAGGTAGCTGTTGATGCAGAAGGTATGCCGCCACTTACTTACAGTATTACTCAAATGAACGGAAATCCGTTTCTTATTGATAACGGTACTGATAATGTTTTTACCGATTTGGCTCCGGGGACTTATAACTTTAGGGTTACAGATGATTGCGGAAACTTTAGAAATATGCAACTGGATATTAACGATCTTGAACCGGTAGATATAGTAGCTACCGGATTATGTGATGGTGCAGACGGACAACTTTCGGTTTCGCAATTTTCAATATTTGAATACCAATGGTGGAAGGCGGATAACCCAGGGGTTATTTTGAGTACAACCAATACCCTGGATTTTCCTTCATTCAATTCTGCTACCGATGCAGGAACTTATTTTGTAAGCTTAGTGGCTACAGGTGGGGGTATTGATTGTGAACAGATACTGGAGTATGAAGTGTTACCTTCTGCAGCTGCAAATGCAGGGGACGACGATACTATTAACTATTGTAACGACGGAGAGGCTATAGACCTAAACGGACTTTTAAGTACTCCGCATGATGAAGGTGGTGTATGGAGTGATGTAAATGGTAGTGGGGCTCTTGTTGGTAATATGTTTACTACAGAAGGACTAACAGGAGGTGTGTATGAGTTCAGGTACAGGGTAACCGATATGTGTGATAATGCTGATGAAGCTGTTATTGTAATTAATCTTAGAGATATTCCTCAGGCGCCACTTGCCGATCCTGTGGCAGCAGTTTGTGAAGGTGAAGATATTCAGCTTGGTGCTGTTACTGTAGCAAATGCCGTTTATGAATGGACAGGTCCTGCTAACTTTACCTCTGCAGAACAAAACCCAATGATAGCAGGTGCAGGTGTTGCTGCCAATGGTATTTATGAGGTTAGGGTTATTGTAAACGGTTGTATTTCTGAAGCAGCTACTGTTAATGTTGTAGTTAATCCATCGCCTGATTTTAATATAGAAGGCGATACTGTTCTTTGTGAAGGGCAAACCGGACAACTGACTGTTGCGGCAGAAAACTTTGATGAAAATGTGGTTACCTACCAGTGGTATTTTGAAGAGGAACAGCTTCCCGGTGTAGATGCTTCTGTTATTGATGTTCAGGAAATAGGAACCTATCGCGTTGAGGTTAACAATAATGGTTGTTTAGCAGAACGAACTATAATAGTGACAAGAAATACAAATGCTTTTGAACTGGTACTTGAAAACGGATGTAATAATTTTGATTATGTAATATCTGTAACAAGTACTGATGATCTTGACGGGGCTACTTACAACTGGACGGGTCCTGAAGGATTTAATGCTTCAGGTTCTGAAATCGTAATTTCAGAAATGCCTGCCGGAACCTACGCGGTTGAGGTTACTAATATGCAGGGCTGTTCTGCAACTGCATCAGTAAATGTTGAAAGTACTTTTTGTACAATACCAAGAGGTGTATCTCCTGGAGATGATGGTTATAATGATACTTTTGATCTTTCTAACCTGAATGTCCAGGAAATAAAAATATTTAATCGTTACGGGCTTAAAGTGTATGAAAAGGTTGGTTATATAAATGAATGGCATGGCCAATCAGATAAAGGAGAACTACCTACAGGTACCTACTATTATGTAGTTACACTTTCGGCCGGTAAACAGGTAACAGGTTGGGTCTACCTTCAAAGACCAGTTAATTAATGGTATTTTAAGTGTCAAAAAAAGCTTAGCATTTGCTAAGCTTTTTTATTTATTAAGATGTAAGTCGTTACTTCTTTCTTCATCATCTTCTTCCAGAAGACTTTCACGTACTTTCTTGAACAGGTCTGACGAGTAAACAAATTCCACAATAGATTTATTTCTTGTTTCCAGTATCTGTTCATTATTACCTTCCCACTCTTTTATTCCGTTTTTAAGGAATATAATCTTTTCACCTATCTGTAATACAGAGTTCATATCGTGTGTGTTTATTACAGTAGTAATGTCATACTCACGGGTAATTTCCTGTATAAGTTCATCAATAAGGATAGATGTTTCCGGATCAAGGCCTGAGTTAGGCTCATCACAAAATAGGTATTTAGGGTTGTTAACAATAGCCCTTGCTATGGCAACCCTTTTTTGCATACCTCCCGAAAGTTCGTTAGGAAACTTATGGTTGGCGTCTTTCAGGTTAACCCTGTCAAGTACTTCATTTACCCTTTCTTTAATTACCCTGCTTTTCTTGTCGGTAAACATTTTTAAGGGAAAACCTACATTCTCTTCCACATTCATGGAGTCAAAAAGGGCGCTGCCCTGAAATACCATTCCTATCTCTGTTCTAAGCTTTCTTTTTTCGTCTTTGCTTAGTTCAGAATATATTCTTCCGTCAAATGAAATTGTTCCTACTTCAGGGGTATGTATGCCTAAAAGCGATTTAAGCATTACGGTTTTACCCGATCCGCTTCGTCCTATGATAAGGTTAGTTTTTCCGGTTTCAAAAGTTGCAGAAATACCTTTAAGCACTTTGGTATCCCCAAACGATTTTTCTATGTCTTTAATCTCAATCATTAGCTTAAAAGTAATTGCGTTATAATATAGTTAACGGTAATAATAACCACACTGGTCCACACGAATGATGTGGTACTTGCCTTACCAACTTCCAGCGCTCCTCCTTTCATGTAAAAACCATGGAATGAAGGAATGGTTGCCAACAGCATACCAAAAATAAAGGTTTTAAGAAATGCATAAAACACATGGAAAGGTATAAAGTCGGTTTGTATACCGGTAATAAACTGATCACTTCCTACAAAGCCTCCATAAACACCTGCAAGCCATCCTCCTAAAATACCAAGGAACATAGAGATTGCGATTACAAACGGATACAAGGTAAAAGCTACAATTTTAGGAAATACAAGGTAATTAATAGCATTAACCCCCATAACTTCCAGTGCATCTATCTGTTCTGTTACCCTCATCGTGCCTATACTCGAAGTAATGTAAGAACCTGCACGACCTGCCATAATTATGGAAATGAAAGTAGGTGCAAACTCAAGTATAACTGATTGCCTTGTCGCAAATGCGATAAGCGATTTTGGTATTAGCGGATTGGTAAGGTTAAGTGCTGTTTGTATAGCAACAACCCCGCCTATAAAGAACGAAATGAAGGCTACAATGCCTAGTGAACCGATAATAAGGTCGTCTATTTCCTTAAGTATCAGCTGTTTCATTACGACCCATTTTGTTGGCTTATTAAAAACCTCCTTGATCATAAGGAAGTAATGGCCTATCTGATGTAAAGCTTTAATCATCTAAATTTCGAAATAAAGGCTAAAGTACCGAATTGTACCCAGTTTTTAGTATTACTTAATAGTTTTTTAATATTCTTGGGTTAGTTAAAGACTTTCTTTTTCATCTTTGCCCAACGGTATTTTCTTATGAACTTTGCCTGCTCTTTTGTTACCAGCATAGTTTTCTTTTCTCTCTTTGCTTTAAAGTAACCGTTTATGTAATCGGCAAAAAGTGAAGGTTTGCCTTTTCTTATTGCCAGCTTAGCAGAAGCGATAGCGGTAATTAAAAATCCGTAGCCTAAAGTATAAAATGCTGCACCCTGTTTGTAACGTGCCGCTTTATCGTAATTAGCTCCGGTAGGTTTTAGGTGTTTTACCTTGAGGTTATCTATGGTTATTACTTCCCAACCGTAAAATTTTGCAAGCAGTTCGTCTACAGTGTCCCATCCCATGGCAACCCTTAGTTTGTCCATCTGTAAAAAACACTCTTTACGATACGCTTTAAATGCGCCGCGAATATGGTCTTTGTCAGTAAGGTTCTCCAGTATCCATTTGCCGTTTTGCTCTATATAGGCAAATCCGCCTACAATGCCTGCCTTCGGGTTATTTTTAAAAGTATTGAGTATAGTTTCAAAATAATTGTCAGGCAGTATAAGGTCGGCATCCAGTTTTACAATGACATCATAATCTTCATCAATGGTTTCATAACCGGCATTAAAAGCCTGTATTACTTTGCTTCCCGGTAGGTGAACTGCATCGGAAGATTTATTGACCAGTTTTATCCAGGGATATTTTTTAGCAAATTCTTTTACTATTTCTGCTGTCTTATCTGTTGAATTATCGTTTACCACTACAGCTTTTGCAGGCAAAACAGTTTGTTCTGCAAGCGATTGCAGAGTGATAGCCATAAAAGCTTCCTCGTTGTATGCCGGGATAATGATGTAATATTTCATTTTATACAGAAATTGGTGCAAATATCTCTATTTTTGTGTTATAAGAAAAACACAAATCTTGAATAAAACAGTTTTCGTAGTTATTGTAACCTATAACGGAGCACATTGGATGGATAAGAACATTCAGTCCCTGCTTAACTCCTCGTATCAGGTTAAGATTATTGTGGCAGATAACTGCTCTACGGATGATACTGTTAGTGTAGTTGAAAAGTATCCTGAGGTTACATTTCTTAAAATGACCTCCAATCTTGGTTTTGGCAAAGCTAATAATATAGGGATAAAGGAAGCCCTTGAAAAAGGAGCTGATTATGTTTTTCTTCTTAATCAGGATGCATGGGTGTTTAATGATACCGTAGGTAACCTAATACAGGTAATGGAAAAGGATACAGGTATAGGATTGGTAAGTCCGATGCATTATATAGCCGATGAGGTAACTCTCGATTCTAACTTTAAGACATATCTGGATAGGGGAGTACCTTTTCACAATTCACAAAGTTTAATACAGGTAACTTTTGTAAATGCTGCTGCCTGGATGTTAAGTAGGGAGTGTATTGAGAAAACAGGTTACTTCGAACCGCTTTTCGGACATTATGGAGAGGATCGTAATTACTGCGACAGAGTTTTATATCATGGCTTTTCCATTGTTATAAACGAATACTCTAAAATAGTGCATGACAGGGTAATAACCCGAAATTTTAAAAAGGATATTATACAATGCAGATATAAGCTGCTTACCACTTTGCTAAACATTAATCATGGTTTGGCTAAGAGCTATATGCTGGGATTAAAAGATGTTTTAGGATTGACCAAATATTTTAGTAAGTTTTATGGGTTTGGTAAATCAGTTAAATTGTTTTTTAACCTGTTTGGATATTATATCGGCCTGATGTTTAAATCGGGACAAATAATAACAGCCAGAAACAACGCAAAATAAATGGAAAAGAAAGCCTCCATAAAGCAGTTTTTTCTTTACTCGGTTATTAACTATATCGGTACGGCAATAGGTGTCGTGTCTACTGTTCTTATATATCCTCAAAACAAAGAGCTGTATGGTACCATAAGTTATGTAGAGGGTATAGCTCAGTTGCTATTTCCTATTATGGTACTTGGGGCGTCTCAGGCACTTATAAAGTTTTATCCTGCACTCGATGAATATAAAAAGAGGCAGCTCTTTAATTACAGCATTGTTTCGGTAGGGATTATTAGCGCTGTTGTTTTTTTAGGCATACTGCTTTATAATAATTTGAAGGAGAGTGAAACCGGCTGGTTGCTGTATTTTGCTTTTCCTATAGCCTTATCGTTGGCTTTTGTGGAGCTTTTCAGAAAACAGGCTCAGGATCTTCAAAAACTTGCGGTACCTACACTTTATGAAAAGCTGTTTCCTAAAATAGCTTTGCCATTGGTTTTTATATTATTCCTGAACCATATAATCGGGGTATATGAATCGCTTTTGTTTTTTGCGGTTTGTTACGGACTGATTTTTATCCTTACAGCTATATATGTTTTTAAGCATTACAAACCGGGATTTAATTACAGATTTAAAACCCTGTTTGGAGAAATATCAAGAAAAGAATACTTCCGTTATAGCCTGTATGCTTTTGCAGGCAGTTTAGGTTCGTTGCTGGCTTTCAGAATAGACAGTATAGTAATCTTTAATATGATATCCGAAGAGGCTAACGGTACTTTTAAAATAGGGTCTAATCTGGCTTCTACGTTGCAAATTCCGGCTGTGGGATTGTTTGCCTTATATGCGCCTATTGTTTCAGGCTATCTTAAAAATGATAACTTCAGCGAACTGCATGTTAAGTATAAAGAGGTGGCAAGGCTGCTGTTTTTTATAGGAGCAGTTTTATACAGTTGTATATTTTTAGGAATCGACGATCTTTTTATGCTAATGCCTACCAGGGATAAACTGATGGACAGCATACCTGTTATTCTTGTTTTAGGATTTAGTGTGCTGGTTAATATGGCTACCGGTTTTAATTCAGAAATTATTACCTATTCTAAGTATTACAGGTTTAATCTTATTACCATACTATTACTTATATTGCTTAATATATCGCTAAATGTGTATTTTGTTTATGCCGGTTACGGAATACTTGGTGTATCCTATGCTTCCTTTATTGCTATGGCACTGTTTAATATCTCTAAGCTTATATTTATTTACAAAAAGTTTAAACTTATACCTTTTGATGCTGCTTTCTTTAAGATGGCTGCTGTGTTTGTGTTTACTCTGGTGCTGGTTTATTTTTTACCTAATGCAGAAAGTCACCTTGTTAACCTGTTGTATAAGGTAGGCCTGTCGTTTATTTTAAACATTGTAATTGTTTA
This sequence comes from Flavobacterium beibuense, assembly GCF_004151245.1. Classification (GTDB taxonomy): domain Bacteria; phylum Bacteroidota; class Bacteroidia; order Flavobacteriales; family Flavobacteriaceae; genus Flavobacterium; species Flavobacterium beibuense_A. The sequence goes on from NZ_JUIW01000001.1 coordinate 79,572, forward strand.
TAAGCTGAAATTGGTGCATCAGGTAAACGTATGGATAGATAAAGTAATGTCTTTTGGGAGGAAATAAAAAAGGACAGCCATAGCTGTCCTTTCCAAGATAATATTTAGAGGAATTAAATTTTGTAAACAAAAGCATTGATATTCATTCCGGCACCTACCGAAGCAAAAATTAAAATGTCTCCTTTATTAAGTTCCTGATTTTCCAATTGTCCTTTTATAAGCAGATCATAAAGGGTAGGAACAGTTGCTACGCTACTGTTACCAAGTTTATGGATACTCATAGGCATAACTCCTTCAGGAGGTGTTTTGTCGTATAGTTTAAAGAAACGATCAATGATAGCTTCGTCCATTTTTTCGTTAGCCTGGTGTATAAGTACTTTCTTTACATCATCTATGGCTACCCCGCTATTGTCAAGACACTCTTTCATAGCGAGAGGCACGTGGTTAAGAGCAAATTCGTAAATCTTGCGTCCGTACATTTTTATATACCGAACATCAGGATCGTGAGTAACATTATAGGAATTTCCAAAGAAAAGGAAATAGGCTTCGTCATAAGTAAATGATGCTGTTTCGTGTGCCAATATACCGCCTTCCTCATCGGTAGCTTCAATAATACTGGCTCCGGCTCCGTCCGAATAGATCATGCTGTCGCGATCATGCGGGTCTACCACACGGGAAAGTGTCTCGGCACCTATTACCAGACAACGTTTTGCCATGCCGGCTTTTATAAATGCTTTTGCCTGTATAACGCCTTCTACCCATCCCGGACAACCGAATAGGATATCATAGGCCACACACTTAGGATTTTTTATTCTAAGGCTGTGTTTTACGCGTGAAGCAAGGCTTGGTAATATATCAGTTTGAATGGCGCCTTCCTTTACATTGCCAAAGTTATGGGCAAAAATAATATAGTCTATTGTTTCCGGGTCAATACCAGCATCCTCAATAGCTCTTTGAGAAGCAAAATAAGCGATATCAGAAGTAAGCATGTCATCATCAACATAACGACGCTCTTCAATTCCGGTTATCTGTTTAAATTTTTCAGCAACCTCTTCGTTAGAGTAAGGTAGTGGTTTTCCTCCTTCGCCTAAAAAGCTGTGCTGGGCAAATTCTAAGTTTGTTACTATCCTAGTAGGTATGTAACTTCCTGATCCTGTTATTCTGATATTCATTATATTGTTTGTTTAAAGCTAAGTTAATTATAAAAACGTTATATTAATATCTAAACTGTTATGCAAGCATATAATTTGCAGATATCTAAAAATAAAGGGATTTATTTATGAAAATGATATTTTATGCAGACTGAATTTTTATTTTCATTATAGTTGCTATGCTAAGCGCTCTTGTTTTTATTTTCTCTGCATTTGAACCTGTGAACAAAGTGTCTGTTGTGGTGTTAAAATGTGACAGCCAAATGTCAAAATGAGTATTGGTTAGGGGTTCTTTAGCATTTAAATCCAAATGTAGCTGCATCACATTTTTTTTATAATTGCCGGTATGAAACAGGCTTAATTCCCAAAAATCAGTAAGATGGGGCAGGTGTGCCTCCAGATCTATTTTAGCAACATCGGTAAATATATAGCTTATGGCAGGGTCGGCTAAAAGGCGGTTGTAAAATTCCCTCATTAGTAATTCTATGTCTGCTCTTGTTTCTATATCTTTCATCCTGTTTGAAGTTTGCTCAAAGTTAAGACACGACTCACAATTTGTTTATGATGCAAATCACTATAAATAAAAAAGGCTGCCTTTGGGCAGCCTTTTTTGTTGAAGATATTAGTTGTTTTCTTCCATGTAAGCTTCAATTGGTGCGCATGAGCAAACCAGGTTACGGTCGCCATAAGCATCATCAACTCTTCTTACACTTGGCCAGAATTTATTTTCTGTTAAATACTCAAGCGGGAAAGCAGCTTTCTCTCTTGTGTATGGTAAATCCCAAGAATCAGAGGTAAGCATTGCTAATGTGTGCGGAGAATTTTTAAGCACGTTGTTTTTGTCATCAGCAGAAGCCTCTTCAATTTCCTGACGGATAGCGATCATTGCATCACAAAAACGGTCAAGCTCTTCAAGGTTTTCACTCTCTGTAGGCTCGATCATTAATGTACCTGCTACCGGGAATGATACTGTTGGCGCGTGGAAACCGTAGTCCATTAAACGTTTAGCAATATCAGTTACCTCAATGCCATTTTGTTTAAACGGACGGCACTCAATAATCATTTCGTGAGCGGCACGGCCCATTTCGCCTGTATATAAAGTCTGGTAATGACCTTTTAGTCTTTCTTTAATGTAGTTAGCGTTAAGGATAGCGTGGTGAGTAGAGCTTGTTAAGCCTTCTTCACCCAGCATAGTGATGTAACCGTAAGAAATAAGGCATACAAGTGCAGAACCCCATGGAGCTGCAGAAATTGCAGTAATAGGAGTGTTACCACCGGTAGTAATTACAGGGTTTGTAGGCAGGAACGGAACAAGGTGTGAGGCAACACATATCGGGCCAACACCAGGGCCACCACCACCGTGAGGGATAGCAAATGTTTTGTGCAGGTTAAGGTGGCAAACGTCTGCGCCAATTGTAGCAGGGTTAGTTAAACCTACCTGTGCATTCATGTTAGCACCATCCATATAAACCTGTCCGCCGTTATCGTGGATAATTTTAGTTACCTCTTTAATTGAAGCCTCATATACACCGTGAGTAGACGGGTAAGTAACCATTAAACAAGCAAGGTTATCTTTATGTTGCTCAGCTTTGGCTCTTAAGTCTTCAACATCAATGTTTCCGTCTTCAGTTGTTTTGGTAACAACCACTTTCATACCTGCCATAGTAGCAGTAGCAGGGTTAGTACCGTGAGCCGAAGCAGGGATTAGGGCGATATCTCTGTGGCTGTCACCTCTTGACTGGTGGTAAGCACGGATAACCATTAAACCTGCATATTCACCCTGAGCACCAGAGTTAGGCTGTAGTGTAGTACCTGCAAAACCTGTAATAACATTAAGCTGCTCTTCAAGTTTTTTAAGCATTATCTGGTAACCCTGAGCCTGCTCAAGCGGAGCAAACGGGTGGATGTTGTTCCATCTTGGGTAGCTTAGCGGTAGCATTTCTGCAGCAGCGTTAAGCTTCATGGTACAAGATCCTAAAGAAATCATAGAGTGGTTAAGAGAAAGGTCTTTACGCTCCAGTTTCTTAATGTAACGCATTAATGCAGTTTCGCTGTGGTATTTGTTGAATACCTCGTGCTTAAGGAACTCACTTGTTCTTATTAAAGAAGAAGGGATGTTTTCTGTTTGTGCAAGGGCAGTAACAGTTTCAGCAGTTTTTCCTGTAGCTTCAGCAAATACAGCAACAATATCGTTAATGTCTTTTATAGAAGTGGTTTCGTTAAATGCTATAGAAACCGTATCGTTATCTACATAGTAGAAGTTAATCTCTTTGTTTTCTGCAGCAGCCTTAACTTTAGCAGCATCAGCTTTAACTGTAATAGTGTCAAAGAATGAAGTGTTTGTTTGATAAACACCAATTTTGTTAAGAGCCTCTGCAGTTGTAACAGCGCTTGCGTGTACTTTATCTGCAATGTACTGAAGCCCTTTAGGACCGTGGTATACTGCATACATACCTGCCATAACAGCAAGAAGTACCTGAGCCGTACAAATGTTTGAAGTAGCTTTTTCACGTTTAATGTGCTGCTCTCTTGTTTGAAGCGCCATACGAAGGGCACGGTTACCGTTAGTATCAACAGTTACACCAATAATCCTTCCCGGCATACTTCTTTTGTACTCTTCTTTAGTAGCAAAGTAAGCCGCGTGAGGACCACCGTAACCCATTGGGATACCAAAACGCTGAGTAGTACCTACTACAACATCAGCACCCATTTCGCCCGGTGAAGTAAGTTTCACTAAGCTTAATATATCTGCAGCTACAGCTGTCTTAATTTCTTTTTCTTTTGCTTTAGCAATAAATCCTGCATAATCGTAAACCTGACCGAATTTACCAGGGTACTGTAGGATAGCGCCAAAGAACTCATCAGAGAAATCAAACTCTTCGTGGTTACCTATTACAAGCTCCACACCTATTGGAGTAGAACGTGTTTGAAGTACCGATAAAGTTTGAGGTAGTATTTCTTCGGAAACAAAGAACTTGTTTACGTTGTTTTTCTTTTGATCACGTGTACGAACATCAAATAAAAGAGCCATAGCTTCTGCTGCTGATGTACCTTCATCAAGAAGGGAAGCATTGGCAATTTCCATACCTGTAAGTTCAATTACAGTAGTCTGGTAATTTAATAAAGCTTCAAGACGCCCCTGAGCAATCTCTGCCTGATATGGAGTATAGGCAGTATACCATCCCGGGTTCTCGAAGATATTTCTTTGTATAGGAGCCGGTACAATAGCAGGGTGGTAGCCCAAACCGATATATGACCTGAATATTTTATTTTTTGCTCCTAACTGATGTATGTGGTTTAGATACTCATATTCCGTCATTGCAGGATCCAGGTTTAACGGAGCCTTTAAGCGGATATCATCCGGTAAAGTTTCATAGATCAACTGGTCTATGGATTCGACACCAATGGTCTTAAACATGTGCTGCAGATCATTCTCCCTTGGGCCAATGTGTCTTAAAGCAAAAGCATCTGTTCTCATATGATATTGTTGCGTGTTTTTTAGAAGGTACAAAATTAGTTAATTATATCCAAATTTTAATGTCTTTTTTGCTGCGAAATTTAGGAATTTTTCATTGACGAATAAATACTGTTAACATATTGATTATTTTTGTAAGTATGATAGCACTAAAACGCATGTTAGATACTTACCTTCACGGTAGTATGCACGTGGCAATGTCGGTTCTTGCACTGGTACTTATGACCAATCATATGTTTGGGTTGAAATTTAATTTGCCTATGGCCGGATTTGCCTATTGTGGTACCATGTTTAGCTACAATTTTATGAAGTATGAAAGCTGGTATCGTTTTAAAAGGACAATAACACCAAGGCTTAAAATTATTACTGCACTTAGTGTTATTGCTTTTATAGCTGCTGTTGTTTTTTTTCTGATGCTTAAGAGGGTGACCCAAATTACCGGAATCATCTTTTTTGGGTTAACGGCACTTTATACCATACCTGTTTTTCCTAAACGTCCTAACCTTAGGAACCTCAGCGGAATAAAAGTCTATCTTGTAGCCTTATGCTGGGCTGGGGTTACTACCCTTATGCCGTTGGTTGAGATGGGGCACGAAATAGTTACCGATGTAATCCTTAAGTTTAGTCAGCGCTTTTTACTGGTGCTTATCCTTATCCTTATTTTTGAGATTATCGATTTAAGGGAAGATGATCCGATGTTGCGCACTGTTCCGCAAATAATAGGGGTAAAAATGACCAAGCTGCTTAACCTGTTTCTGTTGGTTCCCTTTTACTGTCTTGAATTCTTTAAAAGCACGGTAGATACCATGCAGCTTTTGGTTAATATAGTGCTTGTAGTGGCTACGGCCCTGTTTACCATTTTTGCCACTCCCGAACGTAATAAATACTATACGCTTTTTTGGGTGGAGAGTATTCCTATATTTTGGTTAGGACTGGTAGTATTGGCGAGTAATTTATAAGTTTTGTAATGCCTCTTCTAAATTCGGGTATTTAAAAGTAAACCCGTTTTCCTGTAAACGTTTAGGTATTACGTTCCTGCTTTTTAAAACCAGTTCGGTCTCTGTGCCTATTATCTTTGCACCCAGGTCTAACATGAGTTTGCTAATAGGAATAGCAAAAGGTGCTTTTACACGCTTTGCTATAGCTGCCATAAATTTAGTGTTGCGAACAGGGGTTGGATTAACCACATTTACAACGCCTTCCGCCTGAGTTTTGATTACAAATTCTACTGCACGGGCAAAATCATGTTGATGTATCCAGCTTACATATTGCCTGCCGTTGCCCTGTTTACCGCCCATTCCCATTTTTGCTAATTTCCTTAGCATAGGGTAGGCGCCTCCTTTTTTGCCTAATACTATTGAAGTGCGTAAGGCGGTTTTTATGGTTTGGGGAGTTTCTGTCTTAAAGAAAACCTTCTCCCAGGCGCGGGCCACTTTCATAGAGAAATCAAAACCTTTGTCTCCGTTAACCTCATCCATCTGTTTGTGATATGAACCCTTGTAAATGGTAGCAGTTGATGAGTTTAGCCATTGCTTTGGAGGGTTTTTGCATTGTAAAACAGCTTTGTTCAATATGGCAGTACTGTCTATTCGTGAAGCCATTATTTCATTTTTGTTGCGCTCGTTATACCTGCAGTTTACAGATTTACCGGCCAGGTTAATAAGTACATCGCAGTTTTCAAGTTCATGTTCCCATCCACTAAAACTTTTAGCGTCCCAGTTTACATATTTAATGTTGTTTTTTTTGCCCTCTTTACCTCGGGTAAGAATCACAATTTCTTGGGCCTTATCTTTAAAATATTCGATAAGGATGCTGCCGAGAAAGCCTGTCCCTGCAGCAATAATCATCTTTTTCATAACATTTTATAATTAAGGTAAGGTGTGGTTTATTCTTCTTTTGAGGTTATGAATTTGTCTATCCTGTAGGTTACATAAACAAAGTAGGCAGCAACCATCATAGGAATGACAAATACTGTCAAAATTATTAAGTGGTCAGGTATAGCATCGTTCCATCCTAAAAATGCTAGTATCAATGCTGTAATTGCAAATAACCAATAGTAAAGAATCAGATTTTTCAAGTTTTGCGGTATCTTTTTAAAGTATAGATATGTAATTGATATTGCTATTAGCAGTTGTAATGGCCCCAATACCATCTGAGCATACATCCCAAAGAATATAGTGGTATATAAAAGTAGAGTGGCAAAAAAACAAAAGCGGTTAAGTATGTGTAGGTATCTCATAATTTACGGTCTGTAAACAATATGTTCTTCAGTTCTGCTTTGTCTTGCTTTTCTTTTTCCCCTAAAAAAGAAGTATAGGTTTAAGAATAGCATTATGCCAAGGTAAATAGAGAATCCGCCTATCTTGTGGCTAAGTGCTTCCACTAAGCTCTGATAGCTATCGTTGCTCAGGTTAAGTTTCAGGATCATAAGAGCATAGCCCAGGTTAAGAAGGTAAAAGCCTGTTTCAAAAAGTTTGTTTGTAGCATTTGCTATTTCTTCCCTGCCCTTAAAAATGTCCAGCATAAAGATCTTTCCGTTTTTAAAAAGGGTACGTGAAACTATAAATGTAAGTGCTAATACAACAGGTAAGTAAATGGTGTAGCCGATTAAAATTTTTGTGGTTTCCATAATAATAAAATTTAGTCGTTAATAATTTTTTGAACGTATTTGGTTAACAGGAATATGTTGAGGTAATGCAGTATGCAGAGGATGCTTATTATTGTTGCCGACTTAACCGCTATGGTCTCTATTAGCTGGTTTAGTGTGGTTACGGTTTGCCAGTTTAGTAATGTCATTGCTGCATAGCCTATGTTTACCAGGTAATAGCCAACCAATAATATCCTGTTAATACGCAGGCAAAGTTCCTTATGGCCGTGCAGCAATTCCAAAACATATATATTCCCGTTCTTATAGCAAATTTTTCCCACTACCGCGATAATGTAAACTACAATGAGAAGGAAGATGCCGTATGTAAGGATATTAAGATTCATAACTTATTATTTATTTCAAAGTTTCAGAAAAAAATGAAAGTTTTGATTAAAAAAAATGATGTTATTTCATCATCTTCATTAAAAGTTTAGTAAGCCAGTTGTCTTTGTACTCTGTAGCTTTTTCTATAATGTTATCTGTTTTCAGTACAAACTCATAAAGCTTGTCAGTCTGTTCAGCAAAATATTTTGCTTCAGTTGATTTTTCCTCAACCCCGGTAGAAACTTCCTTCAGTACTTTAAGGGCAGGCTTTATTTCTCGCTTGCTGCGTTCTTTAGCTATTTTAATGGCAAGCTCGTCAAGATCTTTCTCTGCAGTAAAAAACTCCTTACGTTCGCCCTGTTTAAATTCTTTATAAACAATACCCCAGTCCATAAGCGCACGTATATTCATACTGGCATTACCTCGGGAAATTTGAAGCTCTTCCATAATGTCTTCCATAGAAAGCGGTTCTTTACTTACCATTAACAGGGCGTGTATTTGGGCCATTGTTTTATTTATGCCCCATTGCGAACCTAACGCTCCCCAGGTTTGTACAAACTTATTTTTTGCTTCCTTGAATTCCATAAGTCAAAGGTATAAATTATTTTTAAACTTTCAAAAATAATTGAAAGTTTATTTGTTAGGTATAAAAAAACGTTGCTAATATTATTAGCAACGTCTCCTATCGAATGATCAAAATAAACTAAACAAGCAGTCCGGCTCTTTTTAATAAAGCTTCCGGTTTAGGCTCCTGCCCGCGGAAACGTTTATAAAGTAGCATGGGGTGCTCTGTACCTCCTTTAGAAAGGATATTGTCTTTAAATTTACGGGCAGTTTCCCTGTCAAAAATTCCTTTCTCCTGAAAATATTCAAAAGCGTCGGCATCCAGTACCTCGGCCCATTTATAACTGTAATATCCTGAAGAATAACCTCCCTGGAAAATATGCGAAAAGGCGGTACTCATGGCATTTTCATGTACGTCGGGATATAGCTGAGTAGGAGAGAACTGCTCTATCTCAAAGCTTTTAACATCACCTATAGCAGCCGGATCCTGTGCATGCCAACCCATATCAAGTAAACCGAAGCTCAACTGACGTAGGGTTGCCATACCCTCCTGGAAGGTAGCACTCTCTTTAATTTTTTCTATGTACTCCATAGGGATAACTTCTCCCGTTTTATAGTGGTGAGCAAAAAGCTCTAATGCCTCAGGCTCATAGCACCAGTTTTCCATTATCTGGCTCGGTAGCTCCACAAAATCCCAATATACGCTTGTGCCCGATAGATTAGGGTAGGTAGTGTTTGCCAGCATACCGTGAAGTGCATGGCCAAACTCATGGAAAAGAGTAGTTACCTCGTTAAAGGTAAGAAGCGACGGTTTTGTTTCGGTAGGTTTTGTAAAATTACAAACTATAGAAACGTGCGGCCTTTCGTTAATACCGTCTTTAATATATTGCGATTTGAACGATGTCATCCAGGCACCGTTACGTTTGCCTTTTCTCGGGAAGAAGTCGGCATAGAAAATAGCTGTTAGATCACCATTTTCATCTTTCACTTCATAAGTCCTTACATCTTTATGATATTTATCGATATCCTGAACTTCGGTAAACGAAATGCCGTATAGTTTACCTGCAATGGTAAAGGCGCCGTTTAGAACTTTGTCCAGTTCAAAATAAGGTTTCAGTTTTTCATCGTCAAGATTAAAAAGCTTTTGTTTTAGCTTTTCGGCATAGTAGGCACCATCCCATTTTTCAAGATGATCCAGTCCGTCAAGTTCTTTGGCAAAAGCACTAAGCTCGGTAAATTCTTTTTGTGCTGCCGGTTTTGCTTTTACCAACAGGTCGTTTAGGAAAGAACGGACTTTCTCAGGACTCTCAGCCATACGTTCTTCAAGTACAAAGTCGGCATGCGATTTATAACCTAGAAGGTTAGCACGCTCGTGGCGAAGTTTCACTATCTGTAGTACTATTTCCTGATTATCAAATTCATTGTTCTGGAAACCTTTTGCGCCAAAGGCCAATGCCATTTTTTTGCGCAGATCCCTGTTATCTGCATAAGTCATAAACGGCATATAGCTAGGGAAGTCAAGAGTAAATACCCATCCTTCTTTTTCCATGCCCATAGCTATTTCTCGGGCTGCTTCTATGGCACCTTCCGGTAAACCGGAAAGATCTTTCTCATCTGTAATATGTAATGTAAAGGCATTGGTTTCTGCCAATACGTTTTCTCCAAACCTAAGGCTAAGTTGTGAAAGTTCTTTGTCTATTTCGCGAAGCCTTGTTTTTTTGTCTTCCGGCAGATTCGCACCGTTACGTGCAAAGCTCTTGTATTTTTTATCTAATAGTGTAACCTGTTCTATGGTAAGGTCAAGGCTGTCTTTACTGTCGTATACTGCTTTTACCCTTGCAAACAGTTCTTTGTTTAAACGGATGTCATTGCTGAATTCTGATAACATAGGCGAAACCTCCATGGCCGTTTTCTGTATCTCGTCATTGGTTTCGGCAGAGTGGAGGTTAAAGAATATGGAAGAAGTTCTTTCCAGCATGTTGCCACTAAAAGACAAAGCTTCTATAGTGTTTGAAAAACCTGGTGCTTCAGGGTTGTTTACAATAGCATCAATTTCCTTTTTAGCTTCGGCAATCCCTTCTTTAAAAGCGGGAAGAAAATCTTCGGTCTTAATTCCGTTAAAAGGGGCAGTATCGTGTTTTGTATTAAATTTTTGGGTAAGTAAATTCATAGTCTCGTTTAAGGTTTTAAACATAAATATGTTGAAAGTTGGTCAACAATTATACCAAAGGTATTCATTTTGACTTAAGGTAAAAAGCTATAAAAAAAGCTGCCCAATTGGCAGCTTTATAGTGTTATCCTTTTTTAGGCAAATTAGTGGACATCTTTGCTTTTATCGAATCAAGTGATTTATTCTTCGGACTTTCATATTTAGGTTCAACAGGTTCGTTTGTTTCTTCCTTTTCATTCAGAACTGATTCGTAGCTTACGTTATCATCAGTCTCAGTTTTTTGCTGAGAGCTTTTACAGCTAATAAATATTGCTGTTACAGCTATAAGTGTGAAGAATTTTACTTTCATACTCTTTATTATTTCTGTAAACCTTCGGCAGCTTTAAGAACAGCTTCCTTAAGTTTTAATTTGTAAGCAATAATTTTATCTAAAACAGCTTTGTCATGGCTTCCCACAATTTGTGCTGCCAGTATGCCTGCATTTTTAGCTCCGTTAAGTGCTACCGTTGCAACCGGTACACCACCCGGCATTTGTAGTATAGACAATACGCTGTCCCATCCGTCAATAGAGTTGCTTGACTTAACCGGTACGCCAATAACAGGAAGCGGAGACATAGAAGCTACCATACCTGGTAAGTGTGCTGCACCACCTGCACCTGCAATAATTACAGATATTCCATTATTGTGTGCATTTGTACTAAAGTCTACCAGTTTTTCAGGTGTACGGTGAGCAGAAACGATATCTACGTGTGTTTCTATACCAAACTCTTTTAACATGTCTATGGCGTCCTGCATTACCGGCATATCCGATATGCTGCCCATTACTACAGCTACTTTCATTCTTGTTCTATTAAGTTAGCCTTGCTGGCTTATTACTTTAATCGTGTTTTTTACTTCTTCGGCTATTTTTCTGGCAACAGTAATATCCTCATTTACTATGGTAACGTGACCCATTTTTCTGAAAGGCCTTGTTTCCTTTTTGCCATAGATGTGAGGTGTAACCCCGTCTTTATCTAAAATAGTCTCAATGTTTTGATATACCACATTTCCGGTATAACCTTCAGCACCTACTAAGTTAACCATAATTCCGGCAACTTTGCTATCTGTATTTCCTAAAGGCAGGTCAAGAATAGCACGCAGGTGCTGTTCAAACTGAGATGTATAACTTGCCTCTATAGAGTAGTGTCCGCTATTGTGTGGTCTTGGTGCTACTTCGTTTACCAGTATCTGGTCATCTTCTGTCTGGAACATTTCTACAGCAAGTAATCCTACGTGGTTAAATGCTTCCGAAACCTTTAAAGCGATAGCCCTTGCTTTTTCTGCAACAGCATCATCAATACGGGCTGGGCAAATTACATATTCTACCTGATTTGCTTCCGGGTGGAATTCCATTTCAACCACAGGGTATGTTTTTATTTGTCCCGACGGAGTTCTCGTAACTATAACAGCAAGTTCATTCTTAAACGGAATCATGGTCTCTGCTATACACTGTACATTGGCAAGCCCTTCAAAGCTTTCCATAGAGCGTATAACTTTAACGCCGTTTCCGTCATAACCACCTTCGGTACTTTTCCATACAAAAGGCATGCTTATTTCGTTATTTTCAACAGCAGCTTTTAAGTCGGTAAGGCTTTCAAAGCGTTTGTAATCCGCAGTAGGGATGTTGTTAGCGCTGTAAAAGTCTTTTTGAGTGCCTTTGTTTTGTATCTGTTTTAAGGTTTTTGGCGATGGGTATACTTTAACTCCTTCGGCTTCCAGTTTTTCAAGAGCCTCAACATTAACAAGTTCAATCTCAAAAGTAAGTACGTCTACCTGTTTACCAAAGTTATATACCGTATCAAAATCCATAAGGCTGCCCTTAAAGAATTTGTTACTGCCTATTTTGCATGGTGCCTCATCGCTTGGGTCCAGTACATAGGTTTGTATATCAAATTTTCTGGTTTCGGTAAGCAGCATTTTTCCAAGCTGCCCGCCTCCTAAAATTCCTAACTTAAAATCAGAAGAAAAATAATTCATTTATCGTGTTTATTATTTTGCTGTGCAAAGATACTTAAAGCCGTAAAATTATGCAGTGCTAAACGAATATTTATCGGCAAAGCTTTTTGCTGTCAGAAATTTTTGGGTAATTTTTTAGTTAATTTTAGCAATTGAGCCTAAGTCTTATCTAAATATTAGTTGTAATTTAGGCTTTCTGTTTACAGGTAAAATTAAGAATATGAGATTGACAGTTGACCGAAAACCCGTAAAAGTACTTCCTGATACAAGACGCGTTATAGCGCGCTTTTTTTTTAATGGGGAGGAACGTGCCGTTGAAATGCTGAAGAAAATACTGACACTGGATAAGGAGGAAGTCTTTAATATCATTTCTCCCTTACTTCAGGATTTTTCCAAAAGACACAGGAGTATTACCAAAAAACTGATGCGCCATTGCGAGCGGGTAAGGAGATATATAGAAATGGCCGGGGGTAATATTGATGAAATGGATGACTGGTGCAAACTTTTGATAGGTTCTTATTTTACTCATGAATATTCTATTGAATCAGCCGCATTTTTTAACCCGTCTATAGTACCCGATCCCGATCAGGCGAATCTTGAGGAAGGGCAGCTTCGTATTATAATCAGTTTCAGGGCAGTGGGTGAGGGACATGTGTCGTCTGTTGTTTTCAGGAGGGCAATACTTGACAGGGATGGTAGTATTACCGTAATTCCGGCAGGTAATTATATAGATGAAGCCGATAAAATTCATAATCTCATTTACCATAAAAGACAGTTTTTAAAGAAGGCTGATGAAGCCGATATTAATGAGCATTTTTTGCAGGTGGTTACAGAAAAACTGGAAGACCGGTTTGATTATAACCAGTTAAAAGAACTGGTGTATGAAGCTTGGGATAAAACGACCGATCCTAAGGATATAGCGCAGTACAAAATGATACTGGCCTTGAGTGACAGTTACAGACGTATTACTTTTTCTAAGGATACGGATATTAGTGACAGGGTTATTTTTCCTATTTCTGATTTTGAAAGTAAGGGTATAGAAGATGCACGTTTTGTAAAGTTTACCGATGATAACGGGCGTATTATTTATTATGCTACCTATACTGCTTATGACGGGGTACATATAATGCCCAAACTTTTAAAGACTACCGATTTCTACGAATTTAAGACCAGTCCGCTGCATGGTAACGGTGCACGTAATAAAAACCTGGCGCTTTTCCCGAGGAAAATTAACGGTAAGTATGCCATGTTGGCCCGAATAGACGGCTGGAACAATTACCTAATGTATTCTGATAATATTAATGAATGGGAAGATCCGGTAAAAATTCAGGGACCTGAATATTCGTGGGAATTTGTTCAGATTGGTAACTGCGGATCTCCTATTGAAACAGAATGCGGGTGGCTGGTTATTACGCATGCGGTAGGGCCTATGCGTCGTTATACTATTAGTGCTTCACTTTTAGATATAGAAGACCCGTCTAAAGAAATTGGCAGATTAAAGGATCCGCTTATTATGCCTAATACAGATGAGCGCGAGGGGTATGTACCTAATGTAGTTTACTCCTGTGGTTCTATTATTCATAATGACGAGCTGATAATACCTTATGGGCATTCCGATCATAGTTCGGGCTTTGCATCGGTTAATCTTAAAACTTTGCTGGACAGGCTTAAAAGTGGCGGTTAAATAATTGTTTTTAATGCAATTGATTTTGGTACTGTTGTATATTTGCATAAAATTACGCATCTAGCCATCATGGAAAACGACAGTGCCGAAAAGCAAACCGGCTTCTTTAAAAAAAATCCTGTACTTAAAATAAAAGAATTCCGCTCTTACCTTGCGGTGCGTTTCGGGCTCATTTTTGCCCTGAATATGCAAATTACCATAATATTCTATTGGGTATACCATATTACTTCCAATAAACTTGCCCTGGGAGGTGTAGGCCTTTCGGAAGTTATTCCTGCCATTACATTTTCCTTTTTTGCAGGTCATTTTGTAGACCTTAACGAAAAGCGAAAGATGGTATTGCTGTGCCTGGCTTCTTATATTTTGCTTGGAGCAAGCCTTTTTACATTAACCACTCCGTTTGCCCTTGATAATTTAGGGGTAGATTATACATTATACCTTGTATACTTCTTTGTGTTTTGTGGCGGTGCTATACGTTCGTTCATGGGGCCGTCCATGTTTTCACTTTTCGGTCTTGTGGTTCCAAGAAAACATTATGCAAATGCTACAAGCTGGAGCAGTATGGCTTGGCAAACGGGTTCGGTTTTAGGACCTCTTGCTGCCGGTGTACTTATTGCTCTTGACGGTATTACATTAGGTATGGGAGTAGTTGTGGCTATAGAACTGTTGTTGTTAATTCCTATGCTAAGTGTTGGTGTAAAGCCAATATTAAAAAAAGAAAAAGAGCCTATACTACAAAGCCTTACACAGGGTATACGTTTTGTGTTAAAAACCCCTGAACTTTTAGGGGCTCAGTTATTGGATATGTTCTCTGTATTGTTTGGTGGGGCAGTGGCACTATTACCGGTTTACCAAAAGGAAATACTTATGGTAGACGAAGTGGGTTATGGTATACTGCGCGCAGCTCCGGGTATAGGAGCATTAATTACACTGGGTATACTGGCCTTTTTACCATTACGTACCAACCCTGGTAAAAAATTGTTTGTAGCTGTAGGCGGATTTGCCATATCAATTATAATATTCGGTATCTCTAAAAACTTTATACTCTCATTTGCCATGCTTATGCTCTCAGGTATGTTTGATGCGGTAAGTGTAGTAATACGCAGTACGATTCTTCAGCTGGTAACACCAGATCATATGCGAGGCAGGGTTGCTTCAGTAAACACCATGTTTGTAAGTTCATCTAACGAGTTAGGTGATTTTGAAAGCGGTGTTATGGCACACTGGCTGGGTACGGTTAGGGCAGTAGTTGTGGGTGGTTGCCTTACCCTGGGTGTGGTTGCAGTAACATTCTTCAGTGCTCCGCAATTACGCAGGTTTGGTTTCTATGAAGAGGAAAAACAGGATGAACAAAAAGAAGAATAATTAAATTTCTTCCGGTTCTTCGGTAAGGAATTCACCTTCCGTTTTTGCTATAACTATAGTGGCTACACCATTGCCTATAAAGTTGGTTATGGCACGGGCTTCGCTCATAAACTTATCTACACCTAAAAGAAATGCAAGCCCTTCCAATGGTATTTTATGAATTGCTGTTAAGGTGGAAGCCAATACTATAAAACCACTTCCTGTAACTCCTGCTGCTCCTTTCGATGTAATCATGAGCAGGCCGATAATGGTAACTATTTCACCAAAAGATAAGTGTACATTGTAAAGCTGCGCTAAAAATATCACAGCCATAGAAAGGTAAATAGAGGTTCCGTCAAGGTTAAAGGAATAGCCTGTAGGTACAACCAAACCTACTACCGATTTACTGCATCCCATTTTTTCCAGTTTTTCCATCAGGTTAGGTAAAGCCGCTTCTGATGATGAGGTTCCTAAAACAATAAGTAACTCAGCTTTTATATAAGAAAGGAACTCCAGTATGTTCATTTTAAAATACCTTAGGATGCCTCCAAGTATTATAAATATAAAGATAGCCATAGTGATATAAATGGTTATCATGAGCTTGCTCAATGGGAGTAGTGTATGTAGTCCAAACTTACCTATTGTATAAGCCATGCCTCCAAAAGCACCTAAAGGAGCCAGATACATTACAAACTTTAAGGCCTTAAAAACAATATTCGAACATTTGTATAAAAAGGCCACAGCCTTTTCCCTTTTGCTGCTGTAGTTTAATACAATTCCCACTATGATAGCGGCAAGTAATACCTGTAAGGTTACATTGTCTAAAAAGAATTGCAGCCAGCTAAAATCACTTTTTTCTCCCGTGTATTTTGAAGCGTCGCCAATATCAAGGCCTGATTTGTCGATTTTACCGGGTTGGATAATGTAAGCTACGATAACCCCTATGGCCAGGGCAAAAGTGGTAACGATTTCGAAGTAGATAAGGGATTTTATTCCA
Organism: Flavobacterium beibuense; assembly: GCF_004151245.1. Classification (GTDB taxonomy): domain Bacteria; phylum Bacteroidota; class Bacteroidia; order Flavobacteriales; family Flavobacteriaceae; genus Flavobacterium; species Flavobacterium beibuense_A. Next base: position 95,923 of record NZ_JUIW01000001.1, read on the forward strand.
ATTCGGCCAACTTTCTTCAGGTTGCCCATTCCTGCAATTCCAAGTACGATGGTAAGGAAGATAATAGGAGCAATAAATACTTTTATTATTTTGATAAACCAGTCGCCTATAATCTTGGTTTTAACTGCTGTATCAGGGCTAAAGTGCCCTAATAGTATAGCAGCTATAATGGCAATAAGTACCCAAAATGTAAGATTTGTGGTTATTTTATAGAGTAAGCTGTTATTGGATTGAGGCTCTTGCATTATATTGCCTTTTTAGATTTTTCTATTCTTTGTAAAATGTCTTTAGCTGCCGATTTATATGCTGCTGTGTGTTGAGGGAACCCTAAAGGTAAAATGTTTTCCAGTTCAGGATAAATCCAGTCTTCTTTCTTGCCTAAAATATACAATGTCCTCATGGAGTAGGCTTTTGTGGCAACCTTACCTTTAGGGTCTATAAGCCAGTCAAAACAGGTTTCGGTTATTTTACTGAGATGTTTGCCGTTTAAAAAAGGAATCTTTCCTTTATAATGATGGTCAGCCGCAAACAGGCATATTTTGGAAACAGGTCTTATAGCACTCTCATGAGTGTATTTTTCCAATGTGTCGCAAAACGCATCAAGGTAATCCTGTAACCAATCAATTTTATTTTCAAATACAAGCTCACTTACCCAGCATGCCTTATGATGGTTTTTGTCGGTAACATCAATGGCAATCTTTACTAAATCGGGTAATAGGTTTTTGTCTCTAAGTACCATTGCGCTCAGTTCATCTCTTATTGGACGGTGAGCAGTACTGTTTGCAATCTTATCGTAAAAAAGCTGATTCAATTTGACTGATTATTAAGAATGCGGAAAATACAAAAAATAACAGAGCATAAAAAAACCAGGGCAAAACATATTGTTTTACCCTGGTTACACAAATTGGAAATTAGCAGTTTATTTCCTGATAAATATCTGGGAGAATTGTTTGTTATCTCCTGTAAGCTTAATAATATAAGTTCCTGCAGTAAGAGAAGAAACATCTATGCTGTTGCTTGTTGAGAAAACTCCCTGTAAAAGGGTTTTTCCTGTAACATCAAAAATTGTATAATCTTGTGCTTCTGTATTGTCAGGAAGCATCACGTTAAGAATGTCAGACGTTGGGTTAGGATACAAAGTTACGTTATTGTTTAATTCAGGGTCATTAATGCCTAAGTTGCACTCAGGGTTCATTGATACTGTAAACGGATCTATAGATGCCGTGTTGTCAGGGCAAAACGATGGTGCGGCTGTAACGTAGTATACTCCCGGAGTAGTTATAGTGTAGCTTACATCGGTAGCGCCTTCTATGGCTTCTCCGTTTTTATACCATTGTGCTATTGTATAAGGACTTTGTATAGTACATGTAATTGTGCTTTCCTCACATATAAGATATCCAAAATCCGGATCAAATATTACATCATCACTTAAGTCGTTAATTGAGATTAATCCTGCCCAGTTGTATGTGTCTATGGTGAATGGTGCTGATTCATATGTTTCGCCATCTAAAGTTACAATCACTTTAAAATCTCCGGCATCATAAGTATAAGTGTCATATGTAAATTCAGCTGCAGTTGCTCCTTCTATAAGTTGGAACTCCTCTTCTAAGAAATATTTAAAATACCATTGGTATGAGTCGTATTCCATAGTGTTTGTTACTTCTACACTACTTGTGCTTTGAGGGCACTGCATAGCTGTACCATCTATAATGGGAGTTGGGTCAACTGGTCCGCAGTCAGGATTGTTTATAACTACAATAGGTAGTGTGTTTGTTGTGCTGTTAGGGCAAAAATCAGGAGCGGCAACTGCATGATAAATCCCTGCTGTTGTAATGGTGTAAGTAGGTTCTGTTGCGCCTTCAATTTCTACGCCATCTTTGTACCACTGTACAACATTGTAAGGTAGTTGTATTGTATTAGTAATGGTGCTGCCCTCACAAATATAATATCCCTGGTCAGGATTAAATATAACATCATCACTTGTTTGGGTTTCAACAATTAACCCAGCCCATGCATAACTGTCTATCGTGATAGTGTTAGACTCATAAGTTTCTCCGTCAAGAGTAACCACTACTTTGAATATTGATTGGTCATAAGTATACCAGTCGTAAGTGAAAGATGCTCCGGTTGCGCCATCAATTGGCTCAAATTCATCTGTAGTAAACCAATATTTAGAATACCACTGATAGCTCTCGTATTCCATGTCTGTTGTTATTGAGGCAGTACCATTTGTGTACGGACACAGCATAGTGTCTCCCTCGATAGTGGGTGCCTGAGCCTTTGTTAATATAGGCGCAAGGCATAGTAAAATAAGTAATAACTTTTTCATAGTAAAAGCAGTTTTAGTTCATTATGCTAAATTACTTTACCTCATTTCCTTAGTGTTTACCATTGCTTGGATAAAGTGTGACATTTTAAAATATTAGTGTGACGTTTTTTTATTTAAAACATTTACAATGAATGTTTTAATTGAAAAAGTGCTGGACGGACAATGAGTCGTTTATAAAATTTAATCAAAAATTAATTAAGTAGGTATTTATTGGTTAAATCAAAAAGCTAACTTTAATGAACTGAAAAAATATATGTATGGTCAGGATAATTTTTATTCTCTTTTTTGTGATTGAATTGCATGCTCAGGAAGTTAAATCTCCGGCTAAATTTGAATTTGGTGCCTGCTATGGCTGGGGAAAGGAATTTGATAATTATGATTATACTTTTTCAAACAGCTATGTTCAGTTGCAGTTTTATTACAGCTTTAATCCGGAAAAAAAATGGGAATATCAGGTAGCACTTATGCCCGAAATAAACTTTGCCCAGCATCAGCTTCTAAACAAATACTTTGTTACACCTGATGATCCCGAATACGAAAGGAAAAGAAATGAGTATACCAGACTTAAAGATGTAAGGCAGGTTATTTTAAATGTTGCGTTCTTTTTGAGGTATAATGTATGCGATAATTTTAATGTGTATGCTATGGGTAACGTGGGGCCAATGTTTAATGATACCGAGACAGAAAGGCTTAACAAGGGTTTTGCCTTTAATGATGTTTTTGCTGTTGGTGCCGCAGTTAGTTTTTATGATATTACCCTTGATATACGTCCAGGTGTTGCTCATGTTTCCAATGCCGGGCTGTATGAATCCAATGCCGGATTCAATACCTATAATATCTCTTTGGGCATAATTGTTCCTCTTTAAAAATGATAATTTAAACGTAAATTTCCATAATAGTTAATAGGTAAGCCAGGATAATAAAATCTTGGTGCCGAATTGCCAAATCCTGTGGCGTTTACTAAAACCATACTTGCATAAGATGTATTTGTGAGGTTGTTAATGCCTGCGGAAAAAATTAGATAGAGATTTTTCATGGGATTTATCTGTTGGCTTGCTTTAATATTTATAAGTTGAAAGCTGTCGTTATATTCTGTATTGGCATCATTTAAAGGCATTTTATCTGTATAGGAATAATTTGCTGTAAAAGATAAACCAAACCCTGTTTTTAAATCAATACCTGTATTTACATTTTTGTTGGGGACACCTGTAAGATCGTTTCCTGTGTAATTATTACCATTGTCATTAAAATCTTTAAACTTATAATTGCCTATAGAAGCGTTTATGTAGGGTTGTAAAGTTATGTTGCCGAATCTTGTAATGTAATTTAGTTTTACTTCTAATCCCTCGTGCAATGTTTTTCCGGCATTTTTACCCACATATCTGTCATCGTCAACTCGTTGAGCCACCAGGAGATCTTTTATAATCATCCTGTATACAGATAATTCCAGATACATTTTTTTATTAATAAGATTAGTTTTGCTTCCTATCTCAATGTTATAACCACTTTCAGGTTTGATATTATCATTAATTGTGCCTTCTGGGGTAAGAGTTTCTTCAATCGCAGGAAGAGAGAATCCTTTGCTGGCCGATACATATAAGGTTTGACTGGAGGATGGTTTGTATAACATTGCTATTTGAGGAGACCAAATAGCATTATAATTATATTTTTGGGTAAATTCATTTTCGTTTTGTAAAGTATTTTTAAGCTCAAAATTTGTTTTGTTGTAGTTTATGCCTCCATGCATTTCCAGTTTTCTTGTAAAAGCTATATGTATCTGCATAAAAGCGTTAATAAAAAACCTGTCTTGATTTATGGCTGAAAGTTTTTCTCCCTGTAAGCTCCCATTGCCATTGTTCTGCTCGTATAAATTTGCGAAAGTATTACCGGTAAATCCGTCTTTAAATAATTCTGCTCCGGCAATGATTTTCGTACTTAATTTACCTGTTTTAAATGAGGAGTTAAACTGCGTGCGTCCTCCAAAACCGGTAGTGTTTTGTGAAAGAATATCAAACGGTCGCGGTTCATAATTGTCTTTTACGTTTATAAATACAGAAGTAGAGCTTGTTAACCCGTTTTTTATTTTTGCGTCAAAAGCCAATCCGCCTAAGTAAGAGCGGTATTGCTCATAACCTTTAGCGGCTTTCCATGTATTAGATGCTGCCTGCGGGTTAGTTTCAAATGTGTTTTTATCTATAGAGCTGGGTATGTATGCTTTTAAATAAGTATAATTTCCAAAATACGTAAAGCTTGTTTTTTCAGCTTTAAATAATTCTCCTGCTAAAGTTACCCCCTCACGGTTGTATGAGCTATTTTCTCTATAGCCTTTAGAACTAAGGTTGTGATAGCTAATGTTTATATTTCCTTTCTGAGAGGCGTAACCATATGTTAAGGTATTTTTTATCATACCAAAAGAGCCAACGGTGGAACTTATTACAGCACTATTGCCATAATAAGAACTTATTTTTGGAGAAAATAAAACAGCACCTCCCAGTCCGGCTCCGTAAATACTTGATAATGGGCCTTTAATTATTTCAGCCTGACTGAGTATTTCTAAATCTATATCTTCTATAGTGGTTTCACTATTTCCCGACGTTAATGGAATACTCCCGTAAAAAGCTCTTATTTTATTAGTTCCGTAGGGTGTTCGCGCACCTATTCCTCTTATCGTTATGCGGTTTGTATTTAAACTGCCCGACTGCATGTTTACACCGGCAACCTTGTTTAATACAAGTGATATATCAGAAAGATTATTGCTTTGTAATTCTTCGGATGAAAGAACGCTTATGGATGCTGGTACATTAAGCAGGGTATCATTAATATGATACGGGCTTATTACTATTTCTTTAAGTATGTTTAAAGTGTCTAAAGGATGCTGTGCTGATAAAGAAGAAGTAAATAGCAGTAGGATATTAAATTTAAACTTTTGCATATATTATTAAAAGCATAAACTCTATAACATCTGTATAGAGTTTATGCCACTTTAAATTTATTTTTTATTTGTCTGCGGTTACTTTCCAAATAGTGTTTCCACTGTCATCATTAACTAACAGGCTGCCATCATTCATAACTGTAATATCTACAGGTCGGCCATAGGCTTCAGCATTTTCTTCGTTATTAATAAAACCTGTAAGAAAATCTTCCGGTTTACCAGCAGGTTTGCCGTTTTTAAAAGGTACAAACAAAACTTTATAACCACTTAATACAGATCTGTTCCATGATCCATGTTGTCCAACAAATGCACCATTTTTGTATTTTTCAGGAAATGCGTTTTTGTCATAAAAAGCTATACCTAGAGAAGCGGTGTGGCTGCCAACAGGAACATCCGGTACGATTGCCTTTTCAACCAGGTCTTTGCGCGCACCCTTCATACGCGGATCCTCAATTTGTCCGAAGTAAGAATAAGGCCATCCGTAAAAACCTCCTTTTTTAACACTTGTTATATAATCTGGAACCAGATTATCTCCAAGATCATCACGTTCATTAACAGCTGTCCATAATTCTCCCGTTGCCGGATTCCAGTCCATGCCTACCGGATTTCTTAATCCGTTGGCATATATTACTTCTCCGGTTCCGTCGGGGTTTATTTCTAAAATATTAGCTCTGCGTTTTTCTTCATCCATACCGTGCTCTGCGTTATTGCTAGCAGAACCAACAGAAATATAAATCTTTGAGCCGTCTTTACTGGCTATAAGGTTTCGGGTCCAGTGATTGTTGTAGCCACCTGCAGGCAGCTCAGCAATTTTTTCACCTTTTCCTTCTAATTTAAGGATGCCTTCTTTATAAGGATACCTGTATAAACCATCAGTATTTGCAACATAAAAATAGTTGTTTAATATAAGCATCCCATAGGGCTGGTTCAAATTTTCAACAAAAACATTGTGTGTTTCAAAAATCCCGTCTTTATCATTATCACGAAAAATTATAATTCTGTCAGCACTATTTCTTGTGCCCGATTCAGCTACAAAAACATCATTATTAGGACCTATATATGTATTGCGCGGGTTTTTAAGGTTACCGGCAAACTTTGTTACAGTAAAACCTGAAGGGGCTTTTGGCATTTGCCCTTCGGGCCATTCGGTAATGCTGTTTCTTTTCGTTACCGACTTTGTTTCATAAGGAGGGGGCAATGTAATATCACCAATTGCAGTAGTAACGGTAGTGCTGCCTTTAGCGTTTGCCTGCTCTTTTTCTTCTTTATTCAGTTTTTCTTTGCATGAATATAATGTAAATACGGAAATAAGAGATAGTAGAAATATTCTTTTCATAGATTACGGATTGGTTCAATGTAGTAACTAAGTTAATTATAAGATTTTTTGTAAAAAGCAAAAGCATAAATATTAGCTATATTTTAACGCCTTATGGAAATTAAAACAAAATACTTAAGGTATAAGGACAGCAAATTCCTAATTAGTATATTTGCAAATTATTTCAAACCTGTTAGTAAGCGTGATACAGCTTCATGATAAACATTTTGTGCCCTTTATAAACGCTGACGAAATTGATACGGCAATAGCGGATATGGCGGCTAAGATTGCTGCCGATATGGAGGATGAAGTGCCCGTGTTTGTAGGCGTGCTTAATGGTGCCTTTATGGTAGTTTCCGATTTGATGAAGCACTATACAAAACCCTGTGAAGTAAGTTTTGTCAAGCTGGCTTCTTATGAAGGTACACAAAGCACAAATGAGGTAAAGCAGCTTATAGGTTTGGATAAAAAGCTTGAGGGACGCACAGTAATAATCGTGGAGGATATTGTTGATACCGGCAATACTGTGGAAGAACTCAAAAAAATGTTTGAGGCAGTTAATGTTAAGCAGCTTAAAATAGCTGCGTTATTTTTTAAGCCTGAAGCTTATACAAAAAACATAAAGCTGGATTATACAGCATTTAGCATACCTAATAAATTTATAGTGGGCTATGGCCTGGACTATGATGGGTTAGGCAGGAATTTACCGGAAATTTATCAACTTAAATAACATACTAAAACATACAATGATTAATATCGTATTATTTGGAAAACCAGGTGCAGGAAAAGGTACTCAGGCGGAATTTTTAAAAGAAAAATACAACTTAACACATATCTCTACAGGAGACATATTCCGTTACAATCTTAAAAACGGTACTGAACTTGGTAAAGAGGCTCAGCTTTATATTGATAAGGGAGAACTGGTTCCGGATGCATTAACAATAAAAATGCTTCAGGATGAGGTAGAGAAAAACCCTGAAACTAAAGGTTTTCTTTTTGACGGTTTTCCAAGAACAGTTGCTCAGGCAGATGCACTTGATGCGTTCCTTAAATCTAAAGGATGGGGAGTAACTGCTACGGTTGCTCTTGAAGCAGATGATGAGGTGCTTGTACAAAGACTTTTAGAGAGAGGAAAAACCAGCGGAAGGGCAGACGACCAGGACGAAGCACTAATAAGAAACCGTTACCAGGAATATAATGAGAAAACTGCTCCGCTTATTGAGTATTACAAAGGGCAGGGTAAATTTTATGCCGTAAACGGTATTGGCGAAATATCAGAAGTGACCGAAAGGTTAAGCCTGATTATAGACAAGCTGTAACTAAAAGCCTAACGATTGGAAATAGCCATAATATTATTTTTAATACTGCTTAACGGTGTTTTTTCCATGTCGGAAATTGCACTTATATCGGCACGTAAAAGCCGTTTGGAAACAGCGGCAAAAAAAGGTAACTCCAGTGCTCAAACCGCATTAGATCTTGCCAACTCGCCTAATAAATTCCTTTCTACCGTACAAATAGGTATTACCCTTATTGGTATACTTACCGGTATTTATAGTGGTGACAAGGTTACTGATGATGTAAAGGTATTTGTTGTACAGTTTGAGATGCTTGCGCCTTATGCCGACAGTATTGCTGTAGGTATAGTGGTGGTTATACTTACTTTTTTCTCTTTGGTATTAGGAGAGCTGTTGCCAAAAAGGATAGGTTTAACTTATCCTGAAAGCATTGCAAAGCTGGTAGCACTGCCAATGAAATTTATTTCGATAATAACGGCGCCGTTTATATGGTTACTTACTTCGTCTACTGATTTTTTAATGAAGATATTCAACATCCGCCCAACGGCAGATGGTAAGGTGACTGAAGAGGAGATTAAAGCTATAATTAAGGAAGGTACAGAAGGTGGCGAAGTTCAGGAGATAGAGCAGGATATTATGGAACGTGTTTTCCATATTGGGGACAGGAAGGTAAACTCACTGATGACGCACCGCAAATCGGTAGCATATCTCTCCACGCAGTCAGACAAAGACCGTATCAAGGAAATAATGCTGCAGGAACTTCATTCGGTTTATCCGGTATGTGAAGACAATCTGGACGATGTTATTGGTGTGGTATTGCTTAAGGATATTTTTGCTAATTACGAAAAGCCTTTATTTAACCTGCGACAGATAACAAAAGAGCCGGTATATCTTATAGAGCATACCTCGGCATACAAGGCTTTGGAGATTTTCAAGAAAACCAAAGTGCACTATGCTTTGGTTACCGATGAGTATGGAGTGTTTCAGGGTATAATTACCCTTAACGATATACTTGAGGCTTTGGTAGGGGACGCGTCTGATTTTTATCACGACGAATTCCAGCTTGTGGAAAATACCGATGGTACATGGACTGTAGATGGGCATTATCCGCTACATGATTTTTTAACTTATTTTGATCTCGACGAGCTTACTACCGATTATGAGGTAACAACGGTAAGCGGACTTATAATGACAGAGCTTTCTTACATTCCTAAAGAAGGAGAGAAGCTGGCTTGGAATCACTTTGAGCTTGAGGTACTTAAAATGGATGGTGTTAAGATTGATAAGGTAAAGGTGAAATCGATAAATAAAGAAGAGTAGTTTTTTAACTAAAAATCTTTATTTTTTTCGCCAAACCATATCAAACACCAATTTATGAAAACTAACTCCTGCATTGTTTGCGGTGACAGTAAACCTGTTAACGAAACAATAGCAATAAATAGCCAGTTGTACTGTACCGGCTGTTTTGAAAGTACTTTTACCAGCGAAAATATGCTGGAAAATAAAACTATTGAAGTACAACGAGACCCTACCGTTTGCTCATTTTGTAAAAAAGATTTTGATACTGTGGAATTGAATAAAATTTCACAGTATCCTATTTGTCCCGATTGTGAAGTTGATGTAAAAAATAAAACATTTCCTCTTTGGGTAAAAGGTTTTTTTGCTGCCGTACTTGTATTGGTGATATTTTCTTTTTTCTGGAACTGGAAATACTTCACAGCCTACAATAGTGTTAATGAAGCAGGTAAGCTTTATGGTGAGGGAGATTTTGCTTCTGCAGCAAAGGAAATGACAAAAGCCAGGGATATAGTTCCTGAAGTTCAGGATCTAACTATTCTTATATCATATTATAATGGTATTGCATTGTTGCAGGAAAGTAAATATACAGAGGCACTAAAGGAATTTGCTGTTTGCAAAGAATATCTGCCGGAAAATTATGATATCGATTTTTTAATCGTTAGTAGTAAAATTGGATTGGCATTCGATAATAAGGATTACGAAGCTTTTTTGGATTTATCTAAGGAACGTCTTGAATTATATCCTGACATAGCGGATTACAGAGCTTCTGTAGCTTCTGCCTATGCCTGTATTTATGCAGAAAAGGGTGATGACGATGCCAAGGCAGGTGCTTTTGAATATTTGGATAAAGCAAAAGCTGTTGATAGTATTAGTGATGATGCTAAACAATATTATAAGGCTATCGAGTATAGGATTTACTCTCGTAATATAATTACAAGAGAGGAATTCCAAAAGCAATTTCCTAACGGATGGACTAAAAGCTAGTTTCCTAATTAATATACTAATCAATTATGTTTTTTATACCAGGCGAAATAATATCAATAGTAACTTTTCCGGGAGTTATTGTACACGAGTTTGCACATATGTTTTTTTGTAAATTGAGAAAAGTGGCAGTATTTGATGCTTGCTATTTTCAGGTTGGTAACCCGGCCGGATATGTAGTACATGAAAGTACTTCAAATTTTTATACCACTTTCTTAATATCAATGGGGCCGTTTTTTATTAACACGCTCCTTTGCCTCCTTATTTGTCTTCCTGCTTATATGCCAATTAAGTTTTTTGATTTGGCCCACCCTCTATCCTATTTTTTAATATGGCTGGGTGTATCAATAGGTATGCATGCAGTACCCTCAAACCAGGATGCAAATAATGTTTATGACCAGGCAAAGCACGAAATAAAAAAGCTAAATCTGCTTGCAATCCTGTCGTTCCCTTTAATCGGATTAATATATGTATTTAATGTATTAAGGTTTGTTTGGGCCGATTTATTTTATGGAATTGCGATTGGTATAGGTATTCCGTCATTAATATTTAATTAATAAGGATTAAAGGCTTAACTTTGTCGCGGTAATTTTTTAACCTTAAGCTTTAAAGCAGATAGAATGACAGAAGGGAATTTTGTAGATTACGTAAAAATATATGTTGCTTCCGGTAAAGGAGGTAAAGGATCTACTCACCTGCACAGGGAGAAGTTTATTGAAAAAGGTGGGCCTGATGGTGGCGACGGTGGTCGTGGCGGTCACGTTTACCTGGTGGGGAACAAAGGTCTTTGGACATTGTTTCACCTTAAGTTTGCACGTCACATTAAAGCCGGACACGGAGGAGATGGTGGTAGTGCGAGAAGTACAGGTGCTGATGGCGAAGATAAGTATATCGAGGTGCCGTTGGGTACAGTAGTGCGCGATAAGGAAACAAATGAGATACTTTTTGAAATAACCGAAGAAGGAGAGAAAAAAATACTTGCAAAAGGAGGTAAGGGAGGTTTAGGTAACTGGCATTTTCGTAGTGCTACAAACCAGACACCACGTTATGCCCAGCCGGGACTTTATGGTGAGGAGCTAGATGTTATCCTTGAGCTAAAAGTGCTGGCAGATGTAGGATTGGTAGGATTCCCTAATGCAGGTAAATCTACGTTACTTTCGGTGCTTACTTCTGCAAAACCAAAAATTGCAGATTATCCGTTTACCACATTAAAACCTAACTTAGGTATTGTGGCCTACAGGGATTTTCAGTCGTTTGTTATGGCTGATATTCCCGGAATTATTGAAGGTGCTGCAGAAGGTAAAGGTTTAGGGCATTATTTCCTTAGGCATATAGAACGAAACTCTACATTATTGTTCCTTGTTCCTGCGGATGCTGAGGATATCAAAAAGGAATATGAGATACTTCTTGATGAGTTGAGAAGATATAATCCTGAAATGTTAGACAAAGACAGGCTGGTAGCGATTACAAAATGCGATATGCTGGATGAGGAGCTTAAGGGCGAATTAAAACAGCAACTGGATAAAGAACTAAAAGATGTGCCGTATTTGTTTATCTCATCGGTAGCACAACAAGGGCTTACCGAGTTAAAAGATAAACTGTGGCAAATGCTTAACAGTTAAAATAACAAAAGGCGCTTTATAGCGCCTTTTGTTATTTTATAATGTGTTTTTGCATCTTCTTTATTTTACGAAATTCTTAAAAATAGGTATATTCGCAGCTCTAAAACGAGATAGTTAATAATAACGGTGTAACAAATATGTAATACAGCTACTTATTAGCTAAACTATTAACTTTATTAAAATCAGATGAAAAAACTTATTTTATTCCTTACCATGTCACTTATGGTAATGCCTGTAAGGGCTGACGAGGGTATGTGGTTTTTAATGTTCATTGAGCGTTTAAATCACAGGGATATGCAAAAAATGGGCTTACAGTTAACTGCTGAGGAAATTTACAGCGTTAATCACAACAGCCTTAAAGATGCAATCGTACAGTTTGACGGAGGATGTACTGCAGAGGTTATCTCTAAAGACGGTTTAGTGCTAACTAACCACCACTGTGGTTATGAGGCTATTGCTGAACTTTCATCTCCTGAGGCTAACTATTTAAGAGATGGTTACTGGGCTCCAACAAGGGCAGATGAGCTTAAGCCAAAAAGCCTTTCGGTTCGTTTCTTTGTAAGAATGGATGATGTTTCTAAGAGAATCCTTTCTAAACTTAACGACAATATGACTGAAGCTGAAAGAGAAAAAGCTATTCAGCAGGAAAGTGCTCTTATTGAAAAAGAAAATAATGAAGGTGGTAAATATGTAGTTTCTGTTCGCTCATTCTTTCAGGGTAATGAGTTCTACTATTTCGTTTATCAGGACTATAACGATGTTCGTCTTGTAGGTACACCTCCTGAGAGCATTGGTAAATTTGGTGGTGATACAGATAACTGGGAGTGGCCTCGTCATACAGGTGACTTCTCTATGTTCCGTATCTATGCAGATGCAAACGGTAACCCGGCAGAATATTCTCCAAACAACGTTCCGTTACATCCTAAACAATATCTTCCGGTAAGCTTAAAAGGTGTGGAAGAAGGTGACTTTGCCATGATTTTAGGTTACCCTGGGCGTACAAACCGTTGGATGCCTGCTGCAGGTATCGAGCAAAATGTAAAGTATGCTTATCCTGCATGGGTAGAGTCTTCTAAATTAGGTATGGACAGGATGAAGGTATACATGGATCAAAGCGACAAAGTTCGTCTTGACTATGCTTCAAAATACGCTCAGGTAGCAAACTACTGGAAAAATCGTCAGGGTATGATTGATGCCCTTACAGCTCACAAAACAGCTGAAACTAAAGCAGCGGGTGAAGCTAAATTTAATAAATGGGCTAACAAAAAAGAAAATAAAGCCAAGTATGGCGATGTTGTGGCTAACATCAACGCTTACTATGCTAAAACTAATGAAAAAGCACGTCAGGATAACTACCTTGTAGGTTTATTAAGAACAAGTGCTTTTGCAGTTCTTCCGTACAGAGTAGGTGGTGCATTAATGCAGTATGCTAACTCTAACGAGGCACAAAAAGCACAATATCTTCCAAGAATTGAAGAGTTTGTGGCAGAAGAGTATAAAACATTATACATGCCTCTTGAAAAAGATGTTCTTGCTGCTCAGCTTCATTTATATGCTACTAAATCTACAGGTTATGCAATTGCTCCTTTAGTAGCTAAAATAGGTGAGGAGAATAACTACGATTATACAAAATATGTAAACGAAGCTTTTGAAACAAGTATCTTCAGATCTAAAGAGAGTGTTGAAGAGTTCCTTAAGAGTCCAAATGCTGAGGCACTACAAAACGATCCTTTATTCCTTCTTTCAAACGACATCTTAACTCAGTACAGAGCGGTGCCGGATGAGATTGCTGCTTTAGAGGACAGCTATTCAAAATCATTCCGTTTACTGGTTCAGGGTATGAGAGACGCTAACCCGAAAGAGAAGTATTACCCGGATGCAAACAGTACACTGCGTTTAACTTACGGTAAGGTAATCGCTTTGCCTAAAGACGACAGGAACGATGCTGAGAAAAACTACTACACTACAATGAAAGGTGAAGTAGCTAAATATAAGCCAAACGATGCTGAGTTTGATTTACCTAAGAGACTTCTTGAAATGTATGAGGATAAAGATTTTGGCCAGTATGCAGACAAAGAAGGTTATATGCCGGTAAACTTCCTTACTGATAACGATATTACAGGAGGTAACTCAGGTTCACCTGTGTTAAACGGTAAAGGTGAACTTATAGGTGTTGCTTTTGACGGTAATATTGAGGCTATGGCCGGAGACGTTATATTTGATGACAAACTGCAAAGAACAATTAACGTAGATATACGTTATGTACTTTGGGTTATCGACAGATTCTCTGGTGCGAAACATATTGTGGACGAAATGACGATTGTGAGATAATTTAATTATTTGTTCAAATTAAAAACGGCTTCTTTTAAGAAGCCGTTTTTTTATTTACCTAAAAAAGTAAGGATGGGCTAGGGTATGGCCCGGTTTATTTTGTGTTTAATATATGTTTTGCAGTATGGGTGTTCTTATGCCATGATTTTATTACTTTTGGTATTTAATAGTATAGAGCATTATTTTCCGGCAAAGGTTGGGAAGCTCCTAAAAAAATAATCAGAAACTAAATGCGTACACATTTTATAGCTATTGGCGGTGCTGCTATGCACAATCTGGCCCTGGCCCTGCATGAAAAAGGATATAATGTAACAGGTAGTGACGATGCCATTTTTGAGCCATCGCGTTCACGTCTTGAAAAGAAAGGATTACTGCCGCAGGAACTGGGGTGGTATCCTGAAAAGATCACTGCCGATATTGATGCTGTAATTTTAGGTATGCACGCTAAGGCTGATAACCCTGAGCTTTTAAAAGCGCAGGAAATGGGGCTTACAATTTATTCTTATCCTGAGTTTTTATACGAACAGTCTAAAAATAAAACCCGCGTGGTAATTGGAGGGTCACATGGTAAAACAACCATAACCAGTATGATACTTCATGTAATGCACTATCATGGTATAGAAGTAGACTATATGGTGGGTGCACAACTTGAAGGCTTTGAAACCATGGTACACCTTACAGAGGATAACGACTTTATTGTGCTTGAAGGGGATGAATACCTTTCTTCACCGATGGACAGAAGGCCTAAGTTTCATCTGTACAATCCTAACATAGCGCTTATAAGCGGTATTGCATGGGATCATATAAATGTATTCCCTACCTATGAGAACTATGTGGGGCAGTTTGAGATATTTATCCAGAAGATTACAAACGGTGGCATATTAGTATATAATGAAGATGATGCTGAAGTAAAAAGGATTGCCGAAGCTGCTACAAACCCAATTCGTAAGCTGCCTTACACTACGCCTCAATATTCTGTTGAAAATGGTATTACCTATCTTGAAACTCCGGAAGGGGCTATGCCTATTGAGGTGTTTGGGGCGCACAACCTTAATAACCTGGCCGGAGCCAAATGGATATGCCAGAATATGGGTGTTGATGAAGCCGACTTCTATGAGGCTATTGCAAGTTTTAAAGGTGCCAGTAAACGCCTTGAAAAAATTGCAGAGAATGGTAAGAATGTGGCTTATAAGGATTTTGCCCATTCACCAAGTAAGGTTGCTGCTACAACTAAAGCCGTAAAAGAACAATATCCCGAAAGAAAACTTATCGCCTGCTTAGAACTGCATACTTACAGCAGCCTTAATGCTGAATTCTTAAAAGAATATGAGGGAGCGCTTGATAATGCCGATGTGGCAGTGGTGTTCTATTCGCCGGAAGCGGTTAAGATAAAACAGCTTGAAGAGGTAACCTATGAGCAGATAGCCAAAGCCTTTAATCGTGAAGACCTTATAATTTATACCAACCCTGAGGCTTTTAAGGAATATCTTTTCCATTTAAAATATGATACCGAAGGCGTGGCGCTTCTTTTAATGAGTTCCGGTAATTATGGCGGACTTAATTTTGACGATGTAAAAACACTGATGTAAAAACACTGATGAAGCAATATATAATTGGTTTTAAAGTTTATATCTTACAAATAAACCAATTATTGCTATGAAGAAAATTTTAAGTGTTTTAGCCTTGTCGGCTATTGTATTGTCATGCTCTGATGATGACAGTAACTCAACTCAGGAATCTTTTTTTAATCTTAAAGACGGTAATCTCTGGGTGTATAAAAAATATATTGCTAATGCAGAAGGAGTAGAGAGCTTTTCCGGAATAACCGATAGTGTAACGGTTTCCGGTAATCAGACAATTGGGGATGTTAGTTATGTGAGGTTGCTACATGAAGAATATAACCAGTCGATTAAAGTTAATGAGAGGGAAGAGTTTGTGAGAGTTGATGAAAGCGGATATCTGGTAAATGAACAGGGTGTTGTTATCCATCCTGGTGCTGACTTTAACTTTCAGGATACACAACCGGCAAATGATGGATCTGAGGTTTATGGGGAATTGAATTATACTCTTAACGAAATGCAAAACGTTACTGTAGAGGGACAAAATTATTCTGTTTACCCATATGTAGCGATGTTTGTTTCTGATCCGGAACATAATTTGCCTGAAGGGGTAGGTTGTTTTAATAATTACTCTGCGGGCATAGGAATGGTGGCTACACATACAAGATTTGTCTCTGGGACAAATTATATAGAATACAGGTTAACAGATTATGATATAAATTAAAAAAGAGGGACTTAATGTCCCTCTTTTTTATATCGGTAGTGCCCGCTTATCGAATAGTCAAAGAGGCAGTCGTCTAAATTCTGTCCGCTGCCTATATTGTGTACAATCATATAATTGCCTGATTTTCCTTTTTTGTTTACCACTATACCTATATGGGGCAGCCTGTCGTTTAACATCCAGGTTACAATATCTCCCGGTTTGTAGTCGCTTCCCTTTTGTGTTACTGCAAGTTTTTCTCCTTTACGGGTAAAAAAAGTTTGCAGGTTAGGCACCCTTCTGTGGTCAATATTAGTATCGGTAGATTTTAGTCCCCATATCTTGGGATATTTAGCAAAGTTAGCCTTCATGTCTTCATGAACTTCCTTTTGCAGGTCGATTCCAAGTTTTCGGTAAGCACGTATAACCACATCGGTACATACACCGGTATGGGCAGGAACATCTCCGTTAGGATATTTTATTTTTACATATTTCGGCTCATACCTTACAGCATCTTTAGTAAGTGTTAGGGCAGCATCAGAAAGTTGTATGTAGAAATCTTTTTGTACATCAGCTTTTAAAACAGAACCGATAAGGAATAAGAGTAAAAGTTGCTTCATTCACTATGGTGTTTTAATTTGTAACGTAATATTATTCTGTAATAGTATGTGGTTTTTAATTAAATTCGTATAACCTTACTTTAATAATTATGGAAGAAACCACAGGAGCCTTTTCGATCAAGTATTGGGCAGAAGACGATAAACCCCGCGAAAAATTAATGCTTAAGGGCAAAACCGCCCTTAGTGATGCCGAACTGATTGCCATACTTATAGGCTCAGGTAGCCGCAACGAGAGTGCTGTAGAACTCAGCAAGCGCATACTTAAAAGTGTAGATAACAACCTTAATGCTCTGGGCAAATTATCCATTCAGCAACTCATGAACTTTAAGGGGATAGGGGAGGCAAAAGCCGTAACCATTGCCGCCGCTGCCGAACTGGGCCGAAGACGAAGGGAAGAAGATACTCCTGACTTAAAAAAGGTAACTTCCAGTAAAGCAGTTTATGATATTATGCAACCGCTTATAGGTGAGTTGCCCCATGAGGAGTTTTGGGTACTTTACCTTAATAACTCCAACAAGGTTATTTACAAGTCGCAATTAAGCAAAGGTGGTATTACAGGTACAGTTGTAGATGTTCGTTTGGCCTTTAAACTTGCGCTGGAACATAATGCAACAGGTATGATACTGGTGCATAACCATCCTTCCGGAACCTTACAGGCCAGTGAGCCTGACAGGCAGATAACCAAACAAATGCAACAGGCAGGGCATAGCCTGAGCATTAATATCCTTGACCATGTTATAGTAACCGAGAAATCATATCTCAGTTTTGCTGACGAGGGTATGTTGTAATTTTTAGAATTTATTATCAAGCTTATGGGTGAAGGTTTAAAGTATGAACAGTTTACAAGGGATATATATCAGACTTTGTTGGAAAGAGAAGGCTTAACTGTCGATGTACAACATAATTTAAAAATTAAAGGTAAAGCTACTTTTCATCAAATAGATGTTTATTGGGAGTGTAAAGTTGGACTGGGTATTCATAAAGTAGCAATAGAGTGTAAAAACTATAATAAGAATTTATCGGTAGGGCGAGTTAAAGAATTTTGGAGTTCAATTTCTGATATAGGTAATATTAATGGAATAATGGTAACGTCAAAAGGATACCAAAAAGGAGCTAAAGAATTTGCAGAATATTATGGGATTAAATTGGTTGTTTTACGTGAAACTATTGACGAGGATTGGGAAGGAAGAGTTAGATATCTTACGACTACTATTGAATCAATTTCTAGTAAGGTCACAAATATTTATATTAAACTGGATAAAGAATGGATGTTTGAGAAGTTTAAGGGAAAAATATCTGATAATTTAAATTTAAAGCTTAATTTGACTAATGAATTTATGGTTGTTGATTCTAAAGGTGCTAAAGTAAATTCTTTGCTTGAATTAGAAGATAGATTACCTATTTTGGATAGTGAAGCAAAGCAAGGGTTAAAACATTTTTATACTTTTAATGATTCGTATATAATTACTGAAATGTTTGGGATGGTAAAAATTGTAGGTATTGAATTTACTTATAATATTTCAGTTGGTAAAATGAAGTTTGACTATGATGGTAAAGAAACTGCTAAAGCAATTATGAAAGATGTTTTATCAGGTGAAATTAACTTTGTTCGATGATATTAATCTTTATGACAAAGCGGGCAATATGCCCGCTTTGTTTTTATTTGTTGGCTATAAAAGGAGCCTGCCTTATGTAGGCTTCATCAGTAAGCAGCTTAATTAAAAACTGCGCCAGTGAGGTAGCGCTTATCTTACTGCCGGGACAGTCTGTAAGGCTTATGGCAATTTCCGGAGATTCTTCGGTTAAGTCAATCATCGGGAGTCTTACCATAGTCCAGTCTGTAATGCTTTCTGTTAGCATCTCATATTCTTTCTGCTTGTTTTTTGTGGTAGCGGGAAAATGCTCATACATCCAGTTGGTGGCTGCTTTAGAGTTAGGGCTTTTATTATCGGTAGGAGTATCTACATTCAATCCTGTAATAACAATGTATCGGTTTATATTCAGCTTATTCATTGCAGACAGAATATTGCCTGTAGAAGTTGTGAATATATCGATAGGATTTGGTGAGACACCCATACCCAGCACGCTTATAACCGCATCACAATCTTTTAATATCGAAAGTACATCATCAGGGTTTGAAACATTTCCTGTAATGACTTCGATTTCAGGAAGATTTGTGTTCTCAGGATTTCTAAACAACGCCTTAACTTGATAGTTGGTTTTTGCGAGTTCTTCAATAAGGAATTTACCGGCTTTTCCGGTGGCGCCTATAACGGCAATTTTTATAGATGGTTTCATAAAATTTCTCTTTTAAAATAGATAATAAACTATTGCTTCGCTAACCGGTTTTAAGGTTGGCAAAGTGCGGCAAAACCAGTTTGCCTGTCTGTTACTATTTTATAAAGAGATTCTAATGTGTTAAAAGTAGTAAATTGTAGGAAGATTACAATTTTATTATCGCCCTATTTTCGCTAACTTGCATCACATCAAAATAAATCCGGAATGATTACTACAAAAGATATACGCTTTTCTTACGGGAAAGGCACTTCTTTTCAGTTTCCTGACATAACAGCTTCAAAAGGAGACAGCCTGCTTATAACGGGAGGATCGGGAAAAGGAAAAACCACATTGCTGCATTTGCTTGGAGGGCTTTTACGTCCGCAATCGGGAGATGTTTTTATAGATGATACAAGCCTGTCTGTTTTGTCAGACAGGAAACTCGATCACTTTAGAGGTAAAAACATTGGGTTGGTATTACAGCAATCCTATTTTGTGGCATCACTAAACGTTTTGGAAAATGTTGTACTGGCATCATGGCTGGCAACAGGACGTCATGCAACAGAAAAAGCTAAGCAGCTTTTAGAACAACTGGATTTAAAAGACCATATGCATAAATTGCCTTCTCAGCTTAGTATTGGTCAGCAGCAAAGGGTGTCTATTGCCCGTGCACTTATTAATGAGCCAAAGCTGTTGCTTGCCGATGAACCTACTTCAAGCCTTGATGATGAAAATGCCTATAAGGTAGCCGATATGCTTTCGGGACTTGCCAAGCAGTTTGGTACTGCACTGGTTATAGTAACTCACGACCAAAGATTAAAAGACCGTTTCCCTAATCAAATTACGTTATCATGATTACTAAAATAGCCTGGAAAAATATATGGTTTAAGCCACTAAATACACTTCTTAGTATTATCCTGCTAACAGCGAGTGTGGCCATTATTACCCTTCTTATTTTACTGCAGGATCAGTTTGAAAAGAAATTCAGTGACAATATAGATGGTATAGATATGGTGCTTGGTGCTCAGGGGAGCCCGTTGCAACTGATACTGTCTTCGGTTTATCAGGTAGATGCTCCAACAGGTAATATAGATTATACCGAAGCTAAAAAATGGATGAAACACCCGTTTGTGGAAACAGCAATTCCGCTTGCCTTTGGTGATAATTACAGAGGATTTAGGATTGTTGGGACAACTCCGGAATATTTACATAAATATGGTGCGGAGATAACCAATGGTAAGATTTTCGATAAGAATTTTGAAGTTGTTGTAGGTAGTACAGTGGCACAAAAAATGAATATCAAGGTAGGAGATAAGTTCTTTGGTTCTCACGGAGATTCAGAAGAAGGTGAGGTGCATGAGAACCATGCCTATATAGTAACTGGTATAGCATCTTCAACAGGTAAGGTGGTAGATAACCTTATTCTATGTAATATTCCAAGCGTTTGGGCAATGCATGACCACGAACACGATCATGAAAATGAAGGGGAGGCGGTGGAAGACCATGATCACGAAGGTCACGGCCATCACGACCATGAAGCTGCTGAAGAAGCTCATGACCACGAAGACCACATGGCAGCTGAAGAGGAAGGTGAAGAGCATCATCATGAAGATGGCCACGATCACGATCATGCAGAAGAAGTTCATGATCATGTGGATATGCCTGTAAGCGAAGAAGGGAAAGAAATAACAGCTGTGCTTATTAAGTTTAAAAGCAAAATGGGGATAGTAACCTGGCCAAGGCTTATACCTCAAAATACAAAAATGCAGGGAGCTCTTCCGGCTATAGAGATAAACAGATTGTTTACGCTTTTTGGTATAGGCCTTGATGCATTACAGTACCTTGCTTATGGTATTATGCTTATATCGGGTATCAGTATTTTTATTGCCTTGTTCAATACGCTTAAAGAGAGAAAATACGAATTTGCCCTGTTGCGCGTTAATGGTGCCAGCAGGCTGCAACTATTAATGCTTGTTCTTATAGAAAGCCTTTTATTATGCGTTACAGGATACATTTTTGGAACGATTGTTGGGAGGTTAGCATTGAGCTTTATTTCGGGTTCGTCTGAAAGCGAATTTAAAATTTCGTTTAATCCTCTCGAGTTTGTGTGGGAAAAAGAGGGATATTTATTCCTGCTCACTATCTTTGTAGGGGTTTTAGCGGCGGTTATACCTGCGGTTAAGGCTTACGGATTAAATATTTCAAAAACACTGGCAAATGCGTAAAAATTATTTCATTGTAGCAGTACTTATGTTCTCGGGGTTGATGTTGATGTCATTGCGAACACCTTCTTTACAAAGTTCCGGTTTTACAACTACAAACACAGAGGCAGACAATACTGCTGTTTTCTCGGATACCTTATCCTGGAAACTTTTAGGACAAATAAAATATATTAAGAAAGCAACCGATGATTATCCTGAAGGGGTAATGTTCCCGGTTGTAAACCCTACACTAAAAGCAAAAAGCAAAAAAACTATAATAATGAGCGGCTTTATTATTCCTATTGATAATAAAAGTTATGCGCTTAGTAAAAATGTTTTTGCTTCCTGCTTTTTCTGTGGTCAGGCCGGTCCTGAAACCATAATGGGAATTAAGTTTAAAAATCCTAATATGAAGCTTAAAACCGACCAGTATGTAACGCTGGAAGGTACATTTAGATATAATGACTCTGATGTGGACGACTGGATTTACCACATTGAAAATGCTGTTATTATAAAAGGGTAATGAAGCTAAAGGAAAAGAAAGCAGTGTTTTTTGATCTCGACCATACATTATGGGACTTCGAGAAAAACTCTGCGCTTACTTTTCAGGTAATTCTTCAAAAGCATAATGTTGAGGTTGATATAGAGATGTTTATAGAGAACTATATTCCTATCAATCTTAAATACTGGAAAATGTATCGCGATGGCCATATCAGTCAGCAGGAGTTAAGATACAAAAGGCTTAAAGAAGCATTTGTTACTGTAGGATGTGATGTGGAAGATATTATTATTGATAAGCTTTGGGAAGATTATATAGCTCTTTTGCCTACCTATAATCACTTGTATGAAGGGACTGTAGAGATACTGGAATATTTGAGGCCTAATTACAGCCTTCATATAATTACTAATGGGGTTCAGGAAATAGCTAAACTTAAAAATGCGGATATTTACCATTATTTTGATACCATAACAAACTCTGAGCAGGCCGGATGTAAAAAGCCGGATGCGAAGATTTTTGAATATGCCTTAAAAATTGCTAACGTAGAAAAAAATACCGGGGTAATGATAGGCGACTGCATTGAAGCTGATGTTCAGGGTGCCCTGGATTGTGGTTTGGATGCAATTTACTTTAACGAAAACAAGCTGGCAGTAAAAGAGGGGATACCCCAGGTTCATAATCTGCTGGAATTAAAAAATTTCCTTTAAAAATGAAAAAGATAGCTCTTTTAGCAGCGTTGCTGTTTAGTGGTGTTTTATTTGCTCAAAGTACAGATATTAATGATTATAAGTATGTAGTGCTACCAAAACAGTTTACTTTTCTTTCTGATAAAAATCAGTTTAGTCTGAACGATCTTACTAAAATGATGTTTGAGAAGAAAGGTTTTGAGGTTTATTATGAAGGAGATGAAATGCCTTTTGAGCTGAAAATGGACAAATGTAAGGCCTTGTATGGTGATTTGATAATGGATTCAAAGTTTCTCTCTACACAAATGACGATTGTGTTGAAAAACTGTGTAGGTCAGGAAGTTTTTAAATCATTAGAAGGCTCAAGTAAAGAAAAAGAGTTGAGGAAAGCCTATTATGAATCACTTCGTGAAGCTTCCAAATCGCTTGAGGTTACGGATTACAAGTACAAAGGGGAAAATGCACAACCTCTACAGCAACAAACTTCACAGGATAAAACAACTGTTGCACAAAGTAAAGATAATCAGCTGTATGCAAAGCCTACGTCATACGGTTATGAACTGCTGGATAAAACACAAAAAACAGTTCTTAAAATGTATAAAACATCTCAGTCTGATTCTTATAGTGCTAAGATGGAAGATATAACGGGAGTTGTGTTTAAAAAAGATGGTAACTGGGTTTTTGAATACTATCTTAACGATGAACCTGTTTCACAGGTGCTGAATATTAAATTCTAAGTCTTTAATAATTATATTTTCCTTTCCACCTGTTCTTCAAAAAGTCGCGGGTAGAATTTTCACGGCTATTATTTCCCGGTTCATAAAAAGGTGTGCCTTTTATTTCGTCCGGTAAAAATTCCTGATCGGCAAAATTGTTGTTGTAGTCGTGTGCATACTTGTAGTCATCTCCATAACCTAAGTCTTTCATGAGTTTTGTAGGCGCATTACGCAAATGAAACGGCACAGGCAGATCACCTGTTTGTTTTACCATTTGTTGCGCTTTTCCTATAGCCATATAAGAGGCATTGCTTTTAGGTGATGTGGCAAGATATATTGCGCACTGACTTAAAATGATGCGGGATTCCGGATAGCCTATGGTAGATACTGCCTGAAAGGTGTTGTTTGCCATGATAAGAGCGGTAGGGTTGGCATTGCCTATATCTTCAGATGCGAGTATAAGCATGCGTCGTGCTATGAATTTTAAATCTTCACCACCTTCAATCATCCGTGCCAGCCAATACACGGCACCATTTGGGTCGCTGCCTCTCATTGATTTGATAAAGGCAGAAATAATATCATAATGCTGTTCTCCGGTCTTATCATAAAGTACAGTGTTTTTTTGAACCAACTGCATTACCTTATCATTAGTTATTATAATATCATCGTCTTCTGATGCATTAATAATAAGCTCAAAAATATTAAGAAGTTTTCTTCCATCACCTCCTGAAAGTCGAAGTAGGGCCTCTGTTTCCTTTAGGTCAATATTTTTATGCTTTAAAGTTTCATCAGTATTCATTGCCCTATGTAGTAATGCTTCTAAATCCTCTTTGGAAAAAGCATTTAATACATATACCTGACATCTTGACAATAAAGCGGGAATAACCTCAAAACTCGGATTTTCGGTAGTAGCGCCTATTAGTGTTACCCAGCCTTTCTCTACAGCAGCTAAAAGGGAGTCCTGCTGCGATTTGCTAAAACGGTGAATCTCATCGATAAACAGAATAGGATTTTTTGAAGTAAATAATCCGCCACTCTGTTTGGCTTTGTCTATCACTTCACGCACTTCTTTAACACCCGAATTAATTGCACTTAACACATAAAACGGCCTTTTAGATTCTTCGGCCATAATTTGAGCCAATGTTGTTTTTCCTGTTCCCGGAGGCCCCCATAGGATAAGAGACGGAATAACTCCGCGGGCTATCTGATGGGTTAACGAACCGTTTGGGCCAACCAAATGCTGTTGGCTGATATATTCTGATAAATGCTTAGGGCGTATGCGTTCTGCTAAAGGTGCTTCCATTGTGTAAAATTACTGAATTATGACAAAATTGCACTAAAGCAAAATTGGTTAAATTATTGTGTGGATACAAATAGCTTAACATACCTTTTATGACCGATAATCAATTCAAATTCACTCCTTCTGTACTGGCCTGGCCTTTGTATTTTGTTCTTTCTTTGTGGGTTATATATTGGGCCGACATTAAATTCCATCTTCATTTAAATGATTTTGGTATTTATCCGCGTACATTAAAGGGATTGCGCGGAGTTGTTTTCAGTCCTTTTCTTCATGGTAGTTTAGAGCATCTTTATAATAATTCGATACCGTTATTGGTACTTGTAGCTGCCTTGCGATATTTTTATAGAAAACAGGCATTTAAGGTAATTGTTTATGGTATTTTACTTTCGGGGTTGTTTACCTGGGCAATAGGTAGGGAATCCTATCATATAGGAGCCAGCGGACTGATATATGTGTTGGTAAGTTTTATTTTCTTTAAAGGTATACAAACGGGTTATTACAGGTTAGTAGCTTTGTCTTTACTTATAATTATACTGTATGGAGGAATGATATGGTATATATTTCCGGAGGTTAAGCAGGGGATATCCTGGGAAGGTCATTTAGGCGGATTGCTGACAGGATTACTGTTTTCCAGAATATATGTAACCCCTCAATACAAAAAACAAATTACTTATGATTGGGAGAGGCCGGATTTTGATCCCAGTCAGGATGCATTTATGAAACGCTTTGATGAGAATGGTAATTTTGTAAATCCTCCCAAGCCAGATTCCGAAGAGTTATTTGAAGATGAAAATAATATGCCGGCAGATAATTCTACCCATACACACAGCAGGCCTGTAATAAGGATAGTATATAGTTATACTCCCAAACCTGAAAAGGATGGAGAGAAGGAAAACAAAAAATCAGATTAATTAAAGGCGTTGTCTAACAGCTTCATATAGAAAAGCACCGCAGGCTACCGATACATTTAGCGAAGATATTGTTCCAAACATAGGCAGTTTTGCTTTTTCGTCTACTATTTTTAAAACAGAAGGGTTTATGCCTCTGTCTTCCGATCCCATTATTATAGCTACGGGCTCGTTAAACGAAACATCATAAATGGTGTTTTCTGTTTTCTCTGTTGCGGCTATGGTTTTTATACCTGAACCCTGAAGGTGAAAAATAGCATCTTTTATATGCTCTACTTTGCAGATAGGTACATTAAATACCGCTCCGGCAGAAGTCTTAACAGTGTCTCCGTTTACAGGAGCAGATCCCTGTTTTTGTATTATTATACCATCTACACCTGTGCATTCTGCTGTACGGATAATAGCACCAAAGTTTCGGGCATCAGATAATTGGTCAAGAATAAGGAATAATGGAGTTTTACCACTTTCTAATACATTTTCTACTAAATTTTCAAGATCATGAAAGCGTATAGGAGCAATGGTTGCCACAGCTCCCTGGTGATTGTTTGGGGTAAGCCTGTTTAGTTTTTCAACAGGTACGTAACTAAAGTTAATGTTGTTTTGTTTTATAGTTTTCATCAGGTCACGCATCAAGTCTCCCTGTGCCTCTTTCTGAATAAAAACCTTATCAATTTCTTTACCTGCATTTATGGCTTCAACAATAGCCCTTATCCCAAAAATCTGATGTTCTTTTTCCATTTTGCAAAGGTATAAAAAAACCACCCTGTTAAGGGTGGTTTAAGAGACGAAGTTTCTCTTTTAATACTCATCTTCCAAAAAGCCGGTTCTTTTGTGTCCTGCGAAGATGATTATAGTACCCGGATCATAACTAAACTCCCCTTTAAAATAGATACTATCAACTACAACACCTGATTCGGTAACTGAAGCACCTTTAAGTATTTTACCGTCAGTTACATTAAAAGTACTTCCCGGGTCTACCAGGTTTTCCTCATCTGTAGTGCTGAAGGTAAAGTTGTTAAGATCTACCGCTACTGTTCCTTTTATCCAGTAACCGTTTTGATTATCATCTATAAACATCCTGCCGTCTCCGGCATTTGTATCATAAGTTTTATGAAGTACGTGCTGTGCTAACACATCGCCTGATGCTTCATCTATTATATCAATCCACCACTCTCCGTTCATTGCTACAGATGGAGTGGTTTCCATACCGTAGTCATCATAACCATCTTCATCACAAGAAACAATCAGTGTTGTAAACAGAGTTAAGAAGAAGATGTGTACTATATTTAATTTTATTTTTTTCATATTGTTCTCTTTTATCTTGTGAAATTACGAGTTGCGGTACCGTAATAAGCAGAAGCCGTAAGTACCCAGTTGAAAGAGTCTTGACTGATTATGTTTCCAATGTTACTTTCTACATCAATTCCTGATTCGGATGCATCAACCTGAAAAGGTACATATACATGAGCATCATCCAGGTTGTAGAATGTTACATTAAGAAGATTTCTAGAATCAGAAAGAGGCAGTCCTCCGGCATTATTACATTGATATACCCTGTCGCCAAGTTTTGTAACTGTGTTAGGATTACCGTTTCTGAAAAATGTTCCTTCAAGATTTATTGTGCTTGGATCTGCACTAAGTACAATTACAATTCTTCTTTGTGAAGTTGAGAATCCATCACTGTTAACAGCTGAATAGTAAACATTGTATACTCCTGGAGTAGAAGTGTCTACATCTTCAGACCCAACGGTTGTAACCTCAATTTCTTCACCGTTCTCAGTAGCCGATGCTCCTTCTTCAGTATATGTGTCTCCTACAGAGAGCACTTCAGTTGAAGGGCCATTCATTTCTAATAAGGGATAATAAGTGACCTTAGTTGTGCCAACAGGGTCTTCATATCCGCAGGAAGCCAGTACGGCAAGTGATAAAATTAATCCTGCTTTTATTGTTTTATATAAGATTTTCATGACTTTAATTTTTTTTGAAATTATTCTGTTTTCTGATCCCACCAAACATTATCTGTAAGGCTGGTGTGCTGAGTTATATTAGGATTTCTGTTTACTTCATCATCAGGATAGAATAAAATACTAGGTATTTGTACATTAGGTAATGTTGAAATAGCAGATGGTATCCTGTTTCCTATTGAATAATCTTCAGTTCCTTCAGGTACTACCTCAGGGAATTTAGTTCTGGTTGCCTCTATATAAGCTTCAATATTATTGATATAAGGAAGAGAAGCCCATTTTTGAATTATAACCTGTCTTACTAAAGTTTCAGTATCACCTGCTGCATTATATTCATATGCGCCACCTGCCTCTGTAAGTGCTGTAGCTGCAGCTGTAGCCTCACCCGCTGTAAATACCGGTATTAGGTTTTCTTCAGTATCGGTTAGATCGTCATCTTTTTCAAAATACTTAGAATAAGTAAGGAAAGACTGTAGTACACCGTTGTCATATTTTTCTTTTGCTCCTGCTCCGCCTGCATAGCGTATTAAAGCTTCGGCCTGAAGGAAATTGCTTTCGGCTAATGACATTAAGAAAACCGGAGTTTCCTGCCAAATATTAGGTCTTCCATAAGCAACAGCTGTGTTGTTAAAGTCATTACCTGTTCCCTGAGAAATTGAAGGGAAGTTTAATGGATCTTCTCCTGCCGGTCTGTATGCTGCCTGTATTCTTATGTCTCCGTTTGATTCATAAAAATCACGTAGTGTGTTGCTGGCTACATTGTTTACATCACCAAGTCTGTCAATCTGTACTTCATAAAAAGGATTTCTCTTGTTTTGAGTATCTGCAAAGTTTGTAAATGCAGCATCAACTGTAATAAAGTTGTCTTCGGCTAATAATGCATTTACAGCAGTTGGATTTGCCATAGGAGTATAAGCCATTCTTATATACATTTTTAATTTTAATGTATTTGAAAACTCAATCCATCTGGCTACATTACCTCCATATATCTGATCCTGAGAGCCTACACCTCCATTTACTGGGTTTGCTTCGTAAGCAGCAACAGCCTCGTCTAATTTTGCTATAAGATCTGTATAAACATCTTCTCCAGGAGTTACTGCAGGAGTGATGTTTTCTATACCTTGTAAAGCTTCTGTGTAAGGAATATCACCAAATAAGTCTACCATTAACTGAAAAGTATATGCTTTTAAACAGGTTGCGATAACTACAGTACCTGTATCACCGTCTTCTTGTGCAGTAGTTATAGTGAACTCCAAGTCGTTTAGACATCCGGCATAAATCTCAGTCCATAATCTGTCGGCATAAGAAGTTGTTAGGTTATATTGGTCAAAAACTTCATATTGGCTGGCACTAGGAGACTGTGTATGATATTGAGCCCAAAAACCTCCTAAGTTTGTTAATTCACCTCCAAGAATGGTTACTAACGATGCTTCAGAAGAAGCAAGTGCAAGTCCCTTAGTTATTTGAGCAGGTGAGTTTGGGTCTGTGTTTATATCCAGCTCATCGTCACAGGATGTGAAGACTACTGCAAATGATAATAAGAATATTTTAAATATATTTTTCATGATATTTTTTTTTAAAAGTTTGCTTTAATGCTAAAACCAATGCTTCTTGTAGAAGGGTTAGCGCTAAATTCACCAAACTGACTTTGTAGATCTGTACCAAATGTTGATGCTTCCGGATCAATGTACTGATTGCTTCTTGGTGTCCATATGAATAGGTTACGTCCTATTGCAGATACCTGTAATCTTTGTACAAATCCGTCGCCTAATAACTTAGATGGTATATCATAGCTTAAAACAACCTCTCTTAATTTAACGAATGACTTGTCTATAACTGTAGCTCTTGCAAGAGCATCAGCTCTGTAATAATCATCCATGTGTTCCACATCTACCGGAGTAGTGTTAGGTGAGTAAGAAACAGTTCCGTCATCGGCTACATCTTTAACTACCGATCCCGGTACAATAAATGGTTGACGATCGTTATAAGTTGTAGTTATAGAGTTACCTGTAAATCTTGTGATATCTGCTGTACGAGAGTACATTAAACCACCCTGACGAATATCAAACGTAAAATCTAGTGATACACCTTTCCATCTGAAAGTGTTTCCTATACCCATAGTG
Source organism: Flavobacterium beibuense (assembly GCF_004151245.1). Lineage (GTDB taxonomy): Bacteria > Bacteroidota > Bacteroidia > Flavobacteriales > Flavobacteriaceae > Flavobacterium > Flavobacterium beibuense_A. The sequence continues at coordinate 125,580 of NZ_JUIW01000001.1, forward strand.
TAATCGTACTGAGTGTCACCGTAAACTTCTTTTACAGAAGAGGCTACAGGTACTCCGTTTGCATCAACAACAATGTTTCCGTCCGGATCTGTTTCCGGTACACTACCCATAATAAGGGCGATTGGCTGTCCAGGTTGTGCTACTAATGATGTAGTACTTAAACCACCAAGGTCTACCTGTTGGATACGAGGGTCTAGTTCTTCAAGTACCGCGTTGTTTGTTGCAAAGTTTACTGAAGTGCTCCACTCAAAGCCATCTGTTTTACTTCTTACAAGGTTTAATGTTAATAAAGCTTCAAAACCTTTATTAGAGATAGTACCAATGTTAGCTGTTTGATTTGTATAACCACTACTTGGTGCTAACGGAAGATTTAATATCTGATCTTCTACTTTTGCATCATAGTAAGTGGCATCAATTGAGATTAAGTTGTCAAAGAATGATGCTTCGATACCTACTTCAAACTCTTTTCTTCTTTCTGGTCTTAAGTCAGGATTTGCTAATCTGTTTCCTACTTCATAACCCGTAATACCATTTACAGGATAGTTGTAATTTCTAAAGCCCTGATTGTCTGTGCTACCTAAAGCATAAATAGGAAGTACCTGATACGGATCTGTATCAACACCGGTTTCACCATAACCAACCCTTAACTTACCATAGTTGATAACGTTCTTAATTTCCGGGAAAGTTTTAGTGAATAACCAGCTCATGTTAGCACCTCCGTAAAATACCGATCTTTGATCTTTAGGAAGAGTAGAGTACCAGTCGTTTCTTAAGTTAGCAGTGAAAAATAACTGATCCATAAATGAAAGGGTAGAAGAGTTATAAACACCATATAGTTTTCTTGAATTTCTTGTAGAAGCTATAGTTGGTACATCTGCACTGTTTGAGAAGGAGAAAAATCCTGGTATATCCTGACTGGGTACACTTGCAGCTAATGAACTGCCTTCTCTGGTGTTGGCATTGAAACCAAAAGTAGATGCTAAACCAAACTTTTCACTTAAGTCAAAATTCAGGTTATAAAGTATATCGTGGTTTAACTGCTTAATAGTGTTATGAGCTTCAGCATAAGTACCAGGTTGCTCAGTAGACGTACCATCGTTAGGGCTGCCTGGATCTGCATCAACTTCAGCAGTCCATATTCTTAATTTATCACTATACTGGTCCAAACCAAAACGGTATGATACGCTAGACCATTTGTTTATTTCATAAGAAAGTTCGACAGAGCCGTATATTCTTTCTTTGTTATAATCACTACCATTTTCATTAAGAGTGAAATATGGGTTGGTTACACCATAAGGAGTGTAGTAGTTTGAAACATTATGGAATGGGTTAGTATAGTCTGCAAATTCTGTGATTGGAATATCTGTAGGAATCTGCATAAGGTTATTGTATGTATTAACCCCTTGTCCTGTAGATACAGCACTACCGCCTGTATTAACATAGTTTAGGTTACCGCTTAAAGTAAATCCTTTGATTTTTGATGAACCCGATAAACCTAGTGTGTTTCTTTCAAAAGAATCTGAGTCTGTAGGGTATATACCATCCTGTTGCAGGTTAGAGTAAGAAAGCCTTACACTTGAGTCTCCATTACCTCCTGAAACTGATGTTGTTGTGAAGGTAGAAGTACCTATGTCAAAAAAGTTTTCAAGCTGGTCTTCCTGGAATGAATAAGGCTTGATAAGTTGTGAATTGTCTACAACATTACCCCATGTGCGTATTTGCCCATCAAATCTTGGTCCCCAAGAACCGTTTTCACCAAGATAATGTACTCCGTCCCAACCCTGTCCAAAAGTTGACTGGTATTTAGGAGTTCTTAGTATTGAGGTAAAGAATGTTGTGGTAGAGAAGTCTACTGCCAGTTTTCCGGCTTTACCTTTTTTAGTTGTAATCATGATAACCCCGTTGGCAGCACGTGAACCATAAAGTGCTGTTGCAGAAGCACCTTTAAGTATGGTCATGCTTTCAATGTCATCAGGGTTGATGTCTGATGATCCACGACCAAAATCATAACCTCCGTTTAGGTCATCAGAAAAGTTTGTGTTGTCATTAATTGGCACACCGTCTACTACATATAGAGGCTGGTTACTACCTCCAAGAGTACTAATACCCCTGATGATAACCCCTGATGATGCACCCGGGTCAGTTGAAGCGTTTGAGATAACAACACCGGCAACCTTACCTTTAATGGAGTTGGCGATATCGCCCTGTGCTCCTTTGCCAATTTCCTCTGATCTGATTGTTGATGTGGCGGCACCAATGGAAGCTTTTTCCCTTTTGATACCTACCGCGGTAATAACCACGGCATCAAGTTCAGTAGCGTCATCGGCTAATGTTACATTGACTGTAGTGGATGTAGCAGCGATTTCCTGCGTTTTCATACCAATGTAACTAAATACCAGTGTTTGACTTGGTGAAACCGAAATTTCATACTTACCGTCAATGTCTGTTTGAACTCCCGTAGTTGTTCCTTTAATAAGAACGTTAACACCCGGAAGCGGAAAACCTGTTTGGTCTACAACAGTACCCGAAACTGCCCTTTCCTGCGCAAATGAAATTTGCATTATTAACGCAAAAAAGAGCGTTAATAATCCCTTAAGTTTTGTCTTCATTGAAATAGATTTGAGTTAGTCTACCAAATTTCATATCTAGAATTTACTAATCCAAATTTTTTGGGATATATTTTAAAATTTTAACAGATAATTAGGTTTTTTTGTAGGAAAAAAAGAGCGAAAGTTATTTAAATATTAACTATTTGTATTTATTTTTGTTAAAAGTGTTATAAAAATTTAAAAAACATAATTATTTTAACAAATTTATGAGTGTCTTTTCTTTAACTCTAATTTAAAGATGAAGTAATTTAAATAAGGAAGGTAAGGGGTAGTTTTGTTGCGGACAAATAAGTAATAGTAGATTAAGTAGTTTTAGTTTAGTTTAAAGGAAGCTATCTGTGAAAACAGATGGCTTTTTTCTTTTTTAGGATAAGGATTATTGTTAACTCTTAAATAAAGTTTATATAATCTTTCTCATTTTACTGAAGAGTAGTTTTGTCTCACTATATATTATTAACTAATTAAAAATAAAAATGCGCAAAATTTACTTGGTGGTTTTTTTGTTTCTGCTTGGTTTAGGGATGAAGGCTCAAACATTATATCCTTATTTGCAGGCTCCTACAACAAATTCGATTTATGTTAACTGGAAAACAGAGGCAAACCCGAACTCTGTTGTTGAATATGGTATTTCGGCAGATGCCTTGGTAAATACTGTTAACGGTTCCAATCAGATTTTCTCTGATACGGGTTATCAGGATAACTATTATTATCATACTGTTAAGCTGGAAGGTTTGGATGCTAACACAAAATATTACTACAGGGTAAAAACCGGTTCTGCGGTTTCTGATGTGTATTCTTTTAAAACGCTTCCGCTTCCGGGGCAGGCTGCTACTCAGGATGGACATCTTCGCTTTTTAGTGCTTGGTGATAACCAAATGAGAAACGTTCCTCGCTTTGACTCACTTGTGTCTGCTGCTAAGAGAAAAATTGCAGACAAGTGGGGAATTGACGCCGATCCGGCAGATAATATTGCATTAACTGTTATGGTGGGTGATCAGGTTGATGTAGGTACGCTGGATCATTATGAAAATGTTCACTTCAAGAAAAACAAGGCTCTTTCAGGATATTTGCCTATCCAGACATTGGTGGGTAATCATGAAACGTATGGTACTTTAGGTATGCAGGCATATTATGACCATTATATACTTGATGAAATGTCTTATCAGGGTATATCTTCGGGAACAGAAAACTATTATGCTAACCAGGTGGGTAATACCTTGTTTATAGCACTGGATACTGAGCATACAGGTTTACAGCAGTTAAACTGGGTAACCCAGGTTCTTGAGGCAGCTAATGATGATGATACGGTGGACTGGATAATCTCATTAGGGCACAGGCCTTATCAGGCAGAACAATATGTAGGAGATATTTCTAACTGGGTAAGAAATACAGTTATGCCTGTTTTGGTTACATCTCCTAAACACATTCTGCATATTGGTGCACACCACCATTTATATCACAGAGGTCAGTTGAAAGATACACCTACTTATCAGATTATATCCGGAGGTGTGGCATGGGACCAGTACTGGGGTATGTCGGTAGAACAGGATTTTGAAGATGTTCAGAAAACTATATCAAACTGGTTGTATCAGATAATTGATATAGATGTGAACAACGGTACTTTTGATGTTGAGGCTTACTCTATTGGTAGTGTATACACATGGAAAAACAATGAGCTGATGGATGAGTTTCACCGTTACTTAGGGTTGGAGTCTCCTGATACACCTACAATCGTTAACGATTTTAATGGGGGTGATGTAGAGCTACCATTGGTTATTGAGAGTACGGAGTATGCTACTTCAACCGAAGAAGCTTTAAATTCTACTCAGTTTCTTATAGGTAAAACCCCACAGTTCGATATTATAGAAAAAGATGTTTATAGGGATTTTGAAAATTTATACGGTCCTGTAGGGACACAGGTAGATACTACTGCAAATATTAATTTAGGTGTGGATATTACAAAGCTTGCCATTGCAGAAAATGAAATTCCTAACGGGCAATATTTTGTAAAGCTTCGTCATAGGGATAGTAATCTTAACTGGAGTGAGTGGAGTGAGGTTAAATCGTTTAATGTAATAAACAGTGAGTTTGCAAATACATTAATCCAAACAGATACTATAGCATATCATCCTAATACGCCTGTTACTGTTTCGTATTCTGATGCACCCGGTAATACTACCGACTGGATTGGTATATACAAACTAGAACAGGAGCCGGGTAGTGGAAGTCCTTCTCAGGATTGGGCTTACCTAAACGGACAAAATAGCGGTAACGTAGTTTTTGATGGCTTTGCTGATTATGGCAGATACTATGCTGCGATATTTGAAAACGACAGTTATACTGAAATTGCCGAAAGACAAATATTCTATGTTGGTCCTTTTGTTACGCTTAGTACAGATCAGGAAGTTTATGATTCTGGTGCTGCTGTGACAATTTCTTTTGAAAACGGTCCGCAGTTACAAAACGACTGGATTGGTATATATAAGGTAGGTCATGTTCCGGGTTCGGTAAACTCTACGCAATGGCAATATGTTACTTCGCAAAGTGGTGATTTTACTTTTGAAGGACTTGCAGATGGTTACTATTATGCCGAATACTACCTGCAGGATGGTTATTACAGTATAGGTAATAAAGTGTTCTTTCAGGTAGGGGAGCAAATTACCCAGCTTATAATCAATAAAACTATCTATAACCTTAATGAAAATATTATTGCTACATGGACAGATGCTCCGGGTATAATAAAAGACTGGTTAGGTATTTACCATGAAGGTGATGATCCAAATGTAGACGAGCTTGTGAGTTATACCTATTTTGACGGGCAGCCGGAAGGGACTAAGGTAATTCCTGATGAAAACCTTCCTGCTGAGGCCGGAGATTATTTTATAGTAATGTTTACTAACGACTCTTATAATGAAGTGTCAAACAGAATTTCTTTTGAAGTTGTTGATGATACAATGGGGATTCCTGAAAACAGCAGTCAGTCGGGTGTTATGGTTTATCCTAATCCGGTTAAAAAAGGGGAGAGGACATATATCAAGTCTAAATATCCTATTGACAAAATAGATATGTTTGATATGACAGGTAATCTGTTCTATTCTTCACAAAATATCAACGACTATAATTTCTCTTTAATAAATCAAAGCCTTCCTACAGGAGTATACGTTTTAAAAATACACTCAAACAAGGTGTACACCGTTAAGGTGATAGTTGACTAATTAATTGCATTGTGATTAAAAGGCTGCCTTCAGGCAGCCTTTTTTATTTTAGAAGGTAGTCTTAAAACTTATGTGTACAATAGAGTTGGATAGTTTAATGGTTTGCCCTTTTGTACTTCCGTTAGCATAAATAATATTAAACAATCCTGTTTTTGTAAGTAGCCCAAAACCGAAACCAAAACTTAAAAGATTGTTATTTGTGTCGCTGGTTTCATCCTGATAGTATCCGTAATCGGTAATGGAGTGGAGGTACATATTTTGGGCCAATACAAAACGGTATTCGCTCATTATTGCCGAAAATAAATTCGCCTGAAGGCTGTTCTCATTAAAACCTCTTATTGAAGTAATACCTCCAAATCTAAAAAGCTCACTTACTATGTAGGAGTCGCTTTTAAGATAATAGGTTTGGTTCTTAAGGTTTATAATGTTTCTTTTATTGAGGTAAAAATTATACGCGGCATTAATTTGTGCAAAATGCTGATTGCTGTTTCCTGCTTTGCTGTCTCTGGTACCTATGCCTGCTTTTAGCTGAAGTATGGTTTTTTCCGGAAAGAGAAAATCATCAATATTGTAGTTTGTAAATTCATAGGTTGATGTCCAAAAACGATTGGAAAAGTCACTCAATGTACTGGTGTTTGTGTTTTGAATATCGACTGACTCAGTCGTCTGGCGGCCTAAGAATAATTTTGAGTTATAGCTAAAGTAATATCCTAAATTTAAGTCGGTAGAAGTGTTTTGAAAAGTACTGTCCTGTTTAAATATTTTAAGACTACCCTTTACGCCTAGCGGACTCTTAAATATATAAGGTAGCTCTAACGCTGCGTTAAAGGTGGTTTGTTTCTGTCCGTCACTTTTCCAGAAAAGATTGAATTTCTCTCCGGAATTCAATACATTATTAAGGAGTATGTCTATATATCCGTTAAAGATGATATTGCTTTCCTCATCGTTTGTAAAGCCTATAAATCCGTCAAAAGTATTTGGCCTTCCTTTTTCAAGGTATACATATACTTTGGTGCTGTCTTCCTTAAATAGTATTTCTGGGTAGCGAACCTGGTTTACAAATCTAAGGGCATTAAAGTCTTTGTATATTCTTTCAAGGTTGTTTTGGTTAAACACCTTGCCTTTGTATTGTTTTAATATGTTTCGGCGTATTCCTTCCGGGAATTTGTCATATCCCTGAATAGCTAGTCCGTCAATAGATCTTTTCTTGTCGGTCTTTAATTTTAGCGTTGTGTATAATGAGTTCCCTTTTGAGGTATGCTCTGTAAGTTTTAGTGAGCTTATAGAATACCCTTTCTGCTCCAGTAGTTTTATGCTGGAGTTCATAAAACTTTCGACTTCTCCCGGTGTTGTTGTAATGGTGTCCTTTTTAATATTAAGGAGTTCCTTTTCGTTTTCAGATAGTTTTCCGGTATATATGTATAAGGTGTTGGTGCGATTGCCCACATTTAAATGATAGAGAAAAGTGGAGTCGTTTGGTTTGGAATAATTGGATATATGTGTTTCAAAATAACCTCTTCTCTGTAAAACGGATACGATCCTGTCTGTTTCGTCTTTGGCCAATTTAGCATTCTCATGGCTTTTATTGTAGCCTATGGAGTCGATAGTTTTCGTTTCCGTCTCGTTCTTTCCTTCAACTTTTAAATAAAAATTTTGGGCTGTTGCCGAAACCGAAAAAAGTAATACTATATATATGGTGAAAAAATGCCTCAACTTAAAAATCTTATCCGGTAAAAGTAACGTAAAAAAAGTGCAAAAAATATACGAAGGCATTTTTGACTTTGATTCATTTGAAAATTAATGGATTAAGATTTGTTTTGTAAATTATAATTTATACATTTGCATCCCCGTAAAAAGCGGGTTTTTTAAACATAAGAAATTTTTAATATTAATTATGCCAACAATTCAGCAATTAGTAAGAACAGGGAGAGCCCAGATAACTAAGAAGAGTAAATCGGCTGCTTTAGATTCTTGCCCTCAAAGAAGAGGGGTTTGTACACGTGTTTACACTACTACACCTAAGAAACCGAATTCTGCAATGCGTAAAGTTGCAAGGGTTCGTTTAACTAACGGTAATGAGGTAAATGCTTACATTCCTGGAGAGGGACACAATCTGCAAGAGCACTCGATAGTATTAGTTAGAGGCGGAAGGGTAAAAGATTTACCAGGAGTTAGATACCACATCGTTCGTGGTGCTTTGGATACTGCCGGTGTTAACGGTAGGTTACAAAGAAGGTCTAAGTATGGTGCAAAACGCCCTAAAGACAAAAAGTAATTTTAAAAACTTTTAAAGTAAAGACATGAGAAAAAGACAGGCCAAAAAAAGACCTCTTTTACCAGATCCGAAGTTTAACGATCAATTAGTAACACGTTTTGTAAACAACTTAATGTGGGACGGTAAAAAATCAACTGCTTTTAAAGTATTCTATGATGCTATTGAAATCGTAGAACAGAAAAAACAGGATGCGGAGAAATCAGCATTAGAGACTTGGAAAGATGCTATTAACAATGTAATGCCTCACGTGGAAGTAAGAAGCCGCAGAGTAGGTGGTGCTACTTTTCAGATCCCAATGCAGATCAGACCAGACAGAAAAATCTCTATGGCTATGAAATGGCTGATCCTTTATGCAAGAAAAAGAAATGAGAAATCTATGGCTCAGAGACTAGCTTCTGAAATTTTAGCTGCTGCTAAAGAAGAAGGTGCTGCTGTTAAAAAGAGAATGGATACTCATAAGATGGCAGAAGCTAACAAAGCGTTCTCTCACTTTAGATTTTAATTCATAAAGAAACATTATAAATAAAATGGCAAGAGATTTAAAATATACTAGAAATATAGGTATTGCTGCTCACATTGATGCCGGTAAAACGACAACAACTGAGCGTATACTTTTTTACACGGGTAAATCACACAAGATAGGTGAGGTACACGATGGTGCTGCTACCATGGACTGGATGGCACAGGAGCAGGAAAGAGGTATTACAATTACTTCTGCTGCTACAACTTGTACCTGGAACTTCCCTACAGAGCAGGGTAAGGCGCTTGAGAATACTAACCCGTACCACTTTAACATCATCGATACTCCGGGTCACGTTGACTTTACAGTAGAGGTAAACCGTTCATTAAGGGTTCTTGATGGTCTTGTTTTCCTTTTCAGTGCGGTAGATGGTGTTGAGCCACAGTCTGAAACTAACTGGAGACTTGCAGATAACTACAGAGTTCCTCGTATGGGATTCGTAAACAAAATGGACCGTCAGGGTTCAAACTTCCTTGCAGTTTGTCAGCAGGTTAAAGATATGCTTAAGTCTAACGCTGTGCCAATTGTATTACCAATTGGTGATGAGGCAGACTTTAAAGGTGTAGTAGACCTTATCAAAAATCAGGCTATTGTATGGCATGATGATACTCAGGGAGCTACATTTGATATCGTTCCTATTCCGGATGATTTAAAAGAAGAAGCTCATCAGTACAGATCTCAACTAATCGAAGAGGTTGCTGCTTATGATGAAAACCTTCTTGAGAAATATATGGAGGATGAAAACTCTATAACTGAAGAAGAAATAAACGAGGCGTTAAGAAAAGCTACTATTGATATGGCTATCATCCCAATGCTTTGTGGTTCTTCATTCAAAAATAAAGGTGTTCAGTTCATGCTGGATGCAGTTTGTAAATTCCTTCCTTCGCCACTTGATAAAGAGGCTATCGACGGAACAAATCCTGATACAGAGGAGCCAATTTTCCGTAAGCCGTCAGTAACCGAGCCGTTCGCTGCGTTAGCATTTAAAATTGCTACTGACCCTTATGTAGGTCGTTTAGCATTCTTTAGAGCTTATTCAGGTCGTCTTGATGCTGGTTCTTATGTGTTTAATACTCGTTCAGGAAACAAGGAGCGTATATCTCGTATTTACCAAATGCACGCTAACAAGCAAAATGCTATCGATTTCATCGAGGCTGGAGATATTGGAGCTGCTGTAGGTTTTAAAGATATTAAAACTGGTGATACTCTTTGTGATGAGAAACACCCAATCGTACTTGAGAGTATGAACTTCCCTGATCCGGTAATCGGTATCGCTATCGAGCCTAAAACTAAGGCAGACGTAGATAAAATGGGTATGGCTTTAGCTAAACTTGCTGAAGAGGATCCAACGTTTACAGTGAGAACTGACCAGGCTTCAGGACAAACTATCATCTCTGGTATGGGTGAGCTTCACTTAGACATCCTTGTTGACCGTCTTAAGAGAGAATTCAAAGTTGAGGTTAACCAAGGTGAGCCTCAGGTTGAGTACAAAGAAGCTCTTACGCGTAATGCCAGCCACAGAGAGGTTTACAAAAAACAATCAGGTGGTCGTGGTAAATTCGCAGACATCGTGTTCAAAATTGAGCCTGCAGATGAAAATGTTGTTGGTCTTCAGTTTGTTAACGAGGTTAAAGGTGGTAACGTACCAAAAGAGTTTATACCTGCTGTAGAGAAAGGTTTCAAAGAAGCTATGAAACAAGGTCCTCTTGCCGGTTATGAAATGGATAGTATGAAGGTGACTCTAACGGATGGTTCATTCCACCCGGTTGACTCTGATGCTCTTTCTTTCGAATTAGCTGCTAAAATGGGTTACAAAGAGTCTGCTAAAGCTGCAGGAGCTGTAATTCTTGAGCCTATCATGAAGCTTGAGGTTCTTACTCCTGAAGAGAATATGGGTGATATCGTTGGTGACCTTAACAGAAGAAGAGGTCAAATCAACAACATGGATGACAGAGCTGGTTCTAAAGTTGTTAAAGCAAGCGTTCCGCTTTCAGAAATGTTTGGTTATGTAACTACTCTAAGAACACTTTCTTCGGGTCGTGCAACATCAACTATGGAGTTCTCTCACTATGCTGAAACACCTTCTAATATTTCAGAAGAGGTAATTAAAAAAGCAAAAGGTAACGCTTAATTCAAAGAAAAATGAGTCAAAAAATCAGAATAAAATTAAAATCATACGATCATAGCCTTGTAGACAAGTCTGCTGAGAAGATCGTTAAAACTGTAAAAAGTACAGGTGCAGTTGTAACAGGTCCAATTCCGTTACCTACACACAAAAAGATTTTTACTGTACTACGTTCTCCGCACGTAAACAAAAAATCAAGAGAGCAGTTTGAAGTTAGTTCATACAAAAGACTTCTTGATATTTACAGTTCTTCTTCTAAAACTATCGATGCTCTTATGAAATTAGAGCTTCCTAGTGGTGTTGAAGTAGAGATCAAAGTGTGATAAATAAATAAAAGTAAAGAAGGTGTCAGGCGGTTTCTTTCTGCCTGATACTTCTTGCTATATAGAACAAAATTTAAATAAGTAATTATAATTAATTTTTAATATGTCTGGGTTAATTGGTAGAAAAATCGGCATGACCAGTATTTTCGATGAAAACGGAAAAAATATCCCGTGTACAGTAATCGAAGCTGGACCATGTGTTGTTACCCAAGTCAGAACCAATGAGGTTGACGGGTATAAAGCGTTGCAACTTGGTTTCGATGACAAGTCAGAAAAGCACACAACAAAAGCGGCTCAAGGTCACTTTAAGAAAGCTGGTACTGATGTGAAGAAAAGAGTCGTTGAATTCAAGTATTTTGAACAAGAGCATAACTTAGGTGATGTTCTAACAGTAGATCTGTTTAATGAAGGTGAATTTGTAGATGTACAAGGTGTATCTAAAGGTAAAGGCTTCCAGGGTGTTGTTAAACGTCACGGTTTTGGTGGTGTTGGACAAGCTACTCACGGTCAGCACAACCGTTTAAGAGCGCCGGGTTCTGTAGGTGCATCATCTTACCCGTCAAGAGTATTCAAAGGAATGCGTATGGCAGGTAGAACAGGAGGAGAAAATGTAACAGTTCAAAACCTTAGAGTTTTAAAAGTAGTAGCAGAGAAAAACCTACTGGTTGTTAAAGGATGTGTTCCTGGACACAAAAACTCTTACGTAATCATTCAAAAGTAATGGAAGTAAAAGTATTAGATATCAACGGAAAAGAAACAGGCAGAACAGTTACTCTTTCTGACTCTGTATTCGCAATTGAGCCTAATAATCATGCGGTTTACCTGGATGTTAAACAATATTTAGCAAACCAGAGACAAGGAACTCACAAAGCAAAAGAAAGAGCTGAAGTTACCGGAAGTACACGCAAGATTAAAAAGCAAAAAGGAACCGGTACTGCACGTGCAGGAAGTGTTAAGAATCCTTTGTTCAAAGGAGGAGGAACAGTTTTCGGGCCAAGACCAAGAAACTACTCTTTCAAACTGAACAAAAACCTTAAACGTTTAGCGAGAAAATCTGCTCTATCAATCAAGGCAAATGAATCAAATTTAACAGTAGTTGAAGACTTCACTTTTGAAGCGCCAAATACTAAAAATTTCATTAACGTTTTGAAAGCTTTAGGGTTAGAGAATAAAAAATCTCTATTTGTGTTGGGTGATACAAATAAAAATGTATATTTGTCGTCACGCAATTTAAAGGCGTCTAATGTTGTAACTACCTCTGAATTAAACACTTACGCAATTTTAAATGCGAATAATTTAGTTCTTTTAGAAGGTTCGTTAGAAGGAATTCAAGAAAATTTAAGTAAATAATAGGGCAATGAGTATCATAATAAAACCTATCATTACCGAAAAAATAACTAAAGACGGTGAAATTTTCAACCGTTTTGGTTTTGTTGTTGACAAGAAAGCAAACAAAATCCAGATCAAAAATGCAGTTGAGGCTGCATACGGGGTTTCTGTTGTTGAAGTTAACACTATGAATTACAGGGCTGATAGAACAGTTAAATACACTAAGAGTGGTTTAATTAGCGGAAAGACAAGTGCTTATAAAAAAGCAATTGTACAAGTACAGGAAGGTGAAACAATAGATTTTTATAATAATATCTAATAGAAAATGTCAGTTAGAAAATTAAAACCTATTACCCCGGGTCAGCGTTTTAGAGTTGTAAATAGCTTTGACACTATTACAACTGATAAGCCGGAGCGTTCATTACTCGCACCGAAAAAAAACTCAGGAGGTAGAAATAGTCAAGGAAAAATGACCATGCGTTACACAGGCGGTGGTCACAAACAAAAGTATCGTATCATTGATTTTAAAAGAGCTAAAGCTGGTATTCCTGCTACAGTTAAAACTATCGAGTACGATCCAAACCGTTCAGCATTCATTTCGCTTTTAGCATATGCTGATGGTCAGAAAACTTACATCATAGCTCAAAACGGTCTACAAGTAGGTCAAACTGTTGTTTCAGGTGCTGATGCAGCTCCTGAAATCGGTAACGCTTTACCTTTAAGCAAAATTCCTCTTGGTACTGTTATATCTTGTATAGAGCTACGTCCTGGTCAGGGAGCAGTAATTGCTCGTAGTGCTGGTACTTTTGCTCAGTTAATGGCAAGAGATGGAAAATATGCTACAATCAAAATGCCTTCAGGTGAAACAAGGTTAATCCTTTTAACTTGTATGGCTACAATTGGAGCGGTTTCTAACTCTGATCACCAATTAGTTGTATCTGGTAAAGCAGGTAGATCTAGATGGTTAGGCAGAAGACCTAGAACAAGACCAGTAGCGATGAACCCGGTTGATCACCCAATGGGTGGTGGTGAAGGACGTTCTTCTGGAGGTCACCCACGTTCAAGAAAAGGTCTACCGGCTAAAGGTTACAGAACTCGTTCTAAAGTTAACCCGAGTAATAAGTATATCGTAGAACGTAGAAAGAAATAATAAGTAAGATATGGCACGTTCATTAAAGAAAGGACCTTTCGTTCACTATAAATTAGAAAAGAAAGTTCAGGAAAATATCGAAAAAGGTAACAAAGGAGTTGTTAAGACTTGGTCTAGAGCTTCAATGATTACTCCGGATTTTGTTGGACAGACTATCGCAGTTCACAACGGTCGTCAATTCGTACCGGTTTATGTTACAGAGAATATGGTAGGTCATAAATTAGGAGAATTTTCGCCAACAAGATCTTTCAGAGGTCATGCTGGTGCAAAAAATAAAGGTAAAAAATAATAAGAAGCTATGGGAGTTCGTAAAAGAGAAAGAGCAGAGCAGATTAAGGAAGCTAACAAGCAAGTTGCGTTTGCTAAGTTAAATAACTGCCCTACTTCGCCTAGAAAGATGCGTATTGTAGCAGATTTAGTAAGAGGTCAGAAAGTAGAATTAGCTCTTAATATATTAAAGTTTAACAGTAAAGAAGCTTCTCGCAAACTTGAGAAATTATTACTTTCTGCTATCAATAACTGGCAGCAGAAAAATGCTGAAGAGAGCTTAGAAGACGCCGGACTGTTTGTAAAAGAGATCAGAGTTGACGGTGGTATGATGCTTAAAAGGCTGAGACCAGCACCGCAAGGTCGTGCTCACAGAATAAGAAAACGCTCTAACCACGTTACTATCGTGTTAGGTGCTAATAATAATAACACACAAAGCAATTAATTAACAGTATGGGACAAAAGACAAATCCAATAGGAAATCGCCTTGGTATCATCAGAGGATGGGATTCCAACTGGTATGGTGGAAATGATTACGGTGATAAACTTGCCGAGGATCATAAAATCAGAAAGTATATCCATGCCCGTTTAGCTAAAGCAAGTGTGTCTAAAGTAATCATCGAGAGAACTTTAAAGCTTGTAACCGTTACTATCACTACTGCCCGTCCCGGTATTATTATCGGTAAAGGTGGTCAGGAGGTAGACAAGTTAAAAGAAGAGCTTAAGAAAATTACTGACAAAGAGGTTCAAATCAACATCTTTGAAATCAAAAGACCAGAACTTGATGCTTACTTAGTAGGTTCAAGCATTGCTCGTCAGATTGAAAGCCGTATCTCTTACAGAAGAGCTATTAAAATGGCTATCGCTGCAGCTATGCGTATGAATGCTGAGGGTATTAAAGTTATGATTTCAGGTCGTTTGAACGGTGCTGAGATGGCACGTTCAGAAATGTTCAAAGAAGGTAGAATTCCTCTATCAACTTTCAGAGCGGACATTGATTATGCACTTACAGAGGCTCATACTACTTATGGTAGAATGGGAATTAAAGTGTGGATCATGAAAGGCGAAGTGTACGGTAAACGTGATCTTTCTCCGTTAGTGGGTATGGATAAAAAACAATCCAAATCTACAGGATCAGGAAAGCCGGCAGGAAAACAAGGCCAACGCAAAAGAAAGTAATTATTTAAACTAAAGAAAAATGTTACAGCCTAAAAGAACAAAATACCGTAAGGTACAGAAAGGTAAAATGAAGGGCGTGTCTCAAAGAGGACACGAACTTTCTAATGGAATGTTTGGTATAAAATCTTTAGATTCATCTTTTATTACTTCTCGTCAAATCGAAGCTGCACGTATCGCTGCAACTCGTTACATGAAAAGAGAAGGTCAATTGTGGATTAAAATTTTCCCGGATAAACCTATCACTAAAAAACCTCTAGAGGTACGTATGGGTAAAGGTAAAGGTGCAGTTGAATATTGGGCTGCTGTTGTTAAACCGGGAAGAATAATGTTTGAAGTTGGCGGTGTGCCTTTGTCAGTAGCTAAAGAGGCTTTACGCCTTGCTGCACAAAAGCTTCCAGTAAAAACTAAGTTTATTGTTGCCAGAGATTTCGAAGCATAATCTAAATTTATTATGAAACAATCAGAAATTAAAGATCTATCTGCAGCTGAGTTGCAAACACAACTTGGAGAGTTACAGAAAACATATGCCGATCTAAAATCAGCTCACGCTATTTCTCCAATTGAAAACCCGTTACAAATAAGAACTGTAAGAAGGTCTATTGCTAGAGTAGCTACAGAGCTAAGCAAAAGAGAGTTACAATAAATGTATTCTGCTGAAAGATGGAAAAAAGAAATTTAAGAAAAGAGAGAATAGGTGTGGTTACTAGCAACAAAATGACAAAGTCTATTGTTGTTTCTGAAACAAGAAGAGTAAAACACCCATTATATGGTAAGTTCGTGTTAAAAACTAAAAAATACGTTGCACACGACGAAACAAATGACTGTAACATTGGTGATACAGTAAGGATTATGGAAACACGTCCTTTAAGTAAATCTAAATGTTGGAGATTAGTTGAAATCATTGAAAGAGCGAAGTAATTATGGTACAACAGGAATCTAGACTAAAAGTAGCAGACAACACGGGAGCAAAAGAAGTTTTGACTATTCGTGTATTAGGGGGTACGAAAAGACGTTACGCCTCTGTTGGAGATAAAATTGTAGTTTCAGTAAAAGATGCAACACCTAACGGTAACGTTAAAAAAGGAGCTGTGTCGACTGCAGTAGTTGTACGTACCAAAAAAGAAGTGAGAAGAGCCGATGGTTCATACATCAGATTTGATGATAACGCATGTGTATTATTAAATGCTGCTGGTGAAATGAGGGGAACTCGTGTTTTTGGTCCTGTAGCAAGAGAACTTCGTGAAAAACAATTCATGAAAATTGTATCATTAGCACCAGAAGTGCTTTAATTGTTTTAAAGATGATAAAGCTAAAGATAAAATCAGGAGATACAGTAAGAGTTATTGCCGGAGACCACAAAGGTTCTGAAGGTAAAGTTCTTAAAGTTCTTCGTGAGAAAAACAAAGCGATCGTAGAAGGCGTTAACATGGTGTCTAAACACACTAAACCAAGCGCTAGTAACCCTCAGGGTGGTATCGTGAAGAAAGAAGCTCCTATCCATATTTCTAACATCGCACTTGTTGATCCTAAAACTAAGGAGACTACAAGAACTGGTGTAAGAACTGAAGGAGATAAGAAAGTGAGATTTTCAAAAAAATCTAATCAAGTATTATAGTGATGGCTTATATACCAAGATTAAAAGAAGAATATAAGAACAGAGTTATCTCTGCTCTTACAGAAGAGTTCGGTTATAAAAACGTGATGATGGTTCCAAAACTTGAAAAAATCGTTTTAAGCCGTGGAGTTGGTGCAGCTGTGTCTGACAAGAAATTAATTGATCACGCAGTTGAAGAGTTAACAAAAATTACTGGTCAAAAAGCTGTGGCTACTATTTCTAAAAAGGACGTTGCGACATTCAAATTGAGAAAAGGTATGCCAATTGGTGCTAAAGTAACTTTACGTGGTGAAAGAATGTATGAGTTTTTAGATAGACTTATCACTTCTGCACTTCCACGTGTAAGAGACTTTGGTGGTATCAAAGCAACTGGTTTTGACGGTAGAGGTAATTACAACCTGGGTGTTACTGAGCAAATCATTTTCCCTGAAATTGATATTGACAAAGTAAATAAAATTGCAGGTTTTGATATTACATTTGTAACTTCTGCACAAACCGATAAAGAAGCGAAGTCATTATTAGCAGAATTAGGATTACCTTTTAAAAAGAATTAAGTTATGGCTAAAGAATCAATGAAAGCCCGCGAGGTAAAAAGACAAGCATTAGTAGAAAAGTATGCAGAAAAGAGAAAAGCTCTTTTAGAAGCCGGAGATTATGAAGGTCTGCAAAAATTACCTAAAAATGCTTCTCCTGTACGTTTACACAACCGTTGCAAACTAACAGGAAGACCAAGAGGGTATATGCGTCAATTCGGTATTTCACGTGTAACTTTCCGTGAAATGGCAAACAACGGGTTGATACCAGGAGTTAAGAAAGCCAGCTGGTAATAAAAGAATTATAAATTGGTTTCAGGTTCGGCCTTAACAGGCCGAAAACCGTTACCGCAAATTAATAAATATGTATACAGATCCTATCGCAGATTATCTAACTAGAGTTAGAAATGCAGTAAGAGCTAACCACAAAGTGGTAGAGATTCCTGCTTCTAACCTTAAGAAGGAGATCACAAAGATTTTATTCGATCAGGGATATATCTTAAGCTACAAGTTTGATGACAGTACTGTACAAGGTACAATCAAAATCGCTCTAAAGTATGATAAAGAGACTAAAGAGCCAGTAATTAAAGATATCCAGAGAATTAGTAAACCAGGTTTACGTAAATATGCAGGTGCTGATAACCTACCTAGAATCCTTAACGGATTAGGTATAGCTATCGTTTCTACATCAAAAGGTTTGATGACCGGGAAACAGGCTAAACAACTTAATGTTGGTGGTGAGGTAATCTGTTACGTATACTAATAATAAAGACTTATACGATGTCAAGAATAGGTAAAAATCCAATTGCAATACCGTCTGGAGTAACAGTAGATGTTAAAGAAGGCGTTGTTACAGTAAAAGGAAAAAAAGGTGAGCTTTCTCAGGAATTTACAGATGTAACTGTAAAAATTGAAGAGGGCAAAGTTATTGTTGAAAGATCTTCTGACAACAAAAACGACAGATCTAAGCACGGTTTATACAGAGCCCTTATCAATAACATGATTTTAGGTGTTTCTGAAGGCTTTACAAAAGAACTTGAATTGGTAGGTGTTGGTTACAGGGCTTCTAATCAAGGTAATAAACTTGATATAGCTCTTGGTTTTTCTCACAATATCGTTTTAGAAGTTGTGCCTGAAGTAACTGTAGAAACTGTATCTGAAAAAGGTAAAAACCCTATCATTAAACTAGCTTCTCATGATAAACAACTTTTAGGCCAGGTGGCGGCAAAGATTAGATCTTTCCGTAAACCTGAACCATACAAAGGAAAAGGAGTTAAGTTTGTAGGTGAAGTATTGAGAAGAAAAGCAGGTAAATCAGCTTAAAAATTAAGACTATGTCATTAACAAAATCTGAAAGAAGACAAAGAATTAAGTTCAGAATCAGAAAGATTGTAAGCGGAACTGCTGCTCAACCAAGACTTTCTGTTTTCAGGAGCAATAAAGAGATCTATGCTCAAATCATAGATGACGTGAACGGTGTTACTCTAGCTTCTGCATCTTCAAGAGAGGCAGGAATAACTAAAGGTACTAACATTGAAACTGCAGCTGCAGTAGGTAAATTAGTAGCAGAGAAAGCTTTGAAAGCTGGTATCGAAACCATCACTTTTGATAGAGGTGGATACCTTTACCACGGACGTGTTAAATCATTAGCTGAAGGCGCTAGAGAAGCCGGACTTAAATTCTAAGAAAAATTATGTATCATAATTATAAAAACGTAGAACTTGTAAAACCAAGCGGCCTTGAATTAAAGGACCGTTTGGTAAGTGTTAATCGTGTTACTAAAGTTACAAAAGGTGGTAGAGCTTTCGGTTTTTCTGCTATTGTAGTTGTAGGAGACGAGAATGGAGTAGTAGGCCACGGTCTTGGTAAATCTAAAGACGTATCTGAAGCTATTGCTAAAGCAGTAGAGGATGCTAAAAAGAACCTTGTAAGAATCCCTCTTTCAAGCCAGACTGTACCTCATGAGCAAAAAGGTAAATTTGGTGGTGCTCGCGTACTACTAATGCCTGCTTCTCACGGTACCGGAGTAATTGCTGGTGGTGCTGTACGTTCAGTTCTTGAATCTGTAGGTATTCACGATGTATTATCAAAATCTCAAGGTTCATCAAATCCTCACAATGTGGTAAAAGCAACTTTTGATGCTTTATTACAAATGAGAAGCGCAGCTACTGTAGCTAAGCAAAGAGGTGTATCTTTAGAAAAAGTATTTAAAGGTTAATTCAAGGAAAAAATGGCGAAAATTTTAGTAAAACAAGTAAAAAGTCAAATCAACTGTCCTCTTACTCAAAAGAGAACTCTTGAGGCTTTAGGTCTTAGAAAAATGGGACAAGTTGTTGAACATGATGCAACTTCTGCTATCCTTGGAATGGTAAACAAAGTTAAACACTTAGTTTCTGTAGAAGAAACTAAATAACAATAACAATAGTTATGGATTTAAGTAACTTACAACCAGCTGAAGGTTCAGTTCACAATAAGAACAAAAGAGTAGGTAGAGGAGAAGGTTCCGGTAAAGGTGGTACTGCTGCACGTGGTCACAAAGGAGCTAAGTCTCGTTCTGGTTATTCTAAGAAAATAGGTTTTGAAGGTGGTCAGATGCCTTTACAAAGACGTGTTCCTAAATTTGGTTTTAAAAACATCAACCGTAAGGAATATGCCGGTGTAAACCTAGACACGCTTCAGGCTCTTGTAGATAACGGAATTGTTACAGATACTGTAGACTTTACAGTATTAGTAGAAAACCGTCTTGCTACAAAAAATGAACAGGTAAAGATATTAGGAAGAGGAGAGCTTAAGGCAAAACTAAAAGTAACTGCTCACAAATTTACTGCAACTGCTAAAGCGGCTATCGAGGCTGCTGGTGGTGAAGCTGTAAGTTTATAATCTCTTATAGTCACATGAAAAAATTTATAGAAGCGTTTATCAATGTTTGGAAAATAGAAGAGCTAAAAAACAGAATTTTAGTTACTCTTGGTTTGTTACTTGTTTACCGTTTTGGTGCGCATGTTACATTGCCGGGTATTGATGCTACACAATTAAATAGCTTAGCAGATCAGACTGATGGAGGTATTGGTTGGTTGATCGATGTGTTTACAGGTGGTGCGTTTTCGCAAGCATCTGTATTTGCATTGGGTATTATGCCATATATCTCTGCGTCTATTGTTGTGCAGTTAATGGGTATTGCAGTTCCTTACCTTCAAAAGTTACAAAAAGAGGGTGAGAGCGGCAGAAAGAAAATCAATCAGATTACCCGTTGGCTTACAATATTAATCACATTGGTGCAGGGTCCTGGTTATATCTATAACCTTTATAAGACTTTACCACCACAAGCTTTTTTAATAAGTTCAGATTCATTTCTTTTCATATTTTCTTCTGTAGTGATTTTAACTACAGGTACAATTTTTGCAATGTGGCTTGGTGAAAAAATTACCGACAAAGGTATTGGTAACGGTATATCACTGTTAATTCTTGTAGGTATTATTGCAAGAATGCCTCAGGCTTTTATCCAGGAGTTTACTTCTCGTATGGTTGAAAACAATGGAGGGCCAATGCTTTTGGTTATTGAAATAGTAATATGGTTATTAATTATAATAGCTTGTGTACTGCTTATTATGGCTGTTAGAAAAATTCCTGTTCAGTATGCGCGTCGTACTGCTTCAGGTGATTTTGAACAGGATATTGCAGGAAACAGACAGTGGATTCCTTTAAAGCTTAATGCTGCGGGAGTTATGCCTATCATTTTTGCTCAGGCTATTATGTTTATACCAGCTGCACTTGCCGGTCTTTCAAAAGCCGATGCTGCACAAACCATTACTTCTCAGTTCCAAAACGTGTTCGGTTTGGCGTATAATATTGTTTTTGCATTATTAATTATAATTTTTACGTACTTTTACACCGCGATTACAGTACCTACGAATAAAATGGCGGATGATCTTAAGAGAAGCGGAGGTTTTATACCGGGTGTTAGGCCAGGTGTTGAAACCGGAGACTATCTTGATAAAATCATGTCGCTTATCACATTCCCTGGATCATTATTCCTAGCAATCATTGCCGTGTTCCCGGCGGTTGTTGTAAGTATAATGAATGTTCAGTCTCAGTGGGCTTTGTTCTATGGCGGAACATCGCTGTTAATCATGGTTGGGGTTGCAATAGATACTATCCAGCAAATAAATTCATATTTGTTGAATAGACATTATGATGGTTTGATGAAAAGTGGTAAGAATAGAAAAGCAGTAGCTTAATAATTTTTATGGCAAAACAATCAGCAATAGAACAAGACGGATCAATCATAGAAGCATTATCAAATGCTATGTTCCGTGTAGAGTTAGAAAACGGACATATTGTAATTGCTCACATTTCAGGAAAGATGCGTATGCATTATATCAAGTTATTACCTGGTGATAAAGTGAAACTTGAAATGAGCCCTTATGATTTGTCTAAAGCAAGAATTACTTATAGATACTAAAGCTATTAAAATGAAAGTAAGAGCATCAGTAAAGAAAAGAAGTGCCGAGTGCATTATTGTGCGTAGAAAAGGCAGATTATATGTGATTAATAAAAAGAATCCTAGATTTAAACAAAGACAAGGATAATTATGGCAAGAATTGCAGGGGTAGACATACCTAAAAACAAAAGAGGAATTATTGCTTTAACTTATATCTTCGGTATTGGTAAAAGCAGGGCTAAAGAGATTTTAGAAAAAGCTCAGGTTAGTGAAGATAAAAAAGTTCAGGAGTGGAACGATGAAGAAATCGGTAACATTCGTGAAGCTGTTTCTTACTTTAAAATAGAAGGAGAGCTTCGTTCTGAAATCCAGTTAAACATCAAACGTTTAATGGATATCGGATGCTACAGAGGTATCCGTCACAGAGTTGGACTACCTCTAAGAGGTCAGCGCACTAAGAATAACTCTAGAACAAGAAAAGGTAAGAGAAAAACTGTTGCTAACAAGAAAAAAGCAACTAAATAATAAGTAGTAGTATGGCTAAAGCGAATACAAAAAAACGTAAAGTTGTTGTTGAGTCAACAGGCGAAGCTCATATTAGTGCAACTTTTAACAACATCATCATCTCTTTAACTAATAAGAAAGGTGAAGTTATTTCATGGTCATCTGCTGGTAAGATGGGCTTTAGAGGTTCTAAAAAGAACACTCCATATGCAGCTCAGATGGCAGCAGAAGATTGCAGCAAAGTTGCTCTTGAGGCAGGTCTTAAAAAAGTAAAAGTTTACGTTAAAGGTCCTGGAAACGGTAGAGAATCTGCTATCAGATCTCTTCACAATGGTGGCATTGAAGTTACTGAAATTATCGATGTAACTCCACTACCTCACAACGGGTGCCGTCCTCCTAAGAGAAGAAGAGTTTAATTTATTTATTAGAGTATAACCAAACAGGATTACGGATTATCGGAGGATGAGACCTGAATTCATAATCCCCTGTTTATTAATTTTTAGAAATGGCAAGATATACTGGTCCTAAAACTAAAATCGCCCGTAAATTTGGTGAGGCGATCTTCGGAGATGATAAAGCCTTCGAAAAAAGAAATTACCCTCCAGGGCAACATGGTTTAGCTAAAAAGAGAGGTAAAAAATCTGAATATGCTGTTCAGTTAATGGAAAAGCAAAAAGCTAAGTACACTTACGGAGTTCTTGAAAAACAATTCAGAAACCTGTATGAAAAAGCAGCTGCTACTAAAGGAGTAACAGGTGAAGTACTTTTACAGCTTTGTGAAGCAAGATTGGACAATGTGGTTTACAGAATGGGTATTGCTCCTTCAAGAAGGGCTGCAAGACAAATCGTTTCCCACAGGCATATTACAGTAAACGGTGAAGTGGTTAATATTCCTTCTTACCACCTTAAAGCCGGAGATAAAGTTGCTGTTCGTGAGAAATCTAAATCTCTTGACGCTATAGAGCGCTCTTTATCAAATTCTGCTCAAGTATATGAGTGGATAACCTGGAACAACGACACTAAAGAAGGTACTTTTGTTTCAGTACCTGCCAGGATACAAATCCCGGAAAACATCAAAGAACAACTAATCGTTGAGTTGTATAACAAATAATAATTGACATCAGTCGAAATATGGCAATATTTAATTTTCAAAAGCCCGATAAAGTTATCATGATCGATTCTACCGATTTCCAAGGTAAATTTGAATTTAGACCTTTGGAACCGGGATATGGATTGACTGTTGGTAACGCACTAAGAAGAGTTTTGCTTTCTTCACTGGAAGGTTACGCAATTACTTCTGTTCGTATCGAAGGAGTTGACCACGAATTCTCTACAATAGCTGGGGTTGTTGAAGATGTTACGGAGATAATCCTGAACTTAAAACAAGTTCGTTTCAAACGTCAGATAGAAGACATCGATAACGAATCTGTTACTGTATCTTTTACAGGAAAAGATCAGCTTACGGCTGGTGATTTCCAAAAGTTCATTTCAGGATTCCAGGTATTAAACCCTGAGCTTGTTATCTGTAACATGGACAGCAAGATTAACATAAACCTTGAGCTTACTATTGAGAAAGGTAGGGGTTATGTGCCTGCAGAGGAGAACAAAAAGCAAAATGCAGCTATAGGAACAATCTTTACAGACTCAATCTTTACTCCGGTAAAGAATGTAAAGTATACAATAGAAAACTTCCGTGTAGAGCAGAAAACCGACTACGAAAAACTGGTTTTTGAAATTATCACAGATGGTTCTATTCATCCTAAAGACGCATTAACTGAGGCAGCTAAAACGCTAATACATCACTTTATGCTGTTCTCTGATGAAAGGATAACACTTGAGGCCGATGAGATAGCACAAACAGAATCTTATGACGAAGAGTCATTACATATGAGACAGCTTCTTAAAACTAAGCTTGTTGATATGGATCTTTCTGTAAGAGCATTAAATTGTTTAAAAGCGACTGAAGTTGATACATTAGGTGACTTAGTATCGTTCAATAAAAATGACTTAATGAAGTTCCGTAACTTTGGTAAAAAATCTTTAACCGAGCTTGATGAGCTTGTTGCTTCTAAGAATTTACACTTCGGAATGGATTTAACGAAATATAAATTAGATAAAGAATAATCTGGGCCGTTAAGGTTTTAATTACAGACAGCAATGAGACACGGAAAAAAAATAAATCACTTAGGCAGGCAAGCTGGTCATAGAAAGGCTATGCTGGCTAACATGGCCTGCTCCCTTATAGAGCACAAGCGTATCAACACGACTGTTGCTAAGGCAAAAGCCCTTAAGCAGTTTGTTGAGCCTCTTGTAACAAAATCTAAAGAAGACACAACTCACAACAGACGTATCGTTTTCTCTTACCTAAGAAACAAATATGCAGTTACTGAACTTTTCAGAGAAGTTGCTGCTAAAGTTGGAGATCGTCCGGGTGGTTATACTCGTATCATTAAGTTAGGAAACCGTCTTGGAGATAACGCTGATATGGCTATGATCGAGCTTGTTGACTTTAACGAACTGTACAACGCTACTAAAAAAGAAGCTAAGAAAACTACTCGTAGAAGTAGAACTGCAAAAAAAGCTACAGCTCCTGCAGCTGAGGCTCCTGCAACTGAAGCTCCTGCTGTTGATACAGAAGAAAACAAAGAAGCTACTGAATAATCATGGTAAAACTGATTTTTCAATAATATTAAAAAAGGATAAACTTTATAGTTTGTCCTTTTTTTTTGGCTTAGCGAAATCGGTTTATACTAATCAATTGACAGCTAAATTTTAGAAACACAATTTTTTGAAGTAAATTTGCACGCAATACAGCAACAAATAGTAATAAATGAAATATTCAAATCGTAACAAAGCCATACTTCTTTTAGCGGACGGCACTGTTTTTCACGGAAAATCTATTGGGATTGAAGGAACAGTATTTGGTGAAGTATGTTTTAATACCGGTATGACCGGTTACCAGGAAATTTTTACAGACCCGTCTTACTTCGGGCAAATTATGGTTGCATCTAATGCACATATAGGTAACTATGGTACTAATGAAGAGGAAGTAGAGGCTGATAGAATAATGATTTCAGGTCTTGTTTGTAAAAACTTTAGCTTTAACCATTCAAGGGTTAATTCTACTGAAGGACTTAAAGAGTATTTTGAAAAACAAAACTTAGTAGCTATTTCTGATGTAGATACAAGAGCGCTTGTAAGCTATATACGTGATAACGGAGCTATGAATGCTGCTATCTCTACAGATGGTACTTCTGTTGAAGATTTAAAGAAACAACTTGCTGAAGTTCCTAACATGGATGGTCTTGAACTTTCTTCAAAAGTATCGACTACTGAACCTTACTTTGTGGGTAACCCGGATGCTAAGTATAAAATATCTGCTCTTGACTTAGGTATTAAGAAAAATATCTTAAGAAATCTTGTTAAGAGAGACTGTTATATTAAGGTTTTCCCTTATAACTCAACTTATGAGGATTTAAGAAGTTTTAATCCTGACGGATACTTCCTTTCAAACGGTCCCGGTGACCCGGCTCCGCTTGTTGTAGCTCAGGAAACTGCTAAAAAGATATTAGAAAATAATGAACCGGTTTTCGGAATCTGTTTAGGACACCAGGTACTGGCTCTTGCTAACGGAATCTCTACTTACAAAATGTTTAACGGACACAGAGGTATTAACCACCCTGTAAGAAACATGATTACAGGTGAAGGTGAAATAACTTCTCAAAACCACGGTTTTGCCGTAGTAAGGGAAGAGCTTGAAAAGCACCCAGACTTTGAGATTACTCACGAGCATGTTAACGACGGTACTGTAGCAGGTATGCGTATGAAGAACAAGAACTGCTTCTCGGTACAATATCACCCTGAGGCAAGTCCTGGTCCGCACGATGCATCATATCTGTTTGATCAGTTTATCGAAAATATACAAAAAGCCAAAAACTAATTATGGGCTTTTAAAAACAAAAAACGAATTTGGGCTAATGTAAAAGTTAGCCCAAATTCTGTTTATAGACGTTTTGAAAATAAAATTTTGGTTAAGTGGCAGAAACTAAAACGATTGCGTTTATAAGTTTTTAAAAATAAGACCTTTTCATTTTTCAAAATGTTTAAATTTGTTTTGATTAATTATGAATATAACAAACTAAAAACTATATAATGAGCATTATTATTAAAGTACATGCAAGGCAAATATTGGATTCTCGTGGTAATCCTACAGTAGAGGTTGATGTAATTACTGAAAATGGTATACTAGGCAGGGCAGCGGTTCCTTCCGGAGCTTCTACCGGAGAGCACGAAGCAGTTGAATTGCGTGATGGCGGTAAGTCTTATATGGGTAAAGGCGTACTTAAAGCTGTAGAAAATGTAAATACTAAACTGGCAGGTGAAATTGTTGGTATGTCTGTATTCGAGCAAAACGCTATAGACAAAGCTATGATTGAACTTGATGGTACCGCAAATAAATCAAACCTTGGTGCTAATGCAATTCTGGGTGTTTCTTTAGCAGTGGCTAAAGCAGCAGCAAACGAGTTGGGTATGCCGTTATACAGATATGTAGGTGGTGTTTCTGCTAATACACTTCCTGTTCCTATGATGAATATCATTAACGGAGGTTCGCATTCTGATGCGCCTATCGCTTTCCAGGAATTTATGATCATGCCTGTAAAAGCTAAAAACTTTACTCATGCTATGCAGATAGGTACAGAAGTTTTCCATAACCTTAAAAAAGTACTTCATGACAGAAACTTAAGTACAGCTGTAGGTGATGAGGGTGGTTTTGCTCCAAACCTTGCCGGAGGTACTGAGGATGCTCTTGATACTATTAAAAAAGCTGTAGAAAATGCCGGATATAAATTTGGTGACGAAGTTATGATTGCTCTTGACTGTGCAGCATCTGAATTCTATGTAAACGGTAAATATGACTATACTAAATTTGAAGGTGCAGAAGGTAAAGTAAGAACTTCTCAGGAGCAGGCAGATTATCTAGCTGAGCTTGCTGCTAAGTATCCTATCATCTCTATCGAAGATGGTATGTATGAGGACGACTGGGAAGGATGGAAATACCTTACTGAAAAAATCGGAGATAAAGTTCAGTTAGTAGGAGACGATTTATTCGTAACTAATGTTGAGCGCCTTTCAAGAGGTATTAAGCAAAACATTGCTAACTCAATCCTTATAAAAGTAAACCAGATTGGTACTTTAACCGAAACTATTGCAGCTGTAAATATGGCTCACAATGCGGGCTATACATCTGTAATGTCTCACCGTTCTGGAGAAACTGAAGATAATACAATTGCTGACTTAGCGGTTGCATTAAACTGTGGTCAGATTAAAACAGGTTCTGCTTCACGTAGTGACCGTATGGCTAAATACAACCAGTTACTAAGAATTGAGGAAGAGCTTGCTGAAGTGGCTTATTTCCCAAGAGAAAACGCTTTTAA
The DNA here is from genome assembly GCF_004151245.1 of Flavobacterium beibuense. Taxonomy (GTDB): domain Bacteria; phylum Bacteroidota; class Bacteroidia; order Flavobacteriales; family Flavobacteriaceae; genus Flavobacterium; species Flavobacterium beibuense_A. Next base: position 153,100 of record NZ_JUIW01000001.1, read on the forward strand.
AGTAAAAAGATAATTTCTTTAGGCTATAAAATTATATAAGGCGCTCCTGCAATTCAGGAGTGCCTTTTTTTATGGATTAAACGAATTCTAATCCATAAGCATCAAATTCTAATCGGTGCCCTTTAATTCGGGAGGAAATCATAAATTTGTTAGATATGATTAACATATTGCATATGAAGCTGTTAAAATTGCTCCCTGTATGTGTAGCTATACTTTTACCTTTTACCTGTTTTTCTCAAAATAAGGTGTTAGACAGTCTTTTAACCGAGCTGGAAAAGGCGGATACCGATGCCAAAAAAGTTGAGTTGCTAAATGCTGTGGGAGCAGAATATATTGAAAATGACCCTGCCATGATGATGCAGTATGCCGAAAAAGCCTTAAAACTGGCTCAGCAAAAAAAACTGAAGAAAGGGGAAGGTGAGGCATGGTTTAATATGGGTAATGCCAATATTATGCTGAGTAACTATTCTAAAGCTCTAAAGAGTTTTACAAGTGCGCAGGATATTTTTGAGCAGTTGTTTGCCGAAGATGTTTCAGATAAAAATGAGATTAAAGGATACCTGGCTAAGACCTATGGTAGTATCGGTATTGTTTGTTCAGAGCAGAATAACTATGCCAAGGCTTTGGAATATTATTTTAAGGCACTTAAAATTTATAAGGAAGCTAAACAGCAGCAGATAGTATTCAGGCTTTATAATAATATTGGGATAGTTTATAAAACCCAAGGGGAGTATACCAAGGCTTTAAAGTATTTCAATAAGACTTTGGAAATTCAGAAAGAACTGAACGATGATACTGCCGGAACCACGATAACCAATATTGGTAATATTTATTTGCTGCAAAATAAAAACAAGGAGGCTTTTGCTTCTTATCAGGAGGCGATTAACATATTTGAAAGGTTTGATAGTAAACGTGGACTGGGTGAGTTGTATAACTCTCTTGGTAATTATTACGAGAAAACAGGAGATAAGGCTAAAGCGGAAGAGTATTATAATAAAGGCCTTGAAGTTTTTGAAGGTGTTGGAGAAAAGTATGGTGCTTCGGCATCATTAGGTTTTTTAGGCGATTTATATGCGAAGCAGGGTAAAACCGAACAGGCAGCTGAGTTTCTAAACAAATCATCTGCTTTTGCTCACGAAATAGGAGTTCTTGAACAAGTCAGGACTTCAGAGAAAAGCCTTAGCGATCTGTATGAGAAACAGGGAGATTATAAGCTGGCATTATTACATTACAAAAAATTTGAAGAAGCCAAAGACAGTATTGTTAATGCCGAAAACATTAAGAATATTGTTAGGGAGGAAATGAATTATGAGATGGAGCGTAAAGCTGAGCTTCAGAAGATAGAGAGTGAAAAGAAACAGGCTATTTATAACGAGGAAGTAAAACGACACAATCAACAGATGTTTTTTGTTGTGCTGTTTATACTCCTTATGTTTGGCGTGACCTTCCTGGTATCAAACAGGAGGCAGCTTAAAAAGACGCTTACCCTGCAAAAGGAATTGGCAGAATATGAGCAAAAAGCATTGCACTTGCAAATGAACCCACATTTTGTGTTTAACTGTTTGGGGTCTATTTCCAGTTTTATAGTGCAAAACGGTACAGATTCGGCTATAAAATATCTTTCTAAATTCTCTAAGCTTATGCGTTTAACCTTAGAGTACAGTAAGGAGTCGCTTATTCCTATTGACAAGGAAATTGAAGGGTTACAAAATTACCTGGAGCTGGAACAGCTTCGATTTAATAAGTTGTTTGATTTTTCGATAACCAAAGATTCGCATATAGAAGATGATATGGCTATACCGCCACTGTTGTTGCAGCCTTTTATTGAGAATGCGATTATACACGGGTTGGTTCCTAAAAAGGAAAAAGGGATTATTCATGTTGATTTTGCCTTAAACGGGGATAAGCTTGTTTGCACGGTTACCGATAATGGTATAGGGTTTACCAAATCGAAAGAGCTTAAGGAAAATTCGGTTACGGTTCATAAATCTATGGCACTGGAAATAACAAGAAAAAGGCTTGAGGTAATACAGGCATTTACCTCTAAAACTTCAAAAGTGGAAATAAACGACGTGATTGATGAAAACGGGGAAGCCGCAGGAACCAGGATTGTTTTAAATTTACCAATACAATACGCAACGAACCAGATATGATTACAGCACTACTGATAGACGACGACGCTAACCTGAGAAACGGTATGAAAAGCTTTTTAACACGATATGCACCCGATATAGAAATAGTAGGGGAGGCAGACAGTGTGAAAGCAGGAATAAGTGCTATTGAGTTTCATCAGCCTAATGTTGTGTTTCTGGATATCCAGCTAGGTGATGGTACAGGTTTCGATATACTGGAGCAGGTTATGCAGCGAAAAGGCAGTCTTTCCTGTCATGTGGTGTTTATCACCGCACACGAACAGTATGCTGTAAAGGCATTCCGTTTTAGTGCATTGGATTACCTTTTAAAGCCGGTAGATCCGGAAGATTTGAATAATGTGGTGGATAAGATTAAAAAAACATTGTCAGGAAATGATAACTATGCGCATATTGACCTGCTGCTGGAAAACATACGTAAGAAAGTGGATAAGTTTAAAAGAATAGCACTTTCCACTTCCGATGGTATTCATTTGTTTGAAGTGAGCGATATCATACGTTGTGAATCGCAGGATAATTATACCAAGTTTTATATAAAAGACAATAAGCCGATTTTAATAGCCAAAACACTTAAGGAATATGAAGATTTACTGTCAGAACAGGGCTTTGAACGTATTCATCAGTCACACCTTATAAATCTGGCCTATTTAAAGTCGTATATAAAGAAAGACGGAGGGTATGCTGTAATGGCAGATAACAGTCATTTGCCTATTAGCCAAAGGAAAAAAGAACGTTTGCAGGAAATATTAAAGTCGATGTAACTGCAAATTCTAACTGATAGTAAGCGAATTCTAAACGACAACAGTTGGGAGAAGGATAAAAAAATATATTTGGAAGACCGATTAACCACACACTAAACTAATATGAAAAAGAAATTACTTTATTTATTACTACTGTTCTCGGGTATTGTTAGTGCCCAGATAGTTAATATACCCGATATAAATTTTAAGAATAAACTGTTGTCGGCAAGTATATCTAATGATGTTGCTAAAGATGTTAACGGTAATTCAATTGTTATTGATGTTAACAATGATTATGAGATTCAAGTGAGTGAGGCGCTTTTAGTTTGGGAGTTGAACTTGTTTGGTGCAGGAATAACTGATGCCACTGGTTTGGAGTATTTTACTAATTTGAGAAGCTTAGAATGTTCAAATAATAGTGGTCTTACTTCTTTAGATCTAACGAGTTTAATTAATCTGGAAGGTTTTGATTGTGATGCAGGAACCGGATTAGAGTTTTTAAGCTTTGCAGGTTTGTCCAATCTTCAAACGGTTTATATCTCAGATACGAATCTCGAAACAATTAATCTTACGGGAACAATAGGAATGCAAGAATTTGTATTGGAAGATGTTCCTGTTTCAAATTTAGATTTCTCTTATATTACTGACCTTACTAAATTAGAGCTTTATAATACTAATCTTATAAATATTGATTTAAGTAATTCTTCTTTTCTTCCTCTGTTAAAATGTATTGGTAATAACCTTTTGGAAACCATTAATCTTAAAAATGGGAATAGTTTTTATGTGGGGCTTGGCTCAGATATAAGTGATAACCCCAATCTTAATTTCATATGTGTGGATGAAGGTGAAGAGTCTTTGGTAGAAGGGTTTATTGGTTCTGGTAATAATCCTTCGTACAGTTCTTATTGCTCTTTCACTCCGGGAGGCGATTACAATATTATAACCGGGAATGCTGTTTTTGATGCTGACAGTGACGGTTGTGGTCCGGAAGATTTTCCATATCCTTTTGTAAAACTTAGCATAAATGATGATGCAGAAGAAGGCTATGTTTTTACGAATACAAATGGCGAATATAGCTTTTATACTCAGGAGGGAGATTTTACAGTAACTCCTGAATTTGAGGATGACTGGTTTACAGTAACTCCTGCATCGGTTAACTTCCCGGTAGTAGACGGTTCTGTTTCTGTTCAAAATTTTTGTATAGCACCTAATGGCGTGCATAATGATGTAGAAGTTGTTATGGTGCCAGTAGTACCTGCAATGCCTGGCTTTGATGCTGTGTATAAAATAGTCTATAAAAACAAGGGAAATCAGATAGCTTCAGGAACTGTAGGTTGTGCATGGGATTATCAAATCCTTACACCTGTTGCTTTAGAACCAATGGCTGACGATATAGGGTTGGGAATTTATGGATGGAACTACTCTAACCTGCAGCCATTTGAAAACAGGGAAATTTTAATGACACTGCATGTTAACAGCCCTACGGATGAACCAGCTGTGTATATTGATGATGTATTGCCTTTTACAGCAAATATTAACGGAGGAACAGATGAAAATCCCGGGGATAATGAGTATGTGTTTAATCAGATTGTTATAGGCGCATACGATCCTAATAACATAATATGTATAGAAGGTGAAACTGCATCGGTAGATGATATAGGTAATTATCTGCATTACGTGGTTAATTTTGAAAATACAGGTACCGCAGCAGCTTCTTTTGTTGTAGTTAAACATATTATCAATGAGACTGATTTTGATATTTCGTCGCTTCAGATTTTAAACAGCTCCCATCAGGTTGAAGCAAGAATAACAGGTAATGTTATCGAGTTTATTTTTGCTAATATTAATCTTAATGCCCTTGATCACGGTAATATACTGTTTAAGCTTAAATCTAAAGCTGATTTGGCAGAAGGTGATCAGGTAATGAATCAGGCGAACATTTACTTTGATTATAATTCTCCTGTAGAAACAAATGAAGCTATTACTGAGTTTGCAGGTATTTTAGGAACTGGTGAATTTATTCAGGACACTTCTGTTAAGGTTTATCCTAATCCGGCAACAGATATGATTACTATCATGGCAGATGCTAATTTACAGTCAATAAGCCTGTATGATATACAGGGTAGATTACTGCAAACGCAACTGGTAAACAACAAAGAAACAAAACTTAATATTTCGGATAGGCAAAAAGGAATTTACTTACTTAAAATAACTTCTGATAAGGGAGTTAAGGTGGAAAAAATTGTAAAAGAATAAAATTCCGAAAAAGAAAATCTTCATGATGAAAGGTCGGTTCATATTTTGTACCGGCCTTTTAATTTTTAAGTAAATTATATTCTAAAACGAAACATGCAGATTATTAACAGATTAGTTTTAAAAAATTAATTAAAAAATAGATTTTTAAGGGGTCAAAATGCTCTTATTTTGAATATTTTTCAATTTATATAGCTTCAAAGTAAGAACTTTTGTTTTTTATACGCAGATTTAACGATTTTAATAAGTAATTTTCTTCCTAAATAAATTACAATTTATTAAATTCGCAGGAATATAAAATTTACAAACAAAAATAAACTCAATACATCATGTCAAATATTGCAATATTGGAAATTGATGGCAAAAAATATGAGTTTCCGGTAATTGTGGGAACTGAAAATGAAGTAGCTATCGATATTAATAAGCTTAGAGGTGAAACAGGCGCCATTACTATAGATCCGGGTTATAAAAATTCGGGCTCATGTACCAGTGATATTACCTTTCTGGATGGAGAACAGGGTATTTTACGTTACAGAGGATATTCTATAGAGGATCTTGCCGAAAAATCTAACTTTTTAGAAGTAGCTTATCTTTTAATTTTTGGAGAACTTCCTACTGCAGCTCAAATACAAAAATTTGAGAATGACATAAAAAAATATACACTTGTAAACGAGGAAATGAAAAACATCATTGATGGTTTCCCTAAAACGGCTCACCCAATGGGAGTTTTAGCATCGTTAACAAGTGCTCTTACTGCGTTTAACCCTAAATCGGTTAATGTAGAGAACGAAAAAGAGATGTATGAGGCTGTTTGTAAAACTATGGCTAAGTTTTTAGTTATAGCAACTTGGACTTACAGAAAAAACATGGGTTATCCTCTAAACTATTATGATAACACTAAAGGGTATGTAGAAAACTTTATGCGCTTAATGTTTGAGCTTCCTACAGGTCCTTACAAAATGAATCCTGTTGTTGTTAACGCCCTTGATAAACTATTTATACTTCATGCAGACCACGAGCAAAACTGTTCTACTTCTACAGTAAGAATGGTAGGTTCATCTCATGCAGGTTTATTTGCTTCAATTTCTGCAGGTGTATCTGCACTTTGGGGTCCGCTTCATGGTGGTGCTAACCAGGCTGTGCTTGAAATGCTTGAGGAAATTCAAAAAGATGGTGGTGATGCTGAAAAATTCCTTGCGAAAGCAAAAGATAAAAATGATCCATTCCGTTTAATGGGCTTCGGTCACAGGGTATATAAAAACTTTGACCCAAGAGCAAAAATCATCAAGAAAGCAGCAGACGAGGTTCTTGCAGACTTAGGTGTTGATGATCCGGTACTTGATATCGCTAAAAAACTTGAAAAAGCAGCTCTTGAGGACGATTACTTCAAATCAAGAAACCTGTATCCTAACGTAGATTTCTATTCAGGAATCATTTACAGGGCTATGGGTATACCAACAGAAATGTTTACTGTGCTGTTTGCTATAGGCCGTTTACCGGGTTGGATTGCTCAGTGGAAAGAAATGAGAGTAAACAAAGAGCCAATTGGTCGTCCGAGACAGGTTTACACAGGTAGTCCTCTTAGGGATTTTAAAGATTTAAATAACAGATAATTGTTATCGTTTTAAATAGTTAAGGCTCTGCAATGCAGAGCCTTTTTTGTTAAGGTATTATTATTAATTAGCCTTTAATTGTTATTTGTTTTGTGTAATTAATAGCAAGGAAACTAATATTGTAATAAATGTTTATAATTAGAGGGCATTTTTTATATTTGCCTAAAAGCCAAAAACTATGTTGAATTTAAATATAAAGAACGAAACATCAAGATTAAGGGCTGTTATTCTGGGTACTGCTGTCAGCAACGGGCCAACTCCGGAAATATACGAAGCATACGACCCAAAATCTCTTGAGCACATTAAAGCCGGAACCTATCCTGTAGAAAAGGATATGGTAGAGGAAATGGAAGCTTTTAATAAGGTGTTTGAGAAATATGACGTTAAGGTATACCGTCCTGAAATTATAGAAAACTATAACCAGATATTTAGCCGTGATATCGGTTTTGTAATTGAGGATGTATTCATCAAAGCTAATATTCTTCCTGACAGGGAGAGGGAGCTTGAAGCGATACAATATATCATCGACCAGATTGATCCTGGAAAAGTTGTACGTCCTCCGGATGAAGTACATATAGAAGGGGGAGATGTTATGCCCTGGAACGATCATATCTTTATAGGTACTTATAAGGGTAGCGATTATAAAGATTATATTACTGCAAGAACAAATATGCAGGGTGTAAACTATATAAAAGAGCTTTTCCCTAATAAGATTGTAAAGGAGTTTGATCTTGTAAAGTCTAAAATAGAACCTCGTGATAATGCCCTGCACTTAGATTGCTGCTTCCAGCCTATAGGTACAGATAAGGGAATTATCTATAAAAGCGGTTTCCGTGAAGAGGCAGATTATATGTACCTTGTTAATCTGTTTGGTATGGAAAACCTTTTTCATATCGATAGGGAAGAGATGTATAATATGACATCTAACGTGTTTTCTATAGCACCTGATGTGGTTGTTATAGAAAAGAACTTTACCAGACTAAAAAAATGGTTACTTGAAAGGGACTTTACAGTAGAAGAAGTTCCATATGCTGAAATTGCAAAGCAGGAAGGGCTTTTAAGATGTTCTACCCTGCCTTTAATAAGGCATTAATAATATCCTTATCTTTATATTATGAGACAGATTACAGATACTATACTAATGATACGTCCTGTTGCTTTCAGGATGAATGAACAAACTGCAGTAAACAATTATTATCAGAAGATAATGGATAATCTGCTGCCTGATACTGTTAATGCTAAAGCACAGCAGGAGTTTGATGCTTTTGCAGATAAACTTAAGGCGGCCGGAGTAAATGTAGTTGTTGTGGATGATACCGTCAATCCGGATACTCCTGATTCTATATTCCCAAATAACTGGGTTTCTTTCCATGAAAATGGGGATGTAGCCTTATATCCTATGTTTGCAGAAAACCGCAGGCTGGAGAGAAGGGAAGAGATTCTTGATATGCTGGAGGATAAAGGTTTTGTGATAGAAAATATAGTAGATTATACTTCGGCAGAAGAGGATGATATTTTTCTTGAGGGGACTGGTAGTATCGTTCTTGACAGGGTCAATCATAAAGCCTATTGCGCCTTATCACCTCGTGCCGAAGAGGAACTGTTTATAGAGTTTTGTGAAGATTTTGAATATACTCCTGTTATATTTGAGGCATTCCAGACAGTAGACGGTGAGCGCAAGCATATATACCATACCAATGTAATGATGTGTATTGGTGAGACATTTGCAGTTATTTGCTCAGACTGTATTGATGATAAAAAGGAGCGTAAAATGGTGTTGGATAACCTTAAGTCAGACGGAAAGGAGATTATCCTTCTTACTGAGGAGCAACTAAATCATTTTGCAGGAAATATGTTACAGGTTAGTGGCAATAATAACAAGGGTTATCTCGTTATGAGTGCTTCGGCCCATCAGGTTCTAACTAAAGACCAAATTGCAAAAATTGAAAAACATACAGAAATTTTAAGTTCAAGCCTTGATACCATTGAAGCCTGCGGAGGCGGTAGCGCACGATGCATGATGGCAGAGGTGTTTTTACTTAAACAATAAATATGCTTTCTAAGAAAACTAAATACGGATTAAAGGCTCTTATCTACATTGCTAAGCATTCGGGTACAGAGCCTGTCCTTATATCTGAAATATCGGATCGCGAGCGTATACCCAAAAAGTTCCTTGAAGCTATTCTTTTGGATTTAAAAAAGTTTGGTATTCTTGGGTCTAAAAAGGGTAAGGGTGGAGGATACTACCTGCTTAAAGATCCTAAAGAAATTTCTGCAGCTACAATCATTAGGGTTTTAGACGGTCCTTTAGCCATGCTTCCATGTGTTAGCCTTAACTATTATGAAAAGTGTGATGATTGTCCGGATGAGGCAAAATGTAACCTTAATAAATTTCTTGCACAGGTGAGAGATAACACGCTTAGCCTGCTTCAGCAAAGGTCTTTGTATGATTTGGCGATTTTATAACAAAAAAATTTATACTATTACTCTATAAAATCTATAGACTAATAGTATATTTGAAAAAATTAATACGAGGGAAGACAAATGCTTGATTTGATAAAAGCCAAAAAGAACTTTTCACTAAAAGACAGCCCTAAGATTTCGGCTATAAAAGCAGTGACCTGGCGTATAGTAGGTACTATAGATACAATGATAATTTCCTATATACTAACCGGTAACATTACAATTGCATTTTCTATAGGGAGTGTAGAGGTAATGTCTAAAATGCTGCTTTATTTTTTACATGAAAGGGCCTGGGCAAGATTAACCAGAAAGAATAGTAATGAAGGTAATGGAGAGATTAAAATATCTGAATAAGGAATTACAGGGCAAAAGTATAGAAGAGGCTATTGGTTTTGTACTGCAAAATATAGAGGGTAAAAAGGTTTTTTCTACGTCTTTTGGTATAGAAGACCAGTTGTTAACACACTATATGGTTCCGCATCATAGTCAGGTTTCAGTTTTTACACTGGATACCGGAAGACAGTTTAACGAAACCTACGAGGTGTTTCATAAAACCCAAAAAAAATACACTTCATTAACCATTGAAACTTATTTTCCTGATGAACAGGATGTAAAAGAATATGTTTCCGTAAATGGGATAAATGGTTTTTACGACAGTATAGAAAAGCGAAAATCCTGCTGTTACGTAAGGAAGGTAAAACCGTTACAGCGCGCCATTAAAGGTGCTGATTTATGGATAACAGGCCTGCGTGCAGAACAATCGCAAAACCGGGAAGAGATGGAGTTTTTAGAGTGGGACGAAGTGAACCAGCTTATAAAATTCAATCCTTTATTGCATTACAGTCTTAAACGGGTAGAGCAGGAAATTAATCAGTTTAATATACCCATAAACAGTTTATATAAAAAAGGCTTTCTAAGCATTGGCTGTGCACCCTGTACCAGAGCCCTTGAAGAAGGGGAAGACTTTAGAGCAGGCCGCTGGTGGTGGGAAAACGGAAAAAAAGAATGCGGACTGCATATTCATCAGGATAAAAATTATTAATCATGACACATTACATACAATCACATCTGCAAACGCTGGAGGATGAAAGTATTTATATAATACGGGAAGTAGTGGCACAGTTTCAAAAACCGGTGTTGCTTTTTTCCGGGGGAAAAGACTCCATAACGCTGGCAAGGCTGGCGCAAAAAGCTTTTTACCCAGCAAAAATACCATTCCCGTTTTTGCATATAGATACCGGGCATAATTTCCCTGAAACTATTGAATTTAGAGATCAGCTTGTAAAGGAACTTGGTGTTGAACTTATTGTACGCTATGTACAGGATAGTATAGACCAAAAGAAAGTACAGGAAGAAACAGGTAAATATGCAAGCCGTAACGCATTGCAAACTGTAACCCTGCTGGATGCTATTGAAGAGTTTGGTTTTGATGCCTGTATGGGCGGAGCAAGACGCGATGAGGAAAAATCCAGGGCTAAAGAAAGAATATTCTCCGTAAGGGATGACTTTGGACAATGGGATGCAAAAAAACAACGTCCTGAGTTATTCAATATACTGAATGGTAAAATACACTTTGGCGAAAATGTAAGGGCATTTCCTATAAGCAACTGGACCGAAGAGGATGTGTGGAATTACATTGCACAGGAAGAAATTGGTTTGCCAAGTATTTATTTTGCCCATAAGCGTAAACTGGTGAAAAGGGATGGTGCCTTTTTAGCGCATTCTGATTATCTGAACCTAGTGGAAACCGATGAGATAGTAGAATCGATTGTACGTTTCAGAACTGTAGGGGATATGACCTGTACGGCTGCTTTCGTTTCGGAAGCCAATACAATACCTGATATTATGTATGAAAACAAATCTTCCAAATCTTCGGAGAGAGGTGCCAGAATGGACGATAAACGTTCGGAAGCGGCATTGGAACAAAGAAAGAAAGGAGGGTATTTTTAAGATATGGATTTACTTAGAATTAATACGGCCGGTAGTGTAGACGACGGCAAGAGTACACTTATAGGGCGATTTTTAAACGATAGCCATGCACTTACCATAGAGCAGGAAGAGCTGATAATAAAAAAGACCAAGGAAAAAGGACTTGAAGATCTTGATTTTTCGGTTATAACTGACGGACTTATTGCCGAAAGAGAACAGGGAATTACCATTGATGTGGCTCATATATACTTTTCTTCAGATAAGAGAAAATTTATTATAGCCGATAGTCCAGGCCATGTGGAATATACGCGTAACATGGTTACGGGAGCTTCTAATTCGGAGGTTTCGATTATTCTTATTGATGCCCGAAAGGGATTATTGGAGCAAACATACAGGCATTATTTTATAAGTAATCTGCTAAGGCTAAAAACGGTTGTTTTCTGTATCAATAAAATGGATCTGGTGCAATTTAGTGAAGATGTGTTTTTATCTATTGCGGCGGACATCAATAAGATGGCAGGCAAGTTTGAGTATAAGCCTCATGTGCATATTTTACCTATCAGTTCGCTTAAGGGGGATAATGTGGTAAACCATTCTGAAGCTATGCAATGGTATACCGGGCAAACCCTTTCGGAAGTACTGCATGATATAAAACCGGGAGAAGCGCAAACTGCTGATTTTAGATTTGATGTTCAGCAGGTAATGCATGTGCAAAATAACGAGTTTATAGATTACAGGGCTTATGCCGGAAGGGTGATAAGTGGCAGTATAGCTATAGGGGATGAGGTTATAGTGCTTCCTTCCGGTCAAAAAAGTAAAGTGGCCGAATTACGTAAGTTTACCAATACTTTTAATGAGGTTAAAACAGGGCAGTCTATACAGCTAAGACTGGAAGACGATGTGGATGTTAGCCGTGGTATGATGCTGGTGAAAGATAATGATGAAAAGTTATTGTCTAAAGATATAAAGGCTACACTGGTTTGGCTTGATGAAAAACAAACAATTCCGGGAGGCAGGTATTTACTGCAGGCCGGAACCAGAACAGTACAGTGCAAACTCCAGCAGATTGAAGCGGTTATTCCGCCTGAAAATCCGGAGGAGTTGGTTCAGGCTGATACACTTAAGTTAAATGATATTGCCAGGGTAAGTTTAAAAACAGCTACTCCGGCATTTATAGACTCTTTTGAAAATAATAGGCTTAACGGAGCCTTTATAATAATAGATCCGCAAACTAACAATACCGTAGGTGTCGGTTTTTCGGAATAATCAGAGTGTTCGTAATAATAAACCCCGCTTTAAGCGGGGTTTTGTTTATTTAATCTGTATCGTTTGGAGTATGTTAACTACCGAACTGCTTATGTATTGTATACCAATGGCAATAACTATAAAACCAATTATTCTTGAAATGGCAACGATACCCGATGCTCCTAAAATCCTGGAAAGGTAGTGTGCACTTCTCATTACTAAAAAGATTACTATGGCTACCGAAGCTATGGCAATACAGGCAATAACCTTTTGCATGATATCTGTATAATCCTGATAAAGGGCTATAAGCAACGACATAGATCCCGGGCCTGCCAGCATAGGGATAGCAAGTGGCGTTAGTGCGATGTCGTTTCTCTTTTGGGCATCATTAGCTACTTTTTTGTTCACCCCTCTTGTTTTACTGAACTTGCCGGATAGTAAAGCAAATCCTGAATTTACAATAATAAAGCCTCCGGCAATACGAAGGGCATCAATACTAATTCCGAAAAATGCCAGTATGTACTGTCCTATAAAAAATGATATGATAAGGATGATAAATACATTAACTGCGGTCCAGAAAGAAATACGGGAACGTTCGGCTTTGGTGTCATCCTGTGTAAGTCCTACAAAAATAGGTACAGCTCCTAAAGGGTTAATAACTGAAAATAGTGCGGCAAAAATGTAGATAAATAATTCCATGAACGATTGTTGGTTTTTTTTCTATTGTAAATTTAATAAGAAAATATGGGCGGGCAATTGAAAGGTATTTATTAAAGCATTAATTATTTCCTTATTTTTAGACAATAATAACACCTTATGAAAACAAAAATATTACTATTTGTTATACTCCTTTTAACTGTCACGGCACTTAAGGCACAATCTGTTTCAGGCTATGTATATGATGAGAAGGAAGATATACCTCTCGAAGGGGCTTTTGTATATCTGGACGGGACTACTTATTCTGCAAGTACCGATTCAAACGGGGCTTTTAGCATAAATACCGGGCAACAGCTCTCGGCTGCTTTAGTAGTAAAGTATATGGGATATCAGACCAGGATAGTTCAAAATCCTTTTTCCTATGAGGGTAAAATTAAAATCCTTTTAAAGGAAGATGCCATAAAAATGGAAGAGGTGGTAATAAACAAAAAGACTGCTTTTTCGAGAAAAGAGATGCTACAAGTATTCAGGGAGCAGTTTTTAGGAAAGACAAAAGCAGGAAAATCCTGTAAAATACTTAATGAAGACGATATAATATTGTATTATGATTTAGCTACAAATACATTAAAGGCCGAAGCAAATAAACCGATTCAGATAACTAACAAAAAGCTGAAATATGAAGTGCAGTTTGATTTGGTTGATTTTCAGGTGCATTTTGGCAGGAAGACGCTTTCACCCTTTGCCATGCAAACAAGTTTTTATGCCGGAACAAGTTTTTTTAAGGATGTCTCTAAAAAGGAAAGTATTAAAGAAGATAGGGATGAGGTTTACAAAGGATCTTTATTGCATTTTATGCGGGCCATCGCGGCGAATGAATGGAATGAAGAGAAATATGCACTTTATGTAGAGAGTTTTCCTGCTAACCCAAATGACTATTTTAAAGTAAGCGATACACTGGATTATAAAAAAGTAACCTGTTTAAAAACTAAAGTTTCTATACCTGAAACGAATGTGAAAATTCAAATGAATAAGGAGCTTAGTGAAAGGACTTTAGAAGCTCCGAAAGAAAGAAATATACGTTTTGCCGTACTGCATGACGGAGAGCAACAGTCTTTTTTTGAAATGAATGCCGATCATTTTTATATAGGTAGTAATGGTTTATTCTGGCCTATAACCTCAATGGTGTTTGGCGGATATTTTGGAGAACTTAAAGTAGGGGATATGCTGCCTGCCGACTATACTTATATAGATAATTAACTATGTTATCGTTAGGCTAAAAAGATTTGAGAAGTTACTTCCTTTACTTATTTTTGATATAAACTTATTTGCCATGAAAACAGAAAAAAAAACATTAGTAATGGGAGCTTCCACTAATCCCGACAGGTATGCTTACAGAGCTGTAAAAATGCTTCAGCAGTATGGGCACCCTGTAGTAGCTATTGGAAAAAAGGAAGAAGATTTTGGTAATATTCATATAGAGAAAGAACTTATCCATTTTGACGGAGTGGATACGGTAACATTGTACCTTAACCCAATGAATCAAAAGCAATATTACGACTATATAGTAAGCCTGAAACCAAAAAGGGTAGTATTTAATCCCGGTACAGAAAACCCTGAGCTATATGCTATTCTTAAGGAAAATAACATTGAGGTTGAGGTGGCCTGTACGCTTGTTATGCTTTCTGTTGGGAACTACTAACCAATGTCTTTTTACTGATGCATAGTAAAAGTATGAAAGTAATAAGTCCGTTTACAATTATCAGTTCATTGTCAAAAACATAATCACCGAATAATACGTTTGAATTAAGGCTTAATGCCAGAGTAAGTAAAGGGGAGGCTATACACACTAACGGAGTAAGCTTATCCCTTAAGGTGAGATTCTTTATAAACAGTCCAAAGGCATATAATCCCAGTAACGGACCATAAGTGTAAGAAGCAATTCTGAATATCATACTTACTACAGAGTTGTCGTTTATGATATTGAAAACTATAATTACCAAAAACATAAGTAATGAAAAGGATATGTGTACCCAATGCCTGGTTCTAACCACATTGGGCTTGTTCGCATTTTCTGTTTTATCCATTCCTAAAAAGTCCACACAAAAAGATGTGGTTAATGCCGTAAGGGCCGAGTCGGTTGTTGCAAATGTGGCTGCGGTTAAACCCAACAAGAATATTACCGACGGTATAAGTGCCAGATGATGAAAGGCAATTTCCGGGAATAGCAAGTCGGTTCTTGGTTTGCCGTCTACAAGAGGGACATCTACACCGTTTTTATTGGCGTAAATATAAAGTAAGGCACCAACCCCAAGGAAAAATAGGTTGATTACCACAAATATCCCTGTAAAGGTAAACATGTTTTTTTGAGCTTCACCTATATTTTTACAGCTCAGGTTTTTCTGCATAAGGTCCTGATCAAGGCCTACCATAGCTATGGTGACGAAAATCCCGCCCAGTATCTGTTTTATAAAGTGGAAACGGCTTCCTATAAAGTCTTCAAAGAAGAATATTTTTGAATAGTTGCTTTCCTTTACAGTTTCAAAAGCCTGTGGCAGGCTAAGGTCTAAGCTCTCGCATATAAAGTAAATGGTAAAGAATACCGAAGAGACTATAAAGAAGGTTTGAAGCGTATCGGTAATAATAATCGTTTTTAAACCACCCTTATAGGTGTAAGCAAATATGAGTATAAGCGATATTAATACCGTAGCCCAAAAGGGAACACCAAAAGAATCGAAAACATAACGTTGCAGTACAATTACAACCAGATATAACCTGAAAGCCGAACCTATAGTTCTGCTTATTAAAAATATCATGGCTGCTGTCTTATAGCTGTATTGTCCTAATCTGTTTTCTATATAACCATAAATAGAGGTCAGGTTCAGTCTATAATAAAGAGGCAACAATACCTTGGCTATAAGTATAAAGCCTATGGCATTACCCAATACAAACTGAAAGTATTTAAACTGCTCTCCGTTAGGAGAACCCACTTCGCCCGGTACAGAAATAAATGTAACCCCCGATAGCGCCGTACCAATCATACCAAAAGCAACCAGATACCATTTGGAATTTTTATTGGCTTTAAAAAAGGCGTCGTTTCCGCTGTCTTTTTTGCTTACTAGCCTGGATATGGCAATTAGTACCCCAAAGTATACTATTATTATTGATAAGATGGTTATTGGCTGCATAAAATAAGTTTGTATACAAAACAAATAAAAAATATTACAATATACTCACAATTTGCAGGTTTTGTACATTTGCATTTATGGAAATGTCTTCAAAATTACTGGAAAGGGCAGTGGCTGAAATTTCTCAGCTACCGGGTATAGGGAAACGAACGGCCTTAAGGCTGGCATTACATTTATTAAAGCAACCTAAAGATATGACAGAACATCTTACAGGAGCTATTTTAAAGATGCGTGAGGAGATACGTTTTTGCAGGGAATGCCACAATATATCTGATGTTGAGGTGTGTGAAATTTGCAGTAACCTTTCCAGGGATAAATCGGTTATTTGTGTGGTTGAGGATATAAGAGATGTAATGGCAATAGAAAACACCGGACTGTTTAAAGGTATTTACCATGTGTTGGGAGGGAAAATATCTCCTATAGATGGTATAGGCCCAAGCCAGCTTAATATTGTCACACTGGTAGAAAAGGTAAAAACCGGAGTAGCCAAAGAGCTTATTTTTGCATTAAGCTCTACTATGGAAGGTGATACCACCAATTTTTATATCTACAAGCAGATTAAGGATTATAATATAGTACTTTCGGCTATTGCAAGAGGTATAGCAGTGGGTGATGAGCTTGAGTTTGCCGATGAGGTAACCTTAGGAAGAAGTATTATACACAGGGTGCCGTTTGAAAGCAGCCTTAAAAACTCATAAACCTATTTTTTCTTTTTCTTCTTTTTATCACTGTCATCGCCAGTTGACTGACTAGGGAAACCTCTGGAAGTAAACTTGCGGGTCTCAATCCTTTTTTCCTTGATATTAAGATTGAATTTTACCTGAGTAGTACTGTCCGGAACTGCATCAACAGTTCTGTTGTTTTCTTCTACCTCTACATATTCAGATACTCCTGCTTTTTCTAAAGTAAGTGTATATGTGCCTTTAGGAACATAAAGTATAAAGTTTCCGGAATCATCTGAACGGGTTTGGAATACATTGCCCGAATCATCTATGGCTATAATGGAAAGCCCCGATTTTTTCTTGGTAATTTCAAAACTTCTCTCTGTTTCTAGATAGGTAACAGACCCTTTAATGGTTGAGGTTTTGGTAAGTCCAATAGCAACTTTTGTGTCCTGAATTACATTTATGATTCTGCTGTAAGCATGCCATTCGTTGCTGTTAACGGGTCGTACTTCATAATCTCCCGGTGGCAGGTGTCTGTACTTAATTATTCCCTGATCATTAGTTCTAAAGGCTTTCCCGCTTATTATTACCAGTTGGTTTGCTGCAGGGATGTTATGCTTGTCTTCCGGTCCTTTTCCATTTGTTTCATAATAAACATACACCTCTAAATCACTTTTGGAACTGTCTATTCTTATTGGGCGGAATTGTTTTGTTAAACCAACCTGAAATGAATTTATGGCATAAGGGTTATTGGAAATATCACTATAGTAGCCATTGGCAAAAATGCTGAAATCTGGACTAAGCCTGTAATCTGCACGACCGTTAAGTTGGGTTATGCGATCTGTAAACAGATTTGAAGCCAGTGTGGCACCTGTATATAAAACCAGTTTGCTGTCAAAAAATTTAATCACCGCACTCGGGTTAAACATTACATTATAAAATGTCTTATCGTTATTAAGTTGCTGGTTGGCGATAATCTCACCAAGGTTAAAATAATTGTGCTGGTAAGTTGTAAGTATATTTAGGAACTTCCAGTTGTAAATAAGGTTTGTTTTAAAATGAAACTGGTTAGATACCGGGTCGGCATTACTATTAAAAATACCACCCTCAAATGTTAGGCTAAGACTTGAGGATACATTGTTGAATATTAAGCCAACATTTGCCCTGCTAGCATTCAACGTATAATCCTGTGGTGTATTTCCGAATAGGGATTCTGTTCTTTTTTCTTTATAAAGGTAAGGAGATAACGAAACAGTTACTTTGTTTATTCTTCTTGAAGCTCCTATGTTATATCTTGATGTTGAAAATTGAGAAGGGTAGAACACCTGGTCGCTAAAAGATTTAGGGTCTACAGATATGTAGTTATACAATGCCCAAAAGTTATAGTTTTCTTTAATCCAGTTTAACCTCTCATTAAGGCTGAAAACACCTTTTCTTACACCGGCATAATATCCTGAGCTTAAATAATTGGTACTATTATAAAAGAAGTCTTTATATCTTCCTGTAGCGACCATGTCTACAGTACCACCGGTTTTATTTTCACCGGTTACCTCATTATTTACACTGCTTAAACCACCTCCGGCCCTTAATGAAAGATGTTTTTTTTGGAATACATTAAACCTTGCGGTAACAAGATAATTGGTGAAACCGCTAAATTTATCGTTGTCATAAATCAGGCTCGATTCAAAACCTTTATCAAGCCATCCTCCTTTGTAGTAGTAAGAGGCCCAGGCTGAAGTGCCCCCGGAAGGTATTGAGAAATCAGCAAGATTGTATGATTTATCAATGCTTCCAACTTCAATTTTACTATTTTCTGATGTGTTGTAATATGCCTGGGCACCTCTACCCACTAAATTGATATCGGAAAACTTAGATACGTTACCGGCCAAAATACCCATGGTTTTGTTTTTATAACCTAGCCAGGTGTTTCTTAAAAAGAGCTGGTTTGTGTTTGTCCACAGGTTTGCATCTATGTTTGTATATATTGTACTGTTATTAATTTCTGCTTCAGCATTAGCATATAGATAATATGCTGTACCACCGCTACTGTTTTGAAGGTAGCTGGTACTTACCTGGTTAGACCTGTTAAAACTTTGAGCGTATTCCGGAGAAAACTGATTGGAGTATCGTCTGTCCTGCTTAATGGAACTAGCCGTTACATTAGCTATGCCTATTATATCTCCGCTTTGATATAGCGAGGTAATTGTGATAGCAAAATCTTCCTGAGAAAGAATAGTTTTGTTTACTATCTTTTTAAGATTGATTAAGGTGTCTGTAAAGGCCCTTACTTTTACAGTTTCAGACTCTATCATGTCTTTGGCTATAAAATTAGGGTAGCGCGTAACAATGTTTATTTTCTGATCGGTATTACCATCATTTGATATTCTGATTGGTATGGTAAGGCTGTCTCCGATGTTTTCATAAATAAGATTGGTTTCCAGCAGAAACATTTTAACCAGCTTTCTTTCTTTTATGGTTACCGGTAATGTTACATTTTTACTTGCTCCACCAGTAGTGGTAAAAACAGCTTCTATTGAAGATTCACTTCCTGCTTTTGCCGTGTTTGAAATAATTGCCTTAATGGGAATAAAAACAGAGTCTTTTCCCTGAAGTATGATTGGTTTCGGTTTTCGCTGTACTAAATACAGGTCTTCATGATTACTGTGTACGTCAAACTCTCCTGTAATTGAAGTGTTTGAAGTATTTTTTATTTTTACAAATGCATCTATTATACTGGTATTTTTTGCATTAGCATTTTGTTGGGTAAACTCAATAGTAAAGTTGCCTTCCTGCGCCATGGAAATAAATCCAGACAGCAAAAAAGCTGTTACCATTATTTTTTTAAGAGTATTACCCAGCATAATAAACCTTTAGTTAGGTATTATAACAAAATATACATAGGTTGTATAGGTGCCCGGAGTAACATCCAGATCAAGAGCATTAGGCGGAATAAAAAACCTTAAATTAAAATCTATACTTGCCACATATTGCGACCTTACAGCAATAATCTGATCGCTGTCTGTAAGGCTGAGTGGTGAATATATAGTTAGTCCGGGGACTGTTTGGTTTGTGCTTAATTCTACATGGAGTGTTGATACCGGTATGGTTGACGTAGTTGTTGCCGAAGTCATTTCACTCGATGATGCCTTAACAGATAATTGATAATTACTAGGAGAAGTAACCCTTAAACCGTTTTGAACTTCAACTGATACCCCGTTAGTATAATTTTCAGCAGTATTAAAATAAAGATTAAAAACTTTAGCACTTGGTTGTAAAATAACATTTTGCTGTCCGTTATTACCGCTATAGTTTATCTGCAAACGTGCACTACCGCCTACTGATTCTGTTCTTGTGGCAATAAGATCTTCGGTTCCGTTACTTTTTATCCTGTATAGCTTGTACTCATAAGCCGATTGATAAGTACCATTTGGACTTGTAAGCAAATGATTTCCTCCCTGTATGATAAGGTTAAACTGAAATACCCTGTTAACCGTATTTGTTAAAGGTACAGTGCTGTGTATAAGCGTTACCTCATTAGTCTTACTTAACTGTATAGGCTGTGTGGAAATATTTATTAGGCTACTGTTGCTCGATCCGTTATTTTGTTGCTGATTAAATTGCAATGAGCTGTATTGTGCGCCTATATTATATGAGTCATAATTATAGTCTTGTATAAGCCTAACGGTAAGTCTCCATTCGGTAACATTATTTGATCCACTGTACTTTTGAATGTTAACGGTTGTTTGATTTACTTCTGTTTTACCATTTACCATTTCGCTGTAAGTACTCATTTGCGGTTGACCGCCACCCCACGAATTAAGGGTTATTTGAGCATTAACAGGTAAGAACGCTACAAGGAAAGCAATAATCAGTATATTTTTAATTTTCATCATAAACTAAATTCGAGTTCTGCTATTTTTATCACGTCTTTTTCGCCGTAAGTCAGGATTGCCGAAACCGTATAATCCCCTTTAGGAAGATCTGATGGTAACACCTGCTTTAATGATCTTATATTATCCGGAAGTGTATAGAATTCTGATTCTTTTAAAATTGTTTTTTTACCGGTACTGTTGTTAAACAGTTCCCATTTAATGGTACCGTCTGCCCAAATTTTGCTTTGATTTTCAATTTTAAGTTCAAGAACTTTATTGTTATCATCATCAGCATAGCTCAGGAAATCAACAAACTCAATAACGGACTCATTTTCCTGTTGGAAACTGTGATAGATTTTTACCCCCATTCTTACAGTAACCTGTATGGAAGCTCCATTTTTATCAGTTGTTTTTCCCGGATTAAGTTGGGTGAAAAAAATCATTGAAGTGTGTACAGGAATTTCAGTATTTGCATCCTGTGGTACCTTAAGTATTATTTCCACCTGCTTTGTTTCGCCTGGCTTGATTACAAGAAATGACGAAGGCAGTATCTGTATCCAGTCAGAGCACGATGTTTCCAGTGTATTAGCATCCAGAATCTGGTTTTTACCTGATTCCTCATACTCCCAGTCACTGAATGAAGTACCTATTTCAAGTTCTTTTTCTGTTGGGTTTGTGATTTTTACAAACTGTGAAACTGAGTTCCCTTTTCCGGTCCTATAATATAGTCTGCCCGGTGTAACCGATATTCCTGCCTGTGAGAAAGCAGTGTTTACAGAGATAAAAGACAAAGCGATAACTAAAAGGAAATTTTTCATGATCTATGGTTATTTATATCATAAAGATATAGAATTTACTGAGGGACTACAGTGTATATAACACTTGTAGTATAGGTTCCGGGTTCTTTATTTAAATAACTACTTGTTTGAGAAGCAGGTATAGTGTATGTTACATGGAAACCTCTTGCACTTTCTCCTTCCCCTGAAGTGATTACTGTGGTGTCGCTCGTGCTTAAAGGTACCGAACCATTAACCGATAAACTTGATGATGGATTGCTGTTTGTACCTGTAAGATCATCTCCCAGTGTAGTTTGTACCATAATAGTATTTACCGGCAATGTAGATGTATTGCCGTTTAGAGAGAAAAACTGGGATGCAGACCTTACACTAACTTCATAACCATTGTTAGAAGTTATCTGTATATGATTAGTTTGCTGAGCAGACGAGTTTCCATTAATGAAGTGCGTGCTCAGGCCCATATCAATATTTACAGAGGGCTGCGATACCTGTATGCTAAGTACCTGGCCTATTAAGACATTAACCTGTGTTTCGGCAGAGCCGATTTGGGAGAAAGCGATAGCCGGGCAAAACTGTAGCACAAGTAGTAAACAGATTTGCGGTATTCTTTTCAAGGGGGATAGTTTTCTTTTGCTTAAGGCAAAAAAATACAAAATAAAGAATGTGAAGAACAGCTCCAACTACCTTGCAGGCAGTTGGGGCTGTTCCTATAAATTTCTCTTACAGTTTGTTTTAATTACAGCGCGTATAGCGAGTAAGTTACTGTAGTAGTATAAGTACCTGTTGTGTGGTTAAGGTATTCTGCAGCACTTGCAGCAGGAATTGAATACTCAATATTGTACCCTCTTAAAGATTCACCAGTATCACAAGAAATGATAGTGTTCTCAGTAGAAGTGCTTAAAGATTGCGCAGTAAGTGTTGGAGAAACAGAAGCCTCTGAACCTGCACCAAGGTAAGAACCTACAGTAGGAGTTACAGTGATTGTACTTACAGGAATAGTTTCAGCACCAGATGTTAAATCTGTAGAAGCGATAACTTTTACTTCATATTCACCTGTAGCACTTACTTGTACGTGGTCAGTTTTTTGACCAGAAGTGTTACCAGACTGGAAATGTTCAGGAGTGTCCATGTCGATATCTACTGAAGCATCAGCAACAGTGATTTCGAATGAGCTACCTAAGTTAACGTTTAATGTTGTTTCTGCAGTGTCTTCTGCTTGAGCGAATAGTGAGTTTGCTGTTAAAGCAACAATTGCAACGGTTGCAACTTTGAAAAAATTAGTCATTAGTTGTTTAATTTTAGTGGGACAATTAAATCTAATTCTTAGGGGGCTAAGCACTTAGATTTTTTCTTTTTGTTAGTTTTAACGATGCAAAAGTATATTCAAATAATGACTAGACAATAGTCAAAAAAGTACTTTTTACTATCATTTTAAGAAAAAAATAACAATGCGCTATTTTAATGTTAAATATGAACTATTTAAGGCATTAAAATGGTATAAGTTACTAGAGTTGAGTATGTTCCGGTAGGCTTGTTAAGGTATTCACTACCTCCGGATACATGGTATTCGATATCGAATGACCTTTTTATGTCCCCACTAGTGGACTGTACTAATGTGTTGTCAGTAAGTGATAAAGCAATAGGTGACATTGTTATACTGCCTTGCGATTCACCACCGATGTTGCCCTGTGTAGGTGTTAATGTGACGGTTCCTATATCTATAGTTGCACCCTCACCGGAAAGATTTGAAGCGGCAGAGACCCTTATTTCATAATTACTGCTGCTCATTATTTCAATGTGGTTTGCCTCAACTATTGATTTACCGTTAATATAATCGTTTGAAGTATTTAATGAAATGCCTACGTTGCTTTGGCTTTCATTAATTTTAATACTTTGTATGTCGTTTAAATGAATATTAAGATTTGTTCCTGCACTATTTTGTGCATTTGCTTCTGTAATATAAAATGAAGCCAAAAGTGCAAATAGTATAGTGTAAATCGTATTCATAAGTCCCCCCTAAAATCAAACAATACCCCAAATATATTATTGAAGGAAATAACTCGTATTAATAGAAGGAAAAAAAACGTTTAAAAGTTTTATTTATTCGATGAAATGCATTTTTTAAAGTTCTGGTAAGAGGGCATTGTGCTGTTTAGAGTAGTCTCTGTACTCTTTAGGTGACATGCCTACACATTTAGAAAAGAAGCGTATAAAGTTGCTGGGTTCTTCGAAATTTAGTTCAAAAGCAATTTCTTTAATATTCATGGAACTATGTAGTAAAAGCCTTTTTGCTTCGAGTATTGTTTGGTCTGTAATCAGTTTTTTAGGTGATATCCCATATATACTTTTGGTTACTTCAGTAAGTTTCTTTGTTGAAGTGTTTAGCTCATCAGTATAAAAACCAAGCTGTTTTTGCTTTTTGAAATTTTCTTTTACTAATTGCCTGAAACTGTTCGCTAACTCATTGTCCGGATTCGCATTTTGATTATAACTTTCTAAGTTATTTAAAAGAGATTCTCTTTGGCAATAAAGCAAGAGTCTTTCTACGCTATTGTGTGTAATTAAATAGGTAAGTTCGTTAAAAGGCTGGATGCATTGTTCTGAGAGAGCTTTATAATGCTGTTCCAGTATAATTTGAGTCGGTATGTCCAGTTTGTATTTAAAAAGTTTTGTTGAATTATCGAAAAACTTACAACTGTTAAGAAAGTTAATGTCAATGTCGTGTCTGCAATAAAAGCTTTCTTCAAAGCGTAGTACCAAAACCTGAAAGGTAGAAGGTGTTTGTATTTTAAAAACCTGGTTTATGCCAATAAAAGCACATTCACCTCTTTTAATATTGATGTTGTTAGTGTCTATCTGTAAATTTACTTCTCCTGATTTTACAAAGAACAAAGTGTAAAAATCTCCACGGCATGAATTATTAAGCACTTCCGATTTTTCGGGCGTGACATAAAAAGCTGCAAACCCGTATGGATAGATATTTTTGTCTAAAGTTATTTGTTTAATCATTTTTTAAATATGGGGTATGTTTTTTCAAAAATATAAAAAACATAGTATTTTGAGATAAAGAAATATTATTTTACGGATAATGCGCACTTTTTAGGGTTAATTTGTTATTAAAAGGTTAAAAGGGATTTAAAAATTATCGAGTTAAGTATTTTTATGAATAACTTGCGTCGCTTTTTAGAATATTTATTGTGTGAATATTTTTACGATTGATGTACGTGGAAAGTGAACTTAAGTTTTAAAAAAACTTATTTAGAAAATAATCTATCTATATTTGCAGGTAAAACCCCAAACTAATTATTAATACCCTTTAAAGTCTTAAATGGAAAATAAAATACGGATTTTGATAACCGGCGGTGCCGGATTTATTGGTTCTAATTTATGCGATTATTTTATAGATAAAAATTATGAAGTAGTATGTCTTGATAATTTTTCAACAGGTCATAAAAAAAATATTGAGCATCTTTTTTCTAACCCTAATTTTACTTCAATAGAAGGAGATATAAGAAATTTCGAGGATTGTAAAAAAGCTGTATCAGGAGCAAAGTATGTACTACATCAGGCTGCCCTAGGGTCAGTGCCCCGATCTATTAATGATCCAATCACGAGTAATGAGGTCAATGTAAGCGGTTTTTTGAATATGCTTACTGCTTCACGTGATGAAGGAGTGAAGAGATTTGTATATGCGGCCAGCTCATCTACTTATGGTGATTCAGAATCACTGCCGAAAGTAGAAGAAATTATAGGTAAACCACTATCTCCTTATGCTGTAACAAAGTATGTTAATGAATTATATGCTGATGTTTTTAGTAAAACATATGGGTTGGAGACCATAGGTTTAAGGTATTTTAACGTGTTTGGAAGGCGTCAGGATCCTAATGGGGCTTATGCAGCTGTAATACCAAAATTTGTAATGCAGTTTATGAGTCACGAAAGTCCTATTATTAATGGGGACGGTAATTATTCTAGAGATTTTACTTATGTAGAGAATGTTATTCAGATGAATGAGCTAGCTATGTTTACAGAAAACCCACAAGCCGTTAATACTGTTTATAATACAGCTTTTGGTGACAGGACTACCCTAAATGATCTAGTAGGATATCTTAAAACGTTTTTATCACAATATGATGCTAAAATAGCAGATGTTGATGTAATTCATGGCCCAAATAGAATTGGTGATATACCACATTCCTTGGCGAGTATAGATAAAGCAACAAAATTATTAAATTATAATCCTAAATATTCTCTTAAAAATGGTCTTGAAGTGGCAGTTAAGTGGTACTGGGATAATTTAAAATAATATACTTCTTTTTTTAATCTAATTATGAAAATAGCAATAATAGGATTGGGTTATGTTGGATTGCCTTTAGCAAGGTTGTTTGCTACAAAATATTCAGTAGTAGGTTTTGATATTAATAAGTCTCGAGTAAATGAATTAAATTCAGGGAAAGATAATACTTTAGAGATTGAGGACGATTTATTAAGATCTGTACTTAAAAAAAGTTCTTCTGAAGATAATGGGTTGTATTGTACAACTAATCTTGATGATATTAGAGATTGTAATTGTTATATAATTACTGTTCCGACCCCTGTTGATAAAAATAACAGGCCAGACTTGACTCCTTTATATAAAGCAAGTGAAACAGTAGGTAAAGTGTTATCAAAAGGAGATATAGTGGTTTACGAATCTACAGTATATCCTGGGGTTACAGAAGATGAGTGTGTTCCCGTACTTGAGAAAGTAAGTGGACTGGAATTTAATAAAGATTTTTACGCAGGTTATTCACCTGAAAGAATTAATCCCGGAGATAAAGAACATACTGTAGAAAAAATATTAAAAGTTACTGCTGGTTCTACTCCAGAAATTGGCAGACAGGTTGATGATTTGTATAAGTCGGTCATTTCTGCAGGGACTCACTTAGCTCCAACGATAAAGGTCGCTGAAGCAGCAAAAGTTATAGAAAATTCCCAAAGAGATATTAATATAGCTTTTGTTAATGAATTAGCTAAAATATTTAATTGTCTTGATATTGATACTCATGCAGTTTTGGAAGCTGCAGGTACGAAATGGAATTTTCTTCCTTTTAAACCGGGATTGGTAGGAGGACATTGCATAGGAGTTGATCCATATTATCTGGCTCAAAAAGCTCAGGAGGTAGGTTATCATCCTGAAATTATATTGGCAGGAAGAAGACTTAATGATAGTATGGGGGAATATGTTGCTTCTCAGGTTGTTAAGTTGATGATAAAGAAAGGAATAGTGGTGAATGGTGCTAAAGTGTTAATACTTGGAGTTACATTTAAAGAGAATTGTCCTGATGTTAGAAATACAAAAATTGTAGATGTAATAAAAGCTTTGCAAGAATACAGTATTGAAGTTGATATTTATGATCCGTGGGCTAGTGCTGAAGAAGTAAAGCATGAGTATAGACTTAAGGTTACTAATACTCAACCTGAAGAAAAGTATAATGCGATAATTTTAGGTGTAGCACATAACGAGTTTAAGAACTTAAATTATGAAGTGCTTAAAGCGGCTAATGGAGTTGTTTATGATGTAAAAGGAGTGCTTGGTGAATTAGCAGATAGTAAACTATAAAGATGGTAGTTAGAAATATATGTTGTATTGGAGCAGGTTATGTAGGAGGGCCTACTATGGCTGTTATTGCTTATAAGTGTCCTGATATAAAGGTTACTGTTGTAGATGTTAATGAGGCCAGAATTAAGGCATGGAATGATGAAGATATTTCTAATATACCTATATATGAGCCAGGGCTAGAAGATATAGTTGCTGAAGCAAGAGATAGGAATCTGTTTTTTTCTACTGATATTGAAAAAGCTATTGACGAGGCGGAAATGATTTTTATCTCGGTTAATACACCTACAAAAACATATGGTTTAGGTAAAGGCAAGGCTGCCGATTTAAAATATATTGAGCTTTGTGCCAGGCAAATTGCTTCTGTGGCTAAAACGGATAAAATTGTTGTAGAAAAGTCTACACTGCCTGTTAGGACAGCTGAAGCAATTAAGAGTATTTTAGATAATACCGGAAACGGAGTTAAATTCCATATTTTATCAAATCCGGAATTTTTGGCTGAGGGTACTGCGGTTCAGGATTTGTTGAATCCAGATCGAGTATTGATTGGCGGTGAAACTAATGAAGATGGTTTTGTTGCTATAAATGCTTTGGTTGATGTGTATGCTAATTGGGTTGGCAGGGACAAGATTTTAACTACAAATGTTTGGTCATCAGAATTATCAAAACTTACGGCCAATGCTTTTTTAGCTCAAAGAGTTTCTTCAATAAATGCTATATCAGCATTATGTGAACAAACAGGGGCGGATGTTAATGAGGTATCAAAAGCGATAGGGATGGATAGTCGTATCGGGTCTAAGTTTTTAAAGGCTTCTGTAGGATTTGGAGGATCTTGTTTTCAAAAGGATATTTTAAACTTGGTCTATATAGCAAAGAGTTACGGACTTAATGAAGTGGCTGATTATTGGGAGCAGGTAATTAAAATGAATGATTACCAAAAAAGACGCTTTGCTTCTAATATCGTTAAGACTCTCTATAATACAGTGTCAGGTAAGAAAATAGTTTTTTTGGGGTGGGCATTTAAAAAAGATACTAATGATACCCGAGAGTCGGCAGCAATATATGTTGCTGATGATTTATTAAATGAAGAAGCAAATATAGCTGTTTATGATCCTAAAGTTGAAAAAGAAATAGTTTATAGAGATATAGACAATCTTAATACAAGAACTTCGGAATTAAATAGAAAACATATTGAAGTTGTTAATGATCCTTATGAGGCTTGTAAAGATGCTTATGCAATCGCTGTTTTAACAGAATGGGATGAATTTAAAACTTATGACTGGCAAAGGATATATGATAAGATGAAAAAACCGGCTTTTGTGTTTGACGGAAGAAATATTATTGACGGAGAAAAGTTAAGAGAAATTGGCTTTGTTTTTAGGAGGATTGGTAATTAAGATATAATATGCAAGAGCAATCAAAACGATTATTATCCAATACTTTTTTTTATACTATTGGTAATTTTGGGGCTAAGTTTTTAATATTAATACTTCTTCCTTTTTTATCATTTTATCTGAGTAGAGCAGATTTAGGGATTTATGATTTAATGATTACTGCCTTAAATTTATTTGTTCCAGTAATAACCTTACAAATTTCAGATGCTGTTTATAGATGGATATTACCTATCAAAGAAGATGATCAGTTGATAAGGAAGGTTGTTTCTAATGGTTTTATATTAATAAGTGGAGGTGTGTTGTTTTTTCAAGTAATATTCTTTTTAACATCTTTATTTGTTGATTTTAAGTATAAATTGTTTTTTTCAATAATGATTATAACGTATTGTTATCTTCCTTTTTTTCAGTATGTTATAAGGGGAGTAGGAAAGACAAAAATATACGCTATAGGTAGCCTTCTGAATGCTTTTTCACTCTTGTTACTTAATGTCTTTTTTTTAGTTTTTTTTAAATTAGGCATTCAGTCTCTATTTATCTCTGTTGTATTGTCTAATTTTCTAACGATATTATTTTATGTTTTTTTTGGAGAGGTGAAAAAAAACTTATCTGTCTTTTCATTTGAAAAAAATCTATTGAAGGAGATGCTTTTTTTTTCAGTTCCTCTAGTTCCAAATACGATTAGTTGGTGGTTAATTAATGCTTCGGATAAGTTCTTGATTTTATATTTTTTAAATGCAGAATTTAATGGGATTTATGCAGTTTCTACAAGATTTCCATCAATAATGATTTTACTGAATTCAGTGTTTATTTTGGCATGGCAAGATCACACTATTACTTCTTTAAATAGTAAAAATAGTTTTGAAGAGAAGGTGTTTGATAAATATATGAATTTTGAATTTTCAGTAGTTTTATTTTTAATTTCTACATCAAAATATTTAATTATGTTTACAGTTGATGGGGATTTTTATGATGCTTATAAGTATATGCCTTTATTGTATTTAGGAGTTGCATATTCTGCTTTCTCAGGTTTTTTTGGTGCGGCATTTTTAAAAGTAAAAAATACTAAAGGTGTTTTAGTGTCAAGTTTTTTTTCAGGCCTAATAAATATTATTTTGAGTTTTTTTTTAATACCATATATAGGGCTGTATGCTCCAGCATTAGGTACACTAGTAAGTTTTATCTTTATGTTTTTTTTAAGGGTTAAACAAACTAAAGATTTTTACTTTATTAAAGTGAATTACTCTAGATTGACTTATTTAACAATTTCGTGTTTATCTTTTGCTTATTTGAGTTTTCTTGATATAAAAGTTGTCAATATTATTTTAATTGTTGTTTCCGTCATTTTATTAGTTGTTTTAAATGCTAATACGATAAAAAAAATTATAAATAGATGAAGAGAATCTTAGTTGTAAATGAAGGTTTTAGTAATAATCTTGGAGATCAGGCTATTAAAAAAAGTTTAGTGCAGTTTTTTGAAGACCGAAATTATCTAGTAGATTTTTCATATTACTCAAATCCTAAAATACAAAGTTTACCTAAATATGATTATTTTTTTAACGATACTTCGTCCTTAATAGAGTTAAGGTTAAAATTAAAAAGTAATCCAATCTTTAATTTTCTATTAATTCTAAAAAATTATTTGAGATTTGTAAAATGGTATTTAAAAAATAGAAGGTTTATTAAAAATCTATTAGTTAATGGAAGATATGACTATGTTGTTATTGGAGGAGGACAATTAATTAATACTACTAATAGAGTTTCTCCTAGTCTTTTCTCTATAGCGGCTTATACATGGAGTACTTTA
The DNA here is from genome assembly GCF_004151245.1 of Flavobacterium beibuense. GTDB lineage: Bacteria > Bacteroidota > Bacteroidia > Flavobacteriales > Flavobacteriaceae > Flavobacterium > Flavobacterium beibuense_A. The sequence goes on from NZ_JUIW01000001.1 coordinate 183,466, forward strand.
TCATGTAATAGAAGTAAACTAGTCTTTTTAGGAGTAGGAGTAGCGGGGAAGTTTAATGTTGTAGAAAAAAAGCTGTATAAAATAGCATTAAATAAAGCATCTAAAATATGGGTGAGAGATAAGTTTTCTAACTTAGTTTTGTCAGATACATTTAATATCCAGTCGGAAATTATTCCAGATGTAGTATTTTATGATGAATCTTTAAATAGTAGTAAAAGAGTAAAGCAAAAAATCGCGTTGGTAGGTATTTACAGTTTTCATGAATATAATGTTAAACATAAAAATCAATTACTTGAGCTTGAAGACTTTTATTTACCTTGGGTTAATAAAGTTAAGAAATTAAAATCTGACGGTTATATAGTGGAACTGTTTTATACAACTAAAACAGACGCTATAGAGACCATTACGTTTCAAAAAGTATTATATCAAAAATATGATATTGATATCAAAGTATTAAGTGCTACTTCTTTAAATGAATTATATCTCTCTCTTTTAGATGTTGATTTTGTTTATTCTGGGAGAATGCATGCTTTGATTTTTGGATTGAAGGCGGGTTGTAAGGTTGAAGCATTTATTACATCAGATAAATTACAAACGTTTAATGACGAATATATAATTGGAAATAAATCGCCTTTTGAATATAGGGAAATGTTAATAAATGCTATTAATGATTATTTTGTAATATGAAAGTTTTAGTTATCGTTAATAGGCTTGATATGGGAGGGATAGAAAATATGTTGCTTGCCTCTATTAAAAGCTATAAAACAAAAAATATTGATATTTATATAATATCTAATCTAGGAGGGGGGCTAGATCATGAGTTTGTTAAAAAAGGAATTACTTTAATAGATTTAAAAGGGACTAACCCTTTTAAACAGTTTTTTAGACTTTTCTATATTTTAAAGATAGAAAAATTTGATATTGTACATAGTCAGTATAGTCATAATTCAGGTTTCTTAGCTTTGGCTAGCTACCTTAGAAAGGTTCCTTTTTTTATTTCGGTTCATAATCAGAAAGCTGTTTTTAAATTGTCTTGGGAAAATAAATTTTTTTTGTCTACTTTAAGAAGTTTATATTTAAATATTCATAAAAAATTATCATTAGATTTTTCATCTTTAATTGTAGGGCATTCAGAGGTTAATCTAGATTATTATTCAAGAAAATGGAGGGGTAATCAAAAATTTTTTGCAGTAAAGAATGGGATTGATTTTTCTAATTTAAATGAACAAGCAAATTCTAATAATGAAAATAATGTTGCTTTTAAGAATTTTATATACAATGCTTCAAAAGTATTTATTCATATAGGTAGCTTTAAAGATCAAAAAAATCATTCTTTCTTAATTGATTTATTTGAAAAACTTGAGCCAAAAAAAAATAATTATAAATTGGTATTATTAGGTTCAGGCAATTTATTAGGAGCAATTCAAGATAAAGTTAAGAATAGAGGCTTAGAAGATTTTGTTTTTTTTGCGGGTATGCAAAAAGAAATTGGTTTTTATTTGGAAAAGTCAGATATTTTTCTCTTTCCTTCACTTTATGAAGGTTTTGGTAATGTGTTAATAGAGGCTCAGTATATGAAAATTCCTGTATGTGCTTCACAAATAACCCCTCACTATGAAGCTGTTTATAAGGGGTATCATAAATATTTTTTTGATCCTAAGGATTTAAATGATGCGTTTATTAAGACTAATAAGTTAATTGAGGATTATGATAAATGTTCTTTGGGAACAATGATAGATAAGGCATGTTATTTTTCGGCAAATTTTTCTGTAGAGAATATGGTTAATGAAATAGTTTTAAAATATAAAGCAAGAAAACGAGAATTTAATGAAGGCTGATTTAAGAAACTTTACAATTTTAATTGCCATATTGGCAACTATATTCTATTCATTTTATGAAGGCTGGATTTCTTATTTGATTCTTTGGCTGTTTAGTATAGTAGGGACATATTTTCTTTTAAGGTTCTTTAAGAGAAATGAAAGCCGTGAATTATTCTCTTTGTTTCTATTCACATTCTCATTTTATTCTATATATATGTATATTACAAATTATATATATGTTAATAATCCGAGTGATGAGTTTTTCATGATGGTAGATTCTATGAAATTTTGGGATAACTCTAATTTTAAAATGTACACTTTTCAGGATTTATGGGATAACTTTAACGCGCAGGGCGATATTACGTTAAGGTATAGGTTGTTTAATTTTATTTCTATTTTCTTGTCTTTTTTTGCTCAAATTTTTGATGAAAATAATATTCTTGTTCAAAAATGGCAAAGTGTTTATGCCGGAGCATTATCCATACCATTTATATATTTGATTTTAAAGTGCTATGTTTCCCGTAATAAGGCATATAAGTATTCACTTTTCTTTTCGGTGCTTTCTTTTGTCTGTGTTTATTCGATTGTATTTAATCGCGATCCCCATGTGTATTTTTTATATGTTTTAGGAACATATTATGTAGTATATCATGATAGGAGCAAATACGTTTTTGCTAAGTTAGTGATGATTTTTATTTTTCTTATAGGCTTTCGTATTGAACATGCGTTGTTTTTTACACTTTTCATAATGTCTTATTTTTATTTGAAAGCTAAGAAGAATAAGCCTACGATATTGATATCAGGAGTTTTAATGTTTTTTATGTTGGCTTTTTTATCACCTATTCTGTTTAGTAAATATGAAGAGAATGCTGGAGCTTATGAAAATCAAATGGAAAGGGTTGATAGGAAAGAAGTTTCTGTAGGGGCATCCTTTTCGAGTTTACCAGTTGGATTAAAACAATTAGCTATGGCAATAAATGGGCAAATTGCCCCTGCAGTTCCTTTTTGGCGCGGCTGGTACATTGAAAATGCTAATTTGGAAAATTTAAAACATACTTATCCCGGTTATTATACTCCTTGGCGTTTTATGGAAAATGTTGCGGCTACAGTTTGGCTTTATGTGTTAGCAATTGTATTTGCAGGTTTTTACTTTAAGTTACATAAGGCTATTCCTTCTGAGCTATTAGTCCTTTTTGGTTTGGCTGTTCTTTTATTATTGTTGTCTAGTTCTTCAATAAATACCAGGAGAGTGTATTGTGTTTATCCAATTATATATATTGTATCGGTTTTGTTTTACAATGTATTACCTGTTGACTTAAGAAAAAAAATAGTTAATAGGACTACTTTGAGTGTTATAGGATTATATTTGTTGTATTTCTATATTAAATAAGATTTTGTTGATGAAAATTACAATTGTAACAGATCATAGGTTTTTTAGAAAAGGGCATAGTGTATATGACGATTATGTGTTTAATTATGATTTTTTTAAAACATATTTAAAAGTCTTTGATGAAATTCAAGTTGTAGCAAGAGTTAAGAACGTTCAGTCTATTAATCCAAACTGGTCTGTCTCTAATGGAGATAATGTGAGTTTTATTGATATACCCGATATACATGGGTTTAAATGGCTTTTTTTTTCTTCTAAATATTTTAAATTAAAAAAGGCTGAAATTTTATCGACAGATTGTTTTTGCTTTAGAGTTCCTTCACATGCGGCTTGGATTGTTTATAAACTAAACTCCAATAAAAAAGCATATATGTTTGAGTCTATTGGTGATCCGGAAGATGCTATGGCTTCGTCTGATGATGGAATGATAAAGAGAAGTATTTTTAAAATTGTAGGTAGACTTTTAAAAAGGAGAAAACAGAAAATTACTCTGCATTCAAATTTGGGAAGCTATGTTAGTATTAATCACTTACAGCATAAATATCCTGTTAAAAGAGATGTGTTAACAGAATCCATATCAAGTATAAGGCTTGATAAATCAAATTTTTTGACTAATCCAAAGCAATTTGGTTCTAAGACAATAAAAATAGTGCATGTTGGAAGCTTTATCTCTCTTAAAAATCAGAAGGATTTAATTCAATGTGTTCATAAATTATCTAAAGTTTTTGATGTACGTTTAGATTTGATTGGGGATGGAATATTAAAGAACCATTGTTTTACTTTAGCGCAACAATTAAATATTTCAGAAATTGTAACTTTTCATGGTCAAGTAACAGGTTTCAATAAAATAAAAGCTATTTTAGATGATTCTACTTTTTTTGTATTACCATCCTCTAATGAAGGTATGCCAAGAGCGCTAATAGAGGCAATGGCAAGAGGATTGATTTGTTTTGGATCTAGTGTTGGAGGTATAGCTGAATTGCTTTCAAAAGAGTTTACATTTACTCCTGGTAATATTGATGAGATGTATTCTTTAATTTATAACTTCATAGAAAAAACACCCAAAGCTGATTACTTGCTAATAAGTAAAGAAAATGTAAAAAAAGTAGATAGATTTGAGTTAGGAATATTGGAGAGTAAGAGAATAAAATTGATGAAAGAATTAAAGAAAATTACTTATGAAAAGTCTTAAAAATCAGCTTTTTTATGTTTTACCTCTTTGGTTTGTTCAATTAATAACTAATTGGCTTCCAGATAATAGATTGGTTATAGGTTTTAGGGGCTGGCTTGCTCATTTTTTTATTAAGGAATGTGGGAAAAGGTTTCAATTAGGGAGGGATGTAACTTTGTTAAATACTTCTAATTTAAGAATAGGAGATGATGTATATATAGCTAAAGGTTCATGGTTAAATGCTATGGGAGGTTTGTCGATTGAAGATGAGGTTGTTATAGCTCCTTATGTTGTTGTCAGTACTTTGCAACATGTATTTAAAGATAATTCGGTTAGGTTTGGTGGGAGTATAGCTGGGGAGGTGCATATTGGAAAAGGAACTTGGTTAGCTGCACATTCTTCGGTGAAATGCGGAGTTACAATAGGTAAAGGTAATCTTGTTGCTGCAAATTCATTTGTTGTTAAAAGTACAAAAGATAATGTTATCCTCAGTGGAGTGCCAGCAGTATTTGTTAAAAAGAATGAAGATGGTGAGGCATCTTTTTTTTCTAGAGGAGAGTATGAAGAGAAAAAATAAAATAGTTATAGCTATATCAGATTCTTTTTGTGCAAACTTTATTAGGGGGCAGGCGACATTTCTCAAGAGTAAGGGTTATGAGGTTGTTATTGTTTCGGCTCCGGGCACCGAAGTGGAGAAATTGGCATTGGATGAAAAGGTAAGGTTGGAGATTATTGAATTTAGTCGTGAGATATCTATACTTAAAGATCTGAAATCCTTATATGCTGTAATAAAATTTTTAAAAAAGGAAAAGCCAGATTTAGTTAATGCAGGTAATCCGAAAACGGGTTTTCTTTTTATGCTGTCAAGATTTCTTTTTCCGAAAACCCCAATGGTTTTTACATTGAGAGGTCTTAGGTCAGATACATTAAAAGGTCTTAAAAAGAAAATTGTTCGGATAACAGAAAAAATTTCCTGCTCATTTTCCAGTGAAGTGATTGTAATAAGTCCTACATTGAGAGAGCATGCAATTAAGACAGGTATATTGAAGGAGGGTAAAGGAGTCGTTTTTGGTAAAGGCAGTAGTAATGGTGTTGATGTTGATAAATTCATATTGAATGAAGAAAATAAACATCTTGGGAATAATTTAAGACACTCTTTAGGGATATCTGAGGAAGATATCGTAATAGGGCACGTAGGGAGAATTACAAAAGATAAAGGAGTTGAAGAGTTATATAAGGCGTTTAAGGTGTGTGCTTCTTTGAATGATAAGTTAAAGTTGATTTTAGTTGGCCCTGTTGAAGATGGTGATCCCATATCTAATGAAGTACGGGAGTCAATTCTTAATGATTCCAGTGTTTTTCTTTTAGGTAAAAAAGCTAATGTTGCAGAGGTGTATGCAGCATATAACATCTTTGTTTTGTTTTCGTACAGGGAAGGTTTTGGTAATGTAGCCTTAGAAGCAGCAGCGATGAGTAAGCCTGTAATCGTGTCTGATATTCCAGGAGCAAAAGATACAGTTGAGCATATGAGTTCTGGGATGCATGTGGCTTCTAAAAATGTTGAAGAACTTACAAAAGCCCTTCAATTCTATATTGATAATTCAGAGATAAGAATTAAACATGGTGAGTATGGTGCGGTGAGGGCTAGGGAATATTTTTCGTCTGAAGTGATTTGGAATGGTCAATATGAATTATATAAAAATCTTATAAGTGAATAATATTTATATAACCGGAGTTAATGGGTTTGTTGGTACTAACCTTAAGAAATATTTGGATAGTAAGTATAACTGTATAGGTATTTCAAGGAAAAAGACTGTTGAGAATAATATTTTTTCATATGATGACTTTTTGCCAAATCTTAAAGGTGATGCTATAATACACTTGGCTGGTAAAGCCCATGATACAGCAAGTACTTCAAGCCCTGAGGAGTATTTTAATGTAAACAGGGATCTTACAATTAATATTTTTAAAACTTTTTTAGAATCTGATATAAAAGACTTTTTTTATTTCAGTTCTGTTAAGGCTGTTGCAGATACTGTTACAGGAGTATTGAAAGAAGATGTAACAGGAGAACCGCATACTCCATACGGAAAGTCCAAACATGAGGCTGAACAATACTTGTTGAGCCAGGTATTGCCTAAAGGAAAGAGGTTGTTTATAATACGTCCTTGTATGATTCATGGACCGGGTAATAAAGGTAATCTTAACCTACTTTATAAAGTAGTTGAAAAAGGGGTACCCTGGCCGCTAGCTGTGTTTGAGAATCAAAGGTCTTTTTTAAGTATCGATAATTTATGTTTTTTAGTAAATTCACTGCTTGAAAATAAGGGTGTAAAAAGTGGAGTTTATAATTTTTCCGATGATGAAACGCTTTCTACAAATAAACTGATCTATTTAATGTCTCAATCATTAGGAAGAAAACCGAAATTATGGAGGCTAAATAAAGGTCTTATTGTAAAAATAGCTTGTATAGGAGATAGGCTTAAGTTGCCTCTAAATTCAGAGAGACTTAAAAAACTGACCGAAAGCTATGTCGTTTCCAATGATAAAATTAAGTTTGCGTTAGGATTAGAGAAACTACCTGTTGCTGCAGAAGAAGGGCTTAGTGTAACTTTAAGTTCTTTTCGTAAATAATAATTTTTATATTTTATACGATGTTAGATTACTTCTTAATATTTATCTCATTACTTATTTTAATATTAATCTATTTTAAGATTGCCGACAGGTATAATATAATTGATAAGCCCAATGAGCGATCTTCGCATTCTGTTGTTACAATAAGGGGCGGTGGTGTGGTGTTTTCTATAGCTGTAGTAATTGCTTTTCTTTTAGGTTATGCCACTCTTAGCTTAACAGCAGCTGTTCTATTGGTTGCTGTTGTTAGTTTCATAGATGATATTAAACCATTACATCAATTGCCTCGTTTCTTTTCGCATTTTATAGCCGTTTTGTTAATTGTTCTTGATTTAGAAATTTATAATATTAGTTTACTTCTCTTGCCGGTAATTTTAATTTTTGGTATAGGATGGATTAATCTATTCAATTTTATGGATGGCATTAATGGTATTACTGTTTTGTATTCTCTTTCCTGTATTATTACACTGGGCTTTGTTTATAAGATGGACGAGGCTGTATTTCCTGTCTTGGTTATTATGGGACTCTCCTGTTTGGTCTTTGCCCTTTTTAACGTTAGGAAAAAAGCTAAAACTTTTGCAGGAGATATAGGTAGTATCAGTATGGCAGTTTTTCTGGGTTATTTTCTTTTAAAATTGGTTTTAAAAACTAATGAGATTGGCTACATGCTTTTGATTAGTATTTATGCGGTTGATTCCATTGTAACTATAATTTATAGAATTAGGGAAAAAGAAAATATTTTTAAGCCACATAGAACACATTTATATCAGTATCTGGCTAACGAATTAAAAATACCTCATCTAGTTGTTTCATTTAGCTATGCATTTATCCAAATAGCTATTAATGTACTGGTTATTTACACTATTTCAATAGATGTTATGACGATTTATATGTTTTTTGGAATATTGGTACTCCTTACAGCTGTGTATTTACTGCTAAGAGGTAGTGTTTTAAAAAAAATATCTGATAATGCCTAAAGATGTAGTAATAATAGGGGCTGGTGGTGTAGGTAGAGAAATATATGCTCTTATACATAAATATTTCGCCGATGTTTATAAAGTGGTAGGTTTTATTGATGATATAATTAAACCTGGTTCTTTTGTTAATGGCATTGAGATACTAGGTGGAATTGACTGGTATAAATATTCAGGTATAACTAATAGTGTTATAATGGCTCTTGGTAATCCTGAATTTCGTAAGAAAGCTTTTTTAAAATTAGGGGATAACTATGATTATCCTACTATTATTCATCCTGATGTTAAAATTCATGACGAAGTTAGGGTAAAAGTTGGAAAAGGTTGTTTTATATCTGATAACTGTGTTTTAACTACGGATATAATTGTCTCAGATTTTTGTTTTATTAATACCAGTTGTAGTTTGCATCATGATACTCATTTAGAAAAGAATTGTGTTATAATGCCAGGTGTAAGGATAACAGGCGGAGCCAAAATAGGAGAGAACAGCTATATATCTCCTAACGTAGTAATTGCTTCCAAAGTTAATATAAAGGCAAATAGTATTGTAAAGGAGTCAATTTTATAAATTAAACTAAAAAAAATAAGAATCTAATTTTTTTAGATTATTTTTGGATAGCATAAAATAGATAGTTTTGGGGCAGAGAGAAAAGAATAACAACACCTATAAATTAAATGATTACCGATTTTGGACATCATTACATAATCTGGGGTATTTGCCAAGATGGATAATACTCTTATTGGATTTAGTAGTAGTGTCTTTTACCGGTATTTTCTCCTATGTCTTAATTCATAGAACGGGAGTGTCTGTTAAACCTGATTTATATATTATAAGTATTGTTTTCTATCTTTTGATAACTCTTCTATCATTCAGGGCGTTTCGTACTTATGCGGGTATTATAAGGCATTCTTCATATATTGATGCTGTGAAGATTTTCTTTGCTCAGTTTACTACGGCTTTTCTTTTACTTGCTTTTAATAGTCTTTATGAAACGATTAAAGGAGATTTGTTATATCTCAATGTAGGAATATTAATAAATGCTGTTTTTTCATTTAGCTGTTTGTTTCTGTATAGAGTTTTAGTAAAACAGGTTTTTGAGAATTATTTTAATAGTAGTAATGGTAAGAAGTTAGTTAGAGCTATTATATATGGCTCTGATGCTAATGCTATTGCAGTGGCTAATGCATTAAAGTCTGAAATTCCGGGAAGATTTAAATTAGTAGGATTTATTGATAAATCAAGTTATAACAAATCTAAGATGATTTTAGGTTTGCCAATTCTTCAACATAAAAAAAGGATTTCTGTAGTAATGCGGGTTTTCAATGCTGAAGCTTTAGTTATTGCTGATAAGAGTTTGTTAAAAGAAGAGAAACTTGCTATTGTTGACGAATGTCTTGAGTTTAATTATAAAGTCTATACCGTACCCTTAATATCGGATTGGGAAGATCAAAAGGAGATATCTAGGAAAATTAAAAATTTTCAGATACAGGATTTACTTGAAAGAAAGCCTATTGTATTGGATAATAATTCGATTTCTTCTCAAATTAAAAATAAAACTATATTAATTACTGGGGCTGCAGGCTCTATTGGCAGTGAGATTGTTAGACAGGTAATTCAGTTTAGTCCTAAAAATGTTATTATGCTTGATCAGGCTGAGACTCCTTTACATCAGTTAAGTCTTGAAGTTGCCAGGTTAGATTCTCAAGCTAATATTTTTTCTGTTATTTCAGATGTAAGAAATAAAGATGCAATGTCGGAGGTTTTTAGAAAATATAAGCCACAGGTTGTTTATCACGCTGCTGCATATAAGCATGTGCCTTTAATGGAAGACAACCCTTCTCAGGCAATTTTTGTTAATATTTTAGGTACTAAAAATATTGCTGACCTAGCCTGTGAATTTGAGGTTGATAGCTTTGTAATGGTTTCTACTGATAAAGCGGTTAACCCAAGCAATGTTATGGGGGCAAGTAAGAGAATAGCGGAAAAGTATGTTCAGGCACTTCATAATAAGATGATTGTCGAATCAGGTAAATGTAAAACTAAATTTATTACTACCCGTTTTGGAAATGTTTTAGGCTCTAATGGCTCAGTTGTTCCTTTGTTTACAAAGCAAATTGAAGCTGGAGGTCCAATTACTTTGACACATCCTGATATAATTCGTTACTTCATGACAATTCCTGAAGCGTGCCAGCTAGTACTTGAAGCCGGAGCTATGGGGAATGGTGGAGAAATTTATATTTTTGATATGGGTAAGCCAGTAAAAATTATAGATTTAGCAAAAAAAATGATTCGTTTAGCAGGTTTTATTCCGGATAAGGATATTGAAATAAAAATTATAGGATTAAGGCCCGGAGAAAAACTATATGAAGAATTGCTTAATGATACTTCAAAAACGTTACCTACACATCATGAAAAAATAATGGTAGCTCAGGAAGTTTTTGATGATTTTGTGTGCCTTGAGCATCAGGTTGACGATTTGATAGTGATTGCATGTGGTTATTCTTCTGAAGAAGTGGTTTACAAAATGAAACAAATTGTTCCTGAATTTATAAGTATGAATTCTGATTTTGCTATTTTAGATAAAAAAGCATAAATTTCTCTTTTAACTTTTAATTCATACTTTCCGTTTAAAAAAAATTATCTTTGTGCCGTAAAAAAATATTTTCTACTGGAAATTTGTTATCTCTTATTAATTTATATGATTAGAAAAGTCTTACCCTTTTTATTGCTATTTTTAGTGTTCACTTCATGTGTGCCGAGAAAGAAAATTGTGTATTATCAAAATTTACCTTCTTTTGAGGATTCTGAAAATAATTTTGAAACCCGAATTAAATCTGATGATTTATTGATGATAATAGTGTCTGCTCCGGGAGATGCTGCTAAAGATTTTAATTTACCCATTGTTGCTGTAACAGGTACTGATATGTTTTCTTCAAGTATGGATATGGCTTCGGGGCAACAGAGAGTTCAGACTTATCTTGTAGATAATGAAGGTTTTATACAATTCCCTGTTTTAGGGAAGCTAGAAGTAGCTGGAAGAACAAAAAATGAAGTGATTGAAATGCTAAATGAAAAACTTAGTGAATATTTAAAAGACTATGTTGTTAATTTAAGAATTGTCAATTTTGAAATAGTAGTATCTGGAGAGGTTGCAAGACCAGGTAGATTTACTTTACAAACCGAAAGAATAACATTGCCAGAGGCACTTGCAATGGCTGGAGATATGACTGTTTATGGTAAGAGGGATAATGTTTTGGTGAGGAGAGATGTTAATGGTAAAAAGACTTTCAATTATATTGATATGACAAAAGCAGATTTTATCAATTCACCCTTTTATTACCTTGAACAAAATGATGAAGTATATGTTGAGCCGAATAAAACAAAGATAAATTCATCTGGTGTTGGTCCTAATGTTAGCGTGATTATTTCAGCTACATCGGTATTGATTGCTTTAATTGCCATACTTACAAGATAGAAAGATGCAGAATAATTTACCTATACAAACTGAAAACGAAAATAGTGTAAACAGTTTTAATATAAGAGAACAAATTGATAAATATTTCGTTCATTGGAAATGGTTTACTGTTAGTGTAATTGCGTGTTTGTTTTTGGCTTTTCTTTATTTGAGATATTCAACTCCTGAATATCAGATTAGCGCAACCATTTTAATTAAAGATGAAAAAAAAGGTGGTGTAGCCAATGAAGTTTCAGCTTTAAGTGAATTAGGATTGATGGGGGGAAACAGTAATGTAGATAATGAAATAGAAGTTCTTAAAGCCAGGTCATTAACTAGAAACACAGTAAAAGAACTTAAATTTAATATTAGCTATTTTACCAAAGGAAATGTTAAAACAACAGAAGCTTACGTTAGCCCTTATATAAAGGTTAATTTCTACGATGTAATTGACGATTTTTATGAAAAAGATACAGTTTTTACTGTTAAGACAATTTCAGATACTAAGTTTGAAATTTTTGATGCTGAGTCTAATAAGTTAGGTGTACATTCATTTGGAGAGTCTTTTTCTTCAAATCTTGGAACGATGTTGGTAACAATAAATACTGATAGTATCTCGACAAAGAAAATTGATGGTACTAATAGGGAGATAATTGTACAATTAAAAACTTTGGATAAAGTAGCTGAAGAGTACAGGGCTAAACTTCAGATAGCTACAGTAAATAAAATGACGAGTGTGGTTTCTTTATCACTTACCGACAGGGTAAAAGAAAAAGGAGTTGATTTTCTTAATAAACTTATTTATACTTATAATCAGGATGCTATAAATGATAAGAATCAGGTTGCAAGAAATACTGAGGATTTTATTAATAAACGTCTTGAATCTTTAACAAAAGAGTTGGATACAGTTGAGAGGGGAGCTGAAGATTTTAAAAGAGTAGAAAGGCTTACTGATATAGAATCTGATGTGAAACTTTTTCTTAACTCAGCAAATGAATATGAAAAAAGTGTTGTAGATAATAATTCGCAATTGGAGGTAGTAGGTTTCATGATTAATGAATTAAAAAATTCAGAAGAATTTAAGACTTTGCCTTCAAATCTTATTTCCGAAGGAGAGGCTTCGGAGTTGATACAGCAATATAATATGTTAGTGTTAAAAAGAGAAAGAGATTTGGATAGAAGTATGACAGAGATACATCCAAACATATTAGCTATGAATATGCAGTTGGAAGGGTTAAGGGGAAGCATAGTTAAAAGCTTAACTAACCTGCAGTCTTCATTGAAAATTGCGAAAAAGAACCTTGAGCGTCAGGAAAATATGATGGAGGGAAGGGTAGGACAAGCCCCGAGGCAGGAGAGACAATATAGGGTTATTGAAAGACAAAAAGAGGTAAAAGAGCAGCTGTATTTGTTCTTACTTACTAAAAGGGAAGAAAATGCTATTTCTAAAGCCGTAACAGCTCCAAACGCAAAAGTAATTGATAGTGCTTTTGCTAAAGAGCAACCGGTTTCTCCAAAAACTAATATAGTTTTGTTAGCAGCTCTAATGCTAGGTTTATTTATTCCGTTTTTAATTATTTATTTGAGAGAGCTTCTTGATACAAAAATTCATAGTAATGCTGATATAGATCATTTAAAAGTGCCATTTTTAGGTGATGTGCCAAGATCTGAAACGAGTAGTGAGTTGGTTAACTTACATGGTAGATCGGGAACTGCTGAAGCTTTAAGGATCATTAGAACGAATATGGAGTTTATGCTTAATAATGTGCCTGCCGGTACTGCAAAGACCATATTTGTAACATCAACAATTCCAAAAGAAGGTAAGACTTTCATTTCGGTTAATTTAGCAACAACTATTGCTATGACAGGTAAGAAAGTTCTACTGATTGGTATGGATATCAGAAATCCTAAATTAGATGAATATATTAATATACCTTCTAAAGGTTTAACGAATTATTTGTCAACTCCTGGTAGTACAAATATCAATGATTATATAGTTAAGTATGGAGAGTTTGAGGATTTCTATATTATGCCTCCAGGTATAATCCCTCCAAATCCTGCAGAGTTACTTATGAGTAGTAAAGTTGAGGAAATGTTTAAAAAACTACAGACCGAATATGATTATATTATTGTAGATACTGCTCCTGTAAGTTTAGTTACTGATACTCTTATTGTTGCTAATTTAGCACATTCGTTTATTTATGTGTCAAGGGCAAACTATCTTGATAAAAGAATGCTTGTTGTGCCTGAAACTATGTATAAGGAAAATAAGCTTCCTAACATGGCAATGGTGCTTAATGATACCGATAAGAAAACAGGCTATGGCTACGGATATGGTTATGGCTATGGCTATGGCTACGGTTATGGAGCCGATATGGAAACTACTAAATCAGACTGGAAGAGTAAAATTTTTGGTAGAAAGTAAAATCTGACAGTTTTTATAATAATAAAGCGCCTTCTTTAAATTTTAAAGAAGGCGTTGTTTTTTAATGCTTCAATAAGAGGTTCATGCTTTTTGAAGGGTATTTTATTTTTAAAAGCTTCAGCATGTCTCATGTGGTGCGTGTCAGATCCTGTAAAGTCAATTAATTTTTCATTTAATAGTCTTTCAGCTGTCTTAAGTACGCCTTCTCCGTAATATCCTGTAACCGATAACAAGTTAAGTTGGAACAGGCATCCTGCTTTTTTTAGCTTATAATATTCGTCAAATTTCGTATGATAGAATAAGTATCTTTCCGGATGTGCTAATACAGGCTTGTAGCCGGCTACCTGTAATTCAAATAATATGTCATATAAGTTAATTGGTGGATTGATATATGACATCTCCACTAATACATAATTCTCTTTTAGAGTTAATAACTGCTCTGATTTGAATAACTCTACAAAAGTGTCATCCATTAAATGTTCGGCAGCGGCCTTAAAGGGAAAAGAGATATTGTTATCCTTAAGAAATGAAAGAGTGCTTTTTTCTTTTTTAAGGATTCCTTCTCTTGTATTGTTCCAAACTCCCGGTAAGATATGTGGTGTAGCCGTAAATTGAGAAAATCCATAACCTTGAAGAGAGTCTATTAACTGCAAAGTATCGTTTTCGTCTTTGGCTCCGTCATCGATTCCCGGTAATAGGTGTGAATGTATATCTACGTAATCGCTTGGGATTAAATCTGCCAAAGCGACTTTTGGTTTACTGAAAAAAAGCAAGGTTAAATGGTTTTATGTTTAGACTGTAAAAATAAAGTAAAACAGTAACCTTGTAAAGATAATGTAGTTAAATTATACTAAACAGAAGTTTTTAAATACTTTAAGGTTCGTAATATGGCTACTGAGTTAAGTATAATAAGGGGCAACATTATTACAAAATGGGGTTTATTTATAATCAAAACCGTATAAATTACAATTAATGCAATCGAACCCAAACTAAGTGATTTAAGCGCTTTTTTTCTATTAGATATAGCTAGTATGGTTATAACGATAAAAAGAGGATTAAAAAGCAATATATTGTAGTTTAGGAGCAGTTCGTTATGTGATGAATAAAGACTAACTAAACAGAAAAGAATACCAAACAATCCTGCAATTACCAAATAAGATAAATATCCTACTCTTTTTACAGTTAATGCTAATAATATTATTATGAGTATGGTGTAACTGTAATAGCTGTTTAAAAAGGAATTTTCCGATGTGGTTTCGGTTTTTTCTACAATAGTGAAGGTTGACTTTGCTAAAGGGCCATTTATGGTTGTTGTATTGCTAATACCTTCCATTAACTCCTTAGGTAAAAACAGCTTTTCGGATGTGTTATCGGTTTTATAGCCAAACAACAGGTTAATGCCTAGGTTCTCATAAAAATGATTGTCTGCCAGATAAGTGTAAATGATTTCCCTGTATGTTTTTCCTTTGTCTGAATTTTCTAAGGAAATTTTTACCTGTTTATCAATAATATCTGCAACCATAGTGGTACAGTTGCGATCTATAAATTTATAGGTATAATATTTTCTGTCAGAGAAAAGTATATTGTTCAGTTCGTCTGCTATCTGTTGTTTCTGATTAAGGTTTAGATTTAAAACCTGCTCATATACATCTCTTCCGTAGTATTTGTATTCATAGATAAAATCAGCATAAGAAGCTACAGATACGAAATACTGCAAATCGCCCTTTACAAACTTTAAATAAAAATTAGGAGTGTCAAAATCAAAAGTACCGAAATTATAAACAGTATTAATGTTGCTTACAGGGTCAAAAACCCTTATTGCAGTATGACCGAAAACAGAGTAAAGCTCGTTACCCGGGCCACAAGTTAAAAGACTTACTTCAGCTTTTTCCGATAGCGGTATTTGTGCAAAGCTTTTAAATGATAACAGGCTAAAAAATATAACAGCTAATAATACTTTTAAACTTTGCATGGTATTTTTTATCTAAAGAGTCCTAAATCTATTTTTAAAGAAAAGATGTTTGAATATAATGCAGCACTTTGGTCGCCAATATCAGTTAAAGCATAGTCTACTTCTATGCCCTTGTATTTAAAGCCTAAACCAATATTTGGCTGATAGCTTAACTTACCGCTTCCGTCTAATTCCCTTATGTTTTGAAAATTACCTACACCACCTCTAAGGAATACTAAATCTATATATCCGAATTCAAAACCAAAGGCAGGGTCAAAACTCACCGACTCTGTAGATACAAGGTCGTTGGTTTGTGCAAACTGCATGTTGATGTTTGCGGCAGCTAATATACTGTAATCGTAACGGATTATGAATTTTTTTGAAAAGCCCAGCTGTGCTTTTGGTAAAGTAATCTCGCTGCTTTCAGGTAGTTCCTGGTTCTCGCCCGGTACTGCATCACGAATAGCGTCAAAAGCTTCTTCGTTTATATTCCATACATTGTAAGTTGTTGTGATGTCTCTAAGCATTAAACCAAAATTCCATTGATCTTTAGTTTGATACTGTAATCCGATATCAAAACCAAAACCCCATGAATCGGCAAAATCTCCGATTATCCTGCGGATAACTTTGGCATTAATCCCATATTGTAACCCATCTAAAGGTAACGAGCGGGCATAGGATAAGGTAACACCATAGTCGGCCGTTGAAAACAGACTGATCCTGTTGTAATCTATATTCCCTTCGCTGTCTATTAACTGAGTGGTGTTTAAGATGTCGTCTACCCCAAAACGGATAACGGATAAGCCAAAAGCACTTCTGTCGTCTATTGGCATGGCAAATCCGGCGTAGTCATACTGTGCGATATTTGCAAAATAACTGGCGTGCATCAGTGCGAGCTGTTTGTCTTTTACCTTTAAGAGTCCGGCTGGATTCCAGTAGCCGGAATTTACATCGCCGGTACTGGCAGTAACAGCATTGCTCATGCCCAGTGCAGCAGCATCTACCCCAATATTCATGAACTCATTGGAGTACTTTCTAACCGATTGAGCCTGGCTTAAAAAGCAAAAAAATAGTATGGGAAATATAAATTTCTTCTTCAACGCTGTTAATTTGTGCAAATATGAAATAAAAATCTCAATTACTAAACTCTATTTCTATTAACTTATTGTGTTAACTTTGCAGTAAAATTGTAGAACTATGTCTGTTAAAAAACACATTCCTAACGTAATTACATTATTAAATCTTACTTCAGGATTAATTGCACTTGTTTATGCTTTCAATACAAATCTTCAAATGGCATTCTTTTGGGTTTGTATGGGTATCTTTTTTGATTTTTGGGATGGTTTTTTTGCCAGGATATTCAAGGTACAGAGTAAACTCGGCCTACAATTAGACTCTTTGGCAGATATGGTAACCAGTGGTGTAGTGCCGGGTGTTACAATGTATCAGCTTCTTGCTAATATAGCCGACCTAAGGGATGATGCTAATTTAAGTGCCGATAATGCTTATTTAGGTATCCTGCCGTTTGTTGGTTTTATTATAACAATTGCATCTTGCTACAGACTTGCTAAATTTAATATTGACGAACGTCAGACAGACTCTTTTATAGGTTTACCAACACCTGCAAATGCTTTGTTTATTATGAGCCTACCTGTTATATTAGATAAAACAGGGGGAGTAGGACTTGTTTTTGAATGGTTGAGTAATCCGTTTATACTGGCAGGTATAAGTGCTCTTAGTGCATACCTGTTAAATGCAGAAATACCTTTATTCTCACTTAAGGTTAAATATTTTAACTGGGAACGTAACAAGATTCAGTTTGTGTTCCTTATAGTGTCTATTCTGTTATTATTCTTTTTCCAGTATTTTGCCATACCGCTTATTATCCTTTTTTATGTAATATTGTCGGTAATCAACAATATGTCTGCTAAAAAGGTTCATGAAAGCCCATCCGCAAAAGAGTAACGCAAAAAAAATACGTAAGCCTAAACCTAAACAGGCTAAAAAAATAACTCCGGGAAAAATACTCAGGTATTCTTTCCTTATTTTGCTATTGTCTTTTATTGTTGCTGTAGGGTATCATTATCGCAATGGTTTTTTATATTATCTGGGTTTTAAAACCAATAAGCGTATTGAAACTCTTACCAAAGAAGAGCGTAAAATTGCCGATTTAAGGATATATGAGATTGTTTCCCGACACAAGGATAAGGTTTTTGGATTTGATATATCGCAGTATCAGGGAAAGATAGATTGGGACAAGGTGCATGGGGAGAATGAACATTATGCTATGAAGTTTGTTTTTATCCGTTCTACCGCAGGGAAAAACAAAACCGACAGTCAATACAAAACGAATTGGAAACAGGCCGGTAAAAAGGGTTTTATAAGAGGGGCTTATCATTACTACAGACCCAACGAAAATTCAATTAAGCAGGCAGAGAATTTTATCAGTACGGTTAAGCTTGAAAAGGGAGATTTGCCACCTGTATTGGATATTGAAAAAATTCCGAGTAAACAAAGCATGGATAGCCTTAAAGTAGGTTTAAAGCGCTGGCTGGATAAGGTGGAAGGTCACTATGGTGTAAAACCTATAATTTACAGTGGAGAAAGTTTTTATACCGATTTTTTAAAAAAGGAATTTGAAGGCTATACAGTATGGATTGCCAATTACAGTTTCTTTGAAGACGAGATAAGAAAAGAATGGCACTTTTGGCAATTTACCGATAAAGCAGCTATTGAAGGTATTGACGGAAATGTGGATGTAAATATCTATAACGGTAATTATGATGAGCTAAAAAATCATACGCTTGAATTGAGGCAATAAAACTATGATGGTTTAATTGTTTGTTAGTTGTTTTTCGAAACAGATGCTGCTTTCCACATCTTTATATTGTCCGTAATTTGGAATAATACTATAGCCGTTTTTAGTGTAAAGGCTTATTGCGGCTTTTAATTCTTTACTTGTTTCAAGAATACATTTTTTATATCCCAATTCTAAAGCCCATTGCTCTAAGTCATTTAAAACTTTTGTGGCAATTCCCAGCTCGCGTTTATCAGGATAAACAAACATACGCTTTACTTCCATAATTTCAGGTTCATACTCCTTTATTGCTCCGCAGCCACAAGGTATTTCTTCATGAAATGCAACAACCGTATGTCTTATCAGGCCTGTTTTATTATGTTGAGCAAAAAAAGCATGTTTTTCACCGTTTAGGATAGTGAGAAATTTGTCAAGTTCCATTACAAGATTCCTGAAGTCTGTGTCAGATGAGTCAGTTCGTTTTAATTGTATCATTGTGTCAGGTTAATAAAAAAGCACGGATAACCGCGCTTATATTGAATTTTAAAAATTTTCTTCATCAGGAACATTGCTTGGTGCAGCATGTTGCTGGAAATCGAGCTTTTTCTTTCTTAGCTCAAAATTTTGTCCCAGGTATACTTTACGAACCATTTCATCACTTGCCAGGTCTTCCGGTACACCGGCTTTCAATATCCCTCCTTCAAACATAAGATAGGTTTTATCCGTAATGGCCAGGGTTTCCTGTACGTTATGGTCGGTTATAAGAATGCCGATATTTTTATTTTTTAACTGTGCTACAATACGCTGAATATCCTCAACCGCTACAGGGTCTACTCCAGCAAAAGGTTCATCGAGAAGAATAAATTTAGGGTCGGTAGCCAGTGCACGTGCAATTTCTGTTCTTCTTCGCTCACCGCCGGATAAAAGATCGCCTCTGTTAGTACGTATGTGTTGCAGGGAGAACTCATCAATAAGCGCTTCCATTTTAGCTTCCTGTTCTTTTTTAGAAAGATTGGTAAGCTGTAGTACGCTAAGTATATTGTCTTCTATACTTAATTTTCTGAAAACAGAAGCTTCCTGGGCAAGATAACCTATACCATGCTGAGCACGTTTGTACATAGGGAAATCGGTAATTTCCATATTATCAAGGTAAATCTTACCGCTGTTAGGTTTTACAAGCCCTACAATCATATAGAATGAAGTGGTTTTTCCGGCACCGTTAGGTCCTAAAAGACCAACGATTTCACCCTGATTCACTTCAACAGAGATGCCTTTTACTACGCTTCGTCCTTTGTATGTTTTTATTAAGTTATCTGCTCTTAATTTCATGTTTTCAGGTTTCTTGTACGTTATTCGCCTTTGCTGTTTTCTTCCAGAGCTTCCCAAAATTCGTAAGCTCTCCTTAGGTGAGGTACTACTATGGTTCCACCTACAAGTGTTGCAATACCCAGTGCCTCCATAACCTGCTCTTTGTTAAGACCTTCTTTATGGCACGTTTCAAGGTGGTATTTTATGCAGTCGTCACAACGAAGTACTGCCGATGCAACCAGTCCTAAAAGTTCCTTGGTTTTTACATCAAGGGCACCTTCCATATAGGCGTTGGTATCAAGGTTAAAAATACGTTTTATTATTTTGTTGTTATCCGCCAGAAGTTTGTCGTTCATTTTTTGGCGGTAATCATTAAATTCCTGTACTAAATCAGCCATGGTTTATTTTTTTAGCTCATTTGTTTTTAATTCTTTTTTCTCCATTCTGGCCGAAATAAGAATACTTATTTCATATAAAATAGCTAGTGGTATAGTTACTATAATCTGACTCACCACGTCAGGAGGCGTTACTACAGCAGCTACTATAAGCATTATTACGTAAGCAAACTTCCTGTAGCCTCTTAGAGTGGCGGCGGTAACAAGCCCTATTTTAGAAAGGAAATATATTACTATTGGCAGCTCAAAAATCAGGCCACACGATATTACTGTAGTTTTAACCAAGCTAAGGTAGGAGTCAAGGTCAATGTCATTTTTAACCACATCACTAATCCTGTATGTTCCTAAAAAGTTTATGGAGAGGGGAACTATTAAATAATACCCAAATAATACACCTAAAAAGAACAGGGTAGAAGTGGTGAATAAAAATGCGAGAGCATACTTACGTTCCTTATCATAAAGTGCCGGCCTTATAAATTTCCAGAATTCCCATAATATGAATGGAAAAGCCAAAATAAAACCTGCGGTTATGGCTGTCCATATATCGGTAGAAAACTGCCCATCCATGCGGCGGCTTTGTATCTCAAAAGGAATTTCGGTTACGCAAAAACTCTTGTCAAGATCATATTTGTTGGCCAGGTCGCAAAAAAAGCGATAAGTGATAAAATTGCCGTCTTTTGGTGCAAAAATTATTTCGTCAAAAATAAATTTGCTGAAAGCGAAAGCTACGCAGGCAGCTATTAAAATTGCAACGGTACTCCTTATAAGCAGCCACCTTAACTCTTCAAGGTGATCCAGGAAAGACATTTCGCCAGAGTTGCTTTTTTTTGCTTTTTGAGCCATATTAAACTATTCCTTCTTTTAAAATATCGTGTAAATGCAGGATGCCTTTGTATTCGCCATTATCCACTACCACAAGTTGTGTGATGCTAAAGTTTTCCATGGTGTTAAGAGCATCAGCAGCCATATCGGTAGATTTTATTGTTTTAGGATTATGCGTCATGATGTCGCGGGCCAAAACACCTGCAATGTTATCACGGTCGTTAAGCATCCTCCTTATATCTCCGTCGGTAATTATACCTATTACTTTTTCATTTTCCACAACAGCAGTTACACCAAGCCTTTTTTCTGATATCTCAACAATAGCTTTCTTGATGCTGCAGTCAGGACTAACAACCGGTTTATGAGTATCGTCAAGCATATCGCCTACACGAAGCAGCAGTTTTTTACCAAGTGCTCCGCCCGGATGATATTTTGCAAAATCCTCACTTTTAAAGTTGTTAAGCTCCATAAGGCAAACGGCTAATGCATCGCCTAAAACAAGCTGTGCTGTGGTGCTGTTGGTTGGGGCAAGATTATTAGGGCATGCCTCATTTTCTACATACGCATGAAGTACGTAATCGGATTCTTTTCCTAAAAACGAATTTTTATTGGCAGTCATTCCAATAAGTACGTTGCCAAAGCGTTTTAGTAGTGGTACCAGTACTTTTATTTCGGGACTGTTACCGCTTTTTGAAATACATATAACAACATCACCGGGTTGTACCATGCCTAAATCGCCATGAATGGCTTCGGCAGCATGAAGGAATAATGAAGGTGTTCCGGTCGAGTTAAGGGTGGCAACCATTTTGTTTGCAATAATAGCGCTTTTGCCTATTCCGGTTACAACCAGCCTGCCTTTGCTCTGGTAAATTATCTCGGCAGCTTTTGCAAAATCCTCATCTAAATATTGAATAAGGTTAGCAATGCTCTCACTTTCAGAAAGTATGGTTTTCCTGGCAGAAGCCAGTATTGCTTGTGTATTTATCAAACTTGCGAAATGTTTAAAAAGTTGTGCGTATTAAAGATTTTTGTATCTTTATGTTCTGCAAATTTATGTAATTTACTATTAATAAATAATGAAATCGACCGAAATTGACTTACACAAAGAGTTAAAAAAATATTTTGGTTTTAACAAATTTAAAGGTCTCCAGGAAGATGTTGTAAAAAGTATCATTACAGGGAACAATACATTTGTTATAATGCCTACAGGTGGCGGAAAATCACTATGTTACCAGTTACCTGCTCTGGCACTCGATGGAACAGCTATTGTAGTTTCCCCACTCATTGCGCTGATGAAAAACCAGGTTGATGCCATAAGGAGCCTTTCATCAGAACCAGGAATTGCCCACGTACTTAACTCGTCTCTTACAAAAACAGAAGTTAACCAGGTAAAGAAGGATATAACTTCGGGAATAACAAAACTTTTATATGTTGCACCTGAGTCGCTTACCAAAGAAGAATATGTTACTTTTTTAAGAGGAGTAGAGCTTTCTTTTGTGGCTATTGATGAGGCTCATTGTATTTCGGAATGGGGTCATGACTTCAGGCCTGAATACCGTAACCTTAAGAGCATTATTAAACAGTTGGGTGATGTGCCTGTTATAGGTCTTACCGCAACAGCAACACCAAAAGTTCAGGAAGACATACTTAAAAACCTTGATATGTCTGATGCCAATGTGTTTAAGGCATCTTTCAACAGGCCAAACCTGTATTATGAAGTAAGGCCTAAAGCAAAAACCGTAGAATCGGATATTATTCGTTTTATCAGGCAGCACAAAGGGAAATCAGGAGTTATTTATTGCCTTAGCCGTAAAAAGGTTGAGGAAATAGCACAGGTGCTACAGGTAAACGGTATCAGTGCGGTGCCATACCATGCAGGACTTGATGCTAAAACACGTGCCAAGCACCAGGATATGTTCCTTATGGAAGATGTGGATGTGGTGGTGGCAACCATTGCTTTTGGTATGGGTATAGATAAACCGGACGTGCGTTTTGTTATACACCATGACATCCCTAAATCACTTGAAAGTTATTATCAGGAAACAGGTAGGGCCGGCCGTGACGGAGGTGAAGGACACTGTTTGGCGTACTACTCGTATAAAGATATTGAGAAACTTGAAAAATTCATGTCGGGCAAACCGGTAGCAGAGCAGGAAATTGGTTTCGCATTGTTACAGGAGGTTGTTGCCTATGCTGAGACTTCTATGTCAAGAAGGAAATTCCTGCTTCACTATTTTGGGGAGGAATTTGACGACGAGACGGGAGAAGGTGCCGATATGGATGATAATGTTCGTAACCCTAAGAAAAAATCAGAAGCAAAAGACCAGGTGGTTACTTTGCTGGAAACGGTTAGGGATACCAAACAAATGTATAAATCCAAAGAGGTTATATTTACTCTTACCGGAAAGGTGAATGCTCTAATAAAAGCGCATAAGACCGATTCTCAGGCTTTCTTTGGGAAAGGTAAGGAATATGATGAAAAACATTGGATGGCCCTGATCAGACAAGTGCTGGTTGAAGGGTATCTGTCAAAAGATATTGAAACTTACGGTGTTTTAAAGCTTACCAAAAAAGGAGAGGAGTTTATTGCTAATCCTAAATCATTCATGATGACAGAGGATCATGATTATGGCGATGAAACCGATGAAACTACCGTTACGACAGGTAAATCTGCCGGAGGGGTAGCTGATGAGGCTCTTGTAAGTATGCTTAAAGATCTTCGTAAAAAAGTGGCTAAAAAGCTTGGAGTTCCGCCATTTGTGGTGTTCCAGGATCCATCTCTTGAAGATATGGCCTTAAAGTACCCGGTATCTATAGCAGAACTTGGTAATGTTCACGGTGTAGGTGAAGGTAAGGCTAAAAAATACGGTAAGGACTTTGTAGAGCTTATTGAACGCTATGTTGAGGATAATGATATTATAAGGCCGGATGATCTTGTGGTGAAGTCTACAGGAGCTAACTCGGCGCTTAAATTATATATCATCCAGAATATAGACAGGAAGCTTCCGCTTAACGACATTGCAAGCGCTAAAGGCCTTGATATGGATGCATTGCTTAAAGAAATGGAGCAGATTGTTTATTCAGGTACCAAGCTGAATATCAAATACTGGATTGACGAAATACTGGATGAAGACCAGCAGGAAGAAATCCATGAATATTATATGGAATCGGAGTCGGATAATATTAAGGATGCACTAAAAGAGTTTGACGGTGATTATGATACCGAAGAACTAAGGCTTATGCGTATTAAATTTATAAGTGAAGTTGCTAATTAAATTAGCAATAGATAAAATAATAAAAAAGCCCTGAGATTTCTCAGGGCTTTTTTATTGATATCAATATACTACTGCTCATAAAGTTCACCACGATGAGGTTTCAATGCATCGCGTACCTGTATCATGTGCTCATCGGTAACTACCATGTACGCTATAGCGTGCATATCGGTTAGGACTTCAAACCCGGTGATGTTTAACGGCAGTTTTTCTATTGCTATATATTCTTTTAAATGAATTTCATGGTGTTCTGCGGTTTTTGCTCCGGCAGGCCCTTTAAAATCCCATATCAGTTTTATTTTTCTCATTTTTAGAGTAGCTAAGTTAAAGAGTGGCAAAGTTACAAAGTTTGCCTAACAGGTAAAGTCTTTTCTATATTCTTATAGGTTTTAATGATTCAAACTTTTATATTTATCCGGAGATATAGTATTGCATATGGAAATTGAATATTTAAAAGTGTTAGAGTTGAATCCGTATAATTTTGGACATCCTGATTTGAAAAATAAATCTGTTTCATTAGCTGAGATTGAAGATCTTGAATTGTTGTACAATAATGGAAAGCCTTTTCCAAAAGCCTTAAAAGAGCTGCTCTTTTTGGCAGGTGAATATTGTTATATTCTTGATTATGGCATTTTTAATTCACAACAAGAGATGCAGGATTTTGTTAGAGAATTACTTGATGAGGATAATCTTTCAATAGAAAGGCCTTTTTTTGTAATAGATGTGTATAATGCTGGCGATCAGTTTTTATATGTTTATCTTGATGAAGGAAACAATCCTGCGGTATATGAAGGATTTCATTATTTTGAAATTAATTTTAATGGATATTCGCATTTGACTTCTACTAGTTTGCAAAAATTCATAGAGTCTCAAATAGGAGCGGTAAAACAAGGTGGAAATCCTTTTTAATCTGTTCGCTTTCCTTTTTATTACTAATCATAATTTAATACTTAGTAAACCTAACTAATAAAAAAATGAAACACTATTTACTTACCGCCTTATTTATAACCTCATTTTCTTTTGCACAGGAACTTACTTTAGAAAGGGCTAACGGACTTGCCGGGCTTCCGCTAAAGTGCATGCAAAAGGAATATCCTAATAAACTAAGCCAGTTATTGATTGATGAATCGGAACTTGGCGGGCCTAAAGAACTGCACCCTGCCTTTTACGGATGTTTCGACTGGCATTCTTCGGTACACGGGCACTGGAGCCTGGTCTATCTGTTAAAGCGTTTTCCGGATATTGACAGAAAAGAGGAGATAATCAGTAAGCTGAAAGTAAATCTTTCTAAAGAAAATATAGCGGAAGAAATAGCTTACCTGAGCAAAGAGCATGAAAAGTCGTATGAGCGTACATACGGTTGGGCTTGGCTTCTAAAGCTTCAGTTGGAGTTAGAAACGTCCGATATTGCTGAGGTAAAACAACTGGCAGACAATGTAAAATCGCTATCAGATCTTATCGCGTCAAGATATATTGAGTTTTTGCCAAAACTTAATTATCCGGTTAGGGTGGGAACACACACTAATACTGCTTTTGGTATGTCGCTGGCTTGGGATTATGCAGTGTATTCTAAAAACACTGAACTGCAAAATGTAATTAGGGATAATGCACTCCGCTTATTTAAGAATGATGGTGATTGTCCTTTTGCGTGGGAGCCCAGCGGAACCGATTTTCTTTCGCCTTGTATGGAAGAAATGGGTATTATGCAACGCGTAATGCCTGAAAAAGAATTTTTAAAATGGCTTAAGGATTTTGCCAAACCATTGTTTGATAAAAACTACAAATGGGAGCCTGGCAAGGTGTCTGACAGAAGTGACGGACATCTTGTGCATCTTGACGGATTAAACTTTAGCCGTGCATGGAATATGTACAGGCTGGCAAGTCAGTATCCTAGACAGTTTAACCATCTTGTACCTTTGGCTAATGAGCATTTTAATTATTCGTTGCCTGCCATAGTAGACGGTAATTATGAAGGAGAACACTGGCTGGCTTCGTTTGCACTGCATGCTTTTGAAGAGAAGGCTGCTCTTAAGTAGGTTTGTTTTTAAGTGAAAATAATCTCTAAATATTGATTATTTTTGCGGCATGCCAAGAGAACTCCAGATACAGGTTGCCCCAGAGGTAGCTGCACAGCAGCATTTACTTATAGCTCATGTAGCTAAACTTATGCAGGTTAAGCCTGAAGAGATTAATCATATTGCGGTTATAAAGCGCTCTATAGATGCGCGCCAAAAAGCTATTAAGATAAATCTTAAGGTTGCCGTATACTGGAAGGAAACTTTTGAGGAAAACACTGTTCCGTTACCGGAGTATAAAGATGTTTCAAACAGTCAGGAGGTTATTATTGTTGGCGCCGGCCCTGCAGGATTATTTGCTGCCCTTCAGTTAATAGAACTGGGTGTTAAACCTATAGTTTTAGAAAGGGGTAAGGATGTGCAGGAGCGCAGGCGTGACCTAAAGGCAATAAACCGAGACCATGTTGTAAACGAAGATTCCAACTATTGTTATGGTGAGGGAGGTGCAGGAACCTATTCTGACGGTAAGCTGTATACCCGATCTAAAAAGCGTGGTGATGTAGACCGAATTCTTAAACTGTTCGTGGCTTTTGGTGCTGCCGATAATATCATGGTAGAGGCACATCCGCATATAGGTACCAATAAACTGCCTAAGATAATAAAGTCCATGCGTGAAAAGATTATCGAGTATGGCGGTAAGGTACTTTTTGATACCCGTGTAACCGATATTTTGCTTAAAAATAACGAGGTTGATGGCGTTGTTACCCAAAATGGGGATATTATCAATGCAAAAAAAATCATACTTGCTACTGGCCACTCTGCCAGGGATATATTTGAACTTCTGGACCGCAAAAAGATATTTATCGAGGCCAAACCTTTTGCGCTTGGTGTAAGGGCAGAGCATCCACAAACTTTAATCGACAGTATACAGTACAGCTGTGATTTTAGGGGAGAATATTTACCGCCGGCGCCTTACAGTATTGTAAAGCAGGTAAACGGCAGGGGTATGTATTCTTTCTGTATGTGTCCGGGTGGGGTTATAGCACCATGTGCTACCAGTCCGGGTGAGGTTGTTACCAATGGCTGGTCACCTTCTAAAAGGAATCAGGCTACAGCAAACTCAGGTATTGTAGTAGAATTGAAGCTGGAAGATTTTAAACCGTTTGCAAAATTTGGTGCACTTGCCGGAATGGAATTTCAAAAAAGTATTGAGCAGAAAGCATGGCATCTGGCAGGGGAAACCCAAAAAGTGCCTGCGCAACGCATGATAGACTTTACCCAAAGTAAGGTTTCGGCCGATATTCCTAAAACATCTTATGTGCCGGGTACAACTTCGGTTGAATTAGGACAGGTGTTCCCGGGATTCCTTACACAGGTAATGAGGCAGGGGTTTGTAGATTTTGGTAAATCTATGAGAGGATATTTAACCAATGAAGCCATACTACATGCGCCGGAATCGAGGACGTCATCACCTGTGCGTATACCGCGTGATCCGTATACTTTAGAGCATGTGCAGATAAAGGGGCTTTATCCTTGTGGTGAAGGTGCCGGATATGCCGGAGGTATTATTTCTGCTGCAATAGATGGTGAGAAATGTGCTATAAAATGTGCTGAAGAACTGAATTAATTTATGGAGTCGGTATTTCCTCTTCATAAATTTTATGTCCTGCCCTGTCATAATAGATACAAGTCATTTCTACCATATCAACAACCCATTTTTCCACACCATCGTTGGCAGCATCTTTACAAAATTGCGGATAATCGGTTTCTCCTGCCTGATGGGCGTTGAGGTGATGTATAAAATCGCTCATGTTTCCGGTATCTGCAACCAGAAGATTGTCATATTTAGGGGGTGACTGTATGCGGTAATTGTCACAGCCCCAGTATACGGTATGGCCGTCTTTTACATAGGTATTGTAATGAATTACCCCAAGGGCTATAAGGTCCTGAATGTACTGTGGAAAGTCTGCACCACTTTTAACTTTAGAGTGCGCTTCCTTAATTTGGTCAATTGTGAACATACTCTATAAAATTTATTATATCAAAGATACATAAAATATTGGTGTCCAATAAATATGATCTAATAGGTAATAGGCTTCTTTTCCGCTAATATTTTCTTATTTTTGAAAGCTATTATATAAAGATGACAGAAGAAAAAGTAATACTTGTAAACGAAAAAGACGAACAGATAGGACTGATGCCAAAAATGGAAGCACATGAAAAAGCTTTATTACACAGGGCATTCTCCGTTTTTGTATTGAACTCTAAAAACGAAATAATGCTGCAGCAAAGGGCAGCAGATAAATACCACTCCCCATTATTGTGGACAAATACCACCTGCAGTCATCAGCGTGAAGGTGAAACTAATATTGAGGCCGGTAACCGCAGGCTTATGGAGGAGATGGGAATTAAAACCGAACTTAAAGAGCTGTTTTCATTTATCTATAAGGCTCCTTTTGATAATGGACTTACTGAGCATGAACTGGATCATGTAATGATTGGTTACTACAATGACGAACCTAATATTAACAGTGAAGAAGCCGAAAGCTGGAAATGGATGAGTATTGATGATGTGAAGGAGGATATGAAAGCCAATCCCGAGGTATACACAGTTTGGTTCAGAATTATATTTGAGGAGTTTTATCATTATCTTGAAGATCATAAATTACCGCAATAATGAGAGTTACTGTTAGCAGAAAAGCACATTTTAATGCCGCACACCGCCTTTATCGTAAAGACTGGAGTGAAGAGCAGAATGATACTGTTTTCGGGAAATGTAATAACCCTAATTTTCACGGGCATAACTATGAGCTTATAGTTGGTGTTACAGGGGAAATAGATCCGCAAACAGGTTATGTGATAGATATTAAAGTGCTGAAGGATATTATTGCAGAAGAGGTTGAGGTGCCTTTTGATCATAAGAACCTTAATCTTGATGTGCCGGAATTCAAAGATCTTAACCCAACTGCCGAGAATATAGTGGTAGTGATATGGAACAGGATAAGAAGGCGTATCGACTCTCAAATGGACCTTGAGGTGGTATTGTATGAAACCCCAAGGAATTTTGTAACTTACAAAGGCATCTAAATAATAAGTATTATAATGGAATTATATCCGCTGGTTTTTGAACCAATTTTAAAAGACAGGATTTGGGGAGGTACCAAACTCAAAACCGATTTAGGTAAAAACATACCTACACAAACAACAGGTGAAAGCTGGGAGCTTTCCGCTGTACCGGGAGACGTTAGTGTTGTTAGGGAAGGAGCTTATAAGGGCAAACCCTTAAGCCAACTTTTAGAACAGTTTCCTCAGGAGATTCTTGGAAGGAAAATACACGATCAGTTTGGGACACAATTTCCTTTACTGTTTAAGTTTCTGGATGCAAGGGAAGATCTTTCCATACAGGTTCATCCGAATGACGAATTGGCTAAACAGAGACATAACTCTTTTGGTAAAACCGAAATGTGGTATGTAATGCAGGCTGATGAAGGAGCTAGGATAATTGTAGGCTTTAAACACAAATCAAGTCCAGATGAGTATTTGGAGCACCTTAATAATAAAAACCTTATTGAGATTCTTAATGAGGTTGAGGTTAAAAAGGGTGATGTGTTTTTCCTTGAAACAGGTACCATACATGCAATAGGTGCAGGGATTGTTATTGCTGAAATACAGCAGACATCTGATATTACCTATCGTATTTATGACTGGGACAGGATAGATGCTAATGGTAATTCAAGAGAATTACACGTTGAGCAGGCTCTTGATGCCATGAACTACAATACTACCGATACACAAAAGCAGTACACACAAACACTTAATACAGGAAATGTAATGGTAGACTGCCCTTATTTTACCACAAGTTACTTTCCTTTAAACGGAACGGCTTCTGTTGATAAGGATGGCAGCAGCTTTACTGTTTATATATGTACTGAAGGAGAATATAGCTTTAAAACTGATGGTAAAAGCTATTCGTTTAAAAAGGGCGATACCATATTAGTGCCTGCTGCATTAAAAGCATTTGAGCTTAGCGGAGACGCTACGTTGCTAGAAATATGTATTTCTTAACAACGGAGGAAAAAATTAATTGTAATTTTGCATAAAATTTAAAAACAAAAATAAGATGGCAAGTGTAAAAACTTTAAAGAAGGACATTAATTACGTTTTAGGAGATATTATCGAGGCAGTTTACATTTGGGAGATGACAACTCAGGGGAAACCAACAAAAGAGTCGGAAGCTATTATAGATGAAGCTATTACTGTTTTTGATAACTTAATTTCAAAAATTAACCAAAAAAACGTAGAAAATAAAAAAGATCATTTCAGACAAATTAATAAAGAACTGGAAGAATCTGCTGGTCAGCTTGTTGCAAAAATCAACGCGCTGTAAGGAAAAATTTCAATAAAAAAGTGCAAATTTTTTTTTGGAAAATTCAAAACCAGTCTTATATTTGCACCCGTATTGAGATGCCGGTGTAGCTCAGCTGGCTAGAGCAGCTGATTTGTAATCAGCAGGTCGTGGGTTCGAGTCCCTCCATCGGCTCAATAAAAAAACCGCTTCATTTATGAAGCGGTTTTTGTTTTTATAAGTTATTTCTTTTTTGCACGGTTGTTCTATTTTTAGTAGTAATGGCAAAATGTTGAATGTTACTTCTACAGTTTTGGTGCCCTGCATCTAATGCATATATCTTAAAATAAAAACAGCAAGGTGTAAACCTTGCTGTTTTTATTTTATCGGAGTTTTAAAAAGCTTATTTCACTTCTGCGGCCTCATCTTTTTTTCTGTCCTCTAAAAGTTCGGTTAATATTTTTCCGTAGTGTGATTCTGCTACTTTAGGAGTCATGCTCTTTTGCATCGTGTCCAGATATTTTATATTGATATCGTGAATTTCAGAAAGGGCAATGTATGGCCCTACTTCGTGATCTGAATGATTGATAACAAAATTAGCAGTGATTAGGTACCTGCGTTTTAAAAGCTGTTCTTTCTTCTCACTGATGCTGTCTATTTGTTTCAGGTTGTTATTTTGAATTGCCTCAATACTTTTTTGGGTAAGGTCAAGGTCAATATCTATATAACGTTTCCTATGCTGAAGGAATTCTTCATATATCTTCTGGTTTTCCGATCCCGTAATTTTTGCTCTGGAATAGAAACCTTCAATATTTGAATTGATGGTCATATTACCAGGTTCGGCAAAAAACGCTAATTTATCGTCCATAGAATTTGTTTGCCCTCTGTCCAGTATAAGGTATAGCATTTGAGGCGAATCGATGTTTAAATCGCTTTTAAAACTTGAATTCCCTTTAATTATTATACTGTCCAGAGTAACATAAGAAGTGTCCTGGAGTTTCTTTATATAGAGTGTACCCTGTTTAAAGCCTCTAATGTTACCTGTAATATGCAGGTTGGTGTCGGCTTTTTTATCGTCGTTACAAGCAAAAAGTGTTACAGCGGCAAACAGGGCCAAAATAGTTTTTTTCATAAGTTAATAAAGCGGTTAAATTTTTCGCAAAGTAATAAAATTTACCTGTTTAGATAAATAAAAAATGCTGCTTTAAAGCAGCATTTTTTTTGGTATGTATAAATTGTTAATCGTCTAAAAACATTCTTGCCAGTTTTTTGTTGCTGTTATGAACAAACTCAACAAAAAACGATCCTATTCCATATCCCGGAGCTTCAGTACCTGTTGTACATACTCTGGTAGTCTCTTTTTTGGAAACTGTTTTTACAACAGTAGTGTCCTCAGTTCTAATGGCTGAAACCTTGGTCGTCTTTTCTGTCTTGGTTTCTTTGTTGGTGTGAGTAACTGTTGTATTGTTTTCTGTAGGATTTGGTGTGGTATTATTGCCGTTATTACCATTGTTGGCAAAAGCGGTAAAGCTTAATCCCATGAAAAATATGATAAATAATGCTTTCATAATAGTAAGGTTTTTTTGCCGCTTTGTGTTAAACAGCTTTGATTATAGGGCTTAAATATAATAAAATTTTGGATACCAAAGTGTTAACCTTTTAACCAGGCCTCCTTTAATTTGGTTTTACTTTCGATTGAAGCATGGTAACCTTCCACCTGTTCTGTAGGTAAAACAACTTTACCTTTTACATCCTGTTCCTTGCCTTCGCGCTTAATTTTTAGTGTAATATCTTCACCGTCTTTCCAGCTCATGCTTGTCATGATAAGATCGTAAATATTATCAAGGTTGTACGCTGTTCCGTTAACGGATGTTATAATGTCTCCTGTTTTAAGTTCCAGAGTATCCATAAATGCATTGCCTTCTACAGGAAGTAGTACGATTTCCTTATCCTTGTTTATGGTTACATAAGGGATTTCTTCGTTTTTAAGGAATGGTGTCCCTTTCTTTTCGACAATGGTTTGGGTTACCCCCATTTTCGCCAGATACTCGTCATAAGGAATAGGTGTGTCGCCACTTACATAAACCTTTAAAAAATCTTCTACCTGTGGTGAAGTAAGTTTTGCTATATCCGCAAAAAGGTCATTGTCATTAAAAGGTTTGTTACTTCCATATTCTGCCGAAAGGTTTCTCATAAGGTCTAAAATCCCTTTTTCACCGTTGGTGTTTTCTCTTATCTGTATGTCAATACACATCGCAATAAGCGCACCTTTAAGGTATACATTGTAGTAAGAATCTTTGTACGGAGACTCAAGTATGTTTTTACTCATTTTAGTGAAATTCATTGTTTCGCTAAACTGCTTAGACTGCGCAATCTTATCGGCCATACGGGCATAAAATTCATCTTCGGTTATGAGTCCCTGGTTTACCTGGAACAGATTGGCAAAATATTCGGTAACACCTTCATACATCCATAAATGTTCAGACATCTTAGGGGTGTTATAGTTGAAGTAATGAATTTCATTTGAGTGTATGCTTAACGGAGTCACAATGTGAAAGAACTCGTGAGATACCACATCTTTCAGGGTTGATATAAGCTGGTCAAGAGGCATCATTTCAGGCATAACCACAGTAGTGGATATTGTGTGTTCTAATGCTCCAAATCCTCTGGCATCCGGTTTTTCCATATCGGTTAGGTAAATCAGCACACTGTATTTCTTAGTGCTGTTTATAGCTCCTAAAAAACGTTTTTGAGCACGCATCATGGTTTCCATGTCCGGAGTTATATCGGCGGCTTTTACCTTTCCGCCAGGAGAGTATACGCTAATAAGAATTTCCATGCCATCTACCGTAAAGGTCGTGTAATCAGGCTTAGAATACATAATAGGATGATCTACCACATCAGGGTATCTCGGTGATTTAAATATGTCTGTCTCATTACTTGTATCCTCGTCTATAAAAGAGGTTGAGGCCCATAAATCGGCAGGGTGCGATATGGTAAGTACATAAGGCAATTCGCTCTTGCCTTCAAAGTAACCTACAAATCCGTGAGTGTTTAATACAAAGTTGTCATTTGCTGCAATGTTTGTTCCTGCCGGAGAGAATATATCGTGAACACCTGTTCCTTCAATATCATAAGTGTCGTTTACCCAGTAAGTAACTTTTACAAGTTTATTGGCATCGGCTATTTTCCATGAGTTTTCATCAGGATGCTCAACCTTAAGCTCACGTCCTTTTTTGTCATAAGCCTTAAAGTCGTCTATAAACTTACCGTAATTGTCGCTGGAGTATGTTCCGGGTACAATTTTCGGAATGTAGAAAGTAGTGGTTTTGTCGTCCAGTTTTGGAGCGGTAACAGTAACCTGTACTTTGTCGTTAGTAACATTTTTCAGGTCTATAGCAACCTGTACATCCTCATGCTTTTGAGCTGTTGCAACACTGCACACAGATAAAGCGAGTGCAATTGTTTTAATAATTGTTCTCATTTGCTGTTTTTTGGTACGTATATGTATATCAAAACATGAGGATGTTACAGATTATTATGATTTTTTTTGAAATTATTTTACCTGTTGCTTAATCCAGGTTGATATTTCATTTAAGGCTACAGGAGCAATGGTTTGTTCTATGGTTTCATATTCCGACACCTCTCCGGTTGTACATTCCTGGAATAAGTGATTTAGGTTAGGCAGTTCCTTCGTTGTAACCTTTTTGTTTCCGCCTTTAGCTGTTGCATTTTTTATGCCTGCAAGATCTTCCTGTGGCGGTACCTGCAGGTCTTCACTGCCATTAATTGCCAGTATAGGGCATTTTACTTTTTCCAGATTTGGGGCAGGATTGTATCGGATAAAATACAGGAACCATGGAGAGGTAAGCTCTGCAATCTGCATTTCTGTATATTGATCAACCTGTTCCTGTGGAATACCTTTTTCAAGGAATAAAGGTTTCATCTCGGTATTGTAAATTTGAGATAATCCTGATTTTATAGTGTTCTTGTCGGTTTCCTTTAAAATCACATCATATAACTTTCTGTTTACAGAACCCAGTTTTTGAAGCTCTTCTTCCGGCATACCACCTGCCTTGTTTATAAGGTAGTTTTGTTTCATTAAAATTTCATCACCTGATATTCCGGGACCTGCCATAAGTACCAGAAAAGCAACGCTATTGTTTCTGGCCGCTATCATTGGGGCTATCATACCGCCTTCACTATGCCCTATCAGTCCAACCTTGTTTTTGTTTATTTCCGGTCTTGACTTAAGGTAATTAAAAGCGGCTTCGGCATCAGTAGAAAAATCGGCAGAAGTTGAGGTAGCAAAAACACCCTTTGACTCGCCAACACCTCTGTCGTCAAAACGAAGTACGGCAATACCGTTTTTAGTTAAGTAATCTGCAAGTAGCAAGAAAGGTTTGTGATCCAGTATTTCAGAATTCCTATCCTGAGGGCCGCTACCACTTATTAGTACTACAGCAGGGTAGTTGCCTTCTTTTTTAGGTAATGTAAGTGTTCCGGCTAAAGTTATTCCCGCGCTTTCGTTTTTAAAAGTTACGTCTTCAGTATAGTAGCCATAGGGAGGCTGTGGCTCCTGTGGCCTTTTTGGTTTTTCTATTTTTATTTCATCCCTTCCTAAGTCAAGCGGAATTTCATACCCCTTTTGTTTATAGGTACCTTTTATAATGTTGTTTTCCATAGTTCCGTTATACTCCAGCTGTCCTGCCGGAATAGCAAAGGCAAGGGTGTTATTTTCAAAACTTATGGTTGTTACGGGAATTCCTGTTACTCCCTGATCAGGACTGTCCATAGTTGCGGAATAGCCGGTTTCGGTTTGTGTAATATTAATAACAAGGCGAACTGTTGTGCCCGGTACTTTTAATAATCCGTTCCATGTGCCTGTAATATCCTGAGCAAATGCAATACTGGCAAAACACAGTGTTATAAGGGTAATAAGTTTTTTCATAATGTTTTAGTTAATAGTTGAAATCAATAGGGATGAAACTACTTCTGCAATAATAATAGCCAGTATAAAAGCTATAGTGTGTGCTACCTTTTTAGAATTACTGGCCGTTTTAAATCCGTTATACAATAATGTGATATACCATACCAGTGCCCCAATCATTACAATAGCTGTAATTCCTATTGCGGTATAGTCTAAAGCTGTAAGATTTAGTGATTGTGGGTCTTGTGGGTCTATAGAAAGTAATTTTTCATCTATTCCGGGAGAAATGAATTCCGGATTGAATATAGGTAAGAAACAATAGATAATTCTTGCAATAAGTACAGTATTAAGGATATCTATTATTCGGGTCTTTTTATTTACAGTAATGGCTGCGGCAAAAAGAAACACGGAAAGGGTAACTATATTGATAAGATTATCTATAAAAGGAGCTTCAAATCTTACATCGTTTACAAGATGCATGTCAAGTATACCGTCAAAGCGGGCATTAAGATAATAGGCAACTAAGGAGCATAAGGCAGCCATTATAAAGCCTGTTATAAATAGCTGTTTCTCCGTGTACTTTTCAAAGGGGTTAAATAGTAATTTTTTCATGGTGGTTATTCCTGGTTTTGCAGTTGTTTTATTTTACTGATAAGGTCGTCAAGCCTGTTTCTTACTGTAGGA
Organism: Flavobacterium beibuense; assembly: GCF_004151245.1. Lineage (GTDB taxonomy): Bacteria > Bacteroidota > Bacteroidia > Flavobacteriales > Flavobacteriaceae > Flavobacterium > Flavobacterium beibuense_A. The sequence continues at coordinate 219,851 of NZ_JUIW01000001.1, forward strand.
TAGCTTATTCCCATTTGTGAAGCCATTTCCTTAAGGCTGCCGCTGGTTAAAAAGAACTGGAGTATAAAATCCTGTTCTTCCTGGTTAAGCCGCAATAATACAGGTAAGGGAAAGTTGCCGCTAACAGTAGTGCTGCACGAGGGGCAGGCCAGTTGAGAAACATTCAGCGATGACGAACAACTGGGGCATGTAATGGGCAGTTTAGGTATCATGTTAATATTGTTTACTTAATTGTATTGCAATATTAATAAAATTAAACTAAACTTTAATAAAGTTAAAATAAAAATTATTAAAGATTAAATTTTGGATATAAAAAAACTCCCATTCGGGAGTTATATAAGTTTTAAAATTTGTTCTTAAAGTAATACTTCGAATCCAAATCATCATCTTCCAAATCACTGAAGTTTTGTGGCTTAGGCTTTGGTTTTTTAGCAGCTACTTTTTTCTTCCACAGTTCAAAATTATCAGCCTGCAGTTTCTTTTTCATAATTTCGGTTACTTCCTTCTCGGATAAGCCAAATTCTTTTTTAATCTCCTCGAAAGGCTTCCTTTCTTCCTGAGCCAAAGTTACTATCCTTTCTATAGCCGCTTTGTCAAGTTCGTGGTTACTCTTTTTCATCAGATGAAAACATTAATATCAAATAATAGTTTAAAGTTTAATCAATATTACTAAAAAAAATGTTTGATTGTAAGGGTTCCGTAAATTTTTGTGTTTTTTTAAAAAGGTTTCAGTATTAAGGGGTTAACGTTGCAGTTTTTTAAAAAAATATCAAATAAGGGTTAAATTTTTTTAAAGAGATATTTTTTTAAAGCAAATTTAAACATAGCAATAGGCCCAGTATAACAATACAATTTGTAGAGGTAACCTTATAAATCGTATAGTTTTAGATAATCCTAACGAAACATTATCATTAAGATACATATACATATTTGCAGGAAATATGGCTATAAGTAATGCCATTATACCTAGTGCTGCATACGATGTTGCAAAAGGAAAACATAATAATACACCTAAAACTATTTCGGCTAATCCGGCTAGGATATTTAGCACTTTTGGAGCCGGAAAAAGCGGCGGTATAATTTTAGTGTAAATCTTTGGTACCCTAAAATGGTTAAGCCCTGCAAGTATATACAGTGTAGCCATTACATATAAGTGCCAGGGTAAGCTCATAACTAATTGATTTTATATCAAATATACTCATAATTGCCGGATTTGTTCCGGTTGCCAATATTCATTATTACAACAGCAGCAATTATAAGGGCTATGCCTGTCCATTGTACAGCAGTTACTTTTTCATGCAGGAGTACAAAAGCCATAGTTACGGATACCGGAAGCTCCAACGAAGAAACTATACTACCCAAACCAATACCGGTTAAAGGAAAGCCTGTGTTTAATAACAGCGGCGGAATAATGGTGCCGAATAAAGCCAGTACCAGTCCATATTTAATAAAAATATCCATGTTATAATTTCCTGTCCAGGTAAATGCAGTATAAATAAGTACTATTACTGCACCACCATATAAAAAGTAAAGACTCCTTTTTGAAGAGGAGAGATGCACTGCTATTTTATTAGAAGCAAACATTGTGGCCGTAAAGGCAGCTGCCGCAAGCAGGCCTAATACAATACCTCTCCAGTCGGGGATCTCGTTTGTGTTAAGTAAATTGGTCGCCATTGCCGTGCCTATAAGTACGATAATAACGGCTACTATTTTTTTGGCGGAAGGCAGGGTTTTGGTAAGCAGCGATTCCAGTACTACACCCATCCATACGGTTTGCATAAGTAACACAATTCCCATAGAAACAGGTATGTATATTACCGACAGGTAATAAAATACACTTGTAAATCCTGTTGATGTACCGGCTATTATAAGATGAAGTTTGTCTTTGTTTGTAGCTTTTACTTGTGTGTCCCCGTTTCTTTTCTTCTGAAAGAGGTTAATGAGTAACATGCCAACTATGCCTAAAAGTATTTGGGATGAGGTTACTTCGGCAGTGGTATAACCTTCTTTATAAGAAAGTTTTACCATAGTGGCCAGCATACCGTAGCTGGTAGCGCCCAGGCCAACTAAAAAAACGCCTTTTAATATATTCTTGCCCATTTGTTTTATTGAAAAACAAAGTTACTGTTTAAGTTTTTACCAATAAGTTAAAACTATGTTTATGGTTAATATACTAAATCAACTAAAAATATAGTTATAGGTAATAACCTACATCTTAACTATATGACTGCCAAATTATACTTACTGTTACTGCTTTCTGTTTTTAGTTGTTCAGGAACTAAAAAAGAGGAGCCTAAAGTAACCGAAAAAGACTATTCTGCCATACATACCGAAGCGCTTACCTTTTGTAAAGAAAAAGGTTTTAGCGAAGATTACTATTTTTTGGTAGACATGAGTGTACATTCTGGTAAGAACCGCTTCTTTGTATATAGTTTTAAAGATACGCTTGTTACCGACAAGAATCTGGTTACACACGGCAGCTGCGATAAGTTTGACGATAACCCATATAAATACCAAACTGCCAAATTCAGTAACAGAGCCGACAGTCATTGTTCTTCCAAAGGGAAATATAAGGTTGGAAAACGGGATTACAGTTCGTGGGGTATTAATGTAAAATACTGGCTGCACGGACTGGAAGAAAGCAATAACAATGCAGTAGACAGGGTAGTGGTATTACACTCTTGGGATGCCGTGTCAAACAGGGAAATCTATCCTCAATATAGTCCGCTTAGTTGGGGTTGCCCTGCGGTGTCAGATATTTTTATGAAGAAACTGGATGAAAAGCTGAAACAGACAACCAAGCCTGTTTTGTTATGGATTATAGAATAGAGTGGATTTGTTGATTAGGTTAACTGTGTTTCTTCGCTTCTTCAAGTAAATCGCTAAGGTGAACCCTTAATGCTTTTACCGATATGCTTATTTCCCAAAAGGAAACAGCAAACGATGCTAATAAAAGTAACAGGCTTAGCCCGAAAATATAGGTGCCCCAAAGGTTACTGCCTACAAATAATAATGCCATTGCAAATACCGAAAAGAACAGGCTTAATACTCCGTACATCTGCATGTGGCGTATTAAGGTCAGTCTTTTGTTGAGGTTTTGTATTTCCAGTAATATACTTTTTGTTTCGTTTTCGTCGTAGTTTTTCTTTAACCCGCGAACTATAGTGGCAATGGTAAGGAATCTGTTGGTATAAGCAAGCAGGATTAATGATGTTGCCGAAAATAAAAGAGCCGGGGTTTCAAGGGAAAGATTCATAAATCAGGTTTGTGAAATGGTGTTATAAAGATACTTTTTTTAATGAAGCCTTTAACAAAAAACCTGCAACTTTCGATGCAGGCTTCTCGGTTATTTTTTCTTCTTTTTCTTTGGTTTGCAGGTTTTGCAAAAATCAGCGAGTTCTTCAATTTCTTTCAGCACCTCTTCGTGAAGCCTTTTAAGTTCTTCACTTTTTTGACCTATGTCGGTTGCTTTTCCTGCTTTGGCAGTCCTGTCGGCATACTCTCTTCTTATATTATCAAATAATGGTTGTACATAACTAATATCTGAAAAAGTACCTTTTTCCTCATAAAGCATTTTCCTGAATTTTCGGGCATACAGTTCGCAGGCGTCAAATTCATATTGGGCAAAATCTACCATTTTTAATGCTGTTTCCTCATTAGGTGCGATTATAATAGCCGATTCAGGAAAAAACCTGTTGCTTACTTTAGAATTAAAGTTTTTGGTAAGCATAAACTCTATATTGGTCATTTGTACGCCATAATCTAAACTGGCAGAACTGTAAACACTATAAAGGTTTGTTTCTCCTATTTGTGTGCTTTCCGATTTGAAATCGGCCAACGTTAATTTATATTCCGGGTTCCAGTCTACAACATTAAAATCCTGTGCGGTAAGTATGCTGCATATAAAAAACAGGGCGAGTGTAATGTGTGTTTTCATAGCTTTTTAAAATTTTTCGCAAAACTAAGTAATTAAGCAGATTATAAAAACATAAAAAAACCTGTGGCTCTCACCACAGGTCTGTTATAATTATTTTGAAGAGAGATTTCTCGACTTCACGATGTTTCGCCCGAAATGGAAATTACTTTATCAGGTCAAAACTACGTTTTACAAAAGCGGTAAGCTCTTCACCCTTAAGAAGGTTTTGAGATAGCTTGGCAAGGTCAAGCGCCTGTTTTACCAATGCTTCCTGATGCGTTTTGTCTCCGCTGTTAAGTATGTTTGATGTAAGCTCGTGGTTAGTGTTTACAATAAGGTTGTACATTTCAGGGAAGTTACCCATACCAAACATACCTCCGCCACCTGTCTGGCTCATTTCTTTCATACGGCGCATAAACTCAGGCTGTGTAATCCTGAACGGAGCTGCATTACTGTCCATAGCCTCAAGCTGAACGCTGTAAGTGGTTTTAGGTACAATCTCTTCCAGTACGGTTTTAAGTTTTTCCTTTTCTTCTTCGCTTAGTTTAGAGATCTGCTCGTCGTCTTTCTTAATAAGCTTGTCTATATGATCGGCATCTACACGTGCAAAAGTAAGATTCTCGTTATCGGCCTCTAATTTTTGTATTAAGTGTGATACGATAGGGGAGTCAAGAAGAAGTACTTCGTATCCTTTCTCTTTAGCATCTGCAATATAGCTGTGCTGTGCATCCTTATCGCTTGCATAAAGTATTACCAGTTTACCGTCTTTATCTGTCTGGTTTGCTTTAAGGGCTTCTTTAAGTTCTTCCAGTGTGTAGAATTTGTTGTCTACAGTCGGGTATAGTACAAATGCACCTGCTTTCTCGTAGAATTTAGGCTCGCTAAGCATACCATACTCCAATACGATTTTAATATCGTTCCATTTTTGCTCAAAGTCCTCACGGTTTTCTGTAAACAGTGATTTAAGTTTATCGGCTACTTTACGTGTAATGTAGTTGGATATCTTTTTAACGGCACCATCTGCCTGAAGGTAAGAACGCGATACGTTTAACGGAATATCCGGAGAGTCGATTACACCTCTAAGCATGGTAAGGAATTCCGGTACTATACCTTCTACGTTATCGGTAACAAAAACCTGATTTTGGTATAGCTGTATCTTGTCTTTCTGAACCTGTAAATCGGCAGAAAGTTTAGGGAAGTATAAAATACCCGTAAGGTTAAACGGATAGTCTACATTAAGGTGGATGTTAAACAGCGGCTCCTCAAACTGCATCGGGTATAACTCATGGTAGAAGTTTTTGTAATCTTCCTCGTTAAGGTCGCTAGGCTGTTTTGTCCATGCCGGGTTAGGATTGTTTATAATGTTGTCAACCGTAATCTCTTCTGCTTTGTAATCTTCAGGAGCATCTTCCGGTTTAGGAAGTGTTTCTGTACGGGTACCGAATTTAATAGGCACCGGCATAAACTTGTTGTATTTTTTAAGCAGTTCGCTAATGCGGTGCTCTTCTAAAAATTCTGTAGAATCATCTGCAATGTGCAGGATTATTTCTGTACCTCTTTCGGTCTTGTCAGAAGGCTCTAGTGTAAACTCAGGGCTACCGTCGCAAGTCCAGTGTACTGCAGGCTCATCTTTATAAGATTTGGTGATAATCTCTACTTTTTCAGCAACCATAAATGCTGAGTAGAAACCTAAACCAAAGTGCCCTATAATGCCTGAATCTTTAGCTGAGTCTTTGTATTTTTCAAGGAACTCCTCAGCTCCGGAGAAAGCTACCTGATTGATGTATTTTTCTACCTCTTCACCTGTCATACCAATACCCTGATCGATAATATGAAGCTTTTTACCTTCCTTGTCTACCTTAACCTCTATAACAGGATTGCCATATTCTACTTTGGCTTCTCCTATGCCTGTAAGGTGTTTAAGTTTAAGTGTAGCATCTGTTGCATTTGAAACCAGCTCACGTAAAAAGATTTCGTGGTCGCTGTATAGAAATTTCTTGATTAAGGGAAATATGTTCTCTACCGAAACATTAATTTTTCCTGTTGTCATAGTATGATGTTTTTTATTGTTTTCTGATTGTGCTTATTCAAATAAGATACCAACACTCGTTTGGTGACAAATTGACATTTTGTTTTCCACGTTTGTCAGTAATCAATGGTTTTGATTTGTTAAAAAAAGAAAATTTTAAGAAAACATTAATTACAGCGGGGGTTTGCGAGGTTTTTTATTCTAATCCCGCTGATAATAAATGATTTGTAAGAGGTGAAAAAAATCTCACGTGAAATTAACCGATATTTCCTGTTAAAAAACAGTGGTAGCTATTGTTTGGTAACACTAAATGTGATTAACTTTATTCAACGAAATAAGTATATAACCTAAAAACTTAAAATAGCAGTTATGAAAAAAGTATTGTTTTTATGCATGTGTGTAATTGCCTTAGCCTCATGCTCTTCGCTACATCAAAAATCGCAGGTTGGTATTAAAGGAAACTGGACAATATCAAGCGTTACCTATCCGGGATCAGACTATATTAAGGTAACTTCCTTTGATGTTGCCGACTCTCAATGCTTTGTGGGAAGCTCATGGAAGTTTGTGAGTAACAACAACACTGGCGAAATGACCCTAAATAAAGTAGGTTGCCCTGCTTTTTCAAGTCCTATTATATGGTCGGTAACTAAAGACGGATCATTTACGCTAAAAATTACCGAAGGTGAAAAAGGGAAAAGAGTAACTCAGGGTTATTTCCTTAAAGTAATGAACCAGTCTGAAAGTTCATTCCAACTTGTAGACAATGTAAATGTTGGCGGTAAGAATGTAGATGTTGTTTACCAGTTTAACAAAATGTAATATCAATAAAACAAAAATAAAGATTATGAAAACGACGAAAATTTATTTATTGGCTTTTGCCTTTATTTTCAGTATAGGTTTTACATCGTGTGAAGCCACAAAGAATATGAATAATACACAAAAAGGTGCCGGTATTGGTGCTGCTTCGGGAGCGGTTATCGGTGGTATTATAGGTAACAATGTTGGTAAAGGAGGTAATACTGCACTGGGTGCCATTATTGGTGGTGTTGTAGGTGGTACTGCCGGAGGTCTTATAGGTAACAGTATGGACAAACAGGCAAGAGAGATTGATGAGGCTTTACCGGGTGCAGAAGTTGAAAGGGTAGGAGAAGGTATTAAACTTACACTGGGTGAGAACTCGGTTAATTTTGACCTTAACAAATCTTCATTAACTTCTACAGCAAAAGCTAATCTTGATAAGCTTGTTCCTGTATTTAATGACTATCCTGATACTAACATTGATATTTTTGGTTATACTGACAGTAGCGGTAGCGATGATTACAACCTTAAATTATCTGAGCAGAGAGCTGCTTCAGTAAAAACATATCTGGTTAGTAAAGGTTTAAGTGCCGGTCGTATCAATACAATTGGTCGTGGCGAGGCAGATCCTATTGCTTCAAATGATACTAAAGAAGGTATGAGTAAAAACCGTCGTGTTGAGTTTGCAATTACTGCAAATGAAAAAATGGTTGAAGATGCTAAAAAACAGGCTCAATAATAAATTGAGTTATATATACAGAAATAAAAAAGGCTGCCTATTGGCAGCCTTTTTTATTTTATCTCCAGTCGGAATCTCCTCGGTTTTTTCCTAAGTAGAAAACAAGGCCTGCAGAAAGGTTTAATAACTTACCTACCGAAGGCGGATCGGTTTCATTTCTGTATCGTGCGCCGTTATAATCAAAATCCTGACTGAAATTCATTATAAATGATGAGTCAAGATAAAAAGCCATACGATCAGTAATTTTGATTTGAGGCGTAATACCAAAAATAATATGGCCAATATTATCCTGGCCCGGATAGCGTTGCGATTTCATATTAGAATATCCAAGCCCGGCATGTGCTAAAAGATTAAAGCTAGTATCGCTGTGATATTTCAGATTAAAGGTGCGGGCAAGATTATTTACAACCTGTGCCGAAACCCTAAAATAATCAGAGCCATAGTTGGGAACATCTTTTTTTCTGAATTTATCTGAGCCGAAATCAAATTTAAACCCCCATTGCTCATCTGCCATATAACGGAAGGCAAATTCGTAATGTCTGAAATCAGAAAATCTTGCTACAGGAATACTCGCTCCATAGCCCCCTTCTAGGGAAAACTGGTCATTTTTACTTTGAGAAAAAGCGCAAAAAGAGAGCGCCAGCATACAAAGTGTGATGGTTTTTTTCATGTTTTAATAATTGGGTTAGATAGGTGTGTTTGTGTAAAGAAATAAAAAAAAAATAAAAAACAGTAAAAACTTAAAACCGCTACTACACTTTTTACGTATATATAACATATGTTATGATTTTTTTAAGAATTTATGAGATTCAATATTCTAAATGATATCTCACAAACGAGTTTGTTTATTTATTGGTTAGGTTGATAAGGGTGCTTTCTCCTCTTTTGAGATTGCGCCCTTATTTATTTTTAAGCACAGGGCTTTTTTGCTGTAAATCCTTTACTTTTGCAGGATTAAAAATTTATAATTTTCAATGCTTGCTGTAAAGAATATTTCTTTTGGATATACCGAAAAAAAAATAATCCATAATCTGGATTTTACTGTTAAGAAAGGACAGAATATAGCTGTAATAGGTGAAAGCGGTTGCGGAAAAAGCACTCTGCTTAAACTTATTTATGGACTGTTTGATCTTGATGAGGGAGAGATAATCTATAAGGGAGAACCTGTTTTAGGACCAAAGTTTAACCTTATCCCGGGAATGCCGTACATGAAATATCTGGCTCAGGATTTTGATTTGATGCCCTATATAACTGCAGCTGAAAATGTAGGGGCTTATCTTTCTAATTTTTATCCGGAACAAAAACAAGAACGCATTGCCGAGCTTTTGGAAATTGTAGAGATGACCGAATTTGCCGATATAAAGGCACAATACCTTAGCGGAGGGCAACAACAACGTATAGCACTCGCAAAAGTATTGGCATTGGAACCGGAGATCTTGCTTCTTGATGAGCCTTTTAGCCATATAGATAACTTTAGGAAAAATGCTTTGAGGAGAAACCTTTTTGCTTATCTCAAACAAAAAGGAGTTACCTGTATTGTTGCCACACACGATAGTACCGATGCACTTTCTTTTGCTGATGAGACTATAGTGATAAAAGGGGGAAGGATGATAGGTAAAGCACCCTCTAAAGAAATTTATTATAACCCCACAGATAAGTATACAGCATCACTTTTTGGTGAAGTTAACCAGATAAAACTGGAACTGCTTACACTAACACAAAAGGAAGACGAAACAGTTTTAATTTATCCGCACCAGCTTAAAGTAACAGAAGAAGGTCCGCTTAAAGTTGTTGTTAAACAATGCTATTTTAAGGGTAACCGATATCTTATTAAATCGGCCTTAAACAGGCAGGTAATATTTTTTGAACATTATAAAGAATTACCAGTAAATACAGAAGTAAGCCTTACGGTTGATAGAAACGCCTTTGGATAATCTGTCTTAAATATTGTAAAGCAGTTGTTTAGCATTCTTAAGTTTTGTCAAAAAACCAAATTATTTTCAATTCCTTTTTAAGGAATGTTTATTTTTACATCTGCATTTTTATTAAAACAAACAATTTATGTATCATTCAAAGATTTCAGGCTTAGGCTATTATGTTCCGGAAAATGTTGTTACAAATGACGATCTTTCCAAAATTATTGAGACCAATGATGAGTGGATTCAGGAACGTACCGGTATAAAGGAGAGAAGGCATGTAGTAAAAGGAGATGGTGATACTACCACTACTATGGGGGTTAAAGCCGCTAAAATAGCTATTGAACGTGCAGGTATTGACAAAGAGGATATTGATTTTATAGTATTTGCAACACTTAGCCCTGATTATTATTTTCCTGGGCCGGGTGTACTTGTGCAAAGAGACTTAGGTATGAAAAGGACTGTTGGGGCTCTTGATGTAAGAAACCAGTGTTCCGGATTTATATATGCACTTTCTGTAGCCGATCAGTTTATAAAAACAGGTATGTACAAAAACATACTTATTATAGGTTCTGAACTTCATTCAACCGGACTTGATATGACAACAAGAGGTCGCGGGGTTTCGGTTATTTTTGGTGATGGTGCCGGTGCTGCAGTTTTAACAAGGGAAGAAGATACTACTAAAGGTATACTTTCCACACATCTTCATTCGGAAGGGCAGTATGCAGAAGAGCTTGCTTTAATCGCCCCGGGTATGGGTAAAAGATGGGTAACCGATATTATTGCAGAGAATAACCCTGATGATGAGAGTTATTACCCTTACATGAACGGACAGTTTGTGTTTAAAAATGCCGTGGTTCGCTTTAGTGAAGTTATTATGGAAGGCCTAAATGCAAATAACCTTAAAGTGTCTGATATTGATATGCTGATACCGCATCAGGCTAATCTTAGGATTTCTCAGTTTATTCAACAGAAGTTTGGTCTAAGTGATGATCAGGTATATAACAATATTATGAAGTACGGTAATACAACTGCCGCTTCTGTGCCGATTGCACTTACTGAAGCTTGGGAAAATGGTAAGATAAAAGCAGGAGATACTGTAGTGCTTGCTGCTTTTGGTAGCGGATTTACATGGGGTAGTGCCATTATAAAATGGTAAATGAAATTTAAGAAGATGATTCTCTTAAGTGCACTTGCTGTTCCTGTTGCTTTAGGGATATATTATTTTATTCCTGAAAAAGCATTGCCAAAAGGTAGTGAGGTAGACAAGCTTGTAGTGTATAAATCTAAAAGGAAAATGCTGGCTTACAGCGGTGAAAGCCTTCTTAAAACCTATACAATTTCTTTAGGTAAGAATCCTCTAGGACATAAACAGTTTGAAGGGGATAACAAAACACCCGAAGGTGTTTATACCATTAACGATCGTAATGCCAATAGTAATTATCATAAAAATTTAGGTGTTTCCTATCCTAATGAGGCCGACAGGGAATTTGCTGAAAAGCAAGGCAAAGCACCAGGCGGACTGATTAAGATTCACGGGTTAAGAAATGACCGCGGATATATAGGTAAGTTTCATAGATGGAAAGACTGGACAGCCGGCTGTATAGCTGTAACCGATGAGGAAATAGATGAGCTTTATAAAGCAGTAAAACATAATGCGGTAATAGAGATACTGCCATAAAACAAAAAGCCCGAAACTATGTTTCGGGCTTTTTTACTAACTACTAAATCTAATGTATAAAAAAACTAAATTCTCTTATTTTTAGAACATACCGCCACCACTTTGTTTAGTGTTATTATCGCGGTATTTACGCTGCATAGCCCTGTTTTTACCACCTCCAAATCGGTAGTTAAGGCTAAAGTATGCCGTATGGCTCTCCCAACGGAATTCTCCGCTTTGCGGAAATGGGTATTGGCTGTCAAAAGCATAGCGCATGGTTTTGAACATGTCGTTAAAGCGAAGGTTAAATGTAAGTTGGTTGTCAAGCAGGTTATAGCTAACACCAGAATCAACTTTGTACATTTCCTTACTATTGTTTTGTACCCCGTTTACAGGGCCTCTGTAGAACCCGAAAAGGATAAAGCTTAGTCGCTTGTTAACCCTGAAGTTTGCATTAAGCCTTGCGTTAAATGCATTGGCGTCTATCTGCCTTATAACAAACTCATAGGTTCCGTCAGGTTGTGATTGGCTTACAGCTCCTTTTTGTGATATGCTTGAAAAATCGATAGCCGGCTGGATATCCATCCATTTTGCTATTTTATAGTTTGCTGAAACTTCAAATCCGTAAGACTTATTGTTGTTATAGTTGTCAAACGTCATGATCTGGTCGTTAGGGTTTTCTGTAGTTTCATCCGGATATAAAACCCTGCTAATCTCATCATTTATCAGTCTGTAGAATATACCTGCAGTAATTGAAGATCCTTTTTCAAATACTTTAGTATAATTAAGCTCTACCGAGTTAGTGAACTGTGGCTCCAGTTCCGGATTACCTAATGATGTAATAAGTGGAGTAGAAAATTCCCTAATAGGCTTAGTCTGTTCAAGGCTTGGTCTGTCTACACGACGGGTGTAGCTTACCTGGAACATATTTTTTTGGTTCAGGTTATAAGTTAGGTAAGCCGAAGGGTATACTGTAATATAATCGTCGTCAAAAGCTACGCCGCCGCTATTTGATTTTGCCTGTACCTTATAACTTTCAAAACGTGCACCTAACTGATAGCCTATTTTTTCGAATTTCTGTCCGAAAGTGGCATAGGCTGAATAGATATCCATATCGTAAGTATAGTCTGAAACCGGGTTTGTAATCAACGAATTCGTTGTGTTGTAATCGTTGTCTGAACGGATGATTCTGGACTCTGCACCAAGCTCTAAAGTAGACTTTTCGCTAAGCGGGTTTACATAGTCAAGGTTTATGGTTGTATTGGTGCGGTTATCTTCAACTCTGTCTATATAGTTGCTGGGTACATTACCTGTTACAATATCATAAATACCTGCCTGAGATCCTTTTGTCTCGTTAAGGTTACCTTCAAAATCTAAGGTATGTCCGTCTTTATCAAACTTATGCTTGTAGGCTAAGTTGTAAGTGTTGTTATGGTTACCACTGTCAAATACAGACTCCTGTGTGGTGTCTTCAGAATCACTACCTGCATAGTCTATGCCTATGTTGATGTTTGTGTCAGCAGAAAAGTTGTTCAGGTTTACATAGGCAGAAATGGTGTTTTTATCATCTAGATAAAAGTCTAAACCAAATTTACCAAAGTAATTTTCGTTATCGTTAACTACATCAATGTCTTGTAAAGAATTAACATCTGGAGTATTTCTCTCAACTTTTCCCCAATTATAGTTTTTGCCAAAGTTACTACCTGTGGTTGCAAAGAAGTTAACTTTACCCATACGGTAGTTCATATCTAAAGAGTTGTTGAACTTTGGTACTTTACCAAAAGTGATACCCGAGCTTAGGTTACCATTAAATCCGTCGTTTGTGTTTTTGTTCAGGATTATATTTATGATACCGGACATCCCTTCAGGATTGTACTTTGCACTTGGATTAGTAATAAGTTCTATCTTTTTAATAGAGGTAGATGGTATCTGTTTTAATAACTGTGTCGGACTTATATTGGTTGGCCTTCCGTCTAATAATACCCTTACATTCTGGTTTCCTCTAAGGGAGATGTTACCGTCCTGATCTACATTTACGCTTGGTATGTTGTTCATGATCTCGGCAGCAGTACCCCCGGCTGTAGTAAGGTCACGGCCAACAGTAATAACCTTACGGTCAAGTTTTTGCTCTATGGTAGAAACTTCTTTTACTATTTCTACTTCCTCAAGTACAGTGTTCGATTCTGTAAGCTGAATGATTCCCATGTCGATAAATCTTGCAGCATCACCAAGGGTAATATTTTCTTTGTGGGTTGTATAGCCCATAAACTGTACTTCTACAGTATATTTTTTAAGTTCGAGATTTTTAATTGTAAAAAGTCCGTTATCTTCGGTAATACCTCCGGTAACAACCTGGTCGCCGTTTTTAACCACTATACTTACATAAGGCAGGCTCTCTTTAGTTTTACTGTCTACTACCTTTCCTGTAATACTTCCCGGGTTTTGGGCATACGCAGAAATCAGGCTCCCGAACAGGAGCGCAAAAAGAAATTTGATTTTCATTTGTTCGATTAATTGATTGATGATTGAACCGGCAAGTGTACAGCCTTAAATGAATGGCGATACACTAAAACCGACAAGGCATTTTAAATTTTTTATCCCGCCTTGTTATACATAAGACATAACCGGGCATAAAATGTTACAGGTTTTTTTAAATTTTTTTTCATGCCCGCCCTAACAGCTTTATTATGAGTGTAAAACTAGTTTTTTAAATTGTAAATAAGGTGTTGCAAAACAGACAATTGAAGGGGGTTAACACGACAGGATTCAAAATATAACTGCTGTAATTATTTTAAGAATTTTCCTTTCTGCCTCTCGGGCAAATAATTTATCTTTGCAGGCTTAAAATCAATATAAAAATGGCATTATCACAAATACTTACTTCCCATATCGAAAAAGCGGTAAACGAACTGTTTAGTGTAACCCCTGAAAAGGTTGAACTACAGGCAACACGCAGGGAGTTTGAAGGCGATATTACCATGGTTATTTTTCCGTTGCTTAAAATTATAAAAAGCAATCCGGTAGAATTAGGAAATAGAATAGGGCAGTACCTTGTAGAGAATTCTGAAATTGTAGACGGGTTTAATGTAGTGTCCGGATTTTTAAATATTGTAATTTCTGATGCTTACTACATCAGTTTCTTTAACGGTATAAAAGAAAACGAAAACTTTGGTCTTTTATCTCCTGAACCGGGCGATAAGGCTGTAATGGTAGAGTATTCTTCACCTAATACAAACAAGCCGCTTCACTTAGGGCATGTGCGTAATAACTTATTAGGATACTCTGTGGCGGAAATTATAAAAGCTTCAGGTAAAAAAGTATACAAAACTCAGGTTATTAACGATAGAGGTATACATATCTGTAAGTCAATGCTGGCATGGCAAAAATTTGGCAACGGGCAAACTCCGGAAAGCACAGGCTTAAAAGGGGATAAGCTGGTTGGTAATTTTTATGTTGAGTTTGAGAATGAACTTAGGAAGCAGGCCAAGCCAATTTTTGAGGCATTTATAAATGGAGATTTCTCACAAGATAAGACAGCTAATAGTGAAAAGCTGAGCGGTTTTAATGAAGAGATTAAAAAGTTTACAGCTATGCGTGATGAAAAAATCGCACAGTTGGATATTCAAAAAATAGAAGCTTTTGATAAGGAATTGGCTTCTGAAATTACAGAAACTCTTTCTCAGGGAGGTACTATTTCAAAAACTTTTTCAGGATTCAGAAAAAATGCTCAGGATGACCTTTTGAAATCTAAACCTTTTAAAGAAGTAGATGCTTTATTAAAACCGATTATTTCTTTAGAAGATAAAATTGATAATCTGATTTCTGAAATTAATGATGCTGCCCGTAACAGTACTGTAGTAATGCAGGAAGCTAAAGAAATGCTTCGTAAATGGGAAGCAGGAGATGCTGAGGTAATTGCATTATGGAAAGAAATGAACCAATGGGTGTATGCAGGTTTTGCAACTACATACAACAATCTGGGAGTTAATTTTGATAGCTATTATTATGAAAGCAATACCTATTTATTAGGTAAAGACGTAGTTGAAGAGGGGCTTGCCAGGGGTATTTTCTTTAAAAAAGAAGATGGCTCTGTATGGATTGACCTGACCGAAGACGGCCTTGATGAAAAATTGGTGCTTCGTGCAGACGGTACATCGGTTTACATTACCCAGGATATAGGTACTGCCATACAGCGTGTAAAAGATTATCCGGATGTGGGCGGTATGGTTTATACTGTAGGTAACGAACAGGATTACCATTTTAAAGTACTTTTCCTTATCCTTAAAAAACTTGGTTTTGACTGGGCAGAGAACCTGTATCACCTTTCTTATGGTATGGTAGATCTTCCGTCAGGAAAAATGAAGAGCCGTGAAGGGACTGTAGTGGATGCTGATGATTTAATGAGTGAAATGACTTCAACAGCTAAGCAGATATCTGAAGAACTTGGTAAACTTGAAGGCTATTCTGACGGAGAAAAAGCAGAGCTGTACAGAACTATAGGCCTTGGGGCTTTAAAATATTATATACTTAAGGTAGACCCTAAAAAACGTATACTGTTTAATCCGGAAGAGTCGGTTGACTTTGCAGGTAATACAGGTCCGTTTATACAATATACTTATGCAAGGATACAGTCGCTTATCCGTAAAGCTGATTTTGATTTCTCTAAATCTCTATCAAATGCTGATATTGCCCTGCATGAAAAAGAGAAAGAATTGCTTAAGATTATAGCAGAGTATCCTGAGGTGATACAAAATGCTGCTAACAGTCATAGCCCTGCACTTATTGCCAATTATACTTATGAACTGGTAAGGGAGTATAACTCTTTCTATCAAAGTGTACCGGTATTGGGGTCGGAAATTGAAAACGAAAAAATATTCAGGATACAGCTATCCAAAAAAGTAGGCGAAACAATAAAATCTGCTTTCGCTATGTTAGGTATAGGTGTGCCGGAGAGAATGTAATAAACAGCCAGTTTTTGTGAGCCATAATAAAAAACCTTATTTCTTTCAGTCGTTTGCTATTGTCGTACTGTCAATAGCAGCATTTATTGGCTTTAAACAGGTTTTGCCAAAAAAGATTTTCACCGAATCAACTACAGTAAGTAAAAATGTTGTGGTAGACAGCCTTTTGCTCGAAGCAATTGAGGCTACCGACACCATAACTGTGGAAACTGATACGATTACCGAAGAGGATATTGTTTTTGAGAAAAAGTATGGTGTGCAGTTTCCAACAGAAACTTTTGAGCAGTATAAGGGATATCAGCACTTGGTGCCTTTGTTTCAAAAATTATATGAGCTGGAAACCACTGGTGAAGGTAAGGTTAGGATAGCTTACTTTGGCGACTCCATGACCGATGGTGATATGATCGTGCAGGATTTCAGGTCTAACCTTCAGGAGAAATTTGGGGGAGAAGGCGTAGGTTTTGTAAACATAACCTCTGAGTCTGCCGCATCAAGATCTTCTGTAGTACATCAGTTTTCAGGTAACTGGAAAACACAATCCTACTTAAATGTAAAAAATCCTTTAAGGCCTTTTGGTGTTAACGGCCATGTGTTTTTTGTAAAGCATGATACGGTAAATCCGGTATGGATTAAGTATAAGGCAGGTGGCTTAAAGCACATGTCTAAACTTAACAGTCCTACACTTTTCTATGGGCAAAGTGGTAATAATGAGGCAAGTGTTGCAGTGATAAACGGAAAAGATACTATAGTTAAAAAGCTTAATCCGACAAAAAGGTTAAATACCCTTTTACTTTCTTCCGGTGATCTTAAAACACTTAAGGCAGACTTTATTAAAGCCGATTCAATTCCTTTTTACGGAGTTAACTTCGATAATGGGAGGGGTGTTCATGTAGATAACTTCTCTAACAGAGGTAATTCCGGCTTACCTATTTCCATGTTCAATACTAACCTGATGAAAGCTTTTAATGATAAGCTGGGTTACGATCTTATTGTGCTGCATTATGGTACCAATGTGCTTAACTATGGCTCATACAATTATAAGTGGTATGAAAGGGGCATGACAAGAGTGATTAATCATTTAAGGGAATGTTTTCCGGGAGTTGCTATTTTAGTAATTTCAACTGCTGATAAGTCCACCAAATATGACCTTGAAATGAAAACCGATTCTGCAGTAGTACCTTTAGCACAGGCTCAAAAAAGATTCTCAATACAATCTGAAGCTGCTTATGTAAACCTTTATACACTTATGGGAGGCGACGGCTCTATGGTAAAATGGGTTGAAGAGGTACCTGCAATGGCAAATAAAGACTATACGCACTTTAATTATAAGGGAGCTAAAAAAGTAGCCGACCTGATTTATACCCAGGTTATAAATGGCTATGAGCAATATAAAAAACTCAGGGCTAAAAGTAAGCCGGTTGAAATAAATGATCCGGAAGAGCCGGAAACTGAAAATGATTCCGTAATACTTCATAAAGATTCGCTAAATGATTAAAAAGGTATTAGGGATGTTGTGTTGTCTGGCATTTTATGCCAATGCGTCTGCTCAGGTTGACTCTGTGGAAGTTGATATGGATAGTGTTGTGATAGACAGCACAATTATCATTTCAGATAATATTATCACAAACACTTCGGTGCTTGATCCGGTGTTTGAAAAACTTTTTAAACTGGAGCAGCAAAAAAAGGGGCATATCAATATAGTGCATATAGGAGACTCCCATATTCAGGCCGACTTGTTTTCAGGAAAGGTGAGGGAAGAGCTTCAGGCTAAATATGGTAATGCGGGCGCCGGGTTTTCGTTTCCTTACAATCTGGCAAAAACAAACGGAGGTTATAAGGTAAAATTTACTTCTAATGCTTCATGGGAAAGCAGGAGGAATATCTATACTCCCGATGGTACAGAAGTAGGTTTGAGTGCAATAGGGCTTACCACAGCCGAAAATTTTGTGCTTGGTCTTGAAGTGCGTGACACTTCCGATTATTTTAATACCATAAAAATTGTAACTCCGCATAATTCGTCTTTGTTTGATGTGGCTACAAGCTCAAAAACAATAACATTAGAATCGACAGAGCCTAAAGTTATAGTCCATAAGATAAAAAGCGGGGAAGCACTTTCCATAATTGCTGAAAAGTACAATACATCAGTATCGGAAATAAAAAAATATAATGGTTTACGCTCCAATAATATCAGGGCAGGGAAAACCTTGAAAATTCCTACGGGAGAGAAGGTTAAGAAAGAGGTTCAGCGTTCGGAATTCATTCCGCTGGATTTGCAAAAAGACAGTCTTAGCAGCTACTATTACAGCAGTGAGCGATTGTCTAAAATATACCTGTTGCCTAACAAGCAGGAAAAGCTTTATAACCTAAATGGGGTAATATTAGAAAAGGATGCTCCTGGTATATTGTACCACACAATTGGTGTTAATGGGGCAAAATGTTCTGACTATAATAAATACCCTATGTTTTTTGAGCAGTTACCGGCTTTGAATCCTGATTTGGTGATTGTGTCCCTAGGCACTAACGAGTCGTTTGATAAGCTTACAGCTACAGAATACATTGCCCAGCTTAATATGTTTATTGATAGTGTAAAGGCAGAAAATCCATATGCATGCGTAATTATTACTACGCCGCCGCCATCACTATTCAAAAAGAAATATCCTAATACATTTGTTGGGGATTATACAAGAAATATTCTGATACAGGAAACAGAAAAGGGTTATGCAACCTGGAATATGTTTGCTGTTTTAGGCGGGCTTTTTAGTGTAAATGAAAACGCTAAGAAAGGATTGATGTCTTCCGACAGGATACACTATTCAAGGGAAGGCTATAAACAGCAGGGAGAACAGTTTACAGAAGCATTTTTAAATGCATACAATAATTTTAAATTAAACAGGCAATAATGCAGTTTTCAGATTTAATTCCGCACTTATCGTGGCAGGATGTATTGGGTTGGTTTGCATATAACCCAAATGAGCCTTTACTTTTCAATTCGGGAAGGTTCTTAAAGCTGTTTATTGTTTTTTATGCCATATATATTCTTTTAAGGAAAACTTTTCACTTAAGGATATTCTATGTTATCTGTTTTTCGCTGTATTTCTACCAGCAGTCAAGCGGTAAGTATTTTTTGCTGCTGTTGTTTACTTCGGTGCTTGATTATACTCTTAGTTACTTTTTATATAGGGAGACCAATGCCCTAAAGAGAAAGCTTTATGTATGGTTTAGTGTTGTGGTTAACCTAACCTTTTTGGGCTATTTTAAATATACAAATTTCCTAATAGGTAATTACAACGATTTGTTTGGCGGAACATACTCTTTTCATGATATTATACTACCGGTAGGTATATCGTTTTATACGTTCCAGTCTATAAGTTATACAATTGAGATTTACAGAAAAGAGATTACCCCGGCCAAGAGTTTTCCGGATTATCTTTTCTTCGTTTCATTTTTTCCGCAATTAGTCGCGGGACCTATTGTAAGAGCTAAGGATTTTATCCCTAAGATTTATGAGAAACTAAATGTAACCAAGGAAGAGGTTAACTATGGTCTGTTTCTTATTATTGGCGGACTTATAAAAAAGACAGTAATTTCAGATTACATTTCAATAAACTTCGTAGACCGTGTTTTTGATTCGCCTAACAGCTATACGGCTTTTGAGAACCTGATGGCTTCTTATGGGTATACTATTCAGATCTATTGTGATTTCTCCGGTTATTCCGATATGGCTATAGGTATAGCATTGTTATTAGGTTTTGAGTTACCACCTAACTTCAGGACTCCTTATAAATCGGGTTCAATAACCGAGTTTTGGAGAAGATGGCACATATCGCTTTCTACCTGGTTAAAGGACTTTTTATATATCTCGGTAGGGGGTAACAGGTACGGTTCTATTGCCGGTTTTCTTTTCCCGTCGCTATTTTTCTTCGGGCTTATAATATGGGGTGTAACCTATGGACCCACAAGCTATATTCCTTTTGTAATAGGTTTAGGGTCTACTTTACTGTTCATACTTACATTTGTGCTTTCTAAGAATAAGGAGAAGACAATGTATACCAACGCAAACCTTATGACGACAATGTTGTTGGGTGGCTTATGGCATGGTGCCAGTCTCAGGTTTATCATTTGGGGAGCGCTACATGGTATGGGACTTGCTGTGCATAAGCTTTTTCAGGAATTTTTCCCTGATAAAAAGAATGTAAAACTAAATTTTGGTTCTGCCTTATGGAAAATATTTTCGGTAGTGCTAACATTTCATTTCGTAGCATTTTGCTGGATTTTCTTCAGGGCTAAAGACTTTACCACTGCACTCGATGTAATTAAAAATATAAGTGATGTAAGATTTAATCCTGAAGAATGGCAAACTATTATACTTGGATATAAAAATGTATTTGCCTTAATGTTAGTGGGTTATGTTTGGCATTTCCTTCCTGAGAAATTTACTGAGTTTATGAAACAGGCGTTTTATAAAACTCCGTTGATTTTCAAAGGTATACTGTTAGGACTGGTTTACTGGTTGGTTTATGCGGCAGCCTCAGCAGGGCCACAACCGTTTATTTACTTCCAGTTCTAAATATTTTTCATTCTAACGTTAAGTTAGTTAGGTTTTAATGCAAAAAATTTATTAAATTTCGCGTTTTAACACTAGCTTTACTAAGAATTATGAGAAAAAAACTACCATTTTTAACCTTTTTATGCCTTACTTTCTTTAGCAGTCTTACTTTGACTGCCCAGGAAGAACCTTACACTTTACAAGTGTTTAACCAGGCGGTGTATTACGGTATGTATGAAGCTACCGTAGACGAACCGGTACCTGCAGACGCTATAAGAAATAGCAACTCTTCATATGGTAAAATGCTTACAGAGGAACAACTTGCTTCTTTTGGTAACAGGCTTACTATGAGAGTTACCCTTAATCCGCTTTGTGATAATTATGACAGGATAGGGAATGTTAACCTTGCTTTTGTGCCTAAGGGACAAACTACTTATGTATATAATGAAGTACAAAGAATAGAGCTTGGTCGTTTCATAACTCCTTTTATGAATAAAAACAATACTTCTGTTCAGGAAGTACCTTATGAGTGGCAAATTGATAATATAACTCAGATATTTCATGATGAGAACATAACATCAGAATTCGACTTATGGGTTGAGCTTGAGGTTTATGGTTATCAGGGTGGTCCCGGTCAGGGTGGAGCCGCTGTTGAAATAGCAGGATGTGCAAACAGAAACGATGTTTATCAGGGTAGCCTTGAGTTTATTTCCACAGAAGATCCATTAATAACAAACGGAGATGATAATACATTTATTCCGCTTTCATTTAAGTATGAACTTAAAAACTACACTTTAGACGGAACGGATGTGATAGGCGAAACAGTAAGGACAATTAATTTTACATTAGACCAAGATGTGCCTAACGCCAAATTTTATCTTATAACGTCTAATCACGGATCAAATTCAGGAGGAGAAGAATATATCAGAAGACAGCATTATGTTTATCTTGATGATGAGCAGGTGTTTACTTATAAACCGGGAGGTGTATCTTGTGTGCCTTTCTTTAACTATAATACACAGCCTAGCTGTATATATTATGACTGTTCACAAAACCCATCTCCTCCAAGACCTGATACTAACGCAGCATGGTCATGGAATAACTGGTGCCCGGGTGATAAAATTCCTATAAGGGTAATTGATTTAGGAAACCTAGAGGCAGGTGAGCACTCGTTTAAAATTGATGTTCCGGATGCTCAGTTTGCCGGAGGACAGGGATACTTCCCTATGTCTGTTTATCTTCAGGGCTTCTCGCAAACTTTAGGAGTCGAGGATTTTAATACAACTGCATTTACATTATTTCCTAATCCGGTTGTTGATATTGCCGAAATACAAACTGTAGATGGTAGCAGCATAAGAAATGTTACTGTGGTAAATACACTTGGACAGATTGTTTATTCAGGTTCAAGCGAAAAAGTTAACTTGTCTCAGCTTCAAAGCGGTGTTTATATTGTAAATGTAAAGTTTGATGACAATAGGACAGCGACTCAAAAACTTATAAAGAACTAAATTGATTAAATGATAGTTTTTAAAAGCCCACTTAAGTGGGCTTTTTTATTTAGAACTTGAGCCTTATCATGGCGTTCGGTATACGTTCTACAGAGTATGTGTTTACAACCTCAATTAGGTCGGTGTCATTATTTATTCTGTAGTAGCGGTTAAGAATGTTTTTTCGGTTAAGAATGTTTAATATTGATACACCCATTTGTAAAGTCCCTGCATTTTTTACTTCTAATGAATACATGGTAGAGAAATTAACCTCAAAAAAGTTCTCTATATTCGATGAATTAGGATAAGAATAACTAATTTCAGGATATCCAGGGGTTGTATATACGGGGTCGTTACTTACAGGGACAGTTTCAGGTCGTCCTGTATGCCATTTTGCCCCTAATGCAAATTTCAGTTTTTTCCATTCGTAGGTTGCTGCACAGTTTATGGAGTGCTTAACTTCAAGATTGTTAGGGAACTTTGAAGGGTCAAAATCTTTAAAGTCATATTTGTTGTTATTCCAGGTATAGCTAAACCAGGCATAGAATCCGTGAAATTGTTTCTGAACTAAAAATTCGGTACCAAAAACCCTGTAGTTTCCGGTTAAATTGGTGAACTCAAGCTGGTTTTGAAAACCTTGTTCAGGAGTAGTTATACCTCTAACTTTTTTATAGAAATTTTCCAGGGAAACCTGCCAGCTGTTGTTTTTATAGTATATCCCGGCAGATATTTGTCGGCTTTTCTGTATAGGGATATCTTCTCCGTTTGCCATTATCCAGCGTCTTTTTTCTATGCCTAAAAAGTCCTGCTGTACTTCAGCTATTTGTGAGGTTGCCTGACTCTTAATTTCTCCCAAGGCTTCAAGCTTCCATGTGTTGTTAATGGTGTAATTAAACTGTAACCTTGGCTCCAGCAAAAAAGCGGAAAGTCCTCCAAAATAGTTGGCCCTAAGTCCTGCTTTGGCGTAAAAATTCTGATCTTCGGGGTTGTATTCTGCTTCAGCTATAGCTGCATGAGTTCTTAAAACATTTTTAGTGTCTTTATAAAAATCAGGTGAGTTTACCTTATCGATATTTCTTATGCCTAATTCGTTAAACTGGTAGCCGGTATTAAGCGTCAGCTCCGGCCTTAAAACAGTGCTGTTAGAAAGTCTTAAGCCTGTATCTGAAATGTTGTTTTCCTGCTCTACAACCTGATTGTTAAGCAGTGCTTCGTTATTCCCGTCAACGTGATAATATGAACTGTAGAGGGTTACTTCTCCTTGGTTTGTTTCATTCCATTGTGATTTCCATGTTGCAGATCCACCCAGTGTTAACTGGTTAAGGCTACTGCTGGTAACAACAACCTGTGTTTGTGTAATGGTTCCTTGTGTAAAATCAAGATTGTTTTTAATACCTATAAAATCGATAAATAATTCGCTTTTATCACTTGTCTTTAAATGATACTGTCCTGTAAAGTCGTAAAAATAGAATTCCTTATCACTTTTATAATTTACATCATTACTGTTGTTAAGCTCAGTAACTACTGTGTTCTGGAAAATCCGTTTAGAGTATTTACTGTAGGAGGGCAATTCTATAAAATCGGTAAAAGAACGTCTGGCAGACAGTTCAAGGCCTGATTTTTCGGATAACTTCAATACCGAATAAAAATCGATGTTAATCATGTTAGAGCCTATACCGAAACTGCTCTCATCTATATTTTTTGAACGGGAAGAAATATCCACAACGCTGGAAACACTTTCGCCGTAAAAAGCAGAGGTACCATTCTTAAAGATTTTTATCTGATGGGGCAGGTTAGGGTTAAAACCGGAAATTAAACCAAAAAAATGACCTGTTTGAAAAAGCCTTATGCCGTTCCATAAAAACAGGTTTTGGTCGTGTGTACCGCCCCTTACATTGATGTTGCTTACTGTTTCGTCTACACTACTTATGCCGGGTAACTGTTGCATGGTTTGCAGTACATCGGGTTCGATAAGTCCCGGTAGTATACCAAACTTTTTGGGTTCTATAACAAAACTTCCGTCTTTCTTTTTAGAGATACCGGTTGTAAGGTAACGATCGGCAACTATTTCAGGTAATGTAGTGTCAAAGATAATTTGCAGTATAATGTTACGGCAGTCATCTTTAAAACTCTTCGCTGTAAATGTAATAGGGTTATAAGAGGCGTGTGAAATCTCTAAATAATCATTGTTGTTCCTGATAATTTTAAAATATCCTTTGGAGTCGGTAATTTCTTCCTGGCTGCCATTAACGTACTTAATAAGTGCGCCTTCAACAGGAACCTGATTTTCATCCAGAACATATCCGCAAATAAACTCTTCACTTATAGGTTTATATATACTTATGTAATTACCCGCCTGTTTAAAGCTAAGACCTGTTTCTGTCTTTATATAGGAGATTTTTTCAGCTAAGTTTTTTTTGCTTTCAGGTGGTACAATCTTTATTGGAGATACATCCTCATTGAGGTAGCTGAACTTTACATTGTGTTGTTCCTCAATCTGTACCAATATGGTTTTTAAAGGCAAAAGCTTTTCAGTGTCCTGAGAGTAGGCTGCCCGGACGAAAAAAAAAAATAATGTAAAGAAAAAAAACAGCTTTTGTTTTAATATCATTCTGCCGATAAAATAACGGTGCCCTTACCTGTTTTTTCAGCTTTTAAATGATACTTTTCTGTGAAAAAGCTAAGTGTTGTTTCAAGGTCATTCATAGGCAGGGTACCTTCAAATTTGCTTTTAGCGGAAAAGGATACATTTTTATCCAGCTGAATTGAAACTGCAAAATGCCTTTCGATCTCCTTAATTACGTTTTCAGGTTTTTCGGCTGTAAATGTAATCTCGTTGTTAATCCATCCTGGCTGAGCAGCTTTAGTTTCAGGGATTTCAATTTCCTCTCCTTCCTCAAAGGTAACACTTTCGCCTGGAGTAAGGAATACTTCCTCTGTTTTATAAATAACTTTAACCTTACCTTCAAAGCAGGTAACATCAAAACGATTGTCTCTGGCTTTTACATTAAACTGTGTACCTACTACAGTAACAGTTCCAAGTGGGGTGTTTACATCAAAGGTTTTTCCTTTTGCAACTTTAAAAAAGGCTTCGCCTTTAAGCTCAACACTACGCTTTTTGTTCCAGTTCCATGATTTGTATTCAGCTTCAGAGTCTGAATTAAGTACAACTTCAGAGTTATCAGGAAGTAAAAATTCTGTTTTTTCACCAGCTGCCGCTATTTGGGTGGTAGCATGGTTTGTGTTGTAAAAGAAAGTAACACAAAGTGCTATTATTAAAACTGCGGCAATGCGAACCAGCCATGGCCTGTGCAGGCGTATAACTTTTGTTTGTGCAGTTTTGTTATTTCTTTTTGCTTTTATATTGTTGTAAATAGCGTCTGCATCTGTCTCGGGTGCTTCCAGCTGAGCAGAGTATTGGGCTATCTTTTTGTAAGTTTCAAATTTCGGCAATGATTCAAATTCCCTTAGCTCCTTTTCATCCATCTCTCCGGCAAGCCACTTCGCTAATTTATTATCGTCTTTCATTGTTTTGTTCGTTTCTTTGCTTTGTAAACAGTTATTATTCAAAATACCCTACCTAAAATTGTCAATTTCTTTTCTAAGCTCAACCAAGGCACCGTGAATTCTTTTTTCCACGGCCTTAACGCTTATGTCTAACATTTCGGCAATTTCATAATATTTCTTTCCGTCTATACGGTGAAGAAGGAATGCTGTTCTTTGTGCCTCCGACAGTTTTGCAATGGCATTTTGCAGCTTTGCTTTAAACTGGTCTTCTTCCATTACAAATTCAGGACTCTCTGATGAAGAGGTAGGTCCGTTATGCTTTTTTGCATATTCCAAAACAACTTTCTGGTGTGCTATCTGGTTTAAGGTAGTATTATTAGCAACGGTGTATATAAAAGATTTGGCTTTCTCAACCGGTACATTGGCGCAGTTTTCCCAAAGCTTTATAAAAGCTTCCTGGGTTACGTCTTCTGCCTGCTCTTCATTCCCAAATTTGTAAAACAGATAGTTTTTCAGTGTTTTGACGTGGGTCTTAAAGAAGTTTGAGAACAGAAGTTCTTCGCAGATATTGTTATTGGAGTTGTTTTTCATTTTCGGAGTACAATGTCTTTGTGAAATTATAAAAAAAAAGCAAACCAGGTAGGGAATTTTCTCCTTTAACTGTTTTACTATCCGAAAACGGTAATAACATTTATGAAGCTCGACAAAGCAAAAATATATATTTTTTTTATTCTCATAACATTATTTCTGTTTTCCTGTCAAAGTGAGGAAAATGTTGTTTTGCAGGATGATACCGAGAATCTTATTTCAGGTTCGCAATTGGTAGATAAAATGCTGCAGTTAACACAAAATCCGGTATGGGCAGATAATATAATTGACAGTACTGATTGTTTTTCGGTAAAGCTTCCTGTAAATGTTCTGGTTAACGGGCAGGAATTGCACATTGCCGAGATTTCTGATTTTATTTCGGTTGATGATATTTTCAACGAATCACAACAGGATGTAGACATGGTGCAGGTTGAATTGCCTGCAACTGTTGTTTATGCAGACTATACCGAAAGCGAAATTTTGACACAGGAAGATTGGGATTTAGCTTCAGATTGTGTTAATACTGCTTCTACAGGCTTAAAGTGTTTGCGTTTTGTTTATCCGTTGTCGGTAAATATCTACGACACGGTTTTTCAGGTGGCCGATGTACAGGTGATGGATGATGATATGGAATTTTATGGTTTTTTGAATAATCTTAATGTAAATGTTCTTTCGGCTATTGCTTATCCTGTTGTTGTGGTTAAACCCGGTGGTGAGGAAGTGAGCTGTAATAATAATAATGAATTGCTAAGTACTTTAAGTATGTTTTATGAGTGTGATTGATAATTATGGTAAATAATTTGATATTTTTATTAAAAACATTCAATTACTAACTTAAACTACTAATTATGAAAAAACACGTTCTTAAATTAATGTTGGCATGCACTTTGATATTGTTTGCAGCAGCATGTAGTTCTGATGATGACAACTCATCTGTAAACAATGATTTGTCTGAAATTATTAGTATGGCACAGTCCGGCTCATGGAAGGTATCTTCTTATGTAGATTCAGGTAACGATGAGACGAACCATTTTACAGGATATAATTTTACTTTTGGAAGTGGTGGCGTACTTACTGCAACAAACGGAGATGCTACTTACACCGGAACATGGTCGGTTACTAATGATGACGACAGTAATGATGATAACCCAAGCGGTGATGTAGATTTTAATATTGCATTTGCCTCACCAGCAGATTTTGCCGATCTTACAGATGACTGGCATATTGTGGAGGTTACTGCTACAACTATTAGTCTTATAGATGTAAGTGGGGGTAACGGAGGAACAGATACTTTGGTATTTGTTAACAACAATTAAAACAATTTCCTTTTGCAATATTTGTAAAGGAATAACAATAGATGAAAAAGAAAACTACTTATTTCTTGGATAAACAAGAAGCTAAAAATTTTTGAATTGCTATGAAGATCTAAAGCTTACGTTTATCGATTAAAAAACCAGTCTTTTACAGACTGGTTTTTTTTATGAAAAATGTTAGAAAACAGGGTAGGGTATAAATCAATATAACTGTTTTACTATCAAACCGATTAACAGATGCAATAAATTAATCGTAAAGTTTGTGTTTTTTTTAATATTCAAGTTTTTTCCTCAAGAAAACCGGTTTCTCATAAAGACCGGTTTTTTTATGCCTGTAAATCTGTAACTTCAAAATCAAATTCTTAAATTTGCACCTCATAAAACAGAACCGTAAATTATGTTTGATAATTTAAGTGATAAATTAGATAAAGCCTTTCATATCTTAAAAGGGCACGGAAAGATTACAGAAGTAAACGTAGCAGATACCCTAAAAGAAGTGAGAAGGGCATTACTTGATGCCGACGTTAACTTTAAGATAGCTAAAGATTTTACTACCAAGGTTAAGGAAAAAGCTATTGGTGAAAATGTATTGACTACACTACAACCGGGCCAATTAATGGTTAAGCTTGTTAAAGATGAGCTTACCGAATTAATGGGTGGCGATGTAGCAGGAGTAAACCTTTCAGGTAATCCGTCAATAATATTAATGTCAGGTTTACAGGGTTCGGGTAAAACCACTTTCTCAGGTAAACTTGCCAATTTCCTTAAAACTAAAAAGAATAAGAAACCTTTACTTGTAGCGTGTGATATTTACCGTCCTGCGGCTATAAACCAGCTTCATGTAGTAGGTGAGCAAATAGGTGTAGAGGTATACTCTGAAGAAGGAAATAAAAATCCGGTTGAAATTGCTCAAAATGCTATTAAGCATGCTAAAGCAAACGGATTTAATGTTGTAATTGTCGATACTGCCGGTCGTCTTGCTGTAGATGAGGAGATGATGAACGAGATAGCAAATGTTCACAAGGCTATAGAGCCGCATGAAACACTGTTTGTTGTTGACTCCATGACTGGTCAGGATGCTGTAAATACTGCTAAGGCTTTTAACGACAGGTTAAACTTTGACGGTGTTATACTAACCAAGCTGGATGGTGATACCCGTGGTGGTGCCGCTATTTCAATCAAATCGGTAGTTAACAAGCCAATCAAGTTTATAGGTACTGGTGAGAAGATGGAAGCGATTGATGTTTTCTATCCTTCACGTATGGCCGACCGTATTCTTGGTATGGGAGACGTTGTGTCGTTAGTAGAAAGGGCACAGGAGCAGTATGATGAGGAAGAGGCAAGAAAGCTTCAGAAGAAAATCGCTAAAAACGAATTTGGTTTTGACGATTTCCTTTCTCAAATACAACAGGTAAAGAAAATGGGTAACATGAAAGACCTTATAGGTATGATACCCGGTGCAGGTAAAGCACTTAAAGATGTGGAGATTGAAGATGATGCCTTTAAGCATATCGAAGCTATTATACATTCTATGACCCCGGGCGAAAGAAGCAAACCTTCTGTTCTTGATGCTAAAAGAAAGAACAGGATTGCAAAAGGTTCGGGTACGTCCATACAACAGGTTAACCAACTGCTTAAGCAGTTTGACCAGATGAGCAAAATGATGAAGATGATGCAGGGTGGTGCAGGAAAAAACATGATGCGAATGATGGGCGGAATGAAAGGCATGAGGCCATAAGA
This sequence comes from Flavobacterium beibuense, assembly GCF_004151245.1. GTDB lineage: Bacteria > Bacteroidota > Bacteroidia > Flavobacteriales > Flavobacteriaceae > Flavobacterium > Flavobacterium beibuense_A. The sequence continues at coordinate 249,051 of NZ_JUIW01000001.1, forward strand.
AAACTGTAGAGGCGCGGGTAACCGCGTCTTTTTTAATAATAATTAATAGATATAACATGCAGTTATTAGACGGGAAAAAAGTTTCTGAAGACATTAAGAATGAAATTGCCGCTGAGGTAAAAAAAATGAAGGACAATGGTGAAAAAGTACCTCACCTTGCAGCGGTTATTGTTGGTAATGACGGAGCAAGCCTTACTTACGTAGGTAGTAAAGTAAAAGCATGCGAGCGCATTGGGTTTGAGTCTACACTTATTAAGCTGCCAAGCACTATTTCTGAAACTGAGCTTTTAAAGAAAATTGAAGAGCTTAATCAGGATGATAATATAGATGGCTTTATAGTTCAGCTTCCTTTACCGGAACAGATTGACGACCAGAAAGTACTTATGGCTATAGACCCAAGTAAGGATGTGGACGGTTTCCACCCTGAGAACTTTGGTAAAATGGCTTTGGATATGACTACTTTTATTCCGGCTACTCCATTTGGTATTCTTGAGCTTTTAGAGCGTTATAATGTACAAACGGCAGGTAAGCATACTGTAGTTATAGGTCGTAGTCACATTGTGGGAAGGCCAATGAGTATTCTTATGGGACGTAAAGGTTTCCCTGGTAACTCTACAGTAACACTAACACACAGCCATACCAAAAACATCAGTCAGATTACTACACAGGCAGATATTATTATTACAGCTTTAGGTGTGCCTAACTATCTTAAAGCAGAGATGGTAAAAGACGATGCGGTTATTATTGACGTGGGTATTACCCGTGTGCCGGATGAAACTAACGAGAAAGGTTATAAGATTACAGGAGATGTAGACTTTGCTAATGTTAGCAAAAAAGCATCTTACATTACTCCGGTTCCGGGTGGCGTGGGTCCTATGACAATTGCAATGCTTCTTAAAAATACATTACTTGCAAGAGAACAAAGGGCTTTAAGAGGCCAATAATAAGGAAATAGTATTTTATATAAAATAAAAAGGCTGCTAATAATATTAGCAGCCTTTTTGCTTACGGAAAAAAACTATCATTAGTCAATTTTAAGCACTTTTATCTGCTTAGAATTATTACCGGAATGCACAGTTAGGAAATAAGCACCTGCCGAAAGATCGTTCATGTTTATTTCTGCCTGTTCTGCATTTATGTTTTGTTGTAATACAAGTTGTCCTGTAATATTATATACTTCTACAGTATCAATTATATTAGTATTGCTTACAGTTATGTTGTTTTTTGTTGGGTTAGGGTAATAGGCAAAACCTTTAAAGTTATTCTCGTAAATGCCTAACTCTTCTTCGGTAGTAAAACTTACCATTACCCAGTCGCTCCATATTGGCCCGCACTGTGTTCTTACAAAAGCATAGTATGTGGTTTCAGGTTCAAGTTCACTAAAATTGGTCGTAAAGTTTCCTTCCTGAGTACCTTCTGCCGGAGGAGTTTCGGTATTACCTATTGCATATTGGTAAACGTTGGGGTCTGAATTACCCTCTGTAGTGCCTTCCCAAGTTAGTGTAGCTGATGAGTCTGTAATATCAGATACCTGTAAATTTGCAGGTACACCACATGAGCTTTCTTCAATGCTAAAGTTGTCTACATAGATACTTCCCTGTCCGCCTTCGCTTTGTGCGTTGAAACCAATGTAGTATACTCCGTCTTCCTGAACCGTAATATAGTTTACTTCATTTGTAGCCGGTGTAGCAGCAGTAACAGAGTGATTTCCTAATACACCTCCTTGCGATGCTGTAACAGGGTCTGGGTTCGTACTTAAAGTAACTTTAAGAGTTTCTGTAAATTCACTGCTGTCGTTACCGTAAGTATACTCTACCTTATAACGAGTGCCTGCTGTAAGTTCTATTCCCTGAGTAAAATACCATGAGTCAGCGTTAGCTTCAGTACCTGTATATTGTAGTGTATTGGTTTCAAAGCCGCTTCCCGGATTGTTTGCAGTGCTCCACATATTACTGCTGTTTGTTGCTAATGAATTACATGCAGGTATAGCAGGTGCTGTAGCAGATTCAAAATCCTGTGAGTAAGGAACAGTTGCTGTTTCTGTACATGGAGTGGTAAATACCATTGCAGGAGTCCATTCACCTACTACAGGACCGCATAATGTTCTTAGAAACACATAGTAAGTAGTGTCTGCATCAAGCTCATCAAAAGTTACGTTAAGTTCGTTTGTCATTGCCATATCTTCTTCAGATGGAGTACTACTCGTTCCATAAGTATAAAAGTACCCTATAGCGGTGCCTCCCTCAGCAGGCGACCACTCTATAGTAGCGCTATCTGATGATAATGCAGTAATATTTGGATTTTCCGGCAGTTCACAATTCCATGTTGTGATTGTTATATCATCGATGTATAAGCTGCCTTGTGAAGCGTCGCTAGTAGCCTGGATACCAAAATAATATACACCAGCAGCCGGACTGAAAGGAGGTGATACAAACTGATGCTCTTCACCATCATTAATTCCGGTTACACTCATTAATGTGCCGGTCCATGTTTCAGGATCAGGTGAAGTGCCAAATTTAAGATTGAAGCTTTCAGTTGTGGTATCACTATTATTTCTGTATCTAAAACTTACTTTGTAATAAGTTGCAGCTTCTAATTCTACCGGTGCAGTAACAAATACTGCATTGGCAGCTTCAGTAGCGGTATTATACACTAGTGTATTAGTCTCAAAGCCATTACCAGGGGTGTTTGTTGTAGTCCAGTTGTTTCCTGTTCCTAAGTTGAAGGCTGCTGTACATTCCGGGAAATCCGGAGCATCTACCGATTCAAAATCTATTGTATATGGCAGGGCTACCGGTACACAAGGAGTAGTAAATTCAATAACTTCCCATTCGCTGTTTATATCGCCACACACATTTTTTACAAAAGCATAATATGTTGTATTGGCTTCCAGTTCGCTAAGGTCCTGAGATAACTCTGTAATAGTTTCTGGAGAGTCAGGCGGGGTGTTTGTGGTAGAGTATCCAAAATAGTACCCTGTAGATGAGATATTTCCTTCTGTTGCTTCTTCCCATGTTATTGTTGCGCTGCTATAAGTAACAGCACTAGCCATAGCATTTTCAGGAGTGCCACAAACAGTTTGCTGTATTGAAAAATCATCGACATACAGTTCGCCCTGATTTGCTTCGCTTACAGCACGGAAACCTATATAATATGTGCCGGTTTCTTCTACAGTAAAGAAGTGGTCATGTGTGTGCGGTATGGCATCATCTATGGTTGCTGCATATAATGGCATTGCATCTTCAGCAGTAGGTGAAAGCCCATAAGTAAGTATAATGCTTTCAGTGGTCTCGGTACTGTTATTACCATACCTAAATGATATTTTATAATTCGTTCCGGCTTCAAGCGCTATACCTTGTGTAAATAAAAAGCTGTTGGCTATAGCATTGCTTGGTATGTACTTTAGTGTGCCGCTTTCAAAACCAAATCCTGGATTTGTAACGGTTTTCCAATGAGGAGTTGAAGGAGCTACAGATGTTGTACATTCAGGCAATAAACTTGCTGTTACAGTTTCAAAATCCAAAGTGTATGGAGGCTGTACAGCCGGACACGATGTGGTAGTAAAGGTCACCCCGGTAGTCCAGTCGCTCCATACACCTGAACAAAATGACTTTACATAAGCAGTATAAGTAGTGCCCGGTAATAGCGGATAATAGCTTGCTAGGCTTGTTGTAACTGTAGTAGCACCATCAATAGCTTCTGCTGTGCCTTCAACAAAAGAGGTTTGGTAAAACTGTACTTCGCTACCTGTTGAAACGGCATCCCAACTAAGTAAGGCGCTGTTAGACGTGATTTCTGTTACTGCTGCATTGGTAGGTGCATTACATTGTGCATTTGTTGTAAGTACTCCAAGCAACAAAAAAGGAATCAAAAGAATAATTTTTTTCATGATCAATTTTTGTAATAGTTAATAGTTTGTAGTTTGAAATTTCCCTGCCGCCTAAAAAGTGTGACAGAAAAACCAGGTACAACATTAACGAAAAATCAATCTTTTTTTAGTTAACTTGTTGATATTGTGTTGTGTAAAAAAGCGACAATAGCATTGACAAAAAGTGACAGTTTGTATTTATGTTGTTGATAATGTGTTTGTTATGTTGGTATTGTGAGTTGTTTTTTTATTCTTTTCGAAAACGTTTTCATTTTTTAAATAAAAAGTATAAATAGGCGTTTTTGTGTGATAAAATGATAGAAAATAAAATTTTTGAGTTATGTTTTTTGTTAAAAAGCATAAAAATAAAAAGAGCTTAACATCTTAAGCTCTTTTTTATGAATGGTTTGTAGTTAGAAATCTGTTGAACGGCTAAGGCTGTCCCATTCTTTTATTTCCTGGCTAAGCTGCTCTATTTTAGCTTGTGCCATAGTTACTGAATCACTTCCTAGAAATAAATATAAGGGAGGATTTTCTGTTTCAGATGCTTTAATCATTGCCGCTACACCTTTAACCGGATCGCCCTGTTGATTACCGTTTATGGTGTTTTGATGCATTGCCTGAGAATCGCGGGTAGATTTATATTCTTCCATCGGATTTTGGGTAACTGCAAGAGAATCGGAATTTAGGAAATTGGTCCTGAAATAACCGGGTAACACGAGTGTTACATTTACATTGAATGCTTTAGCTTCTGCAGCCAGTGCCTCGGTAAAACCAGCCATTGCAAATTTTGTAGCACAATATATACCAAACCCGGGGAAGTTACCTACAAACCCGCCAATAGAAGAAATGTTGAATATATGTCCTGACTGTTGTTTGCGCAGGTAAGGCATTACTTTACGTATTATGTTAAGCGTACCAAAAACATTTACTTCGAAGTTTTGGCGTGCCTCTGCATCGGTTAATTCTTCCAGGCTACCTAATAAACCGTAACCGGCATTGTTTACTACATTATCAATGTGTCCAAATTTTTCTATTGTAGCTTTGATAGCTTTTTCTACGCTTTCTTCGCTGCTTAAATTAACTTCAAGAGGAAGGAAATTATCGTGTTTGCCTGCAGCTGTTTCCAGTTGCGTAATGCTTCTTGATGTTGCGGCTACATAATTGCCTTTTTCTAAAAGTTGTTTAACAAACTCAAGGCCCAGGCCTTTACTTGCTCCGGTAATAAACCATACTTTTTTTGTGTCCATTGTTTTTTGAAATTAAAAATCGGTTGATGTTGTAATATCTTTTGATACACCGATTTGGTTAGTTAAATCTTCAATTTTAGTTTTTGCCCTATTATAGGCATCTGATCCTATAAGTAGAAAAACTGGAGGTTCAGGGTTAAATCCTGTTTCTATTATTACAGCCGAACCTTTTTCAGGGTCTCCCTGTTGGTGTCCGTCTTTTGCTTTAAAAATTGAATGAGTTTCTCTTATGGCAGTGTAATCAGGAATTACATTTTCCGAAAGAAAAAGCGACTCATCCGTAAGAAAACTGGTTCTGAAAGCTCCCGGTAAGACAGCAGTAGCTTTAATACCTAATTCTTTTACGTCCTGTGCTAATGCTTCGGTTAATCCTGCTACTGCAAATTTTGTTGCTGCATAAGCTGTCCAGCCTATACCTGGTGCGAAACCTGCAATAGACGAAATGTTGATAATGTGACCTGATTTTTGCTTACGCATGTATGGTAATACATTGCGTATGGTATTGATAGTACCAAAAACATTAACATCGAAGCTGTCTCTTACTTCTTTATCGTTTAGTTCCTCAAGGCTGCCGCCTATACCGTAACCTGCATTGTTTATAAGCACATCTACAGATGAGAAAACGTCATTGGTTTTCATTATCGCAGCATTTACGCTTTCATTATCGGCAAGATTAACTTCTAAGGGAAGAAAGTTGTCTCCGGTAAAGTCAACTGCTTTAATAAGAGCTTCTTTGTTTCTGGAAGTAGCGGCAACTTTTTGGTTTAGTTTTAAAAGCTGCTTTACAATAGAGAGGCCTAGGCCTTTAGATGCTCCGGTTACAAACCATACCTTTTGTTCTTTTTTGCTTTCCATAATTTTTGTTTTTATTATGGTACAAAGTTCGGTAAGGTTTAGTGTTTAACTATTGCTCGAGTCAAACCATTGATTGCAAAAATCAAACATTTCTATAAGTAGAAGGCGTTTGGGTAGTTTGTTTCTTAAAAAAGTTATTAAAATGTGATGGTTCCTCAAAACCAAGGCTGTTACTTATCTCGGCTATATTCCAGTCGGTATGTCTTAAAAGGGCTTTGGCTTCGGCAAGTACTCTTTCACTAATAAGTGAGGTTGTGGTTTTACCTGTAGTTTGCTTTATAGCACGGTTAAGGTGGTTTACATGGATGGAAAGGTTTTGAGCAAAATCGTTGGCTGATCGCATATTAAATCGCTGAACGGGATTTTCTATTGGGAATTGCCTTTCCAGTAATTCATTAAATATGGAAGTGATTCTTGAATTGGCATTAGGGTGAGTGTATAGGTTTTCAGCAGGCTCGGTTTTTAACGCCAGGTGAATAAGTTCGTTAAGGTAGCCTCTTAGTAAATCATACTTAAATGTATAGTCTGATGCTATTTCGGTTAGCATTTTTTCAAATACAGCAGCAATTGTCTCTTCCTGAGCATGGTCTAATATATAAGACGGTTTGCCGCCCGGAGCAAACATAGGCAGTTCGTTAAGGCTTCCTTTTATTTTTTCCGTAAAGAAAGGTGCTGTGAATATGCAAAAGTAGCCTGTAGGATTGTCACTTAATGTTTCCCACGTATAAGGTACCTGAGGATTGAAAAATACAAGCGAAGTTCCATCTACCTCTAAGCTTTTATCAGCATAGTGGTATAGGTTATGTCCTTTTATAAAAGTTATTTTGTAATAGTCCCTGCGAGTATAGCGTACCTGTTTGCCGGGTTGCAGACAGTCTTCAAGCCTGAAAACATTAAAGTGGCCTACACCGTCGTTAAGGTTTTGAGGGACTTCTTTTCTTTTTTGTTCGTAAAACTGGATTAAAGATTCTGATTCCATAATAGAGCTTATTGCAAAATTCAATCAAAGATACGAAATAATGCAGTAGCCTTATGAATCTTATTTTCTTTTCCTGAAGTTGTCCCTGTTCCTGTTGTTGCCCGAATTGTTAGGTTTAGGTGTGCTACTGTTGTTAAAAGGCCTTTTTGCTTCAGGTTTCGGTAAGCTTGCTTCTTCTGTTTTACTTGAAGGCTCGATTAGCTTATTTAGTTCTTTAATTTCGTTAGGAGTAAGTTCACGGTATCTTCCTACAGGAACATCCAGCGAAATATTGATAATACGTATACGCTTAAGTGCTGTTACCTCATAGCCTAAAAATTCGCACATACGCCTGATTTGTCTGTTAAGTCCCTGGGTGAGTACTATCCTGAAAATATATTTGCTTATCTGCTCAACTTTACATTTTCGGGTAATAGTATCCAGTATAGGTACGCCATTGCCCATGCGTTGGATAAAACGATCTGTTATGGGTTTGTTTACCGTAACCACATATTCTTTTTCGTGATTGTTTCTGGCTCTAAGTATCTTGTTAACTATGTCGCCGTCATCAGTCATAAAAATTAGTCCTTCACTAGCTTTGTCAAGTCGTCCGATAGGAAATATGCGGGTAGGATAATTGATGAAGTCGACTATATTGTTTTTTACCTCGGGATTGGTGGTACATTCAATACCAACAGGTTTATTGAAAGCAAGGTATATGTTTTTGCCTCTTTTTTCGGTAATTAGCTTTCCGTCTATACGTACTTCGTCGTCCTGGCTCACTTTAGTTCCCATTTCCGGAACTACTCCGTTTATGGTTACACGTCCTTCCTCGATTAGTTTGTCGGCTTCCCTGCGGGAACAATAGCCGGTTTCCGAAATAAATTTATTTAAACGTTTAAGCTCTTCCATTGTGCAAAGATAAGGTTTATTCTATGCTTATTTCTCAAAAAGGAAAGTGTAGATTTTTTTGTATAGCTCGTCATCATGCATGCTGTGACCTAAACCTTTTGTTACTACAAATTCGACATCAGGCCATGCTTCGGCAATTTTTTTGCCTTCTTTAAATGATACTACCTCGTCTTTTACGTCGTGGGCAACAAAACCTTTTGCCTTTATTTGAGAGGCAAATATACTCCCTGAAAATTCGTCGGTTTTTATCTTGAAGTGTTTAAAGAAATGTTTTTTAAGTAACTGGATTACATTAAGGTTTAGGCTTAACATCCCCGCATAGTTTTTAAGTAGAGTGTTGAGGTCGCTTGGTGCTCCAAGTATTACCATTTTTTCTATGCTGTCGTTAGGGTAATAGAACTGATAGTGTAGGGCAGTGGCACCACCCATAGAATGGCCAACCATGAATTTTGGTTCAAGCTTTTTTACCACAATATCTAAAAACTCTGAATAACGCGGTACGCTAAACTCGTGCCCGGAAGAAAGACCGTGTGCAGGCGCATCAACCGCTATAATGGTGCACCCTGCTTTTTTAAGGTAAGGGATAAAAAGCTCCCATCGGGAGGCATTGCTTTCCCAGCCATGTACCAGTAGTACTTTAGTATTGTTACCTTTCCATATATATGTTTGGAAAATGAAATTATCATGAGTAATAATTTCGGCTTCGGCTTCCTTTAAAATATCCGGAAGGCTTTCTTTAGATAGTCTGCCGTCACGGGGTTCGCTAAAAAATTTATAGGCAAGCCTGCTTGCTTTTTGCGGAGCAATGTAACTGAGAATATTTATGTAAAGTCCTATGGATTTTGACAGGAAAAAAGTAATCAGTTTCTGCATGGCGGTTAAAAAAGCCCCGCATTGCGGGGCTTAGTAATTATAATTTTGCGAACAGTTGTTCCATTTTTTCTTTTTCTTCATCAGCAAGCATGCTGTCTACCAGAATTCTTCCGCTGTGCTCATCTGTAATGATTTTTTTGCGGGAAGCAATTTCCATTTGTGTTTGTGGCGGAATGGTAAAGAAAGATCCTGCAGAAGCACCTCTTTCAATAGATACTACAGCAAGCCCATTTCTTACGCTGGTGCGTATTCTTGTATATGCAGCAAGTAGTCTTTCTTCAATTTGTGCCTGATATTCAGCTGATTTTTCGATAAGGAAGTTTTCCTCTTTTTCAGTTTCAGCCATAATAGCATCAAGCTCAGATTTTTTATGGTTAAGGTGGCTCTTTTTAGCCTCAAGTCTGTCGTGAGACTGACCGATAACCTCTTTTTTGTGTTCAATAGAGGCTTTCATCTCCTTAATGTGCTTTTCAGCAAGCTGGATCTCAAGCTCTTGGAATTCAATCTCTTTAGTTAAAGAGTTAAATTCGCGGTTGTTGCGAACGTTCTTTTGCTGCTCAGTATACTTCTTGATAGCAGATTTGTGCTCATCAATGGCATTTTTCTTTTCCTTGATTTGTTCTTCAATAGATTCAAGGTCACTTTTAAGTTTGTCAAGCCTTGTACTTAATCCTGCTACTTCATCTTCAAGATCTTCCACTTCCAGCGGAAGTTCCCCTCTTACATTTCTGATTTCGTCTATTCTTGAATCAATTAACTGTAAATCATAAAGTGCCCTTAACTTGTCTTCAACACTTAATTCCTTGGTATTCGCCATATTTATAAGTACTTAACTGGATTTGTATTTTCTTCCGATAAAATGATTGCAAAATTAGGGATTTTTTTCGTAAGATAATCAACTATATAATTTTTTGTATAGCGTTCGCTCTCAAAATGTCCTATATCTGCTAATAAAAGTTTGCCTTCAGCTTCATAAAACTGGTGATATTTAAGGTCTGCCGTTAAAAAGGCATCTGCTCCCTGTGCTATTGCATTTTTTATGGCAAAGCTTCCTGAGCCGCCTAAAACGGCAACTTTTTTTATTGGTTTGCCTGTAAAAGCGCTATGCCTGATACCTCCGGTTTCCATTTTTTCTTTTACAAAGCGCAGAAAATCTTTTTCATCCATGGCCTGTTCTAACTCCCCAATCATGCCTAAGCCGATATTTTGATGCCTGTTTTCAAGACTGTAAATCTCATAGGCTACTTCTTCATAAACATGGTTGCTGAAAAGCGCTTTCAGGATTTTAGATTCAAGATGTTTTTCAAAAGTTACCTCAATTTTAATTTCCTTATCCTCTACAAACTCTCCGGGCATGCCTATGGTTGGGTTGCTGTCGTCGTTACCCTGATAGCTTCCAAAGCCCTGTGATGTAAAGCTGCAGTTTTCATAATTGCCTATATTTCCCGCTCCTGCATCAAATAATGCATTGCGCAGTTTTTCCATGTTTTCGGGTATGGTATAGGTAATAAGTTTTCGTATGTAGTTTTCTTTAGGGACTAATATCTTAGTATTTTGTAAGCTAAGCGCATCACAAAATATTTTGTTTACGCCGTGTTTATGATTATCAAGTGCTGTGTGAACTGCATAAATAGCAACATCGTTTTTTATAGCTTTTATTATGGAACGCTCTACATAGTTCTTTCCGGTAATTTTTTTAAGCCCCGAAAAAAGTATAGGATGGAAACATACAACCATATTGCAGTTTTTAGCAATGGCTTCATCAATAACATTTTCCAGCGCATCGTGGCATACCAATACTCCGGTGGTTTGATTATTACTGTTACCTACAAGCAGCCCTACATTATCAAAATCTTCCGCATAAGCCAGTGGAGCCATTTGTTCTAAAACCGTAATAACATCTTTTATTTTCATGATAATTTTATAGTGTTATCCCAAAAATAAAAATTATTAAGCTAAGGCCAATAAGAAGTTTAATTTATAGTGTAAAAAATTTTACTTTCGTAATATGAAATTCATCAGGAAAATTTTACTTCCTTTTTCGTTGTTGTATTGGTTACTTATGGCCATGCGTAATCTTTTTTATAATAAAGGGATATTTAAATCTACAGAGTTTACACTACCTATAATTGCTATAGGTAATCTTAGTACAGGAGGTACCGGTAAATCGCCACAAACAGAATATCTTATAAGGTTACTTAAAGATAAATTCAGGATTGCCACTTTAAGTAGGGGGTACAAAAGAAAATCTACAGGCTACGTTTTAGCAGATGCTAATGCTAATGCCAGTTTACTTGGAGATGAACCCTATCAGTTTTACAGTAAATTTCCGGATATTAATGTTGCAGTTGATGCTGACAGGACTAATGGGATTACCGAACTCTTGTCTCTTGAACCAAAACCGGAAGTTATTATTCTTGATGATGCTTATCAACATCGAAAAGTAAAAGCAGGTTTTTATGTTTTATTGACTGCTTACGGAGATATTTATTCAGATGATTATCTTTTACCTGCCGGGAATTTAAGAGAAGGAAGAAGCGGAGCTAAAAGGGCAGATGTGATAATAGTTACTAAATGTCCGTCTCATTTGTCTGGTGCAAAAAAACAAGGGATTATTAAGAAGCTACGCCCGTTACCTAACCAGAAGGTTTACTTTACAGCTATAGCTTATGATACTGTTGTTTACAATGGAGTGTCTCATCTTAATACAATAGAAGTAAAGGCTATGAAAAAAGTATTGGTTGCCGGTATAGCAAAGCCTCAGCCGTTTTTTAATCATTTAAAAAATGAAAATGATATTTGTCTTATTTATCCTGATCATCATGATTTTTCCGATAAGGATATAAAAGACATCCTTGCCGCCGCAAAAGATAAAATAATAGTTACTACCGAAAAAGATTATGTAAGGTTAAAAGGTAAACTTCCTTCAGATAAACTTTTTTACCTGCCTATAAAAACTTCTTTCCTTGATAGAGGAGACGAGTTTGATAAAGCCGTTTTAGATTTTATTGCTGATTATAAATAAAACCTACTTATTATAAATAAAACCTACTTGCTGATGAAAAGGATAAGGTCTATTATTCTTGAAGAGTAGCCTATTTCGTTGTCATACCATCCTACAACCTTTACCATTTTATCTATTACCGATGTAAGCTGGGCATCAAAAAGACATGAATTCCTGTTGCCTAAAATATCTACCGATACAATGGGGTCTTCAGTATAAGCCAATATTCCTTTAAGTTCATTTTCTGAAGCTTTCTTAAAAGCCTCATTTATTTCCTCAATAGAAACCTCACGCTTTACGTAGCAGGTAATGTCGGTTAGCGATCCGTCCGGTACAGGTACACGTATACCGCTTCCTCCAATTTTGCCTGCAAACTCAGGAAATATTTTGGTAAGTGCTTTAGCAGCTCCGGTAGTAGTAGGTACTATAGATTGTGATGCGCCCCTTGCCCTTCTTAAATCTTTATGTGGCTGGTCGTGAAGGCTTTGGTCTGTAGTGTAAGAGTGAACAGTAGTTATGTACGCCTGGTTAATACCGCAAAGGTCATTAATAACCTTCATCATTGGTGCTGCATTGTTAGTGGTACAGCTGGCATTTGAGATGATGGTTTCTGTACCATCTAAAACATCTTCATTTACTCCTAAAACAACAGTTTTAATTCTGTCATCTTCGGGCGGTGCAGAAAGTATAACTTTTTTGGCTCCCGCTTGTATATGTTCGTTAGCCTCTTCCAGTGTTTTAAATTTACCGGTAGATTCTACTACTATATCAACGTTAAATTGTTTCCAGTCAATATCCTTAACCAGTCTCTTTCTTAAAAAAGCATAACTTTTACCGTCAATAATAATTGAATCAGTAGTATTATTTACTTCATAAGGAAGTATTCCGTGTATACTGTCATACTTAATAAGGTGGGCCATGGTTTTTGCATCGGCAATATCATTTATGGCAACAACTTCTATTTGAGGATGGTTAAGCAAAAGCCTGAAAAGGTTTCGGCCTATGCGGCCAAAACCATTTATGGCAATTTTTATTTTGTTATCCATTGCTGTGAAAACAATTTAAGCGGAAGTGCTATTAAAGGATATGTTTTTGTGCTTTGTATGAAGAACGTACAAGGGCGCCGCTTTCTACGTGGCGGAAACCTAGTTCAAGTCCTATTTCTTCATATTTTTTAAACTGATCCGGAGTTATAAACTCTTTTACAGGAAGGTGTTTTTTACTTGGCTGTAAGTACTGGCCTATTGTAAGTACGTCAAGGTTTACGGCTCTAAGGTCGTGCATGGTTTGTATTACCTCTTCTTCGGTTTCACCAAGACCCAGCATAATACCCGATTTAGTACGGTTAATGCCATTATCTTTAAGATAACGAAGTACTTCAAGGCTACGCTCGTATTTAGCTTGTATACGAACCTCGCGCGTAAGTCTTTTTACAGTTTCCATGTTATGAGAAACAACCTCAGGAGAAACTTCAATAATACGGTCTATATTTCTTTCAATACCCTGAAAGTCCGGTATAAGTGTTTCAAGGGTAGTATTAGGGTTCATCCTACGGATAGCCTTAACGGTTTCTGCCCAAATAATAGAACCGCCATCCTTAAGGTCGTCACGGTCTACACTTGTAATAACAGCATGCTTTATGTTCATTAACTTAATAGAACGAGCTACTTTTTCAGGCTCATCCCAGTCCACAGTTTCGGGGCGTCCGGTTTTTACACCGCAAAATCCGCATGATCGTGTACAGGTGTTACCTAATATCATAAAGGTAGCAGTACCTTCACCCCAGCATTCACCCATATTAGGGCAGCTGCCCGAAGTACATATAGTATGCAGTTTGTACTTGTCTACCAGTCCTCTAAGTTCAGTATATTTTTTTCCTGTAGGAAGCTTAACCCTAAGCCATTTAGGTTTTTGTGTAAGCTGTCCGTTTTGGGCGGTTGGTCTTGCAGTGTCTAATACGGTTTCCATAATAAAAACTTTAGACTGCAAAGATAAGGGATATTTGTGGATATTATGTAATGATTAATTATTATGGGATAAGTGTGAAATTTTTTGTGTTATTATAATAAAAAAGCCCCTTGGTGAGGGGCTTTTGACACTATTTTAAGTTAAGTGTTATAGGGAGATTATATGCTGTTCTAACTGGCTTGCCGTTTTTTATGCCGGGTTTCCATTTTTTGTCAAGCGATTTCAACACCCTTTCAGCTTCTTTACCCATGCCATATCCCGGATCTCTTGTAACTTTTATGTTAGACATGGTTCCGTCTTTTTCAATGATAAAAGAAACAAACACTTTTAAGGTAATATTTGTCTGCGTTTGTGGGGCTTGGAATCGGTTGCCTACAGTTTTGTAGAACTTGTCCATCCCTCCGGGGTATTCGGGCTGTACATCAACCCTCATATTACTTATGGTTCCTTCGCCTTCGGTTACTTTGTCTCCTTCTGCCGTACCAAGTTCTTTCCCGCTTTCACCAAGTGTTATGGTTCCTTCAGGGTTTCCTTTTGCCGTAATGCTTGATGGATCGGCATCCTTAAAGTCATTCATAGTAGGTAAAGTATCAATAACTGTACTTGCATCTACTACCTTAAGTTGGTTTAGCTTAACTTTATTAGTTACAGGTGCCAGTGCATCCTGTGGTTTTGGCGGCTCAGGCTTTGACGGTTCAGGTGTCTCAGGGGCTGGTTTTTCCGGTTTTTCCGGAAGATTTACAAGCACAAGAGTATCTTTTTCAATCGGTACAATAGTTGCTGTCTCACCCGGGCGGGGAGTAGGGTTTATATTGCTCGCTATGGCTGGTATTGCCACTAACAGTGCAACTACAGCGATACCTGAGAACAAAGCCAGAAGAGTATTTTTCGGATCTTCTTTACGAAGTTGGTAGGCTCCGTATTCCTTGTTGCGGCCTTCAAAAACAAGGTCAATCCATGCTCGGTCGAAAACGCTTACTTTTGACATAATAAGATGATTTAAAGTTTGTTAATAGGATTTGATTTTATTACTAAAACGATTTCGAAGATTTTCTTATTGTAAGAAATATGATAAAGTTTTAATAATATTTATTGTGCTGAAAAGACATTTTTTTAATGAATATCTTTACGAAAAAAAAATATGCGGTTATTTTCTCTTTTATTACTGTTCTGTTTAACAGGATATTCTCAGCCAACTACAGGTTTGAAGTTTACCCAACTTACCGATGATATCTATGTTTACACTAACTATAAGTTCTTTTCGGGAACACAGTTTCCTTCAAACAGTATGTATATGGTAACCGATGAAGGTGTTGTACTTTTTGATACTCCCTGGGATGAAAATCAATTTCAGCCATTATTGGATAGCATAGAGAAAAGGCATAAAAAGAAAGTGATTCTTTGTATCGCTACACATTTTCATGATGATAGTAGTGCCGGACTGGAATATTACAGCAGTAAAGGAATAAAAACATATACTTCTAAAATGACCTACGATATTACCCTATCTAAAAAGGAGGGAAGTTCTGCAGAATACACTTTTAAAAAAGATACTGTTTTTAATATTGGCGGTAAGGTTGTTGATACATATTATCCGGGAGAGGGACATACTAAGGATAATATTGTTTTGTATGTAAAAGATGAAAAGGTTATTTATGGAGGATGCCTTATAAAGAGTATCGAGGCAGTGGATTTAGGGAATGTAGCCGATGCGAGCGTGGATGAGTGGGAACAGACAATGAAAAATCTAATGAAGAACTATCCTAATCCAAATTATGTGATACCCGGGCATTTTGCCTGGTCTAAAGGAGATGAGTCCATAAAACATACAATTAAGCTGTTGAGGGAAAGCAGGAAAGAATAAGGTTATTTCTTTTTACCGTTTCTAATAATATCGGCAAGTAATTTCTTAGCCCTAAGCAATTTAATCTTTACATTATTAAGAGGTTCGTTTAGCTGTTCTGCGATTTCCTGATAACTCAATTCCTGAAAGTAACGAAGCTGTATCACTTCCTGATAATGAGGTTTAAGCTGCTTTATACATTCTAAAAGGCTGGAAAGATTCTGTTCCTTAATCAGCTCGTCTTCAGCAGAAGGGGAGCTGTCGGCAACATTGTAGGCCTGTTGGTTTTCCTCGTCGGTAATATCAATAAACAGCGACGATTTCTTTTTCCGTAAAATGTCTATATGTACATTTTTGGCTATAGCAATAAGCCAGGTGCTGAAAGCATATTCCGGATTATAGGTTGAGATCCTGTCAAAGGCTTTGGCAAACGTTTCTATAACTATGTCTTCGGTATCGGTTTCGTTTTGGGTACGCTTCAGCATAAAGCCGTAAACTTCATTCCAAAAGAAGTCCAATAAAAAAGTAAAGGCAATCTGGTCGCCCATTTTTGCCTTTTCTATATTGCCTTGTATTATTTGTGAGTTTATTTCCAATGTACAGGTTTTGTAAACATGTTGCTTATATACACGTTAAGCTGAGTGAAGATAAGCATTATTTCTATAAAAGGAAACCAGTACATTACATCTTTTTCCTTAAGCTTGCCGGCGCTGTACCCTAAAGTTAACCATGCTATAAGATATCTGAAACCTATTACCGGAACCACATACAGCCAGTTATAGCCTGATATTAAAAGTGCAGCAGCAAAAAACGGGAAAAGAAGCTGGGCTATAAAAAACAGCCTGATGCGTAATTTGTCGCTTCCTTTAAAAATAGAGTGTAAGTATATCTGTCTCTTTTTTTGCGCAAACCATTGCCTGTATGTTTTTTTTGCCTCACAGTAGGTAAAACTTTCGGGAGTATAGCAAATTGTGGTGTTTTTTCCTGTAGCTGCCTGATTGATAAAAAGTGAGTCTTCACCACTTCTTACATGCATGTGGCTCATATAACCGTTTACAGCAAAAAATTCGTCTTTTTTGTAAGCCATGTTGCGTCCTTCACCAAGATACGGGCTTCCCATTTTTGCCCAAGCAAAGTATTGGGTAGTACGCAGCATCTCGTCAAAACGGATTATTTTATTTAAAAGAGAATTTTTCACTTTTTCATAAGCACCGTATCCTAATACAATGGTATCGTTTTGAGAAAATTGTGAACTCATTTGTGTTATCCAGTCTTTAGAAGTAGGGTAGCAGTCTGAATCGGTAAATAATAAATATTGTTTTTTAGCTGCTTTAATGCCCAGTGTAAGTGCAAACTTTTTGTTAGCCCAAAACGCTTCGTTATTTTCAACTTTTACGAGACGTATATGAGGATATTTTTGCTTAAATTCCTCTAAGATGTCCAGAGTTTCATCGCTGGATGCATCATCAATAAGTACAACCTCAAAGTCAGGATAATCCTGCTCTGCAATAAGAGGAATATATTTTTTTACGTTTTCTGCTTCGTTTTTAGCACATATAATAACCGAAACCGGAACTTTTTTAGGGGTTCCCGACTGTGCTTTTGCAAAGGCAAATCTTCCAAAAACAATTAGGTAATAAAATAGTTGTATGGCGGTAATACCAATAAAAATATAGAAGGTAATATTAAGCATGCAGGTATTTTTTGTTTGGCGATTTTACAGCAAAATTAGAAAAAAGATTGAGTTTGTTAAGGCTAAAAACAATTAAATAACATTAACCTCTGCTTCAATCCTGATTCCGAAATTAGTATAAACGGTTTCCTGTATTTTTTTAGCAAGCTGTAGTAATTCCTGTCCGGTTGCGTTGCCGTAGTTTACCAGTACCAGAGCCTGTTTTGCGTGCACACCTGCATCTCCAAAACGTTTGCCCTTAAAGCCCGACTGCTCTATAAGCCATCCTGCAGGAACTTTTACTTCAGTTTCCGAAACTACATAATGAGGCATTTGCGGGTGCTGGGCATGTGCTTTTTCAAAAAGTTCTTTGCTTACAATAGGATTCTTAAAAAAGCTTCCGCTGTTGCCCAGCTCTTTTGGGTCGGGTAATTTGCTTTGGCGTATTGCTATAACGGCATTGCTTACATCCTTTATGGTAGGTTCAGCAATATTGTTTTGGGCAAGCATCGCCAGAATATCACCATAGGCGGTGTTTATTTTATGGTTGTTTTTGGTTAGCCTGAATGTAACCGAAACAATAACATATTTGTTTTTGAGATTGTTTTTAAAAACACTTTCCCTGTATGCAAATTCACATTCCTCTTTTGTAAATGTCTTTATCTCCTGTGTTTCAATATCCATAGCTTCGCAGGAAACAAAAGTGTCTTTTATTTCGGTACCATAGGCACCAATATTTTGTATTGGGGTTGTACCTACATTGCCGGGTATTAATGAAAGGTTTTCAAGTCCGCCATAGTTTTGAGAAATACTGTAAACAACAAACTCATGCCAGTTTTCTCCTGCCATTGCTTTTAGGTGAACATGGTTGTCGTCTTCAAAGACCAGTTCTTTGCCTTTTATGTCTACATGTATAACCAGGGCATGGATGTCCTGAGTAAGTAACATATTGCTGCCGCCGCCCAGTATAAACTTTTGCTTATTGCTGTTTTCTTTAAGGGTTTGAGAAAGCTCTGAAACGGAGTGTACGGCTACAAACTCGTCTGCATGGGCATTAATGCCAAAAGTATTATAGTTTTTTAGCGGATAGTGTAAAGCAATTTCCATAGTATGGTTTACGTTTAGTGCGGCAAAAGTACATATTTAAACTACTCTTCGGTAGTCATGGCGCGGTTTATATATTCTATAAGCGGTTGCATTACCAATAATTTTTTTGCCGTTTCTTTTATAAAGTTTTTGTCGGCTAAATCTTTATCGCTTAGCTTATGTGTAACCGTGAAGCTTTTAAGTTTTAAAAAGTCTATGGCTGGATGATCTTTGTCATAATCCTTTGGCGCCGTTTTAAGGCTTTGCTCCCTGTCAAAATCGCCATACAGTTTTTTAAAATTTTTATTCTCCAGTATTTCTTCAAGGTCTTCATAAAAACCGGCTATTTCACGGCGCATTTTTTTAAGTGAAACAGGATCAGGCATGTGCAGGCCTCCGGCAATAAAGCTGGCGCCTTTTTCTATATGCAGGTAATAGCCACCCATGTTGAAATCTTTATTTCCTGCCGATAGCCATATTCCCATATTAGTTTTATAAGGGGATTTGTCTTTAGAAAAACGGATATCACGATTAATCCTGAAAGTACAATTTTTTGCTTCAAGATGCTTTAGCGAAGTATCTGTTGCACTTACTTCTTTTATAAGTTCTTCGGCAACATTTTTATAGTCTTCTTTATAAGTTTTATATCTTTTTTGATTTGCCTGAAACCACTCACGGTTATTATTGTTTTTAAGGTCTTCTAAAAACGGAAGTATAGATGATGGCAGCATAGTTTGGTTTTTTATAAGTTAAAGATACGATAACTCTGGTGGGTAGACTTCACAATGGTTTCGGTACGTTCAGGGTGTGTATCAGAAATAAATATCTGTCCAAATACCTTATCGTTAACCATTTCCACAATTTTAGATACCCTAGTCTCGTCCAGCTTATCAAAAATATCATCAAAAAGTAAGATGGGCAATACCCCGCTTTGTTTTTTTATAAAGTCAAACTGGGCAAGCTTTAAAGCTATTAAAAAAGATTTTTGCTGTCCCTGCGAACCAAATTT
Source organism: Flavobacterium beibuense (assembly GCF_004151245.1). Lineage (GTDB taxonomy): Bacteria > Bacteroidota > Bacteroidia > Flavobacteriales > Flavobacteriaceae > Flavobacterium > Flavobacterium beibuense_A. The sequence continues at coordinate 268,349 of NZ_JUIW01000001.1, forward strand.
TTTGATAGGGTGGTTTTCTATTTCAAACGAAAGGTCGTCTTTATGTATACCTACACTTGTATATTGTAGTACCTTATCACGCTGTAGGTTTTCTTCCAGTAATTCATTAAGAGGTTTTTCTTCCAGCTGGCTCTGGTATACCAGTGTTACATCTTCTGCTGAGTTGGTTATGGCATGATGATGTGAATTAAATATAGGAATGAAATCGGCAAGGAATTGCTTGCGCTTTTCAAAAATAATATGCCCTAGAGTGGTTAGCTGCTCGTTATATATGCCTAGTGTTTCCTTGTCAAAAGTACGGTTAATGGCAAAATATTTAAGCAGGGCATTACGTTGTGCAACTATTTTTTGATAGCTGATGAGCTCCTGTAAATAAGCCGGGTCCAGTTGTGAGATAACACTATCTATAAATTTGCGTCTGGTTTCACTGCCTTCCATAATAAGGTCGTTATCAGAAGGGGAGATGATAACCAATGGTATAAAGCCGATGTGTTCAGAGAACTTGTCGTATGCTTTACTGTTTCTTTTTAAAACTTTTTTCTGTCCTTTTTTAAGGCTGCATACAATTTGCTCAGTACGCTCATTTTTTTCAAAAGTCCCGTCTATAACAAAAAATTCTTCTCCGTGCTTTATGTTTTGTATGGCTAGCGGATTAAAATAGCTTTTACCGTAAGAAAGATGGTATATGGCATCAAGTACATTTGTTTTACCAATGCCGTTTTTTCCCACAAAACAGTTTATCTTTGAGTCGAACTCAAAATTAGCTTCAGATATATTCTTGTAATTTAGGAGGGATAAATTTTTTAGGTACATTTGCAACTGTGTTCTTGATAGTGAGAACCTTGAATAATAATCGCACTTTTATAAAAGAGCCTGCAAATTATTGAAAAATATCGACAAAAAGGTCTTTTAATATTCAATAAAAATTTTATTTTTGCGGCTCACTAAATTAAAATAGATGGCAACATATAACAAAAGAGGGTACAAAGCTCCGAAACCGGAAGAGGTTAAAGATGTAGTAGAACCGCAGGAAACTTTTGATGGTCAGAGTACAACTGAAGAAGTATTTAATACACTTGACGAAACCGCTTCTAAAACAGAAGAATGGGTAGCCAGAAACCAGAAGCCTATTCTTGTAGGTTTACTAGTGGTTGCTCTAGGATTAGTAGGGTATATGTTATATGACCGCGTTTTAGTTGAGCCTAAAGAAACTGATGCCGTTAACGATATGTTCCAGGCTGAGCAATATTTTATTCAGGCTACAAATTCAACAACAGCAAAAGACTCTTTATTTAATCTTGCCCTAAACGGTGGTGAAGGTAAAATGGGACTTTTATCTGTTATTGATACGTACTCTGGTACTGATGCAGCTAATATTGCCGATTATATGGCAGGTATGGCTTACCTTAACACAGGTAAATACAAAGAGGCTATTGAGCATCTTGATAACTATAAAGGAAAAGAACTTACAACTGGTATATTAGCAAAAGGTGCTATTGGTGATGCTTTTGTACAATTAGGCCAAAATGAGCAGGCTCTTGAGTACTACAGCAAAGCTGTGGCTATGGGAGATGATGCACTTGCAACTCCTCGTTTCCTTTTCAAAGCAGGACAAGTTTCTGTACAGATGAATAAAAAAGCTGAAGCTAACAAATACTTTACTCAAATTAAAGATAAGTATGAGTCGGCCCCTGAAGCTAACAATATCGAGGCTTATATTGCAATGACAGAATAAGGAATGGCAACGGCTAATAAAAACTTATCACAATATGATAAAAACACAATCCCAAATGCGAAAAATTTTCGATTTGGGATTGTTGTTTCTGAATGGAATGAATCCATAACAGAAAATCTTTGCAAAGGTGCTATTGATGCATTGCTTGAAAATGGCGTAAGTGAAGAGAATATAGTTAAGTGGGATGTTCCCGGAAGTTTTGAGCTTATTTATGGTTCTAAAAGAATGATAGATACTCAAAACGTAGATGCTGTTATTGCCATAGGCAGCGTTATACAGGGAGAAACTAAGCATTTTGATTTTGTATGTGAGGCAGTATCCCAGGGAATAAAAGATCTTAACGTTCAAACTGATATTCCTGTCGTATTTTGTGTACTTACCGATAATACACTGCAACAGGCTATAGACCGCAGCGGAGGTAAACACGGAAATAAAGGTACAGAAGCAGGGATAGTAGCTATTAAAATGGCGTATTTAAGATCTGTTACCAGCTAAAAAATTTACTACATTTATATTACTTAAATTTTAATCAAATTTTAAATAAATATTTATTTTTTGAAACTAAAAAAGTAATATCTTCGTATAACAATAAAAAGCCGGATAAATTAAGGTAAGGTGTGGTTTACCGGCTTCCCTCCTGTCTTCGGGCAGGAGGGTTTTTCATTTTTAAGAGTAGGGTTATTGTTTTTATAATGAACTCTTTAGGTATTTTCTCGCTCTTGCAGGTAAGCATTTTTATTGTACTTTCATTATACTGTTTAATGAAATGTCAATCAATAAAAACGGGCTTATGTTTACCTTTTCTAATAGTATTAGTGTTTTTACATTGTTAGTCACGGCTTTAATGGCCGGATTGTTCTATTCTTATTCCTTTTCTGTAAATCCAGGACTGGCTCCTTTGGATGATAAAAGTTATCTTTTAGCTATGCAATCCATAAACAGGGCAATCTTAAATCCCATATTCTTTATCTGCTTTTTTGGCTCGGTGGCACTGCTTCCGCTAAATGCTTATTTAGGCTATGAGGGAAATATTACTTTAAAATTTTCTTTTTTGGCTCTTGCTGCAGCTTTTTATATAATCGGGCTGTTTGGTATAACTATTTTATATAATGTGCCTTTAAACGAAAGTCTGGGGGCTTTTAAAATTGAAGGGAGCAGTGCTGAACAACTTTCCGATATGCGCAAGGCATTTGAAGGACCATGGAACCGCTGGCACAGTATCCGTACAGGTGCTGTAATAATCTCTTTTATATTGTTAGCAATAGGTAGTGTATTGCCCAAGTCAACTTAAAATGATAAGTGAATTTATAGTTTTTAAATAAAATGCTTGACTCTTACCTTACGTCATACCCTAGTTTTGCAGCATAAAATTTAAGCAAATGGAAAAAAAGTATACAGTAAAACAGCTGGCAGAGATTGCGGGAGTGAGTGTCAGGACCCTGCATTTATACGATAGTATGGGACTTTTATCTCCTTTGGTAAGATCGGAAGCTAATTACAGGCTATATGGTACAAAAGAACTGTTGAGGCTGCAACAGATACTTTTTTACAGAGAGCTTGACATTCCTTTAAAGGAGATAGCACTATTACTGGATGATCCTGATTTTGATGAGTTACAATCGTTAAAGGCACATAGAGAAATGCTTATTTCAAAAAAGGAAAGATTGCTAATCTTATTAGAAACTATCGACAAAACTATTGATTCACTTAAAAACAAAACGATGTTAAAACCCGAAGAATTGTATGAAGGACTGTCGCCGGAAAAAGCGGCGGCCTATAAAAAAGAAGCTGTAAAAAAGTATGGCGAAGAAGTGGTAGATAAAGCCCAAAGCCATTTGCAGAATTTAAAGAAGAATGAACTTCAAAAACTGGTAGAGGAACAAAAGGAACTAGCGGTACAACTTTATCAATATAAAAATCAAAGCCCCATGAGTAATACCGTGCAGCTTCTTATCAGGAGGCATTATGAGAATACACGAAAGCTTTGGGGAACCAGTCAGGCCAAAGACACTCAGGCAGAAGCTTACAAAGGATTAGGGCTTCTGTATTTAAATGATGAGAGGTTTACCTTGGTAAACAATGTTTATGATGAAGAGTTTGCCCGCTTTTTGAGCCAGGCAATGGAGTATTTTTCAGATAATAATCTATAAAAAAAGAGCCCCTATATAGGGGCTCTTTTTTTATTTTGTTTCCGCAGGTTTTATTATCCCGTCTTTTTCAAGTTGCTTAAGCAGTGTTTCAGTATATCCCTTTACAAAGTTGTCTATATCATAAGGGTTGTAAGTTTCTGATTGTGCAGACCAGATTAGTTCTTCTGACGCAGTATCGTAAAGATTACTTTCAATATAATAGGTTCTGTCTGTTGTGTAGTAGCCTGGGTCATACATCATTGGATATACGTTTGAGTAGTATCCGTAAAAACTGCCATAATAACCATATCCCATGCCCATAGGGTAATAAGATGTGGTTCCGGGGACATATCTTGTTGAAGTTTCTTTATCTTTCATTGTAACCGTAAAAATTACATCGGCATTTGTAGCCTTAATTACTTTAAGTAATTCTTCTCTGGAAGGCATATCGTCTTTAGTAAATGTTCTGGTAAATACATTATGGCTTTTATAGCTCTCAACCCCTCTTTGACTGGCCTGAAATGCCAGTTCATTTTCCAGTGTTGTTTTGGCCTCCATGTTGCCTGTAAGTGCTGCTATAAAGATGCTTTTAATTTTTTCGCTTTTAATTTTTTCCTGATTGGCCCATGAACCGGTAATTTTTGTGTTTGAAGAAGAACAGGAAATTACAAGGGCTGAAAACAGTAACAGAAGTAAGTAACCTTTTTTCATAATCTATTGGTTTAGTGTTGTTTCCTTTAAAGATAAGATTTGTTTTCTTAAAATTTTCCCAATGAAAGTCTTTTTCCTCGTAATAAAAAAGACAGAATTATAATTCTGCCTTTTTTATTACTTTATTTCTTTCCAGTTTTTTAAAAATTTTATCGGTGTATTCTTTTGTGAGTCCTTCTAAATCATAAGGATTAAATGTTTCGGTAGTGGCAGTCCATAATAATTCATGAGTTTCTATATCATAAAGACTGGTTTCTACATTATATACTTTCTCAATTACATAATAACCTACAAAGTTAGTTTGTGATCCTGGAGTAGGCGTAATATTAATACTGCCAAAATCAAAAAAGCGAAAAAAGTAATCATAGTATCCTTTATCTATATCACCTGTTCCGGGTCTTACAATAAATCCTTTTATATATCTTTCGCAATATTCTTTATTTAGTATTGTAACTGTAAAAAGAGTTTTTGCTTTTGTTGTTTCTAGTATTCTGTCTAATTCAGCTTTAGAAGGCATTTCATCTTTGGTAAAGCTCTTAGTAAACAGATTATGGCTTTTATAAGTTTTAATATCAAACTGATTTGCTTTATAGGCCAGTTCATTTTCTATAATGGTTTGTTCGTCATGGTGAGGAGTAAGCACGGCTATAAAAATGCTTTCCAGAGGTTTGTCTTTAATTTTTTCCTTGTTTCTCCATGAATTTATAACCCTTGTGTGAGATGTTGAACACGAAATAAAAAGAACGGATAATAGTAATAGTAAGGTATTTTTTTTCATTTATTGGTTAAAAGTATTTTGTTAGGGTAAGGCTTTAATATACTTAATTATTGGTAGGTAACATAAGGAATCAATCCGCGAAGTCCCATATCTGTCAGAGTTTCTCCGGCAGCAGGTTCAAACTTGCCATCTGCATTTACCTCATTCCACTCAAAGCTGTCTTTAATGGAGAATGATAGGTTTATGGTAATATCCTTTGTTTCGTTTCCTGTTATGCTTAATCCGTTAGCGAACTGGCCTGTTAGTACACAAGATCCCTGAGGGATAGGAGAGGACTCAAATAATGGGTTAGGTACGGTTACCGCACCTTCAGGAGCCTGTCCGTCTATTATAAAGCCAAGGGTTTCAAATGCCCAGTACCCCTGTAGTTTATTGCTGTTTACCGCTACGGTATTCCCGTTAATATCAAAAGAGGTTATGTAATTGTTGTAGCCTATAAAACTTGCCATTGTACCGGTTAGTTCGTTACCGTTGCTTAGAAACTTTATGGTTCCGTTTTGATAGGAAACAGATACCCTTACCCAACTATAATCTCCTGCTGCTACCTGACTTAAGGGTATGGTAAGGAAAACTTCGCCATCCTGTCCTAAAATAGCTTTGCTAAAGTCGATAGCCTTACTTCCTCCTGCAGTTGTTTCTTCGCCTTTATAAACTATTTCTCCTTCTCCGAGTAAAGTGGTAGCCGAAGGGGCAAGTTCAATATAATGTGCACTCATGTAATTTACAAGCGGGGTTTGTGCTGCATTGCCTTCTCCAATTTCCGAAGGTTGCCCGAAGTTATTGAGCCTTACCTGGTTCTTATCAAACTTAAGTTTTATTACTAGGTTAGGTTCTGCTGTAGTTTGAGAATCGTCAGAGTTGCTGCATGAGAATAAAAATACAACGCTGCTTAAGGTTAATGCTATTAGTTTTTTCATAGTGGATGGTTGATTAATAATGGCAGTAAAAATAGTATTTTATTTATAATTAAAAAGCCGGACTATAAGTCCGGCTTTTTGTTATTTGTTTTAATATTATTTTAAATGCTTGGCAAAGAATCCCATCATGCATTTGTATAGTTCGAGCCTGTTTTCTTCATGTCCAAATCCGTGGCCTTCATTATATTTTACCATATAAGGAACATCAAATCCTCTTTTTCTCAGGCTTTGTACTACCTGATCGCTTTCATTGATGTTTACCCTTGGGTCATTAGCGCCCTGTACTACAAACAGAGGTTTGGTAATTTTATCTACATTAAGGGCAGGAGATACTTTTTTCATTATTTCCTGATCTTCTTTAGAGTTCTCGTCATACCATTGTTCATAAACCTGTCCTAAAAACGGTTTCCAGTAAGGAGGGAACGATTTAAAGAATGTAAACAGGTTGGATACTCCTACATAATCAACACCGCATGTATATAGATCCGGAGTTTTTACCAGGCTTCCTAAGGTGGCCAAGCCGCCATAGCTTCCTCCATATATAGCAATCTTTTTATCGTCAATCATGTTAAGCGATTTTACATAAGCAACGCCATCTTCAAGGTCGTCTAGCATTTTACGGCCTATCTGTTTATTTCCTGCCTGAGAGAATTCTTTTCCGTATCCGCCCGATCCTCTGTAGTTAACCTGAAGTGTTGCATATCCTCGACTGGCAAAAAGCTGTGTTTCCGGGTTGAAGCCCCAAGTGTCTCTTGGTCCGTATGGCCCTCCGTGCGGATTAACAATAAGGGGTACTTTCTTACCGTCTTTGGCTTCTTTAGGGATAGTTAGGTAACCATGTAATGTCAATCCGTCTCTTGATTTAAATTCAATAGGGCGCATCTCTGCCATATCTGCCTCTTTAAGATTTGGCATCAGGTTAAAGATTTCTTTAAAGGTATCTTTCTTAACATCGTAAAAATAGTATGTGCCATAAAGCTTGTCACTGCCTACATAAAGTAACAGCTTGTCCTCATCATCAGTTACATTGGTAATGCTTACCTCTTTGTCTTTAAATTCTTTTTTGAATCGTTTATCAAGTTTTTTATAAGTCTCACTTACGGGAATAACTTCCGATTTTTCGCCTGTATAATAATAGCAGTCTACTTCATAACCTCTTTTGCGTGATGTTTCTATCCCATCAGCATCATAGGTCTTATCTGCAAATAATTTCTTTATGGTTTTGCCTTGGGCAAAATCATAAAGTATAATTTCATTGGTATTGTTTTCAAGATTTGACAGCACATAGGCATCATGCGGATTCTCTGTAGCATAATTGAATTCCAGTATGCCAAACAGGTCTTTCCATGTTGTTTCCATAGCTTTTTTAAACGGCTCTTTTTCACTTAGCCTGTAATACAGGACATAGTTGGTGCCATTTTGCTGTTGGGTATATGCCTTAAGGTTTCCGTCTTTGTCAAAGTCATAACCGCTTATGGGGTTGGATAGGTCTTTGTTTTCAAAAAGCTTTACATAATCACCGGTATTGATATTTATTTTATAAGGTTCAAAAACTTCAGGATTGTCCTTATTCATCTGAATGATCATAAAATCCTTCTGGTCTTTCAGGTTATTTAAAACGCTAACCCTTACGCCATCAAACGGAGTAAGCTCTTTTTGATTTTTACCATCAAGATCCACAGCAAACAGATGGTAATTTTCATTACCTCCGTTGTCCATTACATAAATAAGTCTGTTGTTGTTAGCCCAACCATAGCCTCTTATAAGGTCTTTGTCTTCTTCAATAACGCGGGTTACTTTGTCTGTAGCAGTGTTTTTGACATACACATGCCTTTTGCCGTCGTCTTCTTTTTCCATGTATGAAAAATACATACCGTTAGGCGAGAACTGGAAAGAGCTTTGCATCGGTTTCTTAAAATAATCCTCTACAGAGTATTTATAGCTGCCTTTTTCCTGTGCCGCTAATTTTTCAAGTTCCTGTTTGGAGGAAGGGAGCGAAGTGTCTCCCGGCAATTCCGTTTTTTCCTGTGCCGTAATACTGCTTAAAACAGTAAATGCAAGAATGGTTAAGATTGATTTTTTCATTTTTTCTTACAGTTTAAATGATTGATTTTTGATTAATGATTCACTATAAATATACTGAATTATAACATTAACTGCTCTTTGAGTTAAATAGTATTCGTTTAAATGTAAAAAAGAGCGGTTGTACTTTATAAAAAGCACACCCGCCCAAACTTAAATAACCAAGACAATTAATTTATTAATCGTAATCGGTATATCTTACGGCAAATACACAACGGTTATCCTGTCCGTATTTAGAAGTTTCATATTCTGTAAGGTTCCATAAGTAACCTGTGCTGCTGTCATAGTAAAGGTCCTCAGCTCCGTGTGGCCAACGGTAACGTGTACCGGCTCCGTCACCGCTATAGTGACGCACTAAACGTGCAGTAGAACCTTCGTAACTGCTGTTACCTGTTGTTGTTAGTATACTTGTACCTGTTTGTCCTCTTCGATATACACCCTGTACTCTGTAAACAGGTCCGTTGTCGCCACTTTCGTTATCCTGAGGCTCAAGCTGCTGTACAGTCTGGCTTGTAATTATCTGTCCGTTTGAGTTTAAAGCAAATCCATATATCTTAGGAATTTGGTTGTCAGACTGATCTAGGTATTGTCCTGTCCAAAGTCTTGCCTCGCCATCATTTCCTGTTCCTAAAGATATACATGAGTAAGGATTAGCATTATCTATGTCATAATATCCTGTTTGCGGAAGTATATAAGCATAATCAAATGCTTTTAGTGTTCCGTCGCTCTCACGGCCTATACGGCTCTTTGTACTGTCGCCGGATACTGCGATAAGTTTTCTGATGTCAAATACACGCATACCCAGTTTAGTATCTACAACATAAATTTTGTTATTAGAGTAGGCTACACCTCCGGCATGTATGGTAACAGGGCAAAACAGATCTAACTGATTGTATGAGTTAGAAGACTTGTATAACTGGCTGTTGTTCATGTTAGCCTTGTTTTGTACAAGTAGGATATGACGATACGTAATACTGTTCATATTAGTAATGTCTACTAATGCAATTCTAACACCTTTGTGTTGGTTGTTAATACCTGCAATAGTACCGGGGCCTACACCATACCAAGTGGCAAGAAGGAATTTTTTCCCTCCGTAGCTAAATCCTGTAAGACCCTGTGGTCGCCATTCTTCGGTTTGTTCGTCACCGCTGTTCCATTTAAACCCTGTAACCTGATTGGCTGCCGGAATGTTAAACCCGTAAACGCTGTTGTAGCCGCTTTTAGTAGCGGTACGGTTAAGGCTAATGTCATCTGGCTCAAGGAAGCCGTAAGACGACAATGAGTTTACAAAGCTGCTCTCGTCTACATAGCTGATAGGCAGATTGAGAAAAGCCTTAGTTGTAACCTGGGTGTCCTGAGATGTTGCAGCATCATCAGCACTTTGCTCAAGATCGTTTGAGCACGAACAAATTGCACCAGCCATAAGCAGGGCTGCAAATTGTTTTAAGTAAGTGGTTTTCATTTTTATGGTTTTAATAATTATTCGGCTTGTAATGCAGAACAATTCCCCATCATCATTTTCTTTTCATGAAAGTGTTATTGCTTGTAAAAGACTCAAATAAAATAAAAATATACCATCTAATGTTTACGGCTCTATTATTAAAATATTAATAATAAAACGTTTATTTAATTAATAAATAGTGAATATTTATAACGTTAGTTTTTTCGCTATGATAGTTTCTTTTTATGCCTGCGGGAGTAAAACCGTGCGCCTGCTGCAAGCAGGATATAGAGTACAACTATTGCTGCCATTTGCTGCCACTGATTTTTAAGTTCGTAGTATAAAATGAGCAGCCCGCCCAGGGTTAATCCTCCAATAGCCAGGAGTGTCAAGACAGAGGAAGACTGTGTTTTGTCTTTTATTTTATAATTAGCAATAGCCATTAATAAAGAGACTAGTAAGAAGGTTACGCTGCCGAATTCCAGTATAAGCTCCAACCCGCCGATAAGAATAAGTACCGAAGCAAAAACGGCCATAAAAAGAGTAGCATTTCGCGGGATTTTATTTTTACGTTTGGTTACAATTTCCGGGAAGTAGCCATCGTCGGCAATAGCGGCAAGTTGTCGGGAAGCTCCAAAAACAGTCCCACTTATGGCGCTGCTGGTTGCTAGTAGTGCACCTGCAATTACAAGGGTGCTGCCCAGTTTTCCCAGTGCCTCACCTGCTCCGGCTGCCAGTGCATATTCCTTATTCTGAATTATTTTCTCCGCAGGAATGGCAAATAGCGCCCCTAATGCTATTACCACATATATAAGTATGGCCAAAACAATGGCACTGTATATTGCTCTGGGAATATTTTTGTCAGGATTTTTCATTTCGTTTACGGCATTGATAACGAGCTGAAATCCTTCAAAGGCAACAAAAGTAACAGAGGCGACTATCAGTATATTGAGAACACTTGATTTTTCGGCATCAACAGCCATAGTGTCTATAAAGTTAGAGAAGCTTGTTTCGCCATGCTTCATAAGTACAAATGATATTATGGAGAGTAATACCAGTTTGGTATATACCATTATGTCTTCTATTTTACCCATACCATTTACGCTCCAAAGGTTAATAGCGGTAAAAACTCCTATTATACCAATGGCTATTCCTTTCCTGATCCATATATCTCCCGAAAAATCGGTACTGCTTATAGCATAGGATGAAAAAGTATAAGCATATAAAGCCAGTGTGCTGATATATCCGAAAATAACAAACCATCCAATTACCGAGGCCAAAAAAGGTTTATGGGGATATGTTTTTTTATAGAAGGCATAAGTGGCTCCTTCGTCCTTATAATATAACCCGAGTTTTACATACGAGTAGGCAGCCAATGAAGCTATAATACCTCCTATGATAATAGCTACAGGTGTAACATTGCCTATTATTGATACGGATACACCAAGGATAGTAAAGATTCCTCCGCCTACCATTCCTCCTAAAGCAATTGCTATTAGTTCTGCCAGACCAAGGTTTTTGGTTTTAGATTGTAATCCCATGTAAGGTAAATTTTTGAGGTAAGTATAACAAAGTTAGGTCTTTGTAAGAGAGATAACATTAATTTTAGCTTAAAGCTTGTATAATGAAAGCATAAAAAAACCTGAGTAATGCTCAGGTTATATGGTTTTGATGGTCATTATCTTATCTTCAAACTCATCTTTGTTGTGTGATTTACTTTTTATACGGGTCTTGTAGGTATACACTGTTGAAACCGAAAGCTCAAGGAAGTCGGCAATTTGTGTACTGTCCTGTATACCCAGTCTATACAAGGCAAACAAACGCATTTCGGTGTTCAGTAGTTCTCCCTTCTTAATGATGGTTTTATGATTATCAGGAAAAAGGGCATTAAAATCCTCTATAAAAGTGGGGAATAACCTTAGGAAAATCTCATCAAAGTGATGAAAAAGGTTTTCCCTTTCCTTTTTTACATTATAACGCTTAAGGCTGGTAATAACTTCGTCGGTCTTTTTAGATATAATCTTTTGAATCGTACTTTTCTGTAAATGGTCAATTTTATTGATAAAGTCTGATGTAGCTTTAATAAAGTAGGCGATATATTCTTCTTTTATAATATTGGCTTCACTAAGGCTTACGTTCATCTCCTTTAGTTTGGTATAGGATTCTGCCATTGCTTTTCGGGAAGCATTCCTTTCTTTTAGCTGCCTGAAAATAATTACTAGGAATACTATAATGATAGCCGCAAGTACTGCCAGCAATATTACAATATTTTCAAGGGTATCATTCTTATCCTTAATTTTATTGAGCTGTGCTTTTTCTATAATAGGCAGTATGGAAGAAATTTCAATTTTACGGTGTCTGGCATCATAAAAAGTAGCATCATCCATTGCCAGATTAATGTATTTATTAGCTTTTTCAAGTTCACCTGTCTTGAAAAGCTCATTAGCAAGATTACGTAATGCAACAGTTTCCTTTGTGGCATTTTTAATATCTGCTATCGCTGCCAATGTGAGGTAGTAAATACCTTTTTCCTTTAATCCTTGTTCCGAATATATATACCCTAAGCTTGAAGTGGCGATGCCATAATACTCAACTGGAAGCTTATAGTTGTTTATCCAATAGCTAAAAGCAAACTCAGCATCTTTACGGTCCTGCTGTTTCATCCGCTTTAGGCTTACTACAGCCCAGTAATCGTTTGTATTGGTGTCGGCAATCGCTATAGCCTGATTGATATATTCGGTGCCTTTTTGTATATAGTGCACATTATACCTTTGGTCTCGGGTATAATCGGCAAGGTCATAATAGGCACGGGCTTTTACAGAGAAATATTCATATTGTGTTTTTAGATCAAGTCTTTCTGTGTTTTTAATGCTTGAAAGGGTGTCTATCGCTTCTTTAAATAGTCCTGATGATAACAAAACAAATCCTTCCTTTATTTTGGTTTTAGCCAAAAGCTCAGGGTCTTTTAATTTTAGTGCTACATCCTTAGCCTCTTCAATATAGTAGTATGCCGAATCATATTTAAATGATCTGTATTCATTAAACAATGACATATAGGTGGTATATAAAGCTCTTTCATCTTTGCTAAGGATAAACTTCTCCACATGGGTTTTTAATTCCTTTATAGCCGTATATTTCTTTTTAACGTAGAAATCCTTTTTTTGAAGTTCAGCATCCAGTTTTTCAAGAATAGGGTCATTGCCCTTTGCAAAAAGGGAAAAAGTTGTCAGCAAAAAAAAGAGGCTTAGAAGCTGTTTCATTCTGTGAAGTTTTATAGCCTTAAAATGTTGTTATACTACCACATCATTAGCTCACGGCTTTAATATCAAGATAAAAAATAAAGATTTTTTTAACAGATTATTATTGAAAGCCAAAAATACGGTAAAAATTTTCAAGTCAATAAAAAAAATATAATATAAATAAAGTATTGAAAATAAATAATATATATTTTTTGTATATCGTTATTTAATTAGCTTTTTATAAGTATAAATTAATCTAAACATCTACTTGATTTTTTATTGATTGATAAAAATATAATCAATTGAATAATAATAATTTATTTTGAAAAATACCTTTCAATTATCTTGATTTTTAATGAATGTTTTTTTTAAGATTTTTTTAAGAGGTAGTTTCGTATTACTCTTTATTGCATGAGTAACGATTACCTAACAAAAACAACAATTTATGAGAAGTAAAATTATTTATGGGTTAGCTATCATGGGGTTACTGGCCGTAGGCTGTAACGATCCGGATGATGGCAGTTATGTAAATCCTATTACCATTTATGAAAAGGTAGATGGCGAATGGGGATTAATGAATTTAAAGATGGTTGATGAATATGCTAAGGCAAATGCCATAGAACCATCAGAACAAAACCTTAGTGCATTATTTAACTACGAAGACTTTAAGCTACGTCTTAATGTAGACGAAAATATGCAGCCAACAACTTATGAGGTATTGGGTGATGTTCCTCCATTGTTTTCTCCTAACGGTTACTGGAAGCTTAGCTCTCCTTTCCAACAGCCAAATGGTGAAGCTATAAAAATATATTTATATAGTGATGCCCAAAAAACTACGCTTACAGATGAGCTTAAATTAATATCTGTACCGGGCAGTAATGAGCAAATGGAAATTCAGCTGGTAAGGACATCAGGAGGTACTCCTTTTGTTTCCTATTCATTTAAGTTAAATGCAGTTAATTAAGACTAACATGAAAAAAATTATACATTCACTAATATTAGCCTTTTTGCTGTTGCCGGGTATTGCCAAGGCACAGGAGGCGGCAGGGTCTATAAACGACATTTGGTCGTTCCCTGTAATATATGCTTACGACGAAGAAGTGACTTGGTTTTTTGACCTTTCCACTACAACGTTTGCGGCAGAATCTGACGTTTATTTATGGATATGGTCGCCATCTGAACCGGATGCAGGTAACTGGGAAAATTCATCTGAATTTGCCAAACTTACCTATGAAGGTAATATGGTTTGGAGTTTTACCCTTACGCCAACCGAATACTTTAATATGTCTGCCGAAGATATTGCTGCAAGTGCAGGCTTTTGGTTCCGTTTAAAAGACAAAACAGGTTCACTACAATCTGAAGTGCATAATGTAGGTTATACTCCTTTCTCTGATTTTCCGGGTTCAGGGGAGTTGTTTAAATCATATCCTTCTTCACCTCTTATCGATGAAGGTGTAAGTATCCTGTTTAACGCTAACCTTGCAGAAGGTTTTGAAGATGCTACTTCTGTACATTTTCACAGCGGGCTTAACTTTTGGGATCTTAAGGTAGAGTACCAGTCATGGATACCTGAAGTTGTTGAGAAAACACGATTAAAAAACATGGGCGGAGGTATCTATAAAATGGACCTTATACCTCAGGAATACTACAGTGCTCCTGATGGTTATGTAATGGAAAATATAGCTTTCCTTTTTGTTAAGGATGATTGGGCAGCTACAACTCCGGATCAGGTAATTTATGCCGGGGAGTTTATTCCGCCACCGCCACCGGAATTTAAATTTTTCCCTTTACAAATTAGCAAGAAAGACTTTTTAGGGATAATAAGAACTAACAATGAGCCGGGAATAAATACACTTATTTATACGATTACTGCTGGTTCTGTTGAACTTACAGGTGAGTTTGCCGGGGGAGTAAGCGAAATTAAAGGATTTGTTAATCTGGTTACGGCACTGCAAAATGTAGATGTTACAGAAATTCATGTAGTGGTAAAGGATAATACTGACAGGACGATATCTGATTCGGTTATTCCGCTTAAACAGTTGGATTAATAATTCACAATCAACTTAAAAAATCTTTCAATGAATAGTAAAAATACAAAAGCAGGCCTGTACCAGGTACGGGCTAATAAATTGCTGATGCTTACGGTTTTCATGCTTTTATTCTCGGTGGGTATGTATGCCCAGGGGAAAAAGCTGATTTCTGGTACTGTAAATGATAAAACCGGTATGGGTTTACCGGGCGTTTCGATAATTGAGGTTGGAACAACAAACAGTGTAGCTACAGATGTAGACGGTAAGTTTGTTATTGAAGCTGCTGTAGGCAGTACACTTGAAATATCGTTTGTAGGGTATGATACACAAACTATAGTAGTGGAACAAAATACCTCTACGCTAAATGTAACTCTCGAAGAAGGTGCTTTAATGCTTGATGCGGTTGAGGTAGTTTCGGTAGGTTATGGTACCATGAGAAAGTCTGACTTAACAGGTGCAATTTCGACTTTAAGCGGAGACGATCTGTTAAAAGGTAATATAACTTCTACGTCAAGAGTACTTCAGGGTAAAGTTGCCGGTTTAGCGGTAGTACAGGATACGGGTGATCCAAGTGCAGGTTCTTCTATAAGATTAAGAGGAGGTACATCACTAACGGCAAGTAACAGTCCGCTAATTGTAGTGGATGGTGTTGCCGGTGTGGATATAGATATCGTTCAGCCGAATGATATAAAATCAGTAGACGTTTTAAAAGATGCTTCTGCAACTGCTATTTACGGTTCAAGAGGTGCTAATGGTGTAATTATCATTACCACTAAGAGCGGCAGAAAAGGTGCATCAATTGTTTACAACGGTTTTACAGGTATAGGAAAGGCAGCTAACAATCTTGACCTTCTTTCTGCAGACCAATGGAGAGGTTATGTTCGTGATAACAACCTTGCTGATGCGGTTGATTACGGAGGGGATACAAACTGGCAAAAAGAGATTCAACAAACTGCGGTTTCTCAAAACCATAACTTAAGCATTAGTTCAGGCACAGAAACAAGCGGACTAAAAGCTTCGATTCAGTATTTTGATAATGAAGGTGTTATCAAAAAATCAGGCTTAGAGAGATTAAGCGGTAATATTAACGCTTATCAGTATGCTTTTAATAAAAAACTTAAGTTTGATGTTGGTTTAATGGCCAATATAGACAAATGGAATCCGGTTGATTACAGGGTTTTTGAACGTTCATTTAACCTGAACCCAACAATTCCTGTATATGATGAAAACGGTGATTTTACATCTGTAGGAGGTACTCTTTATGAAAACCCGGTTGAAATACTTACTAACCGTACTGCAGACAGCAGAAGACACAGGTTATTAGGTTATTTTAAAACAGAGGTAGATATATTTAAAGATTTTAAAGCCGTAGTAAACACTTCATTAGAGCACAATGCATTACAGGCAGATCAATACAAGCCTTCTTACGCAGTTCTTGAAGGTAGAACTGAAAACGGTTACGCACAAAAAACATATGCAGAATATACTACTGCCCAAATAGAAACTTACCTTACTTACAGCAAACTGTTTGATAAGCATAGCGTTAATGTTATGGCAGGTTACTCTTATCTTGAAAATGTATATCAGGGCTTTGGTGCTCAGCGCAGCGGATTTGAAACAGACTTATTTGGTTACAATAATTTAGGTGCAGGTTACAGTTACCGTTTGGGTGATGTTTACTCTTATAAAGGAAAGTCAAATCTTGTTTCTTTCTTTGGTAGGGCAAACTACTCTTACGATGGTAAATATATGGCTACGGCTACAATTAGGAGAGACGGTTCAAGCCGCTTTGGTGCAAACAACAAATGGGGTGTATTCCCTTCGGCTTCGGTTGCATGGAGAATTTCAGATGAAAACTTTATGAACTGGTCAGATAACTGGTTAG
Organism: Flavobacterium beibuense; assembly: GCF_004151245.1. Lineage (GTDB taxonomy): Bacteria > Bacteroidota > Bacteroidia > Flavobacteriales > Flavobacteriaceae > Flavobacterium > Flavobacterium beibuense_A. Next base: position 285,296 of record NZ_JUIW01000001.1, read on the forward strand.
GTAACCTTAAGCTAAGAGTAGGATATGGTGTAACAGGTAACCAGGACGGTATTGGTGAATACAAATCACTTTCTATACTTGGAGTAGGTCAGGATAGTTACTATAACCCTGCTACCGGGACATGGAGCCTTGCTTATTCGCCAACACAAAACCCTAATCCGGATCTTAAATGGGAACAGACAGGTCAGTTAAATATTGGTCTTGACTTTACATTATTTAATATCCTTTCAGGTTCATTTGAATATTATTCAAAACAAACAAAAGATCTTCTTTATACGTATCAGGTACCACAGCCACCTTACTTAGTGGGTACTATGCTTGCTAACGTAGGTGAACTTTCTAACAAAGGTGTGGAGCTTACATTAAATGCAGATGTTATTAATAAAGATAAGTTTACATGGAGTGTAAACGGTACGTTTGCTCATAACAAGCAGGTTATTGAAAAACTTTCAAACCAGACTTATGAAACAGATATTATCTACAGTGGTTCGTTACACGGCCTTTCAGGTATGTCTAACCAGTACTCACAAATTATTGCAGAAGGTTATCCTGTAGGTACTTTTTGGGGTAAGGAATTTCTTGGGTTTGATGAGGACGGACAGTTTATCTTAAGTGAAGAGGAAAAAGCTATTGGAGATGTTCAGCCAGACTTTATTATGGGTCTTGGAATGAATTTTACATACGATAAATTTGATTTAGGTATTTCTGGTTACGGTATGTTCGGGCAGGATGTACTTAACGCAACAGCAATGATGCTTAACGATCCTAACAGGCTTCCGGCATACAACGTACCGGACAGCTATGTAGGTTCTGGTATTAATTCTGCTCCTACCTATTCGAGCTACTGGATTGAAAAGGCTTCTTTCTTCAGATTACAAAATGTAACGCTAGGCTATACTATACCATTTGAGAATATTGGTTCTAAACTAAGAGTATATGTAATGGGTGAAAACCTTGCTGTGTTTACAAATTATGATGGTACAGACCCTGAAGTAAACCTTACTGGTCTTGCAAATCCGGGTATAGACAGGTTTAACAACTATCCAAGGCCAAGAACTTTTTCAATAGGTCTTAATTTCACACTTGCTGAATAAGCGATTTGATAACCTTAAATTTTAAACTAATGAAAATTAAAATAACAGCATTATTCCTTACTTCGCTTTTTGCACTGTCTTGTACAGATCTTGATGAAGATCTGTATGACAGAGTTAAGGATGATAACTTTGGAACTACTCCAAGTGAGGTGGAGGCCCTGGTAGGTGGAGCTTATTCTTCATTACGAGGTTTTAGCGACGGAATTTCAAACTCATTTCCGGGTAGCGAATATGTGTTTTTCCTTAATGCAGTAAGTTCAGACGAAACCGTAATCCCAACAAGAGGTACCGACTGGTTTGATGGCGGGCAATGGCAAAGAGCACAAACCCATACATGGCAACCAAGTGACGGTATGATACTTTCTGCATGGCGTTATTGCTATGCGGGTATCGCAAAAGTGAACTCTATTATTTACCAGATAGATAAGTCAGGCTTAACGGATGAGGCTAAAACTCCTATCTATGCAGAGCTAAGAGCAGTTAGGGCTTATTATTACTACATGTTATTAGACATGTTTGGTAATGTGCCTATTGTTACTGATTTTGAAGACCAGAACTTACCTTCAAACTCAACACGTCAGGAAGTGTATGACTTTGTGGAATCGGAGCTTTTAGATGCACTTCCGCACCTTAAATCAGAAATTGTATACTCTAAGTTTACTAAAAATGTAGCTTATTCTTTACTGGCAAGGCTATATCTTAATTCAGAGGCATTTATTGGTGTGGCCCGTTGGCAGGATTGTATAGATATGTGCCAGAATATTTCAGGCTATTCTTTAAATGTAGACTACTTTGGAAACTTTGCTACAGAAAATCAGACATCAGGAGAGATAATATTTGCTATTCCTTATGATCATACAGCAGGTACAGTAGGTAACTATATGAGCTCTATGAGCTGCCATTACCTTCACAGGTTTACTATTTCGCCAACTGGAGACTATCCCTGGAGTGCAAATGGTATGTCTGCAGAACCGGGTGTTTACTCAAGTTTTGAAGAAGGCGACATAAGACGAAACGCTATGGTTGAAGGTGAGCAAATCAATCTTGCTACCGGTTCGGTTATTATTATGGATAGCGGAGAACCGCTTATTTATACAGAGGATATTCCTGATTTTACAAACTCTACTCAAAATGTAGGTATCCGTTTAGGAAAATATGAAATGAAACCGGGTGAGACCTGGGAGAGAGATCACGACCTTGTGGTTATCCGTTATTCAGAAATTCTTATGATGCAGGCAGAATGTTATGTACGTTTAGGTTCTCCGGGACTTGCACAGCCATTTGTAGAGCAGGTAAGATCTCGTGCAGGTGTTGATACACCGGGTACAATAGATTTAGACTTTATAGATAAAGAACTTTTAAGAGAATTCCTTTTTGAGGGAAGAAGAAGAACCGATAACATCAGATTCGGTACTTTCTTCCAGCCTGGATGGGAACTGGGGACTACAGAGCCATACAGAGCTATTTTCCCTATACCGGAAACAGTGGTGAATACCAATGCCAATCTGGTACAAAACCCGGGCTACTAATTTGTGTTAGTTGCCGGTCTTCCATGTTTGGGTTAGTCGTGGAAGGCCGGCATCTTTTAAGCTTAATAAAAAAAGATTTGATGAACAGGTATTTTACAATATTATTAATAGGGGCTGTAAATTTTGGTATTGCCTTTAGCTGCGGTAGCTGCAGTAAAGACGATTCAGGATCTCAGGATACTCCGCAGGAGGAAACCATAGATCCTGTAGCAGTAACTAAAACAAATGCTACAAAAATTTATATGCACTATATGCCCTGGTTTGAAACCAAGGAGAGCAGTGGCAATAACCAGTGGGGTTACCACTGGACAATGGCTAATAAAAACCCTGACAATGTTGATGCAAACGGGCACAGGGAAATAGCTTCACATTACTATCCGCTAATCGGACCGTATCATTCGGGCGATAAAGATGTTATTGAAAACCATTTACTGCTGATGAAGTACGCAGGAGTAGATGGTATTTTGATTGACTGGTATGGGACTTTTGATTTAAATGACTTTAAGGCATTAAAAGAAAACTCCGAACAGATTATCGATATGCTCGATGAGGTTGGACTGCAGTATGCCATTGTGTATGAAGACAGGTTTTTAAATGATATTGTGAATGCAGGGTTGGCACCTACCGTAACAGGAGCTGCCAAAACAGATTTGGGCTACATGCAAAGCAATTATTTTAATGATGATACTTATATCAAAATAAATAATAAGCCTTTGCTTTTAAACTTTGGTCCTATAGTGCTGCAAACACCAGATCAGTGGACCAGTGCTTTCAGTAACCTGAGTACAAAGCCTACTTTCCTTACCTTATGGAATGAGTCGGCAGAGGCTGGTTCAAATGCTTCGGGAGAGTATGCATGGGTGTATGAAAACAATGCAAACCTTAATAATTTTTATGTAAATAACCTTCCTAACCTGGATGTGGCTATGGGTAGTGCTTATCCGGGGTTTCATGATTTTTATGCAGAAGGCGGTACTTCTACAGTTATTGGCTGGACCATAGATCATAATAACGGGGCTATACTAGATGAAACATTAAGCATGGCACAAAACGCTAATCTTAATTACCTGCAGCTGATAACATGGAATGACTTTGGAGAAGGTACTATGTTTGAGCCAACGGCAGAGTTTGGCTACAACTACATTCAAAAAGTAAAAACATTTGCAGGGGTGCAAAACACAGGAAATGTTTTTACTGAAATAAGTAAACTTTACGATTTAAGAAAAGAGTATAAAGGCAATCCTGATATTCAGAAAAAGCTTGATAAAGCATTCAGTTATTTTGTTTCAATGCAAGCCGATAAAGCGATAGCGCTATTAAACGAAATCCAGTAATAATTGTAATTAATGCAGATAATGAAAAATAAATTATACAGGTTGTGCCTTACAGCTGTTGCTTCGGTATTGGTTTTTTCCTGTGGTACAGAAGAAAAAGTATATACAATAGCATCACCGGGTAACAACAACGAGTTGGTTTTTAAACTAACAGAAACAGGACAGCCTGAGTATAGTTTTTCCTTTAACGGGAAAAAAGTGATTGAACCTTCCTTAATGGGGTTTGAATTTCAGGATACAGATAAAATGACCGAAGGTTTTGAGGTAGTTAATACCGAACAAAATACGGTAAAACAATCATGGGAACAGCCTTGGGGCGAATTTAAAACGGTTGAAGACAACCATAACGAGCTTATTGTTCATTTAAAGGAATCTAAAGGGGCTGGCCGTTTAATGGATATTGTTTTCAGGGTTTTTAATGACGGAGTAGGTTTTAGGTATTCGTTTCCTAAACAGCCTAATCTTGACAAGGTTAAGATTTCTAACGAGGTTACACAATTTACTTTCCCTTTTGATAATGATGTGTGGTGGATTCCTGTTCATGGGGAGAACAGCTACTATGAGAGTTTTTATCGTAAAACTCCTATGAGTAAGACAGACACCATTAACACGCCGGCTACTTTTGAAACCAGGGACAGCCTGTTCGTTGCTGTACACGAGGCTAATTTAACAGACTTTGCATCCATGACTTTGTTAAAGACTCAGGGTAACACTTACAAGAGTGAACTGGTTCCATGGGCCGATGGTGTAAAGGTATATGCACAAACTCCTTTTGTAACACCATGGAGAACTATTATGGTAGGTAATAAGGCGGGAGATTTAGCTACATCTGCATTAACACTGAACCTTAATGAACCTTGTAAGATTGAAGATACTTCATGGATTACACCTACCAAGTATGTTGGTATATGGTGGGGCATGCATCTTGAAAAATATACTTGGGGACAGGGTGAAAAACATGGTGCTACAACAGAAAATACCAAAAAATATATAGATTTTGCCGCAGCAAATGGTTTTGACGGTGTGCTTGTGGAAGGATGGAATGAAGGATGGGACGGAGACTGGACTGCAGATGGTACTGCATTTAGCTTTGTAAAGCCTTATCCTGATTTTGATCTGGAAGAAATAACAAGATATGCCGCAGAGAAAAACGTGAGGCTTATAGGGCATCATGAAACTGCCGGGGCAGCAAGTCACTATGAAAGTCAGCTTGAAGATGCTTACAACCTATATAATAAAGTGGGTGTAAATTCGGTTAAAACCGGATATGTAAACAAGTATCTGGATAAGAAAGAATGGCACGACGGACAGTATGGTGTTCGCCATTACAGAAAAGTAATAGAAACAGCTGCCAAACACCGTATTATGATAGATAACCATGAGCCTGTAAAAGGTACAGGATTATGGCGTACCTATCCTAACCTTATGGCTCAGGAAGGGGCAAGAGGGCAGGAGTATAATGCATGGTCGGCAGATGGAGGTAATACTCCTGAGCATACTACAATTATGCCTTTTACAAGACTGCTTGCCGGTCCGTTTGACTTTACTCCGGGTAATTTTAATTTCGATTATAAAACACCTAACAATGCCATGGTACAAACTACCGTAGCTAAGCAATTGGCTTTGTATGTGGTTATTTTCAGTCCGCTGCAAATGGCTTCAGACCTGCCTGAAAATTATGAAGGCAAGCCTGCTTTTCAGTTTATAAAAGATGTACCATGCAATTGGGAGGAAACCAAAGTGCTTGATTCTAAAATAGGGGAATATGTAACTATTGCACGTAAAGACAGAAATAGTAACGACTGGTACTTAGGTTCGATAACCAATAGTGATGCAAGAGAACTAAATATTCCTTTAGATTTCCTTGAAAAAGGTACGGCTTATGAAGCAGAAATATATGCAGATGGTGAAGGAGCAAATTACAAGACAAACCCGTATCCGGTAGTTATAGAAAAGAAAACGGTTAACAGTACCATGACATTAGACATGAAGCTTGCTCCGGGCGGAGGTACTGCAATAAGAATAACACCATTAAAAATAAACAGGTAGATATAGACTTGTATTTGTGATTATGTTTTAGTTAAAGCGGGGAGTGGAGGCCCCGCTTTTTTTATAGTATAGAAGTAATAGTTTTTTTTAAGGCACTACCTGCCAGTTTAACCATCTCCGGCCAGTCGGTTGCAGCCGTGCCGTCTGCTCCGTCAGAAATATATTTAAGACAAAGGAAAGGTATGTTTTCCTGTTTTGCTATAAGAGCTAAAGGATAGGCTTCCATGTCAATTACATTGTAATCTTCGGTATTATGATCCATTACAAAACTGTCGCCTGTACCGCAAATTCCGTGAGGTAAATTATCAATACTGATGCCGTATTCCAATATCGGTTTATGTACGGAAAAAGGAGTTTGGTACTTTTCAAACCCTAATGCGGTAACATCCATGTCCCTTTGCACAAATCCGGTACAGCAAACCACTTCACCGCGTTTATGTGAAGTGCTTCCCGCCGATCCTAAGTTTATTATTATGCTGGGTTTTTCCTCATGAATGCGCTTCATAAGATTGTACATGGCATTAAGTTTACCAATGCCTACAAAAAGAGGGCTTACATCGGCAAACTCATGAGTTGCTTCCGATTCTAAAGCGAAAACATATAATGGATTTTCCAGTAATCCTGCTTGGGTAGTTAAATTAGGGTAATTTATAACAGACATGAATAATCTAAATTTCTGCAAATTTAAGCCAAAAAAATAAACCTGTTTTTAAACAGAAAGGCCAGACAATTGTCTGGCCTTTTTTATTAGATATATTGTGTTTTTAAAGCATCATACCTCCCGATACTTCAATACGCTGACCATTAATCCAACGTCCTTCTTCAGAACATAGGAAGGCAACCACTCCGCCAATATCTTCCGGTAAGCCTACGCGGCCTAAAGCCGTTACGCTTGCAACCTGAGCGTTAACTTCTTTGTTGTCTCTTACGTGTCCGCCACCAAAATCGGTTTCTATAGCTCCCGGAGCAACAATGTTTGCTGCAATACCGCGTGGACCTAATTCTTTAGCTAAATACCTTGTAAGTACTTCTATGGCACCTTTCATAGATCCGTAGGCAGATGAACCGGGGAAAGAGAAACGCGCTAAGCCTGATGAGATATTTATAATACGTCCGCCATTATTAAGATATGGTAGGGATTTTTGCGTAAGGAAGAAAACACCTTTGTAGTGAATGTTAAAGATGTCGTCTACCTGTTCTTCGGTAGTTTCTGCAAAAGGAGAATAAAGCGCAGTTCCCGCATTGTTTATAAGGAAATCGAAGTTAGTACTTCCTGTATGCTCCTTAAGATGTTCGGTAACTTGTTTTAAGAAAGGGTCAAAGCTTTTTGTGTCGGCAGTGTTTAACTGATATGCAATTGCTTTTTGTCCAATTGCTTTAATCTCTTCTACCACTTCATCAGCCTGTTGTTTGTTGCTGTGGTAAGTAAGTATAACGTCAATTCCTTTCTTTGCAAGGCTTATTGCCATATTTCTACCTAACCCGCGACTTCCGCCTGTAACTAAAGCTATTTTGTTTAATGTATCCATTTTTTAATCAATTTTTAGTTGTTATTATTTTATGGTACAAAGTTCAGACAGAAAGTCATCTTGAGGTTTGCAAACATCAATCGGTTATTTGCAAAATTCAAATATCGCTATCAGGAACGGAAAGAAAGTGGAGCTAATGCGGTCTGTTTTTTAAAGAAGTTAGAAAAATGTGCTACTTCCTCAAAGCCCAGACTATCGGCAATTTCAGATACATTCCAGTCGGTTTGCTTTAAAAGTATTTTTGCCTCCTGTAAAATGCGTCCGGTTATAATATCGGTAGTGGTTTTGCCTGTACTTTCTTTTAATACCTTGTTGAGGTGGTTTACATGTATGGCAAGCCTTTCGGCATATTCTTTTGCAGTGCGTAACTGTAGTTTTTGGTTAGGAGATTCTATAGGGAACTGGCGTTCCAACAGTTCTATAAAAAGTGCTATGATTCGGCCCGAAGCATTTTGTTCAGAACGCAAAACAGTAGCAGGCTGAAGCTTTTGTCCGTAATGAATAAGCTCTATCAGGTAATTGCGAAGCAAGTCGTATTTAAATTCATAGTCGGAAGCAATTTCTTTCTGCATCTTCCTTAAAACCAGTTGAATTTCATCGGCCATTTCGTCGTCGATTTCAAAAACAGGATATCCTCCCGATTTAAAGATTGGGAGTTCGTCCAGCACTATGCCACTTTTGTTTTTAATAAGGAACTCATCGGTAAATACACAAAATAGTCCTCCCTGATTTTCATCCAGCGGATACCAGTGATAGGGTACTTTTGGTGTGGCAAACAGCAGTGCGTTTTTTTCTATGTTAATTACCTTGTCCGCATACTCAGCGCGGTTCTTTCCCCTAATCAGGCTTATTTTATAATAGGCTCTCCTGTTATAAGGCATCACGTTTTTTTTCTTCACTTCCTTTATTGTTTCCGAAATATCAAACACATTAAAGTGGCCTACTTCTTTACTAATACCGGGAGGTAAAAGGGAGGCAATATCTCTTCCTGTAAAGTTTGCGGCTTCTCTATAAAATTCTTCAAGTGAGGTGTTGTTAATGTTTTTCATAACTACCGTTTTTTGCAAAATTCAAAGGTAGTAAATGTTTTATTTTTATTTTGATTAATATTTGTTTAAAATGTTTTATTGTATTTTTATATAAAAAAATGAAGTTCACAGTGAATAAAAAATATGATAGACTAGAGTTTAATAATTATCATATTTATAATAACAATAGAGGAGAAAAAGGTGGTGGCAATAAAATCTATGAAGGTTTTTTTAAGTGTAAATTAGTGCATAATAATATGTTCTCTGTAATAATTCCAGATCTCATATACATTAAAACTGCAGAAGATACTTTTTTGTGGTTTCAATTTTATTCTTTTTTACCCAATCACTTGTCTAAGTTTTCTTCTGAAGAAATAATGGGTATAGTTGATGTTGATATTGCTTTTGGGCATACCCTCAGAATTGTTTTTTCTAAAAAAGGGCATGTAAAAAATTTTCCTGATCAATCAAATCTTTTTCAATGTGAAATTTATGGCCCCGATGATTTATTAGAATATTCTACAGGTTGTGGGAAAATTATAGATGAAACACCTTATATAAAACTTTATCATCATACATTACCTGATATCAAAGTTTTAATTGAGAATTCATCATATTACAAAGGTTCTCTTTGGAATTTTCAAGGTACTAAAAAACTTAAATCAATATGCTATTCATATTTTACAAGTTTAGATAAAATTATTCAGGAGCAGGATTTGTTAGCTATTGCAATGTCAAGTGATGGAACTATTAATTTAGTGTTGGATATAACTTTAGAGCCAATATCTATTAAAGTTTATAGAGAAAGTACCTCAAATCGTACTGCAACTCTTGAACAATATATTGATTCAACAATTATTATGAATAATCATATTTGGATGCATAAACATGATACTAATGAATATGTTTATTATGAAGTATGTAGTTCTTTTATATATAGAGTAGGATTAGATATTCAAACAGATCTTCCTTTTAATGACAGTATAATCAGTAGAGTTGAAAATGTTATGACGCCAGATTATGTCGTTTTAGGTGATGCTGCTACTAAGTTAGGACTTTTAGCACCCTTTGATGAAGAATTTACAACCCATGTTTTTAAGATAGAGCCTTTCGATGGTGTTGAAACAAATATTTTAGACTTTTGGTTTGATAATTCAAATAAGGACTTATATACTGACAAAAAAATCACTCCACCTAAGTTTGAGTAAGATTAAAGCTCTTATTTTGTTGTATGATATTCCATCCAGCTTTGAATCCTGCCTACATACATTTTAAGGTAGTTTTCCGACAGGAAAATATTAGACCAGTCAAAACGTTGAGATTGTACTCCCAAGTAAAAAATAAAAACGGCTGCAGCTGCATACGGAATGATATCCAGTTCCTGTTGTGAAAGCGGATTTATACTTTGATAGCCGTTTATAAAGGCCTTAGCTTTTTTGTTATAAATGCCCTTATCTGCCTCTATAATGAAGAGATGTTTGCAGAAATAGGCAACATCAAGTATAAGCGGGCCGTTGCCAAAAAAGTCGAAATCAAAAACGGTTACTTCCTTTTTGTCGGTAATAGCCATGTTATCATACCACATATCCAAATGCACTATCCCTTCTTTAAGATGAACTTTATTGAAGGTCTCTTTTATTTCTTCTCCGAGTGCCTTTAGGTATTCCATCTCTGGTAACTCATTACTAAAAAACGCATTGGCATACTGATAGGGAAGGTCTACAAGGGTCTGGCTGTTATAATGTATTCGGTTTACAGTTTTGTTTTCCGCCGCCAGATGGAATTTACCCATAATTGTACCAATGTAATGGCAGGTGTCTTCATCAATAAAGCGCACTTTTCCTCCTTCTGCAAAAGAAAAAACTACTGCATAGCGAATCCCTTCGGGAGCGTTTATTTTCTGAATGTAACTTCCTGTTTTGTCCGGTATAGGGTAGGATATGTTCAGCTTATTTTCTTTTAATGATAAAAGCAGGGTGATTTCCTCTTCAATTTCCTGTTTAGAACGCCAATTATGGCAATATGACCTGAGTACATGTTTATCACTATTCCCAGATAGCATATAGGTGTGATTCATCCCTGTCCTAAAAAGTGAACATTGAGTGCTTTGTTCTAAGTTGTACTGAGATGTTATAAATTCTCCAAGCTCTTTTGCACTCAGTATTGATCTTGTTACAGGGAAGGTTTTCATGGTTGTTTAATTGAAAGGGAAGCAAAAATAAGGATTAATATGTTTTAAGCTGCTTTTTATCATTTTCACATTTCTATAACAATTGTTTAATTGTTTCTTGCTAAATTGGAGTTCACCAAAAACCAAAACCATGAATAAACGAGGAGAAATAATTATTGTTGATGATGATATTGATGATCTCGACATTTTAGAAGAAATATATAATATGTTACCCTTTGAGAACAAACTGGTGTTGTTTCATGATGGGGAAGAGGTTTATTCTTATCTTAAAGATCCTGAGGCTTATCCTTTTTTGATTATTTCAGATATAAATATGCCTAGAATGAATGGTTTCGAACTGCGGGATAAGGTATTAAGTGATGCCGAAATCTCAGGGAAGATTATCCCTTTTGTATTTATTTCCACATCGGCCGACAGGACTATGATGAAGAAATATTGCCGGAAATCATTTCATGGCTATTTTGAAAAAAAGAGCGATATAACTGAGATGACTAATATGATGGAGAGAATAATAGGATATTGGAAGGATGGCATACCTTCGGATTAAGTTGTAGTTGACAGAAAAATATTTAAAAAGCTTCGGTGAAAACCGGAGCTTTTTTTGTTGGGAAATATAATGTGTTTGTACAGCAAAGTAATGAGGTTATATAATTTAGCATTTTTTGGCATTTCTTTGTAATTTTCTTAAATCAACGTTTGTTAATTTAGAAGTCAAAAGCTAAAGAAATGGAAAACCTTAAACCAATTGTACTTATAGACGACGATATTGATTATATCGATTTAATGGTGGAAGCCTACGGAACGCTTCCGTACAGAAACAAACTTCTGATTTTTCATGACAGTATAAGAGCTTATGAGCATCTTGTTGAAAACAGTATAGCTCCTTTTTTAGTAATAAGCGATATTATTATGCCTAAAATGAACGGTTTTGAATTACGGGAAAATATACAGGCAAATCCGAAATTCTCAGGACATATGGTTCCGTTTGTTTTCTTAACCGGTGCAGCTGAGTTGCCACATAGTAGTAACAAGAGTTTAGCAGAAAATGGTTTTTTTGAGAAAAAATCAGATTTTCAGGATCTCAGAAAAACATTAGACGAAATTATAAACTACCATTATAATATGGTTGAAGTGTAGTTCTTACTATAGAAAAAACAAATAAAAAGCTTCAGTTTTCACTGAAGCTTTTTATTTGGGGTGGCTAAACGATTCTCTGTAATGTAATTTGTCAAACGTTTTAAATTTTAAAGTGGGAGAATATAACTAGTCAATTACAATACTTGCAATTGCTTTTTCCATAGCCGTTTCTTTAACTCCGGGTACTTTAAGGCCTTCAGCACGGAATACTGTGAGATCAGTCATTCCTAAAAAACCGAGAAAGTTTTTCAGGTAGGGAGTAACAAAGTCATTATCTTTTCCGGGACCTTCAGAATAGATGCCACCTGATGCCATGGCTACATATACTTTTTTGCCTGTCACCATACCAACAGGACGGCCGTCTTCCCCATATCCAAAAGTGACTCCAGCTCTTGTAATATGGTCAATCCATGATTTTAGTGATGAGTGTATTGTAAAGTTGATAAGCGGTGCACCGATTACAATAATATCAGCATTCATTAATTGTTCAACCAGTTTATTGGAGAGTTGAATAGATTTTCGGTCTTTTTCGGTCATCTGCTCTTCAGGTATAAAGAATGTGCCTAATACTTCTGGAGTGAGATGTGGTATGTCATTCTCTACCAGGTTTAACTCTTCAATAGTACTACCTGGGTATTTTTTCTGAATTTTTTCTACTACAGCATTTCCTAATTTGATACTATACGACTGTGAACCCATTAAGCTTGATTGAATATGGAGGACTTGTTTCATAAGTTTAAAATGATTTATGTTGAAACAAAGGTAGGATTTGGTGGTATGTAAAAGATAGTAGTTACCTAATGGAAAGTGGTTACTTTTAGGGAAGTTACTATCTTTGCTGTATGGAAACAATTGAAAATAAAATACTTCCAAATAAAGAAGAATGTGCAGGGGCTCTAAAAAACGTTTTTGATGCAATATATGTTTTAAATGGAAAATGGAAATTGCCATTAGTGCTTAGCCTCATGCAGTCTTCAAAGCGCTTTAATGAAATTCAGAAGGAAATAAATGGTATTTCGCCAAAAGTATTAGCCAATGAACTGAAAGACCTGGAATTAAATTTTCTTATTAAGCGTAATGTGTACCCCACAACCCCGGTTAGTATTGTATATGAAGCTACAGACTACAGCTATACCCTCAAAAATATACTGATTGAATTAAGTCATTGGGGTGAGAACCACAGGAATAAGGTAAAAGGTAAGGTTTAAATAAACGTATAATATTTCGTGATGTTATTTAAAATACTTTAATTTTTGTCAATGCGTTGACTCTTGTAATATTTGGATTTTGAAGTGCTATAAATAATGTATACTGTATACATTTTGTAAGGTGTTGAAATAAAAAAAGCTCCAGTTTTCACTGAAGCTTTTTTTGTCGGGGTGGCAGGATTCGAACCTGCGACCTCCTGGTCCCAAACCAGGCGCGATGACCGGGCTACGCTACACCCCGTTTCTCGGTTAAGAGGTTGCAAATATACTACTAAAAATCAATTTACAAACACTATAGTAAAAATTTATTTTTTGATAGTCAAATCTGATATATAAGTGTAGTTATTTTTTTAATTAAAACTTACATTTGCATCTCTTTGATTAAAACTAACAGTTAAAACTATGTCTGATTCTATCGAAAAAATAAAATGTCTTATTATAGGTTCAGGTCCTGCGGGTTACACTGCTGCTATTTATGCAGCAAGGGCTGATATGAACCCAGTATTATATACCGGTATGGAACCGGGAGGCCAGCTAACTACAACTACAGAGGTTGATAACTTTCCGGGATATCCGGAAGGTATTGACGGACCAACAATGATGGTGCAGCTGCAACAGCAGGCTGAGCGTTTTGGTACTCAGGTGCGTATTGGTATGGCTACAGCAGTAGAATTTAGCAAAGAAGCCGGAGGATGGCATAAGGTTACTATTGATAATAATAAAGAAGTTCATGCACAAACTGTAATTATTTCTACAGGTGCTACTGCAAAATACCTTGGATTACCAAGTGAGCAACGCCTTAGAGGCGGGGGAGTTTCTGCATGTGCAGTGTGTGACGGTTTCTTCTACAGAGGTCAGGATGTTGCTATAGTTGGAGCAGGGGATACTGCTGCGGAAGAGGCAACTTATCTTGCTAACATCTGTAAAAATGTTACCATGCTGGTAAGAAAAGATTTCATGAGAGCTTCTAAAGCTATGCAGCACCGTGTGGAGAACACTCCTAATCTAAAAGTACTTTACAATACTGAAGTTGATGAGGTTATTGGTGATCAGGTTGTAGAAGGGCTTAGAATGGTTAATAACCAGACAGGAGAGAAATCTGAAATTGCCATTACGGGACTTTTTATCGCTATTGGACACAAACCTAATACCGATATCTTTAAAGGTCAGCTGGATATGGATGAGACAGGTTACCTTATCACTCAGGGTAAGAGTACTAAAACTAACATTCCTGGTGTATTTGCTTCGGGAGATGTACAGGATAAAGAGTACAGGCAGGCAATTACTGCTGCGGGTTCAGGCTGTATGGCTGCCCTTGATGCAGAACGTTACCTTGCTACTTTAGAGAGTCATTAATAACTCTAAGTTTAGATATAAAAAAAGCAGTGCGTGAGCACTGCTTTTTTATTGATATAAATTTCTTTTAGATTTCTTTTTTAGATATAACCGCGCTGTCTGCAAAAGTTTTTACTTCTATTTTGGCATCACCATAAAAACCAACGGCTGCTTTACCCGAAGCTGAAATAACAGCTGTTTCTGCGGCCATAACATTACTGTTTGAGTAGCCTTCTGCTATAAGTTCAAGGTTTTTCACGGTAAATTTATGTCCGGTAAATGAGGCGCTGTTATCCACTCTTAATAGTGCCTGTGGCGCATCTCCTTCTATAACCGCTACACTTTCCTGATATAGGTCGAATTTAGCCGCCTCGCTGGCTGCTACTAATGCTTTTAGGTTTGCCTTTTTACTTAGTTCAAAAGAGCCTGTTTCTCCTTTAAAGTTTATTTCAGCCTTAGTCTTGTCGTTAAGGTAAAGGCTAAAGTTATTTGCCCTTACATTAAGGTAAGATTTTGAATAATCAAAGTTTTTAATAGTAACGGTGTCAAGTTCTAAATCGGCCAGGGCATTAATAACGGTCTCATGCCTTGCAGTAATATTTTTAAGGTTTTGAGTGTAAGTTACTCTTACGGTGAGTTTATCAAAACGGCTTATATCCTTAGAGGTATATATTCTTAACGTACTACCGTTAACATCGGTTTGTATAGCATCGTGAAGGTTGTCGTCTGCTTCGATCTCAATTCCTTCTCCGGCTCCTTTAACCAAAAAGATTTCAATATTATCTTCTACCTCCAGGTTTTCAAAAGATGCTATTTCTCGCTGGGTAACAGTAATGATTTTAGACCCTTTTATTTTCTCTTTTTTTTGTGCAAATGCTGCCGTACTAAGCAGTAAGGTTAATACTATTATAAAATACTTTTTCATGTGCATTGTTTAGTAATGGTTAGCGACAAATATATAAAAAAAACACCGGCGTGTACCGGTGAGATAAGGTTATACAAATTACTCTGCGGCTTTGTGGTCATAACTCAATATTCGCGACATTTTCCATGTTCCGTCAATCAGTAGCAATACATGAGTAAATTTTGCCGTTCCGGTTTTTTTCTCACTATTATTCTCAACTATATAAAACTCATGTTCCCCTGTTAATATTGCCCCGTAGCCTTCTAAAGGATAAACTTTAAATGTATTCGTCAATGGTTTGCGTAACACCTTTGTCTTGGAGTCATTACAAATGTAATTTTGCATACTTTCAATTAGTTTGTCCAGTCCTTTACTATAGCCGGCCTTGTCATGGTAAAACTCCAGATCTTCAGTAAAAAAGCTGCTGAACTGTTCCAATTTACAGGTGTTGTACATTTCAAAGGCTTTAGCGTCCAGAGCAATTATTTTTTCTTCAAGCTCTTTTTGTGATTGCGGATACTTATCCTGAGCGACTGAAAATGCAGAGATAAGTACTGCAAAAATGATGATTATATTTTTCATTTTGATTGCTTTGATTGATGATTAAACAAAAAAAACACTGTGGTAAGCAGTGTTTTTTAGAAATGGCCGGAAGGTTTATTCTTGTTTTACCTTACCTCCCGAAGAAGTGTTTTTATTTATTGTAGCCGGAGCGCCTGCGTATGAAACTGAAGCTCCGCTTGATGCTTCTGCATTTAGGCTATTACTTGGGTTTACAGTAACCGAGCTTCCGCTAGATGCCTCAGCATCTGCATTTGATACCAGTAAATCTTTAGCGTTAAGTGTACTTCCGCTAGAAGAGTCTGCTTCCAGTTTTTGGGCCTTACCGCTTACTTTTAAAGAGCTTCCGCTGCTTGATTCTGCCGTTACGTTGACCGCTTGAATACTAACTTCAAGTTGGCTTCCGCTGCTTGACGATAATCCTAAGTCATTACCTTTAATGGTATTCTTGCTAATTACATTAGCACCCGAAGAAGCAGCTATTCTTTCAATAACAGGCATAGTAACTATTACTTTTTTAGAGCTTGCTTTCTGGATACCTACATCGCTGGTAATAACCAATTCACCATTTTTAATCTTGGTAGTTATGTGCTCCTGTAGATTATCATCGGCTTCTACAACTATTGATGTCTGGCTTCCCTGTTCAATAACAACTTCAAGACCTCTGTTGCCGGATACCGAAGTGAAACTTGCATCGGCATTTCTTTGGGATGTTACGACGTTTCCGTTTCCGTCTATCCCAAATCCGCAAGAGGATAATAACAAAGCTGTAGCTATTGCTAATATGGCTTTTGTTATGTGGGTTACAATTTTTGTCATGATTCTGGTTTTAGCTGGTTTTATTTATTTGTTGATTGTGTCTTTTGGCTTCTCTGTAACTTTTATATTAATGTCGGCATTGCCTTCAGATATCATTATATGACCGTGTGCTACAACGTCTGTATCAACGCTATCTCCACTTTCCCCTTCAACAGGACAGTCAAGGCACTCCAGTTCGTCTTTCACAAGTTTGTATATGTGATCCTGGTCATTATACGGGATGTACAAAGAATAGTAGCTTCTGTGGTAATGTCTTATGCTTTTGTCGGCATTTAAAATTGTACCTTCCGGAATATATACATATACTTTAACCTTTTGATTCCTAAACTTGTTGCCAACCTCAGTTGTAATATAATTGTCTAAAGTTAAATTATTTCCTTGTAAATCAAAACTGTAGTTTATCTTTTCTGCTCTTTCCCTTGCTTCATTTATAGAGCCGCCTTCAGCAACTTTCTCTACCTGTAGATATGGGGTTTGGGCGTCGGTCTTCATAAAGTAAAGTTCAACACTATTAGAGTAAAGTAAGTTAGTACCTGTAGTGTCCTGTACAAATCTGAAGTCCGTATTCTGATCTACAGTTTTAGCAAAATATTCATCATACCTGAACTTAATGTTTAAAGTATCTCTTGGTGTAAGTAATATTTCTTCTTTTTGCATTGTTTTACCTTCATAAGCTACTTCGGTTGCCTGTCTTATTCCCAGATAGATTGAGAAGGCTACAGCAATAAGCCAGATGGCAAGCAATGTATACTTTGTTGTATTACCTATAGGTCTCGGGTTTTCAATAAGAATTTTAAGTCCTAGAAGGAATAGAAAGAAGAAAGGTATACCAATAGTTATAAAGAAAAGTAAACCTAATATCCATAGGGGAGTTTCGGTATAATTGGCAATGTTCATCAGTTCATGCCAAGGTCCGCCCGGTATTCCTGAAGTAAACAATACTGTAAAGAAAAATATGATAAGACTACCCAGTGTAATGGCTGCAAAAATTGTTATTAGCGCACCAATTACCTTAGAGATTGCTTTAAAAATTGCAAGAAATACATTACCGATGCCACTGCCAATTCTTTCGGCACCAGTTTTTGCATCGTTTCCCAGCTTGTTGTAATCTACGCTTTGAAATTTTGAGGAAATATTGTCAATTTCCTCACGAACCTTTTTTTCAATATTGGTAATGTTTATAGGTTCACCGGTCATTTCAAGTTTTTCTGTAGTTGTAATTGCTTTTGGGATAAGTATCCATAAAAGCAGGTAGACAAAAATACTTGTGCCAAATGAAATGAACAGTGTTATTATAAAGATGATTCTCACCCATAAAGGATCTATCCTGAAGTAATGCGCAACACCCGCACACACGCCTCCTATCATACCGCGGTCACCATCTCTGTAAAACTTTTTGGTTTTGGTGTAGCCCGGTGCAAAATAGGTTTGTGAAGAAGAACTGTAAGAACTGCTTCCTGTTGTTTCTTCGTCTATTTTATAATCTTCAGGCTGACCCATTATAGCAATAATATCGTCAATTTCTCTAATGCTCACAACCTGTTTGTCATTTTTAAGTTTTTCTGACAAAAGCTCTGCAATCCTGCCTTCGATGTCGTTCATTATCTCTTCTTTTCCATCCGGAGTAAGTGAGCGTTTTATAGCATCAAAATAGCGGGTTAACTTTTGATAGGCGTCTTCGTCTATATGAAAGAAAAAACCTCCTAAATTTATACTTACTGTTTTGTTCATGGCTATGAGTTTTGACTTGTTATAATGTTTACTGCGTCGGACAATTCTGTCCAGGTGATACTTAATTCTTTTAAAAATTCTTTTCCTTCATCGGTAAGCCCGTAATATTTTCTTGGTGGCCCCGAGGTTGATTCTTCCCAGCGATAGCTAAGAAGCCCGTCGTTTTTCAGTCTTGTAAGCAAAGGGTAAACAGTACCCTCTACTACCAGTAGCTTAGCGTTTTTAAGAGTGTCCAGAATTTCTGATGTGTAGGCATCCTTTTCCTTTAAAACTGAAAGGATGCAAAATTCCAATACCCCTTTACGCATTTGCGCCTTTGTGTTTTCAATGTTCATAAGACTCTTTTGTTTTTAATTGAACTGTTCATTTTTTGATTGATGATTGATGATTGATGATTGATGATGATTGAAATGGCTGATTGATTTGTTTATTTTATAAATTTTATGGTAAATGGATAATTGTAATTTTCTCCGTTACTGTTTTTTACTGAGGCATATATTATTAAAAAGAACTCAACAACTTTTATAGTAACAAGTAAGATGGCTGCTATTATGGCAATGGCAGCAATGCCTGATATTCTTCCTGTTGTAAATTGACTCTCCATATTATTAAATGCGTCAATAGAGTTAAAATCTATTCCGCTAAATACTGTATAAAGCAATAGTGGTATTGCTATTATGATTAAGAGTAAAGAGTAAACTAATAAACTAAGCTGAAAATTAATGATTTGCTTTCCGTTATAGTCTACAAATTTAGATTCCTGCTTTTTAATACTCCATATTATTACCGGAAAAATAAAGTTTCCTAGAGGTATAAAGTACTGAGTGTAAGCACTAAGCTGCATCAGTATGGCTGTATTTCGGTTTGCTGTGGTTTCCATAGTATATTGGTATGTCAGTTAATATTCTATGCAAATATATTTCTTTTAAAAGGTATTATGCAATACAAAGTACTTAATTTTAACAAAATTTTAACAAAAATAATTCTATGCAATCATAGCAATTAAATTGTTATATTAGCATGAAAACCAATGACTATGCGCTTTACACCATCAAAACTTAATTCGTTTTTGTTTTTAAAATTACCCTCGGCTTATATATGCGGAGTAAGGGTAAAACAAATTACTACAGAGCAATGTACTGTTACAGTAAAACATCGCTGGATTAATCAAAACCCGTTTAATTCTATGTATTTTGCCGTTCAGGCAATGGCTGCCGAATTAACTACGGGGGCTTTAGTTATGTACCATATTAAAGAGAGTGGTAAAAAGATCTCTATGCTTGTAGCTAACAATAAAGGAAACTTTACTAAAAAGGCGAAGGGAAGGATAACTTTTGTTAGTAATGATGGGCATCTTATTAAAGATGCTATAGAAAGAGCCATAGAAACAGGTGAAGGACAAACCTTTTGGATGACATCTATAGGTGAGGATGAGGCCGGAGACCAGGTTTGTCAAATGGAATTTGAATGGAGTATTAAGGTGAAATAGTTTTGTAAGTATAAAATCACAAAATTCAGTTAAAGCGCTTATGTTTAACTAATATTTACATAACTTGGTTTTAACTTTGATAAAAAAGAGGTATGAAAGTTTTGATCACCGGCGCTACCGGGCTTGTGGGAGGTGAATTGGTATCCCTTCTGCTAAAAAACGGTATTCAAATAAACTATCTGACGACATCACAAAAAAAAATACAAAAACAGGATTTGTATAATGGTTTTTATTGGGATCCTGAAAAAGGTATTATTGATGAAAGCTGCATTGAAGAAGTTGATGTTGTTATACATTTAGCAGGCGCACCTATTGCCAAACGCTGGACAAAAGAATATAAAGAAGAAATACTGGAAAGCAGAACGCTTTCAACGAATGTGATTTATAACCTGATTAAAAGTAAAGAAAACAGGATTCATCAGCTCATTAGTGCTTCCGCAATAGGTATTTACCCTGATAGTCTGGAGAAGGTTTATTCAGAAGATAGTAGTGAGGTTGATGATTCTTTTATTGGAAGTGTTGTAGAGAAATGGGAAGAAGCTGTAGATAGCTTTTCACGTTTGGGCATCAGAGTGGCTAAAGTAAGAACAGGCCTTGTACTTTCCGGTAAAGGAGGTATGCTTGCAGAAATAGCTAAGCCGGTACGTTTTGGTATGGGTTCGGCTTTTGGTTCCGGCAATCAAATGCAGTCATGGATTGATATAGAAGATCTTGTAGATATATATTATTATATACTTAATAATGAGCTTGAAGGGGTTTATAATGCAGTAGCTCCTTATCCGGTTTCTCAAAATGAACTGGTTAAGTGTGTAGCTAAAGTTTTAAACAAGCCTTACTTTATGCCTAATATCCCAAAATTTGCTATGGAATTAGTCTTGGGAGAAATGCATATGCTGCTTTTTACCAGTCAAAATGTTAGCGCCAAAAAAATAATAGGGCAGGGGTATCAGTTTAAATACCTTTCTCTTGAAAAAGCACTTGAAAACGAATTAAAATAAAAATCCCCGCCATTAGCGGGGATTTTGTTCTTTATAAAGATTACTTAGTAGCTTTTATGTTTACTTTAAGCTCAATTTCATCATCAACATATTTATCTCCTAAGTTGTCAAAAATACTTTTAGAAGAATAGTTTACGCTCCATAAAGTTCTGTTTATCTTGAAGTTTTCACTTGTAAGGGTAACAGCTTCCGGAGTAACTGTAATAGTTGCAGGGAATTTAATGTTTTTAGTTGTTTCTTTTAGTGTAAGATTACCTTCAACCATAGTTTTTCCTGCTTCCTGAGTAATGCCAGTAATTTCAAAAGTACCTGTAGGGTATTTTTTTACGTTAAAGAAATGATCGGCAGTATCTTCTTTGCCTAAACCTTTAAGGTGAGCCTCAAGATCTTCTTTACCATTTCCTGCCTCAAGGTCAGTTACGGTAATAGAGTTCATGTCTATAACAAATTTTCCTGATTCTACTGAATCATTCTTTACAGAGAATTCACCTTCAGAAAGGTTTATTGTACCTGTGTGTTTTCCTGTAGGTTTAGAACCTGTCCAGTCAATTGTAGATTCAGCAGTGTTAACTGTGTACTTTACAGCTTCTGCACTTGCCTCTGCAGCTTCAGTAGCGTCAGTTGTTTCAGCATTTTCTGTGTTGTCTTTTTTACATGAAACCGTAAATGCAAGCGAAGCGCAAAGCATAAGGATGGTAAGTTTGTTTTTCATACTAATATTTTATTAATGAATATTGAACACAAATCTAAAATAAAAAGCTTAAAAATAAACGTGACAATTTGACATTTTATCGGATTTGGCAATACATTTGCACTCGGTTTTCCACACTAGAAATAATGTTTAAGAAAATATTTAAAAATATGAGCCAGGAAAATTCTGAAAATGTTGAAAAAGACTTGACACAGGATAATATAGTTAACGATAATGAAGATACTGTAAATGAAGGTATTCCTTCTGCAGAGGGGTTGACGGAAGAAGAGAAGCTTAGAGAAGAGCTGGCTAAGGAAAAAGATAAGTTTTTACGACTTTTTGCGGAGTTTGAAAATTATAAAAAAAGAACATCTAAAGAAAGGGTTGAACTTTTCAGGACTGCCAATCAGGAAGTTTTACAGGCTTTATTACCGGTTCTTGACGATTTTGACAGGGCACTTGTGCAAATTTCAAAATCGGAAGATGAGATTCTGCTAAAAGGTGTAGAACTTATACATAATAAACTTAAAGATACGTTAGTGTCTAAAGGCTTAGAGCAGGTTGACATTAAAGCAGGTGACGATTTTAATGCTGACTTTGCCGAAGCTATTACACAAATACCGGCTCCCAGCGAAGACCTTAAAGGCAAGGTGGTAGATGTAGTGGAAAAAGGATATAAGCTGGGTGATAAAATTATTCGTTTCCCTAAAGTAGTTATAGGTAGCTAATTAGAGAACTGTAAAAGCAAACACAAGGATGAAAAAAGATTATTACGAAATACTTGGTATTGAAAAGGGCGCAACTGCTGAACAGATAAAGAAAGCCTACCGAAAGAAGGCTATTGAATATCACCCTGATAAAAACCCGGGTAACAAAGATGCGGAAGAGAACTTTAAACTGGCTGCTGAAGCTTATGAAGTACTTAGTGATCCAAATAAAAAAGCGCGTTATGACCAGTATGGTCATGCAGCATTTGAAAACGGAGGCTTTGGCGGCGGAGGTGGTATGAATATGGATGATATATTCAGCCAGTTTGGTGATATTTTCGGAAGCGCATTTGGCGGAGGCTTTGGAGGTTTCGGCGGCTTTGGCGGAGGCAGCGGCCAGCGCAGGATGAAAGGAAGCAACCTACGTATTAAAGTAAAGCTTAGCCTTGAAGAGGTTGCTAACGGTGTAGAAAAGAAAATTAAAGTTAAACGTAAGGTACAGGCTAAAGGTGTTAGCTTTAAAACATGTCCTACCTGTAACGGTACGGGGCAGGTTATGAAAATTACCAATACTATTTTAGGTAGAATGCAAACAGCATCTGCCTGTCATAGTTGTGGCGGTACCGGACAAATTATAGATTCTAAACCTAATCATGCCGATGCGCAGGGTATGGTAATGGAAGATGAAACGGTTTCAATCAAGATACCTGCAGGAGTTGTAGACGGTATGCAGTTAAAGGTTGCCGGTAAGGGTAATGATGCTCCGGGTAATAATAGTATTCCGGGTGATCTTATCGTGGCAATTGAAGAAATTGAGCACGAAACACTAAAACGTGAAGGCGAAAATCTGCATTTAGATCTTTATATAAGCTTTGCAGAGGCTGCTCTAGGTACAAGTAAAGATATAGAAACGGTGTCAGGCAAGGTAAGAATTAAGCTGGAGGAAGGTATTCAGTCAGGTAAAATTTTAAGGCTTAAAGGTAAGGGTATACCTAGCATCAATAGCTACGGAAGTGGCGATTTACTGGTGCATGTTAACGTATGGACACCTAAAAAACTAACTAAGGAACAAAGGCAATTCTTTGAGAATTCCCTTACAGATGAAAACTTTACTCCGAGCCCTGAAAAGTCGGATAAATCTTTTTTTGAAAAAGTTAAAGATATGTTTTCATAATTTAAGATAAATTTATATATTTGAAATTCACTAGGTAACTAGTGAATTTTTCTTTTTCATAGCAATTTTTCCCATCCTTATGCCAATAAGGGTGGGTTTTTTATTTATCTTTATATCATAACGTATAATAATCATTTTTATTATGAAGAATTTAATTGTTAAATCAATTTTTACATTAGTTATTGCAGCTTCGTTTACCGGATGCGGTGAAAATGAAACCAAAGAAATTTATTGTGGTACAGAAATGTCGGCATTTCAGGCTATGGAATTAAAGAAAACAGGTGATGCCGGATATAAGTTCTCGGATGATGATAAAAAGCTGGCAGCTGATGTGATTGAAAAACTTAATGCAATGTACGATGGTAAGTATAAGTTTAATTTAGGTTTTATTGAAAGAGACACTGAAAAGATAAGTTTATATGTTATTGTACCGGATGATAAAGAAGTAATGGAAAAAGTAAGCTGCTTTTTACTACAAAACGATTTTGAAGGGAGGCTTCCTAAAACCAAAAACCTTTTGTTCTATACAGAGTCGTATGATAAGCTGCTTATAGGGATAAAAAATAAACAATAATACTATCAATATAAAAAGAAAGAGCGGCAATAATATGCCGCTCTTTCTTTTTATATGATTAATTCTTAAACCTCTTCCATTGTTATTATTTTTTTCTCAAAGAGTTCGGTAACATCTTCGCTTTCGGGGTTGAGAGTCCATATCTTAAAGCCTAATGCCTCTGCAGCATCGGTATTAAATTTTTTATCGTCTATAAGCAATGTGCGCTTTGGGTGTATGTCGTGATTATTTATAAGGTAGTTGTAAGCTTCTATGTCCGGTTTTCGGACTCCTATTTCATGGGAGAAATAAACCTTTTCAAAACACTGGTAGAAATCCATGTAAAAAGAGGCCCCTGCGTCATGCTCAAACTTTTCTATATGTATAGGGTCGGTATTGCTTAACAGAAAGCAACGGTAATTAGCTGAGAGCTTTTGAAGGAACTCCAGTCTGTAAAGCGGAAAGTCGCCTATACCTGCATTCCAGGCTTCACGTATTTTTCCCGGATCGGCATTAGGTATGTAGGCTTTTATTCCTCTAAGGAAATCTGCCTCTTTAATCTTTCCTGTTTCAAACCTTTTTTCAAGCTTGTCCAATTCTTCAGTCCATTCTTTAAGGCCCAGGTTTTTCAGCGCATTATCGCGGGCTACATTATCTTTATTGATAAAAACATCGCCGAAATCAAATATAATAGTGTTAATCATGATTCCTGAAAATTAAAAGTTCGTCATTAAGTACAGTGTACCTTTTTGCTGCTGTGGCGTTTAATACCGGTGCTTTTATCCCCTCATGAAAAAGGGTTTCACCTTTAAAAACCCTGGCTTCGTCCCACAAACCATAATCAATAAAAGTTTGGAGGGTTTGCCTACCGCCCTCAATAATGACCGACTGAATGTTATGTTGGTATAACACCTGCGTTATCTGCCGGGGGAGGCTCTCGTTAAAATCTATTTTTTCAAAAAGGAAATTCCCTAAGTTAGGCAAATTCGTTTTTTCTGTCAAGATAATTGTATTTATTTTTTGATTTTTAACAAAATAACTACCTGGTATTCTGTTGTTTCTGTCTAAGATAATTCTTGTTGGGTTTGGTCCTGTCCAGTCTCTTACATCAAGTTTAGGATTATCGTCCATAACCGTATTAGTGCCGGCGAGTATGCTCATTTCTTCGCTACGCCATTTATGTACTAGCTGCCTGGAATAAGAATTGGCTATCCAAACAGGCTTTTTGCTTTCAACTGTGCCATCGTTAGGCCTGTTCTTTTGTGACGGACTTATAAAGCCATCAGCCGTTTGTGCCCACTTTAATATTATATATGGTCGTTTCTTTTCATGAAAAGTAAAGAAGCGCCTGTTAAACTCACGACATTCTTTTTCCAATACTCCTATAATTACTTCGCGATTTGCTTCCTTAAGCTTTTTTATACCGTTTCCTGCTACCTTTTCATGTGGGTCGGTTATTCCTATTACTATGGTTTTTATTTGCTGCTGTATGATTAAATCGCAACATGGAGGTGTTTTTCCGTAATGGCTACAGGGTTCCAGACTTACATAAAGGGTAGACAGGGGAATTAAATGTTTGTCTTCTTCTTTTACGGAATTAACGCAGTTTACCTCTCCGTGAGGTCCTCCGTAAGGAGAGGTGTGTCCTTCTCCTATAATTTTACCGTTATATACAAGTACAGCCCCTACAGAAGGGTTAGGCATAGCTTCCCTTAAACCTTGTGCGGCAAGGTCAAGACAGCGTTGCATGTAAAGTTCGTGGTTCATGGGTAGCGTAGTAAAACATCAAAGTTACAAAGTTTTATGCAGTGACAATTTCAAATTGAGTAGTTTTGCAAAATGGATTCGGTTATCATCAGGCCAATAGTGAAAGAAGACAATATAGCGGTTGCAAAAGTAATACGCGATGTACTTATAGAGCATAATGTGCCTAAGGTAGGTACGGCTTATGCCGATGCTTCTCTTGACTATATGTTTGAAACTTACAGCACATCCAATTCGGTATATTATGTGGTGGAAAAAAATGGCAAAATTATTGGAGGAGCAGGTATAGCACCTTTAGAGAACGGACCTGAAGATACCTGCGAACTGCAGAAGATGTATTTCCTGAGCGAAGCAAGAGGGCTTGGGCTAGGAGAGAAAATGATGCAAAAATGTATAGAGAGCGCTTCGGGTTTTGGCTTTAAAAGATGTTATTTAGAAACTATGCCATACATGGAGAGTGCACAAAAGCTGTATAAAAAGTCAGGATTTAATTATCTTGATGCCCCAATGGGCTGTACAGGTCATAATTCTTGTCCTGTGTGGATGATAAAAGAACTGAATTAACCAATGAACATTAGAGAGTACCGTAGTTTTTTTCTGGAGAAGCTAAGTGCTGTTTATGATACAGCAGAAGCTGAAAGCCTTTTTTACATATGTCTTGAAAACCTGAAGAGGTGGAAAAAGATAGATCTTGCCATGAATAGTAATGCTGAACTGACAAGAATAGAGCTTATTAAGTGGAATGAGGTTCTTACCGAACTGGAAGAACAACGCCCCATACAGTATATTTTTGAGAATGCCCATTTTTACGGACTTGAATTCTTTGTGAATGAGAGTACGCTTATTCCGCGGCCTGAAACCGAAGAGTTGGTAGAATGGATTATTAATGAGAATAAAGATAAGAAGGATATAAAAATCCTGGATATAGGTACCGGTAGTGGCTGTATAGCTATTACGCTGGCTAAATACCTGCCTAATGCTAAGGTATTTGCTATAGATGTATCTAAGGATGCCCTGGCAACGGCAAAAAGAAATTCGATTAGGAATGAGGCTGACGTTACTTTTATAGAAAAAGACATACTGACAACAGAATCACTTCCCGAAAGTTTTGATGTAATAGTATCTAATCCTCCTTATGTACGTAATCTGGAAAAGCACGAGATTAAGAAAAACGTATTGGCATTTGAACCTCACCTGGCACTTTTTGTAGATGATAACGACCCTTTGCTTTTTTACAGGAAAATAGCACAGCTTGCTAAAGCCAGTTTGCCAAAAGAGGGGAAACTTTACTTTGAAATAAATCAGTACTTAGGTTCAGAAACAGTAACTATGCTGAAGGAAAAGGCTTATAGTAATGTAGTGCTTAAAAAAGATATTTATGGCAACGACCGTATGGTTGCTGCTACACTTAAATAATTATTCATAACGCAGCGATTCCACCGGATCTAAAGCCGCAGCTTTAATAGCCGGGTAAGCACCTGATACTATAGTTACAACTAACACTGTACCGAATGCAGCCATAGTGGCTGTCCATGGCATAGGGAAAGAACCATTTATAAGAAGTGAAACCCCAAAACCGGTAAGTAGTCCCAATAATAGTCCTAATACGCCACCAAAAAAGCTTATTATCAGTGTTTCTGTAAAAAACTGCATGGCAATGGTATTTTTTGTAGCTCCTAATGATTTACGTACTCCAATTTCTCGTGTACGCTCGGTTACCGATACCAGCATGATATTCATAAGTGCTATGGAAGAACCAAAAACGGTAATGATACCTATTAACCAGGCGGCTGTTCCTAAAATCCCTATTTGGGTAATTAGTCTTTGTAATAATTCATCACTACGCTGTACACCAAAATTGTCTCCTTCAATGGGGTTTAGTTTTCTTACCCTTCGCATGGTGATTATGGCTTCGTCTACAGCACCGTCAATCATATCCTGATTTTCGGTTTTTACTTTTATATCGTAGTTTATGTTAGGTGCGGTAAATAACGATCTCGCTACCTGAATTGGTAATAGTACTCTTAAATCCTGTCTGTTGCCAAAGGTAGATCCCTGCTCTTTTAAAACACCTATAACCTTAAACTTTGCGCCTCTTATGGATAGGGTTTTACCTATAGGGTTTACATCTTTTAAAAGTCCTTTTTCAAAGTCAGAGCCTACAACACATACATAGTTGTTATTTTCAATATCAAACGAGGTAAAGTTTCGGCCTTTTGTGGTTTCAAGTCCGGAATTAGGCATGAAATAATGGTCTACACCCAGTATATTAATTTCCGGATCGGTCTTTTCTGCACCGTATTTTACTTCAATACCACTGGCTGCTGTAAAAGAAAGAGAAACAGTAGAGAGCGGGAAATTATATTTTTCCTGAAATGCCTTAGCCTGAGGGTATGTAATGGTTGGGTTAACTTTTACTTCATTAGAATTTTGTCTTATCTGTTCGGAAAAATCATAACGACTTAAAGAGAAAGTATTGGTTCCCATGCTTGAAAAATTGCCTGTAATAGTGTTTTCTAATACGGTTACTGCTGCAAGAATCCCTACAAGTCCCCAAATACCAACCCCAATAATAAGTACTGTAAGTATGGTGCGAAGCAATTGTGTCTTGATGGAACTGAAGGCTATTTTTGTATTTTCCCTAAACAGGCTAAACATAAATTATGATTTTAGCCACTAAAATACATAATTTGTTTCATGTTTGCAGAGTAAATTAATCAGGATGATGTTATGTAAGCTTAAAAGGTAATAATAGTAAGCAAAAGCCTTAAACTAAAAGCGCAAACTGTATTATATTTGCAATTAAATTAAAAATAAGATTTACTATGGCACAAAAACCGGGAATTCCGAAAGGCACAAGAGATTTTTCACCAGCAGAGGTGGCTAAGCGTCAATATATAATATCGGCGATAAAGCATCATTTCGAGACTTTTGGATTTCAGCCAATAGAAACTCCTACATTCGAAAACTCATCTACCTTAATGGGTAAGTATGGGGAAGAAGGAGACAGACTTATTTTTAAAATTTTGAATAGCGGTGATTATTTAAAAGATATTCGTGAAAATTGGGATCATGCTTCCCTTTTTGTAATTAACTTTTCTCATTTATTTACAGGCTTGTTTAAAAGATATAAGAGTAATGAAAATGACTATAATGAGGCCTTAGAAGAAGGGTTAGATATCTTTTTTTCTTATGATAAACAGGATAGAAGTTTTTTGAAAAGTTTTTTTACTACTCGAGAATTAGATTTAATTAAAATATTTGATAATATTGATAACTCAATAAGTAAATTCAAGTTTGAAGAACAAGAATTTTTTAGACTTGCACAGAGAGAATATCTTGACGTTAAACTGGCTAAACTATATGACAGTAATAAAATAGCGTCTCAAATTTCAGAAAAAGCCCTTCGTTATGATTTAACAGTGCCTTTTGCACGTTATGTGGTGCAGCACCAAAACGATATTGTATTCCCTTTCAAGCGTTACCAGATACAACCTGTATGGAGGGCGGATAAGCCTCAAAAAAGTCGTTACAGGGAGTTTTATCAGTGTGATGCTGATGTAGTTGGTTCTAAATCGTTATGGCAGGAGGTAGAGTTTGTGCAGCTGTATGATAATGTTTTTGCCTCTTTAGGACTTAGCGGTGTAACCATTAAGATTAATAACCGTAAAATACTTTCTGGTATAGCTGAAGTGATTGGAGCGAAAGATAAACTTATAGATTTTACTGTTGCCCTGGATAAGCTTGACAAAATAGGGGAAGATGGTGTTAAGAAGGAAATGCTTGAAAAAGGTATAAATGAAGATGCAATACAAAAGGTACAGCCACTATTTAATTTTACCGGAACCATTAACGAAAAGCTGGATAAATTAAATGCTTTACTAGCTTCGTCTGAAGAAGGTTTGAAAGGTGTAGAGGAGCTTCGCTTTATATGTGATAATGTTGCTGCTGTAGGTCTTGGCGAGTCAGTACTGGATCTTGATGTTACTTTAGCACGCGGACTAAACTATTATACCGGGGCTATATTTGAGGTTTCGGCTCCTGCCGGAGTAAAAATCGGCTCTATAGGCGGAGGCGGCAGATATGATGATCTTACAGGTATATTTGGTTTAAAAAATATGAGCGGTGTAGGTATATCATTTGGTTTAGACAGGATTTATGATGTAATAGAAGAACTTAATTTATTCCCTGAAACCGTAACCGAAGCTACAAAGGTTTTATTTATAAACTTTGGTGATAATGAATCGTTATACGCTGTAAAAGCGATAAAGAAATTAAGGGAAAGCGGAATCAAATCAGAACTTTATCCTGATGCTGCCAAAATAGGAAAACAGTTTCAGCACGCAGATAAAAGAGAAATACCTTTTGCGGTATTGACTGGTGCAGAAGAAATAGCTAATAATACGTTTACGTTAAAGGACTTGAAATCTGGGGAACAAACTTTGGTTACCTATGATGAGTTGAAACAAAAACTTCAATAATATAAAAAAGCCTCTTTTTAAAGAGGCTTTTTTATACCTCTATGGTCTGAATGCTGTTTCGGGTTACAAGACCTGTTGTGTCTTCCACTATTTCTATTCCTAAAATTTCAAAAGGGCGTTCTATAAAACCGTGTATAGATATATAATCCATAGCCAGTGTATCAAAACTATCGGGGTGAAGGACAATAGCAATACTGTCTGTTAACTCGTTTTCGAGTATGAAGTCCCTGATTCCGGCAAAATTTATTTTACCATTTTGCATGTTTACGTTATTTGGTAATCAGGTATTTATTGGGGAGGTTAATTGTACTGCAATTTGCAACTTTATTCCTATAATGTGTGTTATGCTATTTTACTATAATAGTTATAAGATTGTGATGTAAACAAAAAAATCCGGCCTTATGACCGGATTTTTTGTGATTTTGGTTAGCAAGATGAATTTTTATTGAACTGCATCTAAAATGTGAATTTTGCTTTTAGGTATATTACCATTGTTATCCTGAAGGATTTCAATGCCTAAAATTTCAAACGGGCGCTCAATTTGATTATCATTAAAATCCAGGTAATCCAGCACCAATTCATCAAAACTGTCAGGGTGTAGCACAATTGATACACTATCAGTTAATTCGTTTTCAATAATAAATTCACGCATAGCGTCATAAGTAATTTTCTCCATAAGCTTGGTTATTTAAGTTTTCATAAAAATAGATATTCTGATGAATCAACCTAAGGGAAAACTGTTAAAAATTTAAACTTTAACAAATTAAAAAACGATGTAGGTAAAATATTGTTATAAAAAAGTTAATAAAATTGCCGTTTAGAGATGTTGTTAAAATACTGACAATGTGTGATATTATGTTCTTTCTTGTTAAAAAGCTATTTTAGAATTCATTTTTTAAATAAAAAATATCTTTCTCTAAATAAATTTAAGTAAAGTTGCATATTCAATTAATATATAAATATTCATGATTTTGCGCTTTAAACTACAATTACTTTTATCAATTGTTTTTATTTCATTTACAGGATATTCTCAAAATAAAGAAGAGGTTTTAGAGCAGGGTAAACTTCTTTATAAATCGGAAAAAGCTTCATGGCATGGAACCGATTTACTAATGGAACGCTTTAAAGCTAAGACAAAAGTTGTAGGCGGCTATTTTTCTTATACCGAAAATAACAGGAATATTAATGTATTCTATAATAGGGACACAGTGCCACAGGTAATTTTATCTTTTTCATTTGATGATACCTATTTACCGGGAGCAGTTAAAATTGATAGTGTGGCAAGAGATCTTTCCTCTTACGAAAAAAGCCTTTATATCATTAGGAAAAAAGCAATGGAAGAGCTGCAAACCAATGAGGTGTTTGAGTTTTATAATGGTACAAACTTTAATCCGGTACCAATTATATACAAAGGTAAAAAGATGGTTTATTTTTTTACAGGGCCGCAATCCAGTAATGTTGTGATTTTTGGTAATGACTACCTTATTACTTTTAATGAAGATGATACTGTACAGTCGGTTAAAAAGCTTCACAGTAGCATTATACCTCTTAACTATAGTAATGACCCAAATCAAATCAGTTCACTGCATAGCCATAATGATGAATCGGGAGATATTATAACTGCGACCGATATATGTACCTTAATGCTTTACAGCCCGTATACAAACTGGGAAAATCATTATGTGCTTTCTACAAAATATGTTTCGGTTTGGGACTGTATTAAAAACGAACTTAGGGTAATTGACAGATCAACCTGGGAAAAGGCCATGAAGCCAAATAATGAATAGAGCTTATTCTTTAATAATATTATTCAGTTGCTCCAGTAAAGGTATCTGCTTTTCATTGATAAGGTTTTTGGCTTCTTCGAAGCTAAACCATCCTGCACGGTCAATTTCAGGGAATACTGTATGTTTTCCGGATTTTGGCGGCCATTCGAGGGTAAATGTATTACTCTTGATAACATAAGGATCTAAATCTCCTTTAGCAGCCCAACAAAATACTTTTTTGCCTCCTTTTTGAATTATGGGTAGTAGTTCGATAAAAGGAGGAATAGGTGTATAT
This sequence comes from Flavobacterium beibuense, assembly GCF_004151245.1. GTDB lineage: Bacteria > Bacteroidota > Bacteroidia > Flavobacteriales > Flavobacteriaceae > Flavobacterium > Flavobacterium beibuense_A. The sequence continues at coordinate 317,663 of NZ_JUIW01000001.1, forward strand.
CCTGTTTCTTCTTCAAATTCTCTAGTAGCGGTAGTAAGAGGAATTTCATTTGGGAGGCTTTCTCCTTTTGGTATGGTCCACCAACCTTCATTTTTATTTTTAAAATAAGGACCTCCCGGATGAACCAGGAAATATTCGATGTTGTTATTTATATTCCTGAATAACAGGATTCCGTAACTAATTTTCATTTTTTTCTAAAAATGTGCAGTTAATAGATAAAAATAAGCATTTCGTAGTAATGTTAATGTTTTTAAGAAAATTTAAACATTTATTATCACTTTATTATCAAAATTTTAAGGAAAAAACATTGATATTTGCAACATTAACCAACAACAATTTACCCCATGAAAAAGAACATCGACCTTGCTACCATCAAAAGATTTATTCTGGCCAATGCTTTAAAAGGAAATGTGATGCTTATGCTTCATCCTTCTAACTTTGAAAAATTGGTTAATGCCGGAAAAAAGAAAGTTAAATCATTACGTGTTGCGGGAGTAAATATTATTGCCGATAACAATAATGAGGTGAAAGAAAACGAAATTGATGTACTTGAGATTAATTTAGCATAGTACATCAGTAAAGCTAAAAACGAGAAAAGAGCTGCCTTAATAAAGGCAGCTCTTTTTTGTTTTATCAATTTATAACATCCTTAAGAATACTTTATCATATCATTGGCTGTTAGGAGGTTAGTTATTAAATAACTTTATACTAAGTAATTAACCTAAAAAAAAGCAAAATTATGGAAGCCAATGTAATACAGCCGAAAGCTACGGCTACAGATAGTAAAAAGCAGAATTTTTCAAAATATGATCCTTCAGGAACAGATCCTAATCGTTATGCGGCAGTATCCAATCCTAAAGAGGCAGATGAATACCTTCATGGGAAGAAAAGTATTATACCGGGATTAAGGGTAAATGTAGGTACTACAGAAAGGTTACTTATGATAGCTGCAGGTTCTTACCTGTTATACCGCGCATTGAAAAAGAATGATGACAGCAAGGTATTAGAGAGTATGGCTGCGGGGACTATGCTTTTTAGAGGAGTAAGTGGTTATTGCCCTGCTTATGATGCCCTGAAAGGGAGTAAAATGCTTAAAAGTAATAATATTTCTATCACTGCTAACTTAACAGTTGATAAGCCTGCACATGAGGTTTACAGTGCGTGGCGTACTTTAGAAAACCTTCCGTTGTTTATGAAACATTTGGAAAGTGTGACTGAAGTAAGCGAAAACGTTTCTGAATGGAAAGCAAATATACCCGGAGGTCTAGGTTCAATTAAATGGAATGCAGAGATATTGATGGATGAACCGAATAAGGTGTTGAGCTGGCAATCGCTGCCGGGTGCAACAATTAATAATTCTGGTAAAGTGAAGTTTAAAGATAATGGGGCGAGTACAGAAATAGATGTTACTATTTCTTATCATGCGCCGCTAGGTATGCCGGGTGCCGGTGTAGCTAAATTACTTAATCCGATGTTTGAAAATATCGTATTTAATGATATAGAGGGCTTTAAAAGTTACATGGAGTCCGGTAACGCGCCTATACCGCAGGAATAAAGATTCCTTTTTAGTAGTGCCTTTGGGCACAAAAAAACTCCTCTTTTTTAAAGAGGAGTTTTTATTTTTTTAATTGGCTGTATGCCTTATTTAATAATTCCAAAAATTCCGGCTGCAACCATTGCAGCAATGATAGCCCCAACAGCAATTTCAATATATCTTATAATATTATCTTTCTTTTTGAAAGCTAAGTGAAAGTTATATTTCTTTTTACGGGCTAAAGTGTTTCCGTTGTAGTTAGGTGTGTTTTTCATAGCATTATTCGTTTATTACGTGGATAAATTTAATACATGCTAAATTTTAATGAAAATCATTTAACATTGCCTTAAAAATAATTATTTATTTGTAAAATCCAAATAGTATGCCATGTTTCGTTATTCGATTGGGTTTAACTAATTTTGTGCTTTAATATTACATTTTGAAAAAAGAAATTGTTGTTATAATAGGTGGGCCGGGCTCCGGCAAGACTTCTATAATAGATGAGCTTATTAAAAAAGGACATATCTGTTACCCTGAAGTTTCTCGCGAGGTAACGCTTGAAGCTAGAATACAGGGTATAGAACAGCTTTTTTTAGAAAAACCATTGCTTTTTAGTGAACTTTTACTTGAGGGCAGGAAAAAACAACACGCAGATGCTTTACAGGAAGAGTCACGGATAGTTTTTTTAGACAGGGGAATACCCGATGTGCTGGCTTATATGCATTATATAGGAGATTCATATCCTGTAGCTTTTGATGATGCCTGCAAGGAATATCGCTATACTAAGATTTTCTTTTTGCCACCCTGGGAAGAAATTTACTCTCCAGATGAAGAACGTTATGAAAACTGGGAACAGGCTAAGTTAATAGCCGATCATTTAGTGGAAACCTATACAAATTATGGTTATAATTTAATTGAAGTGCCAAAAGATACGGTTGATAACAGAATTCTTTTTATCTTAGGGCATCTTTCTTAATTTGAGTATGCAGCAACCCCTAGATATTTTAAAAAACTATTGGAAACACGATAGTTTTAGGGAACCACAGGAACAAATAATACAATCTGTTTTACAGGGAAAAGATACACTTACCATTATGCCAACCGGTGGAGGTAAGTCGGTGTGCTTTCAGGTGCCTGCTATGTTAAAAGAAGGCATTTGTCTTGTAATTTCCCCTTTGGTAGCATTAATGAAAGATCAGGTTGCTAATCTTCAGCAAAAAGGGATTAAAGCTATTGCGCTTACAGGAGGCATATCTGTTGATGAAATAAGTGATTTGCTGGATAATTGCCGTTTTGGTAACTATAAGTTCTTATATCTCTCGCCGGAAAGACTTCAGGCCGACTGGATATTGGACAGATTAAAGGAACTACCTATAAATCTTGTTGCTGTAGATGAGGCACATTGTGTATCGCAATGGGGGCACGATTTCAGGCCGGCTTATTTAAAGATATCTTCCCTAAAAAACTATCTGCCTAAAGTTCCTTTTCTGGCTTTAACCGCTTCGGCTACAAAAAGGGTGAGGGAAGATATTATTAAACACCTGCAACTTGATAGTCCTGCTGTTTTTGTAAAATCGTTTACAAGGGAAAATCTTGCTTATATGGTTTTTGAAACAGAAGACAAACTACACAGGATGCAGCAGATTCTTACTAAAAATCCGCAATCTTCCATAGTATATGTGCGAAACAGAAAATCATGCCATGATGTGTCAAGACAGTTGGAGTCGTTAGGCTTTAAGGCTACTTTTTATCATGGGGGGCTTACATCAGTAGAGAAGGAAAAGAATATGAAGCTGTGGTTAAGCAATCAGGCTCAGGTTATGGTGGCTACCAATGCTTTTGGTATGGGCATAGATAAACCGGACGTTAAAACGGTAATACATATACAACTTCCCGAAAATATGGAGAGTTATTATCAGGAAGCTGGCAGGTCTGGGCGTGATGGCACAAAGGCATTTGCGGTTTTACTTGTAAATGCATCTGATGCGCAGATAGGTAAAAAGCAGTTTTTAGAAGTGCTGCCTGACAGGCATTTTTTAAAAGACGTATATATAAGACTTAATAACTATTTGCAGATAGCTTATGGTGAAGGTATAAATCAAAGCTTTGCCTTTAATTTTAATGTTTTTTGCAGGCAGTATAATCTTCCGGTTGTAAAAGCGTACAATGCTTTGCAGTTTTTAGACAGGCAAGGTATTATTACCATGACAAAAGAGTTTTCGGAAAAAATCACTATCCAGTTTCTTATATCCAGTAAAGAGGTGATGAGGTATGTTAGCCTTAACCAAAATGATGAGGAAGTTATTCTTGCCATATTAAGGAATTATCCCGGAATATTTGATATGGAGACAAATCTTAATGCCGATTTGATTATAAGGAAAGCCAAAACCACTCTGGAGGAACTACAACAGGTTTTAAAAAGGCTGAGTGATAAAGAGGTTATATCGTATCATAGTTTGGGTAACGACAGCAGGCTTACTTTTAATGAGGTTAGAGAGGATGATTTAACCATCAATAGGGTTGCTAAGTTTTTAGAGAGACAGAATGATATTAAAACTACGCAGCTTGACCGGGTTATTAGTTATATAAATGATACCGAAACCTGTAAAAGCAGGCTGATATTAAACTATTTTGATGAAGAGTCTGATAAGGACTGCGGGATATGTTCCTGGTGTATAAATAAGGTTAGAAAAGCTAAGGAGCCGGCTGAAACGGCTACTGCAATTTTAGAGTTACTTGAAAAGGGAGCTATGTCGTCAAGAGATATAGAGGAAAAGCTGGAACTTACGCCAAAGGAGACTATTTTTGCAGTACAGATCCTTTTAGAAAACGACAGGATTAAGATAAATACCAATAATCAATATATATTAAAGTGATGGAAAGACTGAAGATCGTGTTTATGGGTACGCCGGAATTTGCTGTAGGGATACTCGATACCATATATCAGAATAATTATGACATAGCAGGTGTTATTACTGCACCCGATAAACCTGCCGGAAGAGGTCAAAAGGTAAAATTCTCTGCTGTTAAGGAATATGCACTGGAGAAAGGACTACCACTTTTACAACCGATCAATTTAAAAGACGAATCTTTTTTAGAGGAGCTTAAATCGCTGGAGGCAAATCTTCAGGTGGTTGTAGCTTTTAGAATGTTGCCGGAGGCAGTGTGGAAAATGCCTAAACTGGGTACGTTTAATCTGCATGCTTCATTGTTACCTCAATATAGGGGGGCAGCTCCTATAAACTGGGCAGTCATTAACGGAGAGGTGAGAACCGGAGTTACTACCTTTTTTATAGATGAAAAGATTGATACCGGCGCCATGATATTAAGAGAGGAAACATCTATTGATGATAATGAAACAGCAGGTGAGCTTCATGATAGATTAATGGAGCTGGGGCAAGGTACTGTTTTAAAGACTTTAAAGCTTATAGAGACAGGTCGTGCGGAAACTACAATTCAAAAGGAAACAGAAGATATAAAAACGGCTTATAAACTTAATAAGGATAATTGTAAAATAGACTGGTCTAAACCGGGTAGGGAAATACATAATCTGGTAAGAGGGCTTAGTCCGTATCCGGCTGCATGGTGCTTTGTAAAAGATAATGGAGAGGAGTGGAATGTGAAGATTTATGAAACCGTGTTTGAAGAAACAAAGCCAAATGAGACTGCAGCAAGCATAATTGCGGGTAAAAAAGAGATAAAAGTTGCTGTGACTGATGGTTATCTACATATAAAAAGTCTTCAGTTTCCCGGAAAGAAAAAAATGACAGCTCAGGAATTGCTTAACGGTATGCAGTTTTCTGACGCTGCTAAGGTTCTGTAACCCCAATAAACACTGATATTTTAAGAAAATTTTAATAAAACAAACAAGTTTATTAACATTTAAACCGAAGTTATCAACAAATAAACGGAATTAACCTATAAACACTTGTGTAATTTGATTTTCCTATTAAATTTGTAGTACAGGATTAGAAAAACAATAATTTTAACCAAACAATTAATAACAATTATTATGAACAAATCAGAATTAATCGACGCAATGGCTGCAGATGCAGGAATCTCTAAAGGTGCAGCAAAAAAAGCTTTAGAATCTTTTGTTGGTAACGTAGGCACTACATTACAAAAAGGAGGAAGAGTATCACTTGTAGGATTCGGATCTTGGTCAGTGTCTAAAAGAGCTGCTAGAGAAGGTAGAAACCCTCAAACAGGTAAAACAATTAAAATTGCTGCTAAAAACGTGGTTAAATTTAAGCCAGGGGCTGAGCTTGATGGATCTGTAAATAAGTAATATCAGTTTGCATATAGTATAAAAGCCTCCATATTTGGGGGCTTTTTCTTTTAAACTTTTATAAATTGTTTTGGATGTAGGTAATTTTTTCTTTAAATTTATTTCAAAATGCAAAGACTATGATTTCACTAAAACCCAAAAAAGGTCACCTGCTGATTGCAGAGCCTTCCTCCATTGGAGATCTGTCTTTTAACAGATCTGTAGTTTTACTAGCCGATCATAATGCAGAAGGTTCTATAGGCTTCATCCTTAATAAACCTTTAGGTTATTCGATACAGGATCTTATTCCTGAAATTCATGGTAAGTTTAAAATATATAATGGCGGGCCTGTAGAACAGGATAATTTGTATTTTATTCATAATGTTCCAGAGCTTATACCGGAGAGTATAGAAATTTCCAGTGGAATTTACTGGGGAGGTGATTTTAAATCTACCAAAGATTTAATTAATCAGGGTAAAATTAAGCGTAATAATATCCGCTTCTTTTTAGGATATACAGGTTGGGCGGCTCATCAGTTGGAGGATGAACTTGAAGATAATTCATGGATTGTTTCTGAGAACAGTTATGAAAACAAAATCATAGGTAAGTCCAGTACTTCTTTCTGGAAAGAAAAAATCATGGAATTAGGAGGAGAGTATCTGATTTGGTCTAACTCGCCTGAAAATCCGGCGCTTAACTAGCCGAGTCTTATTAAAACATTTAATTTTTTTATCAGTTCGGAAGCCAGAGTGTTTCCGTATTCCTTTTTGCGATATTTTGTTATCGGCTGAATTCCTTTTATCACATTTGTAATAAATATCTCGTCGGCCTTTTGAAGGTCAAAAGGAGATATGCTTTCTTCAGAAACTTCAAGTGCTTCAGTTTTTCGGGCAATAGAAAGTATTTGTTTTCTCATTATGCCGTTTAAACAGCCATCTGTTATAGGTGGGGTGACTAGTTTGTTTCCTTTAAGCATAAAAACATTGCCCTGTAAAGCTTCAATTACGTTTTTGTCATCATTTATAAGCAGGCAGTTGTTAAGTCCATTTTCGTGGGCAAAAATGCTTCCTGTTATCTGAATCATTTTGTTGGTGGTTTTCAGGGTAGACAAAAGCTGCTTGGTAACGTAAAAATCTTTAAACAGATCTACTTCATAAGTGTCTTCATTTAAAGAGTAAAGAGGCTCGGCTATTGCTTCAGCAGTAATTATAAATTCGGCATCATTTGTTGTTGGGAGATATAATCCGCCCGGTTTCCTGAAGAAAATTACCCTTGCGCGGGCAGAAGCTGATATTCCTAAGTTTTCGGTAAGGATTTTAACCTGTTCTTCCATGTATTCCATAGTGAAATGCATAGGGATTTCCATTCTGATAATCCTCATTGATGCCATTAACCTGAAGTAATGATCTTCGGGAAAAAGAATTTTTCCGTCTATTACTTTTAGTGTTTCAAAAACAGCGTCGCCATATAAAAAGCCTCTGTTTTGTTCTAATGAAAGGTTTGTGTTATCTGTAAGGTTACCGTTATAGTTAATCATAAAAAAAGCCCTGAAAATTCAGGGCAAATATAGCTTTTATATGAATGAATTCCTAAACGGAACCGATAACATGTTTAAGGTCGGAAATTTGATTTTCCCACAACTGTTTAGACTCGTCAACATCGTCTTCGTCAGCAAAATCAACAACAACTAAGGAAACGTCTTTCGTGATTTCATCCACAAGTATGCGCATTTCAAAATAATAGTCGGTATCGTTATTGTCGTCATCTAACCAGCGAAACTTAACTTTTTCACCATTTTTCTTAGAAGTCATCCTTGCTTTTTCCTCACTGTCGTTCCAAATAAAACTAAAAACTTCTCCTCTTGAGTTTACATTGTCTGCAAACCACTCTGAAAGACCTGAAGGGGTAGATATATATTGGTATAACAGTTGGGGTGAAGAGGTTAGGGGGAATTCTATTTCATATTTTACTTTTACGTCCATACTTAGTTATTTTTTGGAAATATATAATAATTACTATTCATATAAAAGCGATTTGAAAAATAATTTTTTTTCTGCAAAATATATTTGCAACCTTTAAATTTAGTTATATATTTGCACCCGCATTCAAGGATGTAATAACCGAGAATAAATGGCGAGGTAGCTCAGTCGGTTAGAGCGCAGGATTCATAACCCTGAGGTCACGGGTTCAACTCCCGTCTTCGCTACAAAATTTGTAAAAAGCTGTAAGAAAAACTCTTGCAGCTTTTTTTGTTTTTATACCTCTGTGGTTTTTTAGTTTAAAGCGATTTTAATTCTTAAAAACGATTCTTGTTTTTTTACTTTTTATCCTTCTTTTTACTTGCTTTTCATTTAAAATTTTTCGCTTATTAAAATCTTACATATTTAACTCCTTGCTAAAGAGCTTTTTTCGTGTTATTTCTAAAAAAAAACATAAAAAAATAACAGGTTATTACAACTTTGTTATTTAATTAACAAACGTATAATTCTTACAACTTTTAACAGATTAAACTGGTTATATTTGTTAAAAGGCCAGTATTTTTATGGCTTAAACATAAATTACGCTAATTAATTATCAACTAAATTTTTTTTCTATGAAGTTAAAATTACCTCGTTTTCTTTGTGCGCTGGTTCCTTTAATGTCGCTATCTGCGGCTGCTCAGGAGTACGTGCCTCTTACCGTAACATCGGGCTATAATGCAGACGTGGTTGCAAATGGTGCTGGTAGTGCTTCTTCATCTACCAGTATTCAGGTTGACAACGACAGTTTTGCCTTTTTAAGTACTGACTTTGTTTCGCCAAGTAATGCATCATATTCAGGAGCTTTGCCAGCTACAGGTTTAGTGAATTCAGCTGCTACTGCAGGATTAAGCTATCAGTTTGCTCCATTTAGCGGTAACAACTCTATGCGTATTCCTACTTCTTCTACCAGTTTAACAGCAGTTTTTTCTAATCAGGTAATGGCTAGTAAGCTTTATTTACTTGGTACCTCAGGAAGTGGACAGTCAACAATATCAGTAACAGTTAATTTTACTGATGCGACTTCGCAAGTTTCTACAGGTTTAATACTGCCGGACTGGTTTAACAGTACATTACAACCGGTAGCTGTATCTGGTTTTGGTAGGGTTAGTATTGCTACTAATGCTATTGAAACTCCAACAGGAAACCCAAGACTTTATCAGTTAACAGTAAATATTGATGCTGCAAATCAGGGTAAGCTTATTGAAAGTGTTCAGGTAACTAAAACATCTACTGCTGCCAGTGTTGTAAACATTATGGCTTTTACTGCAGATGCTATTCCTTCTTGTCCGGCTCCAACTAATCTTACTTCTTCTTCTACGCCGGATAGCGGTACAGTATCATGGTCTCCTGCACCGGTAGTGCCTTCTGGAGGATATGATTATTACATGTCTGCAACAAACACTCCTCCTACAGAAACTACTGAGGTTACTAACGTAGCTAATACTGTTAACTCGGTTACATTTGAAGATTTAACAGCTGGTACTACATATTATGTATGGGTGAGATCTAATTGTGGAACGGATGATTTAGGTAACTGGGTAATGACTACCGTTACTCCCGGACAAATTACGGCTACTTATAGCTTAGGTGATGCTAGTACATCTTTGCAGGGAGATCCTACACCTACAACTATTTCAAGTTGTCCTGTTCCATTATCAGTAACAGTGCCTGATGGGTATCAGGTGGCATCTGTTGATGTGTCTTATAATATGTTCTCGCAAAATAATGCTTATAAGTCAGAACAGCGTTCTATACTTTATTGTGTTACCTCTGGTAATGCAGAGCCTTCTGTAGCTGTTGGCGGTCCTGCTGATTTTCTGGGAGGACTTGTAACATATAACCGTACTGGACTATCAATTGCTAATGGATTAACTGGTGTTGTTCAGTTTCAATTAAGAGCGATGAGAACTTGGGGTCCTAATGAAGATTGCGGTGTATTTTACACAGCTGTAGTTAATGGTACATTTGAAATTACGGTTACTTATGAGCCATTCGTGTGTGATTTGCCTGCACCAGAAGCTGATGATCAGATAGCATGTGGAGGTATTGGTTTTACAGTTTCAGATTTAATGGTAGAGGGAGCTGGTAATACTGAGTTCTACTGGTATGCTACTGAAGATGCTACTGAGCCTTTGGATCCTGAAACTCTTATCGAGGAAGATGGTACTTATTATGTTTCTCAATATATAGGAACTTGTGAGAGTGACAGAACAGAAGTAGCTGTGACAGTGAACTCTGTAAACCCTCCAACTGCAGATGCTGAGCAAACAGTTTGTCCGGGATCTCTTATTGCGGATTTAACAGCTCAGGCTGAAACAGGCGGTGTTCTTTTGTGGTTCTTAACTGCTGATGCTCCAAACCCAGTGGGTACAAATACCCCTCTTACTGAAGGTTCGTATTTTGTATGTCAGCAAAAAACAGGTTGCCGTAGCCCGAGAGTTGAGGTTGAGGTGGTATTTACAGATGTTCCTCTTCCAACTGTAGAAGATCAGGAAGTTTGCCAGGGAGCAACAGTTGCTGATCTTGTTGCTGAGGGTGATGAAGGTGCAGCTATCCATTGGTATGCTACTGCTGATTCTCCTTTTGTTCTTAATGGAACTACAGTGTTACAGGAAGGTACTTATTTTGTAGCTCAGGCTCCTGAAAATTGTGGAGATAGTGACAGGGTAGAAGTACAAATTACTTTTACAGAAGTGCCTGTGCCAACAACATCTGCCAGTCAATCTCTTTGTGAAGGTGCAACGGTGGGTGATTTAATGGCTCTTGCAGAAGGTGAAGGTATGCTACACTGGTATGCTACTGCCGATGCTCCAAACCCGTTAAATGAATCAACACTAATTCAGCCGGGATCATATTTTGTTTCTTTTGAACAGTATGGTTGTGGAGAAAGTGAAAGGGTTGAGGTTGTTGTAGACTTTAACGAGATTGCTGCTCCCGGAACTGAAACTAATCAATATTTTTGTGGTAGTGTAACTGTTGATGAATTATTCTCAGTTGCTCTTCCTGGTGCTCAGGTACAATGGTATGCTACAGAAGATGCTGAAGAGCCAATTGCTGAAGGCACTGAACTTGAGCCCGGAACTTATTTTGCAAGACAGATAATTGCAGGATGTGTAAGTGCTGCAAACGATACTCATGTGTTTGTTAATGCTGTGCCAGATGCTCCTACAGGAGATGAAAACCAATCTTTTGCTGAAGGTTCTGTTGTGGAATCTCTAGAGGTTACTGCTGCCGGAAACGGTACTTTGAATTACTATGTGATGGTAGAAGGCGAGATGGTAGCTGTAGAGCCGGGGGATGAACTAATGGATGATACGGTTTACTATGTTACACAAACTGTTGAGGGTTGTGAAAGTGAGCCTCTTGAAGTTGAGGTTGCTATACTTCTTGGTGTAAATGATTTTGCTGCTGCAGGGTTGCAGGTTTATCCTAACCCGGTAGAAAGTATGCTAACTATTACAAGTAAAGAGTTTGTTTCTCAAATAACTATTACCAACCTATTAGGTCAAAAAGTAATGGATGTTGCTGTGAACGGTAACAATACAGAGCTAAATGTTTCTTCTCTGCCGCAGGGTACATATATCCTTCAGGTATATGGAGAGGAAGGGAAATCTCACTCTACTAAAATTGTAAGAAAGTAATTTCTAATAATATATAGTATAAAAAGGGCGCTATTAAGCGCCCTTTTGTTTTTTAAAGCCCTATAATACTAATTGGTTAAATTGCATACAGGGCTTTTATCGTATTACGAATGCTGTAGTTCCAGCTCGTTGTAATTTTTGTTGTCATTAGTTTCCGGTACCTCCACGTACTTTATTTTAAACATGGAGCGTATTATGGCAGCAGTACATAAAACACTTATAAGTAATACTGTTAGGTGAACGGCTTTAAAGATAAGATAGTTGGCTTCTCCTGTTTTGGTAAATTCTACAGAAAGGTTGTATCCTGAAATTGCCATCAGCACAACCGTTGGTATCAGCAATACTAGTTTCATACTGTTTATTTTTTATTGATTTGTATACTGCAATTTCGCTCTTATAAATCATAATTTTAGCCAACCATATGCTAATTAATGCTTAAAATTTATATTGTAACTAATTAGTTAACAGAATGATAAAAACTAACTTGATTATAAAGGGTAATAATGTAAATATGCATTACGTTTGTATTAAAGTATATGTAAAATGAAAAGTTGTGTAAAAGAATTTTGTAATTTTATAACGGATATGAAGCTGAATGAGTACAAACAATTAAGTGATGAAAAGCAGTATAATATACTTTGGGATAAAGGTGTTTTAGTTGATGCCTGTATTGAAGGTAAAGTGAAAAAACTGCTATATGCCATAGACAATTTTTTTGTTGAACTATGGTGCGATTTGTTAACTAATAATGTGAGCTGGAAACTCAGTTTTAAACAGGGGCGGCTTTTAGAGAAATATCTTAACCGATATCCGCTGGAGTTTATTTACAATATAGAAAAGGAATAAAAAAAGGCACTCATTGAGTGCCTTTTTTTATTTTACTGTAACAGCTTTATCAATTAGCCAGTTGTAAAGACGTTCTGCATCGTTTACATTAAACAAGCCAGTGCCGGGGTTCATGGTCGCTGCCGTGCCGCAGGCAACACCCATACAGGCCATTTGTGTTGCTGATCCGTTTTTTGCAAGTATAGATACCATTCCGGCAACCATGCTGTCTCCGGCGCCTACTGTACTCAGTTTTTTTACAGAAGGGGCGGGTATATGCAGGCAACTATTAGCAGTTACCAGATACGCTCCCTGCGGACCCATAGATACCACTATCATTTGAGCCTTCCCTTCTTTTATAAGTTTTTTAGCCGCTTCGTCAGCCGCTTCGTTGTCTAATGTTTCTATTCCTGTAAGACGACTTAATTCGCCAAGATTTGGTTTTAGCAGGTAAACACCTTCTTCCAGTATTGCAGTAAGTGCATCGCCCGATGTATCGGCTACCACTTTAGCTTTTTTCTGTTTGGCAATGGCCGTAATTTGTTTAAGTACGGCAGCATCCATCTCCGGAGGAAGGCTTCCGCTTATAACAACTATTTCGGGAAAAGGCGAGAAATTGCTGATAGTGTCTATTATTTTATTGACCTCTTCATTGCTTACAACTTCGCCAGGCATACCAAAACGGTACTGTTCGTTACTTACAGTATCTACGATAGTGAAATTTTCACGAGTTTCTCCCTGTGTGTTTACAGGTAGTATGTCTACTTTTTCTTTTAACAGTAATTCTTCAAGGAGTTTGCCGGTGCGCCCACCCGACGTGAATAAAGCTGTGGAGTTTATACCAAGCCTTACGAGTCCGCGTGAAACATTAATACCTCCGCCTCCCGGTTCATATTTAGGAGGTGCGCAGCGTAGTTTTTTTTCCGGTTTAATATTGGCTACTTCACTGCTTTTATCTACAGTGGGATTTAGTGTAATAGTAAGTACTTTCATTAAGGTTTAGGCTTATTATTTAGATAAAAGCTAATTTACCAAAATGATTGGTTTTGCACGTATGCAAAAAAGTAAAAATTAATAAAGCAAGTGGAAGGTGTGTGGGGTGAGTGTGTGTGAGGGAAAGATTAAGGCTGTAAAAAGCGCTCCAATATGCTATACTCGTTGCTTAGCTCGATATAATAGCAGTCTTTAGGGATTTCTACATCAAATTTTGAGATTTGCTTATCGGTAAAACCACGTTGTTTAAGCTCCTCTTTAGTGTGAAGTAGTACAGGCTCATCACCCACGTAATACAAATTTGCATCGTTTTTGCTAATTTCCTTAACGTGACCTGAGATGCCATAATCCATCGAATTATACAGCAAATCTTTTTCCAGCTCTTCGTCTGAAAGCTGGTTAATCCATGCTTTAAGGTCTTTCAGCTTCATAGGCTACAATTATTTTTAATGCTTAGCCTTTGGGGGACTAATCGGTTAATACACATAAAAATACGACGTAAAAATATTAAAATTTTGTTAATCTTTTATTAATAATCCTACTTTTTTGCATTAGAAAAAATAATTTATTATAGTGTAGCCGCCCTGAAGTTGGATTTATTCAGCTATTACTGACTTTAACCGATTTTGGTAAACTGTATATCGTCTAGATGTCACAAGGCAAAATGTTAGGGTTACTGTTCCTGTTAAACAAGTCTATAGATAACCAGATTTGAAGGGATTAAGATAAGGTTAATTTAAGGTTTTGCTCAATAAAGCCAGTGTTTAAGCGTTATATTAGCAGCTAAGGTGTTTAAAGAAAGTTTTTAATGAAGAAGTTAGATTTAAAGCATACCACATTCCATATTTTGATAGGAATTTATTTTTTGTGGGTCGCAGTAATTACCGTACTTATAGGTTTGACTGCCTTTAATCAAATAAACCATATAAATACCGAACTTAATGAAGTATTCCTGTTCTGGATACTTTTAAACCTGTTTATGGGTACTGCTATTTTTACAGTAATAAGAATGTTTAGAAATAAAACTATAGTAAACAGGATAGTACTTTATACTTATGTATTTGTTGTGGGCGCTTCGGCAGGGGTTTGGTATTTGGTAAAAGCATAAAAAAACCGCTGCTAAGGGTTGCAGCGGTTTTTAACCAAATAAACAATCTAAAATAACCTAACCTTTTTATGAAGATTTGTATTATATAGATGCAAATAATATAAAAAGGTTGCTTGATTAAAGAAAATATTTGTGTACTTTGTAAATCGTAACCCCAACAGTTATTTATAATAGATTTAGTGGGGTATAGTGTATATTTGCGTTTTATTTTTAATGTAGAATGGATAAGAAAAGCGAAGATTTTTATAGGAGACTTCATGAAGAATTAGCCGGATCAACTACTTGGCCCTCTGAATATTTATTTAAATTCATTGTGCCTTCAGATCCTGAAAAAATTAAAGAAATAGAAAAAGCCTTTGACCAAATGGGGGCAGTAATTGAAACAACACAATCCAAAACTGGAAAGTATACCAGTGTTTCAATAAATGTAACAATGAAAAGTGCCCAGGCTGTGGTAGATAAATATATTGAAATGTCTACCATAGAAGGTATCATTTCACTTTAAAAACAAAAAAATGAAATACAATCCTGACGATGCCATAGGATATCTGGAATATAATGCCGAAAGGCCTAAACTTATTATTCCGGAATATGGCAGGCATCTGCAAAAACTTATAGAACAGGCAGTAGAACTGGAGGATAGGGAAGAGCGTAACAAAGCTGCAAAATATATTATATCGGTTATGGGAAGCCTTAACCCGCACCTGCGCGACGTGCCCGATTTTCAGCATAAGTTATGGGATCAGATTTTTATAATGTCTGATTTTAAACTGGATGTTGATTCTCCATATCCTATACCTTCTAAAGAGATGCTGGAGCAAAAACCTGATACGCTTGGTTATCCGCAAAACTTCCCTAAATACCGTTTTTATGGTAACAACATTAAATACATGATTGATGTTGCTAATAAATGGGAAGAAGGTGACCTTAAAACTGCGCTGATTATGGTTATAGCTAACCATATGAAAAAATCATACCTGAGCTGGAATAAGGATACAGTAAAGGATGAAGTTATTTTTGAACACCTGCTGGAACTTTCGGGAGGAAAAATAAACCTTCTTAAAACAGATGAAGAGCTTTCGGCCTCTACCGATTTAATGAGGGTTAACAAAAAAACCAGCAACAAGACCCAGTTTAGCAATAACGGCAAACAAAAAGGGCACAGAAACAACAACACTAAGAACCAAAACAATAAAAACAGAAAATCCTAAATTTCTTTAACGCCGCATGGGAACATTTAAAATTGAAGGAGGAGTACAATTAAAAGGAGAAATAACGCCTCAGGGTGCAAAAAATGAAGCTTTACAAGTGTTATGTACTGTATTGCTTACACCCGAAAAAGTTACGATTACCAATATTCCGGATATTATTGACGTAAATAAGCTTATTACACTTTTAAAGAATTTAGGCGTAAAGATTGAGAAATTAGGACACGGTGCTTATATATTCCAAGCTGATGAGGTAAATTTAGGTTACCTTGAATCGGAAGCTTTTAAAGAGGAAGGTAAGTCACTTAGGGGGTCTATCATGATTGTAGGTCCGCTATTGGCTCGTTTCGGTAAGGGCTATATCCCTAAACCGGGAGGTGATAAAATAGGAAGAAGGAGGCTTGATACCCACTTTGAAGGTTTTATCAATCTGGGAGCTAAATTCCGTTACAATAAAGAAGATTATTTTTATGGCGTAGAAGCCGACAGGCTTAAAGGTACTTACATGCTTTTAGATGAGGCATCGGTTACCGGTACAGCAAACATTATTATGGCTGCCGTACTTGCTGAAGGCAAAACTACAATCTATAATGCAGCTTGTGAACCATACCTGCAGCAGCTTTGTAAAATGCTTAACAGCATGGGTGCTAAAATTACAGGAGTAGGATCTAATCTTGTGGAAATTGAAGGTGTGGAAAAACTTGGTGGTTGTGAGCACAGAATACTTCCGGATATGATTGAGATAGGAAGTTGGATTGGTCTTGCTGCCATGACCAGAAGTGAAATTACCATTAAAAATGTTAGTTGGGATAATTTAGGTATTATTCCAAGTACTTTCAGGAAGCTTGGTATTACACTGGAGCGTAGGGGAGATGATATTTACATCCCTGCTCATGCAGATGGTTATGAAATTCAAAATTATATAGACGGTTCTATACTTACCATTGCTGATGCTCCGTGGCCGGGCTTTACACCCGACCTATTGAGTATTGTACTTGTTGTGGCAACACAGGCAAGGGGTAGTGTACTTATTCACCAAAAGATGTTTGAAAGCCGCCTTTTCTTTGTAGACAGACTGATAGATATGGGGGCAAAAATTATCCTTTGCGACCCGCACAGGGCTACGGTTATCGGTCACGATTTCAAATCGCAGCTTAAAGGTATAATGATGTCTTCACCAGATATCAGGGCCGGTATATCACTTGTTATTGCGGCACTTTCTGCAAAAGGTGTAAGTACAATTCAAAACATAGACCAGATAGACAGAGGTTATGAAAGAATAGACGAGAGGTTAAGAGCGCTTGGTGCTAAGATTACCAGAGAAGCGTAATCCTTTACTCGCAATAATAAAAAAGAGCTGAAATTTTTCAGCTCTTTTTTTTATTAAATTTGATTTAGATTCACAGAAGTAAGATTTTTTGAAAACTCAAGATACAATAAGACCACTCTATAAACCAATTCAGTCAACAGTTATTGGAGAAAGTTTAATGTATAAAGAACTTCTTCCTGATTTTCAATTGAAGGATCTTATATATTGTTATTGGGAACTGAAAACTACACAAAAACTTTCGGAAGCTTACACTTATAATGTAGTAGCAGATGGTTGTATTGATGTGTTTTTTGAGCTGAACAATCCTCAAAACAGTTATGTGATGGGTTTTAGCAACACTAATACAGAGTTTGCCATAAATAAAACATTTCATTATATAGGCATACGTTTTTTGCCTACAGCTTTTACCCGCCTTTTTAACGTAAGGGCCACTGAATTGACTAATCGTTTTGAATCGCTTTATGATGTTGTGCCTGCTCTGTCAAAATTTATTTCTTTTAAAATAAAAGATAATTCTACTCATAACGAGATCGCCTCTTTATTAAATGATTTTTTCTGTAACTATCTGAATATATATAATGTTGATGTTGATAAACGTTTTTTCAATGCTTTCTTAATTACATTAAAGCATAGGGGAATTTTAAATGTTGAGACTGATCTGGACACAGGTATTAGCTCAAGGCAGTTAAGGAGAATGTTTGAACATTATGTTGGAACTAATGTAAAAACATTTTGTAAAGTGGTACGTTTCCAAAATCTTTTAAATTTATCACAACAGGGAAGCCGCAACATAAACAAAATTTTTTATGATGCAGGATATTACGATCAGGCACATTTTATAAAAGATTTTAAAAATCTTTATGGGATTACCCCGGGTAAATCACTACAAAAATAATGTCCGTTTTTTACAATTATAATTGTTTGATTTAAGCAAACTTTGTTTTATCAAACAATCAAAAGATGGGACATTTATTAATTACTCTTGTGATTGCTGTAACATTCAGCGGCTATTCACAAACTAAAAAGTCAGCAATTATGAAGTTAAATGCAGGAATTATTACTGAAAAACTGAGTGAAACCAAGAAGTTTTATACAGAGAATTTAAATTTTGGAGTAACATTTGAAAATGATTTTTTTATTTTGTTGCATACACCGGGGCATGAATCAGAAATTAGTTTTTTACTTCCACATCATTCCTCTCAACAACCTTTATTTCAACAACCTTTTAAAGGTGAAGGTGTTTATATTACAATAGAAGTGGAGGATGTTGATAAGCTTTATGAAGAAATTAAAAACAAAGGCATTCCAATTAAAATTGAATTGAGAGATGAGCCTTGGGGAGACAGGCATTTTGCTATTATTGATCCAAATGGTGTAGGTGTAGATATTGTAAAATATACTGCGAAATAATCAAAAAATCCCATCTGTAAAGATGGGATTTTTTGATTGATGACTGAACCCTAGGTATGAGTTTATGTGTGTGGGATTAAAGACTGTCTACTATATCTAAGAACTTAAGTCCGAACATTATACCGTCTGTTGCAAAGCCTCCTTGGTAAGCCCTTACGTAATCTACCCTAAATACCCTGAATTTACCAAAACCAATATTGTCAAATCCGGCGGTAAACTCATGATAAGGTTTGTAATCCGGGGTAGCAATACCATGATAACCTACTACAAGATTCCATTGTAATTTGTTAAGTAAAGGTATTTTATTCATTATAAAGCCCTTAAAGTTATGTTCTACATGCGACTCAAAATAAGAATCGTTAGTGCTGTGAGAGTAATAGGGTAACAGATTAAATGCATTAAGGTTACCATTACCTGAGTTAACATGAGTTTGGTTGCCGTTAAAGTGCTTGTAGTCCATAAATGCAATATTATCTGCATTAAAGAACTTGCCTGCTTTTAGGTTGATGCCAAAATCACCTTTGTTACCTAAAGTAACATTGTAAAAGGTTCTTGCAGCGATAAAATCATATTCATACTGACTTTCACTAGCAGCAAAAGCTTTTGTGTATTGTACCGCAATAGTAGGGTAGTTGGCAGTACTTACATTTATTTTGCCGTCAGGCCTTGTTATGTATTTTTGACCAAAACGTACAGTAGCATTAACTGTGGCCTCCATTAAATGATGAGTATCAAAAGCCGGAGTTGTATAATCGTTTGGTGCCAACGGGTTATTTGATGTGTAATCATGGTCGTTTTTAATCAGTACATAATCAGTATTATTAAACAGTTGCTTACGTCTTAAATACTGAACTGATCCGCCCATGTTTAAACCTGTAAATATCTCTTTGCTGTAGTTTAGTCTTGCAAAAGTCTTATCGTATAGTTTCATGTAATTATCCTTAAAGAATAATGTACTTACACTGTTTACAAACGGACTTATAGGTTGAGATGCATTAAACTGTTCAGTCTTGCTACCCCCCGATAAAGTAAAGATACCCACTTTGCCAAAACGGTGTGATAACCATCCTGTAACCCTAAGCCTGTCTTCTGCAACACCATAATTAAAATCAGCACCTACAGAAGTATATTTTTTAGTGTCTTCATCATAATGACGGAATGAAAGCCCACTTTTAAATACCCAACCCTGTACTGTGTTGTACATAGGTATTTGTAACAGGCCATCGTAACTGTATCTTGTATTTTTAGCCGAATTCCTGTACGTGTATCCCGAAATGATATCAGTTAAATGGAATTTATTGTTCTTTTTGTCGATTGAATCCAGGTATGCCGGAGATTTGTGAACGGTTTGTATACTGTCTTTTTTAAAGTAGTCTGTTACTTCCTCATCTGTAAGAGGTATTGGTCTCATTGTCTGCCAGTATATAGAGTCTTTTTTGTTAGAATCTTCTTCAATATATACTATTTCCTTACCAAATGTTCCTTTTTCAAAATGGTCCCGGAATACGTAATTATTGTAAACATGCGTAAATGTCCCTGTAATACCTACGCCAAATATTCCTGCTTTTATATCGAAAGTCTGTGAGTTTTTAGCCCAAATCCTGTTTGTGGTATTGTAACTGAAGTTTTGTTTAAGGTTAAGGTTTTCCAGTATCGGTTGTTGCATCCTGTATCCTTTAATGTCAAAGTCAACCGCATAGATAGCCCAACTGTCGTCTACTATATATATATAACCTTCAAAAACCGGTTCTTTATCTCGTCTTGGTATAACCTTAATTTTACTGATTGAGTTGTTATTGTCATCAAAGAAAGTTCCCTCAAATTTGTATTTATAGTAATTAAAGGCATTGTTAGCCAAAGGCGAAATCATTTTTATATTAAACTCTATATAGTTGTCATAAAAATTATAATAAGTACCTAAAGCGGTGTTGTAACTAAATCCGTTATCATTACCGCTTATTTTTGATGCTACTATACGTTCTTTTAGATTGTTAGGCTGTTCAAAGGTGATTTTTGACACCGTTTCGGAGAGGTAAACAATTCCCGATCCTGTCGAGTCTAAAACAGAAGTCATTTCTTCATCTTCAACCTTAACTCCCATAATTTTTGTTGGTACATTCTTTACCCTGAAAAGACCTTTTGAATAGAAATCGGCCTCAAAACGGCCTGTCTTTTCTGAATTTTCCTTTTTATGAGCGATGGCTTCTCTTATAATCCTGTTAGCCGGGTTTTCAGTATTCGATATAACTACCTCACTAAGGGTATAGGTCTCATCCTGTAAAACAATATTAAGGGTGTGAGGTAAAGAAGTTATGTTGATTGTTTCTTTTTTTGTTTTAAAGCCTATTGACTGAAATACTACTACATAAGTTCCGGTTTTTTTAATTCCCAGTTCATATACGCCTTCTTCGTTAGCAGTTGTTCCTGTATAGGTGTTTTCTAGGCTCACACTTACAAAAGGTACAGGCTCACCATTGGTAGTGGTGATTTTTCCTTTAATTTGGGCAGAGGTATTTAGTGTGGTAAACAGTAATAATAAACAGGTAATTAGTTTGTACATGTTTTTTAATAGTTAAGGTAAAATGATTATTTAGATTGGTTTTTTAAAGATAGACGTATAAATTTTATAAAAGGTTGCATGGCTGCATTATTTTATTCTTTCTTTATCTTTGAGGTCTATTATTCCTGATGTATGAAAAAGATAAAAGAAGCCGAGCTGAGAAAAGATAGTTCTGTAAATAAAATACAGTTTGACAAAGAGTGGTTCTATTCGGTTAAGGATATGCAGTACTATTTAGGAGAAGATCTTACCGGAGTAGAATATGTAACCCTTCCAGTATCTATTGATGGAGTAAAATTTAATATTAAGTGTGCTACACTAGAAGATATAGAACGTTTTAGGGAAAAAGAACCTCTTGAAGAATTCAAGGGCAGTGTTTTCAGGAAAAAATAATTAGTTTTCCAGAATATCCAGGAAGCTAAGCCCGAATATTACTCCGTCGGTCATTTTACTTCCCTGATACGATCTCAGGTAGTCTATTCTAAGGAAGCGGAAACGACCCCAACCCAAATTATCCAATCCTACGGTAAATTCCATATAAGGTTTCTGATCAGGAACTCCCAACACATGGTAGCCCGTAACCAGGTAATAATTCAGTTTATTGAGTAAAGGTACTTTGTTGGCCAAATACCCCTTGAAGTTGTATTCGGCATGTGCTTCAATATATTTATCGTTTGTACTGTGTGTGTAATATGGTAAAAAGTTGAAAACATTTAAATATCGCTCTGATTTGCCTACATGGGTTTGATTACCGTTAAAATGTCTGTAATCGGTAAAAGCTATGCTGTCACTATTGAAAAATTTACCAGCCCTTATACTTATTCCTAAATCACCCATATTACCTACTGTGGCATCATAAGTGATTCGCGTAGACAGATGGTCAAAATTATAATCATCTACATTTGAAGCAAATCCTTTTTCGTAACTCACCATCACTCTTGGGTACTTAGTGCCAAGGTTTATTTTTTCGTTAGGCCTTAGCATGTACTTTTGAGCAAATGTAAACCTCGCCGAAACCTTTGTTTTAATCATATGGTGCTTTTCAAAAGCAGGGGTGTCATAAGCTTCCGGGTCTAGAGGGTTGTTTGAGGTATATGGTTTACGTGCATTTTTAATGGTCGAAAAATTGGTGTTGTTAAACAGAGACCTTTTTCTTGTATATTCAGCTGAACTGAAGAATTCAATACCATTAACCAATTCTTCCTCATAGCTGAGGCGCAGGAAGTTATTGTCGTATAGCTTCATGTAATTATCCCTGAAAAATAATGTACTTACACTATTTACGATCCTGTTTATTGGTTTTTCAGGGTTAAACTGTTCTATACTGCTACCACCGGTAATAGTAAGTATTGGGTTACTTATGTTGTTAAATTTATGAGCGATGGTTCCTGTAGCTCTAAAGCGTTTTTCGGCGAAGCCATAATTTAGTTCGGTACCAACCGTAGTATAGGCTTTTGTTTCAGGATTTGTTTTAGTGAAATAGAAAGTTGGGTCTATATGGTAGGCCTGAACGGTATTAAAAGCAAGCTTTCTTATTATCCCCGAAAATTTTATTTCCCAGTTTTCATCAGTATTCGTGTAGGTATACCCGACAGGTAATGAAAAGACCAGAAAACGATTCTTCTTTTTATCCAGTGAATCTTTATACTGTTCGGTTTGTTTTAGTTCTTCAAGCTTTTCCTTTTTAATGTAATCTTCCTTTTCCTCTAAGGTTAAAGGTATTGGCCTGTTTTTATTCCAATAGGAATCAGGTTTTTTATTGGTATCCTCATCAAAAGCCAATACACGGTTACTTAAATGCTGTTCTTTAAAGTCTGGGTTCAGATTAAAATTACTGTATACAGCACTAAATCTTCCCGATAGGTCTACATCCATTATTTCAGTATTAAAGTCAATTGTCTGAACATTTTTTGTCCACGTTTTTTCCTGCGAGTTATAACCGAAGTTTTGCTTTATGGTAAGGATATCGACCAAAGGCTGTTCTATTAATAAACCTTTAATGCTTAAATCTAGGGCATATAATTCACCACTTTCATTTACTATATAGATATAACCATACATGGCAGGTTCACTGTCACGTTTTGGGGTAACTTTTATCTTGTTTATTAAATAGCCGCTTTTGTCGTTAAAAGAATTTTCTAATTCATAATTATAATAGCTAAAGGCATTGTCGGCTATAGGAGATATAACACTGGTTTCAAAAGGCAGGTAATTTTCATAAAAGTCGAACTCAGCGGCATTAGCATTATTATAGCTGAAACCACTGTCTTCTCCGCTTACTTTTGATGCAATTATAACTTCGTTAATGTTGTAAGGTCGCTTGAATTTTATTTTAGAGACCGTTTCAGAAAGGTATAAAACACCACTTCTTGTAGAGTCTAATGTGCCGCTAAAGTCACCCACTTTCTGACCGAGTATTTCTTCCGGGACATCGCTTATGCGTAATATACCACGAGAGTAAAAGTCGGCCTCATAATTGGATGTTTTTTCTCGGTTCTTTCTTTTTTCCTCTATGGCTTTTTTTATAATCTTGTCAGCCTGTTCTTTTTTGCTTTCAATTACAACTTCGTTTAGAAGATATTCTTCACTGTCAAGTTGTACATTAAGCTCAAATGGAAGTTTGTCAACAGTAAGTACAACCTCTTTTGTTTTATAGCCCAGCGACTTAAATATAAAGGTGTAATCTCCGGTTTTGGTTGCCGGAAGATAAAACTCACCATCCTGATTGGTTGAGGTGCCGTAGGAACTGTTTTTTACAACAATACTGGCAAAGGGAACTGGATCACCTTCTTTAGAAGATACTGTTCCTCTTATTTGTGCTACTACAAATGAGCCATATAGAAGCAATATTAGTAGCAGACACTTTTTCATATAATTTATTTTAATAATGATTGTAAGGCTAGATCGTAGCTTTTTAGACCAAAGCCAATAATAACTCCGGCAGCAACAGGTGATATAAATGACTGATGCCTGTAAGTTTCTCTTGAAAAAGTGTTAGATATATGAACTTCCACTACCGGAGCGGTAATGGCTTTAATAGCGTCGGCAATGCCAATTGAGGTGTGTGTGTAGGCACCTGCATTAAGTATTATCCCATCATAAGTAAAACCGGTTTCTTGTATCTTGTTTATAAGTTCGCCTTCTATATTACTTTGATAGTAGGATAGTTGCATTGAAGGGAAGCGATGCTTTAATGTTTCGAAATAATCCTCAAAACTTCTGCTTCCGTATACTTCGGGTTCGCGCTTTCCAAGAAGGTTAAGGTTAGGTCCGTTTATAATGATGATTTTCATATTCCTCTTTTTGTAAAAGTAGCTATTCACACCCAAGAAAGCATACTGCGTAAGAAAAAATTTAACATTTAAAAACAATAAAAAACCCGGATAAGACATGCATAACCGGGTTATTATTTATAATTACCTGATTTTTAAAAATAGTATCCTACTGATAACTGGAATACTCCATTTTTAGAATCTACATTATCATAAGTGTCTGTAAGGCCAATATTGTAACGGGCCTGTGCAAAAAGACCCATAATGATTTTAAGTTCCACACCGCCAGAAGCAGCTAAATCAAAACTGTTTGGGTCATTATCAAAAACTTTGTCTGCATCATTCACAAGGAATGAGAACTGTGGTCCTGCCATAAGACTGAATTTACTTGGTATAATGTAAAACTTAGCCATTACAGGAACAGAAATATAGTCAAGATTGATGTCTCTTGCTACTTCACCTATACCGCCTTCATCATATTTTGCTTTTCCTCCCTGTGATGAGAAAAGCCCTTCTGCCTGAACAGAAAACATAGGAACCAGGTTTATTTCAAGCGCTGCACCGGCATGAAAGCTGGTTATCCCGTCGCTGTTAATATCGCCCTGAAAGTTTGAAAAGTTTGCTCCGGCTTTAATACCTAAATCAATTCCCTGAGCGTTCATGGCAAAACTACCTGCCAAAGCTGCAATTAAAAAAAAGATTTTTTTCATAGTCATTATATTTAAGTTTGGTTACAGTACTTGTAAGTATCTAAACAAAAGTATATAATAACTTTTGAGAAAAATAGTACTAAAGTCAACATTTATGAGAGTTTTAGGTTAAATGTTTCTTAAAATAAGGAATGGTGATTATTTAAAATTTAAGTAAAAATTAACATTATTAATATTTATTATTTAAATAATGTTGCTGTATGTTGAAATATTTTTTACTACGTGTTGTTTTTCCTGTTAAAAAAATTATATATTTGGCCCGTAACAATTAAATTCAAAAAACGATGAAAAAAGTTTTATTATCATTAACTGCTTTATTTGCATTTGGTTTAGTAAGTGCTCAGGACACAAATGGAGGATTTGCCAATGGAGATCTTTTTATCTCAGGTACAGTAGGTTTTTCAAATGAGTCCACAGGTGATGTAAAATCTAACGGTTTTACAGTATCACCAAGATTAGGTTACTTTGTAAGTGAAAACATTGCAGTTGGTGTTTCTTTAGGGTATACCAGTACTACTGATAAAGCTCCAAACACAGAAGATGAAACACTTTCTATGCTTGAGGTAGGTGCATTTGGTAGATATTATTTTACTCCTGCCAACAAATTCTCTTTATTTGGCCAATTAGGTGTGGCATATGCATCTAATAAATGGGAGCAAGGAGATTTAGAGGCTAAATCTAATGGTTTTAACATTGGATTAGCTCCTGGTATCAACTATTTCGTTTCAGATCATTTAGCTCTTGAGGCTACTTTCGGTATTCTTGGTTATTCAACTGATAAGCCGGACACAGATGGTGCTGAATCAACTGATACTTTTGAATTTGGAGTAGATATGAGTAATATCAATTTTGGTATTGTTTATAAGTTCTAATTAAGTTTATAAGAAAGCAAAAACCTCCCAATAGGGAGGTTTTGTTTTTTTATATATGAAATAAGTTTTTAGAACTTATATCCTATACCTATCTGGAATACTGAATTTTTAACATCTCTGTTATTTACTATATCAGTAAATCCTTGAGTATAGCGTCCGGTAGCAAATAAACCCATAGGAGTTTCAAATGTAAGGCCTGCAGCTACACCAAAATCAAAATCTTCAGCTTCATCAACATTAAGATCACCATCATCAGCATTAGCTTCAGCATCAATTTCTTCATTTACTTTGAATCCAAACTGAGGTCCTGCTTCTATACTTAAGCCGTCTAAAATGTAAACCTTAGCTAAAACCGGTACGTTAATGTAGTCTAACTGATATTCAACTTTACCATCTCCGCCAAAAATACCGCCGTCTACATCAGTTTCAAATCCCTGACCTGAATATAATGCCTCTGCCTGAAGGGAAAACATTTCTGTTAATGGAAACTCAACCAGTGCACCTACATGGAAGCTTGTTCTTGAATCAGGGCTGTCAAAATCATCGCCGCTAACAGTGGCAAAGTTTACACCACCTTTTATACCAAATTTAGGGGTAAATGAATCGTTAGTTTGTGCATTTACCGTCGAGACTGCTCCCAGGAATAAAAATCCTACCGAAAATAATTTAATTAGTTTTTTCATCTTTTTCATGTTTTTTTGTTTTGTATGTCAAAATTATATTATTAATCTTGGGTTAATTATCAAGGAATTCTTAATTCACATAACTTTAACCTGTATGAAAAATTGGATTAAATTTATAACCGATTATAAATCGTACCTCAAAATAGAGCGTGGTCTGTCTGTAAATTCGGTTGAAAATTATTCTTTTGACATAAACAGGCTGGTAAATTATCTCTCTGATTCCGGGCAGGATATATCGCCTCTAAAAATAACTGAGGAGACTATACAGGAGTTTATTTATAGTGTTTCATCTGAACTTAATGCCAGATCCAGAGCAAGGATAATTTCGGGTCTCAAGAGCTTTTTTAATTATCTGGTTTTTGAGGATTATAGAAAGGATAGTCCTATGGAACTCATAGAAGTGCCAAAAATAGGGCGTAAGCTCCCCGATACGCTTTCTGTAGAAGAAATAGATAATCTTATAAACGCCATAGATTTAAGTACTAATGAAGGGGAAAGAAACAGGGCAATGGTGGAAACATTGTATAGTTGCGGGTTAAGGGTCTCGGAATTGATAAGCCTTAAAATGTCTGACCTGTTTTTTGATGAAGGCTTTATAAAAATTACAGGTAAGGGTAATAAGCAGCGTTTTGTTCCAATAGGTAATTATACTCAAAAGTACATTAATCTGTATGTTAGTACTATAAGGAATAAGCTTGAAATTAAAAAAGGACATGAGGATACTCTATTTCTTAACAGAAGGGGCAGTGGGTTAACCCGTGCCATGATTTTTACCATAATAAGAAATCTTGCTGAAAAAACAGGACTTAATAAAACAATTAGTCCACACACATTCAGGCATTCTTTTGCGACACACCTGCTTGAAAATGGTGCAGATTTAAGGTCAATTCAATTAATGATGGGGCATGAATCTATTACTACCACAGAGGTTTATATGCATCTGGATAGAAAATTCCTTAATAAAGTTCTAAATACATATCATCCAAGGAAATAAAAATTGCAGAATTCTTAAAATTTTAGTAAGTTTCAATCGTAATAATTGTGCTTACTTTTAGCATGGTTATTTCCTAACCACCTTAAACTATATGACTGACCCTCAAAACAAACAAAAGGCAGACAGTCTTTATAAAAAACTTCTGAATCAGATACCTGATTTGATTTTTTATATCTCATGGGATGAGGTAAACGGTTATTCTATATTGTTTCTGAGTGAAGCGGTAAATGAAATCTTCGAATATTCTGTTGAAGAGCTTTTGGAGAATAAAAGGCTTTTTTATACTGACAGGATACTGGAGCAGGACAGGGATGCTTTTGTTGAAAGGGTGGAATATTGCCGAAAAAGTTTAGTGAACTGGAATCAGGAATTCCGTGTTCAGTTGCCTAAAAAAGGTCTGCGTTGGATGAGGCTTAATGCCAAACCGGAAAAGCAGGAGGATAACAGTATTAATTTTTACGGAAGAGTAAGTGATATAACCGATCAAAAGGAACAGGAACATCAGCTCCAGGTTTCGGAGGAGCGTTATAAGTTTGCCCTTAAGGCAGCATCTGAGGGGATTTGGGACTGGGATATGCAAACCAATATGGTTTATTTTTCGGCTCAGTCCATGAAGATTATAGGTAAGGAGGAAAAAGAAGCCATTATACCGTTAAGGGATTGGCAGGAACGAATGCATGTGGAAGATATAAGAGAGCATGCCTTAGCAAAGGAAAGGCATTTAACAGGGGAGACACCCTCGTTTGAAAATATATACCGTATTAAAACCGATGAAGGTAAATACAAATGGGTTTTAAGCAGGGGAAGGGTAGTACAGTTTGACAGTGCCGGTGCTCCTATACGTTCCATAGGTACTCATAAAGATATTACGCAGTTAAAGGAAAAAGAAATTGAGTTAGGCGATACAATTAATATTGTTGGGGAGCAAAATAACCGATTGGTTAATTTTGCTCATATCGTTTCTCATAATTTGCGTTCGCATGCAGGAAACCTTAAAATGCTTATAGATGTTTTTAAAAATGCAGGCCAGGAAGAACGTGAGGAAATGCTTGAACATCTTGAGGCTATTTCAAATGGTTTATATGTTACCATAGGGCATTTAAAAGAACTAGTAGAAATCCAGTTTGAGGTTAAAAACGTAAAAGAAAGGGTGAACCTTAGGCACTATCTTAAAAATATCCTTAACATTTTGCATAACGAGATTAAGAAGCATGGCGTAAATATTGAAGTAAATATACCTTTAGATGTAATGGTTAATTACAATCCCGCCTATCTGGAGAGTATACTTTTAAATTTTACGACCAATGCGATTAAATACTCAAGTCCCGACAGACCCCCGATTATTTTATATGATTTTGAGATAAAAGACGGAAAGAAAATCCTTTCCATTACAGATAATGGTTTAGGTATTGATTTAAAGAAACACAAAAATTCATTGTTTGGTATGTATAAAACATTCCATAAAAATCAAAACTCAAGAGGCATAGGCTTGTTTATAACAAAAAACCAGATAGAGGCAATGGGTGGTAGTGTAGAAGTTTATAGTGAAGTGAATAAAGGGACCACTTTTAAAATTTATTTTAAAGATGAAGATTAGGAACCTGTGTGTAATAGATGATGATAAGATTTATCACTTTTTACTTAAGAATCTTCTTAAGCAAAACAATATTGATGTAAAGTCTGTCTTTTTTCAGAATGGGCAGGATGCTATTGATTTTTTGTCGGACGAAAAAAATAATGACGACTTGCCTGATCTTATTCTTTTAGATGTTAATATGCCTATAATGAATGGCTGGCAATTTCTTGAAGAATACATTAAGCTTAAGTCTAACTTTGGTAAAGATCCACATATATATATGATAAGCTCATCCAATAATGAGGTTGATATAAACAAGGCAAGGGAATTTTCTAGTGTAGTAAAAGACTATTTTTTGAAGCCTATCTGCAAGGAAGACCTTCTTAAAATCTTTATTTAAGCGATATATAGATTTTATTTATATGAGGTATAACAAAAAACAATTACTTAATACTTTGTCACGTTCCAGAAACGTAATAATTTTGCTTAACACTGTTAAGTAATTTAAAAGCTTTAAAAATGGGTAGTAAAGAGCGCATAATGAGACAGAAGGAAGAGACCCGGGCTAATATACTTACGGCCGCGAGAGAGATTGTTAAAGACGAAGGGTGGCAGGGCTTAAGTATGCGTAAGATAGCTGATAAGATAGAGTATACTGCTCCTATCATTTATGAGTATTTTGCGAATAAGGAAGCGATATTACAGGAACTTACGTGCAAAGGTTTTACAATATTGACTAAAGATCTGGAGACTGCCAAAGCAAAATCGGATAATCCGGCAGAACAATTAGAGGGAATGTGGTTAGCATACTGGAATTTTGCTCTTAAGAACAAAGAGATGTATCAGCTAATGTATGGAGTGGAAATGACATGTTGTGCACAACGCACTACAGAATCTGATGCTCCTTATCAGCTTATCAGCGATTCTATAGGTAAGCTGATGAAGGAGAGTAAGCCTGATCCACATGTAATAAAACAGAAATATTTTACTTTTTTCTCTGTAATACATGGTCTTATTTCAATAAATATTGTTGGAAACGGACTTTCTGATGATATAAACAAACAAATACTTAAAGATGCCATAAGCGGTATTATACGATACATAGAAGAATAGAGAAATCTATTTTTTTGATCTTCAACTTAACACTGTTAAATAGTTTATAACCGTAAATTAATTCATCAATCATATTTTTTTAATCTTTACTTAACATCGTTAAATAATTTAATCTATGTAAAACACTCAAGCAATCATTTTAATCAAAAATTTTTTTATCTAACAATTTAGCACCATTAAATAATTTAATAGTATTATGAATCGAATCACATTAATCTTAATTCTTGCAATTGCAATCCTGATGTCTGCCTGTACAGGTAACACGGCATCAGCCCCGGCCGCACAGGCAATACCGGTTCCGGTAATATCCATCAGCAAGGGTAAAGCAACTACATATCAGGAATATCCTGTAATGGTAGAGGGAAGGGTGAATGTACAGATACGCCCACAGGTAGACGGATATCTTGAAACATTATATGTGGATGAAGGAGCTTTTGTAAAAGCCGGACAGTCTATTTTTAAAATAGATGATCACCGTTATCGCGAACAGTTAAACAGTGCTGTTGGTAATCTTAACGCAGCTGAGGCAGCTCTTATAAATGCACAGTTAGAAGTTGAAAAACTAACTCCGTTAGTGGCTGAAAAGGTAGTTTCTGACTATCAGCTAAAATCGGCAAAGGCATCACTTAAAGTAGCTGAAGCTAATAAAAAGCAGGCTGAAGCCGCAGTAGCCTCTGCAAAAATAAACTTAGGTTATACTTTAATTACAGCACCTGTAGCAGGTTATATCACAAGACTGCCTAAAAAACAGGGAAGCCTTGTTTCTGCTTCAGATCCAGAGCCTTTAACTACACTTTCAGATATCGCTGTTGTACATGCTTATTTCTCTTTAGGAGAGTCGGATTTCTTAAGCTTTAGAGACAGGTATGAAGGAAATACCCTTAACGAAAAACTTAAAAACCTTCCTCCGGTTTCATTGGTTCTGGCAAATGGTACTGTGTATGAAACTCAGGGTAAAATTGATATGGTGGATGGGCAGTTTGACCGAACAACCGGAGCGATTACCCTGAGGGCTAGTTTTCCTAACAGTAAAGGATTATTACGATCAGGCAATACAGGAAGGGTACGTTTAGGTATAGCACATGATGATGTTATGCTTGTACCACAGGCTACAACTGTTGAAGTGCAGGACAGGGTATTTGTTTACACTGTTGATAAGGATAATAAAGTTGCAAGGAAACCAATTACCATAATAGGTAAAAGTGGTACAGATTATTTAGTTTCTGAAGGGCTTGAAGTAGGGGACAGGATAGTATCAAAAGGTTTCGAAAACTTACAGGAAGGAGCTGTGGTCGTTCCGCAGAAAGCAGAATCAGAAATGGCTTCCAAGTAATTTATAACCAACAATTTAATTAGAAACAAAGATGTTTAGAAAATTTATAGACCGGCCGGTTTTGGCTACGGTCATATCCATCCTATTGGTAATTTTAGGGGTAATCGGCCTCTTTAGACTGCCCTTGCAGCAGTTTCCGGATATTGCTCCGCCGGCTGTTCAGGTGACTGCTCTTTACCCGGGTGCTAACGCAGAAACGGTTTTGCGTTCGGTTGCTCCGTCACTTGAGGAGTCCATCAACGGGGTAGAGAACATGATATATATGAGCTCAACAGCCAGTAATGACGGTTCATTGGTTATTACAGTATATTTTAAACTGGGTACCAACCCAGATCAGGCAGCAGTAAACGTACAAAATAGGGTGGCTCAGGCTACCAGCCAGCTGCCATCAGAAGTTATACAGGCAGGTGTTACCACAGCTAAGCAGCAAAACAGCCTTATTATGGTAACTGCTTTATATTCTGAAGATGAAAAAACATACGACCAGACATTCCTTACTAACTATGCCCAAATTAATATTATTCCTGAGATTAAAAGGATACCGGGTGTAGGTCAGGCAGCAATTTTTGGTGGTAATAAAGATTATTCCATGAGGGTATGGTTAAAACCGGCCCAAATGACAACCTATAACATTACCCCTAAAGAAGTGATGGCAGCAATACAGGATAAAAACCTGGAGGCTGCGCCGGGTAAGTTTGGTGAAAACAGTGCTGAATCGTTTGAATATGTTATAAAATATAAAGGTAAATTAAGTAAGCCTGCCGATTATGAAAGCATGATTATACGTACAAATCCTGATGGTTCAATTCTACGACTTAAGGATGTGGCTCGTGTAGAGTTTGGTTCCTACACTTATGGTAACTTTACAAGGATTAATGGTAGGCCGGGAACTAACATTATGGTTATACAGTTACCGGGTTCTAATGCAAATGATATCCAGATTGCTATCAGCGAACTGATGGATAAGGCAGAAAAAAGCTTTCCTAAAGGAGTAAAACGTGTAAATATTTATAATACGAAGGTAATGCTTGATGCCTCTATTTCTCAGGTTAAATCCACTCTTGTTGAGGCATTTTTACTTGTGTTTATAGTAGTGTTCCTGTTCCTGCAGGACTTTAGGTCTACACTTATTCCTGCCATAGCGGTTCCGGTTGCTATTATGGGGACTTTCTTTTTCATGAGTCTGTTTGGGTTTTCAATAAACCTGCTAACATTATTTGCACTTGTATTGGCAATTGGTATTGTGGTGGATGACGCCATTGTAGTAGTAGAGGCAGTGCACTCTAAAATGGAGAGAGGCATGTCGCCTAAACATGCAACCACATCGGCAATGAGTGAAATTACAGGGGCTATTATTTCCATTACACTGGTTATGTCGGCAGTATTCCTTCCGGTAGGCTTTATGGAAGGATCTACAGGGGTGTTTTACAGGCAATTTGCCTTTACCCTGGCAATAGCCATTGTTATATCAGCAGTAAATGCATTAACACTAAGTCCGGCTTTAGCAGCGCTTTTTCTTAAGGATAATCATCATCACAATCAAAACGGACATGCTGTTAAAACCACTTTCAAACAACGCTTTTTTGCCGGATTTAATAACGGGTTTGAAAAAGTAACCAATAGATATATGGGAAGCCTTCGTTTTCTTATTCGCAATAAATGGCTTAGCCTTGGCGGATTAGGATTAGTTATTTTGGCTACCGTATGGATGGTAAAAACGACACCGTCAGGGTTTATACCTTCAGAGGATCAGGGATTCATAGCTGTATCGGTATCTATGCCGGCAGGTACTTCCCTTGACCGAACCATTAAAATTCTTGAAGAGGCCGAAGGTGTAATTAATACAGTAAAGGCTAACAGAGAAATTGACGGACTTTCCGGCTTTAATATGCTTACACAGTCTTCAAGCCCGTCGTTTGGTGTGCTTTTCCTTAATCTTAAACCGTTAAAAGAACGTGGAGAGATAAGCGATATAGAAGACATTATGAACGAGGTACGTGGTAAGCTTTCCTCAGTAAAAGGAGCTAACTTCTTTGTGTTTACATTCCCTACCGTTCCAGGTTTCAGTAATATTGACGGACTTGACTTTGTACTTCAGGATCGTACCGGAGGAAAGCTGGATAAGTTTAGTGAGGTTGGAAACAGGTTTATTGGCGAACTTATGAAAAGAGATGAGATTGCAGTGGCCTTTACACCTTTCAGGGCCGATTATCCTCAATATGAATTACAGGTGGATGATGTAAAAGCGGAGCAGCTTGGTGTAAGCGTAAAAGACTTACTGCAAACAGTGCAGGCTTATTACGGTAGTGCTCAGGTGTCTGACTTTAACCGATTTGGTAAGTATTACCGTGTAATGGTGCAGGCCGATAAAGATAATCGTGCCACACCGGAGTCGCTTAATGCGGTATATGTAAAAAACAGGACCGGTGAAATGGTGCCTGTAAATACACTGGTTAAACTTGAAAGGGTTTACGGACCGGAGAATGCATCACGTTACAACCTGTTTAACTCAATGGGGGTTAATGCAATTCCGGCTCCGGGATACAGCTCGGGAGCGGCAATTAAAGCAGTTGAAGAAGTGGCCGAGAAATATCTTCCTCAGGGATACTCTTATGAGTTTTCAGGTTTAACAAGAGAGGAAATTATTTCCGGTGGACAATCAACAGTAATTTTCCTTTTAAGCTTACTGTTTATTTACTTCCTTCTTGCAGCCCAGTATGAAAGTTATATACTACCGTTAGCAGTAATACTTTCTATTCCTACGGGTGTATTCGGGGTATTTGCAGCCATTGGTATGACAGGTATTTCTAATAACATTTATGTACAGGTGGCACTTGTAATGCTTATAGGTCTGTTAGCTAAAAATGCCATCCTTATTGTCGAGTTTGCAGTGCAGAGAAGAAGGCAGGGTAAAACATTGCTTTCTGCTTCACTAGAAGCGGCTAAATTAAGGTTAAGGCCTATTATCATGACATCGTTGGCCTTTATTGTAGGTCTTATACCAATGATGTTTGCCATAGGACCATCTGCTAAAGGTAACCACTCAATCAGTATTGGTGCTGCCGGAGGTATGCTTTCGGGAGTAGTACTGGGTCTGTTTATCATTCCTGTATTGTTTATTGTGTTCCAGTACATTCAGGAAAAAATATCGGGTAAACCACAGCCTAAAAACATCAAGCAGGAACATTTGGAACCTGCAGAACTTGAACTGATGAACTAATTTATTAAGGCTCCTCTTGAGTAGGAGCCTCTAAAATATCAACAATGAAAAATTTATATATATATCTTTTATCTGTTCTTTTTCTCATGCTAACAGGGTGTAAGGTCTCTAAGGATGTGGAAACTCCACAGCCTGACCTCCCTGTAGCATACAGAAATGCAATTACTACGGCAGATACTTCGACAATTGCCGATATTGAATGGCGTACATTTTTTCCGGATGCTACTTTACAGCAACTGATAGATAAAGCTCTTTCGGGGAATTACGACCTGCAACAGGCTCTTAAAAATATAGAGGCTTCCAGATTATTACTTAAGCAGTCTAAATGGGGTAATGTACCGCAGCTTAATGCTTATGTAACGGCAAGCTCTACAATTCCTTCCGAAAACAGTCTGAACGGATTGAGCGCTAATAATTTTCTAGGTACAAGCCATGTAGAGAATTATGATGCCGGACTATCATTATCATGGGAAGCGGATATTTGGGGTAAAATAAGCAGCAGGAAAAAAGAGGCTTTAGCGCAATACCTAAAGACTGAAGAAGCAAAAAAAGCAATACAAACGGAATTAGTATCAGGCGTTGCTCAGGGGTACTATAACCTGCTTATGCTTGATGCACAGCTAAGCGTAGCGAGAAAAAATCTTGATTTAGGTAATAACACTGTTCGCATAATACGAATGCAGTTTGAATCGGGACAGGTTACATCTTTAGCGGTAGAGCAGGCAGAAGCGCAAAGGCTTAATGCGGCTCAAATAGTGCCAATGCTTGAAAAAGAGGTTGTACTACAGGAAAATGCGCTTAGTGTACTAACCGGAGAGCTTCCTGCTGAGGTTGCCAGAATAGCTTCTATAGATCTTGAACCTGTTTATGAGGATATAAGTACCGGTATACCCGCAGCAGTTGTGAGCAGAAGACCGGATATTAAAATGTTTGAATACGATCTGGCAGCTGCAAATGCAAGGGTAGGGGTTACAAAAGCCCAAATGTATCCGGCATTAAATATTACGGCATCTGGTGGTTTAAATTCTTTTAAATCGGATAACTGGTTTAATATGCCTTCTTCTTTATTTGGTATGGTGGCGGGAAGCATTGCCCAACCTTTATTGAATAATAAAAGATTAAGGACACAATATGAAGTGGCTAAAGTAGAAAGAGAGAAGGCTGTATTGGCTTTCAGACAGGGAGTATTGGTAGCTGTTAGCGAAGTCTCTGATGCTTTGGTAAAAATAGAAAAACTTAAGGAAGAACAGCAGTTTGCTGAACAAAGGGTAGCAAGTTTACAAAGGGCTACCGGAAATGCTGACAAATTGTTTAACAGCGGGATGGCAAACTATCTGGAAGTAATTACTGCTCAAGGTAACGTGCTTCAGAGTGAGCTTGACCTGGCAGCATTAAAGAGAGACCAGCTAAGTGCCCTGGCCGAATTGTATAAGGCTTTGGGTGGTGGCTGGAAATGATGGTGTTTATTGTTAAAAAAGGAAAAGCTGCCCCAAAAGGGCAGCTTTTTTATAATAAACCGGATTTGCTTCCGTATTATTTAGCAATATTAACAGCTCTGGTTTCGCGGATAACAGTAATTTTTACCTGCCCCGGATACGTCATTTCTGTTTGGATTTTGTGTGAAATTTCAAATGAAAGGTTAGCAGCCATTTCGTCGCTTACTTTTTCACTTTCAACAATTACACGAAGCTCTCTACCTGCCTGAATTGCATAAGCACTTTTAACTCCGCCAAATCCGTAAGCGATATCTTCAAGATCTTTTAGACGCTGGATGTAAGAGTCAAGAACCTGTCTTCTTGCACCCGGTCTTGCACCTGAAATAGCATCACAAACCTGAACGATAGGAGAAAGAAGTGATTTCATTTCAATCTCGTCGTGGTGAGCACCAATAGCGTTACAAACTTCTTCTTTTTCACCATATTTCTCAGCCCACTGCATACCAAGTAATGCGTGCGGAAGATCACTTTCTGTATCCGGCACCTTACCTATATCGTGTAATAAACCTGCTCTTTTTGCAAGCTTAACGTTAAGCCCAAGTTCTGCAGCCATAAGTCCGCAAAGCTTAGCAACTTCGCGAGAGTGTTGTAGTAAATTTTGTCCGTAAGAAGAACGGTATTTCATTCTACCTACAATCTTGATAAGTTCAGGGTGTAATCCGTGAATACCAAGGTCGATAACCGTACGTTTACCAACTTCAATAATTTCGTCTTCAATCTGTTTTGCTGTTTTAGCAACAACCTCTTCAATACGTGCAGGGTGAATCCTTCCGTCTGTAACAAGTTTATGAAGTGCAAGGCGTGCAACTTCTCTTCTTACAGGGTCAAAACAAGAAAGAATGATTGCTTCCGGAGTATCATCAACAATAATTTCAACTCCTGTAGCAGCTTCCAGGGCACGGATGTTTCTACCTTCACGTCCAATGATTCTACCTTTTACATCATCCGATTCGATGTTGAATACAGATACACAGTTTTCAACTGCTTCTTCCGTACCAATACGCTGAATAGTATTGATGATGATTTTCTTAGCTTCCTGTTGTGCGGTAAGCTTAGCTTCTTCAATAGTATCCTGTATGTGAGACATGGCAGTGGTTTTAGCCTCTGCTTTAAGGCTCTCTACAAGCTGGTTTTTAGCTTCTTCTGCCGATAGGCCCGAAATAACTTCAAGTTGCTCTACCTGGCTTTTGTGTAACCTGTCAATCTCAGCCTGTTTTTTGTCAAGAAAATCTATACGGTTGTTGTAATCGGTAATTTTAGCTTCAACTTCGTCATTAAGCTTTTTTGTTTTAGCAAGCTCATTAGAAACCTGAGATTCTTTATCACGGGTTCTTTTTTCAGCCTCGGCAATTTTTTTGTCTTTGCCAAGTATTACCTGTTCGTGTTCTGCCTTTAGCTCAAGAAATTTTTCTTTTGCCTGCAGTAATTTATCCTTTTTAATGGCTTCGGCATCTGTCTTGGCATCTTTTAATATTGATGCCGCCTCCTTCTTCGCGTTTTTAATAAGAGTGGAAACGTTTTTCTTCTCCAGGAATTTTGCAATCCCGAATCCGAATCCGATCCCCGCGATGCTGCCAATAATTATCAATAGTGTCGAGTCCATAGTTTGTTTATGTAAAATATATATATAAAAAAAGCCTACATCAGGAAGATTGTATAAACTCGTAAAGACAAGTTTTGGGCTAACCCGCTGTTCAAGGATCTGCTCAAAGGCAGCTTGCTTTAGTAGCGATGATTCACCCATTTTAATTTGTTAGTGTTGAGTTTATCAAATATGTACTAATGTAGGCAGTATTTTTGACGTATGTTTAAGAACGTTTTTTTTATTTATCTGAGAGGAATTTACCCAGTTTTTCATCCATCTGCTGCAGTCTGTTAAAAGCTTCTTCAAAGTCGGTAGACTTGTCAATTTGCTTTTGTTCAACCTGTGCTGCAAACTGCAACGCACACATTGCCAGTACATCCTGCTTGTCTCTTACGGCATAGTTTTCTTCAAACTGCTTGATCATGGCATCAATCTTTTTGGAAGCGCTTCTCAGGCCTTCTTCCTGTGCCGGGGTTACTGTTAACGGGTACACCCTGTCGGCAATTGATATCTTTATCTTTAGTTTTTCATCCATTTCCTGCTAGTCAGAAAGTTGTGCTATGCAATAATCAATTTCGCGGATCAATGAATTTATTTTGAGTTTTGTATCCCTCTTATTTTCGTCACTGCCCAGTAATGAATTGGCGGTTTTTAGCGTTTCAATCTGCTTTTGCAGAGAAGCTATTTCCTGTGCCTGACCACTGATAACCGAAGACGAACGCGTAATTTCGTTCGCCAGCTCCTGATTTTGCCTTTCAAGCTTTTCCGTTTTCTGGACCAGCTTTTGCAGCTTATTTTCAAGAGAATCAACTATTTCGGATAATCCGTTCATTACAGTCAACTTCATTACATGATTCTACAAAGTTAATATTACTTTAATTACATACAACTGTTTGTTATAAAAATTATTACAATATCTTTATGTTTGCCGTAATAATTTGTTATGTAAACAGTTATAACAAACAGATTTTGGCACTATTTTTTCTGGTGCTTTTTTATAATTTAGCCATATGAGAATTTTCTTTTTACTTCTGTTATATTCAACCGCTTTATTTGCCCAAAACACTTATCCCGAGGATTATTTCCGTTCCCCAATGGATTTACCGTTACATCCTTCAGGGACTTTTGGTGAGCTTAGGCGCAATCACTTTCATGCCGGTATCGACTATCGAACCGAACAAAAAACCGGACTGCCTGTTTGTGCTGCTGCAGAAGGCTATGTATCGCGCATTAGGGTTTCCAGCTATGGGTATGGTACGGCTTTGTATATTGATCACCCTAACGGATACACTACGCTTTATGGGCATTTAAATGAATATGCACCAAAGATTGAGGAGTATGTAAGGGCGCAACAATATGAAAAGAAAAGTTTTGATATAGAGTTATTCCCAAAACCGGGGGAGTTGCCTGTTGGTAAAGGTGAACTCGTTGCTTTATCGGGTAATACTGGTGGTTCCGGTGGGCCACACCTTCATTTTGAATATCGTGATACCAAAACAGAGGAAATAATCAATCCGTTATTCTTTGGTTTGAATAAGATTATGAAAGATACCCAAATGCCTACGGTGTATGGCATTATGGCGTATGCTTTGGGAGATAAGGCTGTGGTAAATGAATCGGAAAAACCGGTTACACTGCACTTGAAATTACTAAAGGACGGGACTTATCTGGCCGATAAGATATATGCCAGAGGTAACGTTGGGCTGTCTATAAATGCTACCGACAAGAGTACGGGAAGCCTGGGTAATAACGGTGTTTTTAAAGTTGAGACTTTTGTAAACGGATCACCGGGTTTTAAGGCTGTTTTTGACCAGTTTGCTTTTGATGAGTCGCGTTACATCAACTATTATATAGATTACCAAAAGTATATGGCTAACGGTCAGCGTTTCCAAAAGCTTTTTGTAACAACCCCTTATCCTTTGGACGTGATTAGGGATAACGCCACAAACGGACAGATTGAAGTTAAGGAAGGAGAAACGGTAAACTACCGTATTGTGGTTTCTGATTTTCACGGCAATAAGAGGGTGGTGAACGGGAGTGTTGAGTTTAGCGACAAGCCTGCAACCATTACACAGCCAAAAAAGATAACGCCTTATTTTGTTAAAATGGCTAATGATAACAGCTATACAAAAGATGGGGTTTCGGTTTTTATTCCTGCTAATACACTGTACGAAGACTTTTACATGGACTTTGATGTAAAAGATTCCATCTTATATCTTCATGACGATTCGGTTCCGGTTCATGGCAATATTATCGTTTCTTTTGACGTTAGCCATCTGTCGCCCGAAGTGCTGCAAAGAACATTTATAGCTGGGGTAGACGGAAACAGAATTCTATATAACAACAGTTATATGGAAAACGGCAAGCTAACGGCTAAGGTAAGATACTTGGGTAAATTTAAGCTGGCGCAGGATAACACGCCGCCTAAAATATTCAGCCCTAGCTTTGCAGAAGGTAAATGGCTAAGTTCAAACAAAACGTTTAGTCTTAAGATTAGTGATGACCTTTCGGGTATCGCTACCTTTGATGCCTGGCTTAACGGTAAGTGGATATTGATGCATTATGACTACAAGACACGCATAATTTATCATAATTTTAGTGATGGTATTGTAGATGAGGGGCGTAACGATTTAAAAGTTACGGTTACCGATAATGTGGGAAATTCTGCTACCTTTGAAACACATTTTTTCAGAACTCAAAAAACAACATCTGTTGAAAAAGATAAATAAGTTATTTACGCTGGCTTTTTTATTGGTTAGCGCTGTAGTATTTGCTCAACAAAAACCCGTTATGTACGGTATACTTCTGGATGAAAATCAGAATCCTATTGAAGGAGTTAATATTTATTATGCCGATATTGAAGGCACCGTAAGAACAGTGTCTAATAGTAATGGTTTCTATAAAATTGAAATTCCTATAGAGAGGGAAGTTGTGGTGTGGTTTGAGCATACAAGCTTTAAACTGTCTTCATTAGATGTTGTGATGCAGGCAAACGATACTGCAGAATTTAATTTTATATTGCTTACAGGACATACAGAGCTGCAAAATGTTGTTATAGATAAAACTGTAGATAAGGACAGAATTGAAGGCATTATAAGTGTTTCACCTGAGGATATAAGAAAAATACCTTCAGCATCTGGAGGAGTTGAAGAGTTTATTAAGATTATAGGAGGTAATTCCAATAATGAGCTTAGTACACAGTATGCTGTACGTGGCGGTAATTATGATGAAAACCTTGTGTATGTAGAGGATGTGGAAATATATCGTCCTTTCCTTATTCGTTCCGGTCAGCAGGAAGGCTTAAGCTTTACGAATTCTACTATGGTAAAAAAATTAAGCTTTTCTGCTGGTGGCTTTCAGGCTAAATATGGTGATAAATTATCGTCGGTTCTTGATATTACTTACAGGAGGCCGGTAGATTTCGGGGCACAGCTTGAAGCCAGCTTTTTGGGTGGTAGCCTAACGGTTGAAGGAGTTTCTAAAGATAAAAAATGGAATGCCGTTGTAGGCGGGCGTTACCGTGATAATAGTTTACTGGTTAACAGCCAGC
The DNA here is from genome assembly GCF_004151245.1 of Flavobacterium beibuense. GTDB lineage: Bacteria > Bacteroidota > Bacteroidia > Flavobacteriales > Flavobacteriaceae > Flavobacterium > Flavobacterium beibuense_A. The sequence goes on from NZ_JUIW01000001.1 coordinate 358,964, forward strand.
AGACAGAAACAAATTACAAACCTACTTTTGCAGATATACAGACAATGGTAAACTTTAATCCTAATGAAAAGTGGGAAATAAGTTTTTTAGGAAATGTATCTGAAAATAAATACCATTACCAGCCATTTTACAGGCAAACCAACTTTGGTACCATAGACGACCCTATTGCGCTTCAGATATTTTATGACGGACGGGAAAAGGATGAGTACAAAACCTATTTTGGTGCTTTAAAATCAACTTACATTGTATCTGAAGATTTTACCCTAAAGGTAATAGGTTCCATATATCACACACAGGAACAGGAACACTTTGATATACTGGCGCAGTATGCACTTGGTGAGGTAGATACAAATATTGGTTCTGAAACTTTTGGTGACGTACGTTTTGCCAGGGCAGTAGGCTCTGAATTGAACCACGGACGTAATGATCTTGATGCTCTAATTGTAAATGCAGAGGTAAAGGGTTTTCATGACCTGGAAAAGAATAAAATCGAATGGGGGATAAAATATACCCGTGAAGATATTCATGACCGCTTGGTAGAATGGCAGGTTATAGACTCTGCCGGTTTTTCTATAAATCCGCCAATTGTAGATTTACCACGTAACGATCAGCCCTATAACCCATATACAGGTCCGCTTGTACCTTATAGCGGAGCAAGGGCAACAAACTTTACTCAGGTAAACAGGTTTTCGGGATATGCACAATGGAGCAGAAGAGCAAAATGGGGTAGAAGTGAGGTTTGGATGAATGCAGGTGTGAGGGCACAACAATGGCAAATAACCGCAAGAGGTTATGAAGATGGCGACAATAAAATTGTAGTTAGCCCAAGGGCACAATTTTCAATAAAACCGGCTTGGGAAATGGATATGCTTTTCAGGCTTTCAGGAGGATATTACTACCAACCTCCTTTTTATCGTGAGTTAAGAGCACAGGATGGTTCTATAAATACCAATGTAGATGCGCAGCGTTCGGTTCATGTAGTCTTGTCTAACGACTATAGTTTTAAAACTAAAAAAGGTAAGAAATTCAAGCTTGTCTCAGAAGCTTATTATAAAACCCTTACGGATGTAAATACCTATACTTTAGAAAACGTAAGGATAAGATACCGCGCTAACAACGATGCTGTAGCATATACCTATGGACTAGATATGAGGCTTAATGGTGAGTTTGTGCCGGGTACAGAGTCTTGGCTGAGTTTTGGGTATATGAAAACAGAAGAAAACCTTAACGACAGAGGGTATATATCACGCCCTACCGACCAAAGACTTAAGTTTGGTATCCTTTTCCAGGATTATGTGCCTAACATCCCCAATATCAAAATGTATCTTAACCTGGTTTATAATACAGGGCTTCCGGGAGGTTCTCCTTCTTATGCCGATCCTTATATATATCAGTCAAGGCTTAATGATTATCGTCGTGCTGACATAGGTTTTTCTTATGTGTTTACAGGACCGGGAGTTGAAAAGAAATATGACGAAGATCATTGGTTGTCTACTTTTAAGGAGCTTTCACTGGGCTTAGAGATATTTAACCTGTTTAATAACCAAAATGCTATTACCAATACATGGGTGAGGGATGTATATACTAAAAATCAATACGGTATCCCTAATTATTTAACATCCCGTGTATTTAGCCTTAAGCTTTCGGCCAGGATTTAATTTTTTGAAACATTTTGTTTATTTTTGATATGGTATTCAATACAGGATACCGATATTCCCTATACAATGAAAAAAGTTGCAGTTGTTATATTAGCCTTTACATCATTATTTACCATTAGCTGTAAAAAAGAAGAAGAAAAACCTAAGGTTAAATATGAAGAGTCTATGGAAGTTAAAAAGGCCGTGAGAAAGCCGGATTCTTCGCAAATTAAGGTTGCCGATCTTCCGGTACATATGGAGGGAACAAAATACCTTATCCATCCGGTAGGGGACATGCGTATTTATGACGATAATGCTAAAACATACGGAAGCAGCAGAATGAATAATGTAAGCTATGCTATATCCAATTATAACCGCTATGAACTTACCGGTTATTTTGAGAACCTTAAATTTCAGCACATAGATTCTACAGCTTTAAATCCGTTAACGGATAAGCTTGTACAGATACAAACAGCCACTTATTTAAATACTGTTGCCGAAAGGATCAAAAAACAGATTTTAGTATATACTCTTGTAGATAGTGATACCAATCAGGATGGTAAAGTGGATTCGAATGACATTCGCTCTTTATATATAAGTGATATAAGCGGCAAGAACTTTACCAAGCTTTCTAAGGATATGCAGGAGCTTATAGACTGGAATATTATAGATGCTCAAAACAGGCTTTATTTCCGTACTATTGAGGATATCAATAAGAATGGTGCTTTTGATAAGAATGACAAAGTGCATTATCAGTATTGCCAGCTTAATTCCGGTGAATGGACGGTGGAAGCTTATGAGCCTGTATACTAAATAAGAATATCGCTTTCCAAATCCGATTTTTCAATATTAAAATTAAATCCCAATTGCTCCATAAGTTGGAAAACCAGGTTTTTGTACCAGTTTTCTGATTTTGGGTGTATGTATACTTTTTCTATAAGTTTATTGATATCGATATTTATCTTAACACCTTCATTAATATTAAGATTGTGTTTGGTAAGATTAGATATTATACGAACCTCCCTTTCATACTGAAAGCTTTTTCTTTTAAAGAGGAAAGGGAAAAAGTCATTATCAAAGGGAATATATTCTTTTTTGTAATCTATATATTTGACCTCGCCTATATGCTGTTTATAGCGTGTTTCAGGTTGTAATGCTTCTTCCAGTCGTTTAACGGTTGATTGTATGGCAAGTCCCTCGCTGTTTTGGGTAAATATTTGCCACATGGCATATGACTCATATTCATTGATGTGCCAGCTGCTTATTACCACATTTTTACGATGAGTTTTGTAGGAATCTAAAAATTTGGGATTGTTTTCGGATATTTTTTTCAGTTCCTCAAAAGTGGGTTCGCTAAAAGTACCTTCATACTGGTCTTCAAATTTATCAGACCGCGACATAAAGAGTTGTTTGCATAACAGGAGATCCAAAAACTTAGACAGGTCAAGGTATTTCCATACAATAGTGTCGGCATCCGGACGCGTTATCTGCTCATTAGAAACATGCATGGGAGGGATATTTGTACTTAAAGTTACGAATGTTCCTTATTACTACGGTTAAAAAAGTGTTATTAGTTTTTAACTGTTAAGGAAAATATCTTTAAGGTCTTTAAAATGTTCTATGGCATAAGTCGCTGATTTTATATCATGCCACCCAAACTTGTTATATAAAACGGTATCTATTCCTAAATCTTTTGCAGCCTGAATTTCCGATTTTGGATCATCACCTACTACAAGAACTTCTTCCGGTTTATAGTTATAGCGTTTCAATATACTGTCGAACACTTCCTTTTTACTGGTGAGTACAGGGTTTACAACATGAATTTCCTTAAAATCATTTTCAATCCCAAGATGTTTGATTTTAGAATACTGCATTTTTTCAAAACCGGTAGTAACTAAAAAGCGTTCGGCCTGTATGTTTTTAATTTCAGGGTAATCCTCAAAAGCAGCTATAGGTTGGCTGTATTCAAGACTTTCCTGAACGTCAATAGCTTTTTGTGTTAGTTCGTCACTAAGGCCGAATTCCTTGGCAACAAGCCTGAAAGGCGTCCTCATGGTTTCCTTTTTAATAGCTTCAAGATTGTCACTGTGAAGTCCTGTTTCGGCTATAAGGTCAAAAAGGGGTGCGAAAAGTTTGTCGCCTATTGCATGTACAGGGTATAATGTGTTATCAAGATCGTATATAATAGCTTTTTTAGGCATAGTAATTTTTTTACAAAATTATCGTATAATAAGAATGGCTGCAATATTGCAGCCATTCTTAACGTATTATTATCATACAACGTTTTAGTGTTATTCAAATGATTGCATGCCCACCAGTTTTTTATAAGTACCATCTGTGGCCATAAGCTCGTCGTGAGTACCTTGCTCTACAATACGGCCTTTTCTCATTACTACAATTCTGTCTGCCTTTTGTATGGTAGAAAGCCTGTGTGCAATAACTACAGAAGTACGGTTTTGCATCATGTTTTCAAGTGCCTGTTGTACCAGTCTTTCGCTTTCTGTATCAAGAGCAGAAGTAGCCTCGTCAAGAATCATGATAGGAGGGTTTTTAAGTACGGCACGGGCAATACTTAAACGTTGTTTTTGTCCGCCGGAAAGTTTATTACCACTATCGCCTATATTGGTGTCTATACCTTTTGGAAGGTCTTTTACAAACTCGTAGGCATTGGCAATTTTAAGTGCTGCCATGACTTCTTCTTCGGTAGCATCAGGTTTACCCAGCATTATATTGTTTCTGATAGTATCGTTAAACAGAATACTGTCTTGGGTAACAAGTCCCATAAGCCCGCGTAACGAATGTAAACTTAAATCCCTTATGTCTGTTCCGTCTATTCTTACGCTTCCTTCCTGTACATCATAAAAGCGGGTAAGCAGGTTTGCAATGGTACTTTTACCACTACCGGACTGACCTACAAGTGCAACGGTTTGCCCTTTAGGTACGGTTAGCGAGAATTCTTTAAGTACGTTTTCATCTTCGTATCTGAAGTTGATATTTTCAATGGAAATGCTATTGTCAAAAGAGGCTTTTTCTATAGCTCCCTGTTTGGTTATTATAGGATTATCCTGATCCAGTATTTCCATAACACGTTCTGCAGCTGCATTACCTTTCTTCACATTGTATGAAGCTCTTGAAATGGCTTTTGCGGGAGTAAGGATGTTGTAAGCAAGCCCCATGTAAGAAATGAAGTCGGGTGCGTCCAGTGTGCCTTCCACAAGCACCATGTGTCCACCAAACCATAAAAGGGCAGCAATGACTACTATTCCTAAGAATTCACTCAATGGAGTGGCTACGTTTTGCCTGTTTAGTATTTTATTTGAAAGATGGAAGAAACGATTGTTTGAATCTCCAAATTTGCCTTCAAAAGTTTTTTCAGCGTTAAATCCTTTTATAACTTTTAGTCCGCCCAGTGTTTCTTCCAATATAGAAAGAAAATAGCCCTGTTCTCTTTGTGCTTTATCGGACTGCCTTTTTAATGACTTGCCTACTATTGATATAAGCCATCCTGAAAACGGGATGAAGACAAAAACGAATAGTGTTAGCTTAACGCTTATTACAAACATTGTAATGATTGTAAAAAGTATAGTTAACGGTTCGCGTACTATAAGCTCCAGGATAGAAAGGAAAGAGTGTTGTATTTCTAATACATCAGACGATATCCTTGACATGATATCACCTTTTCTCTTTTCTGAAAAGAACGAAATAGGTAATGCTACCGTTTTATTATAAATGGCGTCTCTTATATCTTTAAGTACTCCGTTTCTTAAGAAAGTAATAAAGTACATTGCTCCATAGTTGCAAAGGTTTTTGAGAAGGAACAGGGAAATGATTAGTCCTATCATTATGGAAAGAACATATTGTTGTCCGTGTTCGGCTGAGGTGGTACTGATGTAGTATCCCATATAATCTTTTAGGTATCTTCCGGTATCCCTAAAACCTTCATATACAGGCTTGCTGAAAATCTGTTCTTCCTTTTCAAAGAGAACAGTCATCATAGGTATCAGTGCTACAAAAGACAGTGCACTAAATAACGCATACCAAATATTAAAAAATATGTTTAGGTAAGCATACCTTTTATAGGGTTTCGCAAAGCGAAATATTTTTTTAAAGTAATCCATTTATTATATTAAATTCATCTCTTGTACAATATTCCTGATTTTCTGATCAAGACTTGCCTCCACTTCACGGGCATCCTCCACTTTATCAAGTGTACTGTTTACGCTAAAGTAAAACTTGATTTTTGGCTCTGTACCGCTTGGTCTTGCGCATATTTTTGTGCCGTCTTCCAGATAATAGATAAGCACGTTAGATTTTGGCAAAGTTAACGCTTCTTCTTCACCTGTAAACATATTTTTTGCGGTAGACGATTGGTAATCCTCAATCATCACAACACGTTCGCCATCAATCTCTTTTAGCGGTTTTTCGCGCAGGTCAATCATCATCTGTTTTATTTCCTGAGCACCATCCATACCTTTTTTGGTTAGTGATATCAGATACTCTTTATAGAAACCGTACTTAACGTATAGTTTTAAAAGTTCCTGATAAAGCGAACTTGCGTTGGCTTTTGCCTGTGCAGCCAGTTCACATAACAATAGGGTAGAGGTAACGGCATCCTTATCTCTAACGAAATCACCAACCATATATCCAAAACTTTCTTCACCGCCGCCAATAAATTGCAGTTCCGGGAAGTCAACGATCATTTTGGCAATCCATTTAAAACCGGTAAGTCCTACTTTAAAGTTTACACCATATTCACTTGCCAAATCCATTATCATTGGTGTAGATACTATGGTAGAGCCTATAAACTGCTGTCCGGTTATTTTGCCCTGCTTTTTCCACTGCTCTAAAAGGAAGTGTGTCATTAGTATCATGGTTTGGTTACCATTTAATAACGTCATAACTCCCTGGCTGTTTCTTACTGCAACACCAAGTCTGTCGCTATCAGGGTCAGTGCCTACAACAATATCAGCATTTACCTCGTTAGCCAGTTCAATTGCCATTGCCAATGCTTCCGGCTCTTCGGGATTCGGGGATTTTACGGTAGGGAAATTTCCGTTTGGTGCAGCCTGTTCTGCTACAATATGTACATTACTGTAGCCTGCATTTTCAAGTAAATCGGGTATAAGCGTTACCGATGTACCATGTAACGGAGTGAAAACAATCTTAAGGGCATCTTTTGCCTCCTGAGGCGTATTGAAAGTTGCTGCCTCTACAGAAGCACCTAAAAATGCTTTGTCAACTTCACTGTCAATATATTCAATAAGATTTTCGTTTGCATTAAAGTTGATCTGATCATATTCTAATGCTTCAATAACCTTTATAATTTCTCCATCCTGGGGAGGTACAAGCTGTCCGCCATCCTGCCAGTATACTTTATAGCCGTTATATTCCGGCGGGTTGTGTGATGCGGTAAGTACTATACCTGCATGGCAGCTTAGGTGTCTTACAGCAAAAGATAGTTCCGGAGTTGGTCTAAGGTCGCTAAACAGGTATACTTTAATGCCGTTTGCAGAGAAAACATCGGCTACAGTTTTAGCGAGTGTGTCGCTGTTGTTACGGCAGTCATAAGCTATAGCAACTTTTATTTCCTGTCCTTTAAAAACATCTTTCAGGTAATTGCTAAGGCCCTGGGTAGCTTTTCCAAGAGTGTATTTATTAATACGGTTAGTGCCCGGCCCCATGATGCCTCTCATTCCGCCGGTTCCGAATTCAAGATTTTTGTAGAAGCTGTCCTCAAGTTCTTTTGGTGAAGACGTCATCATTTCCTTAACAGCTTCCTGTGTCTGACTGTCAAATAGGGGTGAAAGCCATACATTAACTTTATCAAGTATCGATTGGTCGATATGCATATCTTTTATATTTAGAAAAAGACATATTTAATATGTCTTTTATAAAGTTTCACTTATTTTATAACGTTCTTCGTTGCTTTTAGTTCTTAGGATTATTTCTCCTAAAAAGCCTGCTAAGAATAACTGTGTACCAATTATCATGGTGGCAAGCGCTATATAAAACCAAGGGTTGTTTGTAACCAGTATTGCAGGTTCGTTAAGGTATAGTTTATAAAGCTTAGTAATACCTATATATAGTGCCGACAGGAAACCAATTATAAACATAAGTACCCCCATAGCACCAAAAAGGTGCATGGGCCTTTTGCCAAAGCGCGACAGGAACCATATGGTAATAAGATCAAGGAATCCGTTAATAAAACGGCTCATTCCAAATTTTGAGGTTCCATATTTACGGGCCTGATGTATTACAACTTTTTCACCAATACGGCCAAAACCTGCATTTTTTGCAAGTACCGGAATGTAGCGGTGCATTTCTCCCGAAACTTCTACGTTTTTAACCACTACATTTCTGTAGGCTTTAAGGCCACAGTTAAAATCATTAAGCTTTACACCTGATGTTTTTCTGGCGGCCCAGTTAAAAAGTTTAGATGGTAAGTTTTTTGATATCACCGAGTCATAACGCTTCTTTTTCCAACCTGAAACAAGGTCAAATCCCTGTTGTATAACCATATTGTACAGTTCCGGTATTTCATCCGGACTATCCTGCAGGTCAGCATCCATAGTGATAATAACATCGCCCTGGGCTTTGGCAAAACCGGCATGCAATGCCTGTGATTTACCATAATTGCGTAAAAAGCGTATGCCTTTTATGCATGGATTTTGTGCAGCAAGCTGCTCTATAATGCCCCATGAATTATCTGTACTGCCGTCGTCAATAAAAATAACCTCATAGGTGTAATTATTGGCGGTCATTACATTAACAATCCACTGGTGTAATTCTTTTAAGGACTCCTCTTCATTAAGGAGTGGTATAACTATGGATAAGTTCATTTATTATAATGCTCCCGGATTATCTTTTTTAACAAATGCACCAACTAATAGAGACCATATAAGACCAAGGAAAGCATGCATAACTATTGTTAAAGGCCCTGAAATATAAGGTAACATTGTTTTTTCAATTATTGACATTGACATCTGCAGTTCTTCAGAAGATATATTAGGCCTTTGATGTACAGTTACCGTTTTCATTGTTTCAATAAATTCAGTAATGAACTCAGGAAAAATTAGCCAAAAAATGAAATAAAATACAGAATAGATAAATGCAGCTAAAACTGTTATTGATACACCTAGTTTAAGGCATTGAGAAAATGAGATGTATCCTCCATTAATGTTCTTTTTGTAGTTATTGCATCCTAAAGAAATAAATATGATAGGTAAAATGCAGAAATTAAGGACATTTGTAAATGTTCCAACCCAACCTGATTTAATAGGGTCTGGTTTAAGTACGTACATTAAAACGAATTCCAAAATCATTATTGAGCCAAATACAATTCCGTATGATGTGGCCGATTTTGCAGGAGATATTTTTTTTTCCAAAATGTTGTTTTCTTGTTCCATTTCTGATTGGTTTGATTTTAATCTACAAATATACTAATTACAGTATAATGAGTCGCTAAAAATATAATATCGTTACAGCTAAAAAAATACTGTATACTATTTGATATTAAAAAAATAGTTGTACTTTTGCGCTCTGAATTAAAAAGTTTAAATACAAAAAGTTGTAAAACGTTTACACCTTTCTGATAAGGGAAGCCGCGAAATGGTTTTGCAGCCAAACAATAAAAATTTACAAAGATGAAAAAAGGTATTCACCCAGAGAATTACAGATTAGTAGCTTTTAAAGACATGTCTAACGAGGATGTTTTCATTACTAAATCTACAGCAGATACAAAAGAAACAATTGAAGTTGACGGAGTTGAATATCCGGTTGTGAAAATGGAGATCTCAAGAACTTCACACCCTTTCTACACTGGTAAATCTAAACTTATCGATACAGCTGGTCGTATTGATAAATTCAAAAACAAATACGCTAAATTCAAAAAATAATTCTGAATTTATCTATCATACAAAGCCTTCCCGAAACGGAAGGCTTTTTTTATATATAGGTGTTGATTTTTCGGAAAATACGTATTGCAATTCAGTATTTTCCTGTATTGTTTCGAAAAAGTTTGATAAATAAATTTGTCACTTAATTAAAAAATTATAACAAATGAAAAATTTATTTAAAATTAGCTTAATCTTGTTTGTCGTATTTTCTTTTATTTCTTGTTCAGATGATTCTGCTCAGATGAATGAAGAGAACTATAAAGTTCGAGATTATTCAGATTTTGAAACAAAACAAGAAACTGTTGTTGTGTGTGAAAAACTAACATTAAAAATAGTTCAGTACGTAACGCTTGGTTTAGTTGAACAAGAGAGAGGAGCTAGTGTTTATGTTTGTTGTGGAGGACCATTCATGACTTCTCCATTAACAATGTGCCAACCTGTAAGTAAAGGTACTTATGATTATTGGACAGGATTGATTGACAAGAAAAAGGAAGCTATGGGGACACCTATTGAAGAGATAATTGATCCAGAACTAAATCCAGCAGATGTCACATACATTGAGGTTAAAGAAAGCAATGAAGTTAATGGTGTTAAAATAATAGCTAAAAGATACCCTGTTCAGGATGGAATAGTGTATTTTGAATTAGAATAGGCAAAAATAGTCTTATTTTAGACCTTAAAAGTTCTTAAGATTTCAAAATCTTAAGAACTTTTTTATTGAAAAGATTTGATGTAAATTCGTGGCAGTCGCTTTTTAATGCTAAAAACCACAGTAATGAACTACATATTATTTGACGGAACGGTGCGCAACGCCCTGTTGCCTTTTACATTTACAAGGCCTGTTGCCGATATTCGCGTGGGAATATTAACCATACGTGAAAAATGGGAAAAATATCTGGGCTATACCACAACCACTCTTACCGAAGAGTACCTTATGGATAAATACCCAATGGTAGAGATGGAAGAGAATATTATGATTAATGCTTCTTTCCTGCCTAATGAGGTGCTTGCCGAGATGGTACAAAGCCTTGAGGAAAACCAGGCTATATTTTATGGTGATGAGGTTATAGCTTTCTACACAAAAGATACTCAGGAAGAGGTGGATTTTGACAGCTATGAAGCTATTGAATATACTGAAGACTGCCTACGTATTGAAAATCCGTGGGACATATTTAAAAACAATGATGCAGCTATAAGAGAAGATTTCGAGCTTCTTACTGCCGACAGGGTTTCACAGCCTATACCGTCGAGTGTTAATGTTATTGCTGCCGAAAATATATTTATAGAGGAAGGTGCAAAGCTGGAATTTGTAACGCTTAATGCTTCAACCGGGCCAATTTATATTGGTAAGGATAGTGAGATTATGGAGAACTCTGTAATCCGGGGGCCGTTTGCGCTTTGCGAAGGAGCTCAGGTAAAACTGGCTACAAAAGTATACGGTGCTACTACGGTTGGCCCTCATTCAAGAATAGGAGGAGAGGTAAGTAACTCGGTACTATTTGCTTACTCAAACAAAGGGCACGATGGTTTCTTAGGGAACTCGGTGCTTGGTGAATGGTGTAACCTGGGTGCAGATACCAACAATTCTAACCTTAAGAATAATTATGAGGAAGTAAAATTGTGGAGTTATGAAAAGGAAGGCTTTGTTAAAACCGGACTTCAGTTTTGCGGGCTTATGATGGGAGACCATAGTAAATGTGGTATCAATACCATGTTCAATACGGGTACGGTAGTAGGGGTGAGTGCTAATATTTTTGGTAGCGGATTCCCTCGCAATTTTGTACCTAGTTATTCATGGGGAGGGGCTTCAGGCTTTACCACTTACATTACTAAAAAAGCTTTTGAAACAGCACGTATTGTAATGTCAAGACGTAATGTAGAGTTTACCGAACAGGACGCAGCCATACTGGAGCATGTGTTTGAGGAAACCAAAAAATGGAGAAAAGAATAATTATACAGATTTGAGAAAAAAATCTAATAGGAATAAAACGAAACTGGGAAGCCTGCTGTTATTGCTGGCTTTCTTTTTTTATTTTGTTGTTGTAAAGAATAACGGCTTTACAAAACAGGAAAGCAAACCTGAGATCACAAACGATACTGAGCTGGCCCAATTTACAGGAAAAGTAGTCTCTGTAAGTGATGGCGATACATTTAAGGTTCTGTATAAGGGGAAAAAACAAAGGATACGCCTGATGGATATAGACTGTCCTGAAACGGGGCAACCGTTTGGTAAGGAAGCGAAACAATATGCTAATAGCTTATGTTATGGTAAAACAGTAACTGTAAAGGCAGATGGTGGTCGTGATCAGTATGGACGGATATTAGGATATGTATATGTAAATGATACACTAAATATAAATGCCCAACTGGTTAAGGAAGGTTTGGCATGGCGTTACAAATATTCTGAAAACGAAAGTTTGAAGGAACTTGAGAGTCAGGCAAAAAAACAACATAAAGGATTATGGGTGCAACAAGACCCTATCAATCCATGGGAATGGAGAAAACAACATTCAGGGAAATAAAACAGGCAGCTATAAGCTGCCTGTTTCAGTTATCAAGAAATAACCGGAGTCCTCATTCTCCGGTGTAGGTTTAGTCGTCGAGTCTTAAAAATTTACCGTTGTTGTCAAACTCCAGTTCAAGGTCATTCAAAAGTTCTACTTTATATCCCCAGCGTTTTTTTTCTGCTTTTTCAACTCCCTGTCCTTTATAGTTTTTATGTATGTATTGCGTTATAACCTTTGGTAAAACAGAATCAGGAAGGGCATAGCCGTTGCCGTCTATTTCCTTACAATTTCCCTTTGCGTCAAATTCAATTTCCGTGCCGCCTGTCATTAAAACTTCATATTCTGTTTCGGTAATGTCCTTGTCTTCTATTACATAAGAAGGGGCCTGATTAGGGAAGTTTTTAGAAATAAAGGTTTTTGCTGCCGGAGGCAGGTCGTTAAGGGTTATTTTTCTTTCCTGGCCAAAGGCAGAACAAGAGATTAAAATGATTAACAATGTCGAAAGTCTTAAAAGTGTCTCCATAACTATGTATTTTTATTTTACAGTACAAGTTTATAGCCTGAATCTGGAAACAATTAGGAAAGCAGAATTATTATGGAAAAATAATCCTGAAAATATGCTTTTGGTTAAATTCATATTCTGCAGTAAGGTTATATACTGATGCTATAGATTGTACAATGGCAAGCCCTAATCCGGTAGACTGTTCGTTTAGTGTACTACGGAAAAATCGATCAAAAATCCTGTCTTTGTCAAGAGGGGTATCTCCGTTATTTAAAAAAGTCAGTCGGTTCTTATCAATAATAATCTCAACAGAACCTCCGGCTTTAGTGTGTGTTATTGCATTTTTAAGGAGATTGTTAAGCAGGGTAGTTGCCAGTCCTTTATTCATAGTAAAATGAAGCTGTGCTGCGTTAATAGTGGTAAGATTTACTTCTTTATAATCGGCAAAATCCTTAAACTCTTCCGTGATTTCACTAACTAAAGTATTATAGTTAATATCCTCTTCCTCTTCAAACTGTTTGTTTTCAATTCTGGAAAGCATTAACAGTGATTTGTTTAAGCGTACAAGACGGTTTAGGGTATCGCTTATTTTAGAAATTTCGGTTGCCTGCTCTTCGTTAAGGTTGTTGTTCTCTAAAATAAGTTCCAGTTTGTTAAGGCTTATGGCAAGAGGTGTTTGCAGTTCATGAGAAGCATTTTCTATAAACTGTTTCTGACTGGTAAATACGGTTTCGTTTCGTTGTAATACCTGCTCCAGCTCTTTGCCTAAATTCTTAAACTCTGTAACAGGTGAATCAGGAGCTTTAAACTTAACTCCTGAACCAAGCTTAAAGTTTTTAAGCCTGTATAAAAGTATATAGAATGATTTCCATACTTTTCTGAGTATGATATGGTTTAACAATGCAATACTTATCACCAGCATAAAATATAATGCGATAAGTGCTGTCATTAAATCTTCCAGAAGCTCATCCTCTTCAACAATAGAGGCTCTTATGGTTAATTTGTACGGATTGCCGTGAGCATCATTAAAAACGGTTTCCAGATAGCGGAAAGGTTCATTGTCATCGTCGTATTCCATATACTCAAAGCCCGACATGAATTTATCTGAGAAATCATACAGCGGCCCTTTTGGGAGGGGCTCAACCTTAAACTGATTGATCCCAAACTCTCTGGTTTCTAAAATGCTTTCATTGGCATACGCCTCACGGGTTATAAGTATTTTGGAGTTTTTAAGTCCGTCATCAATATTGTCATAAACTTCGTCAAGTATTACCATATAGAAAAGGCTCGCCCAAAGCGCTATAACTGCCAGTAGTGCCACAATAAGGTAACGTAATGTATAAGTGCGAAGTTTCATTTAAGTCATTTTATATCCGATGCCGTAAACCGATTGTATATCAGCATCAGCGCCGTTGTCTTTTAGTTTTTTGCGTAGGTTTTTTATTTGTGAATAAACAAAATCAAGATTATCGGCCTGATCGGTATAATCACCCCAAACCGATTCTGCCAGGGCTGTTTTATTGATTAGCCTGTTGGGATTAATCATAAAATAATAAAGAACATCATATTCTTTACGATTCAGTGTAATGGAATTTTCATTAATAAATACTTCTCGTTGTTCGGGTAGTATTTTAATATTGCTCCATTCTATAGCGTTATTGCCATTATGGCTTTTTCTCCTTACGGCCGATTTGATTCGTGCGTGCAGTTCGGCAAGATGAAAGGGCTTGGCTAGGTAATCATCGGCACCTAAATCGAGGCCTTTAACTTTATCGTCTACGGCATCTTTTGCAGAAATGATAATAACCGCGTCGCGGCGTTTCATGTCCTTAAGTTCTTTTACTAGACTAAGGCCGCTTCCGTTAGGCAGCATTATGTCTACCAGAATACAGTCGTAGTCATAACCACCTATTTTATCCATCCCCGAAATATAATCGTGTGCAGTTTCTACAATATATTTTTCCTTTTCAAGCGATTGGGTTATAGTGTCCCTAAGGTTGGTTTCATCCTCTATTATCAGAATCTTCATTCTTACTTTCCGTTTAGGTATATCAAATATACATATTTGAAATGCCAAGGTAATTTCAAATTTGGAAAGAATTGGGAATTTTGCATCAGGTGGTATATAAAAGGATGCTGTTTATTCTTTCTTATCCTTTTTGGTTGTTTTTAATGTAAGCAGGTTTAGCGGGTTAATCCCTAATCCGTTTACATCCTTACCAGTAAAACGGGCAGCCTTATCATAGAAAAGTACAATTACGGGAGCTTCTTCCATAACTATAGCGTCCAGTTGTTTATAAATCTCCTGACGTTTTTTATCGTCCGTTACTAAAAAGCTTTGCTCGTATAACCTGTCGAACTCTTCATTTTTAAAGTGGGTATAGTTAGGCCCTCCCGGAGAAAAGTTCTTGCTGTAAAATAATGAAAGATAATTTTCTGCATCAGGATAATCAGCTATCCAGCTGGCTTTAAAGAAAGATACTTTTCCGGTAGAAATGGCTTGCGAAAGGGTAGAGGGTGGGTTAACATCAACTTCTACATTCAATCCTATTTTTTGCCACTCGCGTTGCAGGTATTCGGTTATGTCAAGGTAAGAGGCACTCGTGCTAATTTGTATCTTAGGATTCTTATCTCCTGTTTCTGCTTTGTAGGAAGCCACAAGTTCCCTGGCTTTAACAGGATTGTAATTATAGCCTTCGCAACCAAAACCACCAAGCCCGGTAGGTATCATTCCGTTGGTGCCGGGAGTACCCATGCCGTTTCTTAGGTACATAATCATTTTAGCACGGTCAAAACCATAGTTAAGCGCCTGGCGTATTCTTTTGTCCTTTACGGCATCATCCGGACCATCCAGCCTAAAGCCCATATACTCGGTATTAAGGTAAGGTCCTGTAATCATTGAAACTTTCTCGGTGTATTTTGGCTGAAGTTGTCCTTTTGGAGTTAATATTTCATCTTTATAAGAAGGGTCTAAACCGGAAACAAAATCCTTTTTACCCTGAACGAATTGAAGAAAACCACTTTGTTTATCGGGTAAAAAGGTTATTGCCACAGCTTCCAGATAAGGCAGTTGGTTACCCTGCTCGTCCTTTTCATAGTATAAAGGATTTTTTCTCAGTACCAGCTTAACATTTTCCTCCCATATCTTAAACTGAAAAGGACCGGTACCAATAGGATTTGACCTGAAGTTGTAACCCTGTTTTTCAAAAGCTTCATGAGGTACCACAGAGGCATACTTCATCGTTAGCAGCCCTAAAAAGGCAGGGAAGGTTTTGTTGAGTTGTATTTCAAAAACCGAATCATTTACGGCATAAAAATTCTCAACATTTTGTAGTATCCATCTTCCGGGAGCGGCTACCTGTTCGTCTAACAGGCGATTAAGGCTATAAGTAAAGTCGGCTGCTTTTACAGTACGGGTACTGTCGTTGCCAAACAAATCGCTTTTATGAAAGTATACATCGTTTCGTAGAGTAAAAGTATAGGTTTTTCCATCTTCGGATATATCCCATTTTTTAGCGATATCCGGTTTTATATTCAGACTGTCGTCAAGCTGTACCAGTCCGCTAAACATTTGGTTACAAACCCAAATAGACGGCCTTATGCGCGAAAAAGCGGGATCCAGAGAGTTTACGGCGGCATTTTCGTTATACCTGAAAACAAGATGGTCGCGGTTTTGGCTTTTGTCGCCGGAGCAGGATATAAAAAGGAGAAATAAGCAACAAATTGATATATAGGTTATTATTGATTTCATCAAGTCGATTTTTGTATGTAAATTTGCAACCTCTTTTTTGTAGAGGTAAATATAATTAAAGTTACTGCTTTACAAGGAGCTTATACAATGGAAAACAGGAAAAAAGTCGCTTTTTATACTTTAGGATGTAAACTGAATTTTTCGGAAACATCTACTATTGCCCGTAGTTTTCAGGACGAAGGGTTTGATCGTGTTGATTTTGAAGATGAGGCTGATATTTATGTTATCAATACCTGCTCGGTTACAGAAAATGCCGATAAGCAGTTTAAGCAGATAGTTAAAAAGGCGATAAAGAAGAATGATAAGGCATTTGTGGCGGCAGTAGGCTGCTATGCTCAGTTAAAACCTGAGGAGCTTGCCGCTGTAGACGGGGTAGACCTTGTGCTTGGTGCAACCGAAAAATTTAAGATTACCGATTATATAAACGACCTTTCTAAAAATGATATGGGCGAGGTACATTCCTGCGAAATATCGGAAGCTGATTTTTATGTAGGAAGTTATTCTATAGGCGACCGTACCCGTGCTTTTTTAAAGGTGCAGGATGGTTGTGATTATAAATGTACTTATTGTACCATTCCGTTGGCAAGGGGTATTTCAAGAAGTGATACTTTAGAGAACGTACTTAAAAATGCCAAAGAAATATCAGAACAGAACATTAAGGAGATAGTTCTTACAGGTGTAAATATTGGTGATTACGGAAAAGGTGAGTTTGGTAACAAAAAGCACGAGCATACTTTTTATGAGTTGGTTCAGGCATTAGATAATGTTGAAGGTATTGAGCGTTTAAGGATTTCGTCTATCGAGCCAAACCTGCTTAAAAATGAGACTATAGAGTTTGTTTCCCAAAGCCGTACGTTTGTGCCGCACTTCCATATACCATTACAATCGGGTAGTGATGATATCCTTAAACTTATGAGGAGACGTTACCTGCGAAATGTGTATACAGAACGCGTAGCTAAGATAAGGGAGGTAATGCCACACGCCTGTATTGGTGTTGATGTTATTGTTGGTTTCCCTGGTGAGACCGATGAGCATTTCCTTGAGACGTATAATTTCCTTAACGAACTGGAAATATCATACCTGCATGTGTTTACTTATTCTGAAAGGGATAATACACCCGCAGCCGAAATGGATGGCGTAGTAACTATGAATGTGAGAAGCAAACGAAGCAAAATGCTTAGGGGACTTTCGGTTAAAAAACGCCGTGCGTTTTATGAAAACCAGATAGGTACAACCAGAACAGTATTATTTGAAGGTGAAAACAAGGAAGGGTATATTCACGGATTTACCGAAAATTATGTAAAAGTAAAAACACCGTGGAATCCGGAACTGGTAAATACCTTACACGAAATAAAACTTACCAAAATTGATGAAGACGGTATAGTAAGAATGGAGTTTGTAAATGAACCTGTTTTTGTTTAAGAAGTTTTCCATTTCGAGCGAAATGCAATGATAATATAAAACCCTGCTTTTTAGCAGGGTTTTTATTTAAGGAGTGTTATCTGTCAATTTTTCTTCCAATGAACTTTTCCAGTTCTGCATACATATCTTCAATAGACATCACTTTTAAATCCGGATGGTTTCTTAACCATTGTGCATTGAGAGTTACTAATGCTTCCGGAATTTCAAAATAAGTGTCATCATCTATTTTGTCCTTTATCGGGCTCTTGCCAAATTCCTGATCCATAAAACCATCAAACTCTTTACGGGTAAGAGAATCGATTTTTTCTGTCTGCATTCTAAAGTAATCTGAGTGCGCCTGAGAACCTACCTTTTCAAAAGCCTCTTCAAGTATCTCGTTAAGGTTTTCGGTCCATTGTGAGTTGTATACAAACTTGGCAAAACCATCGGTATTTACCTGTGAGGTATAATAATCCAGATAATAGCTTGTAAGAGCATCTTCATGTATATCTTCGTCTGCTACACCTTCTTCACGAAGCAGGTTTATTACTGCTATATTAGAATTGATAATAGCATTTGTGTCTTCGCTGTTAAAAGCATTTTCAGAAACAATTATCTTGTCAAATTTCATGTGTATCAAAATTATTTGCCGTAAAGGTAGCAATAAGTTATAACTCCAGTGTTATAAGCCTTTTCTCTATAATTAACTTTTTAAACTGCAATTTTTCACAAATCCACTCCAGGGCATTGCGGTGATACATAAAAACATGCGTATGGTCATTTTTATAATACCAGCTTCCAAAATCCCTGTTCTCATCAAACAGGTCGGTCATGAGGTAAAGTTTAGCGTTAGGAAGTAACAGGCTTTTTAAAAGTTCAAATTCCTTAAAGGGTTCTTTAAAATGTTCGGCTACTTCGGTGCAGGTTACATAGTCATATTGCTTTTTAAGCAGTTCCGGATTGTTATGAAAATAAAGATCGTACTGCTCAATATGGTAATTATTGTCCTGCAGTACCTTCACAATAGGTGATCCGGTTCCCGATCCAAAATCCAGTCCGTGATGTTGTGGAGAAAAATCTGTGAGAACAACATTCGTTGCCGGACTTACAAAATTCTGATACCCCAAATCGTCGGGGTTGTTATTGTGGTGTTTGTAATGAGCTTCTTCCTGTGTGTGGGTTAAATAATTCTTTGGGTGCAGAAAAACAGAAAGGCAAAGGGAACATTGTAAAAATTCCCTTTGCCCATGTGTGTAAAAGCTTTTAGATGTACCGTTGCATAACGGGCAGTAAAGGCTTTCCATATTTTTTACGGATTAGTAGACCAAATGCCGCTTTCCTTAATAAATACCCTGCGGTTTAGTTTTAGTTGGGCTACAATCAGTTCGGCAATATCCTCTGCCTGCATAACCTTTTCCGGATTACCGTCGGTAAGGTTCAGGTTAATAGCCATATCTGTTGCTACTGTGCTAGGTGTTAGTGCTGTTACCCTTATATTGTGTTTACGTACTTCCTGCATTAGCGATTCTGTCAATCCCATAACAGCAAACTTAGAAGCACTGTATGCACTTGTTATTGGTGCACCTTTCAGTCCGGCAGTAGAAGAGATGTTTATAATATCTCCGCTCTGTTGCTCAATCATGCCCGGCAGCACAGCTCTTGTGGCATAATATATACCGAAAAGATTTACTTTGATGATGTTTTCAAATTCTTCGGGAGTCAGGTCAAGGAATTTACCAAACTTTCCTATACCGGCATTGTTTATCAAAATGTCTATCGTTTTGAACTCGCCCAGAACTGTGTTCACTGCCTGATTAACCGATTCGATATCGGCAATATCAGCAGTTACTATAACTGTTTTTACACCATAAGGTTCAATTTCTTTAGCAACCTGTTCTAAATCGGTTTTAGTACGGGCTAACAGTGCTACATTAACACCTTCGGCAGCCAGAGCAATTGCTACAGCTTTGCCAATACCTTTTCCTGCACCTGTAATAAGCGCATTCTTTTGTTTTAAATTTTGCATTATATTAATAAATAGATGTTTAGATCCTTATCCCTGGAGGAAGCATTTCCTTGTATTTGGGATTCTTTTTAAAAAATGCAGCAATTTTTGGATATGTAGGTACCACCCTTAATCTTTTTTCTTCGGCAATTGCCAAAATTTCTTTTAAAAAATCAGAAACTATCTCATCATCTTCATCCACTCCTTCAGGCACATTAATTTTTGTCAGGAAAATTTTCCTCTCCTGGCCTGAGTATTCTACCGACATCATTTTGTTGTCTACCATAGTTTCAAACTGTCTCGAGAATTCGTTGTCTTTAATTTCCATAGTTTTTAGTTAAACTTCATTGGAACCTCAATTACAAGTATTTTAGCCTGTTTGTTTACTTTAATGTCAAAGCTTTCAAACTCTACAATACCATAAGCGTCGCGTTCCCTGATGGTTTCATTATTAATTTCAATTTCTCCCTCTATAAGAAAAAGGTAAACTCCGTTTTCAGGAATTTTTAAGTTATAAGTGGTAGTGGTTCCTGCATCAAAAATACCGAGGTTTAAAAAAGCCTGCTGGTGTATCCATAGGGCATTTCCGTCATTTTTATCCTGTGGGGATACCACGGTAACAAATGCATTTTTATTTTTTTCAAGGTCAAAGCCTTTTTGGTCATATCGTGGGGTAACATTATCTTCTTCCGGGAAAATCCATATCTGCAATGTTTTGGCCTGGTCGGTCTCGCTGGCATTCATTTCGCTGTGCTGTATGCCTGTTCCGGCACTCATTACCTGTACTTCTCCAAATTTCACAGTGGCTTCATTTCCCATACTGTCGCGATGCGTAAGTCCGCCTTCCAAAGGTATGGTAATAATTTCCATATTTTCATGAGGATGGGTACCAAATCCTGTTCCTCCTGCTATAGTATCATCATTTAGTACGCGCAGCATACCAAACTGTACCATATCAGGGTTATAGTAGTTGCCAAAAGAGAAAGAAAAGTTAGCTTTTAGCCAATTATAATTAGCAGTTCCTCTTTTGTTTTTAGGAAATATCCTGTGTCTCATAAATTATTGATAAATTAAAACAGGGCGCAATTTGCGTGTCGATAAAAAAGTTTAATTTTATACAAATTTCGTAATAAAATTTGATAAATAGCGTCTTTTTGACGTTAAAACACAAAGAATGGAGAAGATTCCTGTATATTTTATGCCCGGGCTGGCAGCCAGCCCCAAAATATTTGAAAATATAAAATTACCTGAAGACAGGTTTGAAATGTACTTTTTAGAATGGATTTTACCGGAACCTCATGAATCGTTGGAGAAATATGCCAAACGTGTGGCTGCTAATATCAAACATGAGAACCCGGTGTTGGTTGGGGTTTCCTTTGGAGGGATTTTGGTACAGGAAATTTCACGTATAATAAAAGCCAGAAAGGTTATTATTATCTCAAGTGTTAGATCGAGTCTTGAATTCCCCAGAAGGATGCGTTTTGCAAAAATGACAAAGGCGTACAGGATATTTCCAACTTCATTAATGGAAAAGGTAGACTGGTTGGCCCGTGTGTCTTTTGGTAACAATATGATTACCAGGAAACTTAATTTGTATGAAAAATATATGTCTTTTAGGGATAAGAAATACCTAGATTGGGCGTTTGAAACTGTAATAACATGGAATAGGGCAGAAGCCGATGAAAAAGTAGTACATATACACGGTACTGCCGATGAAGTTTTCCCTGCAAAGTATATTAAAAGCTATATTCCTGTTAAGGGAGGTACTCATATTATGATAGTTAACAAATATAAATGGTTTAATGAAAATTTACCTGCGTTAATAGAGGGTTAGGAACGGTTTTTGTAACTTTACAGTAACCAAAAGAAGAAGAAATTAATCACAAAATACTATACTGAAATGGAATGGATGAAGAAAGCCGGAGTTGTAGCCTCGGTGATATTGGTGGGCGGAGCAACTTTTCACGCTGTAACGGATAAGGAGACAGCAAAAAATCAGGAAAACACTACTACTGAAATTATAAATTACTTTCCTGCTAAGGCAGATTTTGCAGGAGAAGAAGTACCATTGCATATAATAGATGTAAAAGAGAGGCTGGACAGGGAGCTAATGGTAAATGCCAATCTTCATGCTTCTACACTGCTTATTTTAAAGAGGGCTAACAGGGCGTTTCCTGTCATTGAGCCTATTTTAAAAAAGTATGGTGTTCCTGATGATTTTAAATACCTTGCCGTTATAGAGAGCGGACTTGTAAACGCAGTTTCTCCGGCGGGAGCGAGGGGAGTATGGCAGTTTATGCCAGCTACCGGAAGGGAATATGATTTAGAGATCAATGATTATGTAGATGAGCGTTATGATTTGGAAAAATCTACAGAGGCTGCGTGCAGGTATCTTGTGTCGGCTAAATCAAGGCTAGGTTCGTGGACAATGGCTGCGGCATCTTATAATGGAGGTGTTGCAGGGGTGAACAGGCAGGTTGATTTTCAGCAGGAAGGAAATTATTATGATTTATTACTTACTGAGGAAACTTCACGTTATGTGTTCAGAATACTGGCATTGAAAGAAATTATGCAGGATCCGCTTAAATTTAATTTCAGGTTGTTGCCTGATGATTTGTATCCTGTAATTCCTGTAAAGAAAATTCAGGTTAGCTCTTCAATACCCGATCTTGCTGTTTTTGCAAAAGAGCAGGGTGTAAATTATAAGATATTAAAACTGCATAACCCATGGATGAGGGACAGGAAACTGGATGTTAAATCAGGAAAAACATATACAGTAGAAATTCCTTTACAGGGATATTACTAAAATAAAAAAAGAGCGCTTAGCGCTCTTTTTTTATTTTACGGCTATAGTTTCTTTTACTAATTCTTTACCCAATACAATGGTAGAAAGTCCGTCAAGGTAAGAGTTGTAATTTAAGGTATATGCTTTTCTGTAAGTTGTGCGTTTAGGGCTTAGCTTGATACCGCATCGTCTTATGTCTACAATATTTTTGTCTTCGTCAAGGTAAAAACTGGTAGGGAAACCTAATGTATGCTTTATTGAGGCTATTGCCGATTCATCATTTTTATAGGTCTCGTGTGCATAGCATACAGTAATGTTATGGTTAAACTTGCGGGCTATTTTTTTCATGTCATGCCTGCGGTTCCAAAACACTACTACAAATTTTACATCTCTGCCATATCTTTTTGCCAGTTTATTTAAGGCAGGAATTTCTCCTGGGCTGGTAACACACCAGGAGGCGTAAGTAATAAGTATTATGGGTTTTTTCTCTTTACTGAACCTGAATTTTCCCCCGCGTACTTTTTTAAATACAAATTCGTCAAATCTTGTTCCGGTAAGTCTGTTTTCTACAAGGGAGTCAAACAGGAATTTTCCTCGTTCAAAATCACCCTTACGGTAAGCTATTGCGCTTTCACGTTTGTACTGCTTAAGGTCGACCTTTATAGCATCGGAAAAATAATGAAGACTATCGCTCTGACTGTGGCACAGGAGCGGAAAAAGCATAATTACCGTAATTAGTAATAATCTTTTCATAAGCCTTAACAATTTTATTATATAAAAATAGTTAAAATTTATGTAAAATTATATTTTGTTAACGGGAATATACGAAGTGCAAAAAAATCCGCTGAATGACAATTTGTAGGATTCTTTTTATGTAATATGTAGTTTTATATTTATTTTCCAGATAATTATTAATATCTGGAAAATACTGAATTTTTAACTGGATTTTGAATGCTGTTGAGGGGTAATTTTGTATCAGCTTGCTGCTATTGCTTTTATTTCCTTAGTGTCTATATTGAGAGTAAAGTTATTCCATTCCTCATCGGACTGTCCCATGTAATCACTGTATTGCCCGTATATAATATTACTTTCAATTTTCAATATTGTTAAATCATCCGGTCCAATACTGTTTGAATGCCAGGTTGTCCCATCTTTTTCAATAATAGAGATGTTACCATATTCGGTTAAAATTATTCTATCATCAGTAAGTTGGTTTGCATATATCAAAGAACGCCCAAATGTTGAGATGGGTTTCTGTTCATCTGGATTCATGACATAACATATTCCGTTAGCTATTATTACAATATGTTTGTTTAGTTCAAAAGAAACTGTGAGATCGCCATCTCCGTTTTGAAAGTTAGCTATCCATTCCGTATTGTCGGACTTGAAAAATCGTACTGCAAGCTCTTCAGAATAGGTGTTGTTATTCGGGATTGATATGTACATTGGGCCGTAAGGGGGGAGTGATTTTAATATTTCATAGCGCTTCATGTTTCAAATATAAATATTCCTGACGTTTTATAAAATAAAAAAGACCACCTGCTTGGGTGGTCTTTCAATTATAAAAAGTATATTTTAATATCTTCTCATTTGTTGCTGAGGGCCTTTTTTCATTTGTGCCTTCATCATAGCAATCTGGTCTTTAAGCATTCCCTGTTTGTCAAGTTTCTTAGCTTCACTAAGTAGCTTCTCGGCTTCAATCTTTCTGTTTTTTGTCATTGCTATACCTGCGAGGTTAAGTTTTGCCATTGCCAGGTCCTGATTCATGCTAAGTCCAAGCTCTACAGCTTTTTTTAGGTATTTTTCGGCAGCATTAAGGTTTGTTTGCGAAACCATAAGTCCGTGCAGGTAATTGTAATACCCCTGTTGTTTTCTTACTAAGGCCGCTTCAGGATTCTTTATTTTGTTAAGCCATTTAGTAGCTCCCTCAAAATCCTGTTTCCTTAATTTAAGGAAAGCCATAACAATTATTTCGTTTTTAAAATATAGTAAAATGAAGATAAGCGAAAGCAGTATAAGGAAAATACCATTGCCTATATTGTTTTCGGTAAACTGCCATACAGCAGTTATAACTATTAAAGCAGCTAATATCAGCTTAATGTTTTTGTTGAACATAATTATTTTTTAATTTTGTGACTGCAAAGGTAAGAAAATGAATTAAAAATATTTTCCTAAAACCACTTGCAAGAAAAAAAAGTCTTCGTATATTTGCACGCGGTTTTAGGATACCA
Source organism: Flavobacterium beibuense (assembly GCF_004151245.1). Taxonomy (GTDB): domain Bacteria; phylum Bacteroidota; class Bacteroidia; order Flavobacteriales; family Flavobacteriaceae; genus Flavobacterium; species Flavobacterium beibuense_A. The sequence continues at coordinate 383,678 of NZ_JUIW01000001.1, forward strand.
GATTCTGAAAGCTCGACGAAGATATTCAATTAAGATTTAAAGATACAAAGCAATGAGTAAGAGAACGTTTCAACCATCAAAAAGAAAAAGAAGAAATAAGCACGGTTTCATGGAAAGAATGGCTTCTGCCAACGGTAGAAAAGTGCTTGCTCGCAGAAGAGCTAAAGGAAGACATAAATTAACTGTTTCCAGCGAACCAAGACATAAAAAATAATGTTTTTGTTTAGAAAATATATAAAGGTGTTACTTATTAAGGGTAACGCCTTTTTTTATACCTAAGCGAAATTTTGCCCCCAAATAAAGGGGGATTTTTTTAAAATAATAATAGTAACTTTGCAAAGTTTCTCACACAGGGAACGATAATTACAACTACTTACATATACAATGCCGAAAGACAGTTCTATCAAATCAGTTTTAATCATAGGTTCAGGGCCAATCATCATTGGTCAGGCCTGCGAGTTTGACTACGCCGGTTCACAGGCGGCAAGATCTTTAAGGGAAGAGGGAATTGAAGTAATTCTTATCAACTCTAATCCAGCAACCATCATGACCGACCCTTCGATGGCCGATCATGTGTATCTTAAACCTCTTACCACCAAATCTATTATTGAAATCTTAAAGGCGCACCCGAATATTGATGCAGTACTGCCTACAATGGGAGGACAAACTGCACTTAACCTTTGCCTTGAAGCTGAAGAAAAAGGAATTTGGGCTGATTTTAATGTAAGACTTATAGGTGTTGATATTAACGCTATTAACATTACAGAAGACAGGGAGCAGTTTAAGCAGTTACTTGAAAAAATTGAAATTCCTGCAGCTCCGGCTAAAACAGCTAACTCTTTCCTTAAAGGTAAAGAAATTGCACAGGAGTTTGGCTTCCCGCTTGTAATCCGTCCTTCGTTTACGCTGGGTGGTACAGGGGCAGCTTTTGTACATAAAGAAGAAGATTTTGACGAACTGCTTACACGCGGACTTGAAGCTTCTCCTATCCACGAGGTGCTTATTGATAAGGCACTTTTCGGATGGAAAGAATATGAGCTTGAGTTACTTCGTGATAAGAATGATAACGTGGTTATCATTTGTTCAATCGAAAATATGGACCCAATGGGTATCCACACAGGAGACAGTATTACTGTAGCTCCGGCTATGACCCTTTCTGATACAACTTATCAGAGAATGAGGGATATGGCAATCAAAATGATGCGCAGCATAGGTAACTTTGCAGGTGGATGTAATGTTCAGTTTGCGGTTAGCCCGGATGAGAAAGAAGATATCGTTGCAATCGAGATTAATCCTCGTGTATCACGTTCTTCTGCCTTAGCATCAAAAGCAACAGGTTACCCAATTGCAAAAATTGCTTCTAAGCTGGCACTAGGTTACCACCTTGACGAACTAATGAACCAGATTACTAAGTCGACTTCAGCTTTATTTGAGCCTACACTTGACTATGTAATAGTGAAAATACCTCGTTGGAACTTTGATAAATTTGAAGGTGCAGACAGAACTCTTGGACTTCAGATGAAATCGGTAGGTGAGGTTATGGGTATCGGACGCTCGTTCCAGGAAGCTCTTCACAAAGCTACCCAGTCTCTTGAAATTAAAAGAAACGGTCTTGGTGCAGACGGTAAGGGTTATACCAACTATGAGCAGATTATAGAAAAACTTACTTATGCAAGCTGGGACAGGGTATTCGTAATTTATGATGCAATCCAGATGGGTATACCATTAAGCCGCATCCACGAAATTACAAATATAGATATGTGGTTCCTTAAGCAATATGAGGAGCTTTACACTCTTGAAAAAGAAATATCTACTTTCACTATAGATACTTTACCTAAAGAATTACTTCTTGAGGCTAAGCAAAAAGGATTTGCCGACAGGCAGATTGCCCACATGATGAAATGTCTTGAAAGTCAGGTGTACAACAAACGTGAGGAAATGGGTGTTAAACGCGTTTACAAACTGGTTGATACCTGTGCGGCAGAGTTTAAGGCACAAACTCCTTACTACTACTCAACTTTTGAAGCTGAGATTGAAAAGGCAGACGGTACAAAATATGTATCTAACGAGAGTGCTGTTTCCGACAGGAAAAAAGTTATTGTACTGGGATCAGGCCCTAACAGGATTGGTCAGGGTATCGAGTTTGATTACTCTTGTGTACACGGTGTACTTGCAGCGTCTGAGTGTGGTTATGAAACTATCATGATTAACTGTAACCCTGAAACGGTATCGACCGACTTTGATACGGCAGACAAGCTTTACTTTGAGCCTGTTTTCTGGGAACATATCTATGACATTATCCGCCATGAAAAACCTGAAGGTGTAATTGTACAGCTTGGAGGGCAAACAGCTCTTAAGCTTGCAGAAAAACTTGACAGATATGGTGTTAAAATATTAGGTACAAGCTTTGAAGCCCTTGACCTTGCTGAAGACAGAGGACGTTTTTCTGAACTACTATCAGAATTAAAAATACCATTCCCTAAGTTTGGTGTGGCTGAAAGTGCAGAAGAGGCTTCTAAACTTGCCGATACATTAGATTTCCCGCTACTTGTAAGACCGTCTTACGTACTTGGTGGACAGGGTATGAAAATTGTAATCAACAAGAAAGAACTTGAAGAACACGTTATCGACCTGCTTAAGAGCATTCCTGGTAACAAGCTGCTTTTAGACCACTATTTAGATGGTGCTATAGAGGCTGAGGCTGATGCAATTTGTGACGGAGAAGATGTATATATCATCGGTATCATGGAGCATATTGAGCCATGTGGTGTACACTCTGGCGACAGTAACGCAACGCTACCTCCATTCAACTTAGGAGAATTTGTAATGCAGCAGATAAAAGATCATACTAAGAAAATCGCAGTAGCGCTTAAAACAGTAGGTCTTATCAATATACAGTTTGCAATTAAGGATGATGTTGTTTACATCATCGAGGCAAACCCAAGAGCATCGAGAACGGTTCCGTTTATAGCAAAAGCTTATGGTGAGCCTTATGTAAACTATGCTACTAAAGTAATGTTAGGTGAGAAAAAAGTAAAAGACTTTACTTTTAATCCTCAACTTAAAGGATATGCTATCAAGCAGCCGGTATTCTCTTTTAACAAATTCCCGGGAGTAAATAAGAAACTGGGTCCTGAAATGAAGTCTACAGGTGAAAGTATCCTTTTCATAGAAGATCTTAAAGACGATCAGTTCTACGAACTGTACTCAAGAAGAAAAATGTATCTAAGCAGATAATACCTGGTATATATAAATTAAAAGCCCGCTAAAAGCGGGCTTTTTTTATTATGTCGCCTTTTTTACCATCTCTTTTTGTAGAAATAATTCCAGTGTTTACTTACGGTTAAGTTAATATGATATATTTGTTAAAAATACACGAAACCAACTAGTTAAAAACATGAATTTAATTTTTACCCGAAAGCGTTTGCTTGCTGTTATACTATTGCTGCATGTAATAGTGTTTGGACAGGTTACTTTTACCGATAGTAATCTTCCTATAGTTATTATTAATACGGATATCGATCCTAATACAGGACAGCCTACTGAGATTCCGGACGATCCTAAGGTATGGGCCGATATGAAGATTATTTATCATACTGATGGTACCCGTAATTATATGACCGATCAGGACAACACTGATTTTCTGGATTATGATGCCCGGATTAAGATAGAGCTTCGCGGATCGACCTCACAATTGTTAGAGAAAAAGCAATACGGCTGGACTACGTATGATAATGAGGGGAACAAGCAAAATGTAAGTATATTGGGTATGCCCAGTGAAAATGACTGGATACTTAACGGTCTTGCTTTTGATGCTACACTAATGAGAGATTATCTTATATATAATCTTTCCAGGGAGATGGGGCAGTATGCATCCCGAACCCAATATTGTGAAGTTGTTATTAACGGAAATTACAGAGGATTGTATGTGCTTCAGGAAAAACTGAAGGACGATTCTAAAAGAATCAATATTGAGGAAATAACTGAAGACGACAATTCCGGAGCTAACCTCACCGGAGGTTATATTACAAAGGCTGATAAAACGACAGGTGGAGACCCTGTGGCGTGGGTTATGGCATCGGATGCTCAGGATACCGATTTTATACATGAGCTTCCTAAACCTGAAGATGTTACTGCAGAACAAAATGCATATATACACAGTCAGTTTACCGCATTAGAAACAGCTGCTCATAATAATAATGCTGGTTTGGAAGATGGCTTTCCGTCTATTATAGACGTGCCTACTTTTGTTGACTTTATGATACTTAACGAACTATCATCAAATGTTGATGCCTACCAGATTAGTACCTTTTTCCATAAAGACAGGGGAGGCAAGCTTAGGGCAGGACCGGTTTGGGATTTTAACCTGAGCTTTGGTCATGATGAGTTTGGTGACAGGAGTCACCCGGATATTTGGCAGTTTGATAACGGCGATAATGAAGGGCCGAGATTTTGGAAAGAACTTTTTGAAAATACTGAATTTAAATGTTACCTGTCCCGACGCTGGAATACACTTACAGCAGACGGAAATACATTAAGCTACAACAGTCTTAATGATTTTATTGATGAAACTGTTGATTTGATTAGCGAAGCGGCTGCAAGAGAACAATTACGTTGGGGTACTGTACCTAACCATGCAGCGGAAATAACATCTCTTAAGAGTTTTATTTCAGAAAGGATAGACTGGATAACCGACAACGTAGGTACATTTTCAGCATGTGCCGATGTTGAACTTCCGTCGTTAGTAATAAACAGAATTAATTATCATCCGGGAGAAACAGAAGAGTTTCCTGAGTCGGATGATCTGGAATTCATAGAAATAATAAATACAGGAGCCGAGACAGTTGACCTTACAGGAATATATCTTAGTGAGTTGGGTATATCTTATCAGTTTTCGGCAAATGCTACTCTTGAGGCAGGCGAGGGGCTGTTCTTAGCCAGTAACCCGGAGGTTTTTGAGCAGCGATATGAAACAACTGCTTTTGGTAAGTTTGAACGTAACTTATCAAACAGTACACAACGACTGGTACTGGCTGATGGCTTTGGGAATGTAATTGATGAGGTAGAATATGACGATGATACACCTTGGCCGGACGCAGATGGTAACGGTAGCTATTTAGTACTAACAGACACTTCTCTTGATAACAGTCTTGCTTCAAGCTGGACTGCAGTTGCTGAAGGGGCATTAGGTACAGAAAGCTTTATAGAGTCTGCTAAATTGATACTTTATCCTAACCCGGTAAGTAATATGTTATCGGTTAGAGCCAATACAGATATTGCTGTAATTAATGTTTACGATATTTATGGTAAACTTTTACTGTCGGCAAATCCTACTTCTGTCAATGCAGAAATAGATTTTAGCGTTTATCAGTCTGGTATTTATATGGTAAACATCACTACCGTACAGGGAACAACCAGTAAAAAAGTAATAAAAAGATAGTTTTAATTTTTGTTTCAAATAAAGATCCTGCTGAAAGGCAGGATTTTTTTATTGTATTAAGCAGCAGTTTAAATTCTTTATATTTGAGGAATCCAATTACCATCAATCAATGAATGTTTTTAAAGGAATAATAAACACTAAAGCAAAGACCGACAGTAACACTGGTTTCAGTACAAACCCTTCTACTTATGGAGGCCGTTTTATAAACAAAGACGGTACTGCCAATATAGAAAAGCAGGGAATACCTTTCTTAAGCCGTATAAGTTGGTATCATATGATGCTTAATATGCCGGCTTGGAAGTTTATTGCCTTACTTTTTACTTTTTATGCAGGTATCAATTTCATTTTTGCGGCCCTTTATTACCTGATAGGTTTAGAGTATTTAGATGGGGTAGGTAATTATGGTTCAGAATGGGTGAAGTTTGGTAAGGCTTATTTTTTTAGCGCACAAACATTTACAACTGTTGGATACGGACATATTAGTCCTAATGGTTTTTTTACAAGTGCTCTGGCGGCTACAGAGGCTCTTACAGGGCTTTTAAGCTTTGCTATTGCTACAGGTTTGTTTTATGGTCGTTTTAGCCGTCCTAAGGCTTTTTTAAAGTTCTCAAAAAATGCAGTTATTGCTCCTTATAAAGATATCAATGCTTTTATGATTAGGCTGGCTCCTTATAAAAATACCAACCTTATAGATGCTGAGGCACGTATGACCCTTGGTATGAGTATTAATGAAAACGGACAGATGGTAACCAAGTTTTATACGCTGAATCTTGAGCTCCAAAAAATCAATTCACTTACATTAAGCTGGACACTGGTGCATCCCATTACTGAAGACAGTCCCTTTTACGGTTTTACAAATGAAGATTTTGAAAATACCGAAGGCGAAATTATAGTATATATAAAAGCGTTTGATGATCTTTTCAGTTCTACAGTAGCCACAACCACTTCCTATTTGTTTGATGAGATTGAATATGGGGCTAAGTTTGAGATTATGTATAACGAGAACGAAGATAATACTACAACCATATTGCATCTTGATAAGATAAATGCTCACAGAAAAGCCGAATTAAACAAATACTAATTCATAACTGCAAAATACTAAGTAAGCCATGCCCTATACTAAATAGGGTATAAGTTTTAGGTTTTTATAAAGTTACTTTGTAATGTATAATCACAAAATTTAACTAAGCCAAAAAACGAAAGCTTATGAAAAAATTATTACTATTATCAGCATTAATGGGAACTTTTAGCCTTATGGCTCAAACAACCCATCACATTACTAACTGGGCGATGGGTATTTCTTCCAACGATGCCTCGATGACAATAGACCAGGGTGATACAGTAGAATGGACCTGGAGTGACAGTACTCCTCATACCGTAACTTCTCAGGCGGGTAGTGCAGAGAGTTTTGATAGTGGTATGGTTACAGGTATTGGTCAAACCTATTCACATACTTTTACAGAAATAGGTGATAATCCATACAGATGTAGTTTTCATGCCAGTATGCAGGGTACAATTACAGTACAGGAAGTACTGGGAGTAGAAGATGTAAGTAAGGTTTCGTTTGAATATTTTCCAAATCCTACAACAGATATACTAACAATTAATGCAGCTGATGTTATTGATAATATCGCTGTATATGATATGAGCGGCAAGCTTATCATGCAGGCTTCAAATGCCGGAAACTCTAACAGTAAGATTTATTTTCAGGATTACAATGCAGGTACTTATCTTGTAAAGGTTACAGTAGCAGGGCAAACAAAAACAATATCTGTAGTTAAACAATAAACATCAGTTTTTATTTAATAAAGCAAGTGTGTGTGTGAAAAAAGCCTGTTCGGTATCGAACAGGCTTTTGTGTTATTACTTATAAAAGACTAACAATATTCTATTAGTTTTTTACTCTTTAATAATTTTAGTTGTAAAATATTTTCCGGCACTATCTTTAAGTATAATGCCATAAGTACCTTGTGCAAGATTCTCTACAGGAATCGTATTGTCGGTTACTTGTAATGTACTTACAACTTTTCCGTTAAGGCTATAAATGATTGCACTAACAATTTCATTATTTTGCATATCAACTTTAATATAGCTTTTTGCAGGGTTAGGATAAAGAGTGAAAGGTGTCTTTTGTATTTGCGCAGTTCCTAATGTCTGTCCTTCTGTAACATGAGTAGTTTGGTTAATAGTAGGGTTGTTTATTACATCTATCAAACCAGATGGCCATTTTATAACAAGTTGGTCAACAGTTTCTGTCTGTCCTAAACCAAAATGTACATTAAGTGAACTCATATACTCAAAACTGTCTCCACTTCTAACATCGCGTATCTGTTGTGTCCAGGTTCCTCCTGTAGCGTGTATCTCAACTCTGGCGCCAATACCATTTCGGTTACTTTCATTGCCTTCAAGGGTAATTTTCATCCAGTTATTGTCGTTGCTGTTGTTGAATAGTATTTTATTTCCGTTATAAATATCCAGAAACCCATCATTATTTAAATCTCCTATAGGGCCGCTACCACCAGGCACTAACATAGGAGAGAAAGTCATATCGCCATTATTTAACATGATGGTATTGTTTCCTCCAAAAACGTCAATAAAGCCATCGTTATTAAAATCGTGAGCAAAATGGTCGTGTGTTATCCCATCGAATGATTCAAAACCGGTGCCTGCAGTAACATCCGAAAAAGTTCCATCGCCATTATTATGCATAAGTTTATGATGTCCGGCTATAAATGAGCTGGCACCCACAAAGGCATCCATATACCCGTCATTGTCGTAGTCTCCCCATGCAGATGACCATGTTTGTATCATGTCTGCCATATTAGATTCGTTAGTGTCAGCACTGGCTACAGTGGTAAATACGCCATTTCCGTCATTACGATGTAGTTCATTCATAGCAGCAGGATCTCCGCCACCTCTACATTTTGCAATAAACAGGTCCTGGTCGCCGTCATTATCATAATCTACCCAAATGGAACCATAATTTCCACCTTCGGGATAATCTCCAAGTCCGCCCTGAATAAATTCATAACCTCCTTCTCCGTCATTAAGAAAGTAGACATTTGGCTGAACATCATGGCAAACAAAGGCATCAAGGTTGCCATCGTTATTTATGTCTACAAAATTTGTTCTTTGGGAAAACAGATAAAAGTTTGACGGAGATTCTATAATATCAGAGAAAGCAGTACCGTCTTCATTAGCCAACATAATAGCTGCTCCTGAATCATAGCCATAAAGCAGGTCGTTATAACCATTTTTATCGAAGTCTCCTGCAGCCATACTCCATGAGGGCATAAATACAGTTGAAGGTGCACTAAGTGCTGCACTTGTAAATCCGGATCCGTTTGAGTCTTGATAAAGTACATATACAGTTCCGTTGGAAGGAGCTACGATGTCATCAAGATAATCACCGTTAAGATCGGTAACACATATTTTATAATCGCCATCTATACTTATGTTTTGTGTTGTGAACATAGGTAACTGGAAAACAGTTTCCGTAACGGTGAATATAAAAGCATTTGCCTCCCATCTGTTGTCAAAAGCGATATAATAAGTCTCTCCTGCAACTGCACTAAAAACAACAAGAGATGTAAGGCTGCCTCCGCTATCATCATCACTTGCAATACAGTTTAAGCTGCTGCATTCGCCGGAATATACCATAACCCTGGTGTCATGATTTGGTTGTCCCGGAATGTTAGTAGATATAATAACATTGTGGTCTTCAGTTCCGGTATAGCTATACCATATACCCATAGTAGGTGATCCGTCATCTAAGCAGTTTACAGGAACTTCGCTTCCTGCAGAAAATGTTGCATTATATTGGCCTTCGCCAATAGCAACTGCCTGGTCGCAGCTTTGTTGGGCATGCAAGGTACAGCAGCCCGATAAAGCTAATAGTAAAGTAATTCTTTTAAGCATAGTTTAGTTGATTTGATTTTTGGTCTAAGGGCATGGTTCTTCCATGCTGTTAATCCATTCTTTAAAAAGATCCAGTGCTTCCTGATGCCTTATAGTCCTGCCCAGTAAAGGCATTCTTTCGTTTTCTGCTACAGAGTTTAACCTATAGTACATTTCAGAACGTTCAGAATTACCCTTGGTTATAATGTGAGTTAAAGAATTGTTTATAAATTCTTCCGGCTCTACACATATCCCAAGGTTGGCAGGGTTAGTAGTTTCATTAAACGCTAATCTTATTGGTCGGTAATCGCAATGTGACCCTTCGCGGTGGCAATGGGCACAGTTAATGTCAAGGTATGAACGAACCCTTAGCTCAAGAGGCTGAGTTTCGTCTTGCCAGTCTATAGTAGTAATAATGTTGTCAGGTAAATTGTTTTGTAAATAGCCGGCTTCCACCCATTTTGCTAGTTGGTTTTTACTGCCGTCGCTATAATTAAAAAGTTTGTTTAGGTTTTGTGGTTTAGGCCCTATAGGTACTGTATCGAGTTCTGATTTATGACATGTATAACATTCTACCTTAGAAGGGATTCTGTAATTAGTGGTTTTGGTTTCACCGCTTTCCATCCATGAAATGTTTGTATAACTGCCATTCATGTTAAGAGTTGCCTCGGTTTGAGTGTCATTCCATACATAATTGGCAAAAATCCATTTATCACCTTTTTTAATTAAAAGCCGGGTTTCTATTATTCGGGTCTTATTTTCGGGCAGTACATTGTCATAATAAAAGTTTTTAATGAGTACACTGCCTGAAGGAAAGCTAAGCACTTCGCTGTCGCTGATATATTGCGCCTTTACATTTTCAGGCATCCATACAAACCTTTTTTTGTGAGCATAATCAGTAAATAGTGTACTATTTAAATCATACGGTATTACTCCTTTTACGGGCTTAAGATTTTTAATATCGCCCTCAAAAAAATTATAATCGGATAGTTTGGGATAAGGTACTGCTTCAAGATTCAGGACAACAGGAGAAGGATCTGGTATTTCTGAGTATTCTTCCGCGTCATCTTTTCCACATGAGGAAAAAGCGGTAATTAAAGATATATATAGACATATCTTTACAATAAAGTGTTTTTTCATAGAGTTATATCAGCAATTTTTATAATAATATAACAAATATATAACAAAACACTTACCGAAAAAGAAAAGTGTGTTAAAACTTATGTATTTGATTTTTAGTGTTATATATTAAACACTACTGACAGCTTGTTTGGAGGGAATTTATCCACTCCTCCATCATTAACATAGCTTCTTCATCAACAACTGTACGTCCTCTTAAAGGCATCATTTCCGAAGGAATAGTGTTGTTCATCCTATAATAAATAAGAGATTCTTGAATGTTTTGTCCTGAAATGAGATAAGGCTCACCGTTTGTGGCAAAATCACTTGGTGGTACACATACACCTAGGTTAACAGGGTCGCTGGTTTGGTTAAAGGCAAAATTCATAGGTGTATATCCGCAATATGCGCCTTCTGTATGGCAATGTGCACAGTTTACATCGAGATAAGAGCGAACTCTTAACTCAAGAGGTTGTGTATCGTCTTTCCAGTCTACTGTAGATATTATTTGTGAAGGAGCAGAGTTTAAATAACCAGCCTCAATCCATTTGGTAATCTGATTTTTGACCCCGTCATTATAATTGTATGATTTATTAAGGTTTTGCGGTTTAGGGCCTATTGGACTTAACTGTCCATTAAATGTATGGCAAAGAGCACAATCTGCTTCTGAAGGTATTTTGTAATTTATTGTTTTGGGTGTACCATTATGATTCCAGGACATCCTTACAGTGCTTCCTTCCATATCAAGGTAAGCTTCGGTTTGGTCACCATTCCAAACATAATTGGCAAATATCCATCCTGATTGTTTCTTAATAAGTAAACGGGTTTCTAAAATTCTTGTAGCGTTTTGGGTCCCTATATTTTCATAATAAAAGTTCTTAATCAATACAGTACCTGTAGGAAAATTTGGGACAGCTCCGTCACTGGTATATGTAGCGGTGGTAGTATCAGGCATCCATACAAAACGTTTTTTTAAGGCATAATCGGTAAACAATGAACTATTAAGATCATAAGGTAATACACCGTAAACAGGCTCAAGGTTTTTAAGGTCGCCTTCATAAAAATTATAATCCGATAGTGTTGGGTAAGGAACAGCAGCAAGGTCTAGTACTACTGGTGAAACTTCGGGAAGCTCGGTGTAGTTATCACTGTCATCAGAACCGCAAGATATGATTATTGATGTTGTTGCTAAAAGTATAATAAAAGCTGATAAAAAGTAAAGTTTTCTCATATTTGCTGCATTAATTATAATGAAAGGACAGCAAATATATATAAAAAATAAAAAGAATGGTATTACAGGTCCAGTTTAACGTTATAAAGATTAAGGCCTTCTAAAGCCTCGGGTGTAGTGTGGTCAAATGTTTCCTCATGCATATTTCTTTCTTTTTTTAAAGCGATACGCCTAACAGAATTATAAAAACGTCTTACTTCTTCCAGGTTAGAAAGAATAAGTGTAGGTACTTTTACATTGTTCCCATTTTCGTCTTTGGCAACCATTGTAAAATAAGAAGAGTTACAGTGTTTTACCTTGCCGGTTTGTATGTTTTGTGAAGTAACGCGTATACCTACCACCATAGAACTGTTACCTACATAGTTAACCGAAGCTTTCATTGTAACCAGTTCACCTATTTCTATAGGGTTTAAAAAATCTACAGTGTCTACAGAAGCCGTTACACAATAACACCCTGAATATTTAGATGCACAAGCAAAAGCAATCTGGTCCATAAGCATAAGAATGTAACCTCCATGAATTTTTCCGCTAAAGTTAGAGTGGGAAGGAAGCATCAGTTCAGATATTGTAACTTTTGATGCACTTACTTTTTGTACGCTTACAGTCATTATTAATGGTATTATAAGTTAGGTAACTCGTTGTCGTTATCTTCTTCTTCTTCATTGCCTCCTGAAAGTAGTGCCCTGTTGACTATGTTGTCAGGAAGAGATTTTTTGGCTTTGGCTCCCATTTTTTTAAGCTTTTCTATACTGGTAATTATATTACCACGGCCATCTACCAGTTTATTCATAGCGCCTTCATAGGCTTTTTTGCCTTCTTCCATTCTTTTGCCTACCATGATCAGATCGCCTACAAACCCTTCAAACTTATCGTATAGAGAGCCTGCCTGTCTGGCTATTTCATAAGCATTTTCCTGTTGCTTCTGGTTAGTCCACATGCTGTCTATAGTACGGAGTGTAGCCAGTAAAGTGCTAGGGGTTACAATAACAATATTGCGTTCAAAAGCTTTATTGTATAATGTGGCGTCTTCGTTAAGTGCAATGGCAAAAGCAGGTTCTATAGGTATGAAAAGCAATACAAAATCAGGACTTTCCATTTTGTACAGGTCATGATAGTTTTTATCGCTAAGCTGATCTACGTGTCTTTTTATGGAGCCTATGTGTTCTTTTAAATGGAGTGTTTTAGCAATCTCGTCCTCTTCATTTACATAACGCTCATAAGCAACTAATGATACTTTTGAGTCCACTATCATCTTTTTACCATCAGGAAGATTAATTACAACATCTGGTTGTATACGGTTTCCTTCTTCGGTAGTATAGCTAACCTGTACCTCATACTCACGGCCTTTTTCAAGACCCGATTTTTCCAGAACGCGTTCCAGTATAAGCTCTCCCCAGTTACCCTGCATCTTACTGTCACCTTTAAGAGCTTTGGTAAGGTTAAGGGTTTCACGGCTCATCTGTTCGTTCATTTCACGAAGGCCTAATATTTGCTGGCGTAATGCGGCATGATAATCTATACTTTCTTTATGGGTATCTTCAACTTTCTTTTCAAACAGGTGTATTTTTTCCTGTAGGGGAGAAAGTATATTTTTCATGTTTTCTCGATTCTGTTCAGTAAACTTGGTCGATTTTTCTTCCAGTATCTTATTGGCAAGATTTTCAAATTCTTTGGTGAATTTTTCCCTTAGCTCTTCTGTTTCCTGACGCTGTTCACGCATACGTTCCAATAGATTGTCAAAATCGGTTTCTTTTTTGGTAAGCTGTACGGTAAGTGCGTCTTTTGCTGTGCGTAAATCGTCACGCTCTGCAATTGTCTGTATTATCTGTTTTTCAAGTCCGGTTCTGTCATTAACGGCCTGTTGTTTAAGTTGCTCTATAGTTAAGGTAAGGCTGTTATTACGTTCTTCAAGAACTTTTCTGTCTGAAACGGACTTTGATGAAAATATAAGTTTGCCAAGGTAAACACCTATTGCTAAGGCAATAATAAAGGCAGATAATAAAGTAATGGTATCAGGCATTTGAAGTGTATTTGCTAATGGGTAAAAATAAGCAAAATATTGCAAGGCAATGCACAAAAAAATACTGTTATATTTGTTAGACAAACCATTTGTTATGAAAAAACACCTTACATTTCTTTTTCTGTTACTATCATATTTTTCTCACTCCCAGTCATGTACCTGTGAAGCTGAACTGGACGCTCTTTACAATACAGTATTAAGTCTTACCTCGTATAAAAATAATTTGGCAGGTAAAAAGTATGAAGAATATAAACGTACATATGAATGGCTTAGAAAAGAGGCTGAAAAAGAGAAACAAAAAATACCATGCTTTTTAATACTTGCTAAACTACTTGAACCTGTTACTGATAATTCTGTTACTTTTTCCTTGGGTATGTATGATGATGTGAAGGTAAGTCCGAATGATCAATTTTTTAAGGAAAAGCAGGTTTTCTTTATGTCTGAATTTGCGAAGTACAATATTAAAGCTCATGTTGATACAGATTCAATTGAAAATATTTTAAGGAATAAACCGGAAAGCGATATTGAAGGGATATATTATAAAGCTAAACTGAGGGTTGGGTTGTATAGGACTAAAGCAAGGGATAGTTTGGCAGGAGTAATATTAGACTCTGATTATCCCAACTGGAAAAAAGGAGATGTAGCTTTTCTACTTTATGAAAAATCACCTAATCATTTTACAGCCATCCATAGTCAATATTTGACCAATCAATATTATCTGCAAAAACATGAAAAATATATTAATGGAAGGCTTGCCCAGGGAAAGTGGTCAAAAAGTGTTGAGAGGGATGATATTTTGTTAAATGGTACAGGTGATAAGGTGAAATTTGACTTTAAGTTTGTAACCTCTGATATTCAATATGTAAGATTAGGTTATCTCGCGTCTGTAATGAATTATGAAAAGGCGGAAGTTTTTTTGGGCAGGGTAAAGGATAGCCTTAAGTCAGATAATGTTATTGTAGATTTGAGAGAGAATTCTCACGGAAGCGAAGATGTAGCAAAACCATTCTTAAAGTTTTTAAAGAAGTATTCCAGAAAACATGATATTTATATAATTATAAATGCCGGTATTAAAGGAGCAGCAGAAAGGCTGGTAGCTGAACTTAAAGGCGAGGAAAGAATACATTTGTTAGGAGAAGAAACATCAGGTATACTTGCTTATGGGTATGTAGATGTAGTAAATAGCAGATTAGCCTGTGGGAACTACCTTTTTCATAGTAATAATGCAGAATATATGAAACTGCTTAAATATGAGGGGTCAGGAATTACTCCTGATTATGTTTTAAATACTGATACTGACTGGGTAGAGCAAACCATAACTATAATAAAAAATAAACATGAGTAATATTACCACTTTTAAAAAGTTTCCGGATGTAATACAGGCTAAAGAACTTAAGGAGTTTTTACAGCAAAATGGGATTCAAAGTTTCGTGAGTGATGGTAAACCCTCTGTTGATAATAGCTTTGGTGGTGGTATCCCTGTGGATTATGAGGTTAAAATAAAAGCTGGTGATTTTGAAAAGGCATCTTTGCTTGTTGAAGAGAGGGTTAAGGAAACACTGGAAGATGTTGATAAGGATTATTACCTGTTTTTATTTACTAATGAAGAACTGTATGATGTTTTAATCAAACAGGACGAATGGAATGAGTTTGATTATCTTCTAGCCAGAAAACTTTTAACTGATAGGGGAAAGGTAATAGATGAGGATTTATTAAACAGCCTCAAGAAACAAAGAATTGCAGATTTTACAAAGCCTCAGTCTCATGAAAAAACGTGGATCTTTGCCGGTTATATATTTGTATTAATGGGAGGTTTTTTAGGGATACTTATAGGGTATATGTTATGGGAATCTAAAACAACGCTGCCAGACAGAAGAGTCATCTATACTTATTCTCAAAAATCACGTAGTCACGGACTTATAATTTTTTGCCTGGGTATATTTTTGTCTGCTATTTACATATTAGGAATTTTTTTAGATGAATATATGATTAGCCTTTATTAAGAATTTTAAAACTTTAATTTTAGTACTATTTTAAATATTAAAAAAGTGTTAAAGGGTTTAAAATGATATTGTTGGTTAAATTAACTTATCCGAAACCCGCATAAAGAAAGGACTTGTTAAAATTTCGTAATTTTTTTGTTATAATTTGCTGGTTATCTGATATGTAAATTAGGTTTTTAGAAGTGTTTTCCTATATTTGGAGGACACCCAACTATAAACCAATGGAAAAAACATTTACTACCTTTAAAACTATGCCCGATCTTGATCAGGCAAAAGAGATGAAACGTTTCCTGAGCAAAAACAACATCAGGAGTTTTTTAAACGATAATCATTCTACCGAGAAGTGCGAATTTGAAATCATGGTTATGGCAAGTGATTATAATAGCGCTTCACAACTTGTAAAAGAAAGTACAGAGAAGTTGATTGAAAAAGTGGCAAGCGACTACTGTCTTTATTCTTTTAGCCAAAAGCAACTTTATGATGTACTTCTTAACGAAGATGTATGGAGTGATTTTGATTATCTGTTAGCTAAGAAGATACTGAATGAAAAAGGACTTCCTACAGATAGTGATTCTATTAGCAGACTAAGGGAAGAAAAAAAGAAAGACACTGCAAAGCCAGAATCTTCTCAGATTTTACACATCATGGGCGGTTACATTTTAGCCCTGATGGGAGGAGTTGCCGGTATTGTTATTGGCTTTTTAATGTGGAATTCTCAACGACAAATGCCAAACGGTATAACTGTATTCAGTTATAGTGAAGTTGAGAGAAGACACGGAAGAATAATATTTGGACTTGGTATTCTTATTTTTGTAATTGTACTTAGTATAAGGTTAAGGCAAATACCTGTCTAGATTTCCAGCCAGTTTTCCAATATTTTTTTTCCGTTTGGAGTTAATACAGACTCCGGATGGAATTGCACCCCCCTTACATCATATATTTTGTGGCGTAATGACATTATTTCGCCATTATCGTCTACGGAGGTTACTTCCAGTACTTCCGGGAAATTTTCTTTTGCCACGCACCAGGAGTGGTAGCGCCCCACATTTATTTCTTTTTCCAGGCCTTTAAATAAAGGCTCATCATCAACCAGTATTGAGATACTAGTTGCAACTCCGTGATAAACAGTATTGAGGTTTATTAGCTTTCCGCCAAAAACTTCACCAATGGCCTGTTGCCCTAAGCAAATACCCAATATGCTTTTATATGGAGCATACTTTTTTATTACGCTTTTAAGCAATCCTGCATTGGCCGGTACACCGGGACCCGGAGATAAGAGTATCTTGTCAAAATCTTCAGCATCCTCTAAGGTGAGTTCGTCATTTCTTAAAACAGTAACTTCACAGTTAAGGCTTTCCAGGTAGTGTACAAGGTTGTAAGTAAAGCTGTCGTAGTTATCTATTACCAGTATTTTCTTCATATGCATAGCGGTTTGCAAATGTATAAAACTTAGTGGTAAAAAAAATATCTTAAAAATCTACTAAACTGGTAGACTATTTAAAAAAATAACTATATTTGTTATGCACAAAAGAATATATGGCAGTTTTAACAAACAAGTGTATGGCGTGTATGTGTTTCTCTTTAAACGAGGAAGCACTTGCTGTACATGGAAATTAGGTTCAAACCTAAACAGTAAACAGTTAGTGAGCTCCTCGTAACCCGAGGAGCTTTTTTTATTTAAAATATTTAGCATTATTATGAAACATCCCGTTTATACCGCAAATTATTTGAAATCGGGAGTGCTACCCGATAAGCAAAAAACAGGTTACTGGATAGAGGAATTTTTTCAGTGGCTTTTTTGCATCGGTCCGCAATATGCCGATTATGATTTCTTTTTAAAGAAGGAGCAGGAACTAGATGGACTACTTTCTGACTTGCTATGCCTTTCGGGACTGGAAGAGGAAAAAATTAAGCCATTATTACTTCATCTTAAAGATAAGATAGTAACACTTCATGAAAAAATGGAAGACAATCTTAAAGCCATTTTTGCTTTTGATCCTGCAGCTAAGTCAAGAACCGAAGTACTGGTTTCCTATCCCGGTTTCTTTGCTATAGCCATTTACCGTATCGCCCACGAATTATGGATTAATAATGTACCAGTATTGCCAAGGCTTATAAGTGAATATGTACATGGCAGGACAGGTATAGATATTCACCCCGGGGCTACTATAGGCGACAGATTTTTTATAGACCACGGCACTGGTATTGTAGTTGGGGAAACATCAGTAATAGGCAACGACGTAAAAATATATCAGGGTGTAACATTAGGGGCTTTAAGCGTACATAAAGAAGAAGCTTCTGTTAAGCGCCATCCTACCATAGGTAACGGAGTTACCATTTATGCCAATGCAACCATTTTGGGAGGTAATACAATTGTGGGCGACAATTCTGTAATAGGAGGTAACGTATGGATTACTAATTCTATACCTCCTCATTCCTTAGTATACCATAAAAGCGAAATAACTATAAAAACGAAGGAAACATTTCCTGAGCCGTTAAATTTTGTAATATAAAACCGCATCGATATGAAAGCAAATAACATCTTAGAAACCATAGGTAACACACCTCATGTAAAACTTAATAAACTTTTTAAAGGAAAGAATGTATGGATTAAGCTGGAACGCAATAATCCGGGAAACAGCATTAAAGACAGGATTGCAATGGCAATGATAGAAGATGCCGAAGCAAAAGGACTCCTGAAACCCGACAGCATTATAATTGAACCTACTTCGGGTAATACGGGTATAGGTCTGGCTTTTGTAGCTGCCGTGAAAGGATATAAGCTGATTTTGGTTATGCCGGAATCAATGAGTGTGGAGCGCAGAAAGCTTATGTCTATTTACGGAGCCGAATTTGAATTGACCCCGCGTGAGAAAGGTATGAAAGGTGCTATAGAAAAGGCAAGGGAGTTAACCGAGTCTACACCTAATGCATGGTCGCCAAGTCAGTTTGATAATCAGGCCAATGTTGAGGTACACCGCAAAACAACCGCACAGGAAATTCTAGTCGATTTTCCTGAAGGTATTGATTACCTTATAACAGGGGTTGGTACAGGTGGGCATATAACTGGTGTTGCTGATATTTTAAAACAAAAATTCCCTAACCTGAAAGTATTTGCAGTAGAGCCTGAGGCTTCGCCTGTATTAAGCGGAGGAGATCCGGGATTGCATCCCCTACAGGGAATAGGAGCGGGGTTTGTACCGTCTATTTATAGAAAAGACCTTATTGACGGAGTAATAACTGTAGGCAAGGACGAGGCTTTTGATTTTGCAAGAAACATTGCCAAAACCGAAGGTATACTGGTAGGAATCTCAACTGGTGCTTCTCTGGCAGCTGTAAATAAAAAGCTGGCAGAAATACCTGACGGGGCAACTGTTCTTACTTTTAACTATGATACGGGAGAGCGATACCTTTCTATTGAGGGATTGTTCTAATGTATATTTTTAGTTAGAAAAAGAAACCCCCGATGGAATCCATCGGGGGTTCTTTGTTTCAATTTAAACTCTAATTAGAACTGTAGGTTTACTGTAAGTTCAAACTCGTCGTAGATCATATTGTCTCCAAGACCGTCAAAAATACTTCCTGAATTGTATTCAATACCATATTTAGTTCTGTCTACATTAAACGCAGTAGTTGCAGAATTCTTATTTACGGTAAGATCAAAAGTTACAGGTTTAGTGATGTTTTTAATTGTTAAGTCAGCAGTAACTGTATAAACGTTAGCAGATTTAGCCTTAACTGATTTGAAAACAAGTTTAGAAGTAGCATGGTTATCTGTACCAAAGAAATCTTTAGCTTTTAAGTGGCCTTCAAGTTTTTCTTTACCTTGTCCTGCAGCTAAATCAGTAACGGTGATAGATGTCATATCTACAGTAAAGTTACCACCTGTAAGTTTACCGTTTTTAAAATTAAGTACACCATCTTTAAAGCTGATAGTACCTTCGTGCTGTCCGGTAACTTTTTTACCTACCCAGCTGATTTTGCTTGAAGAAGTATTGATTTTCTTGTCCTGAGCTGATGCTGTTATGGTACCAAGAGCTACTACTAATGCAACTACGATTGTTTTGAAATTTTTCATTTTTTAATTTAATTAATTTAAGAATATTAGATAGTGATAAATAATTCGTTTTCAGGTTTTCTAACCTTTTTAAGGTGCTGGAAACCGTCTTCTTCGTGGCGGTAGCCCACAGATGCAATAACTGCTGTGCTTAAACCAAGTTTGTCAAGGCCAAGTATCTCATCAAATTGCTGAGCGTTAAAGCCTTCCATTGGTGTGGCATCTATATGTAATAGTGCAGCAGTATTAATAAGGGTAGAAAGTGCAATGTAAGCCTGTTTTGAAGCCCATGCATTTAAGCCTTCTTCGGTTTGGTTTTGTATAAAACCATTAACCATATTTTCAAACGGTTTTAGGGACTCTTTTTCAACCTGTCTTACTTTGCTTATGTTTTCCATATAAGCGTCAACGTGTGTTTCATTCACGTTTTTCTCATAAGCAAAAACAAAAAGGTGAGAAGACTCGGTAATACCATCCTGATTGTAACCGGCTGCTTTAAGCTGCTCACGTACTTCCGGGTTTTCTATAATAAGCACTTTATAAGGCTGTAATCCCATAGAAGATACACTCAACTGTACAGCTTCTTTTAGGGTTTCAAGATCATTTTGTGATACCTTTTTTGCGGGATCATATTTTTTTGTGGCATAACGCCAGTTTAAACTTTCAATATAATTTTTCATGATTAGTTCTTTATATATTTAATTATACGTTTCTGTATTTTTCAAGCAACTCATTAAGCAACTCCTGTTCTTTTTCTGTAAGGTTATTGCAAAATTTTGCTTCGTGGTTATCTACTACAGGGTCCAGTATCTTTAATAGGTCTAATCCTTTTTGGGTTATGGCCACTTCCATTTTTCTTCGATTATCAGGACATACTTCACGTGTTACCAGTTCTTTTAGCAGTAACTTGTCTACCAGTCGGGTAGTGTTACTCGTTTTGGCAATCATACGCTCCTGTATAACACACATATTTGCGGGTTTCCCTTTTTGTCCTCTTAGAATCCTTAAAACATTATACTGTTCAGGCGATAAATCATGAGCTTTAGCAATTTCACTAAAGCTTTCACCTATTACGTTTTGGGTATACATAATATTCAGGATAATCTTCTTGGGAAGACTCATGGGTGTCGTTGCTTTAATAACTTCTTCTATTTTCATAATTGTATCTACAATATTTGTATGTACAAATGTAGTGTATTTTATATTTGTATATACAAATATGTTGTTAAAAATTTGTTAACGATAAATGAATGGCTTTTTTTGACTTAATTTTAGAGGCCTTAACGAAACTCAGGTAAAATGAAAAAAACGCTAATAGCAGGTTTATCGGCAATATTTTTGCTGTATTCCTGTAATGAAAAGAAAGAAAATAAGCCGCAACCCATACATGTTTATGAAAAGGATGGGGTTAAGGTAAATGCTTATGATTATAACGGACTTGAATATTTTTTGACCAAGAGTAATGATACTACCTATGTGGTGAATTTTTGGGCTACATGGTGCGTACCGTGTGTAGAAGAGTTGCCGTATTTTGAAAAACTTAATGCCGGGTATGCCGATAAAAAGGTAAAAGTACTTTTAGTGAGCCTCGATATGCATAAAAAAATAGAGAGTAATCTTATTCCGTTTATTGAAAACAAGAAACTGCAAAGCGATGTTGTTTTACTAAGAGATCCGGATGCCGATACCTGGATAAGAAAGATTGATACAACATGGAGTGGGGCAATACCGGCAACAATTATATATAATAAGGATAATCGCAAGTTTTTTGAACAACAATTTACGTATGAAGAGCTTGAAAAAGAGCTGAACAATTTTATAAAACCATAATAAATCATAAATCATGAAAACACTAAAATTTTTAGGTGCATTTGCAATAAT
This sequence comes from Flavobacterium beibuense, assembly GCF_004151245.1. Classification (GTDB taxonomy): domain Bacteria; phylum Bacteroidota; class Bacteroidia; order Flavobacteriales; family Flavobacteriaceae; genus Flavobacterium; species Flavobacterium beibuense_A. Next base: position 405,326 of record NZ_JUIW01000001.1, read on the forward strand.
AGGCCTGTTGTTTGCCTTTACAGCAGCAAAGACGGTTAGCGGCTATCAGGTGGGAGATGTTGCTACTGACTTCAGTTTAAAAAATATAGACGGCAAAAAAGTATCATTAAAAGATTTTAAAGATGCTAAAGGCTATATAGTAGTATTTACATGTAATCACTGTCCGTATGCTCAGGCTTATGAAGACAGGATAGTTGCTCTTGACAAGAAATACAAAAAACAGGGATATCCGGTTATTGCCATCAATCCAAATAACCCTGAAAAGCAGAAAGATGACAGCTTTGAGAAAATGCAGGCAAGAGCAAAAGAAAAAGGATTTACTTTCCCTTACCTTTTAGATGAAGGTCAAAAAATATATCCTCAGTACGGGGCTACAAAAACACCTCACGTATATGTGCTTCAAAAAACAGCAAAAGGCAATGTGGTTAAATACATAGGGGCTATTGATGATAATTATGAAGATGAGGCAGCAGTTACAAAAAAATATGTTGAAGATGCTGTAAATTCACTTTTAAAAGGTAAAGAAGTAAGCGTAAAAGAAACCAAGGCTATTGGCTGTTCGATAAAAGCATAATACCTTTGTAAAAAATTTCAGAATGAACTTATCACAACAGGAATGGTGGGACAAGGCACAGGAAGACGCAGATGCGGTAATCCTTGATGTTCGCACCGAAGATGAATGGAACCGTGGTATTATACCGGGAGCCATTAATATAGATATCTATAAAGGACAGGGCTTTATTTATGCAATAGAAGAACTGGACAAATCTAAAAATTATTATGTGTATTGTGCGGCCGGAGGAAGAAGCGCGCAAGCCTGCAGTATTATGAAGCAGCTTGGTATAGAAAACGCATACAACCTTATGGGGGGGATAACCCAGTGGGATGGTCCGGTAACACAACCTGAATAAAAATAAAAAAGAGCCTTTTTAGGCTCTTTTTTATTGTCTATCCTTTTGATGTAAATGAGTTGATGTTTTCCTTCCAGTAATCAATAAGATCTCTTATGCGCTCTTTGTAGCTGTTATAGTCGCTGCCTTTATGGATGTAATCCTGAATGGAAAGCTTATTGGCTTGTCTTATTGAGTGATCGTCCTGAGCATTAGAGATAAATATATAAGGAATATCCTTGTCCATAAAAATCTCCTCCTGAAGTATAAGCTCTCTTAATTCAAAGCCACCCAGTTTAGGCATGTTAATATCTGAGATTACAATAAAAGGCTCTATCTCAGGCCTTCTTAAATAGTCAAGTGCTTCTACACCGTCTTGAAAAAATATCAGATTGTTTTTATAACCTAAGTCTCTGAATATTTCCTTTAAAATCTCTCTGTCGTCTTCGTCGTCTTCAATAATAAGGATATCCCTGTGCTTTTTCATGGCTAGTCCTACTGTTTTCTTGGTTTGGTTTTACAATGCATAATTACCACTTATTCATAAAAATTGTGTTATAACATTCGGCAGATTTTTTATCATTCGACGTATAAAGATATAGGTATTTACTTATATTTACTAAATTGCGATTTCATAAAATTGTATAATCCAACTAAAAATGAAAATAAAAACAATTTTAATCTGCCTCTTCCTTTTAGGAAGCTTAACCGTTGCAAATGCTCAGGAAGATGCATCGGCGGTTTTGGAAAAAGCCTATGCACAGGCTAAAAAAGAGAAGAAAAAAGTATTTGTAATCTTCCACGCCTCATGGTGCGGATGGTGCAAAAAGATGGAAAAGAATATGCAGAGCCCAGCCTGCAAAAAGCTATTTGATGATAATTATGTAACTGCCTTTTTAACGGTGCAGGAATCGCCTAAAAATAAGAGTCTTGAAAATCCGGGAGGAGATGATATACTTAAGAAGTTTAAAGGCGAAGGCCAGGGAATTCCGTTCTGGCTGATTCTGGATACCGATGGCAGCCTTCTCGCCGATTCGTTTAACAGTAAAGGCGAAAACCTGGGATGCCCGTCTACGGCGGAAGAGGTAGCTGAGTTTACGGCAAAGCTTAAACGAACATCAAAATTAACCCCGGCACAGCTGGGAGTAATTTCTGAAACATTTATAATAAAAAAATAAGGTCCGGGCCTGCCGGACACAATTAATGTCCAATATGGCTATACAGTTTAAAACTTTAGAAAGCACTGAAATACCTGAACTTCTTGAGGTATTTAACAGTGCTTTTTCTGATTATGCTCTCCCTATGAGAATGGAGGAAGCTATTTTTGTCCGCAAGCTTTTTATAGAAGGTGTTTCGCTTGGTTTTTCTGCGGGAGCTTTTGACGGAGATAAACTTGTAGGGTTTATTCTCCACGGGCTTGATGAGTTTAATGGCGAAAAAAGGGTGTTTAATGCCGCTACAGGAGTAGTACCGTCACATAGGGGGCTACGCCTTGCAGAACAAATGTACAATTACATTCTGCCGGTTTTAAAAGCACAGGGTTACAGGCACCACCAGCTTGAGGTGCTTAATGGTAATATAAAAGCAGAAAGGGCTTATGAAAAAGTTGGTTTCCGTAAATCAAGAGACCTTTTTGGTTATGAAGGTACTGTTGCTCCACAAATTATTTCTGGTGTAGAGATAAAAGAGGTAAAATATTTAGACTGGATTAAGGTACAGTCTTTTTGGGATGTACAGCCTGCATGGCAAAACCATACTCCAACAGTACAAAGAACAATGAAAGATCAAAAGATTATTACGGCTTATGTTGATGGAAACTTAGCCGGATATCTTGTGTATGATACGCTTAACGGCAGATCAAAACAGTTTGCCGTTAAAAAGGAATACCGAAGACAGGGTATAGGTACAGCATTATTAGCTAATGTTACTCAGGCTTTGGGTAAAGTAAACTTTGTAAATTATGATGATAATGATAAAGGGGCAAAAGCATTTTTTGATGCCTTAGGTCTTAAGCCAAATTATCACTTGTATGAAATGACGCTTATTTACCCTTAACTTTGTGAATACAATTAAGAATACATATTATGAAAAAAGCACTTTATTTAGCGGTATTATTTATTTCACTTATATCCTGCCAGGCACAGCAGAAGGAAGGAACAGAATTGGTTAACCCAACCGAGTTTGCTCAAAAGATAGAGTCGGAGAAAGGGCAGCTTATAGATGTACGTACGCCTAAAGAATATCAATCAGGATATATAGACGGAGCTGTAAATATCCATTTATATGACAAGGATTTTGAAGAGCGAATAGATAAACTTGATAAAAATGAAACAGTATATGTTTACTGTAAAGCAGGAGGTAGAAGTGCCGAAGCTGTTGAAATTATGCAGGAAAAAGGCTTTAAGCACATAGTAGAGCTTGACGGTGGTATAGATGCCTGGAATGAGGCGGCAAAACCTGTAAAGAAATAATTAGTCTAACAGGAATATTAAAAAGCTAACTATAGCAATTACAACACATAAAGGCGAATAATAACGGGTATCATTCTTAGCAAAGAGGGTACCCGTTGCTTTTTTAAAGAAGCCCATGTATTTAAAATCGCCTATGGCTCTTAGTGTAAAGATAAATCCTATAAATAGTGTGGCATATTTAAAGATGTTTAGATTTACATACTCCCTGAAGATGTCCAGATTACCTATAGTGATAAAAGCAAAAATCCCCATTGCAGCAGCTACAATAAAAGTTACAAGTGGTCCCGGAGTAAAAACAGCGTGGCCTTCTTCAAGTGATGGAAGTACGGCACTCATCCCTTTTTTACCACCCATAGCCCAGTAAACATGTAAAAAAGACAGGAAAATAAATATGGAAGTGTTTATTAAAACAGGAAAAATCATTACGGATTAAATATTTGGTTTATACAAAGTTACCTTATTAAAAGCGTAATGATTTTTAAACTTATATTAAAACAGGGTATCATTTTGCTAAAACATCCCCAATTTCTTCGTGTTTGTCAAACATCTTTTTGGCAAAAGGACACAGTGGTATTATCTTTAGGTTTTGTTCACGGGCAAACTCAACAGCTTTATCAAGCAGTTTTTTGCCTACTCCTTTAAATTCCGGGTTACCTACTGTATGTTCAATTATAAATTTATCGTTGTTAGCCCAAACGTAGGTCATAATACCTGCCTGAACATCGTTTTCCATGGCTTTAAAATGACCTTTTTTGCCATCATCGTAATGAATTATTTCCATAGTGGTTATTGTTTTGGTTTAAAGTTTGTGTTTTGAGGTGGCAGAGGTACAAAGCCTGTTTCTCCAGGTACTTTAGGGAAGGTTTGATCCAGCCATCTCTGTTTGGCATCTTCAATAAGTTCGTAAGAAGTAGCTACAAAATTCCAGTAAATATGCCTTGGTTCAGGAAACGGTTCCCCGCCAAAAATATAAACCGTGCTGTTTTCGTTTATTGTGAATTCGCAAAGCGAGGCTTCTTTTGCTATAAGCAGTTGTTTGGGTTCAAAAACAGTACCGTCACTTTCTATGCTGCCTTCAAGAATATACAGGCCGCTTTCTCCATAAAGATCCTTGCCTATACTCAGTTTTTGTTTCGTTTTACTTTTTATTTCTATATAATACAGTTTGCTGTAAACCGGTACGGGTGACTTTTTACCGAAAGCTTCTCCTGCAATAAGTTTCATAGACACACCATCCTGTTCCCATGCAGGGAGCTCATCTTCTTCAATATGTACAAAAGAAGGTTCTGTTTGTTCAAACTCCTTAGGTAGAGCAACCCATATTTGCAGGCCGTGAAGCATTTTGTCTGAATGCCTTAAATAATCAGGCGTCCGTTCAGAATGTACAATGCCTTTACCTGCAGTCATCCAGTTTACCTGGCCGGGTTTTATTTCCACTTCGGTCCCTAAACTGTCCTTGTGCATAATATTGCCTTCAAAAAGGTAGGTTAGGGTAGACAGGCCTATATGCGGATGAGGACCTACATCCATATTTTCATTGTCTTTTAAAGCTACCGGACCCATATGGTCTATAAACGCGAACGGACCTACGGTTCTTTTATCTTTAAAAGGTAAGAGCCTTCCCACGAGAAAGTTACCTATGTCGCTGGGGCGCTCTTCTATAATTAAGTTGATGTTTGACATGGTGTAAAAAAATAAAGGTTTAAATTACAAATAATTAGGATACAAAAATCAACCCTCTTATAATAAAGTGATAAAAATAGATGAACGTATTTCTTTTGTAATGTTTCGGGTTTTATGTCCCTTGCCTTCAGTGTCTTCTACAAGGAGTATATCGCCGCCTTTAAAGTATCTTTTTTCTCCTAGCGAGGTTTCTATTTCAATAACACCATCCATAAGTATAATGTATTGCCTGGCAGGTGCATTATGAAAATCATAATCGTAAGAAGAAACAACTTTCCTGAAACTGATAGTTCCTGCTTTTTGAGCTTCAGAAAGAAAACCTATTTCACCACTATCCTTAAGAGGTACAGAGACAGTCTCAAAACGACTGTCTCCGTTGCTATCACTATATATACGTGTTATAGTGTAAGCTTCCATTATTTAAAGGATGTTACCAGCCATTGGGCTGTTAGTTTTATATCATCAGCCGTAAGGTTATGCCCGGTTGGTATATCATGATAGTCAACTGCAAAGCCAAGTCCTTTAAGGTTATTAAGATAGGTTTGCGTATCATTCGGATTTACCGTAGGATCAAGCCTTCCTGAGCTGAAAAATACAGGAACATTGTTGTCTGTTCCTACAGATTTAATTTCTCTAAACGGTTGCATAGGCCTGTATAAAATGACTCCGGCTAGAAAGTCAGGATATTTTATAAGTGTTGCCCCTGCAATATTAGCTCCGTTAGAGTAACCTAAAGCTATAAGCTTAGTGATGTCGAAACCTTCCTTATCGGCTATAGACTTTATAAAAGCAACCATTTCGTCGGTACGGAAATCAAGATCCTGTTCGTCAAATACTCCCATGCCTAAGCGTTTAAAAAAACGTGGCATGCCATGTTCGCTAACATTTCCCCTAAGGCTTAATATGTTGTATTCTTTACCAAAGTTTTCAGCTAATGGAATAAGGTCTCTTTCGTTACCACCGGTACCATGCAGTAGTAGTAAAGTATAAGCTGCTGCATTTTCTGATGGTAGGTATATATATTTTAAAGGTTCAAAGTTCATTTTAAAAAGTATTAGTTAATAGGTGCTAAATAAGCCTCAAGTTCGCTTCTTCTTGATTCATACTGTTCTGGTAGTTTAAGTCCTTTACCTAAATCTTCAAGACTTTCGTCTACCATAAATCCAGGGTTGTCTGTAGCTATTTCAAACAATACTCCTCCCGGTTCCCTGAAGTATAAAGAGTGGAAGTAATTACGGTCTATTTGCGGAGTAATATTTAATCCTGCTGCCACCACTTTTTCTCTCATTTTCATTAAGGTTTCATCATCTTTAACCCTAAAGGCTACGTGGTGTACAGTTCCGTTTGCCACATGACCACGCTTTTCATCTTTAAGCTCTACAATATCTACTATTGCCGCATTTTCTACTGCATCGGTAGCAAAACGGTAACGGTTAACATCCTGAGATATTAATTTGTAACCAAATACTTCGGTCAATACAGTAGCAGTACCGGCAATATTGTTTAAAGTAAGAGTAACATTATGAAAACCTCTGGTAGCAATATCGGCCTTTACTTCATCGGTTTCCCAGGGTTTTCTGTTATCCGGAGTTTCAGACTCTATCAGTTCCAGTTTCAACCCATCAGGATCAAGGAATGTTAAGTATCTTTCTCCAAACCTTTCGGCCGGTTTATTATAAATAACATTGTATTTGTCAAATCGCTCCACCCATTTTTCAAGACTTCCTTTTGGTACTGAATAACCTATTTCAGTAGCCATTCCGGAGCCTCTTCTTCCTTGAGGTATACCTTCGCCCCACGGGAAGAAAGTAAGTATGGTTCCTGCACTGCCTATTTCGTCACCAAAATAAAAGTGATAGGTGCCGGGGTCGTCAAAGTTTACGGTTTTTTTAATGAAACGTAAGCCTAATATTTTAGAGTAGAAGTCAAAATTACGTTTGGCGTCACCTGCTATTGCAGTAATATGGTGTAAGCCTAAAATTCTATTTTCCATGATATATGTTTTTAAAATTGTTTATGTAAAATTACTGTTGGTTTAAAAGTTATGCATTGAACTGGGACAAGAAGTTGATTATTTCGGACTTATTATATAAAGCGGCATATATCTCATTATAAAGCAATCCACTGCCACCTCCATAATGCTGTATAATCTTAACTCTAGGGTTGTGCGCTGCAAAGGCTGTTCTTAAAGAAATCTCATCTTCCTCGCTAATACCGCACCCTAATAGTACAAGACTTATTCTTAATCCCTTAAAGAGTGCTTTGGCTTCCTCGTCATTGGTAGTGCCTAATCCGTTCCAGCTTTCATTTTTGTTTATAAGCCTTACAACGGTCTCCATAATTTCAGGATGCCTGCCTATGTATAAAATGTTTATCGCTTCCATTGTATTGCATCTTAAAGTTTACAGTACAAAGTTCCGCTAATCAAATGTTCTGTGCATTGAACTGGGACAAGAAAAGAGAAAGGGTTAATAGATATGCTTTTTTAGCGCTTTTCGTGATTTTAAAAACCCTTATGTAACAGTATTGTATACACAAAGTGTTGACAAAGGCGTAACAACTGGTTTTACAAAAACTATAAGATACATAAGCTTTTAATCTGCTGTGTTAATTTTTTATGTGAAATAAATGTTTGATTTTAACTATGAAACAAATAACAGTACTTTTCATGTCAACACACATGTCAACGCTTTGTTTAATATAATATATCACTCAGAGCGTAAATTTACCATAACACAGCCCCCAAAAATTAATGTGTTTAGGTTTTCCTTACTACAACCTGTTTTTCTTGAAAACTACTTACTACTAACTATTATACTTTTAAAAACGCTATGAGAAAAATTACTTTAATAATTTTTACGATCCTTTATTCCTTTTTGGGTTACAGCCAATTGACCGAAGAAGGTTTTGAAGGAGCCTGGCCACCCACAGGGTGGACAATTGAAGATAATGGAAACGGACTTTTAAAAACCTGGCAACAGTCAATGCCGGGAAGTTTTTTTGACTTTCCTTATGAGGGAAGCTATGCCGCTTTTATGGATAGGGAAGATGCACCCGCGGGAGTAACTCCCCAGGACTGGCTAATAACTCCTCAGTTTAATGTGCCCGATAACCCATTGTTGAAGTTTTACTCACGCCTTACTATAGGTGGAGACCAGGGAGGGGTATACCGTATTATGGTATCTTCAGATCCTGATCCGTCAAACCTTGCCGCTTATGAAGAGGTGATGGTATGGACAGAAGAAGAAATTAACCCTGACCAAATAGAGTATACTCTTATAAATGTAAACCTACCGGCTACACTTACAGGTACAAATGTTTATCTGGCTTTTGTTATGGAAGCTGATAATGCAGACAGATGGCTTATAGATAATGTGAGTGTTTTAGAAGAATGTATAATTCCGCAAAACCTTAACGCCCTTAATATATCTCTTGACTCGGCAGATTTAACATGGGATGATTTTAATACTAATGCTGAATGGGAAATAGAATTACTGGAAGGAGCAGGAACAACAACCGGTTCAGGAGAGGTTTATAATGGTTCATTGCCTTATTCGGTAAGCGATTTAAATCCGGGAACAGAATATAAGTTTTATGTTAGGGCATTGTGTGATACAGGAGAGGAGAGCGATTGGACAGACCCGTTTTATTTTAATACGATTGCTCAGGGTGATAGCTGTGATGCACCTATTGTAGCAGCATCATTACCTTATTCTGATTCAGGCAATACGGCAGATCATGCTAATATGTACAGTGGTGCACCGGGAACGGGGTGTGGTACCCTGTTTTGGGAAGAATACCTTATGGGTAACGATGTGGTGTACCAATATACAGCCGACTTTACCGGAGAGATAACAGTAAATTTAACAGAGGCATCAAATTTTTCGGGTGTGTTTGTTTATCAGGACTGTGCCTCAATAGGGGCTGAATGTTTAGCAGGTGCTACAACAGGTTTTGAATCAATATCTGCAAGTATTCCCTCAATAGCAGTTACAAACGGAGAAGATTACTATATAGTAATATCCAGTAGTTCATCTTTTGTTACACCTTACACCATAGCAATCCAGCAGGTAAATTGCGACCCGCCTGTTGGTTTGCCAACGGTTTCGGATATGACATCTGTAGAACTATCGTGGAGTACTCCTACCGCAGCTACTTCCTGGGAGGTGGTGATTCAGTCACCTGGTAGTGGCCTCCCAACAGGAAGTGGTGAAACAGCTACTGTTAACACCAATTATTTGGTAGAAGATTTAAGTGCAGGTACTCTTTATGAATATTATGTTAGGGCCGATTGTGGAGATGATACATTTAGTGCCTGGGCTGGTCCTTATGTTTTTAATACATTAATTTGTGAAGCTTCTGAACAATGTAACTATACTTTTACCCTTACTGATATTGCAGGTAACGGATGGGACGGTAATACAATGAATGTTTCGCAAAACGGAGTAACTATAGCTGTACTTGGTGAAACATTTGACTGGGGTTCTACAGCAGAAGTCACTGTTCCTATGTGTCATGGTATACCTGTACAGTTATACTGGGATGGCGGAGGTTTTAATGAAAATGAGGTGGGAGTAACAGTTCATAATTCGTTTGGGCAAATTGTATATCAAAAAGCTCCGGGAGAGGAAGGGCAAAACACATTGCTATATGAAGGAGATGTAGATTGTAATACCATTTCATGCCTGGCACCATTTACGGTTACTTTAGATAGTGCTACACTCAATTCGGTTACATTATCATGGGATGGTGATGCTACTGGAGACTGGGAGTATTACATTGTTGAAGAAGGAGGTGCTGCTCCGGATGGGGCTACAGCGGGGCTTCCTGCTACTACTAATCCGTTTACTGTGGAGGGACTTGATCCTGCTACCAACTACGATTTTTACATACGCATGGTGTGTGACGGAACTGCTACGCCAACCAGTACTTGGGGAGGGCCCCATTTGGTTAGTACGGTAGTATGTCCGCCGGAAAACCAGTGTGAGTATACTTTTATAATGACAAGCGGTTTTGGTAATGGTTATTTGGGTAATACCATGACCATAACCCAGGGAGGTATATTTGTTACAACTATCGGGTCAACCTTTACAGAAGGAGATTCGCAAACAATTACAGTTCCTTTATGTAGCGGTCAGCCGTTTGAAGTATATTGGAACAGTGGTGCTACATTTGAAATAGGGCTCGAAATCATCAATCCTTTCGAACAGACATTATTTAGCCTTACAAATGGAGAGGATGTACCAAGTACTATTGTGTATACAGGAGACGTGGATTGTGATAATCCTGCCTGTATACCGCCGGCTGACCTTACCGCTACTAATGCAACCTTAAATACTATAGATTTAGGTTGGGAGGGAGCGCCAACAGGTAATTGGGAATATTATATTACAGAGGCAGGGAATGCTGCACCGCAACCAGAAACCGAAGGAGAAGGCACTACTACAAATCCGGTTACGGCATCTGGGCTTACAGCCGCAACAAATTATGATTATTATGTAAGGATTATTTGTGAAGGCGGAGTGCCTGGCGAATGGGCAGGTCCGTTTGCCTTTAACACAACTGTTTGTGAGCTATCAGAGCAGTGTGTTTATAAATTTGAGCTTACCAGTGCTTTAGGCTGGGGTTGGGAAAATACGACAATGACCGTTTATCAGGCGGGTGTACCTATTGCAACATTGGGTCCGGGGTTTGAGTTTGGCAGTTCTTATAACGTAGAAATACCTTTATGCTCTGATGCAGAGATAGAAGTATTTTGGAATACCGATGGCTGGGGTAACCCTGCCGATAAAGGGTTGGTAATTTATACTCCTTATATGGAGACATTTTTTGAAATGGAGCCGGGAGAAGGTGAACAGGGTACTACAATTTTTACAGGTATTCCTAACTGTGATGCTCCACCTTGTCCTAAACCGCAGGAGCTAACGGTCACCGATATAACTTTTACGGATGCTACAGTAAGCTGGGCAGAAATGGGTACTGCTGAAAACTGGGAAGTTGCCATACTGCCTTCAGGTTCGCCAGAGCCTGCTTCAGGTACTCCGGTAACAGAAACATCTTATACAACAAGCGATCTTTCTTCAGGGACTGCCTATGTTTTCTATGTAAGGGCAGTATGTGGAGGTGAAAATGGCAACAGTACATGGTCAGGGCCATTTATCTTTATCACACCAATAGAAAATGATAATTGTGGTACGGCTACGGTAGCTCCGGTAAATCCGGGAATTGAATGTGTTGAATCAGTTTCAGGAGTTATGAACGGTGCTACGGCTTCGGGCATTACTTCAAACTGTACATGGACAACACCATTGGCAGATATATGGTTCCAGTTCACGGCTATTAACGAAGTACAAAGCATAAGCCTTAGCAATCATACAGGAGAGGTAATGCCTTTTCATGCAGTATTTAAAGGTGATTGTGATGGCTTAACTGAAATAGCTTGTAACTATGAGTCTTACGGAAGTACGCTTACCGGACTGACAATAGGTGAAACGTATTGGGTTCAGGTATATGTAGACGGAGGTTCTCCGGAACTTAACTCTATTGTTAGTTTTGATTTTTGTGTTTACACACCAATTGGAAACTCAATTATAATAGATCAGGAAGAATATATGGTGGATGAAATAGTAAATGATATTTTAATACGATCAGAATGTGGGCAGGTAAGTAACATTACCTGGAGTACCGGAATTGATAACGGAGCCGTATCTAATGGTATTGCTTACTTTAATCAGGGCGCAACAGATTTTCCTTTAAAAGAAGGTGTTCTTCTTACAACAGGTAGGGCCGATCAGGCAACAGGGCCTAATAATACTTCTATGGGTAATGGCCCACTTGGAGAAGGCGACTGGTGGCCGGGTGATGATCAGCTTTTTGATTACGTTCAGGAATCAGGAATCAACCCATTCCTTATGAGTCTTAATCAGGCTTCTATATTGGAATTTGACTTTGTACCTGTAACCAATCATATTAAGTTCCCTTTTGTGTTCGCTTCAGAAGAATATAACGGAACAGGGCAGTGTTTTTTCTCGGATGCGTTTGGTTTCTTCCTTACAGATCCTGATGGGAACGTTACAAACCTTGGTGTAATACCGGGAACAACAATACCTGTAACTTCTAAAACCATAAGGGATGAGGCTTATGTAGATCCGTTTTACGAATTCCCTTGTGAGTCGCAGTATCCGGAATTATTTGATAAGTATTATGGTCCTTATAATGGTTTGGATCCTATGACTGCGCCAACAAACTTTAACGGACATACCGTTGTTATGTATGCCGAAGCCGATGTGGTACCAGGGCAAACCTATCATATAAAAATGGTAGTTGCAGACGATCTTGATACGGGTAATGATACCGGAATATTTATTGGTGAGTTTGATTTAGGCAATGTTGATATAGGTGAAGATTTAACTATTGAGGGAGGTAGCGCGCTTTGTGCCGGAACCGAATATACTATTGATAGTGGACTTGATGAAACTTTATATACCATAATCTGGTATCAGGATGGAGAGGTAATTGAGGGTGAAACAGGAGCAAGCCTTACGGTAACCGAATCAGGGGAATATACTATTGAGGTTATTTATATGGATACCACCTGTGGAGGGTCTGATTCCGTAATCATAGAGTATTTTGATCCGATAGAAGATGTTACAAGTACCCCTGTAGATTTGATTGTTTGTACAGAAGGGGATACTGCCCAGTTTGACTTCACTCAAAATACTGAGCTTATTCTGGCAGGCCAGAATTCTGAAGATTTTACAATAACCTATCACGAATCTCAGGAAAATGCTGATAATAATGAAGCAGCTTTAGAATCTCCTTATACAAATACATCTAACCCTCAGGCTATATATGCAAGGGTGCAGGTAACAGGAGGTGAGTGTTATGTGGTTTATAGTTTTAACTTAATCGTAAGTCCACAGTATACTGCCGATGTACTTGAAGATGTAACTGAATGTAATTCTTATATTTTACAACAGTTAAGTGAAAACAATAATTATTATACAGGTAGCGAAGGTACAGGAGAGATGCTTACTGCCGGTACTGAAATAACCGTTACACAGCTTATTTATATCTACGCACAATCAACAACCCAGCCGGGATGTGGAGATGAAAGCAGCTTTACAGTTAACATAAATCCTACACCATCTTTTAGTATAGGTGATATCTATGAGGTTTGTGATCCTTCTTTTGCATTAATTGAAGTGATGCCGGAGAATTTTGATTTGGCTGAAGCTATTTACGAATGGACTTATGAGGGAGATATTTTAGCAGAAACCAACCCAATACTGCAGGCAGATGATTTTGGAACCTATAGTGTTACGGTAAGTTTGGGAGACTGTTCTTTTACACAAACCACAACAGTTATTGAAGATACCGATGCGGTTGCTTTTGAAATAGATCATGGCTGCGAGGGCACGGTTTATATGATACATGTAGTACCTGTTGACGATTCTTTTGATCCTTCCACGGCAGATATAAGCTGGACTGGTCCGGACGGATTCAATACATCTCAGCCTTCCTCAGAAATTACAGAAGAAGGGGTTTATACAGTAACCATCGTTACTCCAGAGGGTTGTTCTGTACAGGGTTCAGTAGAAATTAGCGGCACGGGCTGTCTTATTCCAAGAGGTATATCACCTAATAACGACGGTATGAATGATAATTTTGACCTGGAAGGACTTAATGTAACCAATCTTATAATATTTAACCGCTACGGAAAAGAAGTTTACAGTTTTAGTGGTAATTATACCAACGAATGGTCCGGACAGGGTAATAATGGTAATGATTTACCTACTGGAACGTACTTCTATTCTATAGAGCGTAGAGGAGGCGAGAGCAAAACCGGATGGGTATATATAAACCGTCAGGATAATTAATAAGGATCTACACACTTCCACTTCATAGATTAATAGTTATTTTTGATTACGCTGCTGCCCCTGTTTACAGGGGCAGTAGTTTTTTATGAAATTTTATGATAATCTTATACTTATAGTATGTTGTAAAATGTAAATTTGTAGTAGCAGTTTGTTAAATTACAAAACGCTATGAAAAAGATTGTTTTTAAAAAAACATATTGCCTGTTGAAGTAGAAGTGTGATTCAGGCATAAAAGTAAAAAGGCAGCCACATGGCTGCCTTTACTTATTTGTTGTATTTTTTTATTTGTTATCGTCTATAAATTCACCTGATTTTGTGTTTTCCTGATTTATAAGATTAGGCATTGTCCCAAAAATATAATCCCATAGGGGTGATGATACACCAAAAGCCCTGTCAGGCTGTCTGTAATGATGTACAGCGTGGTGATGCCATAAGGTTTTCAGGAAATTATTCGGTACCGTAAAAATATGAACACTGTAGTGAATACAAAGGTAAATAGTATACCCCATTAGGAATCCTGCAAGGAAACCAAAAACAAAATCCCCCATAATAGCGCGGTACAGTATAAAGAAGAAAGTAGCAAGTATTAAAGCGATAATTGGCGGCATTGCCAGTCTTTGCTTGTCTTTTGGGTAATCGTGGTGTACCCCGTGTACTTTATAGCTAAACGTATCAGTTTCGTCCTGATGCTCATGGGGTTTGATATGGTACAGGTAACGGTGAACTATATACTCGATAAACGTAAATACAAACATTCCTGCAAAAAACAGAAGGATGAGTTGCGGAGTTGTAAACCCTTTTTCTATTATACCATAATAAATTAAAGCAACAGAAATAACCGTAAAAATAGATAAAGGCAGTGCAATATGTGTTTTAGTAAGTTTTTCTAACAAAGGGTTTTTAAATAGTATTGCGCTTCCTTTATGTTTCGGTCTGTGGCGTTTGGTGTGGGTTGTGTCAGGCATGGCTGTGTGATTTTTAGAATTGATTTGATTGAGATTGAGTAATTTTTTTGATAGTACAATTTACTAAAATTATTAATTGAAACTGAAGTGTAAACTTAAAAAATAGTACCGTTTTTTAAACAATCATCTGTGCAAAACTACAGCAAATGCTATGGTTGAAGTGTTATGCTTAGCTTAATCATTTCTTAATGCGGGGTTAATGTGTGCCATACAGTAGCTAAGTAAGTTTGCCTTTTGATACTATTACAATTATGTCAGCATATTATAAAAAAACTGTTTTAGCCCTGGTAATAGCTTTTTTTGCCTTGGTTTTTATTTCCTTTAAGGGCAAAACTTCCTCTACGCCGCCAAAGGTAATAACCAATTATTTTTCAGACTTCAGCAACGCACTGGAACTACTGGATAATACGGCAAACAGTTACAGGCAGGGTAAAGTTAGCCTTGATTCACTTCAGCATACTTTAAAAGATACCAGACTTTCTTATAAAAAAGTTGAATTCTTTTTGGCTTTTTATTATGCAGAGTATGTAAACAGCCATATAAACGGTGCGCCGCTTATGCAGATAGAAAAAGAAGGTACAAGGCCAAAGGTGGTAAGTCCGGAAGGGTTACAGGTTCTTGATGAGTTGGTTTTTTCTGATGAGGCAGATAAGGAAAAGTCAAGAATTGCTGCGGTAGCTAAAAACGTTAAGAGCAAATATGGGGTACTGTATAATAGCCTTAGCAGTCAGGAATTCAAAAATCAGTATAACTTAACTGCTATGAGGCTGCAGTTAGTTAGAATTTTTAGCATGGGAGTTACAGGTTTTGATACTCCGGGTTCTTTAAACGGAATAGAGGAGTCCAGAGCCTCGTTTGAAGGAATGCTGGCATTCTTTACGGAGAATAACAATCAGGGCAATACAGCCGATAAAAACAAGGTAATAGAGTTGTTTAAAGGAGGGTTGGCTTATTTAAACAGTTCTATATCATTTGAAGATTTTGATAGGCTTACTTTTTTAAAAATCTATATAGACCCGTTATATAAAAAACTTGGAGAGATACAGGGGAACGGTATTCCTGAGTATTTGAAACAAACTTCAGGATGGAATCCTGAAAGCACATCCATATTTGCAGCCGATTTTTTGAATCCGTATTATTTTACAGAGCTTAATAAGGAAGATGATAGCGAAGCCCTGAGAAATTTAGGGAAGTCGTTGTTTTATGACCCTGTTTTGAGTAGCGATGGTTCGCTAAGCTGTGCATCATGTCATAACCCTGAAAAAGGTTTTACGGATGGTGTTCCTAAATCGTTAAGCAGTGTACAGGGTAAAACCGTGCTTAGAAATGCGCCTACACTTTTAAATGCTGTTTATGCCGACAGGTATTTTTATGACCTGAGAGCTTTTAGTCTTGAGCAGCAGGCAGAACACGTAATATTTAATCATGACGAATTTAATACGGCTTACAGTGATATACTTAAAAAGCTGGAAAATGATAATAAGTATGCCGATCTGTTTAAAAAAGTATTCGGTAAAAATGCTGTTAACAGGGAGAATTTCTCTAAGGCACTTGTGTCTTATGTACTTTCATTAAAATCGTTTGACAGTCCTTTTGATAAATACGTAAGAGGAGAGCTGGCAGATATTTCTGCTGAGGTAAAAAGAGGGTTTAATTTATTTACAGGTAAGGCTAATTGTGCTACCTGCCACTTTGCGCCAACCTTTAGTGGACTTGTACCGCCTTTTTATAACGAGAATGAAAGTGAGATACTAGGAGTTTTGGTTACTCCGGATAATAAATCACCGCAACTTGACAGTGATTTAGGCAGGATAAACAATCAGGTACTTACAGAGTATGCCTGGATTTATGAAAGATCGTTTAAAACCACTACTATAAGAAACGTGCAGCTCACACCGCCATATTTTCATAATGGAGCTTACAGTACCCTCGAAGAAGTTATCGATTTTTATGATAACGGTGGGGGTGAAGGTTTGGGGCTTTCGGTAACTAACCAAACACTTGGGTCTGATGCTCTGGGTCTTACAGAGCAGGAAAAGAAAGACCTTATCGCTTTTTTAAAATCTCTTACTGATATATCTGCTATAGAAAAATAATCTGAAGATTTACATTGAGTAAACATAGGGAGAAATTTTGCTTTTATATTTAATTGTTTTTTAAAACGGGTAACATTAGTTTAAATAAACCTTAAAGGTGACTTCAGGCTAAGGAAACATGCAGAAGGTAGTTTTGCCATGTAAAAACCAAAACTATAATTAAAGCATGAAAAAAAGTTTACTTTCTTTAAGTTTACTGTTCTCTCTTTGGAGCTTTGCAGTAATCAACTTTAATACAGGGAACTTCTCTGTAACGACCCCGGCTAAAGCTGATGAAGCCAAGCAAGCCACAGCTGAAAAAAACACAACTGCTGATAAGAAAGTAGCTGTAAAAAATACAGTTGCTACAATGATGCCTCCTTTAACTCCGGCTACTTATCCTCTTTCTAAAGACTCTGAGTGGTCTTATTTTGATTTAGGTACAGGTCTTGATGCTACAGACTGGAGACTTTCATCTTATGATGTTTCTGCATGGTCTACAGGAGAGGCTCCTCTAGGTTATGGTGACCCAACTAAAACAGTTATCTCTTACGGTCCTGATGCAGGAAACAAATACATTACAAGTTACTTTGTTAGAGATATGAATGTTACTCTTTCTGAAGTTGCTGATATGGTTGAATTCGGTATCAGAAGAGATGATGGTGTTATTGTTTATATTAACGGAGAAGAAGTTATCAGAGACAATATGCCAACAGGTGCAATTAACTATTTAACGAATTCAGCAAGTATCATTGATGGTGCTGATGAGAAAAGATTCCAGGTATTCCATCTTCCAAAATCAATTTTCCAGGAAGGTGTAAACAGAATCGCTGTTGAGATGCACAATCGTGACGGACAGAGTTCTGACCTTGGATTTGATATGTATATTAAAGATGCTCCGGAAGATTTCGTATGCGAAGAAGGACACATCGGGTGTTTTACTTCTATCATGCCTACTTCTCAAATGCCTTACCTTATAATCCCGGAAGAGCATAAATTCCAGTTACTGTTCAAACAGGGAGATGCTTATATGGATGGTTCTGGTACTGTACCGGGTAATCATGACTTTACAGGTTATGTGCCTATGGAAGGAAGCTCCGAGCTTGGATATCTTGCTGTAAACCACGAGAATAATCCTGGTGGTGTATCTATCTTAGATATGCACTTAGATGAGGAAACTAACCTTTGGGTGCTTGATAATACTCAACCGGTAGAATTCCAAAACAACGACCTTGTAACTACTATAAGAAACTGTTCAGGTGGTGTTACTCCATGGGGTACAATAATTACTGCAGAAGAAAATACTTCAGGTGGTGATGCAAACAGTGACGATTACCAAGATGTGGGTTGGTTAGTGGAAATAGATCCGGTAACTGCTCAGGTAATGGAATATGGTAATGGTAAGCAGGAAAAATTATGGGCTATGGGTAGAATGAACCATGAAAACGTAGTGGTTTCTGCAGATGGTACTACAGCTTACTATGGTGAAGACGGTGGTACACACTGTGTTTACAAATTTGTTGCCGATAATGCTAACGATTTATCTTCAGGTACTGTTTATGTACTTCATTTAGATACTGCACTTTCAAGCAATGAGCCAACTTCAAGTACTGCTACTTGGATTGAGGTTCCTAATGCTACTGCTGCAGACAGAAATACTATGACAGCTAATGCAGCTGCATTAGGTGGTACAGCTTTTAACGGTGTTGAAGACTGTGAAATTAGCCCAATAGACGGTAAAGTATACTTTACTGCTAAAGGTTTAGACCGTGTTTACCGTTTTACTGATAACGGTACTACAGTTTCTGATTTTGAAACTTTTGTAGGAGGTATGGATTATGAACTTGACGTTAACGGTACAAGTTATACTGAGCCTTGGGGTGACGGTAACGATAACCTTACTTTTGATGATAAAGGTAACCTTTGGGTACTTCAGGATGGTGGATTAAACTACATTTGGGTAATACGCCCTAACCACTCTCAGGGAGCTCCTCAGGTTTTACTACACTCGTCTATGCCTGCAGGTTCTGAGCCAACAGGTTTAACATTCACTCCAGACTTTAAATATGGTTTCTTCTCTGTACAGCACCCTGATGGCAGTAACAATGCTCAGGTAGATGCATCATTTGAAGATGTTAATCTAAATGCTTCTGCTACTGTTGTTATCGCTAACAGATCTCAGCTTGGAGTTCAGGCTCCTGTTGCAGATTTCGTTGCTGACGATGTTGAGGTAGGACAAGGACAGGTAGTAACATTTACTGACTTAAGTACAAACAACCCAACTTCATGGTTATGGACATTTGAAGGTGGTGAGCCTGCTACTTCTACTGATGCTAACCCAACAGTTACTTATGCAGAAGAAGGAACATACAACGTAACACTTGTATCTACTAACGTAGCAGGTGATAGTGAAGCTAACCTTAAAAACGATTATATTGTAGTTGATTCTGCTTTAGGTTTAGAAGATACTCTTAAAGGTATGGTAAGCATTTATCCTAACCCAACAAGAGGTCAGGTAACTGTAGAGCTTAACGGTGAAGCAGGACAGGATGTAGCTATAGAAATATATGACCTTGTAGGTAGAAAAGTTGCTGTAGAACAAACCCAGTCAGTTGGAGGTTCACAAAAAATTGACCTTAACTTAACTCAGTTCAACGAGCAGGTGTTTATCATCAATATTAAAGTTGGTGAGAAATCAGGTTCATACAAAATGATTAAAGTAAACTAATACTTTATTCAAAATAATATACAAGGACCGGTAGTAGTACCGGTCCTTTTTTCAATTTAAATGTATGATGAAAAAACGAATTTTAGCTTTAACGGTTTTTATTTTAGGGAGTGTTTATGCAAAGGCTCAGTATGCCGATCCTATTAATATACCTGTGTACTACAGTGTGCAGGAAGCAATGGCAGATAAAAATGCAAAGCAGCTTAATTTAAGGGATCAGAAACTTTTTTATGTACCAGCTGACTTAAGCAAACTGGAGCATCTGGAATTTTTAAACCTTATGCGTAATAACCTGGAGTATTGGGATGAGGAAATTTTTACACTTAAAAACCTTGAAATCCTTAACTTTAAGCTTAACTCTATAAAATACCTTCCTCAAGAAATAGGCAAGCTAAGCAACCTTATTAGGATAGACCTCTCGGATAATGATATTTCCTACCTTCCACAGGAAATAAAAGAACTTACAAAGCTAAGATACCTGCATCTCTCTGTAAATTCACTCGTTTCTGTACCGGAGGGTATCGGTAATTGTAAAAATCTTGAAATATTAGAGATGGACAATAATCAGTTAAGTTATCTTCCTCAAAACATAGCCAAGCTAAAAAAACTAAAAAATCTTCAGTTGAGCTATAATCAGTTTAATGAGTTTGATGGTAGTTGGTTTAATTTTCCTAATCTTGAGATCCTTAATATGGAATACAACAGCCTTAAATATTTACCTCAGGAAATAGGGAAGTTAACATCGCTTAAAACATTAATGCTTAATAATAATAAGCTTATAAAATTACCGGATAGCATTCAAAACTTAACACAACTTGAGCTTTTAACCCTTGCCAATAATAACCTTACCGAATTACCAAAAGATATTGATAAGCTTACAGGTTTAAAAACACTGATACTTGCAGGTAATAATATAAATACTGCTGAGAAAGAGAGGATTAAAAAAGCTTTACCTGGGTGTAAGGTGTATTTTTAAAAATTTATGAATAAATATATTATTGTAAAGACAGTGTTATGCTGTCTTTTTTGTTTTAACAAAAAATTAAGGGTTTAATGGTTAACTTTAAAAGAGATTAACTTTATTAAATATTCCGGAATGAAAAAGCTATTACCACTATACTTTTTTATGGCTTTCTTTTTCTCTGTAAAAGGTTTTGCGCAAGAGGAGAAAAGTTCGGGGCACCATCAAACATTCGGTATTTCCATTAGCCACGTTAATATTTTTAATGGTGTGGATAATTCAGAAAATAAGCTGATATCATTACCTGCATGGGGTATTGATTATAATTATTGGTTCAATGAAAAATGGGGATTAGGGCTTCATACGGATATTACGGTTGATAAATTTACGGTCGATGAAAATTTAGGTGATGATGCTTCATTAGAGAGAAGCTTTCCAATTGCTCCAGCCATAATGGGAATGAGAAAGTTTGGTAATCATACAATAATGTTTGGTATAGGTGGTGAGTTTGAAAAAGAGGAAAATCTTTTTCTTAACAGGCTGGGCTACGAATATGGAATTGAGGTATCTGAAAAATGGGAGGTAGGTGCAGCCCTTAATTATGATTTCCGGTGGAATGCTTATGACAGTTATACTGTAAGTATAGGTGTTAGCAGGGTGCTTAACTAGTAAAAAACTTGATTTATGTTGCTTATAGTCAGATGTTTTTCTAACTTTAATACATCAACCAATATTTTCACGCCATGAAGAAATTATTGTTCGCACCTTTATTTTATTTTTTGAGTCTGTCAGTTACAGCACAAACAGAATTACAACTGGATACCATTGTTGTTCAGACAGAAGATGAAATTCCTCAGATTTTACCGGATGATCTTCCTTTTTGGTATGCCAGGAGATTTAAATTTAATGCGGGTGCCTTTTTTCCCGTAAACAATACTCAGGTAAGGGTAGGGAACAATAATGGTAATTTTGGGACTACAATAGACCTGGAAGATGATTTAGGGTTCAGCAAAAGTACTACTTCTTTTATAGCCGATTTTCAATGGCGTATCTCAAGAAGATCAAGATTAGTATTAGAATATTTCTATCTTAGGAGGGAGTCAACTAAAACATTAGACAGAGAAATAGAATTCGGGGATCATGTTTATCCTGTAAATGCATCGGTATCTGCTTTTTTTGATAATAACATTGCGAGGCTGGCATATAGCTATGCTATTTTAAGCAAACCAAAATATGAGGCCGGATTACTTATAGGTGCTCACGTGATTTTTGGTGATATGGGATTGCAGTTAGATACAAATATAGGCTCGGTGGGAGTAGAGGATAATTTTGACTTTACTGCACCTTTACCTGATATTGGTGCTTGGGGCGAATTTGTACTGGGGCCTAAATTCGGACTTTATACAAACATCAATTATTTATCCCTTACTATAGATAATATTAGGGGAAGGATAATAAGCTATAACTTGTCTGTATTATATAATATCTATAAAAACTTTAGTATTACGGCAGGATATACAGGTTTAAATATAAGGGTAGATGTAGAGAAAGAAAGGCTTAACGGCTTTTTTAAATGGGGATATAACGGACCTTCTTTAACTGCGACTTATACTTTTGGCAATAAAATCAAATTTTCTAAATAATCACTACCAATGAAACTAAACTACCTTATACTGGCAATTGCATTTGTTTTTTGCTCCTGCCAGGACAAAAAAAATACTGATACCCTTGCAGATAATACTGATGCCGTTCCTGCCAATAAACCTAAAGGGATGGTTTGGATTAAAGGCGGGGAATTTATGCTGGGGAACAGCAGTGCAGATGCAGCCAATACCGAGGGGCCTGCCGTACTAACCAAAATGGATGGTTATTGGATAGATGAAACCGAAGTTACAAACGACCAGTTTGAAGCCTTTGTAAAAGCAACGGGGTATAAAACTGTTGCAGAAAGGGAAATTGACTGGGAAGAGATGAAAAAACAATTACCTCCCGGGACACCTAAACCGCACGACTCTATACTTGTTCCCGGTTCACTGGTATTTGCACCACCTTCAGGACCTGTGCCTTTAAATGATTATTCACTATGGTGGGCCTGGATGCCAGGTGCTAACTGGAGACATCCGCAGGGGCCTGATAGCGATATTAAAGGAAAAGGTAATTACCCGGTAGTGCAGGTGGCTTATGAAGATGCTCAGGCCTATGCAAAATGGGCAGGTAAAAGATTACCTACAGAGGCAGAATGGGAATATGCAGCACAGGGAGGAAAGGACAATCAAAACTTTGCATGGGGTAACGAACTGACCCCAGCGGGTGTTTATCAGGCGAATTTCTTTCAGGGAGATTTTCCTTATCATAATACCGATGCCGATGGTTTTGACAGGCTGGCTCCTGTAAAGAATTTTCAACCAAACGGATATGGTTTGTATGATATGATAGGTAACGTATGGGAACTTACGGACGACCGTTACAGACCGGATACTTATAAGATGTATAAAACATCAGGGATGAGAGAGTGCCATAGTCCTAAAGGCCCGGAGGTAAGTTATGATCCTAATGATCCTTACAGCCCTAAGAGAGTGATAAAAGGAGGTTCTTTTTTATGTAGTGAACAGTATTGCTCAAGCTACAGGCCTGATGCCCGAATGGCAAACTCAGAGGACAGCGGACAGGAGCATGTAGGTTTTCGTTGTGTAAAGGATAAGAATTAATAATAGATATTTAGTATATAAAAAAGCAGCCTCATGGCTGCTTTTTTTGTTACATAACAAAAAAAGCAGCCTCATGGCTGCTTTTTTTGTTATGTAACAAAAGCTACTGACCAGTCTTTGTATATACTGTTACTTTGCCGAAAAATAAAATAACATGAACTGGATTTTTCAACCTTGGACATGGTATGTGGCCGGACCTTTAATTACGCTTACAATGGCGTTGCTTTTATTTCTAGGAAAGAACTTTGGTATGTCGTCTAACCTTCGTACTATTTGTACCATGTGTGGAGCCGGAAGTACCTGCGATTTTTTTTGCTTTGACTGGCGTTCTCAAAAATGGAACCTTCTAATTATGATTGGAGCTATAGTAGGCGGATTTATAGCTTTCAATTTTTTATCTGGAAATCCGGTACCTGATATTAATCCTGATACAATAGCCGATTTAAAAGGAATGGGGTTTGAAAGCGCCGGAAAAGCCTATGTACCTACAGAATTTTTTGGGAACGAAGCTTTTTCTTCGGTAAAAACAATCATAATTCTTTTGATAGGTGGATTTTTGGTAGGATTTGGTGCCCGCTATGCCGGGGGCTGTACTTCGGGGCATGCCATTTCAGGACTAAGCAACCTTCAGTTACCTTCACTTATAGCTGTAGTAGGATTTTTTGTGGGAGGACTAATTATGGTACACCTTGTGTTTCCTTTAATTTTTTAATAGCAAGACAATGAGAAATATAATTTTTTTAATAGTTGGTACTTTCTTCGGGATAGTAATGTTTAAATCGGAGGCAGCTTCGTGGTTTCGCATTTATGAAATGTTTCAGTTCAGGTCTTTTCATATGTATGGAATAATAGGATCGGCACTGGGGTTAGGAGTGCTTTTGGTTCAGCTTATAAAGAGAAAAAGGATGAAAGATCTGTCGGGTAATCCGATAATGATTGTACCTAAAGACAAGAGTTTTTCCAGGTATATGTTTGGAGGTATCCTTTTCGGATTAGGCTGGGCTTTGGCAGGTGCATGCCCGGGACCTATGTTTGTACTGGCAGGTGCAGGATTTTATCCTATACTTATTGTAATTGCAGGAGCAGTGGGCGGTACCTGGGTTTACGGACTTATAAAAGACAAGCTGCCACATTAATTTGTATATTTAAACAATCAACCAAAACACAATGGAAGAACTGATTAAACAGGCCTACGGCAATATTTTTGAAGAAGCCCTTATAAAGGAAATAGCAGAAGTTTCTACTCTTGTTGAATTTGAAGAAGGCGACAGGCTTATTGAAATTGGTGAGTATATAAGAAGAATGCCTTTGCTGTTAACCGGAGCAATAAAAATACTAAGGGAAGACAGGGATGAGGGCGACTTATTGCTTTATTTTCTTGAAAGGGGAGATACCTGTGCCATGACACTTGCATGCTGTATGGGTGATACCAAAAGCGAGATAAGAGCAATAGCCGAAAATAAGGGTAGTCTTGCCATGATTCCTGTAAATAAAATGGAGGAATGGCTGGGTAAGTACAAAAGTTGGCGCAACTTTGTTTTTACCAGTTATAATAAGCGCTTAAGCGAAATGCTTAGCGCAGTAGATAACCTTGCCTTTATGAAAATGGATGAACGCCTGCTTAATTATCTTAAAGAGAAAGCAAAGGTTAATAATTCAAATATTATTAATAATACCCATCAGGAAATAGCTTACGAGCTTAATACCTCGAGAGTAGTGGTGTCCAGATTATTAAAAGCCTTTGAAAACGAAGGTAAAATAAAACTGAACCGAAATAATATTGTTCTTTTAAAATAAAAAAAGCCCAGTGTAACTTTTGTTACTGCCCAGCTTTTTACCACATACTAATTTAGCCTGAAATTATTAAAGCATACACTTATGGATGTAACAATGGTTTCAGGCTATTTTCTTGCCCTTTTGGTAGGTGTTTCCCTTGGCCTTATAGGTAGTGGTGGATCTATACTTACCGTACCCATTTTAGTATATTTATTAACGGTTAACCCTGTGCTCGCAACTGCTTATTCCCTTTTTGTGGTAGGTAGTACAGCTTTGGTAGGAGGGTTGCGTAATGCCTTTAACAAGAATGTGGACTTTAGCATAGTATGGATATTTGGTATACCATCTTTAATAGCTGCCTATTTGGTTAGGGCATTTGTTATACCTGCAATACCCGATGTGGTATTCTCCGCAGGAACAGTTTTGGTTACAAAATCTTTATTATTAATGGTGTTGTTTGCAGTAGTAATGCTAACAGCATCCGTACGAATGATAAGATTCGGAAACTCCGGTACTATCACAGCAAATATTGATGTCTCCTATTTCAGGTTGGTCGTTTTGGGGGTGCTTATAGGGGTTTTAGCAGGAGCTGTAGGTGCCGGGGGCGGATTCTTAATAATACCTGCATTGGTTTTTTTGGCACATATGCCTATGAAAAAGGCCGTAGGAACTTCACTTTTTATTATTGCCATCCAGTCATTGGCCGGTTTTATGGGAGATGTGGGGCAAAGTAATATAGACTGGCCTTTTTTACTGATCTTTACTTTAATGTCGGTAATCGGAATCTTTATTGGTATAGCGTTGTCAAATAAAATTCCGGGCGAAAAACTTAAAATAGGCTTTGGGTGGTTTGTATTAGTAATGGGTATCTATATTTTGATAAAAGAAATTTTTATGTAATTGAAAATAAGTTGTTTGTGTAACTTTTGTTACTGAACAAGCAAACGGAATAATCTAATTTTGGAGTATAAACAATAAATATTTAAGTTATGTATTTTCAACATGTATACGATAAAACTTTAGCTCAGGCAAGTTACTTTATAGGTTGTCAGGCTAAAGGAGAAGCAATTGTAATAGACGCTAAAAGAGATATAGATACTTATCTGGAAATAGCAAAACAAAACAATATGACAATCACTCATATTGCAGAGACCCATATTCATGCCGATTTCCTTACAGGATCGAGAGAGCTGGCAAAGGTAACAGGGGCTAAAATGTACCTTTCTGATGAAGGAGGTCCAGACTGGCAATATGAATTTGATCATGTAGGTCTTAAAAACGGTGATATTATTAAAGTAGGTAACCTGACATTAGAGGTTATACATACACCTGGACATACACCTGAGAGCATAAGCTTCCTGCTTACCGACCATCCTGCTACCGATGAACCTGTAATGCTGTTTACAGGAGACTTTGTGTTTGTAGGTGATATAGGCAGGCCTGATCTTCTTGAAAAAGCGGCAGGCCTAAAAGGTACTCAGGATATAGGCGCAAAACAGATGTATAAATCAATAGACAAGTTTGCCTCGCTTCCTGCCCATATACAGGTGTGGCCCGGGCATGGAGCAGGTTCTGCATGTGGTAAAGCTTTAGGCGCAGTGCCAAGTTCTACAGTGGGGTACGAAAAAATAAGAAACTGGGCTTTTCAATATGAAAATAATGAAAAGGGCTTTACAGACTATCTGCTTGCCGATCAGCCGGAACCTCCTAAGTATTTTGCAATGATGAAAAAGCTTAATAAGGTAGACAGGCCATTACTGGTAGAAGTGCCTAAGCATGCCAAACTTTCTAAAGCAGAATTTCTTGACGCTTACGAAAAAGGGATGACCATTATTGACACCCGTAACAAAGCCGATTTTGCAAACGGTTTTATACCCGATACTATAAACATACAGGGTAACAACTCTTTTGCTACCTGGTGTGGCTGGATGCTTGATTATGAGGAACAGTTTATTCTTATAGCTGACGAAAGCCAGATGGAAGACCTTACCAGAAAACTTATGAGAATAGGCCTGGATAATATCTACGGATATATTGACAATGTGGAGGAAATGGGGTTTGAATTACAAAAATCGGATGTGATTTCAATTGACGAATTCAAAAACCATATTGGTAAAACAAACGTACAGATAATTGATGTAAGGGGAGAAGCAGAATATAACGCTGACCACATTGAGGGAGCCATAAACCTGTTTACCGGTACATTAAAGGATAACCTTAACAGGATAGATACAAAAAAAGAGGTGGTTATACACTGCCAGAGCGGAGATCGTGCAGCTATAGCGGCTTCACTACTTCGTAAAAAGGGAATTAAAGTAAAAAATTATTCTGCCGGTATGGCCGAATGGAAAAAATACAATAACCTAACAGTAAGTAATTAATTAATATGAAAAATGTAAGACAGGACGAATGGGAAACGCTTATAGAGGAGGATCCTAATGCGGTTATACTTGATGTAAGGACTGAAGATGAATGTGCCGAAGGTACACTGCCTAATGCTGTTTGTATTAATTTTTTTGAGAGAGAGCATTTTTTTGATAAAATTAAAAAGCTTGACCGTGATAAAAATTATTATGTGTACTGCAGGAGCGGAAATCGTAGCGGTATGGCTTGTCAGTTAATGGAGAGCTACGGATTTGAAAATACAGTTAATCTTAATGGAGGATTGCTGTTATGGAAAGGTGATTTAAAATAACTTGTTGATGGAGTTATAATTTTTGATTAAAGTGATTAAATTGTGATTGATTTGTAAAGGCGGCTTTTATGGCCGCCTTTTATGTTTATATTGTTATATTCTAAATAATCAGGGTTTGCTTAACTATTAAAAGTATATTTGCACTATAATAATTTCTTACAGAAATTTTGTTAGATTTATACAAAGCTATCAGGAAGCAAGCTAATGATTTTAAGTAATAATAGGCTGTTTGGGCAGTATGTGTTATTTGTACTACTGTTTTTAGTTTCACCATTATTTTCTCAGGAAAATGATGAGGATATGCGTATGATAAATAAAGCACATGAAATGGCTTTTTTTAGTCCGAATGAGGCCTTAAAGCTAACAGATCATATGCTCAAGAAAGCCAGCACAGCGGATGATCATGTTACAGTATACCTGATAGAAGCCGATATTAATATAGCTAAGGGTGATTATGATAAAACCGCTGAAAGTCTTTTTAAGGCAAACAGACTTATTAATAAGGTTAATGACTCCTTAAAGGCAGAAATTGTTTTCCATAAGGCTTTTTTGGCAAGAACCCTTAAACTATACAATCAGTTTGACAACTATGTTAGTGTTGTAAAAATACTGAAGGAGAAGGAGGATAATGCTTCACTTAAATCTTATCTGGACATAAAACTTACTTTTGAAGAAGCTAATATGTTCATTGATCAGGAAAACTATACTCAGGCTATTACTGTAATTAATACTTTAGATAAGTATAGAAAGGAAATAGAAGAGGGTCAGCTTTCGGATGTTTATTATCTTATAAAAGCCAAAGCTTATAAGGGCTTGGAAAAGTATGAAGAGAGTTATAAGTATTACAATTTAGCTTCAGCCTCATATGTAAAAGATCATAAAAATACTAACCTGCTTACTGAAACAGCTTTGGTTCTTGGTACTGCCGATCTTGATTATTTTAAAAAAGACTATACTGCTGCTCTTGATAAGCTTACGCAGCACTTAAAAAGACTGGGTGACTCAGAAAATAATTACCTGCTTGAAAAACTTAACAACAGGGTTGCCATAAACTATCTTGGCCTTAATGACAAGGAAAATCATTTAAAGTATAATGATGCTTTTCTATCATATAACAAAAAGGTTTACGATCTGGAAACATCTGCGGTAAATTCTGCCTATAATTATATTAATGAAGAGCAGGCTCTAAATTTAGAAACAAAAGAGAACAGTCTTAAGGCTATTGTTTTTTCTGCTTTGGGAGCTCTTTTCTTAATAGCATTGTTTGGTAATCTGTTATACTTCTCAAACAAGGCTAAAAAGAAAAGACTAAAAGAAATTATAGGCTACCTTGAGATAACCAATAAACTTCTGGTAGACTCGGTTGATAAAGTGAAAAGCATATCGCCTAAAAAACTGTCTATACCTACCGAGACGGAGCAGAATATTTTAGTGGGTCTTAAAAAGTTTGAATCTACGGTTAAGTATACCAGTAAAGATATGTCACTGGCAACACTGGCTGCACAGCTTGATACGAATACTAAATATCTTTCGGAAATTATTAATAAGCATTACAACGATAATTTTAATGCTTACATAAATAAATTAAGGGTAAACTATATAATTGAGAAACTTAAAAATGAACCTGAGTACCTTAATTATAAAATAAGTTATCTGGCAGAGGAAAGCGGATTTTCTTCACACAGTAGTTTTGCAACCGTGTTTAAATCTATAACCGGTATAGCACCTACGGTATTTATAGATATGTTGGGAAAGGAAATTCATAACAAAAAAGCATAACCATGGATAGTTTTAAAAAAATATCGTTGTTAGTTGTGCTTTTGTTCTTGAGTGCTTATAACTGCTTTGCCCAAACCGAGCATAAAATAGACAGTATTATAAAAGCTATAAGGCTCAATATTTATAAAGATCCTGAAGAAGCAACCAGAATAGGGGATTCTATCTATTCTTCTCCTCAAAGCTCTAATTATGATAAGGCAAGGGGATTGTTACTTTTATCAAGTGCATACTCATCTAAAAGGGATTATCAAAAAGCTTTGAAGTACTGTTTAAAAAGTGACAGCATAGCAAAAAAAGAGAACAATCAGGATATCAATGCCAATATAGCAAACAGTATTGCTATTGTTTACCAACAGCTAAAGGTTTATGACAAGGCTTTGGAATATATTGACAAGTGCGAGAGTATACTGGGTAAATATAAAATTAAAGACTCTGTTTATTTAAGGGCTACCAACTTTGCTGTTAGGGGGCTTATTTACAAAGAGGGCTTTAGCTGCGAACTGGCAATTCCTTTCTTGGATAAATCTATTAGCTATTATAAAAGGCTTAATACCAAAAATGAACAGCCTAATCTTAGTATAATGTATTATAACAAAGGTTATTGTTATTATACATTGACGAAATACAAAGAAGCCAAAGAAAGTTTTGAGGAAGCAATTTTATATGCCGAAATTATAAATGCCAAAAGCCTGAAGGCATTTGCTTTAAAAGGGCTTGCAGAAGTTTATACCCATGAGCAGAATTATAATGAGGCTATAAAGGTTTTGGAAGAAGCACTTTTATTGTCTAAAGATGTGGGCGACCTAATCTTAAACAGGGGAGTTTATATGGCACTGGCCGATAATTATCTTTCGGTGAATAACTGGGAGAAGTATCAGGAATATCGAAAATTGTTTTTGCACAATCAGGATATAATCAAAGAATCGGAGAGGAGATCAATAAGTGATTCCATTGATGGACTTATGGTTGAATATGATACAAAAACCTCTCAGCTTACAAACCGTTACTACATATATCTTTCTGTAATAATAATCCTTATTTTAATAGCGCTTTTTGTGATTTACCAATATCATAATAAGGCTAAGAAATCTTTAAATAAGCTTAGATTAGAGCTACAGAAGGTTAAAAAAAGCAGAAAGCTGACAAATTTGTCTTAAATTTATTTTTGCTTTTAATTAACTGATAGTCAAGTGTTTTTATCTCTTTTTTTACTTTAAAAATTACTGAATTCTTAAAGCATACTATTATAGATGTGTTTTCTTTTTGTTAATATTTGTTTACGTGATTAACAACTGCTATTAACTATTCTAAACACTATTAACTATGAGAGAAAAATTACTAATAACGTCAAAGTTATTGGTGAAATTCCTGAAAATATTTTCAGGGCTTTTCCATCCGGTAGTGCCTAAAAGCGTATTAGGTAAAGCATCTTTTTTGATGTTTTTTCTGTTGTTTGCTTTTACAGCAAATGCGCAATTAGCAACCGAAACTTTTGAAAGTGGAATACCAGCCACATGGGCTCAGGCCAACAATGGGCTAGGTACAACACCTTTTGGTATTTCTACAGACGGTTACAATTTAAGCACAGGGGCTGCTTTTATTAACCCGACTGCAGAGAACATTGGGGCAGGCAACACTGCTCAGTATTATTTGGTAACACCTTTAGTAAATGTTTCTAATGGTGACCAGATTAAATTTTATACAAAACAGGGTGATGCGACAAATCATGGTAACATATACCAGATAAAGGTTTCTACAGCATCACAAACAGATATTTCAAGTTTTACAACTACTCTTGCTACTTTTACAGAAAGTGATCTTAGTACATCTTACGGACAAAAAGTTGTTACTTTTTCTGGATTGGGTACTACTGTAGATGTTTATGTCGCTTTTGTATTAATAAACGATCAACCTGGTGCAACACCAGATGCTAACAGTTGGTTTATTGATAATGTATCTATCCAGGCACCACAGGTGTGTGATCCTGTTTTAGCTGCAAACTTTACGGTATCATCAATAGGAACGCAATCAGCAGAGTTAAACTGGACACATCCTACAACAAGTGATTTCCAAATTCAGATTGTTGCGGATGGTGCACCTCCGGGAACCACAGGGTTTGATACTGATAACTCCTACTCGGCTTCAGGTTTAGCTGTTGATACTGATTATGATGTATATATTAAGGCTATCTGTTCTGAATCTGAAAGTATTTGGGCAGGACCTTTCAATTTAAGCACAAATATTTTAGGTGTAACCTGTGCAGAGCCTATTGTAATACCGGACGATGGTAATACTTATGTATATGCAGGAAACCTGAATGTTTTTCAAAACCCGGCAGTTACTTATACTACACAGGGTTCAAACTGTTTACCTTCTACGGTAACTCAAAACTACTTAAATGGTGCTAAGGCGTTCTTCTCTTATACGCCTACTACAAGCGGACTTATTACATTAACCCACCTTATAACAACTCCAAGTACCAACGACTATGGTTCGTTACTTGTATATGATGGTTGTTCTAATGTTGGAGTAGAGTGTATAGCCGGTACTTATAATACAACAGAAGGTGTAACTAAAGTTATACCTAACCTTTATGTAGAAGCCGGTACTACTTATATTATAGTTGCTTCCTCTCAATTAACAGCAACAGCAAGTATTAGTTTTAAAATTACGGTTAGTACTGCAGACTGCCCACCACCAGCAGTATTTACGTATTCTCATTTATTGCAAAATACTGTTTCATTTTCTTGGGACAATACAAACAACTTAATGAGTAACTGGCAGTATGCAGCTGTACCTACGGGTTCTCCAGCGCCTGCAACAGGTACAGATACTACTACAAATATTGACAATCCGGTTACAGGTTTGGCAGCAGGTACGACTTATGACTTCTATGTAAGATCGGTTTGCGGTGGTGTACCGGGACCATGGAGTTTACCATATAAGTTTAAAACACAGTGTGATGTTTTTCCTTTACCATATTCTACTCAATTTACGGGAGCTTCGGCAACAGCACCTGAGGCTTGTTGGATTCCTGTAGATATTAATGGTGACAACTTTACGTGGACATATTTAGGTGGTTATGCTACTTTACAAACAAATACGTTTGCAGACTTAAATAACGATATGTTGGTTTCTCCTCAGGTAAACTTTACAGGAGGAATGAAAAGAATACGTTTTAAAGACAGGTCTACAGGAGGTGTTTCAAGTTATTCAATAAAAATTTCAACAACGGGTATAGGTGCATCAGACTTTACTACAACTGTAATGCCTGAAACGCAAATTACTAATACCGGTTTTGTTGAAAGATTTGTTTACTTACCGGTTATGACTGGTAATGTAAACATTGCTTTTGTTGTAACGCCGGGTACAGGTAGTGTGGCTACCAGGATTTCAATAGACGACGTGTATATTGAAGATGCTCCTGCATGTCCAGATCCGTTAAACCTTTCAGTAGGTACATTAACTACCTCTACGGCAGAGCTTTCATGGGATCCGGGTCTTAATGAAACAGAATGGAGAGTTGTTGTTCAGCCGGTAGGTTCTGGTGTTCCTACGGTTGAAGGAGAGGTTGCTACTACAAACGTTAACTTCCTTGCAGATGAGCTTGATCATTCAACTCAATATGAATATTATGTAAGAGCATATTGTAACAGTACCGACCAGAGTAACTGGGTAGGTCCGTTTAATTTTATTACAGAGTGTGGTACTTTTGATGTGCCTTTTTCTGAAGATTTTGATAATGATTTGGATACACATAGATTCTGCTGGACACCGGTTAATGGCAATGGAGATAACGTGGTATTTCAAAACTTCTCAGCTTCTGTAACAGATGCAAGAATACAAAGATCCGGATTTGGTGCTCCGCCTGCTTCTTTTGATGACTGGATTATTTCTCCGGCTATTAATGTTGTAGGTACTAAAGAACTTAAGTTTGATTACAAAGCGGTAGTGGGCATTTTCTTCCCTACACCAAGATTAGGGGTGGAGGTATTAATGTCTACTACAGATACTGACCCTGCGAGCTTCTCGGTAATTATGCCATTAATGGAGTTTACCAATACAGATTATATAGAAAAAGCATTATATATTAATGCCAACGGACCGGTTTATATAGCCTTCAGAGTTCCGCCAACATTTGATACTTCTACAGCGTTTTCCGGTATGCAGATAGACAATGTACGAATTGGTGAAGCTCCGGCTTGTCCTAACCCGTCTGCAATTACAGTTACAAATATTACAACTACATCTGCAGATGTGTCCTGGACAGCAGGATTTATAGAAGATCAGTGGCAGGTTGTAGTACAGCCGGCTGGTACAGGTGTACCTTCTACAGGAACAACTGTAGATGATCCGGAATACTCAGTAACAACAGGTACACTTACTTCAGATACACATTATGAGGTTTATGTAAGAGCGTACTGTAACGATACAGACCAAAGCGAATGGATTGGGCCATACACATTTAAAACATTATGTGATGCTTTCCCTGCACCATTCCTTGAAACATTTGAAGCTGACTCAACTACAGAACAGTGTTGGGTAATAAGAAATGATAACGGTGACGTAAACCACTTTATATTAAACGGTGGAACAAACCCTTATGCAGGTATAGAAACTGCAGGTATGTTTACAGGTAGTAACGGTGAGAATGACGACTGGTTAATTTCGCCAACAATTACTGTAACTGCCGGTCAGCGTTTAAGATTTTACTACAGAGTTGAAGATTCATTCTTTGAAGAAGACCTTGATATATTACTTTCTACAACAGGTATAGAGCCTGCTGACTTTACAGAGGTATTATATTCTACAGATACAGATCCTAACCCGCTTAATAACATGGAGTGGAAGGAAAAAGTGATTAACCTTACAGGTTATACAGGTAATATTAATATTGCATGGCATATACCTCAGGAAACACCAAATCCATGGGGTTACAGAGGACAGCTTTATGTTATTGATAATGTAATGATTGAAGACATACCGGCTTGTTCTCAACCTATAAATCTTACGGTTAACAATATTGCAGATACAACAGTTCAGTTAGCTTGGGAAAGCACAGGTACAGAAACAGCTTGGGATGTATATGTACAGCCGGCAGGTCTTGGTGCTCCTGTAGGAGACGGAGATCCTGCATACTTAACTTCAAACGTAACAAACAATCCGTATACAAAAACAGGATTAATTGAGGCGTCTCAGTATGAATACTATGTAAGAGCTGCTTGTGAAACGGGAGATAGCGAATGGGTAGGACCATTTGAGTTTACAACACTATGTCCGTTAGCTACGGCTTGTGAGTATACATTTACTATCACTAATCCATCATCAGGAGGTCTTTCAGGTGAAGTTCAGGTTATTCAAAACGGATTAGTTGTAGGTACGCTAGATTTAACAAGTTCCAGTGCCGGAGCAACTAATACGTACACAGTGTTCTTATGTGATGGTGTAGAGTTCTCATTACTTTGGGATGGTATAGGTTATGTGCCGGGTAACAGTGCTAATACTGTTGTTACTATACAGCAGGGTACAACCACTATTTGGACAAGCCCTGCGCCTTTTGGACCAATGAATGATGTTATTTATGAAGGTTTTGCTTCATGTAGTACTGTTACATGTCCTTATCCTACAAACTTATCTGTAAACCAAAACGGTACGCTATCATGGACTGCCGGTGGAACAGAAACACAGTGGGAAGTATATATTCAGCCTGTTGGAAACGGTACATTACCTCAGTCAGGTACTATTGTGAATACTACGCCTACTTATAGCCCTGTTGCTGCAGATTTTGATTCTTTAACAGCAGGAACTTATGAGTTCTTTGTAAGAGCAATATGTGGTGAAGGAAACGAGAGTTTCTGGTCAGGTCCTTACGAGTTTGTTAGAAACGATTCTTCTGCAAATGCCATTGCTTTAGAAGTAAACCCAACAGAAACATGTGAGGTTTCATCCGCAAATGCATCGTTCTATGGTGCTACGGTTTCTTCTGAGCCTATGTCTTGTGCAGGTAACAATAATGGAGACGTATGGTATGAGTTTGAAGCTACCTCTACAGCACATATTGTTGAACTGATAGACTTCTCCGGAGATTATTATGCAAGTACAGGTAACCCTCCTCATCCTAATGTAACATTAACACTTTATCATGTTGATGGTACTACACTGGAAGAAATGTCTTGTTCTTATAACAATGCAATTGTTGCTGCTTACTCAACTGCAACTGTAGTGGGAGATACATATAAGATAAGATTATCACTTAACACGGGTGCGTCTAACAAATATACATTTAGTGTATGTGTTAAAACACCAAACGACCTTTGTGCTATAGATGCTGTAAACGGAAGTTTTGAAAACCCTACAACAGTATTTGGACTTTTAGATAACATGACAAGGTATGAAGTAACTTCAGGATGGAGATACAACATGCCGGACTGGGATTCTATATTCTATTTTGATGCATATAATGCCGAAGGTGTTGTTGCTTATGACGGAACACAGGTAATCCAGTTATTAACGCCAAATAATCCTTATGATCCTTCAGATATGGTTAATATTCAGGGTATCTATCAGGATTTTGACAGCTCAGAGGTTACACAATACAACTATTCTTATGCTGTGTCTACAAGATTCCAGGGTAATATAATCCAGGCATTTGCAGGTCCGCCTTCAGGTCCGTTTGTATTACTGGAAGAAGTACCAACTACAACCGGATGGCAGTTTATTGAAGGTACTTATGATGTTCCTGCAGGGCAGAATACAACAAGAATTATTTTTAGAGCAAAAGATAATGGTATAGGTATTTTATTAGACGCAGTAAGTGTTACTGCAAATAATGAAATTATTACTCAGCCACAGGAACTTGATTGTACTGAAGAGTCGATTGAGCTTGAAGCAAGAGGTACAGGTATGTGGAGTGCTGATGAAAACAACCCTACAGAAGTTGTCTTTACAGATGCTGCAAGTAGCACTACAACTGTAAGCGGACTTATTGCCAGCGGTGACTATACATTCTACTGGAATACACGTTACTGTGAAAACACTATTGTAATTGCTAATGTTGCTGTGGATGATGTTCCAGAAGTAGTTACTCCGGTTGAGTACTGTGAAGGTGCAACAGCCGATCCGTTAACCGCTCCGGCTTTAGCAGATCACACTTTAGTATGGTATACAGATCCGGTAGGAGGTACTGCATTAGCGGGAGCTCCAACACCGTCTACTACAACAGTAGGTACTACATCTTATTATGTTGCTTATGCAAATACAGAGGGATGTGAAGGATTAAGGGCACAAATTGATGTTACTATTAATGAAGTGTTTGTTCCTGTAGTAGGATTTACATATGATGCTGATACTTACTGTATGGCAGAAGCTAATCCGGTAATTACTCTTGATACAGATTTTACAACAGGTGGTACATTTACAGCTACTCCTGCAGGATTAACTATAGATGCTGCAACAGGTGAAATTGATATGACAACAAGTACTGCCGGTACTTATGATATTACTTATACTATTGAAGCTGTTGACTGTAACCCTGAAGGTACAAATACAGTAACAATAACACTTAACACATTAGTAACTCCTGTAACAGGCTTTACTTATGCTGAGTCATACTGTATTGCTGAAACAACTAACCCGGTGCCAACTACTGATGCAGGATTCTATGCAGGAGGTGAGTTTACTGCCGAAGCAGGTCTTGCTATAGATGCTGCAACAGGTGAAATAGATCTTACTAACACAACAGCAGGAGTTTACAATGTTACTTATGCGGTAGCGACAGGAGATTGTCTTGAAGGCGGAACTACAACATTTACTGTAACAATTACTGATTTAGCAGTAGCAGTTGTTGAGTTTAGTTATGATAGTCCTTCTTGTCTTAACTCAGGAGCAGAGCTTGTTCCTTCTATAGCCGAAGGCTTTACTTTTGGAGGTACATTCAGTTCGACAACACTTACTGTAGATGCAGAAACAGGTATAATAGACCTTTCTAGTGCAACACAGGGTATCCACGATATAGTTTATACTATAGACATAGATCCGTTAACATGTACAGGTGGTGGTACTTATACAACCACTGTAGAGCTTACGGAAGGTATTACACCGGTAGTTGAGTTTAGCTATGACAGTGTATACTGTTATGATAGCGAAAACCCAATGCCAACTACTCTGGGAGATTTCTTTACAGGAGGTACGTTTACTTCGGATGCCGGACTTGCATTAGATGCGACAACGGGTGAAATAGATATTATGGCAAGTACTGCCGGTTCATATGATGTTACTTATACAGTTGCTATGGATGAGGAAACATGTAATGTAGGAGGTACTTATACTACAACGGTTACAATTGCGGGAGACCTTTCTGTTGCAATTACACAAGATTGTAGAGGAGAGAATGTTTGGTTAACAGCTGGTGCTGTAAACGGAACTTTTGATAGCAATGTAAGCTATGTATGGAGAAATGAAAGCGGTGTAGCAGTAGGTAACAGCTCAGAGTTTAATGTGGCTGAATACTATGCGGCAAACGGCAGTCTTGAACTTCCTTTAGTGTTTACCGTAACGGTAACTTCAGGTTCTTGTACTGGTGAGGCAAGCTACACAGTTGAAACTATAATGTGCCAGATACCACGTGGTATATCTCCTAACGGTGATGGAGATAACGACACCTTCGATCTTACAGATCTTGGGGTTCAGGAGATCGTTATCTTCAACCGTTATGGGAAAAAAGTGTTCCATCAGTCTAACGGATACAATAACGAATGGCACGGTCAGGATGAGAAAGGCAATGAGCTTCCTGACGGTACTTACTTCTATAGCATTAATAAATCTAACGGAGAGTCAATTACCGGATGGGTTTATATAAGCAGAGAGTATTAAGTTAATTAATAATAGACAGCCTGTCTGTCTGCCATGGCAGGCAGGTTTTCTTTTTAATCATTTCACTTCACACATAGCAATGAAAAAAATATATATAACAATGGCTCTTGCCTTTGCATCAGTATTTAATGCAAAAGCGCAGCAAGACCCTCAGTATACCCAGTATATGTATACTATGAATGTGGTTAACCCTGCTTATGCCGGTTCTAAAGAAAGCCTTTCGGGAGGACTGCTTTACAGGGCACAGTGGGTAGACATAGAAGGGGCTCCAAAAACAGGAACACTGTCAATAAGCAGCCCGGTTGGTAAAAATGTAGGTTTAGGACTTTCTGCCATAAGTGACAAGATTGGTCCGGTTGAGGAAACTAATGTGTATGGCGATTTCTCTTATACATTAAATTTAGGAGGTGAGCACAGGTTAGCATTAGGTTTAAAAACAGGAGTTACTTTTCAAAATGTAGGTTTGTTTAGCGACATTGGTAACGGTTATGTGCCTTCTACAAGTGATGTGGCATTTAAGGAAAACTCAAGCAATACCTTCTTTAATTTTGGTACAGGTTTATTCTATTATACAGATAAGTATTATGTTTCTTTCTCTGTGCCAAACATGCTTAAAAACAGCTACCTGCAGGTAACTGATAGCGGACAGGAGCGTAAATTCAGTTCAAATGTTCAGCATTACTTCTTATCGGGAGGATATGTTTTCAACCTGTCTGATAATACAAAACTGAAGCCATCATTCATGATGAAATCTGCATTTGATGCGCCAACTTCACTCGATATGGCCTTAAACTTCCTGTTCTTTGAAAAGTTTGAGATAGGTGGTACTTACAGGCTGGATGACTCGGTAGGGGCTATGGTAAACTATGCAATAACTCCGGGTCTTAGAATTGGTTATGCATACGATTATGTAACATCCGATTTAAATGTTACTACTACGGCTTCACACGAGGTAATGCTTTTATTTGACCTGAATTTCAGGAAAAAAGTATCTGTTTCACCTCGATTCTTCTAATCTGTTAAAAGACATTTCTAAACATGAAAAAATTATATATAGCAGTAGGGTTGTTAATGGCATTACAGGGGTATTCCCAATCTAAAGAAACCCTGAAAGCCGATGCGCTTTTTGAAAACAGCCGTTATACTGTTGCCATAGAAGAGTACCTTCAGCTTGCTAACAGCAATAAAGCAGATGCTTATGTGTACAAACAGCTTGCAGATAGTTATTATGCTGTTTTTAATATGGATGAGGCTGCTAAATGGTATTCTAAGGCAGTTGAAACAAAACAGGATGCAGAAACATATTACAGATATGCTACGGCTCTTAAAACACAAGGAAAATATGCAGAGGCAAATAAGCAGATGGATATTTTTGCAGCGATGATGCCTAATGATCAGAGAGCGGTTTTACACAAAGCTAATCCTGATTATATCCCTTCACTAAACAGTCAGAACAAAATGTTTGATGCTACGGCGTTAGATGTAAACAGTAAAGACAAAAGTGATTTTGGGGCAGTACTGTCTAACGATAACATACTTTATTTTGTAAGTGCCAGAAATACATCGGCAACAGATGATTATGGTCAGCCTTATATCGATATTTTCAGTTCTGTAAAAAATGTTGACGGTTCTTTCTCTGAAGCTGTTGCGGTATCTGAGCTTAACACCCGTTTTCACGATGGCCCAGTAGCTATAAGCGCAGACGGTAATACGGTTTATTTTGCACGCGATGGCCATGCAGAAGGGCAGTATACAAAAGGTAAAAAAGTAAAACTTGCACAAATAGGTTTATATAAAGCAACTAAGGTAGATGGCAAATGGCAAAGCATCACGGCGCTTCCTTTTAACAGTACTTCATATTCTGTAGGGAGCCCAAGCCTTAGTGCAGATGGTAAAACATTGTACTTTGCTTCAAACATGCCGGGTGGTTTAGGTGATACAGATATCTGGAAGGTGAGTGTTAACAGTGATGGTACTTATAGTACACCGGTTAATCTTGGTAAGGATGTAAATACACCGGGTAAAGAGAATTTCCCTTTCATTACAGATAATAATGTGCTTTATTTCTCGTCTGTTTCACGTCCGGGTTATGGAGGTTTTGATATTTTCAAAGCTGATCTTACCAAAGGAGGTGAAGCTGTAAATTTGGGTAAACCGGTTAACAGTGAAAAAGACGATTTTTCTTTCAGTTTTAATACAAAGCAAAATGTAGGATATTTTTCGTCAAATCGTTCAGGCGTAGACAATATTTATGCTGCAAATCCAGTTTGTAGGGTAGAAGCTATTACAGCTGTTACAGATGTAAAGACAGGAAAGGTTCTTGCCGATGCAAAAGTGGCAATACTTGATAATGCTAAAAATAGTATCGAAACAAAACAAACAGGAACAGATGGTAGGGCTTCTTATGATGTGGAGTGTGATACTGATTATGTTCTTGAGGTTTCAAAAACAGGCTATGAGCCGGCAACAATAACTTTTGCTAAAACAGGTGAGAAAACGGTTATGATTGAGGCAGCTCTTAGACCGGTTAATGAACTGATAAAAGAAACGCATATTGAACTTGCCGATATCAACTTTGAATTTGGTAAGAGTAATATAACCAGAGAAGGGGCCAAAGAGCTTGATAAGTTAGTTGAAATAATGAATGATTACCCGGAAATGGTAATTCTTGTTAAGTCGCATACCGATACAAAAGGTAGTGCAGATTTTAATATGAAGCTTTCTGAAAAAAGAGCTCAGGCAACTGTTTCTTATGTTATTTCGAAAGGGATAAGTAATGACAGGATTTCCGGAAAAGGCTATGGTGAATCTGAACCAAAAGTTAATTGCGGGGAGAAATGTACAGACGAACAAAATGCTCAAAACAGGCGTTCGGAGTTTCTTATCGTGAAGAAGTAGTTTAAGCTACTGTTAAAATAAGATTACATAGTCAAAAATAGGTGGTTTTACAGTTTAAATCACCTATTTTTGCCGTTTTTAAAAAAGGTTAAAAAATAAATGAAAAAGATTATTACCTCGTGTTTGTTGCTTCTTGCAGGAATAACCGCAATGGCCCAAAACGAACCTAATGATTGTGTTAATGCAATTACAGTTTGTGGTAATGACACTTTTGTGTCGAATGCAAACGGAATAGGAAACGTTCAGGAAGTTACCGGTTGTGGTGGCTTTGAAAACAACTCAATCTGGATTAAAATAAACATTGCTCAGGCTGGTACTCTCGGGTTTGATTTGATACCTGATAATACAGATATCGGTGTTGATTATGATTTTTGGGTTTATCCTGCAAATGCTACCTGTGGTGCTTTAGGGGCACCTATACGTTGCTGTACCACAAACCCTGAGATGGCAGGGTTATCTAATAACCATACGGGTATGTATGGTAGTACTTTAATTACACAATCAGGTCCTGGTGCCGATGGTAATGGCTATGTTAGATGGTTAACCGTTTCTCCGGGACAGTCATATTACATTGTAATAGACAGACCTATGGGTGACGGTGGTTTTCAGCTAAACTGGACAGGTACTGCAACTGCCGGTACAGGAGCATTTCCTGCACCTCCAACAGCAAATCAGTTGGAGGAAGTAAGAACATGTAGCATAGGGGGTAATACAGGTATTTTTGATTTAGGAGCTTTAAAACCTCAAATCAATGCAGATACTACTAATAATACGATACAGTTTTTTGCCACTGCAGCTAATGCGGTAGATGGCACTTCTCCATTAGGTAATATTATATCTAATACTACAAACCCTCAGCAGATATTTGCAAAGGTTACAGATAATACAACAGGGTGTTATTCATTAACCGATTTTAATATTGCGGTATATCCGGTTCCAAACGTAACTGTATCTGCAAACCCTCAGGACGCTTGTCCGGGTGCAGATGTAACGGTTACTTTTTCCGGTCCGGCTAACGCGAACTTTCATTACAATGTAAACGGAGGTCCGTCACAGCTTCAAACACTAAACTCAACAGGTACTTTTACTATTACACAAAGTTATCTTGCCGATACGACTTATACACTTGAAGACGCTAATATCACTACTTCTGATAATACAGTGGTATGTAGCCAAACCTTAACAGGTAGTATAACAATTACAATTAATGAAATGGATGAGTTATTGTTTACAACTAACTCGCCATTATGTGCCGGAGAAGACGGTATAATAACTCTTACAGGCCCTGCTAACGGAAGTGTAGATTATACTATAGGTACAAACCCGACTGTTCAGGTAGTTGATCTTGATGCAACCGGTGCAGGTACTATTAATTTACCGGCTCTTACAGCAACAACTGATTTTGAAATTGTAAGCGTAACCGATGGAGCAGCTCCGTTTTGTGTACTTACACTAAACGAAATAGGAACTATAACAGTTACACCTACACCTGTACTTACAAATCCTGAACCGATGAACGAATGTGCAGACGGTATTACAGGATTAGGAACTTTTGATTTAGATAGTAACAATGCCGTTATTTCAGGAGGTAATAACTATGTAATTACTTATCACGCAACACAGGCAGACGCTGATAACGATACAGGTGCATTAGCATCGCCATACGAAAGTCCTACAGCAAATCAAACTGTATTTGTTCGTGCAGAGGATGCTAATAATACCAATTGTGTTGCCTTTACAACAGTTGATTTAATTACAACCAGTGCTCCTACAATTAATATGCCGTCCCCTATTGTGGTTTGTGATGACAACGCAGATGGATTCATGCAGTTTAATTTAACTTCGGTTACTGCTCAAGTTACAGGAGGCAACGCAAACTATTCGGTATCATTCTATACTTCATCTGCA
Organism: Flavobacterium beibuense; assembly: GCF_004151245.1. Classification (GTDB taxonomy): domain Bacteria; phylum Bacteroidota; class Bacteroidia; order Flavobacteriales; family Flavobacteriaceae; genus Flavobacterium; species Flavobacterium beibuense_A. Next base: position 448,613 of record NZ_JUIW01000001.1, read on the forward strand.
CAGGCACAGGCAGGAACTACACCAATTGCTAACCCAACGGCTTATACTAATAGTGCTGCGGGAGGACAAACAATATATGCAAGAGTTATAGATACGGCTAACTCAACGTGCTATTCAATAACTTCTTTTGAAATTACGGTTAATGATACACCACAGGCTCCACAGGTAATAAGCAATTATAGTCTTTGTGATTTTGATGGTGACCAACAGGAAACATTCGATCTTACAACCAGAGCAGCAGAAGTAGGGCCATATACACTTACTTATCACCTGTCTGTGACAGATGCTTCTAATCCTGCGGGAGGACAGAATGCAATTGCTGATCCAGTTAATTTTGTTTCAGCGGGAGAACCTGTTTATGTAAGGTCTCAAAATCCTAACGGATGTTTTGCTGTTACAACTTTTAATACGGTAGTAAATACATTGCCTGTAATAAATAATCCTGCACCTGTTTATACAGCTTGTGAGGAAGTGAATGGCCAGGCAGATTTTATTCTTCATAATCACGATGGAAATGTTACAGGATTCCAGGCAGGCTTTAGCGTTGCTTATTTTGATTCGCAATCGGCTGCAGAAATTGGGGATCCTGCTACTGCACTTCCAAATATTTATGTTTCTCCAACTACAGATATTTTTGCAAGGGTAACTTCTACCGCTACAGGTTGTTGGATTGTAGTAACTGTTCCGTTACAGGTTATTCAGGCTCCGGTAGCTCAAAATCCTGCTCCGCTAGAAGAGTGTGATTTTAATGCAGATGGTTCTGCAATATTTAACCTTCAGGCAGTACTTGATGCTATTGAAGGACAAATACCAAACAGTACTGCTACTGTTCATGAAACTATTGATGATGCTGACTTTGGTACAAACCCTGTTTTAAATCCTTCAGCATATAATTATATTACAATTAATAACCCTTCAGGGGTATTATATATAAGAATTCAATCGGGACAAACAGCATGTTACGACGTAGTAGAACTTCAGCTGATCGTTCACCAGG
>NZ_JUIW01000002.1 GCF_004151245.1 Flavobacterium beibuense
CACTTGCCGTACCGTTAGTTCCACCGTAACAGCTCACGTCTGTTTTTGATATTGTAGCCGTTAGTGCACTTGTAGGTTGTGTAATTGTAGCGCTGGCTGTAGCTGTACAACCGTTACCATCTGTAATTGTAACACTATATGTACCTGCAATAAGGCTATTTATAGTATTAGTGGCAGAAGATGTATTAGTTGTTGTTGAACCATTGCTCCATGCATAAGTATAATTAGGGGTTCCTCCTGAAGCAGTCACAGAAAGGCTGCCATTTGAACCACCATTACAAGCAATATTAGTTTGTGAGCTTATTGATGCGCTTAGAGCACAGGAAGGAGCAGCCTGCCATGTCATGGCATCTAAAGCTACATATGCTATATCACCTGTAGTAGTAATGGTAAATTTATCAATTAATATTGAGGAATTATTTGAACCTCCAAAATTAGCTATGTTAATAAAGGTAAAACCATTTGAAACTCCCAATGAAGTATTAAAACCTGAGCTGCTCGTGGCAGAAAATTGTGTTGAACCACCTAAAGACCCGGTAACTGTTACTGATCCCGAAACAGTTGTTATATTAGCTGCATTATCAGCCAGATATAGCCACATACTTTTTAAATAAAAGGATGTGCCTCCTGCAGCGGATATTGTAAACTCAACAGGAATTCCGGCATCTGCATTGCCATCATTATCTATGTATCTGTTGTCAATACTTGTTCCGTTCCAGCCTGTATCCGGATATCCGGTTTGTATATCAAAGGGACCTTGTGTTTGTGAAGTGATGTTAAAAACCTGGCCATTATCTGTAAAAGATGTCGAGCCAGAGGTTTCCGTTTCAAAAGTTTCTGTTGTTTGTGCCCGCATAAGCATACACAAAAACAAGAAAAATAAAAGATAAAGTTTTTTCATGGGCCAAAAAATTAGTTAGTCATTTTTTTAGTTTTTGCATCGCCTTAAATGCCGGGCAAAACCTACTTTTATAAGAAAGTGTCTAAATCAGTTAAATCAGACAACTAAAAAATTGCCTGATTTAAATATTTTTTAAGGTTGTTTAAAAGATTAGCTCCTTGAAGGGTATAGTCCATTTACACAAATAATATAATTAATGGCCTGATAAGGCTGCATATTATTTAAAGGGATTCCTGAACCTGTATTACCACAGATAGCTGTTTTACCATTTAATGGAGTATTAGGGTCTGCGTTAATATAACCGTAAGTAGGTGATGATCCTCTGCCGCTGGGCGTGCCCGGAGCAGCAATTGTAGAGCCAATAACGGGAGTTGATACATTTGCAGCGGTATTATTTACAGCTACCTGTACAGTATGGTTATGAGGAGGCATGTTGCTTGTTAATATTGTATTGGTTTCTGATCCTGCCGCTTGCCCTAAAACATAACTCGCGTGTCCTGGTTTTGCTCCTGCGCCAATAGGCACTGTTCCTCTTAAATCAGGTAAAGCAAAAGTAGTTCTGCCATCACCTCCGTAATATGAGCCTATTATTGAAAATAGAGCCTGATTTTCGGATATAGGCAGTAAATCGCCGTTACAATATTTAAAATTTGCAGGTAGGAAATTGCCTGCAAAAAGCAATATAGTTCCTAAATATTGATCTTCCATAATAATTTGTTTTTTGTGGTTAGTAATTGTTTTTTATGTATTGTAAAATTCTATATTAAAACCCGGTTGTTTGAGGTAGCAATTACCTGTTCTTTAGAACAGGTAATTTTACATACCTCTTAACTAAAAACTAAGTCTTACTGGTCTTTGTTTATATTACCCTGTATAGACCAGGCAAAATCTACCTGAGTTTCACCTCTAAAGATTGAAAGGTCGTTCATGCTTATGTACTGATCTGCAGTATAGCCTACATTACCCGAAACTGTAGCCAGCGCATGGCAACTCATACAGTTGGTTTGAACTCCGTATTCAAAGCCAAGTTTGTTAGGGTAAGTACCGTTCTTGTTTTGAAAAGTTGAAGGGTCAAAACCTGCTTCCAGATATGGGTTAAAGGCAATAATAGCTTCTACATTTGTATTAGTACCTCCGTTAATAGGCTGGTTAGGCCATACCATAGCATAAGCGGTAGCAACGGCATAATGTGCAGCAGCACCTTTTATTTGAGAAGGCCTTAAGTTAGCTTCGGCAGTAGAACTTGGTGCAAAAGGTGTATCGGGCTGGTAGCTCCAAAAGAAGGTTTGCCATGTCCAGTTACTTATTTCTTTAGTACCTACGTGCATTGCAACCAATAAGATAAGATCACCTTCCTTAAATACCTGAGGGTTATCTATATCTTCATTTTTGTTAAGAAAATCAGCGGCTTCTTTGTCAAGCTTATAGTTTATAAAGTCGCTAACATTACAGGTGGCATTTTTAATTTGTTCCGGCGACGGGTTTTCTGTAGTTACTGGAACCAGTTTTTTGTTTGCCGGCTGGCTGTTGGTTATATCTGCATATACATAGGTATTCCAAACAGTATCTTTAAATGCTTTTGGCGGAGTAGGAGTGCCAGGCCACGTAGGTATTCTTATTAATCCGTTTTTATCAGGGACACCTGTAAAATAGGTAGGTTTAAGCGTTATGGCATTGCTTGGGAAAGGTTTTATCCTGCCAATACCTGTTAGTGTATCTTTTGGCTTATAGCTGTTAAGTACAGAAAAGTTAAAGATTTTATTGTCTATAGCATATTGTGCCGCTCCCGGACTATATGATACAGTTTCAAACAACTGAAAGTTGGTTTGAACTACCTCTTTATTGGCTAAAAGTTGAGCATGGGTAAACTGTCTTGGTACACTAAGCTGTGTTCTAGCTGTTTTTACCTGTTTAATTTCCTGCCCTTTTAGAGCAACTGTACGGCAATGTGCGGCAACTTCTTTTACACCCATCCAGGTTTCAAATACACGAAGTGTATCTCCCTTATAGGTTTCGTTTGTTTTTTGAGTAAGTCCTGCCCAAATACCCCAGGCGTGTTTAGTGATATTATCAGTATCACGATTGTTAAGCCAGTTGTAGACAGCTGTTGAATCTTCAGGGAAATTAAATCCTGATATTCCAAGGTCTTGCGGGAACTCCTGAGGAACTATTTGTGCAATGTCCCCGTTTTCCGGTTTTGTTTCTTTAGTTTCCTTTTTACAGGATACTGTAGTAATAAGTAGTGAAGAAAACAGCAATAATCCGACCGTAGTCTTTTTATTTGTTTTCTTAACCGCGTTAGATAAAGAATACATAATGTAAAGTATTAATTGGTTAGCTTGTTTTTAACATCGCTAAAGTACTTTACATGTATATTTTACATAAGGAGGGTATTACCTGTTTTAAAGGGTAGGTATTTTTACCTATAACAAAGGTTTACAAATTAAGGTCGTGTATATTGATTATGTTGTGCTGTACCGCATAAATAACCAGACCTGCAATGTTTTTTGCTCCCGTTTTTGCAAACAGGTTGTTTTTGTGTCCTTCTACTGTTCTTGTAGTGATAAAAAGGGTCTCACCAATTTCTTTGGCTGTTTTTTGCATACAGATGAGCTTTAGTACATCTATTTCACGTTCAGACAGGTCATTTTCATCATTTAAGTCAGGTTTAGGTGATTTAGACGAAATCTGTTCGCGCATACTGTCTATTTGGTCTTCCATAAAATAAATACCTGTTTGATGGACTCTTGTAATTATCTCTTTAAGCAATACAGGAGATATACCTTTAGGCACAAAAGCCGAAGCTCCGGTTTTAAAAAGGAAGCCTAAAAAAGTGTTTTGGTAATGCGACGATATTACTATTATTTTTATTTCAGGATGGTTTGCTTTTATATATTGTGTAGTTTCCACACCATCCATACCTTCCATCTTAAGGTCTAATAGTAATATATCGGGTAATGCGGTGGCGGTTTTAAGTTTTTCAATTAAATCCAGCCCGTTATTAGCAGTAAATAAGACTTTAAAATTAGGACAAGTACTAAGATAGCTTTCCAGTAACTGTGCTATAAGGCTGTCATCATCGGTTATGGCAATCAGGATATCTTTCATTCAGATTCAATTTTTGAGTGATTTAAGGCTAAAATGGCAGTAGTCCCTTTGTTTCCTGTTTTTATTTTATGTTGGCCTTTTATAAAGAGCATTCGCAACTCAATGTTTTTTAAACCAATTCCTTTTTTTGCTTTTTCTACATCAAACCCTTTTCCATTATCTTTTATGGTTATAGAGAGCAGGGTAGGGCTCATTCTTAAATGTACAAAAACATTTGTAGCCTCAGCATGCTTATGTATATTTATTATAATCTCCTGTATAACCCTTACAATTTGTATTTTAAGATCGTTAGGAATATTTTTTTCACTGAAAATACTTTTCCTAAAAGTTAAACTAAATTGTTTTTTCCAGGGGGCAAGTATATTCTCAATTAGTTCATCAAGAGTAATGAATTTAGGCATTGGCGGTGTAAGATCGTGTGATATTCTTCGGGCCTCTGCTATACTTTCCCCTAATAAAGAGTCTATTTCTTCTGTGTTTTGTGCTGTTTGGTTTTTAAGCCTTAAAACAGTTAATTTTCCAATAAGGGAGTCGTGTAAGTCTGCCGCAATTCTGGTTCTTTCCTGTTCCTGTGCAATTATACCGGTTTCAAGGAGCTGCTTTTGGTGTTCTATTTGTGTACGCGACTCTTTAAGCCTCTCTTCTACGATACGCCTAAAGTTGATTCTTACCAGTCTTATAAATGAAAAAGCAAGAAGCGATATAATAAGCAGTACAATTACAATCCAGAGCGCAATTGTTTTTGGGTCGAGCCATTTTTCCATATTTCCTTTATTAAAAATGCGTAAAATATAAATGTTAGCAAAAGATTAGCAGTCCAGAAATAAAATTTAATTACAGAAGGAACATTAATAAGAAAATTAATTGGAAGGAAAAATATTAAGTGTAGCGAGTAAAAAATAATTATTGCTGAATTGAGCATTATAACACGGTTGTTTTTTTCCTTATGCTCTATTTTTTCAAGTAAATAATTAATGGCCATAAATATAATAAGGAAAGAACTCAGTGTTTTAGAATAGGTTTGAAACTCTGCCGGGGGTATGTTCCATAATGAAAATATTTCCCAAATAATATATATACCAAAAATGATGCTTCCAATTATTACAGGCCACACCTTTCTTTTAAAAAAACATATTTGATAGAAGACTGTAAAGAAAAAAAGTTCAAAAAAACTGAAGAAAACAATTAAAATAAGATTGTTTTTAGTTATTTCTCCTACAATACGGGTAGTAGCATCTGTTAACAAACAAATTACCAGGTAAAAAAAAATATATTTATATTCTTTCTTTAAATTTTTATAGTAATATAAACCTATACCTACTCCTGTAATAAGAAGTACAGGAGAGATAAAGGTCATATGCTTTAAAAATTCAGCTATAGTCATATTTAGCTATACTGTTGCTAACGACAATAAATAAAAAGAACTTTGCGGCAAGGCTGTATATGGAGGCATTGGAACCACAGTATCGTAGAAACTGGAGCTGCTGGCCGGATCGTTTGTCACTAAATCGGCATCAAAGCCGGTTGTTGCTTTTGGACTTGTTTTTAAAGCAAAAAATGTAACATACTCATGGTTTGGCTTCATGTATGTACTAGGCATATTGAAAACCTGAAAAATACCATCTGTTACAGCGGCTCTGCTTATTTGACTGTTTGCCCACTGCGAATAGTTCTTGCTCCATGCATTAATTCTATTTAGAGCCTCTGGTTCCGGGATAGTATGAGGGTCGCCTAAAACACGGCTAACCTGGCAAATTGTTATGGCATTAAATAAATCGGCCTCACTTTGATTAGTATCCTGATTTGCCGGAATAAGGAACATGTAAAACTCGTTACCATTACATACTCCAGGATAGGCATGTAAGTCAGAAGTAGTAGATTTAAGAGTGTAGGAAAACGCATTTCCTAAATTAAGGTAATTAACAACTTCAGTACCGTTGTTTCTAATATTATTCCATTGTTTAATGCAGGAAATAACATCGGATAAGCTTCGAAAAGTCATAATCTGGGTGGTTTTTTGTTAGACTCAAAAATAACTTTTTGTTACAAAAAAAACAAACTATATGTTAAAGAGTTTGTTTTCTTTATCAACAATTGCGGGAAAACCTGAATTTGGATTTCTGTAGTTTTTAAATTTTTGATTGTGAAATACTTAGTTATTGTTTGTTTTATTTACGGATGATTATAACGATTACTTTATCAGCAATTTTTACTTTTGCAGCCTAATCAAATAAGTTAAAATGAAAGCAGAAGATATAATAAAGCAGCGAAGCGGAAATAAATGTGAGTTAAGCGGAGAAGCAGATAACCTGAAAATTTATGAAGTTCCTTCTATAAGTAGGAATGGAGCAGATGCAGCTATACTGATTAACGAAAAATTTATTAATCAAATTGAAAAAAAGGAGGAGTTAGACAGTAAGTTATGGGAAAATATACTGTTAACTTCTATGTGGAGTGAGGTACCCGCTGTACAGGTTGTATCTTGGAGAATGCTTAACCGATTTAGAAACGAGAGCTGGGCTGCAGATGCTTTGGATATGATTTATCTTGAAGAAGATAATTTAGAGTGGGCTAAAGAAACAGGAGATCATTTAAGTGATGTTAATGCTTCTTTACATAAGGACAGTAACGGAAATATACTTCAAAACGGTGATACCGTTACATTGATTAAAGATCTGGATGTTAAAGGTTCTTCACTTAATGCAAAAATAGGTACGGCTGTAAGAAACATAAGGCTGGTGCATGATAACCCTGAACAAATTGAAGGTAAAATAGAAGGACAAATGATTGTGATACTAACTAAATATGTAAAAAAACAATAGTTATATAATAATAACAAAAAAGGGGAAGCTAATCAGCTTCCCCTTTTTTGTTATTATTATATAACGGATAAAGATAAATGTGAAATATTAAGAAATGACTATTTTAAGGTTTCAAACTAAAATTTCTTAACCATAAATTAACTATATTGCGCAGCCAGTTACTACAAATACCACATTTTATACCACATAAAAATGACTAATGTAAAATCGTTATTTACATTTCTGACTTTTATATTTCCGTGTTTTATTTTCTCGCAAAATATAAGCCCCAGGCATACGTCATATTTACCCCAAAATCGGTAATATAGCTTTGCTGTTCAATAAACAATGGAGTTGAGGGAGGGATATCTGAAGGTGATTTAACCGGATTGGCAGTTATTAAGGCGCAGTATTTAACTACATCAAGTTTTTCAAGTTTATTACCCAGTTCCAATAGTCGTTCATCTGAGATAGGTGCTTTAACCTCATAAGTATAAATCAGGTTTTTTACCGAATTGTCATTGCCTGTATTTTTAATAGCCAGCTGTGATAATTCTTCTGCTTTTTCAGGAAGCAAAGGATATGCTTTTTTTAAACGGGCAGTATATTCATCTAAAAGGTTTGTTATTTCTTCCGGATGACTGTTCTCGCCGGCAAAAGTTACATAAAGTCTGTGTGAGGAATTGTTAGGCACAAGTTTTAAATTTCCTTTGCGTGACTGGGCATTAGTTGGGATACCTGCCAATGCTGAAAGAAGAAGTAGAGGTAAGTACTTCTTTAACGGGGTTAAAGTAATGCGTTTCAATTGTATAAGTTTTAGTTAGTTTGTGCAATTTTAGCTATTTAACCTGAATGTAATTATATAGTACATTGGTAAAAAAGGCGACAAACAGATTTTTTTGTTCATATTTTGCTGTTTGAATCATAAAACTCCATTCCTTTTAAGAAACGGAGTTTTGTTTTACAAAAAGTTTATTAAATTTACCACATGCAACGCATCAGGCAAATATTAACTTCATTTCTTTCGGTATATCTTTTTGTACTGATGGTTTTGCCATGTACAGATGCTCATGCAAGTGTAAACAATAATAAGGCCGCACAAATTACTCAGGCTGATGAGGATGACCATCATCATACTGATATTGAAATATGCACACCTTTTTGTGTATGTGGCAGCTGTGTGGCAGCTGTAGTTTTACAACAGCTAACCGAGTTTACTTTTTTTATACCTAAACCTAAAAACAGGTTAATTTCTAACTTCTATCAATCGTTAAACCACGAGTTTTATGGCTCCATCTGGCAGCCACCCCAATTAGTATAATGATTTGCCGGTTAATAGCCGGCTGTAAATTCACGGCCTTATCCCAACCTTTAAGGCTGTTTAATAATCATTATAGTAATAAAACAAACAGATGTTAGATAAGATTATTCATTTTAGCATTAACAACAAATTTATTGTTGGACTTTTTACACTGGCGTTGATAGTTACAGGTATTTTTTCCCTAAAAAATCTTTCTATTGATGCTTTACCTGATATAACTAACAATCAGGTACAGGTAATAACAACTTCACCATCGCTGGCTACTCAGGATGTAGAACAGTTTATTACCTATCCTATAGAAATTTCTCTAAAATCAATCCCGAATGTGGTTGAGTTACGTTCCATAAGCCGTTTTGGGCTTAGTGTAGTAACCGTAGTGTTTGAAGAGGATGTAGACATATATTGGGCAAGGGCACAAATCTCGGAAAGAATCCGTGAAGCAGAAGATGTTATTCCTAAAAGTTTAGGTACGCCGGGAATGGCACCTATAAGTACGGGTTTAGGAGAAATATACCAATATGTTGTATTCCCCCAAAAAGGATATGAAGACAAGTATGATGCTACACAACTTCGCACCATACAGGACTGGATTATAAAACCGCAGTTAACCGGTACTCCCGGAGTGGCAGAGGTAAATACCCTAGGAGGTTTTTTAAAGCAGTATGAGATAGCCGTACAACCGGACAGGCTTAAGAGCATGGATGTTACCATTTCGGAAATATTTGATGCTCTTGAATCAAACAATGAAAATACAGGAGGCGCCTATATAGACAAGAAACCCTATGCTTATTTTATTAGAGGTATAGGTATGATTAACGGTATTGAGGACATTAAAAAAATCGTTATCAAGAATAAAAAGGGTATTCCGATATTAGTTCGTGATGTAGCCGAAGTTAATATAGGCAGCAGTATTAGATACGGAGCCGTAACAAAAGATGGTAATGGCGAAGAGGTAAGCGGAATGGTAATGATGCTTAAAGGTGAAAACAGCGGCGAGGTGGTAGACCGTGTTAAAGTCAAAATGGAACAGATAAGAAAGTCATTACCCGAAGGAGTCTCCATAGAACCTTTCATGGACAGGACCAAACTGGTAGATAAGGCTATAGGTACTGTGCGTACTAACCTTATTGAAGGAGCTTTAATTGTAATTTTTGTATTGGTCTTGCTGTTAGGAAACTGGCGTGCCGGTTTAGTTGTAGCTTCTGTAATACCATTAGCGCTGCTTTTTGCAATAACCATGATGCGAATTTTTGGGGTAAGCGGTAACCTGATGAGTCTTGGTGCTATTGATTTTGGTATTATAGTAGATGGTGCAGTAATTATAGTTGAGGCGATAATTCACAGGCTCGAGTCTGTCAAAAAGAGGGAACTTACTTCAGCTGAAATGAATGAAGAAGTTTACCAAGCCTCTTCTAAAATAAGAAGTAGTGCTGCATTTGGAGAGATTATAATACTAATAGTATACCTGCCTATATTGGCTCTTGTGGGTACAGAAGGTAAGATGTTCGGACCAATGGCTCAAACAGTATCCTTTGCCATATTAGGAGCCTTTCTGTTATCACTTACTTATGTCCCTATGATGAGTTCCCTTGTGCTTAAAAAGGTAACCGGACATACACCTAATTTTAGTGATAAGATAATTAACGCAATCTATAATTTTTATCGCCCGCTACTTAATAAGGCATTACAGATTAAAAAGATTATAATAGGTATGGCGGTTGCCCTGTTTATACTGACCCTATTTGTTTTTAAATCGCTTGGAGGGGAGTTTATCCCTACTTTAGACGAAGGCGATATAGCAACCCATCTTATTATAGCATCCGGAAGTTCTCTGTCGCAGGAGGTTGAGGCAACTACAAAAGCAGAGAAACTACTTAAAGCTAAATTTCCTGAAATTGATATGATCGTTACTAAAATAGGTAGTGCAGAAATTCCAACCGATCCAATGCCTATTGAGGCAGGGGATATGATTATAATTCTTAAGGATAAGAATGAATGGACTTCTGCCAAAACCAAAGAGGAACTTATGGAGAAAATGGAAGAGGCACTGGAAGAGATACCCGGGGCGATTACCGAGTTTTCACAACCTGTACAAATGCGTATGAATGAGCTTATGACAGGGGTGAGAAGCGATGTTGCCATTAAGATATTTGGTGAAGATATAGATATGCTGGTAAGCAAAGGTGATGAAGTACTGCAGTTGATAGAGGGTATTGATGGTGTTACCGATGCCAGGGCAGAAAGAGTAGCCGGATTACCTCAAATCACAGTAAGGTATAATAAAGACAGGCTTGCCCTTTACGGGTTGAATACCGGAGATTTAAACAGGGCTATCCGTATGGGGTTTGCAGGAGAATCGGCAGGGACTGTGTATGAAGGGGAGAAACGTTTTGATCTTGTGGTTCGCCTTTCAGAAGAAAGCCGTCAGGACATTACTAACATCAAGTCATTATATATTCCGTTGCCCTCAGGAAATCAAATTCCGTTAGAGCAGGTAGCTGAGATTAAATATGAAGACGGACCAATGCAGATAAGCCGTGAAGACGGTAGAAGGCGAATAGTAGTAGGGTTTAATGTGCGTGGTGCCGATGTGGAAACTGTAGTTAACCGAATTAAGGAAAAACTGGATGCCAACTTTAAACTTCCGGCAGGTTATTATCTTACTTATGGAGGTCAGTTTGAAAATCTGGTAGAGGCCAATAAACGCCTTATGGTTGCTGTGCCTGTGGCATTAGGCTTAATATTCATCCTACTGTTTTTTACTTTTAAGTCGGTTAAGCAGTCTGTATTAATTTTTACAGCTATTCCTTTATCCGCCATAGGAGGGGTGTTTGCACTTTGGCTGCGTGGTATGCCTTTCAGTATTTCGGCAGGAGTAGGATTTATAGCTTTATTTGGTGTGGCGGTGCTTAACGGTATTGTTTTGATAGCTTATTTTAATCAGTTAAAAGAACAGGGTATGGACGATATCTATGAACGAATAAAAGAAGGAACTAAAGTGAGGCTGCGCCCTGTAATATTAACGGCATCGGTGGCATCATTAGGATTTTTGCCTATGGCATTAAGTACTGGAGCAGGGGCAGAGGTACAAAAACCTTTAGCGACTGTAGTTATTGGAGGACTTATAACTGCTACTTTGCTTACGCTTGTGGTACTGCCTATTTTGTATTATTATTTTGAAAAAGGATTTACTGCCAGACCTAAAACAAAGGTTTTGACACTTCTTTTCATATTAATTTCGGTTACAGGAGCGAATGCACAGGAGCAGCCTATAGATTTAAATAAGGCTATTGGCATAGCTCTGGAAAGCAATAAGGGAATACAGGCTTCTGCAATGGATAGTGAAAGGCAGAAACAATTGAGAGGAACAGCATTCGATTTACCAAAAACAGAAATCACAGGGACTTTTGGTCAGGTGAATACGGCAGAAAAGGATAAGTATTTCAGTATTTCTCAAACCTTTAACCCCTTTCAGTATGAAGCAAAAAGAAAACTGCTAAACGAGAATGCAACTGCAGGAGAATTAAAGCTGGGAGTAACTAAGCAGGAAATCGTTTATAATATTCGTCAGTCCTGGAATGCCATGCTGTATTACAGCGAACTGAATAAAGTATTGCAAGACCATAATAAATACATGAAAAGGTTTGTAAAGGCATCCGATCTAAAATTCAGGGTTGGGGAAACAGGTTCTCTGGAAAGTACTACCGCACTGGCAAAGCAACAGGAACTGGAGCAACAGATAATGCAATATGAAGCATTAATTAAAGTAGAGAAGTCAAAACTTAAAGTACTGCTTGATCTTAAGGAAGGTTTTATGGTTTCTGATACTGTTTTTACTGCTTTACCCTCACTACAGGTAGCAGACTCTTCCTATGTTAAGGACAATGCCAATATAAAACTGGCTATGCAGAATGTAGAAATTGCCGAAGCCAATGTGAGAGTTGAGAAATCTGTATTATGGCCCGATATTACAGCGGGGTATTTTATACAGTCTATGCGTGGCATGCAGGATGTAAACGGTGTTACTGTTAATTACGATGGGGCCTTAAGGTTTCAGGGATTCTCTGTGGGAATAGGGATACCAATTTTTGCAGGAAATAATATTGCTAAAATAAAGGCTGCTAAAACCAATGCTCAAATACAGCAAATGAATGCAGACTACCTGAAAGAACAACTAAGCAGTCAGTATACGCAGCAATTAGATCAGTTAACCACATTCCAGTCGTTGGTTAATTACTATGTAACTACGGCATTGCCTAATGCCGAGGTTATATCAAACAACTCATCTAAGGCTTATCTAAACGGTGATATTTCTTATGTTGAGTATGTGCAGGGGCTTGAAACGGCACTTACTATCAGGATCAACTATATTAATGCCATAAATAACCACAATCAGGCCGTAATTAACCTTCAATACCTTTTAAACCAGTAAACAATGAAAAAGATAAAACTAAATATATCTCTTTATATTCTTACGGCGGCTTTTCTATTTGCAGGCTGTGATAAGAAAACTAATGACAGTAAAGAAGCTAACAATAAAGCGCAAGCCGAAGAGGCACATAATCATGAAGAAGAAGGTTCCGCTAATAAGGAAGTAGAGTTAAATGAAGCGCAGTTTAAAGCATCATCTATAGAGTTAGGTACCTATTCAATGAAGAACCTGAGTGAAGTTATAAACGCAAACGGATATACAAAACTACCTCCTCAAAATCAGGCAGATGTATCGGTACACATGACCGGTATAGTAACTTCCATTAAAATAGTTGAAGGACAGGAAGTGAAAAAGGGACAGGTATTGGCTACTTTGGAGAGTCCTGAGTTTGCACAGCTTCAGGAGGCCTACCTGACATCTAAGAACAATCTTGAGTTTCTTGAACTTGAATATGATAGACAAAAGATATTGAGTGAGGAGAATGTAAATTCTAAAAAGGTTTTTCAGCGTACAAAATCAGACTATGAGATTGAGAAGGCCAGATTTAATTCGTTAGATAAACAGCTTTCCATGCTACATTTAAGTAAGACTTCGGTTAATTCTGTTATGGCAATTACAGCGCCTATTTCAGGCCATGTTACCGAAATAAACATTACTCTTGGTGCTAATGCAGAAGTTGGTAAGCCATTACTTACTATTGTAGATAATTCAAAATTGCACGTAGATCTTTTAATTTATGAGAAAGACCTGTATAAGGTTAAGCCGGGGCAAACAGTTCGCTTTATACTTACTAATCAGGATAATACAGAGATTACGGGTAAGATATTCAATATCAGTAAGTCATTTGAGAACGATACCAAATCGGTAGCGGTTCATGCTGATATAGTTAATTCCGGTCAGTCATTAATTCCGGGCATGTATGTTAATGCACTTATAGATGTAGGTAAAAGAGAAGTACAGTCATTACCTAATGATGCTATAGTAAGGGCAGATGGCAGGGAATATATCTTTATACTTGAAGAAGAACACGAGCATGATAAAAAAGAAAGCCATTCTCATGATCACGATCATGACCATGATGCTACAGAGGGACACTCACACGACGACGGGCATGCTCATGAACATGATGAGGAAGAAGGTATGTACCATTTTCAGCGTATAGAGGTAAAAACAGGTACCTCACAATTGGGTTATACACAGGTTGCAGTACTTCAAAAAATAGATGATGATGCCAAAATAGTGCTTAAAGGGGCATATTACATTCAGAGCCATCTTATAAAAAATGAAGGTGGCGGAGAACACCATCATTAATAAAAAAGCTATTCATTTCTGAATAGCTTTTTTATTTGCCATAAATCTTATAGTATCTTTATCATCAAATAATAAACACCTCATGATTTATATTATACTGCTGGCAGTAATTCTTGTAGCCATTGGTTTTGTTTTAGTTAAAAAACCTAAACAGGCTGTAGTAAAAGCTTTTCCTGCCGAATGGCATACTTTGTTGTTAGAAAACGTACTGTTTTACAGAAATCTTTCAGCAGGAAAACAGGTAGAATTTCAAAAGCGTATTATGCTGTTTCTTAGCGAAGTGTATATAGAGGGGGTACAACTTGAAATTACTGATCTTGACAAACTGTTAGTGGCAAGTAGTGCTGTTATTCCTGTTTTTGGTTTCAACGAATGGCATTATTACAATCTTAGTGGTGTTTTACTCTACCCCGATTATTTTAATGAAGATATGGAGTTTGCCGATACTGCAAGTTCACGAAATATAGGTGGCTTGGTGGGTACAGGTAGGTTTGAAAACCAGATGATATTATCTCAAAAGGCTTTATATCATGGCTTTTCCAATACAACAGATAAAGGCAATACGGGTATTCATGAGTTTGTTCATCTTATTGATAAGATGGACGGTTTGGTAGACGGTATTCCTGAAAAATTACTGGGGCATAAGTATGCTATTCCATGGTTGGATTTGATACACAAGAAGATGGAAGCGATAAATGATGATAAGTCGGATATACGCAAATATGGCGGAACCAATCAGGCTGAATTTTTTGCCGTTGCTGCCGAATATTTTTTTGAACGCCCTGACCTGTTAAAACGTAAGCATCCGGAGTTGTATAAAATGATGGAGGTTTGTTTTAATACAAAGAAGAGTAAATAATTTACCTCTACATAATATGAAAAAAGCTCATGTTATCTAAGGGTATTTTAAAACCGTATACCTTTAGTAAATATTGGTTTATTTCTCAAATTATTCCCTCTGTTTTTCCTTTATTTATTAGTGATTACTTAAGAGTAAGTAAGAAATAAATTACTACCTTAGTAAGTAAGTTGCTTTAAATTTAAGTATGGTAAAATTAAATCTCTATCAGAAGTTTATCAGGTATATAGCGATTATACTTTGGGCTATCTCTCTATTCGCAATGTTAGGATGGCTCTTTCATATAGAGATTTTCACACAGGTTTATCTCGGGTTGCCTACCATGAAGTTTAATACTGCATTTTGCTTTTTTCTATTGGCATGCGTTATTTTCTGCACACAAGGGAGGCATTGTTTTAAGATTTCGGAAGTTTTAAATATTTTGCTTTTAATCCTTGCTACTGTAACCCTTGTACAATACATAGGGCATTTTGATTTAGGAATAGATCAGCTTGTTGTGCAGGACGAAAGAGGTATAGCCACAGGAAATCCTACTCCGGGGAGGATGTCTATGGCCACTTCGTTGTGTTTTATATTTATGAGCATTTCGCTTGTTTTGATAAGATCTAATAGTGATAAGGCAAAAAAGGTAGCAGCCTATTTTTCGGTATCTGTAATTCTCCTATCATTTTTTGCCATTACTGCTTTTATATATAATATTCCCACTTTTGATAAAATAAGGTTTATATCATCTATGGCAATTCACACAGCCATAAGCTTTTTTATGGCAGGGTTGGCAGTATCTCTAATTATTCCAAGATTTGGCATGACCGAACTTTTTACCAGCAAGAGAATAGGAAGTTTTATGATACGAAGATTATTTTTTCAGTTGCTGGTAGCAACTTTACTGTTATCATACATCATCCTTTATTGCTTTAGAAAAGGTTATTTTGCTGCCGATTTCTCAATTGCTATGGTAGCAGTTGTCTTAATTTTCGCAACCCTTATATTACTTCTTATAGTATCCCGCGGAATTAATCGTATTGATACGGAAAAAAGGGCTGCAGAGGAGGAATTACATGTAATCCACATGTATTTAAATGCAACCCCCAATCCTCTAATTGTAGTCAATAAGCAGGGTATTATAGAATTGTCTAATAGCCTGATGGTCGATATTTTCGGCTATAGCGAAGAAGAACTTAAAGGACGGGCAATTACATCTCTTATCCCCGAACGTTTTCATTCTGTTCACAAGCAACATTTGGAGCGTTATTTTGAACATATAAATTCAATAGAACAACAGGAAAAAAATACCAGGGTTCTTCGGTAATAGAAATCTATGTTAATAAAAATGATGGGGAGGAATTTCCTGTAGAGATGACCTTAAACTCAACATGGTCTCCCAAAGGTTTTATTACTGTGGCTGCCTTTAGGGATATTACCAGAAGGGTAAATGCAGAAAGCAGGCTTCAGGCAGCATTTGAAGCTTCTATTATAGGGATTTGGGATTATGATATCCTCCATAATAAAATTTACTGGGATGAAACAATGTATAAATTATACGGAAGTGATTCTAAGAATAATGAATCGCATTATGATTTATGGATAAGTAGGGTTCACCCGGAAGATGTAAACAAAATAGAATCGTTATTACAGGATTCCATTGCAGGGCATTCTGTTTATGATACTGATTTCAGAATAATATTACCGGGAGGTTCTTTACGTTATATAAGGGCTAAAGGCACGGTTTACAGGGACGAAAATAATAATCCTGTACGTATGCTGGGAACCAATTGGGATATTACGGGGCAAAAAACTTTGGAGGCATCCTTAACAGAGGCCAAACACAAAGCAGAGGCGGCAAGTAAGTCAAAATCTGAATTTCTGGCCAATATGAGCCATGAGATACGTACACCTCTTAACGGTATTATTGGTTTTACAGACCTGCTTATTAAAACTCCGCTTTCGGAAAGTCAGGCAGAATATCTTAAGAATGTCAACAACTCAGCCAATCTGTTATTAGATGTAATTAATGATATACTCGACTTTTCTAAAATTGAAGCAGGAAAACTGGAACTGCATTCTGAAGAGATAGATGTTTATGAGTTATGTGAACAGACTATTGATGTTATACGCCATCTGGCAGAACAAAAAAAGCTGGAAGTATTATTAAATATAGCTCCGGATATTCAGCGATATGTATATGCCGATCCGGTAAGGCTAAGACAGGTGTTGACTAATTTGTTGTCTAATGCAATTAAGTTTACATCTGAAGGAGAAGTAGAGTTACAGCTGAAATCCATGAAATCTGACGAAGAACAGAATGAAACAACCTTTGAGTTTTCAGTAAGGGATACCGGGGTAGGTATAGCTCCTGATAAGTTGCAGAAAATATTTGGTGCTTTTGATCAGGAAGACAGTTCTACAACACGAAAATATGGAGGTACAGGATTAGGTCTTACCATAAGCAACAAGCTGTTAGCCTTAATGAACAGTAAGTTGGATGTAAAGAGCGAATTAAATGTAGGTAGTGAGTTTTATTTTACAGTTAAATTTGTTGTTCCTGAACAAAAGCCTATATCAAAGAAAACCTCACCACGTAATATAAAGAAAATACTCATAGTAGACGATAATGACAGCAACAGGCGTATTTTAGAAGCCATGCTGGCAGGAATGAATATTCACACTGTTATGGCTACTAATGGTATAGAAGCTATGGAGCTGCTGGAAAAACATAAGGACTTTGATCTGGCTATAGTAGACTATAATATGCCTTATATGTCGGGAGTTGATCTTATAGCCCATATAAGGAATACCATGAAATTGTCTTCGGAAGAATTTCCTGTTATGCTTCTACATAGTTCTGCCAATGATGAACTTATTTTTAATGCTGCAAAAGAGCTGGAAATAAACTTTAATTACACAAAACCAATTCATTCGGGTAAATTAAAAGCTGTTTTAGATCAGTTAACTAATGATGACTCGTTATTTAAAGAAACTAAAAAAGAAGCTTTGCCTACTGCTAATGATACCTTATTCACAGGGAAGGACATTACCATTATGGTTGCAGAAGATAACCCTGTAAATCAATTGCTTGCAAGAGAGATTTTAATGAAAGTTGTTCCCGATGCCAAATTAGTAATAGTTGAAAACGGTAAAGAGGCAGTAGAAAAATACCAGACTGAAAATCCGAACCTTATATTTATGGATATTCAGATGCCGGAAATGAGTGGCTTGGATGCGACTAAAAAAATAAGGGAAATTGAAAAGTTAAATGGAGCTCATATACCTATTATTGCTTTAACAGCAAGAGTTTTAAACGGGGAGCGTGAAACCTGTCTTGAGCAGGGAATGGACGATTACCTTTCTAAACCCGTTGTGTTGGATAAAGTAAAGGGTATAGTAGATTCTTATCTTTTTTTTAATCAGGAAAATAAAAACGATGAAAAGTAAATAATCGTAATTTGTTTTTTGCTTTCTTCTAAAATGGTTTTTATTCCTTTTTTTCCGTTAGAGTAACTATCTTTAGGGCAATGGATAACAGCAGTTTCATATAATAATTTACAACCTTATGGAAAATAACGACCAGCCTTACCCTGATCCGCAATTTAACCCTTTTCAAAACATAGCCCTCGCTTTTTCAGGGGGAGGCTACAGAGCTGCGGCTTTTTCTTTGGGAGTACTTAGTTATTTAGAACATCTTGAACTTAACGGCTTACCACTTACTAAACATATAAGTTATGTAAGTTCTGCTTCCGGAGGTACAATTACCAATCTTTTATATACATCGGCCATACATAAAGGAATTCCTTTTAATGAGTTCTACGAACAAACCAAAACCAAACTTAACGGAGAGGATCTTTTGGAGAATGTTCTTACGGTACTTAATGATGATAAATGCTGGGAAAAGTATGGTGATGAAAAACGCAGAAACCTGATAAATGCCTTTGCCAAGGTTTATGATGAGATGTTATTTATGGGAGATACTATGGAAGTGTATTCCAATAAAAAGCATGTTAGTAAGTTTGAGGTATGCTGTAATTCCACTGAATTTTACAGAGGGCTTACATTTAGGTTTAAGGCAGACGGGACAAAGAAATGGTATCAAAGCATAGGTAACCGATACCTTAAGTTTGATAATGCCGGAATAGAAACATTTCAAAAGCTTAAACTGGCCGATGTACTGGCAGCTTCTTCCTGTTTTCCTATGGGGTTTGAACCGATAGTATATCCGGAAGACTTTACATATGATGATGGCGACAAAGGAAGGCTAACATCGCAGGAACTTCGGCAGGCAATTGTATATGAAGATTATAATGAGGAAAAGCGACATCTTTCCGATGCTTCTGTGACTAATGAGGAGGTGCATACCAGGCAGCCATTACAAATAAGGTCATTCGGACTGATGGATGGTGGCATAACCGATAATCAGGCATTAAAAAGTTTAATGCTGGCAGATGAAAACAGACGAAATAAAAAGAAGCCCAATCCTTTTGACCTGATGATTATTACCGATGTAAGCAGTTACTTTATGGATTATTATGAGGTGCCAAAGCAGTTTGAACCTAAAGGATGGAGAGGTAATAACATAGACCATTATGTAAAGGTTTTGCAAAAAGTAGTAAAATACCCGAAAAGAATCCAGTATTTCTCATTGATAATTGGTATTGTTTGTCTTTCAGGTGGTATTGTGTCGGAGAATTTATATGTTCGTATTCCCGGCCTGATAATCAGTGGAATTGCCATAGCATTCTTCACTATTATGCTGATTATAAGAAAATGGCCTGTTACCCGGGAAATTCTGCGTCAGCCACAATCTTTCGACCCGTTAAAGATAATACGTGAGGCATTGCCTGTAGAATCCTTTTCAGACCGTATAATAAATAAAATCATCAATTATCTCAAACTTACCAAACTTAATGTGTTGGAACAGATGCTAAAGGCACGCATAACATCGGTAATGAGTATGGTGATGGATGTTAACCTTAAGCAGGTTAGACGACTGATATATGAAATGTTTTTTGATGATAAACGTTGGGACAATAGGAGGCTGCCGAATTTTATTTATGAACTGAGTACCTATAATCATAAAAGCCGATATAATCGCTTGCATGATAAGGACCGTTTAGGATGGAAATTAACTCACGAGGACAAAAGATTACTTTGCGATGATTTAAATAAAATAGAAGTAATTGCCGAAAAAGCAAGAACTATGGGAACAACTTTATGGTTTGATAAAGAAGACCAGAAAAATGATCAGCTGGCTAATATTATCAAGACTGGGCAGTTTACTACCTGTATGAATCTTTTGGAATATGTTATAGCATTGGAAAGAAAAGAAGTAGATTTAAATGGGCAGAAAGATAACGTACAAAAGATTAAGGAACTTTTAATTAGTGATATTACTAATTTTAAGAAAGATCCCGGCTACCTATATAATTGATTTTTAAAAGTTATTGTTTTTTAACCTTTCGGTTAATTCCCTTTTATATGTTATTCCAATAGGAATAAGGGTCTGTTTTATAACTACATAATCCTTATTCATCTCATCCACTTTTTTAATAGCGATTATATATGATTTATGGGCTCTGATAAATAACTCCGAAGGCAAGTTTTTTTCCAGATCAGCAGTAGTTATGGTGGCTATATAGTTTCTCTTTTGGGTTACTATTTTTACATAGTTGCCATAGCTTTGTGTATATAGAATGGTGTCAATAGGTATGTCTATAGTATCACTGTCTACCTTAACGCTTATGTTATCCTGTAACACCTCGGTAGTTTGTTTTTGTTGTGATTCTCCTGTTTCAAAAAAGCGGTTTACGGCTTTTACAAAACGCGGATAGTATACAGGTTTTAGCAGGTAATCTAAAACGCCGTATTCATAACTTTCAAGCGCAAATTCGCTGTAAGCGGTGGTAAGTATTGTTTTTGGCGGATGTTGTAGTTTTTGCAGGAGTTCAATTCCGGTGATATCGGGCATGTCAATATCCAGAAACATCAAATCGGCATCATTTTCTTTGAGGTATTCCAGTGTGTCTTCACCATTATAAGCTTCAAACACCAGTTCCAGCAAAGGATTTTGTTTTATATAATTGCTAAGCACATAATGTGCAGCAGGCTCGTCGTCTACAATTATACATCTTACGGCCTTTGTCATAATCTTTTCAGTTTTACTTTAAGGGTAACC
Source organism: Flavobacterium beibuense (assembly GCF_004151245.1). GTDB lineage: Bacteria > Bacteroidota > Bacteroidia > Flavobacteriales > Flavobacteriaceae > Flavobacterium > Flavobacterium beibuense_A. Next base: position 20,900 of record NZ_JUIW01000002.1, read on the forward strand.
GTATAAGTACGGTTTTCTTCAATAGTAAGGTCATGGTCAGTACCGTAAAGCAGTTTAAGACGTTCCTTAGTATTTTTAAGTCCTATTTTGGTAGAAACAATATTCTTTTTCTTTTTAGGAATAGAGTTCTTAACCATAAACTCAAGTCTGTCGTCATTTACATTTATATCGATATCCACAAAACAGTTTTCAGATGTACAGGTTCCGTGCTTAAACGCATTCTCAATAAAGCATATAAGTAACATTGGCGGAATCTTATACGTGTTCTCCAAATCGATGGAGGTGTTAAGCGTAATGTTGCAACGATAACCCAAACGCTCTTTTTCAAGCTCTACATAACTGCTCACAAAGTTTATCTCATCTTCAAGTGGTACACATTGTGTTTCATGGCTTTCCAACTGGTAACGCATTAGCTGTGAAACGTGCATGATAAGGTCTGGTGTACGTTCAGGATACTGAAGGCTTATACCATATAGTGTATTAAAAGTATTGAAAAGGAAATGGGGGTTAAGCTGCTCTTTAAGTGAGTTAAGCTGAGCCCTGTTGTAAAGCAGTTTTTCGCTGTCCAGTTTCTTACTTTCACGGTAAAATTTAAGTATAAGTGTTACCGAGAGTATACAAATTAAGGTGGCTACCAGTGTAGCTGCCTGAAAGATATAGCTTTTCTGTTCGGAAGATTTATACAGGAAACAGTTTTTATAAATCCATAAAGTAGCAACCTCATATAAAAACAATGAGAATACTGATAGCAATGCCAGACTGGAAAGTATGTATAGCAAAGGCTTATGCTTTTTTAAAAGTATAGGAAGCAGGAAAAACCTGTTTAACTGTGCGTGAGAATATAATAACAGAAAATAAGCACAGCCCGACCATACACCACGCCATGACTTAATTAATATCCAGTCGTTAAGGGTAAAAAGCACAAAGGAGAAAACCAGAATAAACAGTTCCTGCCACCATTTTTTCTCCAAAATGCTTTTTATATACTTGTTCATCAATCTACATTTTACTGCAAAGTAAGCACTTATACTTTAATATATGCTTAAACGCATGACGAATTCAATTCGTCATTTAAAAAGGCAAATGCCCAAATTGGCATCATACATTTGTGCTGCATTAATCAAATGCATTTTAATAATCCTTACTAACTATTATTCTAAATGTACTTCAGGAAAATTATCTTGTTATTGCTTTTTTATTCCGTATGGGGGAATTCGCAAACCCTCACACTTAAGGATGCAATAGAGACAGGGATGTCTAACTATGGTATTATTCATGCCAAACAAAACTACAGCGATGCCGCACAGGAGTCGGTAAAGCAGGCCAAAAGAGATTATTTACCCAATCTTACCCTTGCTGCCCAGCAGGATTATGGTACGGTAAACGGTCAAAATGGTCCTTTATATGGTTTTGGAGGGCTTGGGGTCGCCTCATCGGGGCTTCCGCTTGCCGAACAGAACTGGAATGCTGCTTTTGGCGCGTTGTACCTTGTGAATGTTAATTGGGACTTTTTCACTTTCGGAAGGGCAAAACAACGCATCAAAATTGCCAAGGCTGATGCTGAACGATACCAGCAGGACTATGAACAGGAAAAGTTTAAGCATAAGGTTAAAATAGCCGCTGCTTACCTAAACCTACTGGCAAGCCACAGGCTTATGATTTCGCAGCAAAAAAACCTTGAGCGTGCCGAGGTTGTACATCATAATGCTGCGGTGCGTGTTAAAAACGGACTTTTGCCCGGTGTAGATTCAACCCTTGCGGCAGCCGAGGTTTCAAGGGCAAAAATTGCCTTAAACCAGATTAAGCAACAACTTAAGATTCAAAACAATGAGCTGGCAAATTATATGGGTATCGAAGCAAGGGATTTTGATATTGATACTTCTTTTGTTACTAAAGTACCGGCAGCTGTTTTAACTGCAGAGGTACAAAACGACAGCCTTAACCCAATACTGAAATTTTACAGGAGCAGGATTGAGATAAGCAAAAGTCAGCTGAGTTTATATAAAAAAGAATACTATCCTACTTTTTCATTATTTGGTGTTTTTCAGTCACGAGGTTCGGGCTTTAATGCTGACTATGCCACAAACCAAAACTCTTATACGCGTAATTATTTTGACGGAGTAGATCCGGTTAGGAGTAACTATCTGCTTGGAGTTGGGGTTACATGGAATATCACCACTATAGCCCGTTCTTCTAAAAAAGTAGCTGCCCAAAAGCTGATTGCTCAGGGCTTGCAGGAAGAATATAATGCCATAAGCAATGAACTTAAAACCCAGATTGATGCTGCCAATACACGTATGGATTATGCCTTACAGAATTATAATGAGGCTCCGCATCAGGTGGATGCGGCCCAACAGGCTTATAAACAACGTACAGCACTGTACAACAACGGTCTTACTAATCTTGTAGATGTTACTCAGGCATTATATACGCTAAACAGGGCTGAGACCGACAGGGATGTTATTTACACGAATGTATGGCAGGCCCTGCTGATGAAAGCAGCTGCTACGGGAGACTTTAACCTTTTTATTAACGAATTCTAACAGCATCAGATAATGAATTTAATCCGATTTGCACTTCGCAAACCCATATCCATACTCGTACTCGTTGCCGGATTGTTCTTTTTCGGTATTGGGGCAGTGAGGACGGTTAAGGTGGATATCCTGCCAAAAATGAATATGCCGGTACTTTACCTGGCACACCCGTTTGCAGGTTATACACCAGACCAGATGGAATCTTACTTTGCAAAAAACTATATAAACATAATGTTGTTTGCCAATGGCGTAAAATCCATTGAGACCAAAAACCTTCAGGGGCTTACATTAATGAAAGTAAGCTATTATGAAGATACTAATATGGCACAGGCTGCGGCCGAATTGAGTGCATTGGCAAACAGGATACAGGCTATTTTCCCTCCGGGATCTCAACCGCCGTTTGTTATCCGTTTCGACTCGTCTACACTTCCTATAGGGCAGTTGGTTTTGAGTAGTAAGGAACGTAGCAATAATGAACTTCAGGATTTGGCAAACGTATATGTACGTTCGTCGTTTACCTCCATTCCGGGACTATTATCTCCGGCACCCTTTGGAGGTAGCCCAAGAACTATAGAAATCAATGTTGATCCGGCACAGCTTCGAGCTCACAACCTAACGCCCGACCAGATTGTGGAAGCCATAAGGCTTAACAACCAAACGGCGCCTCCGGGTAATGTAAGGGTAGGCGATATAAATTATCTGACCCCAACCAACAATACTATAAAAGAAATTAAGGATTTTGAAAAAATACCTTTGTTTAAAGGTGCAGTTCAAAACCTGTATCTTGGAGATGTGGCTACCGTAAAAGACGGTGCCGATGTTACTACAGGTTATGCACTGGTAAACGGTAAAAGATCGGTTTACATAAATATTGCTAAAGCCGGTGATGCCTCTACATGGGAGGTGGTTAAAAATCTTAAAAAAGCTTTACCTAAAATACAAAGTACACTACCGGAAGATGTAAAGGTTAGTTATGAGTTTGACCAGTCGGTATATGTTATCAACTCCGTTAAGAGCCTTATTACAGAAGGGGTTATAGGTGCAGTACTTACCGGATTGATGGTTATACTCTTCCTTGGTGACAGGCGTGGGGCACTTATTGTAATTTTAACCATACCAATATCGGTTATATCGGGTGTATTCTTCCTGAAATTGTTTGGGCAAACCATTAATCTTATGTCCCTTAGCGGACTGGCACTTGCCATAGGTATTCTGGTAGATGAGAGTACCGTAACCATAGAGAATATTCACCAGCATCTCGATATGGGTAAACCAAAAGCCCTTGCTATTTGGGATGCGTGTAAAGAAATAGCCCTGCCAAAGTTATTGATATTACTTTGTATACTATCGGTATTTGCTCCTGCATTTACCATGATGGGTATACCGGGAGCTTTATTCTTACCATTGGCACTTGCAATTGGGTTCTCCATGATTACTTCGTTCCTTTTATCACAAACCTTTGTTCCTGTTATGGCAAACTGGTTAATGAAAGAGGGAGGACATGCAAAACATGACCATGCACATTCGCATAATGAGAAGGAAGCGGCTGCCGAAAAACAGGCTTACTCTGAACGTGAAGATTATGATAATAACGGAAAAATAAGCCGTTTTGAAAAGTTCAGGATGGGCTTTATGAGGCTTATTGACAGGCTTATGCCTAAAAGAAAAGTTATCGGAATCGGCTATCTGGTAGGGGTAACGGCTGTAGCAATTATGGTATTAGGCCTGATAGGACAGGATGTTTTTCCTAAAGTAAACTCAACACAGTTCCAGTTAAGGCTTCGCGCTCCGGATGGTACCCGTTTAGAACGTACCGAAGAAAAAGCCGTTACGGTATTACATGAGGTTGAAAATATGGTAGGAGAGGAGCATATAGGTATCTCATCTATGTATGTGGGTACACACCCTTCCTTATTCTCGGTAAACCCTATCTATCTTTTTATGGCGGGGCCACACGAGGCGGTACTACAGGTATCACTTAAAGATTATCATGCCGATATGGATGACTTTAAGGATGAACTAAGGGCAAGAATTAAAAAAGCGGTACCCGATATGAAAGTCTCTTTTGAGCCTATAGAACTTACCGATAAGGTATTGAGTCAGGGATCGCCTACGCCAATAGAAATAAGACTCGCAGGTAAAGACAAAAAACGCAATGAAGAGTATGCTGAAAAGATAATGACAAAAATGCGTGATGTGGACTATTTCAGGGATGTACAGATAGCACAGTCGATACACTATCCGGCACTGGATATTAATATAGACAGAGTTAAGGCGGCACAGCTTGGGGTAGATATGACCGATATTTCACGTTCTCTTATAGCCTCTACATCTTCATCACGTTATACCGAAAAGAATACCTGGATTGATGAAAAAGCAGGGCTTGCATACAGTGTGCAGGTACAGGTTCCGTTAGATAAGATGAACACAAAGCAGGATATATCGGAAATTCCAGTGTTGCGAAATTCGGCAAGGCCGGTACTTAGTGATGTGGCTACCATTACCGAAAGTGAAACACATGGAGAGAACGATAACGTGGGGGCTATGCCTTACATCTCTATTACTGCCAATATAGACCATACCAATTTAGGTACGGCATCTAATGAAGTGAACAATATTATCGCTTCTCTGGGCGAATTGCCAAGAGGACTCTTTATAGAACCGATAGGACTTAGTAAAGTATTAAGTGAAACCATGGATAGCCTTAGGGTAGGATTATTGGTAGCCATTGTGGTTATCTTTCTTATGCTTTCGGCAAACTTCCAGTCATTTAAAGTTTCGCTTGTAATACTTACAACAGTACCTGCGGTAGTGCTGGGAGCATTATTACTGCTATTGGCAACAGGATCTACTCTTAATCTTCAATCATACATGGGTATAATTATGTCGGTAGGTGTGTCTATTGCCAATGCAGTACTCCTGGTAACTAATGCCGAACAGCTGCGTAAGGTAAGTGGTAATGCACTACAGGCAGCAAGAGAGGCAGCATCCATACGTTTAAGGCCTATTATTATGACCAGTGTGGCTATGATAGCCGGTATGTTACCAATGGCCATAGGACACGGAGAAAGTGGTGAGCAGGTTTCACCATTGGGCAGGGCCGTAATTGGCGGACTAATGTTCTCTACATTTACGGTATTAGTAATCCTTCCGTTGATATTTGCCTGGGCACAAGGTAAAGCAAGTACTCAATCGGTATCATTAGATCCGGAGGATGAAGAAAGTAAGTTTTATGTATCACCATCAGAAAGATAATATGAAAAGATATTCAGTAAAAAACATCATACTATTAACGGGTTTGCTATTATTGATGGCAGGCTGCGGAAAAACAGATAAGGAAGCAACTACTGAAGCCAAAGCTCCGGTTTTAGAAACATTCAGCCTACAGAAGGAAATACTTTCTTCCAGTGTTTCCATTCCGGCAGAGCTAACGGGTTTCCAGTATGTAGACCTTTATGCTAAAGTAAGCAGTTATGTAAAAGAGCTTAAAGTAGATATAGGCAGCAAAGTGAAAAAAGGACAGCTTCTTATATTGCTGGAGGCACCTGAGATAAGCTCGCAACTTGCAGCAGCAGAATCACAACTACACAGTCAGGAAGCAGTATATACGGCAAGTAATAGTACTTATAATCGTTTTTTAGAGACCAGCAAAGTAGAAGGTACTATTTCTAAAAATGACCTTGAAGTAGCTCTGTCACGTAAAAACTCTGACTATGCCAAACTTCAGGCAGCAAAAGCGGCATATAAAGAAGTACAGATAATACAAAGCTATTTACAAATAAGAGCTCCTTTTGATGGTGTGGTGACCGCTCGTAACATTAATACGGGCGCCTATGTAGGTCCGGCCGGTAAAGGATCGGAACTACCATTACTAACTGTTCAGGATGATAAAAAACTACGTCTTTCGGTATCTGTCCCTGAGACTTATGCAGCCTACCTTAAGCACGGCGATAGTATAAGCTTTACAGTCAGGTCGCTGCCTAATCAAACCTTTAAGGCAAAGATTGCAAGAATGTCAGGAGCGCTTGATGCAAGGTTACGTTCTGAAAAGGTAGAGATGGACATTGAGAACAATACATTATTAATGCCGGGTATGGTTGCTGAGGTTACATTACCATTAAAATCTACAAACAGTACGTTTGTGGTTTCTAAGTCTGCTGTGGTAACCTATAGCGAAGGTACTTTTGTGGTAAAGTCGGTTAACGGAAAAGCACATAGAGTTGCTGTAAAAAAGGGTAGGACAGAAGGTGATAAAGTTGAGATTTACAGTGATAGCCTTAGTACAGATGATAAACTGGTTAAACTGGCCAGTGAAGAAATAAGAGAAGGAACAGCCTTAAATTAATTAGGCATCTTGGTTAATTGTTTTGGAAAAAAGGGAGCTTAGGCTCCCTTTTTTATATAGTTTTTATTTCTGTTTAAGTATTAATGGGTAATTTAAAGTAGATTCTTCCGCAATTTTTTCCTTTATTTTAAGTAGAAATTGATCAAAAAGGTTATGGTATACATTTTTTGTATCACTTTCTTTAAGCATCGTTATAACCTTATGCATTGCTTCCTGTATAAATTGATCATTCTGACCATACTTCCATATCGGTAGGATGCATTCCTGAAAAATTTCTTTAAAATCGGAAGAAGGGCAATATATACGGAGGGTGTTGTGATTATCTTTATATATTTCAGGTTGCTTACAATACAAACGGTTTGCTAAAACATTTGTTAGGGAATTGAGACTCAAAACAGCTGTTGCAGGGTCATTTATGCCGGGACTCAATGCTTTAATAGCTATCTCTGTAAGTTGTAAACAGCCATAGTCTGCGTTTTGCTCTATAGGTTGTCCGTTATATAAATCAACAGCGTTTATCACCTTACTGATCGTTTCCTTAGTCATGGGGTTTTTGGTGAAGACCTCTAATAATATAGTATCCCTTAACACAAAAGTACTCCGTTTATAGCGGAAGTGTACTACCAGATCGTTCTCGGTAGCTGTTTTAAGAAGGCTGTCTTTGTTGAATCCCTGAAAATAACCCGAATCAGGAACAGTTATTGGAATACCTTCGGAGTTTGGTCTATTATATTCTGCTTCTTCTGTTTCAAATGTCTCGTATATAGTGGTAAGTGTTTTTTTTTCTACTCTATCAATAACTGTCTCATATTTTACAGTTTTTGTGACATAGTCTAAAAAGTAAATAAACATGAAAATAGCTATTACTGTAAGAATAATAAGTAGATATATACTTAGTGATGGAATGGAAGTGTTGTTGCTTGTGTCGCGTATGGTGCTTAAAAGGGAGAGTGCATATACAATGGTGCCGATGTAACATCCAAGAACAATTTGCTGAAAACGGTTTTGAATCATACTGGTTAATACCCTATTACTCATTTGCGATGCGGCCTGATTAAGTACTATCATAACCATAGAAAAGCTAAATACTGTAAGGGAAAGAAGTGCAGCAGCTATTGTTGAAATTATTGACCGTGCCGTACTGGCATCTTTTAAGCGTAACCAATCTGTATTTGTCTTTAGGTTTGTACCTATGGAAGAGAAATCGATTTCAAGCATTATAATTGACAGTATTAAAAAACACAGAGCAATTACGCCAGGTAAAAAAGCAATACTACCAACTATCCTTTTATAGAGGATACGAAATTGATTTTTGATCTTCATAAGCTTAAAAAATCTGTTTAATTCCTAAAATTATTTAGACAGAATACTACAAGTTACAATAAATCCTATAAGAATACTACCTTTAATTTGTATTTAAGGATTAAATTAACTACAAAGGAATAACCGACAACGAACACAGATAACTTAACTTTTGAATTATATAGTACCTAATGTGACCAAATAAAGATAAGTGGCTAAAAATGAAAAACCAGCTAATTGCTTTTGTATAACAATTTAACTGGTTTTTTTGTGTTGCCTTGTGATATTTTGTTCCTGCTATTTATTGTGAGGAAGAAATTCTGTTTTCCGGCTTTAGCGTTAATTTTATTCGGTTATGTGTGCCTCACGTTCCCAGACACGGTGTTGCCCTAAAAGAGTTATAAACTCATCTGTAAATTGTTTTGATGTATTGTTATTGATTAGTACTCCGGGTATATCATTACTTTTCATATCCCGTTTTGTATTGATAGCGGTCTTTTTAATAAGGCTTTCCAAATCGCTATCAAAACCTATAACCTTACAGTGCCTGTAGGCATTATTTATAAACTCTATTATATTGTTATTTTCTGCTAATGCAGTATTGTTTTTTGAAGAGGGAACATATACAGCATCAAACAACACCGAAGAGGAAGAGAAGAAAGCAAAATCGGCCTTAATTTCTTTTCCGGTATCTGTTTTGACATTCCCGGCATTAGGCGCCACTATTTTTGCCGAGGCACCTTTTGATTCCAGTGCTTTTTTTAGTGCTGTAAGCGATTTCTCGTTTACACCATCTCCGCATAAAAAGGCTACCTGTCTGGTCTCAATTGTGTTGGTAACAGTAGGATTTTTTATCATGCTTAGTGCATCACTGGGTTCATAACTTTTATCCAGAGGTTTCGGCTCATGCTTTTTTTGGTCGGCATCCGCACCAACACCTTTATTCATTGGTTTTTCAGGGTTAGCAGGAACAGTTAGTCCTAATCCGTCTGCTACTTTTTTTGCCAAAGTCTTATCAACCTGGCTTAATAACCCAACCATACGTTCGCGTACGGCAACCGTTTCTACTTTGCTCAGCTCAAAACGCAGGGCATTGATGATATGGTTTTGCTCCACTGGTGTCTGGCTATTAAAGAAAAGTGCAGCCTGACTAAAATGATCGGAAAAACTTTCACTTCTTTCACGCACTTTATGTGCCTCAATACGCTCATAATAACTTACAAACCCTCCTTCTGATTCTTTAGCCTGTATAGGGTAGTTATCATTTAAGGAATTAGGACTATAATGAGTTTTGCCAACATTTATTTCCTGACGCATATGTCCGTCACGCTGATTATTATGCATAGGTGCAATGGGGCGGTTTATAGGTAATTCATGAAAGTTAGGACTACCTAGTCTTGACAACTGTGTGTCGGTATACGAAAAGAGTCTGCCCTGTAATAAGGGATCATTTGTAAAATCAATTCCGGGTACCACATGGCCGGGGTGAAAAGCGACCTGTTCGGTTTCGGCGAAGAAGTTATCAGGATTTCGGTTAAGTACCATCCTGCCTATAGGTGTTACGGGTACCATTTCTTCAGGAATAATCTTTGTGGGATCAAGCAGGTCAAAATTAAATTTATACTCATCCTCTTCCGGTACTAGTTGTACACCAAATTCCCACTCAGGGAAATTACCCATTTCTATATTTTCATATAGGTCGCGTCTGTGAAAATCAGGGTCATTACCTGATATTTTAAGGGCTTCATCCCAAACTACCGCGTGGGTGCCCAACTTTGGTTTCAGATGAAATTTTACAAAAGTGGATTTTCCTTCTTTGTTTATAAATCGGAATGTATGTATACCAAAGCCTTCCATCATTCTTAAGCTGCGGGGTATGGCACGATCGCTCATAGCCCACATAATCATGTGCATGGATTCTGGCATCAGTGATATAAAGTCCCAAAAGGTATCATGGGCAGATTGTGCCTGCGGTATCTCATTATGAGGTTCAGGTTTTACAGCATGAATAAGATCGGGGAATTTCATAGCATCCTGAATAAAGAATACAGGCATATTGTTACCTACCATATCAAAATTACCTTCCTGAGTGTAGAATTTAATTGCAAAACCCCGAACATCACGGGCAAGATCGGTTGAGCCCCTAAAACCCGCTACAGTAGAAAAGCGCACAAAAACAGGAGTCTTTTCAGTCGTATTAAGAAAGGCAGCTTTAGTATATTCGCTTACATTTCCGTAAGCCTCAAAGTAGCCATGAGCCCCTGAACCGCGAGCATGTACAATACGTTCTGGTATGCGTTCATGATCGAAATGAGTGATTTTTTCACGCATTATAAAATCTTCTAGCAGGGAAGGCCCTCTTTCTCCTGCCTTAACGGTATTATGATCATTATTTATCTTAACACCCTGATCAGTAGTAATAAACTGTCCTTCGCTATATTCTCTGTTGCGTTCAAGATCTTGTGATTTGGCATCCTTTTCAGGGTTAGTTTTTGAATTTTTAGTATTATCTTTTTTCATAGTTGGTTATTTATTTCTTTAGTTTATTTTAAAATTTCGGATTGTTTGGCAATGGCCAATAATTTTTCTGCCACACTGTGATTACCTTGCTGCAGGGCCAAATCAAGAGCGGTAAGTCCACGTATATCCTTAAGAGTATAGTCTGCTCCCTGTTCTAAGAGTAAATCTGCTATAATGTTACGGCCAAACATAACGGCAAACATTAAAGCTGTTCCACCATTACCGTGTTGTGCATCCAGGTTAGCTCCATTAGCTATTAGTATTTTAGCTACTTCTAAATACCCTTTAAAGCAGGCTCCCATTAATGCTGTATTTCCTCCATCATCGGTTGTGTCAGGGTCAGCACCATCTTTCAGGAGAAGGGCTACAGCTTCAGGTTGGTTATTATAAGCGGCAATAATGAGTGGTGTGAAACCACGGTCATCCCTGGTGTTCAAATTCACATTATGAGTAAAAATTTCCTGTAGTACAGGAAGATTTCCCTTTCTGGCAGCTGCAAAAAGCGCTTGGGTAACAGTATTCATAGTATCATATTTTTTAGTACAGCAAATTACAAAATGCTGATACAGAGTATCCTTAATACTATCTTTAAGTTATGCTAAATGTTTCCCAATGATAGGTGAAGCTTTTTGAGAAAAAACTAAAAAACTTAGTAAAAGCAGCTGAAAATAAAAAACCAGTTAAATTGTTCTTTATAACAATTTAACTGGTTTTGTTTGTATGGTCTTGTTTAAGAGCTACTGTTTCTTTATTATTTTATAGCTTGTTGTTAAACCTTCACTTTCTATTTTTATAAAATACATTGCAGGTGATAAGTTACTGATGTCAATAATGGTGCTATTGCTATCTGGTTTAATATATTTAACAATACGTCCATTAATATCTACAAGCGATATACTATCAATATAATTGCTTCCTGATACATTTATATAATAATCTGACGGGTTAGGGTAAACAGCAAATTTTAGCTGTACTGTTTCGGGGATTTCCAGTGAGGCATCTCCAAACTTAAGTATTACAAAGTCATCATTATAATTAGTTCCATAGCTTGAGTTTCCTAATACATATAGGTTACCCGGGGAGTCAGTAAGTAATTTGATCCCCATATCTCCTGTAGTGGAATAATCACCATAATTGAAATTATACAAACTAAGAAGCTCACCATTGTCAGAATATTTAAGTGTAACCATATCATAGCCAGCTCCCATTGGAGTATTATCTCTACTCACTCCTGTTATATAAATATTACTGTCATTATCAACAATCATGTCTTCCTGATGATTGGCCGACCCCATATCGTTACGGTTATAATTTGCCTGCCATAATAAAGTTCCGTTATTGGCAGAGAGGCATTGAAGTACAATTCCGTTTTCATTAGAAGTTGCAAAAGCAATACGATTATTAGGTAGTATTTTTATTGGCTGATCCCAATTATATCCTGAGCTTGATCCCTGGTATTGATAAGTCCAGGCAACATTACCTTCATGAGTTAGTTTTTGTATATAAACCCTACGCTGATTTATACCTAAAACTCTTAACTGTGAGGAAATATAAGAGTTTCCTTCCGAATCAATATCAACATTAATACCGTGGTCAACATTATTTGAAGTCCCGTTTAACCTATGTTCCCATACTAATATACCTTCTGCATCATACTTTACAATATTGGCATCGTAATCGGAATAGATACCTCCTTCCATCATGTAGCCACGACTGCGGCCTATAGCCCATACTTCTCCGTTATCAGCCACTTTAATTTGCCTGAAAACATCATCACTGTTATACTGACTGTTAAAAACCAACTTAGATATTAATTCACCACTGTTACCATTTATTTTTACAATAAGTCCGTCTAAGTTTGCAGATGGCTCAACATCGGTTGATATACCTGTAAAATACAGAATTCCGTTTTTATAAATAGCTGAGCGATGATTTATTTCTTCAATCGGGCCATTTTGTTGCTCTGTATAGTATTGAGACCATAATTGGGTTCCATCCGGAGAGAATTTAGCTACAACAATTCTGTTATTGGTCATTTCTGTGTATTTATAACTTTCATTATAAACCACAAAAACGTTTCCGTCCTCATCACCTACAACACTTCTTGCAAACAGTTGCCAGTCTGTTGTTACCGGATATAATATGTTTCGCCATACTTCTTCTCCTGTATTATCAGTTTTAACAAACATAACGGCATTAGGATGGCTACTACCTGCTACCTGCCCAATATTTCCTAAAGTATAACTATCTCCTAATGGGTTTACCCAAAAGTCTATGGCATAATCACCGTTTGTTTCATCAGCCATATAATTCCAGGCGGGCTCCATTGTATTTTGTGCTGTAAGTTTTACATGTATTAAAAATATTGCTAAAAAAAGCAGTTTTAGAGCGTTTTTCATTGATTCTTTTTGATTGATTTTTAATAACTGTTCGTTTGATGATTAATTTTTTTCGAAAGTAAGGTAGTCAGTCCCACCATTACCGCCACTTACATCTATAAGCTGAATTTTATTTGCAGAATAAGAAATAATATCCCAGTCGTCTGTTAACTCAGCAAAATTTGCAGGTGAAGAGAAACTGATATTAAAATCAAGATCATTGCTGTCGTCATGGTGCCCGCTGTCATCATCGCTACCTGAATGGTCGTTGGTAACCGACCAGGATCCTGTATAAGTGTTGGTTCCATTAGTGGCCGTTATAACATTATTTGCACTAAAAGTAAAAGTGTAACCATTAAAATGAGCGGTTTCATCGGTATCGTCAAAGTAATAGGTTACTACCCATTCTCCGGAAGTAGCTGTATTAATAACCGGTTGAGGATTTGCTGAAACTGTTGACGGACTATCGTCTGATGTACAGGAATTTAACGATAATAAAAATCCTGCCGTTAGTAAATAAAATGATAACTTTTTCATGATAAAAAATATTTAGTTAATAATAATTTGATTTAAATTAGGCATGAAAGCCCCCTGTACAATACTTTACTGTATTGCATAGTGTTTTTGTAATATGTCTTTTTAGATTAGTTCTTCGTAAAGTGCAGTTTTCTTATATCATCTCCGCCACCGCTTATATGTTCCATTTTCACGACATTTTGGGTGACTTCGGTTATTGTCCAGTCTTCCTGTAACTCTTCAAGATTAGAGCTGCTGAAGACAAATATTACTTTTAATTCTGAATCGTCGTTAAAGCTAACCCATGTCCCGCCGATAGGAGAGGATTCACCAGTAACGGACACTGTTCCGCCACCATCAAAAACAAAATCATATATTTCATAATCATCTGTTTGATCTGTATCCCTAAAGAAATAAGATACATACCAGCTTCCCTGTGTTATAATATCATTAAAATCAGGGTCTGGATCGACAACTGTATTACAGTCTGAGATGAAATTATTAATGGTAGTATCAAGTTCCTGATTATTAGTAAGGGTAACAGTAGCGTTGTTAGGAGTTGTAAATAATAAAGGATAATTAAAGGTTACGGCATCATAGTTATCTAACTCCTTTAATAGTTCAAATAAACCCTTTTTGCTTGCTATGCTGAATGTTTCGCCCAAAAGATTTTGACTGTCATAAGTTTTTATTCCTAAAGGATAATTAAACTGCATACACGCCAATTCCTGAGAAGAAACACAACCTGCAATAGCTGTGTTTAATTCCTGAATATTAGCAAAGGTTTGTACCGAATAATCATAATAAGTAACTGTAATTGGAAAACTAAAGCTTACAATATCACTGTCACTATCATCTTCATCAATAATGTTTTTAACTGTTTGATAATCGCTTTCATCCTGAAGCGTTAAAGTTTGATTATTTACTGTTATGGTGTAAGGGAAATTTACAGCAAAGCAGTTAGTATTATCTATAATATTATCTACAGATGTTTCATATTGTGTTATTCGTGATAATTTATTTCTTAAGGTCAAATTAGTTACAAGATTGTCTTCGGGAGGAGTTGAAACGGTCAACTCTTCCTTCTCGCAACTAAAGCTTATTAAACTTAATATCACAACAATCAATAAATTCTTCATGTTTTTGAGTGTTTTCATAGATAAGACAAAATTTTTTAACTTCACCCTACCATCAATGACAAATTTTATTAATTTCACCCCAAAATTAATTTTATTTTTTTATGAAAGAGCCTGAAAAACAAGGTATTTGCGATAAAATTTTTTTTACAGGTTTTTTCAAAACCCATGCCCGATCCTTAAGAAACTTTTTATATTATAAGTTTGGAGACGAAGATTTGGCTGATGATATTACTCAGGAGGCCTTTATAAAACTATGGCAAAACTGCGCAGATGTCCGTCATCCAAAATCATTTATTTACACGGTAGCAAAGAACAGTGCGCTAAATCATACGGCAAATAAGAAAGTGATAATGACTTATACTAAAAATAACCCTGCTAAAGAAACAGATTATCAGTCACCGGACTATATAATGGAGGAGGAAGAATTCAGGAAAAAATTTGAAAAGGCACTTTCTGAACTTACTGAAGCACAACGAACAGCACTACTGTTACACAGGGTAGAAGGTAAAAAATACAGAGAGATAGCTGAGATGCTTGAAATTAGTGTTAAGGCTGTAGAAAAAAGAATACACGGTGCCTTAGTGTCACTAAGTGAAAAAATAGAAAATTTCAGGTAGGGTTTTTATAATCACTTTTGTCTCAATTTATATAAAGCATATTTTATGAAAGAAGATACCCGATTGGCAAAATGGCTGTCAGGCGAACTTAATACAGAGGAACTGGAAGAACTTAAAAAGTTACCCAACTATATTACGCTGCTTCGCATCAAAGAAAATCTTGACAGCCTGCAGTCTCCTTATTTTAATGAAGAAGGAATACTGACTGAGGTTTTAAGCCAGCCAAAAACAATAACTAAAACAATACCATTATATAGAAGATACTGGTTTACTGCTGCTGCAGTTATATTAATTATGTTAGGAATAGGTTTTGTATTCACTGTTCAGGATACACATGAAGAAGCCTTTAGCGGTCAAACCTTTGCTTTAAACTTACCGGATGCTTCTGAGGTTATTTTAAATTCAGGTTCAGCCTTGAGCTATAATAAATGGTCATGGGATAATAACAGAAAAGTTGAACTAAATGGTGAAGCCTATTTTAAGGTAGCTAAAGGAGAAAAGTTTTCTGTAATTACCTCATTAGGTACAGTACAGGTACTTGGTACACAATTTAATGTTAAGGCAAGAGCGAACAGGCTTGAAGTTACTTGTTTTGAAGGGAGTGTAAAGGTTATTAAAGACGGGAAAGAGGTAGTTTTAAAACCTTCTCAGGGACTTTATTATGAAGATGATGTTTATAGCGGAGTACTTCGTATGGAAAAAACAGATCCGGCATGGCTACATGATGAGCTTATCTTTAATAAGGAGAGCTTAGGAGCAGTTATTGCCGAAATAGAAAGGCATTACAATATATCCATAGAGAACAAAGCAAATTCATCTCAGTTATTTTCGGGTACTTTACCGGGAGATGATATTGAGACTGTTATTAAGATATTAGAACTTAATTATCACCTTAAAGCAGAGAAAAAAGACAATGTTATTATCTTAAAGCCATAAATTTTGTTTAATAATCGGTTTCTGTTTTTCATTCTTTTTCTTTTTCCTATCCTATGTCTAGCACAGGATGACAGGAAGAAACCGCTTAGTGAAATACTGGATGCTATAGCTAGAGAATATAATATCAATTTTAACAAGATAGATGAGGAGCTTATAGTATATACAATTATTCCGCCAGAGAATAAATTATCTTTAAATGAAAAATTAAAATATATTGAAAAAAATACCCGACTCAGAATAGAAGCAATAAACGATAAATATTATTCTGTTTTTAATGATGTTGGGATGGACAAACCTTTATGTGGTTATTTATTGGATAGAGAAACAGGGCAGGGAATTGAAAATGCTCAAATAAGTATAGAAGGAAGTACAACTTCTTTAGCCTCAGGGATAAATGGCTTTTTTTCTATTCCGGAACTTACTCCTAATTTAATAAGTATTAACCATTTGGGATATGAGCCTAAAATAATTAATCCGCAAGATCTTTATGTTTCCGATTGTCCGAAAATATTTTTAACCCCGGTTATCTTACAACTCGATGAGGTTATTGCAGAGAGATATCTTACACTGGGTATTACTAAACAAGAATTTGGAGAGCTTGTTGTAAAACCCCGTAAATTCGGTTTGTTACCAGGCCTTACCGAGCCCGATGTGCTTCAAACTATGTTACAAATACCGGGAATAGCCAGTATTGATGAAACAGTTTCTAACATAAGCGTTAGAGGAGGGACACATGATCAAAATCTTTTTTTATGGAATGGTATAAGAATATACCAGACAGGACATTTTTTCGGTCTCATATCTCCTTTTAATGCTTTACCGTCAACAAGTATAACCATATATAAAAATGGTACTTCAGCTTTTTATGGTGAAAGTGTTTCCTCAACGGTTGATATAACTTCGTCCACACCTTTTGTTTCAGGTTTTTATACTGCGTTTAATGCCGATATGATAAGTGCTTCATTTTTTACAAAAGTGAATATTGATACAAAAAGTGATATACAGGTTTCAGGAAGAAGATCATATACTGATGTTTTAGAGACACCTACTTATAAAAGTTACAGGGAAAGAGTATTTCAAAATACAACAGTTACAGACGTAGCACAAAACTCTGACCTACCGGTTAAAAGCGATGATAATTTTTATTTTTATGACTTTTCGTTGCAATACAACAGACAAATAGATAGTCTTCATACACTAACAGTTAATGGAATAGGGATTCATAATTTTTTAGAAATCAATCAGAAAACAGCTATAGCAGAAAGGGAAGTACATTTAATACAACAAAACTTCGGAGCTTCTATTGCTTTTAATTCTGATTGGAGTTTAAAACATAAGAGTTTTGTAAAAGGAAATTTTTCATGGTATGATGTTGAGGCCGAAAATGAAGCTATAGAAAATTATCAGGAAACTTTTCAGCAAAACAGGATTTTTACAAAAGACCTTAGCGTGGGCTATACATTTTCGGGTTCACGACAATTAGGTGTAGCAATAGGTTATGAGCTAAACGAAACCAGTATACTAAATCTTGACAGGATAAATGATCCCGAGTTTTCAAAAAGAAGCAAAGAGGTTAATGTTACTAATAGTGGTATTGCAGAGGTACAACTTAAAAGTAAGGATAGTGATATTTATACAAAACTCGGTGTAAGGGTTAACAGCTATTCCAAAACAGGAAAAATAATTATTGAGCCAAGATTGTCTTTTGGGAAATTACTTAATGAAAAGTTCAGGATTGAAGTACTTGGCGAGCGCAAGAGCCAGTCAATGTCACAAATAATAGATCTACAACAGGACTTTTTAGGTATAGAAAAGCGTCGTTGGGTGTTGGCAAATAATGCAGACACTCCATTGCAAATAAGTTGGCAGAGTTCTGTTGCACTAACATATAATTATAAAGATTTACTTATAACTTTAGAGCCTTTTTATAAAAAGACAGAAGGTATCAGTAGTAATAGTCAGGGATTTCAAAACCAGTTTGAGTTCTTAGATACTACAGGGAGCTATACTGTTTTTGGGGGAGAACTTTTATTTCAAAAAAAGATTTGGCGTTTTTATAACTGGCTTTCTTATACTTACAACAATAATGAATATAATTTTATAGGATATATACCTCCTCAGTTCAGAAATAACTATTCTATCAGTAATGCTATATCTGCTGCTACAGTGTATGAATGGAGCAACTATAAAATTGGCCTAGGCTGTAAATGGCATACAGGTAAGGTAGTAACGGAGCCAGATGGTTATAGTATAGATACTGAAAATCCTGCTAATTCGTTTATAGAATATAAACAACCAAACAGTACCGAGCTTAATGATTATTTTCAGGTTAATTTATCATTCTCTAAAAACTGGAAAATAGGTAAATCTGATCTTTCTCTAAACGGTGCAATTACCAATTTATTTAACAGGCAAAATATCTTAAACAGGTATTATAGGATAAACAAACAAAATAATAATATAGAAAGTGTAAATATTTACTCTATCGGATTTACACCTAATGTAGGGGTAAAGCTAATATTGTGATAAGACTCTTTGATACTTCAAAAATAAGATGAATTTTGTAAATAACTGTATCAATTAAGATAGCGATATCGTGTTGGTTGTGATTTTTTTATTCCATAGGAGTATGCAATTTCTTGTATGAATTCCATTTAAGGCCTTTATAACTTAATAGAATATTTTTGCTAAACTTCTAGCATAGGTAGAGCTTAGTGTACATCTATATATAATAGCCTCTCTTGCTAACGCTCAAAATCCTGTACATATCTTTTACAAATTCAAATCCAGCCTTCTTTGCTTCCGATAAAAATATTTAACTAAAATATTAAAAAATGTGAAATTGTAATTAGTAGTATTGTATGTTATTAAAAATACTATATTTGTTTTAACAAAAAAAGTGATGAAAACACAAAACAACATTATCATTTCAATTATTAGCATTATTGTCATTCACAATAGTGCAGGAATGGTATTGTAGTAAAATATAAAGTTAAACTATGAAGCCGTTCCTGAAAAAGGAGCGGCTTTTGTTTTTTAGGTTATGCAGTACATAGTAGTCATTATCATTATTATTATCATTATTCCCTTACGCTTGTGAGAAGGAAGGCATAACCTGTACAATAAACCTTTCAGCCCTTCTCACAAAATGAGAAGGGCTTTTTTTTGCTCATTTTAAAACCATAATATGTACTACGACAATAACACAGTTATTTACTTTAACGGAAACTTCGTGAAAGCTACGGAAGCAAGAATCGATTTGTACGGACAGTCCTTACACTATGGATATGCTGTTTTTGAGGGTATTAAATCGTACAAAACCGAAAACGGTATCCAAATTTTTAAAGTTAAAGAGCATTATGACCGCCTGCGAAAATCGGCACAGGTAATGCACATGCCTTTTGATTACACTACTGAACAGTTAACGGAGCTCACTTATAAAGTGTTAGAGCTAAACGGGCTAAGTGATGCTTATATACGTCCGTTGCTTATCTGCTCTCCCAATATGGGACTTTCCAAAGGACAAAAAAGTTACCTTACCATTGAAGCCTGGGAATGGAATAATGGTTATCTGGCAAACAAGATGCGTATAAAAACATCACCTTACCAAAGGCCAAACCCAAGAGCTTTTCACGTTGAGGCAAAAGTAAGCGGACATTATGTAAACTCTATACTTGCCTGTCAGGATGCAAAAGATTCAGGGTATGATGAAGCTCTTGTACTCGATGCAAAAGGGTATGTGGCCGAAAGTTCGGGTGCCAATGTTTTCTATGAAAAAGAGGGTGTATTGTACACACCGGAAAAAGGAAGCATACTTCCGGGAATTACACGTGCCACGGTTTTTGAAATATGCAGGGAGCTTGGTATTCCGTATAAGGAAAAACTTTTCACACCAGATGAAATGCGCGGTGCCGACGCAGGTTTTTTTTGCGGCACAGCAGCCGAGATCGTAGCCTTAGAGTCTTTAGACGATGTACCGTTTGCAAAAAACTGGGAAGATACACTAAGCGCTAAAGTGCAAAAAGCCTATCGAAATCTTGTAGTAGGTAAGGAGCTGGAAGAATTTAAACTGCAGTTAAAATAACTCAAATGGATATAAATAAGTTTTCGAGGATTTTTACTCAGGACGATACACAACCGGCAGCAAAAGCAATGCTGTATGGCATAGGCTTTACCGATGACGACATGAACAAAGCTCAGGTGGGGATTGCGAGTATGGGCTATGATGGCAATACCTGTAATATGCATCTTAACGAGCTGGCACAGGCTGTGAAAAAAGGAACTTGGCAAGAAGGACTTGCAGGATTGGTTTTCAATACTATAGGAGTTAGTGACGGAATGAGTAATGGCACCGATGGCATGCGGTATTCACTGGTAAGCCGTGATGTTATTGCTGATAGTATTGAGGCCATCTGCGGAGCTCAGTATTATGACGGACTGATAACTATTCCAGGCTGTGATAAAAACATGCCCGGAAGTATAATTGCAATGGGCAGGCTTAACCGCCCGTCTTTAATGGTGTATGGCGGTACTATCGCTCCGGGGTGTTATAAAGGGGAAGACCTCAATATTGTTTCGGCTTTTGAGGCATTGGGTCAAAAAATAGCAGGTAATATGCCTGAAGAAGATTATCAGGGCATAATACGTAATGCCTGCCCCGGAGCAGGTGCCTGTGGAGGTATGTATACTGCAAATACAATGGCTTCGGCTATAGAGGCGCTTGGTATGAGTCTGCCTTATTCTTCATCCAACCCGGCTTTGAGTCCTCAAAAAAAACAGGAATGTCTTGAAGCAGGTAAATATCTCAAACTACTACTGGAAAAAGATATCAAACCAAGCGATATAATGACCCGTAAAGCTTTTGAAAATGCTATACGTATTGTAGTCGTTTTGGGAGGCAGCACAAATGCGGTATTGCATTTTATTGCTATGGCAAAAAGTGTAGGCGTACATTTAACTCAGGATGATTTCCAGAAAATGAGTGATAAGACACCTATGCTGGCTGACTTTAAACCAAGCGGTAAGTACCTTATGCAGGATCTTCATAATCATGGCGGTATCCCAGCCGTAATGAAATACCTTCTTCAGGAAGGGCTTCTTCACGGTGACTGCCTTACTGTAACAGGTAAAACCGTAGCACAAAACCTTGAAAATGTAAAAGGACTTGATTTTGAAAAACAAAAAATCATAAGGCCTTTATCTAATCCCATAAAACAAATCGGACACTTAAGAATCCTTTATGGTAACCTTGCCAGCAAAGGCAGTGTGGCAAAAATAACAGGAAAGGAAGGTGAACGCTTTACCGGTCCTGCCCGTGTTTTTGATGGTGAAAAGAAACTTATTGAAGGCATAGCAAACGGAAAAGTTAAAGCTGGAGATGTAATAGTTATCCGAAATGAAGGACCTAAAGGAGCTCCCGGCATGCCGGAGATGTTAAAGCCTACCAGTGCACTTATAGGCGCCGGATTGGGTAATAGTGTTGCCCTGATAACGGATGGTCGCTTTAGCGGAGGGACACATGGTTTTGTAGTAGGACATATTACACCTGAAGCCTTTGAGGGCGGACTAATAGCTCTTGTTCAAGACGATGATATAATTGAAATAGATGCCGTAAACAATACCATTAACCTTAAAGTGAGTGAGAAGGTTATTGATGAGAGAAAAAAGGTCTGGATAAAGCCAGAATTTAAGGTTAAAAAAGGATTACTGTATAAATATGCCTTAACGGTATCATCGGCGGCTGAGGGCTGTGTTACAGATGAGGCTTAAAATAAATGTTATGGAACGAACCTTTGAGGAAAATAAGCAAAAAGCTTCAGATAAAACACAATTGGTACAACAGCTTAGCGGTAGCCAGATTGTACTGGAAGCATTTTTACACGAAGGAGTAAAAACCATTTTTGGTTATCCGGGTGGTGCCATTATGCCTATCTATGATGCTCTTTATGATTATACCGACAGGCTGGAGCATATACTTGTACGTCATGAACAGGGTGCCATACATGCAGCACAGGGATATGCAAGGGTATCGGGTAAAACAGGTATTGTGTTTGCAACCAGCGGGCCGGGAGCGACTAATTTGGTTACAGGTCTTGCCGATGCCTTAATAGACAGCACTCCGCTGGTGTGTATTACAGGGCAGGTATTTGCCCATTTGCTGGGTACAGATGCTTTTCAGGAAACTGATGTTATTAATATTACCACTCCGGTTACCAAATGGAATTATCAGGTTACTGATGCGGATGAGCTTCCATCAGTACTGGCAAAAGCTTTTCATATAGCTGGTTCAGGGCGTCCTGGTCCTGTGCTTATAGATATTACAAAAAATGCCCAACTCCAAAAAACGGATTATCGTGGTTATACTCCGTGTAATTATATAAGAAGTTACAGACCGAAGCCAATCCCAAGAGCAGAATATATTGAGGCAGCGGCAGTACTTATCAATTCGGCTAAGAAACCTTTGGTAGTGTTTGGGCAGGGAGTATTACTGGGCAATGCAGAAAAAGAATTTACAGCTTTTATAGAGAAAGCAGGTATCCCTTCGGCATGGACAATACTGGGCATGAGCGCTATACCTACCAGTCATCCTTTAGGAGTGGGGATGGTAGGTATGCACGGTAACTATGGTCCTAATTTGCTCACAAACGAATGTGATTTACTTATAGCTATTGGGATGCGTTTTGACGACCGGGTAACCGGCAGGCTGGATATGTATGCTAAACAGGCAAAAATTATTCATATGGATATTGATCCGGCAGAGATAGATAAAAATGTAAAAACCGATGTTCCTGTATGGGGTGATTGTAAGGAGACGTTGCCGGCACTTACTGCTCTAATCAATAAAAAAGAGCATAAGGAATGGCTTCAAAAGTTTAAGGATTGTGCTGAAAAGGAAAATCTAAAAGTAATACAGGGTGAGATGTTTCCTGTAGAAGAAGTTCTCACAATGGCAGAGGTAATTAATCACCTTAATGAGCTTACAAATGGTGAGGCTATTATAGTGACTGATGTTGGTCAGCATCAAATGGTTGCGTGTCGTTATGCAAAATATCAACATTCTAAAAGCAATATAACAAGTGGGGGGCTTGGCACCATGGGGTTTGCCCTTCCCGCAGCAATTGGTGCTGCCTATGGCGACACTTCGCGTACTGTTGTTGCTGTAATAGGTGATGGCGGTGTGCAAATGACCATACAGGAGCTGGGTACCATTATGCAATTTAAGCCTAATGTAAAAATACTGATACTAAACAATTGCTTTTTAGGGATGGTACGCCAATGGCAGCAGTTATTTCATGAAAAGCGATACTCTTTTGTTGACATCCAGAGTCCTGATTTTGTACAGGTTGCAAAAGGCTATGGTATACCGGGGCAATCGGTTAATAAGCGAAGCAATTTGAATGGTGCCCTGAAAACAATGCTGGAGCATGAAGGAAGTTATCTGCTGGAAGTAATGGTGGGTAAGGAGAATAATGTATTTCCAATGGTACCTCAGGGTAAGAGTGTGTCAGATATTGTATTGAGTCGTGATGAAATGTAATTAATAATAAAATTATGAAACAGGAATTTACAATAACGGTTTATACCGAGGACCATATAGGACTCATAAACCGTATTGCCATAATTTTTTCAAGACGAAAAATAAACATCGGGAGTATTAACGCCGGACCTACTGAGGTAGAAACTATTCACAGGTTTACCATAGTTATTACTGAAACTGAAGAGGTAGTGCAAAAAATTACCAAACAGATAGAAAAGCAGGTTGATGTGCTCAAGGCTTTTTATAATACTGACGATGAACTGGTTTGGCAGGAAATGGCTATGTATAAAGTGCCTACCAAAATAATAGCAGAGCAGGTTAAGGTAGAAAGGCTGTTACGTCAGTATGGTGCTAATACGGTAGTAATACGTAACGATTATACGGTATTTGAAACCACAGGACAACGGGAAGAGATAAATGCTCTTGCACAGGCTCTTGAACCCTGGGGGCTTATTGAGTTTGTACGCAGTGCGCGTATAGCAATCATTAAAAGCAGTCACGGGCTGCACAAGGCACTATTGGAATTTGAAGCGGCAGAACCGTCTGAACCGGTAGTGGAAAATGAATTTTTAGATCAACGTGATGGCGTGTTTACGCTTTAAAATAATAACCAAACTAAAATAAAACAAAATAAATATGGCAAAATTAAATTTTGGAGGAGTAGAAGAGAATGTAGTAACAAGACAGGAATTCTCATTATCAAAAGCTCAGGAAGTATTAAAAGACGAAGTAATAGCAGTTATTGGCTATGGGGTACAGGGACCGGGGCAGGCTCTCAATCAAAAAGATAATGGTATTAATGTGATTGTAGGACAGCGTAAAAACTCCAAATCATGGGACAAGGCAGTAGCTGATGGCTTTGTACCGGGTGAAACCCTTTTTGAAATAGAAGAGGCTCTTAAAAGGGGAACAATAATATGTTATTTATTAAGCGATGCGGCCCAGATAGAGTACTGGCCTAAAGTAAAGGAACACTTAACACCGGGTAAAGCGCTTTATTTTTCCCATGGTTTTGGTATTACGTTTAACGACCGTACCGGTATTGTACCCCCTCCGGATGTGGATGTGTTTTTAGTAGCTCCAAAAGGATCGGGAACCTCATTACGACGTATGTTTTTACAGGATCGGGGATTAAACAGCAGTTTTGCCATTTATCAGGATGCAACCGGTAGGGCATGGGACAGGGTGGTAGCTCTTGGTATTGCCATAGGTAGCGGTTATCTTTTTGAAACCGACTTTAAAAAAGAGGTATACAGTGACCTTGCCGGAGAGAGAGGTACGCTTATGGGAGCCATACAGGGTATTTTTGCTGCACAGTATGACGTATTGCGCAAAAAAGGACACAGTCCGTCAGAAGCATTTAATGAAACGGTAGAAGAACTAACACAGTCGCTAATGCCTCTGGTTGCCGAAAACGGTATGGATTGGATGTATGCCAACTGTAGTACTACTGCACAGCGAGGTGCACTGGATTGGTGGAAACGTTTTCGCGATGTAACTTCTCCTTTGTTTGAAGAATTGTACAATAGTGTAGCAGCAGGTAACGAAGCTCAACTTTCCATAGACAGTAACAGTAAGCCTGATTACAGGGTAAAACTTGAAGAGGAGTTGCAGGAATTGCGTGAAAGTGAAATGTGGCAGGCAGGTAAAACGGTACGTAGCCTAAGACCTGAAAATAACTAATGCCAATATGAAGACCAAAACCTATTTACCCACACTGGAGAGTATTAAAGAAGCTGCTCAAAGATTAAGTAATGTTGTGACTAAAACACCATTACAGCACAACAGAACCACATCTTCACAGTATAATGCCAATATCAGTTTTAAGCGTGAAGACTTGCAGCAGGTTCGGTCGTATAAGATAAGGGGAGCCTATAATAAAATGGCTACCCTTACCAAAAGCGAACTTGAGAAAGGAGTGGTTTGCGCCAGTGCGGGTAACCATGCTCAGGGAGTAGCTCTCGCCTGCAATAAGATGAAAGTTTCAGGTACTATTTTTATGCCTGTGCCTACACCGGGTCAAAAACTGGAACAGGTTAAAATGTTTGGAGGCGAGTATATCAACGTTGTATTGTTTGGAGATACCTTTGATGATGCCAAGGAAGCTGCCCTGAGCTTTTGTAATGAAAAGGGAGCGGTGTTTATCCATCCGTTTGATGATTTTTCAATTATTGAAGGACAGGCTACAGTTGCACTTGAGATATTAGAACAAGCCACACAGCCAATAGACTATTTGTTTGTACCTGTGGGAGGAGGCGGCTTGGCAGCGGGTGTTTGTATGGTATTTCAGGTACTTTCTCCCAAAACAAAGATTATTGGTGTAGAACCTGTCGGGGCTGCCAGTATGAAGCAGGCAATGGCAAATAACAAGCCTGTACATCTTGATAAGATAAGTCGTTTTGTAGATGGTGCTGCTGTACAAAAAGTGGGTAACCTTACTTTTGATATCTGTCATGATGCCCTTTATGATATTGCTACAGTAGATGAGGGCAGAATATGTGAAGTGATATTATCACTTTATAATAAAGATGCTATCGTTGCCGAACCTGCAGGAGCCCTATCTGTATCGGCTTTAGCAACATATATGGAAGAGATTAAGGATAAAAACGTAGTATGTGTTATCAGCGGCAGTAATAACGATATTACCCGTATGGAGGAGATTAAGGAAAAAGCTCTTCTATATGCAGGGTTAAAACATTATTATCTGGTAAAATTTCCCCAAAGGCCGGGAGCCTTAAAGGAATTCGTTATAAATGTTCTGGGTCCTGAAGATGATATTACCTATTTTGAATACCTAAAGAAAAATTCTAAAGAAAAAGGCACTGCGGTAGTTGGTATCGAACTGAAGAGTAGGAATGACTTTGAAATACTTAATGCTAATATGAGGCAAAAAGGTTTTTTGGTTGAATATCTTAATGATCAGCCAATTCTTCTTAATCTGTTAATATAATAAACTCATTAAGATTCAATGGTATTCGGGGATAACCTTTACTTTTTCATATGTTACAAAAAAATGAATAATAGTTTTTTGAATTTTACTTAACGTCTTAAAGTCAACGGTTTAATGTTGATTAATTTTATTCAGAAAAATACGTTATTTTCCGATGCAGAAATTAGCAAGTCTTTATGTTGCTAAATTTCAGGGTGGTGAGGTACAATACGGATACAGTTTTTATCCAAATATCGACAAATATCACAAACAAACCATTTGTTTGACTTTCAAAGACATACCAGCGAAGGGCTGCTGGTTAGAACACAAATGTAAATATTTTTGATTGAAAAAGAGCTAATTTGCTAATTTTTGGCAGGTCTTAAAATCAATTAATTTTGTGAGGTACAAATTAATTACCTTATGGAAAACAAAATTAGTCATAGACTATGGATGATTTTAATTTTGATGACGTGGCACAGTTGGCAATCAAAACAGCCAGCCTATAGAATCTGTTTTTGGATTCTTTTGTCAATAAGTTCAGTTGATTCCTTTGAAACACCTGCATCTTTGGCAAAAAATTTCCATTGCGATACAGCATCAGCTACCTGCTCCACAATTGGTGCTGCGTTTCTCATGCCGAACTCGGAGGCCAATTCCCTTAAGTGCCTTCTTGTTGGATTGGCACTCTCATTGGCTATAGCGGTACTGTGCATGCCGTGGGAGGAATTGGAGTAGGTTAGGTCATAAGCCGGTGCAAGCTGCCAGTTCCCTTTGGAATCCATCAGATAGGAGATGTTCTTGCTATGGTCATCACGGTTATGTGAAAACACGTTAAATGCTGCTATACGCAGCACCTTTTCAAGTCCGGATACATTGCGTTCCAACCTGAATGCGGCATCCATAAGATTGCCGTAATCCATGTTGCTGTACCTGAAGTTGTCGTTGAGCATGGCGGCAGCGGAATGCAGATGAAATCTTCCGTCGCCCTCGCGGTCAAATCTTTTCGTGCCGAAAAACTTATGGTCTGATGCGGAGCTGAATAGCCTGCAGTCGGCCATCGAAATTCCGGCAGCCACTGCCATTTTATGGTAGGCATATTCTATTTGCGCAATATCCTGCCGGTCATTCGAGGAAGGAAACTTTATGAGCCAATGCTCGTAGGATTCTGGCAAAGAGTCCACGCCGTGGATCAAATGGTCTGTTTTGGGATTGTATCCGACAAGTATTTTAGGACGTGCACCTCCCGATGATCCTCCCATTTCGTACAGTTCGTCAATAATCGATGAGCTTGATCCCTGCAATACAGCATTCATCTCTTTGGATATGGCATCCAGTTCGACCTGCATTATTTCCTGTGCTGAAGTTTCGATCTGGGGGCGGTAGGTCAATGCGCCCATGCCTTTCAAGCCCACGTAAGCCAGGCGTTGTAATGCGGTTACATCCTGTAGGAGCATGCCTTTCGCTGTCAGGGTCCTGTCCAAAAGCAAACGCCCCCAGCCATCAGGCAGGGAGTCATAAAAAACGCCGAATAGGCCTTCAAAGGGCTGTGCGGGAGCTTCGAAAATTTTATCACCCAATGGCAGGTGGAAAGGCGATATTTCAATACCGGACTGTATAAAACCGGTATAGTATTTAAAGAAAATGCTCCTTCCTTGTTGTATCAGTTCACCTACCTGAAGCTCTTCATTCCCAAAATCGATGGAAACGGTAATCTTTTGGATCGGTACCATTTTTTATCGTGTCTTATTGCTGAATAATTTTTCCACTCTTTCCAGGCTTTCGTCAATCTGAAATACCGGGGTAAAATCCTCAAGGCGATTAAAAAAATAAGCTAATTTCAAAAGCGACTCCAGCGAGATTTGCCCTGATGTTTCAAAACGTTTCAGGCTACCGAAAGACACGCCCGAACGTTTCGATAGTTCAAGTTGTGAAATACCGTTTTTTTTACGTAATTGTTGTGCCTTTGCAGCAAGTTCCTTCATTACGGTCGCAGGTGTTTTTGTAACGCTGTATTTTGACATAAATGGATAATATATTATACAAATATAGTGAAAATATGTAATAATAGATAATATATTATATATAATCAAGTTTTGTGATAGGATTATAATAACAATCAGTTTGAATTTAACACGACCGTAGCGATAAGCGAAAAAGACCGGAAGTTTCGGACTTCAGATACGTGTACTATCACTTAACCAGCCGGTGTCACCTGTTGCTTACTGGTGATGATATAGTAAAGAAGTTTATAACCGGATTCGAGAGGCTTCCCTGAGGCCACTGTCGCTAATTCCTTTCTTTTCTTCCAAAATTCAAAATTTCAATATTCACCAAGTATTAAAAGAATTATTTATTTCGGACATCCCATTCAGAACAAATAAATACTGATTCAGAACATTTTTAATTCAGAGACTCGGTAGAGGTCCTATATTTGAATCTAAGAAACCATATTAACTTAGCTAAATCATAATATGGGTTTTTATTTTATTTTTGTTAAATGGTAAGAGTTTATTTCAGTTTTTTTTTAATTCTTCTGACTTTTTTTTGTTCTGGTCAAAGCTCTTTTAAACTTTTGAAGGAAGACCTTGAACAGAAGATAATATATTCTGATTTCAAAAAAGCTTTGACTATCATTAATGAAAACAGGGAAAATTATTTTGGCGTAGAAAGAAACGATTTAGACATCATGAAAACAAAGATTCTAACAGAATTTGGTCTTTATGATGAAGCTTTTAAACTTTCTCAGAATCTCATTACTAATCCTAAAATTACAGAGGAACAAAAACTAAAAATACACGTAGAAAGAGCCCTTATTTTTGAAATTAATGACAATAGTGAATCCTGTTTACTGGAGTTAGGCAAAGCTGAAACGATATTTTTTAAGCATCCCGAATTCAAGTTTAAAAACTACACCAATTTTCTTATCAGGAAATCGTCGTATTACAGAGTGAATGGTTTTTCAAAAAAAGCATATGCAGTAGCACTTCAGGCAAAAAAATATGCCGACTCTGTAAACGATAAAGTAAATATGCCGGTTGTTGAGCTTATCTTAGGGCTAGGTAATCGAAAAAGAGATTCAGATTCAGAACTAAGACACTATAATCGAGCACTTTATTTATACAAAAAATTAAATCACTATGAGGCAATTAGTTCAATGTATAACAATTTGAGTTATTATTATTTTTCAAGAGATGAGTATAAAATTGCTGATGTTTATATTGATTCTGCTATCGTAATTTCATCAAAATCAAATGTATTGAATTATAAAGCTGATGTTTTTAAGATGAAAAGCAAGATTTTAGAAAAACAAAACAAGCCGGATTCAGCATTGTTCTACTATAAAATTGCATCAGATTTGTATAAAAAATACAATAGCGAACAACGGGACCTTAAAGTCAGGGAGATTGAGATAGAATATGACTTTGAAAAAGAGAAATCTGAAAAACAGTTGCTTGAGAAAGATATCAGAACTACAAAAATACTGAATACAACACTTTTTATTTTGATTCTTGTTTTAGGTTTTTTTACCTGGCAGATTAAGAAAAATAAAAAAAAAATTGAGCGTCAAAAGAAAAAAATTTTACAAAATAATATTACCCTAAAAGCTAACGTGGAAGAGAAACAGTTTTTGGTCCAGGAATTGAATCACCGCGTTAAAAATAATCTGGCAGTGATTTTAAGCCTGATCGATTTTCAAAAATATCAGGCAAAAAATAAAAATTACAAAACTGTATTTGATGATCTGCATCAACGTATTAAGACAATAACTATAGCCCATGAGTTTTATTCGTATAGTGTGAATCATAACGACAATGATTTGATAGATGTTCAGAATTATATCAATAAAATCATAGAATCTCATCAAAAGAGTTCTTTAAGGACATTTGAATATATAAATGATAGTGAACTGATTTATTTAAATGTTGACAAAATACTATCTCTTGGATTACTTATTAATGAGCTGGTCACAAATTCTATAAAACATGCCAAACCATGTAATAATTTACTTGTTTTACAAATAGAACTCAGAAAAACGGACAACAGTAAAATTGAATTAAATTATCGTGATAATGGAACGGTTTTCAATATTGAGAAGAAGAATAACTCTCTGGGCCTTTTAATAATTGAGGGAATGGTTAAACAATTAAAAGGGGAGCGTACAAGAGAAAAATCAAACTATAAAATAGTATTTCCAAATGTTAGAGCATAATAGCAGGATATTAATTGTAGAGGATGAAGTTTTAATTGCATTTTCATTAAAAAAAATGCTGGATACCGTTTTCCTATCCGAGATTGCCCATGATTATGAAGAAGCAAAACTTCTTTTGTCTCATAAGTCATTCGATCTTGTTCTTATCGATATTTCCCTCTCCGGAGATAAAACAGGCCTAGATTTAGCAAATTTTATCAATACTAATATCTCTATCCCATTTATTTTTACAACTGCACTTACTGATAAAGCTACTCTTGAAAAAATTACAAATTTGAGACCATCTGCTTATCTCTCCAAACCTGTAGACAGCGTAAACCTGATTACCGCAATAAAACTTGCTTTGGCTAATGAGGATGCCATTTTTAAAATTGAAATTGGTAAGCAGATTTATTATTTTCAGGCAAAAGATTTTCTCTTTGCTGAAGCTGATCATGTTTATGTGGAAATACATCTAAAGTCGGGCAAAAATCAGATTCTGAGAACAACAATGACCTATTTACAAGAAGTGTTTCCATCCAAATATTTCAAGAGGATTAACCGTAGTGTGGCAATAAACCCTTATCATATATCAAAAATTGTTAACGATAAGTTATACCTGGAAGATAAGGTTTTTAAAATCTCAAAAAAAATTTGATCCTGTTTAGAACAAAAAATTAGTGTTTCAGAACATTTTTTTAAAGTTTGGATTGTAAAGTTATAGTTTTAAACCTACAAATAAAACTAGCCTTACGATATGAATGACTTTTCAAAAAAATGGATGAGCTATCTTGAAGATAGCAAAAAACTTACAGAACTTACCATTCCCGGAACGCATGATAGTGGAACTTATCTTTTAGACTTTAGCGGTCTTTCTAGATGTCAGGACAAAAGTATTGAAGATCAATTGAATCAAGGTGTTCGATTTTTAGATATTAGACTAAAACCGGGAATAGATAATGATAATGCCCTTTATATTGCACATGGGCTAGTAGAATCAGGATTTAGTTTTGCAGGTGATGTCATGCCAATTATTCAAAGGTTTTTGAATTCAAACCCTTCTGAAACGATTATCATGTGTATAAAAGATGATTCTAAAATGTATAAGAATCATAATCATAAAAAATATTTTTACAATGCTGTTTGGTCTACCATACAAGAGTATCATTTTTACACAAATGGTCAAATTCCTTCCTTAGATAAAGTAAGAGGAAAAGTAGTACTATTTAGACGTTTTTGGGCTCCTGGAGATTTATCTTTTCCTGTTGGGGTAAATTTATATGGAGACGATGATAACATATGGCCAAAAGATAGAATGAATGGTTTCGAAAATGACGGTATAAATTTTTATGTTCAGGACAGATATGACGATTGGAAAGGAAGAGAAGATATAGAAAATAAATTTAAAGAAGCTGTAAAACCAACATTAGAAAAGGCATCTTCATCTTTACCTAATACACTCTTTATAAATTTTACAAGCGGAACAAGCGGAAATATATTCTATGAGGATCCAAAAGAAATTGCAGAAATAGTAAATCCTTTGTTTTTTGAATATCTCTACAACAAACAAAAAACACGTTTTGGTATTATCCCAATGGATTTCCCCGAATCTCCATTAATCAATCGTCTTTATTCCTGTAATCCTTTCAATTTTATTTCCATGGAGTCGATAATGCCTGGGAATGTATATGAAATTAGACCAAGATTGGATTTAAACAAATGTCTGGATGTGAAAGGAAATATTCAGGCAGATGGAACACAAGTAATTATTCATACATCTAATAATCAATTAAATCAACGTTGGAAATTAGCCGATGCAGGGGATGGATATTTCTACTTACATACCCTAATTCAAACTGCAACCAATTCCGTCCTGGATGTAGCAGGAAACATACAGGCCAATGGAACAAATGTTATCATACAAAGGCAAAACAATGGTAATAATCAAAAATGGAAAATAACTAAACTGGAAAATGGATATTTCATTTTAGAACCTAAAAGTGCCCCTAACTCATTACTTGACTTATTTGAGGCAAACACAGAAGACGGTTCTCCTGTAAAAATTTTCGAAAAATCCAATAACGATTGGGCAGAACAATGGGCTTTACTACCTGTTAAATAAATTTAGTACTATGAAAAAACACTACTCTTATATTTTAATAACTTTATTTTTTACCCTTTTTACGGGGCAATTATGTGCTCAGCCTTATTATGCCCTCCCACAATGGGGGGCTTCAGGAACTTATCCTGTAGGGGATGTTAACGTTAGTTTTAATTATTCAGGAACTGCTGGGTTAGGAGGTTGCTGGGGAGTAAACTGGACAGAAAAAAATAATGGATATTTTACCTTTAATTTTGATGTCCCTATTGCAGGTGTTCGTATTTATGGTGTGGATTGGGATCAATATCCGTCAGCTACGCAAAATATAGCAGTGTCTATCAATGGCAATCCTTACAATTTACAAACTGCTAACCTGTCTCCATACAGTTACGGCAATTCTTGTAGTGCAGGTAGCAGATCCACGCAAGGCACAATATCAGGAGGGAACTTTATAAATGGTTGTGGTACTTTAACGATTACGCAGCCTGGCATTACTTCTTTAAAGGTACAAAACTCAGGAAATGGCTATTGGGGTTTTAGTGTGGAAATATTGCCCCTACTTACTACAACTAATACGCCTTGCGCCGGAAGTGAATTAAATCTTACGTCAAATTTTGGAGGACTTACAAGTGGGGTAACCTACAGTTGGACAGGCCCGAATGGTTTTACTTCCTCTCAACAAAATCCAACTATAAGTAACGCTACCGCGGCTAATGCCGGTATTTATACGGTTACGGCCAGTAATGGAACCGTTACGGCTTCTCAGACACGGAATGTTTATGTAAATCCGATTCCTGTCGTTAATAATGTAAACAATCAAACGCTTTGTAACGGTTCTTCGGTAAATACAATTAACTTTAGCAGCAATACTACAGGAGTGCTATGCGGAAGCGTGAACGAAGGGGGCACATTAAGCCTTAGTGCACCTGCAGGTTCTGTTTTCACCAATGTACAGTTTGCCAGTTATGGAAATGCTACAGGTAGTTGTGGTAATTTTACTTTAGGCTCTTGTCATTCAACTAATAGCGTTAGTTTGGTATCGGCTGCAGCTGTAGGCCAAAACTCTTTCAGCCTTGCTGCTACCAACGCCAATTTTGGAGATCCATGTACAGGCACGGCAAAAGATCTAAAAGTGCAGTTAAGCTATGGTATACCAATTACGTACTTATGGACAAATAACTTGCCATCCATTGGGCTGGCTGCTTCGGGTACGGGTAATATTCCGGCATTTGTGGCAACTAACGTAACAAATGCACCTGTTACAGCTACAATTACTGTTACACCTAGATATATAAACGGTGGCAGTTCCTGTTTTGGAACACCAATAACATTTACAATTACTGTAAACCCTTCACCAAAGATTACGGTTCAACCCATATCACAAACAACTTGCAATGGCAGCAATACCACTTTTTCCGCTACTGTAAGCAATGCAACTGATTACCAATGGCAGGTGGATCCAGGTTCAGGTTTTATCAATATGTCAGATACTGCACCTTACTCAGGAACAACGACTACCTCTTTAGCTATTACAGGAGTAACATCATCAATGAATGGGTACAAATATCGATTAATCGCTACAGGAAGTTGTACTCCTACAGTAACCAGTACTGATGCAATATTAACAGTTCCTTCAATAACGGGTACTACGATAGTAGCTAATGTCTTGTGTAATGGAAGTTCAAATGGCAGCATTAATCTTACACCATCGGGAGGTACCGGCCCATATACTTTTAACTGGGGTGGCGGTATAACTACCGAAGACAGAACAGGCCTTGCCGCAGGAAATTATTCAGTAACTATAACCGATGCCAACGGATGTACGGGGACGGTAAATGCAACAGTAAGCCAACCTTCAGTACTTACTGCCTCGACAAATGTAGTCAGTAATGTTTCGGTAATCGGCGGCACTGATGGTTCGGCAACGGTAAGTGCCTTCGGAGGACTGGCGCCATACACTTATCTATGGAGTAATTCGGCGACTACAGCATCAATAACGAGTATTGCCGCAGGTACTTATACTGTGATTGTGACCGATGCTATTGGCTGTACGGCCACATCAGGTGTTACAATTACAGAGCCGGTATGTGTCATGTCGGCTTCCATAACCTCACAGACTAACGTTACTTGTAACGGTGAGTCTACAGGTTCACTTACGGTACAACAAAGCGGTGGGGATGCTCCGTTCAGCTATTCATGGAGTAACGGTATATCATTGCTTAACAGCCCGTCTTCTACCAATACCCAGAATGATTTGGCAGCCGGTAGCTATACGGTTATTATAACCGATGCCAATGGCTGTACTGCCACTGCAACCGCCACAATTACCCAGCCTTCTGCTTTAAGCTTAAGCCAGCAGGTAACCGTAAACATTCTATGTCATGGTACAGCTACGGGTTCGGCAAGTGTAAAGGCAGCTACAGGAGGTGCCGGCGGTTATACCTATAACTGGACGCCGGGTAACCCCACAGGTGATGGTACAACAACTGTAACCGGCCTTACAGCCGGTACGTGGACCTGTACTGTAACCGATGCTAACGGATGTACAAAATCGGTAAACTTTACTCTTAACCAGCCATCGGCAATAAGTCTTACGCCAGCATCACAAACCAATATTGCCTGTCATGGCACAGCTACAGGTTCAGCAAGTGTAAGCACTGCTACCGGAGGTGCCGGCGGTTATACCTATAACTGGACGCCGGGTAACCCAACAGGCGATGGTACAACTACTGTAACCGGCCTTACAGCCGGTACATGGACCTGTACTGTAATGGATATGTTCGGGTGTACGAAATCGGTAAACTTTACCATTACACAACCGGCGTCTACAGTCTCAGGGGATACGGTAGTAACTAATGTTTTGTGTAATGGAGATTCTAATGGCAGCATTAACCTTACACCGTTGGGTGGTACCGAGCCATATACCTTTAACTGGGGTGACGGTATAACTACCGAAGACAGGACAGGTCTTCCTGTAGGAAATTATTCGGTAATGATAACCGATGCCAACGGATGTACGGGAACGGTAAACGCAACCGTAACCCAGCCTTCAGTCCTTACGGCCAGTGGTGTAGTTACGAATGTAGGCTGTAACGGAGGAAGCAACGGTACGGTAGACCTAACAGTTAATGGTGGTACCGCTCCTTATACCTTTGCGTGGAGCAACTCGGCTACTACCGAAGACATGACTGGCCTTATGGCAGGAACGTATGATGTTACGGTAACCGATGCTCATGGATGTACTGCTACCACTTCTGTAACAATAACCGAGCCTGCTTTATTGGTTGCCGGCACAGTAGTTGATACTAATGTGAGCTGTAACGGAGGTTCTACAGGTACGGCGACGATTAACCTGACAGGAGGTACAGCACCATTTGAGTATACTATAAACGGAACAACCTACAGCGGTGTTCCGGATGCAACACTAACCGTTCCCGGCCTTGCTGCAGGAACATATCCTGTAAACGTAACCGATGCTAACGGATGTACTGCCACTGCCTCTATAACTATTACGGAACCTGCGGTACTTGCTGCCAGTGGTGTGGCTACTAATGTAAGCTGTAACGGAGGCAGCAATGGTACGGTTGATTTAACTGTAACCGGAGGTACTGCACCTTACACCTACGTATGGAGCAACACTGCTGTAACAGAAGATTTGACAGGGCTTTCAGCCGGAACCTATGATGTAACAGTAACCGATGCTCTTGGATGTACCGCTACCGCTTCGGTAACGGTAACGGAACCTACCGTACTTACTGCCAACATTAGTTCACAAACCAATGTAGGCTGTAATGGAGGCACTACCGGTGCTGCTACAGTAACAGCAGCGGGTGGTACAACAAACTACACCTATTCATGGGCACCATCAGGAGGTACTGCAGCCACGGCTACCGGCCTTGCAGCAGGAACTTATACAGTAACGGTAACCGATGCTAACGGATGTACGGCTACTGCTTCGGTAACTATTACTGAGCCAACTTTACTTACTGCTTCTGCGGTAGTAAATACCAATGTAAGCTGTAACGGTGGTTCTAACGGATCAGCAACTGTAACGGCTGCAGGCGGTACAACAAACTACACCTATTCATGGGCACCATCAGGCGGTACGGCAGCTACGGCTACCGGCCTTGCCGCAGGTACCTATACTGTAACAGTAACCGATGCTAACGGCTGTACGGCCACCGCTTCGGTAACCATTACCCAGCCGGCAGTACTTACGGCATATGCTGTACAAAACTTCCCGGCCACCTGTGTGGAGAACCTGGATGGTGGCGCTACGGTAACCGCTGCCGGTGGTACAACACCATACACCTATGCATGGGATAACTCGGCCACTACTGCTGCGGTAACCAACCTTTCGGTAGGCAGTCGTACGGTAACGGTAACCGATGCTAACGGATGTACGGCTACAGCTACATTAACCATAGGATTTAACGATACGGTTAACCCAACGCCAACCGTTGCCAACCTTGCCGACATCACGGCACAGTGTGTGGTTAACGAGGCCGATGTTCCGGTACCAACCGCTACCGACAACTGTATAGGTACCATAACCGTAACGCATAACGCAACATTCCCAATCACGCTTCAGGGTACTACGGTAATTACCTGGACGTATGAAGATGTGAACGGTAACACGGCTACACAGACGCAAAACGTGGTAATTGACGATACAACAGCCCCTGTGGGCGATGTAACGAACCTTCTGGCCATTACAATGCAGTGCCAGGTGCTTACTACCGATATACCGGTACCAACAGCTACCGACAACTGTGCCGGCGCACTTACCGCTACAACAACTGACCCATTACTGTACACCACAGTAGGTAACTACGTTATTACCTGGAGTTATGACGACGGCAATGGTAACATTACCACCCAGACGCAGGATGTAATTGTAACCGAGTCGGCTATTAACGCAGTAACGTTTACCAGCCAGACCGTAGTGTACAACACGGCGGCACAGGCCATAACGGTAGACAACCTGCCGGCAGGCGCTACCGTAGCGTACACTATATCTCCGGATACCGGTTTAGGCAATGCAGCCATTAATACGGGTGTTTATACGGTAACAGCAGTGGTGACCCCGGCTCCGGATGCACCCAACTGTGACCCGATAACCCTAACGGCTACCCTGACCATAGAGCAGGCACAGCAGCAGATAATCTTCGATGCGCCTCCGGTTAAAAATCTTGAGGCTGACCCGGACTTCCAGCTCACTGCTACAGCTACATCAGGGCTTCCGGTGTATTATACCTACACCTATACGGCGCCAACCACTCCTGCAACCGTTACTGCCGACGGATGGGTAGACATGCTTACTTCGGGCGTGCTGCAGATAACAGCACATCAGGATGGTGACTCCAACTACCTTCCAGCTGTCCCGGTAACACAGGAGCAGGTAATTACCAGCAGCGACTCAAGCCTACATTTGGTAACCATTGGCGATACCGAATATGTAAACCCAACCGGCGAAGTGTATTACCTGATGCAGTGTGTTGATACTGCTGATGAAGTAACCGTAACCATTGAAACCGAAGTAGGGGCCGCCATCACCCCGGGCCATACCTTTACCATAGCTACCCCTCAGCCGGGCATCTACCACCAGGAAGTTGTGGTTACCTCCCAGGACGGAACGACTACACAAACCTATACCATTACGGTAGAGAAAATGTTCCCGTTCTTTGATATCGCGGTTCAGAAGTTTGATAACCTGTTGTTAGCGAACAACAATCCGCAAACCAACGGAGGATATTCATTTGTAGCTTACGAATGGTATAAAAACGGACAGTTGGTAGGCAGGCACCAGTACTATTCTGAAGGCCCGACCAACAACGACCTGTTAGACCCGGATGCAGAGTACTACCTGAGGTTAACAATAGTTGACGGCGATGTACTGCAAACGTGTATAGGACATGTAACGCTGGAGCACAGCTACAGGATGTCGGTAATACCTAACCCTGCTAAAGTAGCAGGCGAGGTTACCGTTACCTTAGACTTCCCTTCAGCCGAAATGGATAATGTGCGTATCGATATTTTTGATATTCATGGCAAGCTGGTTCACTCTTCTAACACCAGCGAGAGGATTACACCGGTACAGCTTCCGGGAACCCTTCAGGAAGGTATGTACATAGTAAGGTGTACTACGGCCAACCACGAGAAATCATTTAAAATTATTGTTAGCAATTAACCAATCAACATGAAAAATTATAAATTAATTTCAAAAAGCATCTCATCCATTTCCTTTATAGGGTTTTGGATAATGCTTACTGGAAATATTAATGCACAGGGACAGGATAAATCTTTCTCTGAAGTAACAATTAGTGTGGGTGGACCGACATCCTCTTTAAATTATGAAGTTACCGGTGGCGATGTGAGCAACCAGATAGGCCTTAATTTTGGCCTGGACTATACGTTCTTTTTTTCGGATAACTTCGGGTTGTCCCTTGGGGCAGAGTATCAAAGGTTTAATACTACCGCTAAAGCGCAGAATATCCCGGGGACATACGAAACTACTGACTTTGAAGGCGAGAGTTTTGAGTTCAGGTATGCCATGAAGCGTTTTAATGAAGAACAAAAGCTGGATTTTGTAAATATCCCTTTAATGCTGGTGTATCAAAACCAGGAGTACGACTTTTATATAAAGGCGGGCGCCAAGATTGGGTTGCCGGTATCGGGTAAGTTCAAATCGAACTTTAACCTGTCTGCCAGTGGCTACTACCCACAGTATGATGGTGAGCTGTTCGACCCGGCCTTTATGGGCTTTGGGGAGTTTGACGATGTGAAAGCCGACGGCGACATCGACGTTAAGCCTACCTACATAGCCTCGTTTGAGTTTGGTGTAAAGCAGCCCATAGGGAAGGGCAATCTGTATGCCGGCCTTTACTTTGACTATGGACTAAATGACATAGCGGATAAAAAGAGCATGCCGGTAGACTATACCGTTAACGACAGCGGTGCCGGCTTTGGATACAACAGTGTACTGAATACCGATTACGTGGACCAGCTTAAAACCATGGCCTTTGGTATTAAGCTGCGGTACTCCGTCTTTAATTTCTAATACAGGAAGTTTATTTTGTATTGAAGGGGCTGTCTCAACTGTCAGGCAGTCCTTTTTTTATAAGGGGTACTTTCAGTAGTTTTGCCCATAGCCTTGAGCGAGAGAATATTTGGCAAGTAGTGCCCAATAAGGCCATTACTTATTAAAAAGTTTTTGCTTAAGTATGTATTAAGCATGTTTTAAAAGCTGATTGTTTTCGAAAATATTCCTGTTGTCCAGGAAACTGTGCCGTCTCTTAACATTGTAAAAGTTTTCAATATAATAGGCAATCGATATTTCCGCTTGGTGTTTGTTTTGATAACTATTCTGATAAACCAGCTCGGTTTTAATGGTTTTGAAAAAACTTTCTGAAACCGCATTGTCCCAACAGTCGCCTTTACGAGACATGCTCCGGGAAACCGATTTGTATTGACGGAGTTCTTCCACAAACTCTTTGCACGCATACTGTATGCCTCTGTCGGAATGAAAAATCAATGATGAGTTTTCTCTAATCGGCCTGTTTGTAATAGCTTTTTTAAAAGCCTCCACAGTTGTATATCTTGTTTTTAGGGTCGTTGACAATGACCAGCCTACCACTTTTCGATCGTAGAGGTCAATTATGACAGTGAAATAAAGCCATCTTTTTCCCGCCCAGACATAAGTAATGTCCGATACCCAAACTTCATTTTCTCTCTGTACCTGAAAGCTTCGTTGAAGTTTGTTTTCAACGATAGGGAATTTATGGGAAGAATTGGTTGTTATCCTGAACTTCCTTTTGAAAACACTCTCGAGAGATGCACTTTTCATAAGCTTTCGAATCAGTTTTTCCGAAGCATGAAAGCGCAAAGCTTTTAGTTCTTTAGCAATTCTTGGACTGCCATATCTTTTGTTATTTTGAAAATGTATTTTTGTTATCTCTTCAAGCAATAATTGATTTGACAATTCTCTTTTGGACGGGGTTCTCAAAAGCCATTTGTAATAGCCACTTTTACTAACCCCCAAAATCCTACACATATCTTTTACCCTAAAGTACGCTACATTATGTTTTATAAATTCAAATCTGGCCTTCTTTGGTGCCGATATGTACTGACTACACTTTATTAAAATATCTCGTTCCTTTTTTACCTTGGCTAATTCCTTTTTAAGTAATTTAAATTCTTTTTGTGTTTTAAGCTT
Organism: Flavobacterium beibuense; assembly: GCF_004151245.1. Taxonomy (GTDB): domain Bacteria; phylum Bacteroidota; class Bacteroidia; order Flavobacteriales; family Flavobacteriaceae; genus Flavobacterium; species Flavobacterium beibuense_A. The sequence goes on from NZ_JUIW01000002.1 coordinate 62,161, forward strand.
TGCACTTTTCCTTTCCATTTTGATTTTTTAACGCCTCAAAGTTCCCTTACTTTCTCTTTGTGTCCACTTTATGGTATGAAGACCAGTGTCTCTGTGTGCCATTATTTCGCCAAAAAAAGGTCCCGGAGGACAACTTTTAGAGCGAGGTACAAATGGGGTACAAATTAGAGCCAAACATCACCAAATAAAGATAAAGTGGCTAAAAATGAAAAACCAGTTAAATTGCTGTTTTATAACAATTTAACTGGTTTTGTTTGTGTTGTTTTGCGATGTTTTGCGGCTGCTATTTTCCGATGCAGAAATTAGCAAATATGTTTCCTAAAAGCTCGTCGTTTGTAACCTGACCTGTTATTTCTCCAAAGAAATAAAGTGCCTGTCTAATGTCGATAGCCATAAGGTCTGCCGAAATACCTGAACGTAGCCCAAACTGTACTTTTTGTATTTCTTCTAATGCCTTTAATAACGAATCATAGTGTCTTGTATTAGTTACTATGGTTTCGTTATTGCGAAGGGCTCCTGTATTTACAAATGATAAAAGTTTTTCTTTCAGTTCCTCAACACCTGTGTTTTCTTTTGCAGAAAGCAGGTAAAGCTCAGGGATTGCCTTTATAATTTCTGATTTTTGAATATCAGTAAGTTTGTCTGCTTTATTACCTAATACTACCAGAGGCTTTAGAGGGAATTGATTTTTAATTTTTTCAATCTCTATTTTCAGGCGTTTCATCTGAGCTTCTTCACTAGCGAGTTGAGAGCTGTCTACCAAATAGATAACAACCTGAGCCTGTTCTATTTTCTCAAAAGTCTTTTTAATACCAATGCTTTCAACCACATCCTGTGTTTCCCTTATACCGGCAGTATCTATAAAACGGAAGCCGATACCATTTATAACCAATTCGTCTTCAATAGTATCACGGGTTGTCCCTGCAATGTCCGACACGATAGCACGCTCTTCATTAAGTAATGCATTTAAAAGTGTAGATTTACCTACATTCGGTTCCCCTACAATAGCTACAGGTATACCGTTTTTAATTACATTACCCACGGCAAAAGAGTCTATAAGTCTTTTAAGAACAAATTCTATCCTGTCTAAAAGATCATGGAATTGAGTCCTGTCTGCAAATTCAACATCTTCTTCAGCAAAATCCAGTTCCAGTTCAATAAGTGATGCAAAATTTAAAAGCTCATCCCTAAGTTTGGCGATTTCGTTAGAAAATCCGCCACGCATCTGCTGCATGGCAATTTGGTGAGAAGCTTCATTATCACTGGCTATTAGGTCGGCCACAGCCTCCGCTTGAGATAAGTCTAATTTACCATTTAGAAATGCCCTCAGGGTAAATTCTCCGGCATTTGCCATTCGGCATCCCTTACGGAGCATAAGCTGTATAATTTGCTGTTGGATATAAGTAGAACCATGACATGATATTTCAACAGTATTTTCTCCCGTATAAGAATTAGGCCCTTTAAAAACCGAAAGCAATACCTGATCGTATATCCTGTTGTCTTCGGCAATATGTCCTAAGTGAATGGTATGTGTTTTTTGCTTAGTGATATCCTTGCCAGAAACAGAACGGAAAACCTTTGAAGCAATGGTTATAGCATCGTTTCCGGAAAGTCGTATAATGGCAATGGCTCCCGCGCCTGACGGAGTTGCAAGGGCAACAATGGTATCCTGAGAAATCATAAACAAAAAATTTTATGCAAAGATAGTATTAAAACAAACAACTGCATTATTTTACCATTCATCGCAAGAAAAGAGTCAATTATCTAAAAAATGACTTTCTATAATTAAGTATCAATACATTTGTATCATAATTTATAATAAACCCCACAAACAACTAAGATGAAGATTAATTTTATGCGTTTCGGCGCACTTTTAGGAGCAGTTCTTTTAATGATTTCGTGTAATAATGATGATGACACTATCAACAATAATAATGTTCAGGAAAAAATCATTTTAAATACAGATTCTTCCACATTAAACAATCGAATCAAATTTGACAATTCAGGAGTTTTAGATATTAATCTTCCATTTGCCGGGAGGGATAATGATCCTGTAGCCGGTAATTTCCCTTTAGAACTTGTAGCAGAAATTAATCCTCCTGTATATCAGGGATTAACACTTAAGGCGACTCACGTAGCCATTAACGGTAATTATGCTTATGTATCTTATAACATGCAGGGTGAAGCTTATGCAGGAGCAATAGACGTAATAGATATTACAAACCCTAACGTGCCACAGCTTGTTATGCAGGCTATATTGCCTAATACAGATGTGAGTTCGGTAAGTTATGATAACGGGGTATTATATATAGCAGGTGCTGCCAGTATTGATGCATACCAAGATTTAGATTCTCCTGCTTTTGTAGCAGCAATGACACTTTCTAACGGATTATTGACTACAAATTATACTCAAACTACACTGACAGGAAATGTAGGAACATCTGTAACGTCATCAGGAAATAAATACTTTGCAGTATCTGGTGATAACGGAGAGCTGACTCAGCTAAATAAATCTACTCATCAGGTAGAAATGGCTATTCCTGTAAGCGATTTAAGAGCTGTAGCTTATAACAGCAATAAAGTAGTAATCCTTAGCGGTACTCAGGGGATTAAGGTTTATAACGCAAATAATCTTAACCAGCAAAATACATTTGCAACTTCTCAGGATGTTGCAGATGCTAAAAGAACTATCGATTTTCTTAGTAATAACTCATTGTTAGTTTCTGAAGGTTATAACGGACTTGGGGTTTATAACATGAACTCAGGTAATAAAACACAAACGGTTACTGTACCAACATCTGTTGAGGGTGTAGATCCGTCTGATATAACTACTAATGCAGTATCAGTTAATGACGACAAAGTTTATATATCAAATGGTGGTGCAGGTCTTTATATCTATCAAAACGGTAGCGGAAACCAGGGACTAGATATTATGGGTTCTATAAACCTTGGCAGTTCTTGTAATTATGTTATCAGTAAAGACAAATATATTTTTGCAGCTATGGGTAACGGCGGACTTAAAATTGTTCATATCCTGTCTAATGTACAAACTATAGACTGTACTGACTTCCCTACCTATAATGGTTCTGCATGGTTAAATGTGAACTCTAACCAAACTAAAGAATATCAGGGTTCGGCTTCAATACAGGGCGCTAACATCAATTCTAACTCTAACCTTACCTTCTGTGGTTCGCTTGCAGTTTCTCAGGGACTTAATGTAAACAGTAACGGTACTTTTTATATGAAAGGTTCTTTGGCACAAGGTCAGGCTAACAACCCTTGGTTATCGCTTAACGTAAACAGTAATGCAGTATTTAGGGTAGAAGGTAGTGTGGTTATATATGGTAACCTTGTTTTAAACAGTAATTCTACTATAGAGTTTGTAGGCTCAGGCTCATCAATAACCATATATGGTAACGTTACAAAAGGAAGCAATGTAACAATTACAGGTACTTATACAGATACATTTAATAAGCTAAACTAGAAATACAAAAACGACACAAATTATTTTGCCGGCTTTAAGCCGGTTTTTTTTTAACAAAAACCTTACAAACAACCCTGATAAATATCATAATTTAGGTGTGTAAATTTTGTAACTTTACAGGAATCAACACTAAACTAAATTATGAAGCGTATTCTTTTTCCTACGGACTTTTCTCATGCCGCAAAAGCAGCTTATGTATATGCACTGCGCTTTGCCGACAGTTTTAATGCCGAGCTCATTATACTCCATGTTTATGATCTTCCTATTGTAGATACTCCGCCTATGCCGGAAATGACCAAAGAGATTTTTGATATTGTAGAGATGAATCAGTTCGAAAGCTTTAGGGAAGAACTCCCTGAGCTTCATAGAATAGCAGAGAGCAAAGGACTAGGCCATGTAAAAATGAGAAATGTCCTGCTTTATGGAGATCTTGTTTATAATATCAACAAAGTTTGTAAGGATGAAGCAGCCGATTTTATAATAATGGGTACTAAAGGTGCCAGCGGATTAAAAGAAACGTTTATAGGGTCTACCACTGCATCTGTAATGTCTAATACGGAAGTACCTGTGCTAGCGGTGCCTGAAGAAGCCGAATTTCATCATCAGATAAAAAATATAGCTTTTACCACACAGTATAAGGAAAAAGATAACGATGCCCTTAGACAGGCACTTGAAATAGCCAACAGGTTTAATGCTACGGTTCAATGCCTTTACATTAAGAATCCTGATGATCCTTCTGATATAGATGAACGTATTGCAGAATGGAAACTGTATTACAGGGATGAAAATATTGATTTCTTTAATATAGCTGGAGATCACATAGAGCAGACTATACTTGATTTTATTGAGAGTCAGCATGTGGATATGCTTGTTATGCGCAAGCACAAGAGAAACTTTTTTGAAAGGCTTTTCCACAGTAGCCTGACCAAAAAAATGGCCTATCATACAAAGGTACCTTTGCTGGTTTTTAAGGAACAGGAAAAATAATATATTATCCCGCTTTTGGCGGGATTTTTTATGCCTTTATTATATTTGCCACTTAACCGTACTATAATGGACTTTTACACATCACGCCTTTCTCAATTTACTCAGGAACTCGAACTTTTAAAAAAACGCTATAATACCATAAGTCTGTTAAGGCTTATTGCTGTTGTATGTTTTATATTTTTTGGCTGGCAAGCTATAAAAAACAGTTGGGATATGCTGTTTAACCTTAGCAGTATGTTTATATGTGCCGTTGCTTTTATAATACTGATGAGAAAACATTCACAGGTAGCTAAAGCAAAAACCAGGGCAATTGCATTGGTAGAAATCAATAAAAATGAAATAGCTTATTTAAAACGTGAGGCAATTCCATTTCCTGACGGAGGTGAGTTTGTAGATTTTCATCATACCTATTCCTACGATCTGGATATGTTTGGCAACAAATCATTGTTTCATAATATAAACCGTACGGAAACCTACAGAGGTAAAGTAAAATTAGCCTCTATGCTTTTAAAAGTTCTGCCACAGCAAGAAATACTTCAAAATCAGGAAGCTATAAAAGAGCTTGCCGATAAGGCAGAGTGGAGGCAGGAAATAAGAGCTTTAGGTAAAGTTAATAAGGATAGCAATATTTTATATAAAAAACTAACCGACTGGAGTAAAAAAGGGCTGTATGAAATTCCGAAATGGACAATGTTACTTGCTTATGTATTGCCAATATTATTAGCAGCCTGCTTATTAGGATACATATTTGTAAGGGAAGAAAAATTGCTGAGCTATGCAGGCTATCTTTTTATTTTCAATCTTGGTTTTCTTTCGTCCCGATCTAAATTAATTAAAGCAGAAATAGCTGATACTACAGAACTTCATGAGATTATTTATAATTACAGCCTTATAATAGAACAGATAGAGAACGAAACTTTTAAAAGTGAAAAGTTACAACAATTACAAAAAAAGCTTTTACTGAATAATCATAAGGCGGGAGAGCAGATAAAAGTACTTTCTGAACTTTTTTCAAGAATGGATACGGTTAATAACCTCTTTGTGATGATTGCTTTTAACGGAGGCTTCCTTTTCCACCTGCATACGCTTAATTCGCTTTTAAAATGGAAAAAACAGCATGCAGATGCAGTTTCAGAATGGCTTGAGGTAATTGCGGAGGCAGAGGCATTAAGCAGTATTGCCAATCTGTATTACAATAACCGCGATTTTGTATTCCCGCAGCTTAATAATGAATATAAAATATCCTTTACTAATGTTGCCCATCCGTTGCTTAATGCACAGACAAGGGTAGGTAATGATGTTGATTTTGATCCGAAATTCATGATCCTTACTGGTTCTAATATGTCAGGCAAGAGTACGTTTTTAAGAAGTTTAGGGGTAAATATGGTGTTGGCAGGTATTGGTGCTCCTGTTTGTGCGGCACAGGCTAATATACATCCGCTGCCGGTATTGGTTTCGATGAGGCTTTCGGATTCGTTGTCTGACAGTGAATCGTACTTCTATGCCGAAATAAAGCGTTTAAAACAGATTATGGACAGTCTGGAACAGGAAAAGGCATTTGTGTTACTGGATGAAATACTTCGTGGTACGAACTCTGACGATAAGCGTACCGGAACCATAGAAGTGGTTAAGAAAATGGTTGCCCGTAAAGCTATTGGTGCTATTGCAACCCACGATGTAGAGGTTTGTAATACCACTTTTGAATATCCCGAAGATTTGAGGAATAATTGCTTTGAGGCACAGATTATTAATAACGACCTGCATTTTGATTATACATTAAGGGAAGGTATTTGTAAAAACAAAAGTGCGACTTTCCTTATGGAAAAAATGGGTGTTATATAAATAGCCTTTGGTTTAACTTTTATTAACAGCTAAATATTTCTTAATGAGGGAAATGCTTTTTTTTTGGTTAGTAACTTTATGTTATTATTAATTCAAAACAATAAAAAGTTATGCCATTTATTACAACAAATTCTGTTAGTTTATCCGGAAGTTCAGAAGAAGTAAAGATATTTTATCAGGATATCGGTAGGGGCAAACCGGTAGTTTTAATTCACGGTTGGCCGCTTAATCATGCCATGTGGGAATACCAGCTTAACGAGCTTCCTAAACATAATATAAGAGTTATAGCTTACGACAGGAGAGGTTTTGGTATGTCGTCACGCCCTTGGGAAGGTTATGACTACGATACCTTTGCTTCCGATCTTAAAGCACTTATAGAAGAACTAGAGCTTACCGATGTGACTCTTGTAGGTTTTTCAATGGGAGGCGGGGAAGTAGCCCGTTACCTTTCTAAATACAATGAGGACGGAAGAGTTACAAAAGCAGCTCTTATAAGCGCCGTAACGCCTTATTTATTGCTTACGGATGATAATCCTACAGGAGTGAATCAAAGTACGTTTGATGCTATTCATAATCAGTTAGAGCAGGACAGGGCATATTTTCTGGCAGGTTTTGGTAAAACTTTCTTTGGGGTTCATTTGTTTAGCCATCCTGTTAGTGACGACCATTTACAGCACACACTTAATATGGCAATGAATTCTGCCGGATATGCGACCATCAAATCAATGCAGGCATGGTCTACAACCGATTTCAGGAGAGATTTACCTAAAATTAAAATTCCTTTACTGATAATTCACGGTAAGGCTGATGAAACGGTGCCTATTGGTGGTTCTGCGGATGAAACAGCCAAATATGTACCACACAGTCAATACATAGTATATGACGATGCTCCTCACGGGCTATTCTATACACACAGGGAAAAATTTAATGAGGATATTATAAACTTCATCAATTCATAAAATATTTATAAAATAGATTTTATGTTAAAAATATTCTTAATTTTTTTATATTCGTAAGGAATTAAACGCCTTACGTTATGAAACTTGAAAAAATACTTGATAATATTAATTCTTTTGAAAAGAATTCTTTTCTTAAAATAATTGATACTCTTATCGCTAATAAGCCTAAGAATCTAAAGAAAATTGAAAGCATATTATCTGATTCAAATAAAGATCTTAAAAACGTTGACAGTATCAATATTGTCAACGTTTTTAATTTACTGGAAGAAGAATTTACTGATTATATAAAAAATGAATTTTTAAAAACTTCTTCTCAATTAGATATCTTAATAGATATAATTTCCAGAGAAGGTTGTTGCATCATTAAACAAGACTGGTTTTCAAGATTGTATGATAAGCAGATATCGGCTTTAAATGCAAAGCTAAAATCTTTCAAGTCTGATATTGAGGATGAAAAATCTGAAATACCTATTGAGAGAAAAAGAGATTATAGAATATATAAAGAATGCTTAAGAACAGCATATTTAAATGATGTAGAAAATAATCTTGATAAAAAAATTACTTCAGATGAGCATTCAATATTATTGACTCTTTCTAATCAATTGTCACTTGCACAAGAGGAAATAAAATTGATTAATTATTTAATTCTTCCTGTTAAAAAGATGGATGTTGATTCAGTTATAAATGAATTAAAGTTCATAGGAGTAATCTTTTATTCCAAAAAGAATAATACGTTATATGTTGCAGATGAAATGGTTAGGCTTTTACGTAAAATAAGAGGAAAAGAAGTAGGGGATAAGTTTTTTAGGAGGGTACTCTTACAGTTAAGAGAACCTCAAATTAACTTAATATGTAAAAAACATAATATTGATAGAAAACTTCCATTTGAAGCCAAGATAAATGAAATAATCAGTGCAGGTATTTCATTTTCTCAAATACTTATTGAAGACATTTATAAAGAAGGTACTACCCTTACAGATAGAAAAAAGTTTATTAATGACTTTTGTGAAAAGAGTCTGGGTATTACTTCTATTAAGGGTACTGTAATTGAAGAGAAGGTTGATAATCTAATAAAATATTTTGACGAGTTAGAACAGGATGATAAGATAGGCATGTCACATGATGGATACGAAAAAATGCTTATCCAGATGAATGAAATTATTCCTTCAATTAATCAGATTGTAAGAAATAAATTTGACTTACAAGATGAAAATGTATTGAGGAGTAGTTTCTTACTAGATTATAATATAAAGCCTAGAGACATCATAGAACTTATTCCTGAGAAAGAATTACTAAGATTTTGTGAATCTAAAGATGTGAAAACAAGAGGAGATATTGTAATTAACATATTAGACGCATATAAAGATTCTGAGAACTTATTTTTAGAAAACTATGTAAATATAGGTTTCAGAAATCTTAACGCATTAAAAGAGACAGGGGTAATAGTTAAAGAAATTGATTTAGGACTAAAATTTGAGGAACTAACTAAAAAGATTCTTTTAGAGTTAGGGTTTAATATCGATGAGCCATTGAGAAAAAAGCTTAACACATCAAAAGATAAGATAGATATATTAATTAATCTGGGTAATAATGAATTGATTATTGTTGAATGTAAAACAATAAAAGAAAGTAACTTTAATAAATTCAGTTCAGTTTCAAGACAATTAAAATCCTATGATTCAATAGCTAAAAAGAGTGATTATAAAGTTATTAAATCACTATTAATAGCCCCTGAGTTTTCAGATGATTTTGTAAAAGACTGTGGATTAGAATATGAGCTTAATCTTTCACTAATAACAGCGTCATCACTAATGAAAATTTTAAATGGCTTTAGAAATTCTAAACTAAAAATATTCCCTCATAATTTATTGATGAGAGATGTTTTAATTCAGGAAGATCGAGTGATTAAAGCTATATCAAAATAATTGCTAATATTATTAGCAAAGAAAAAAACCGCAACTCAATTAAGTGTTGCGGTTTTATATATAAAAAGGGTTGGATAAATAGCTTATTTAAGGCAACAGCTTTCTAGTCGTGGTATATTTACGATTAAATTTTGTACTGTTTTAAAAACTAAGGTATTAGCTGTTTAGCATAACAGGCATTACCAGCATGGTAACGGTTTCACCTTCATCAAGCCCGTCTATAGGTGTAAGGATACCGGCACGGTTTGGTAACGACATTTCCAGCATAATTTCGTCGCTTTGCAGGTTAGTAAGCATTTCTGTAAGGAAACGTGAGTTGAAACCTATCTGCATATCGTCACCCTGGTAATCACAAGTAAGTCTTTCTTCCGCTTTGTTTGAGTAATCAATATCCTCAGCAGAAATGTTTAGTTCAGTACCTGCAATTTTAAGGCGTATTTGGTGTGTAGTCTTGTTAGAGAAGATAGCCACACGACGAACAGAGCTTAGGAAAGAAGTCCTGTTTATTAAAAGCTTATTAGGATTCTCTTTAGGTATAACCGCTTCGTAGTTAGGGTATTTGCCGTCAATTAGTCGGCAGGTTAATACATAATTATCAAAAGAGAATGTAGCGTTAGAATCGTTGTATTCAATCTTAACTTCAGCATCAGATGTAGCAAGGATACCTTTAAGGATGTTAAGCGGTTTTCTTGGCATGATAAAATCTGCCACCTGAGAAGCTTTTACATCAGTTCTTGCATATTTAACAAGTTTATGAGCATCGGTAGCCACAAAAATAAGTCCTTCCGGAGAGAACTGGAAAAATACACCCGACATTACCGGACGAAGATCGTCGTTACCGGCAGCAAAAATAGTTTTGCTTACTGCTGTTGCAAGTACTTCTGCAGGTACAACGGTAGAAGAAGGGTCTTCAAGCGATACTGCTTTAGGGAATTCTTCACCTGCTGCATAAGCAAGTGCATATTTACCCGAGTTTGAGCTTATTTCTATAGTGTTGTTATCCTCTACAGTAAAAGTAAGCGGCTGCTCCGGGAATGTTTTTAAGGTTTCCAGTAACAGTTTTGCAGGTACGGCAACGCTACCCTGGCTCTCTGAATCTATTTCAAGAGTTGCAGACATTGTTGTTTCAAGGTCTGAAGCAGAAACCGTAAGTTCGTTGCTGTTTAATTCAAAAAGGAAGTTATCTAAAATAGGCAGTGTGTTACTGCTGTTGATAACGCTTCCTAAAACCTGAAGCTGTTTTAGTAAATATGAACTGGATACTATAAATTTCATTTCTTTATTCTTTGATTTTCGTAAAAATTACGTTTCACAAATATATCGTAATCAAACCGAATGTGAAATATTTTTTATTAACACTATCGGGAATACTTCCTTTTTCTGATGAACGTAAACAGCAAGCCGAATACAAGCAAAATTATTATTGGTAATCCGACAGTTATAAACTGTGCGGTTGTATATTGTTCATAAACTTTTTCCTTATCTAGTAACGGAAGGTCTACATCTTTGCTTCGGATGTTAATAAGTCCGTTATCATCTAACAGGTAATTTACGCAGTTCATAAGGAAAGGCTTGTTGTCATAAAGGCTGTTTGTCCATTTGTCATAACCAAGCTCAAGCGGCTGATACGATTTGTCCAGCTGATTCTTTATGATATCGCCATCTGATATGATAATCATTTTGTTTTCACCTCCCACAGGTTTGAACGAAGGGTCTTTAAAAGGTAATACCCTGTTCTCGTAAGCTGAATGGAATTTACCTTCTAAAAGCACCGAAACAGGTATGTCGCCCTGTCCTTCATAATCAGAAGGATTCGTTTTCTCGTTAACCATACTAAGGCTTATCTGGGTAGGCATACCCAGTCTTTTAGAATAGGGTGATGAGTGTAGTAAAACAGTCTTCTTGATATCATTTTTAAGCGTATCTATCGAGTTAGCGAACTCAAAACGGATACCACTCATATTCTTCACGATAGGATTTTCAGAATCAGGATAAACAAAAGGAGATAATTTCCAAAGGAAGTCCTGATATTCGGTTTGGCTGCCTCTTTCACCTACTGCAAGTTTTATTGAAGTTGCCAGTTCGTCTTTAATAAGATCAGGATTAACCCTTACCCCATATTTAAAGAACATGTCTGTAAGATTGAGGTTTCGGTTAAAGGCAAGCGTATTACCGGTCTCGTTATAAAGACTGTCCATTTCTGCCTGTACCTGATCTATCATCCATAGCGTTTTACCACCATTTATTATAAACTGATCCAATACCTGTTTTTCCTCTTCCGTAAACTCTTTTGTAGGTTTTGCTATTATGGCAAGATCAAAATCGTTTAAAAGTTTTAATGTTTTGATTGGGTCTTTTGCAACCGAATCCAGTGTTACCGGCCCTATAAAATAACTTTCTCCGGCCTGTTTAAGAAAATCGGCAATAAGAAGGTCATGTAACTCGCCATTACCTTTTATCACTGCTATTTTCTTCTCTTTTTCGTTAATAGCCTTGCTTATGGCTTCGGCAAAAGCATATTCCAGGTGCTGTACAGAACTTACCACTTTTTCTGCGGTTGAAGTAGTCATTACATTTTTAAGCAGCTGCACTTTAGATGTTTTTGTCCCGTAGTTTACCATTGCCCAAGGAAAAACCACCTCTTGGCTTTGTTTTCCTTTATCGTCAACAGTTACACTTATAGGAGTAAGACCTCTGCTGTAAAGCATACGCATATCTTCCTGCATGTTATCCTCGTTTTCAAGAGGGTTTTCAAACTGGAAAATAATGTTAGAATTATGCGCCTTAAACTCTTCTAAAAGCTGCCTTGTTTCTGTCTGTAGCCTTTTAAACTCCCCCGGAAACTTTCCGTCAAGTAAAACATCTATGTATAAAGGCTCATCAATCTGGTCAATAAGATTTAAAGTAGCTTCCGATAGGGTATAACGTTTATCCTGAGTAAGGTCAAAACGTTTAAATAAATAGCTTCCTGCAATGTTAAGGGCTATTAAAATTACAACGGTAATAAGCAGTTGTTTTCTTATGTGTTTTTTAGTCTGTTCCATTACCATTTAAGAGTTTTAAGTTTATAAACAGTAAGCGATAAGAACAGGATGGTGATGCTGACAAAGTAAATAACATCTCTGGTGTCTATTACACCGCGGCTCATACTCTTAAAGTGGTAATCCATGCCAAGAGAGGAAATAAAGCCGCTAAAGCCCGTTATAAGCCCGGAAGCGGCCTCAAAACCAAAATAGAACAAAAAGCAAAGGAATACCGAAACGATAAAAGCAACAATCTGATTATCTGAAAGGGCAGAGGTAAATATACCAATTGCCGTATATCCCGCTATAAGGAACAATAGCCCGAAATAAGACCCTAAAGTGCTGCCCATATCAATGTTACCTTCAGGGTTACCAAGTGATGATAGTACAAATACATACACTACTGTAGGTAGTATTGCTAATACTATTAGCAAAAAGGCACCAAAAAATTTACCGTTAACTATTTCCCAAACGGTAAGCGGTTTTGTAAAAAGCAGTTCTATAGTTCCCTGTTTTTTCTCGTCGCTAAAGCTACGCATGGTAACTGCCGGGATAAGAAAAATAAGTATCCACGGTGCAAGGGTGAAGAAAGGGCTTAAATCGGCAAATCCACTGTTAAGTATATTAAAGTCGCCATCAAAAACCCACAGGAATAACCCGTTTAGTAAAAGGAAAATTGCAATAACCAAATACCCTATGGGTGAACCAAAAAAGGATTTGATTTCTCTTAGCAGCAAAGCTTTCATTAGTAATGCCTGTTTTTAAATCAAAGGTTAATAGTTGTATTCTTAGGGTAAAGTTACTACTTTATCCACACTCCATGCCTGAGGCTTGTCTTTAAACAGTTTTTTTGTAAAAGACCACACTTCATCAAACAGATCGGAGTGGCGGTAACTTTCAAGATCTTCTTCGGTTTCCCAATAGCTATAGGTAAAAAATACCGAAGGGTCCTGTTTGTCCCTGTATAATTCTAAAAAACGGTTACCCGGATAGTTTCGTATGTGTTGCTTGAATTCGTGGAAATTATTAAGGAATAAATCAACCTTATCTTCCTGAAAACTCATTTTTACAATCCGTACAAACATACTGTTTTTATATTTTAATATTCTAAGTGTTTATAATTATGCCAAACTATTTAAAAACCACATTAACCACATCCCTGAACTTAAGCCCTAAAAGTGTTCTTGCAGTACCTACAGTTTGAGGGTTACTTCTGTAAATGGCAATTTCAAGAAAGCCTGCCTCATTAAAAATAGCCAGCTTTTCGCCTTCATAGTCTTTAAGTGAAAATTTAGTGTTTACGGCAAAATCAGAATAACTTTCCTTAACCGACTTGATAGTCTTGGTACTGAAGGTAATTTCAAAATCCCTGCCTCTTGCTACTTCCTTAATAAGTTTTTGCGAAATATTCGTCACACAGTTTCCAAAGTGGTCTATATATACCACATAACCCTTAATGGAGTTTTTATCTCCGGCAACAACGGCCTGAAGCTCGTTAGTTTCCTTAAGCGACTGAATTTCTTTCCCTATAACACTTAAAGAGCCTCCTTTAGCCAAATGGCAGGCAACTGTTACAAAAACATCCATATCGGTTGAGCCGCTTGGCAGGCGGTCGTGAATGTTTATTTCAACAATGCGTTGCGGCACCATTTTTCTGGTAAGTATACTAAGGATACCATTATCGGCACAAACAAAATAATGATCGTTCCATTGCATGGCTATGTGCCTGTTTTCCCGGGTAAGCTCGGCATCAACCCCTATTAGGTGTACCGTTCCTTTAGGAAAACTGTTGTAGGCTGCGCCTACTACATAGCTGGCTTCCGATACGTTAAAGAGGTCTATGTCGTGAGAAATGTCAATAATGCGGGCATCTGCATAATCAGATATAATTTTCCCTTTCAAAGCGCCCACAAAATGGTCTTTGATACCAAAGTCAGTAGTAAGGGTAATTATTGACATAAAATTGTGCAAAAGTTTTAAAAAGTGGTTTTAAAAATTCACTAAATTTGAATGCAAAGCTAATAATTATATAGCTATCATTTCTAATTAAAAACAACTGCTTTTGAACGAAAGAACTATTGAACTTGTTGACATCGCTCCGAAAGATTTTTGGGGCGCTCAGGATTCCCATCTTGAAACCATTAAAAAATACTACCCTAAGCTAAAGATTGTAGCACGCGGTACCACACTTAAAGCCTTTGGCGAAAAGGAGATGCTCGACGAGTTTGAAAAGCGGTTTAAGAGGCTTATGCTTCACTTTTCACGCTATAACAATATAGACGATAATGTTATTGAAAGGGTAATACAGAGTGATTCTCAAGTTGAGATGATGGACTCTAAAGATAAAATTTTAGTACATGGTGTAGGAGGTAAGCTTATAAAGGCAATGACTCCAAATCAGCAAAAGCTGGTAGATTACATGGCTAAAAATGATATGGTATTTGCCATAGGTCCTGCCGGTACAGGTAAAACCTATACGGGTGTTGCCCTGGCTGTAAAAGCCCTGAAAGAGAAACAGGTAAAGCGTATTATACTTACACGTCCGGCTGTAGAGGCAGGGGAGAACCTTGGTTTTCTTCCGGGGGATATGAAAGAAAAGCTTGACCCTTATATGCAGCCATTGTATGATGCCCTTAGGGATATGCTTCCTCCCGAAAAACTGGAGGACTATTTACTGAAAGGTATTATACAGATAGCGCCGCTTGCTTTTATGAGGGGACGTACGCTTGATAATGCTTTTGTAATACTGGATGAGGCTCAAAACACGACGCATTCGCAAATGAAGATGTTCCTTACCCGTATGGGGCGTAATGCTAAGTTTATGATAACGGGCGACCCCGGACAGGTGGATTTACCAAGAAGAACCATATCCGGGCTTAAAGAGGCGATTTTAATATTAAAAGATGTAGACGGTGTAGGTATTTTATACCTGGATGATAAAGATATCGTTCGCCACAAACTTGTGAAGAAAATTATTGATGCTTATAAAAGCATAGAGAACCACGATTAACAATTCGGGGCTATTGGCCCCGTTTTTTTTCCATCTCAATGCTTTTTAAAACTATAAAAGATGGAAGAATCAAAAAAACTTTTATCCCTTATTAATGCAGTAGCAAAATGGGGGTTATACACAAATCCGACTGAAACCGCTCTGGAGGAATTAAGGCGCAGCCTGGCAGAACTTTATGCATTTTGCGTAAACATTCGCTATGATTTTGATGAGGAGTATTATCCTGATTCGCCGGATACGGATTATAATGCCATAAGGCAAACCATTGCAGTTAATTTTCCTGATTTTGGGTATTATTACGTGCTTTCTACTTTTAATCCTAATGAAAATCCGGAACTATACATGGGCGATGCTATTGATGACCTGGCAGATATTATAAGTGATTTACTGGAGACCAAATGGCGTTATGAGCATAATGGGGAAACGGACGCTTTATGGTTTTTGGAGTTAAGTTTTGTTTCACATTTTGAACAACATATTATAGATTTGCTACATTATATTAGAAATACATAATAATGATGGATATTACCAAACCCAGAACTTTTGTTTTAAGTATTATAGCTATTTTAACTGTATTGTTTTTAGTATTAATATCCCTGATAATAATATTTAATTTTGGAATGAGTTCTTTCGGGAATTATGGTATGAATAAAACAGTAGGTTGGGCTTGGGATATCAATAACTATGCACCATTTATAGCTTTATTTGCATTGATTTTATGTCTGTTAGGTTATATTACAATGTGGATATTGAAATTTAAGGTAAGCAAGTTAACAAGCCTTATTAATCTTGGAAGTCTGATACTTGCATTAGCTATTGGGTCAATCACTATGATTATAATGTCACGTTTACCTGAGCTTATTCTCTCTTTAACTGCCTTTATAATGCTATTGGTTAACTTCTCTTTTGGAATAAGGGCAAAAATGTATGATAAAAAGCAAAATTTGCAATAATAAGTTTCTTATTTTTGCAGCTTGTTAAACACGAAATAATAACATATAGGTAATGAACACCATCACGACCACTGATTTCAATTTTCCGGGACAAAAATCGGTTTACCGCGGTAAGGTAAGAGAAGTATATAATATTAACGACGAGCTGCTTGTTATGATAGCTACCGACAGGCTTTCTGCTTTTGACGTGGTTATGCCTAAAGGCATACCTTACAAAGGTCAGATTCTTAATCAGATAGCTACTAAATTTATGCGTCTTACTGAAGATATCGTCCCAAACTGGTTAATTGATACTCCGGATCCTAATGTTGCAGTAGGTCATTTATGTACGCCTTTTAAGGTGGAAATGGTTATTCGTGGTTACCTTTCAGGGCACGCGGCACGTGAGTATGCTGCAGGTAGGAGAATACTTTGTGGTGTAGAAATGCCTGAAGGGTTAAAAGAGAACGATAAATTCCCTTCGCCTATTATTACACCAACGACTAAGGCAGATAACGGTGAGCACGATATGGATATTTCTCGTGAAGATATTCTTGCAAATGGTATTGTAACAGAGGAGGACTACCTTGTACTTGAAAAATATACAAGAGACCTTTTTCAGAGAGGTACTGAAATTGCTGCTTCAAGGGGTCTTATTCTTGTTGATACCAAATATGAATTTGGTAAGACTAAAGAAGGTAAGATTGTATTGATAGATGAAATACATACACCTGATTCATCCCGCTATTTTTATGCAGATGGATACCAGGAGCGTCAAAATAAAGGAGAGGCTCAAAAACAACTTTCTAAAGAGTTTGTAAGACAATGGCTTATTGCTAACGGTTTTCAGGGAAAAGAAGGTCAGCAGATACCGGAAATGACCGAAGAGTATATTGAGAGTGTTTCTGAAAGGTATATTGAACTGTATGAGAATATTTTAGGAGAGAAGTTTGCTAAAGCGGATATTTCTAATATACATGATCGTATTGAAAAGAATGTTGTTGCTTTTTTAAGCAAATAAATTTTACATAAAAAATCCTTGGAAAGCGTCCTGCATATGCAGGACGCTTTTGTTTTTATATGCCTGCATAGTAAGATGTTTTGTGTTAAAATAATGTTAAAAACAGTATAATCCTGTAACGATTAGGTTTTTGCAAACGTCTATTACAGTAAATCAAATCATCAATTAAAAATCAATCATCATGAAAAAAACGATCATTTATTTAGGCTTGGCCATATTTACATTCAGTAATGTTGCAATGGCATCAACTTCTGTTAAACCTGCTACCGGATTTGAGTTAGTAAAGGAGTATAAAACCAACACTCCGCTTTGCAATGCTATTTGCAAAGGCGATGTGGAGACAGTTAAAAAATTCATTGAATATGGTGTTGATGTAAATGAGACATCAAACGGTAAAACGCCTTTAATGCTGGCAGCTCGCTATAACAACGTTGAAATAATAAAGTTATTAGTTGATAACGGTGCATACGTTAATGCTAAAGATGATAAAGGCTTTACAGCCTTAAAATATGCAGAGGCGTCTAACGCAAAAGAAGCAGTGGAGTTTCTTAAAGATGCATAATTAATACTTTATGTCCTAAATGAAAAAGCACCTCACTGAGGTGCTTTTTGTATTATTTGAAGTAAGAGAAAGTCTCTTCGTTTTCAATTTTTAAAAGTGATTCATAAATCAGTTTTATTACATTTTCAACGTCATCTCTGTGAACCATTTCTACTGTGGTGTGCATATAGCGAAGAGGCAGTGAAATAAGGGCAGAAGCCACACCGCCGTTGCTGTAAGCAAAAGCATCGGTATCAGTGCCTGTAACACGTGAGGAAGCAAGCCTCTGGAAAGGTATTCCGTTCTTCTCGGCAGACTCAATTATAAGTTCTCTCAAGTTATTTTGTACAGCAGGAGCATAAGTAATAACCGGTCCTTTGCCTATTTGCGTTTCACCCTCAATACGCTTGTCGATCATTGGTGTTGTACTGTCGTGACAAACATCGGTAACAATAGCAACATTAGGGCGTATGGTTTTGGTAATCATTTCAGCACCCCTAAGACCTACTTCTTCCTGCACTGAATTAGTTATGTAAAGCCCGAAAGGCAGTTTCTTTTTGTTTTCGTGAAGTAGTCTTGCTACCTCGGCAATCATAAATCCGCCAATCCTGTTATCTATAGCTCTGCAAACAAATTTATTGTCGTTAAGTACCATAAAATCGTCAGGATAGGTAACAACACAACCTACATGTACACCCAGTTTTTCAACCTCTTCTTTAGACGAACAGCCCAGGTCTATAAAGATATTCTCTATTTTTGCCTGCTCTTCCTTATCGCGTAAACGGGTATGTATGGCAGGCCAGCCGAATACACCTTTTACAATACCTTTTTTTGTATGTATGTTTACTCGTTTTGAAGGGGCAATCATGTGGTCAGATCCTCCGTTTCTAATAACATAAATAAGTCCGTTATCCGTTATATAGTTAACGTACCATGAAATCTCATCACTATGTCCTTCTATTACAACTTTATATTTGGCATCAGGATTGATTATACCTACTGCAGTACCATAAGTATCAGTTATAAAAGTATCAACATAGGGCTTAAGGTATTCCATCCATATTTTTTGGCCTCCGGACTCATATCCTGTAGGAGACGGATTGTTTAAATACTTCTCTAAAAAGGCTAATGAAGCGTTGTTAAGTACAGATTTTGTAGACATAAATATAATTTTTGGCTAAAATATAAATAACATTACAGAGTTAGGTATAATTGTATAAATTTGACATAAATTTTCTTATATGAAAGCAGGAATTTTCTCTTTATTACTATTTTTCGGTACGGCTTTTTGCTTTGGGCAGGAGGTTGTAAAAGATACTGTGAAAAATGGTATTGTAAATGAGACAGAGACCGACAGCATAACTTTTAATTATGAGCTGGAAGATCTGGTGATTTCTAATGTTAATGATGAGCTTTCCGCAGATGAGAAAAAAAGGCTTTTAATTCTTAAGAGGAGGGTGCTAAAGGTATATCCTTATGCAAAAATAGCGGCAGACAGGCTTACCCTGCTTAATGCTAACATGGCTAAGCTTAAAACCGATAAGGAAAAGAAAAAATACTCTAAAATAGTTGAAAAATATCTTGAGGATGAATTTGAAGCCCAACTTAAAAAGCTTTCGAGAAAAGACGGTCAAATTCTGGTTAAGCTCATCCACAGGCAAACAGGGGAGTCTACATTCGATTTGATAAAGGAACATAAAAGCGGCTGGAAGGCTTTTTGGTCTAACCGAATGGCCAAATTGTTTGATATAGATATTAAAAGAAAATACAGTCCGGCCACCGTACCGGAAGATTATTATATTGAAGGTTATTTGCTTGAAGCCTTTGATGCGCACAGACTGGCAAGGCAGGAACCTGCCTTTGAAATTGATTATGAAGCCATATCAGAAATGTGGCGTGAAAAGAATAAAAAGGATAATTAAAAATTAGTTAATACCTGCTTATCAATTAATTAAACTTTAAGCCGCACCTTTGCACCAATGCTAAAGCAATGCATTATGGAGAACCTGACAGGTAACCCCAAAAAGCAAAAGAAGGTGAAGAAAGAGGAGTTAAACACCCCAAAGGAACTGGCTACACTACTGCAGGCCAGGAATATTGATACCGCCCGTTTTGAACCCATAGGGGCAGGATTTTACCACTTGTATGAAGATTGTTTTAATGCCTCGGTTATTTGTATAGACCGAAAAAAGTTTGAGGAAGGTGCCCCTTATCTGGTAAAAATCATTCTTGAAGATTTCACTAATGACGAGTATCTCGCTTTCCGTAAGCGTTTTGAGGTTATCATTAATCCGGAGTATCGCAATTACTATAATTTAAACATTGCAAACGAGTTGCTGCAAAGTCAGATAGCTTAAATATCTAAGTCAAAAGTTTTTCGTAGTATTTCAAGAGCAGGATTAATAGCCTTTAGTTTTTCATAACGCTCTTCGGGAGTAAACGCATATTTCTTTTCTACGACCTCATTTACATGTGTTTCTACTACTATGTCATGATTATGTAGTTTGCCTCTTAAATAGCCTAAAAGGTCTAGTTTATTGTTATCAAAATCTACTTTAGATCCTTCGTTTGGCAACTCAAGCTTAATGGTAAACCCGTCATCCTGTAAAACAGGGTCGTTAATCTGCATATAGGTAGCCATAATCTTTTGGCCGCTATCACTTAGTCGTTGTGCAAATTTATTCCATAATAAGCGCATGTCTGTTTCATTAAAAGCCTCTTTAGGAAGCTCATCATGATGCCTTTGACTAACCTTTTGCTGTTCGGCTATTTCACGTTTCTGCCTGATGCTGTTAAGTGATAAGGCCGATACTTTTACGGTGCCATCCGGTTCTGGTTCCGGTTTAGGTGGTGCTTTTACTTCAACAGGCTCCTCAACTTCAAGCTCTTTTGCCGGTAATGGCGATATTCCTGTAGCTTTTTGCCCAGTAACAATTGGAGCAGGAGGAGTGGTGTTAGCAGTTTCTGCCGATGAATTTGCTGTAGTACTTTGCTGCGTACCGTTTACAGGTGCAGCCGTTTCTTTATAATAATGCGGTGGAATTATAAATTTGTCAGCTTTTTTTTTTCTCCATCAAAAGTGATAGAGGCAAGTTGCATAAGGCAAAGTTCAACCAAAAGTCTTTGGTTTTGACTTGTCTTATATTTTAAATCGCAGTCGTTTGCAATATCTATGCCTTTTAGTAAAAAGTCCTGAGGTGCTTTTTGAGCCTGTTGACCGTACATGGCCTGCGCAGCTTCTCCGGCCTCAAGTAATACAAGTGTTGCAGGGTTTTTACAAACTAGTAGATCACGGAAGTGTGAAGCAAGTCCGGCTACAAAATGATGTCCGTCAAATCCTTTGGCTAAAATATCGTTGTAAGCCAACAGCAGCTCAGGTATTTTGTTTTCTAAAATAAGATCGGTTACCTTAACGTAGTACTCATAATCAAGTACATTAAGGTTTTCAGTTACTGCTTGGCGCGTTAAGTTAGTGCCACAATAGCTGACTACCCTGTCAAAAATAGAAAGGGCATCACGCATAGCGCCATCAGCTTTTTGAGCGATTATATGCAGTGCATCATCTTCAAATTCAATACCCTGACTCTTAGCTACCTC
Source organism: Flavobacterium beibuense (assembly GCF_004151245.1). Classification (GTDB taxonomy): domain Bacteria; phylum Bacteroidota; class Bacteroidia; order Flavobacteriales; family Flavobacteriaceae; genus Flavobacterium; species Flavobacterium beibuense_A. Next base: position 83,482 of record NZ_JUIW01000002.1, read on the forward strand.
TGCAAGGTGCTCTTTAGCATCTTTTACCGTTATACGCTTAAAATCAAATATCTGACAACGCGATAGAATGGTAGGGATGATTTTATGCTTCTCAGTAGTCGCTAATATAAAAATGGCATGTCTTGGTGGTTCTTCAAGTGTTTTAAGAAACGCATTGAAGGCCGCCTGCGAAAGCATATGCACCTCATCGATGATATAAACCTTATATTTTCCAGTTTGCGGAGGTATCCTAACCTGGTCAATAAGGTTACGAATGTCGTCTACCGAGTTGTTTGATGCCGCATCGAGCTCAAATACATTGAAAGCAAAATCTTCGTTGGGGTCATCATAACCTTCCTGATTGATCTTACGGGCAAGTATACGGGCACAGGTGGTTTTTCCAACTCCTCTTGGGCCTGTAAAAAGCAGTGCCTGAGCAAGGTGGTTGTTATCTATGGCGTTTAGAAGCGTATTGGTAATAGCCTGTTGGCCTACAACATCCTTAAAGGTTTGCGGGCGGTATTTACGGGCTGATACTATAAACTGTTCCATAGAAAAATCTGTGCAACAAATATAATAATTGCAGGGGCAATGACAATATTGTTTAAAAGGTAATAATTAAAAGTTACTAACATTAAGCCACCACTTCAGCAATATCTTCCGTTGTTAGTAGTTCGAGAAGTGCTTTCTCTTCTGCATTAAAACGGTCTTCTTCCTTATTTACAGGTTTGTAGTTCCAAATGGAGCCATTTTCATAGGAAGCTATAACCGTAGGATGGACATAATATTTTTTGCATACAGTTCTTGTATTGCCTAGTTTTGCGGCCACACTGTCTAATACGCTTACAATTTTCTTTTTGCAATCTGTAATATTTGCATGTTCGCCAATTTCATGAAAAGCGCAAAGCGCGTTAAGACTCCCTGCCCATGACCTGAAATCTTTTGCGGTAAAATCTTCTCCGGTTATTTCTTTGAGATAGGCATTTACATCGGCCGAGCCTATACTATGATGTGTACCGTCATCGTCATAATACTGGAAAAGCTCATAACCGGGAATATCGCGGCATTTTTTTACCAAAGCTGCTAACCTGCGACTTTGAAGTTTTATTTTGTGTTTTACTCCTTTTTTTCCTGTAAAATCAAATAAAACAGTTGTGTTTTCAAACTTTACATGTTTATCCCTAAGAGTAGTTAACCCAAAGGAGCCATAAAGCTTTTTATAAGCATCATTACCTATACGTATATTAGTTAGTTCGATAAGTTTAACTACCAGTGCCACGACCTTTTCATAGGGGAGTCCTTTGCGCCTAAGGTCTTTTTCTACCTGATCACGAATATCAGGGAGAGCCAGGGCAAATCTCCTTAACCTATAAAATTTTGACTGATTTCGTATTTTATTCCATTCCTGATGATAGCGGTACTGTTTTCTGCCTTTAGTATCGGTACCTGTTACCTGCAAATGGCCGTTTTCGAAAGGGGAAATCCATACATTTTCCCATGCGGGAGGGATAACCAGTTTTTTAATACGTTCTAAAACTTCGGTATCCTTAACTTTATTTCCGTCGTGGTCCAAATACGAAAAGCCATTGGGTTCCCGCTTTCTGTAATAGCCTTTCTCGCAATTTAAAGAATAACGTAAGCCAACGGCTTTTGCAGTAACTTTTGGATCGTTACCTATTTTTTCGAGTTTATTTTTAAGCCTTCGCATTGTTTTCGGCACACCCTTCATCTCTTCCTTTAATACTCAAATTATGTAGCATTTTTGCAGCACTTTTTTCAGTATAAGCGCCTTGTCCTGCTACAAAAACCCCTTTCTCCCCGTCATTAGAAATTATGCCGTATACAGTAGCCTCATCTCCCGGGTCGGTTTCACCTTCATAACGATATATATGCTCTATGGTGAAATCTTCACAGTGCTGCTTAATACGGTCTTCCTCAAGATTAAAATCGGTTGTAAACCCTTTTTGATACAGCTCTTCCAAAGCTTTGGAAACAGTTGCATAATGATACATTTGCCTATCCATAATTTCTGTGTTTAAAGTTAAGTTTGTTTGATATCTAAAATTAACCATTTAGAATCTAGGCTGCTGCCAACTAAATGTTAAACAAAAAGCCTGTAGTTATAAGAAAATCTTAAATGATTTGTAAGGCTTTACGTGTTTTATCAAACCACTTTAAAAACTTAATGTATCTTTGCCGCCGCAGGCCGCCTTATCGCTGCGCTAACGCGCGGAGGAAAGTCCGGACACCATAGGGCAGCATAGCGGGTAACGCCCGTCATTCCGTGAAAGCGGGAGAGGACAAGTGCAACAGAAAGGATGTACAGGTAATGCTGTAGTGAAATCAGGTAAACTCTATGCGGTGAAATGCCATGTATACCGGCAACTAAGAACTGCCCGTTCAATGCCGGGGGGTAGGCAGATAGACCCCTGCAGTAATGCAGGGGCCAGATAAATGATAAGGGTCCCGCAAGGGATACAGAATCCGGCTTACAGGCCTGCTTTTTATAATTTGTAGCTAAACATTATACCTGCCCTATAAGGCAGCCATTCGCCACTTTTATTATAATTTTTTACATGCTCATAACGGGTATCGGTACCCAGGTAATAACCTTTATAGTTAGCCTGCTGGTTGCCGCCTCCCATAAACATGTCAACCATCCACTTTTCGTTTATTTTTAGTTGATAGCCTATAGTAACACCAAAAAACAAAGCATATCCCTTTTGATATTTGTCTGAGTTGATGTAATTCCACTTTTGTAAAGTGAACTTACTGGCCCCAATGTGACCACCAACATAGATACCATTATAATTTTCAGTGAAATGATATCTTAATTCAGAAATACCCATGACTGTTTTGAACGGAGCACCATTTAATGATTGCCAATACGCTCCTAAAACATCAAACTGATAAGTAACTTTTTTACCCAATGAGGTTTCGACTCCAATCTGAGGGATTCCCAAAATGGTTGAAGGTGCGTTAAACTTAAAATAAGTTTGTGAAAATGAAAGGGTAGCAGTAAATAAAAGAACAATTAAAAAAAACTTTTTCATAGCTAAAAAAAGACCCCTTGTGAGGCCTGTATTATTGGTGAGATTAATGATTATTCCATCTCATCATCTTCTGAAATACCTGTATCTTCAAATTCCTCATTATCAAATTCGAAGAAAGTGAAATAGGATCCTCCATAATGTTTCTGGAAAGAGAAATTCATCAGATGGTCCATTTTGGTATATTTGGAATGCTCGATAATCATAATACCGTCTTCCTGCAGCAGTTCATTTTCAAAAACAAGTGTTGCAATCTCTTCAAAATTCTCCTGGCTCATATCGTAAGGAGGATCGGCAAAAATTATATCGTAAGAAGATTTGTTGGTTTTCAGGAACTTAACAACATCGCTTTTTATTGCAGAAATTGGTAATTCAAATTCTGCAGCAGTTTGCTTTATGAACTTAATACAACCAAAATCGGCATCAACCGATGTTATGTTATCCGCACCTCTTGACCCGAACTCATAACTGATATTACCTGTGCCTGAAAACAGGTCAAGTACTTTAAGTCCGTCAAAATCAATACGGTTGTTAAGGATGTTGAACAGCGATTCCTTGGACATGTCTGTAGTAGGTCTTACAGGCAGGTTCTTAGGGGCTGTAATCCTTCGTCCTTTATATTTTCCTGATATTATTCTCATGAGTTAAATAGTATATAATGCTGCAGCGTCTGATCCATACTTCTGTCCCATTTTTCCTTAAGGGCAAAAGGCTCAAACAATACAACATTTCTTATGTATTTGTACGCTATTTCATAACACGGATGCATCTCGTTTATTTTACCAAGTAATGAAACTTTTATAAACTCAGGGTTAAGCTGTAGTTGTTCAAAAGTAAATAAGAGGTAATAAAGAAAATCTTCCGGGGTGTTATATTCAAACGAATTAAACAGCAGCAGTTTTTGGTTACGTACCACTATAATTTCAAAATGAGTGGCTTGTATGTGTACAAAAACCTGTTTATCGTCTACATTTCTTGAAGCGTCAAGAAGTTTAGAAACCAGTATGCTGTTTGTGTTTTTATAATCAAAAGAGCCATAACGGTCTATTAAGAAGTTGTTTACATCCATAAACGGAACGTGAACGTTGTTTATATCATAGTTTTCAATAGTATCGTAGGCAAAAAAGTCGGTATCAAAAACCTTTGTGTTGTACTGCAGGTAACTACCTAAAAATTCTTCGTCAAAAAGGGCAGTAGGTACAAAAGTGTTTAGGCTGTTGTCATGAAGCACCACAATCTCATCATAGTCATACATCAACTCAGGGTGATTAACAAACGCCTTCCATAGCTGGTCTTCCAGAGGTTTTAATATGGAAAACGCAATACTGTGGCAGTCTGTTATCTTCTGATTTAAGGTGTCAAAACAACAAAAAGACATTTCGTTCAGCGAAATCTGCATCGAAAGTTTCTTATAGTTTTTTGTTGTGATGGTTTGGCTCATTTAGTAATTTTTGATGAGTTACAAATTTACATTCTTTTTTGGTTTGGCACGGGCTACTCATAAAAATCGCCTTATCTTTGAACTTCGTTTAAAAAAAGACTACAATTATTAATGAATTCAGCCGCTTTTTACAAAATACTCCGCAAACAGTTTCCTTACAATCCAACTGTAAAACAGGATATATTTTTACAAAAGATAGCCGAGTTTATAACCAATAACGAAAATAATGACCTCTTTGTTTTAAAGGGATATGCGGGTACAGGTAAAACTACCATAATAAGTACGCTGGTAAACCATTTAAGGGAAGCGGAAAAAAAATATGTATTACTGGCACCAACTGGCAGGGCAGCCAAAGTAATAGCCAATTATTCCCAAAAACCGGCTTTTACCATCCATAAACGTATTTATTTTCCTAAAAAGAGTAGTGGAGGAGCTATGGGTTTTACCATGCAGCAAAATAAGCATAAGAATACAATTTTTATTGTAGATGAAGCTTCTATGATATCAGATGTAGCTGCTGAGTCTAAAATGTATGAAAACGGCTCTCTGCTGGACGATCTCATCTCATACGTGTATTCGGGGCAGAATTGTAAAATGATCTTAATAGGAGACACCGCACAGCTTCCTCCGGTAAATTTAGATATAAGCCCTGCACTAAATATTGATACATTATCGCTGAATTATGATAAAAATGTTCAGCAAATCGAACTGGACGAGGTAATGCGACAGGAAACTGACTCCGGAATCCTTTACAATGCTACAGAATTGAGGGAGGTACTTAAATCTCACTTTATAGATACCTTTCAGTTTAAGGTAAGGGGATTTAAGGATATAGTGCGACTGATTGATGGTTATGATATACAGGATGCCATTAATCAGGCATACAGCAATTACAGTATAGAAGACACGGCTTTTATAGTACGCTCTAACAAACGGGCTAATTTATACAACCATCAAATAAGGACAAAAATACTTTCAAGAGAGAGCGAACTTTCTACCGGAGATTTTTTAATGGTAGTAAAGAATAATTATTTTTGGCTTACTGAAAAATCGGAAGCAGGATTTATTGCTAACGGTGATATTATTGAAATATTGGAGATATTCCGTATACAGGAACTTTACGGTTTTAAATTTGCAAGCGTTAAGATCAGGATGGTTGATTATCCCGACCAGCCTGCCTTTGAGACAGTATTATTACTGGATACCATAACAAGCGAATCGCCTTCGCTAACTTATGAGGAGTCTAACAGGCTCTATCAGGAAGTACAAAAAGATTATGAAGGAGAAAGTAATTACCGTAAATTTATGAAGGTAAAGAACAACCCATATTTCAATGCGTTACAGGTAAAATTTTCTTATGCCATAACCTGTCATAAATCGCAGGGAGGGCAATGGAATACGGTTTTTATAGAGCAGCCTTATTTGCCGGAAGGTATAGACAGTGACTATATAAGATGGCTTTATACTGCTGTAACACGTGCAAAAGACAGGCTTTACCTTATCGGTTTTAAGGATGATTATTTTGAAGAATAAAAATTTTAACACACTGAAAATGAGAATTATAGCAGTTATACCGGCACGATATGCCTCAACACGTTTTCCGGCAAAATTAATGCAAGATTTGGGCGGTAAAACAGTTATTTCACGCACTTATGAGGCAGCTGTAAAAACAGAACTGTTTGATGATGTGTTTGTTGTGACAGATTCTGATATAATTTTTAATGAAATTACTTCAAACGGAGGGAAGGCCATAATGAGTGTTAAGGAGCATGAGAGCGGCAGTGACCGTATAGCCGAAGCTGTAGAAAACCTTGATGTTGACATAGTAGTGAATGTTCAGGGAGACGAGCCTTTTATAAACAAAGAGCCGCTTGCCGATTTGCTTGAAGTCTTTAAAAGTGATGCAGCCCGCGAAATAGACCTGGCTTCTGTAATGATGCATATAACCGATTGGGAAGATATAGAGAATCCTAACAATGTAAAGGTTATTGTGGACCAAAAGCATTTTGCCTTGTATTTTTCACGCTCAATAATTCCGTATCCAAGAGATAAAGAAGCTGGAGTGAGGTATTTTAAACACATAGGTATTTATGCTTTCAGGAAACATGCTCTTATGGATTTTTATAAATTACCGATGCAAAGCCTTGAAGCTTCAGAAAAGCTGGAGCAGCTTCGTTATCTTGAATACGGAAAAAAAATCCGTATGGTGGAAACCTCACATGCAGGTATTGGTATAGATACTCCTGAGGATTTGGAAAAAGCTAAAAAAATACTGGGTTAATTTACCTCCAGTTTTTCAGCCCATTTAATTTCGCTAGGTAACTCCATATTGCTGAATTCAATATGAATAACCCTTCTGTTATTATTGTTTACTGTCCTGGCAGAGCTATGCAATAACAGTGGTTTCATTATCATGACGCCTCCTTTGTCTACGTTACAGATAACTTCTTTTTCCGTACTCCAGTCAATGGTTTCCGGGCGGTATATCTTTTTAAGATGAGATTCCGGTATTACCTTAAGTGCTCCGTTATTCTCATCGGTATCGTCAAGGTGGATACGGATAGTGAAAATATTTTCTAATATTTCAATAGGAGGCTGTACGGCAAACTGATTTTGCTTTACTGTCCACGGCCCAAAATTTTCAATCTCAGTTTTTTTGTCGACCGATATGGTTAAATCCTGATGATAAGCTACAAACCAGTTTGAATTTCCGGGTTTATTAAAATAAATAGATTTTATAGAAAAGTAATCTTTTCCAAACAGGGTACTGATTATAGTTTTAAGATTGTCATTAAAAACGAGAGATTGTACATAGGGAATTTCTTTTAAAAACTGCCTTATTGCAAAAAGGTCTTTAGATTTTCTAAAAGTATCACCTGTAATGTTAGTAGTATTTATTATTGCTGCAATATCTTCTGTTTCCTTTTTTGTATAAATGTTATTTAAAACAGTAAAACCACTGTTGTTAATTTCTTTTTTGTAAACAGCAAAATCCATAAACTTATCGTAATTTTTTTATGGTGAACAGTTCGTTATGATCCTCAACTTTCGGGTACATCCTAACCGAATAATCCTCTGTAAAACGTGAGCGATAAAGTAAATTACGCTCTTTGTCTTTTTTATTTAAGGTCATGGTATTAAATAATATAAATCCATTTACCTTAAGTAAAAAATTAATTCTGTTTATAAAGAACTCTTCAAATAAAAAATTAGGCATAACCGTATCCTGAAAGATATCAATTATTATTAAATCGTATTTTTCTTTTGTTTTTAAAACAAATTCAAAAGCATCATCATTTAAAAGGGTTAGGTTAGGGATTTCGTTAAGCTTAAAATAATCGTTGGCAATTGTAATTACGTCAGTATCCAGCTCAACCCCTGTAATTTGGCCTTTAAAACCTATTTCGCTAGCAAGGGTTTTAATAACGCTTCCGCCGGCAACACCTAAAACAAGTGCGTTTTCAAATTTTTTAATACGTTCAAAACCAATGTAATGAAGCCCTTTTCGCAGGATACGTTGCAGGCTGCCATAAGAATAATTTGTACTTTTAGAGTCAAGTACCAGTTGTCCGTTATTCCAGGTAACTTCAAGGGTTTTATTAATTGCAGAATTTCGTTTATAGATATTTACGGGGATAAAATAGCTAAGGAATTTCTTAAGCATTTCAATGTATTTCGTTATTGTAAATATATATTATTTTTGCGCCTGTTTCTTTAAATGCCTATGAAAAAAATATATCGATTTATCTTCTTTAAGTTAATGGGTTGGCGCTTAAATGGTTCTATGTCACCTGAACTTAAAAAATGTATTATAATAGTAGTTCCCCATACCAGCTGGATGGATTTTGCTATTGGGGTTTTTGCCAGGGGCAGTATAGGTCTTGAAATGCACTATGTTGCTAAAAAAGAGCTTTTTGTATTTCCGGCAGGGGTGTGGTTCCGCTGGATGGGAGGTGCCCCGCTTGACAGACAGAAAAATGAGAACAAAGTAGAGGCAATTGCTAATATCTTTAAAAGCCGGAAAGTGTTCAGGTTAGCCATAGCTCCTGAAGGTACCCGTAAAAAAGTGAATACATGGAAAACAGGGTTTTATTATATAGCACTTAAGGCTAATGTACCTATAGTAGCCGTAGCTTTTGATTATGGTAAAAAAGAAGTGAAATTAGCACTACCTTTTTATCCTACAGGAAATAAGGAAGAAGACTTTAAAATACTGGAATCTAATTATAAAGGAGTTACGGGCTATATACCTGAAAACAGCTATAAAAATGATTAAGAATAGTTTAACTAAAAATTATATTTGTTTAACATTTAATAGATGTAATTTTACAATACACCAATAAAAATAATATTAAGTGTATTTAAAAACAGCCGGGAGAAGGCTGCTTTTAGGAGAAAATAAATTTGTGTTTGTTTTATTGGTTAATGGACCCCGGAATTCTGGTTGAATTTCGGGGTTTCTTTTTTATGCTTTTGGCTTATAGTGTTTAAAAGTGCCGTCTTTATAGAAAATAACAACCTGCTCCACTTCTGAGTGATTATGAGCTACAGGTATGCTGGCAATTTCAGTAGCAGACTCTTTTGTTTCTTCAATAAGCTTTTCAGTAACTTCCTGTTGGTTTATTTCAACTTCTTCACTTTTATTTTCCGGCACCGAAAATAGATCTTCAAAATTATTTTTGGCTTCATTTACCGTAGAAGGAGAAGGGGTAGGTTGGGCTATATTTTCATTTTCGTGTTTTGCTTCGCCTTTAGGAAAAGATCCTTTACCATGTAATAGCCAATACAAATCTACCTCAGGATAATTGTCTGTAATACGCATAACAAAATCCAGACTGGGTTTATTTCTTCCTGATAAAAGATGTGATAATCCTGAACGCTGTACACCAATCTGATCGGCAAAAACAGAAGCAGATATACTGTAGTAATCTAATATAGTTTCCAGTCTTTTAATGAAATCTTCGGTGTTTATCATTGTAAACAAGTATTGGTTTATTAGTGTTTTACAAATGTAAACAAATGTTTTTAATTACACAAACACACACTCCGAGATGGTATAAACGCTAAATAAAAAGTTTAACTAGATACACTTAAAAATCTGATAATTAAAATTATAATGTTTTTATTTAAGACAGTGTTGAAGAGATCAATAGAATAATATCGAACGTGTTTACAAAAGTAAACTAAAGAATTAATTTCATTGTTTACAATTGTAAAAATTAAGATGTTTACTTTTGTAATCTAAATTGTTAAGCATGGATTTTGAAGGGATTTTCAGTAAATATGTAAACACTCAGTTACAAGGAAGATACATTACTAATAAACATATTGAACCAATATTAAACGAATTAAAAAACGATTTTGAAATTGGTGTTGCAGGTCATTCTGTTTTAAATAAACCTATATATAGTATTAAAACCGGTACTGGTTCAACCAGGGTTTTTATTTGGTCTCAAATGCACGGAAATGAATCAACCACTACTAAAGCGGTTTTTGATTTCTTAAACTTCCTTAAAAGCGATGATGAACTAGCTAAGTCATTTAAACAACATTTTACCTATTATATATTGCCTATTGTTAATCCTGATGGAGCTGAACTTTATACGCGTGCAAATGCAAATGAAGTAGATTTAAACCGCGACTCTGTAAATCTTTCACAACCGGAAGCTAAATTGCTGAGAGAGTCATTTGATTCCTTTAAACCGCATTTTGCATACAATATGCATGATCAGCGTACAATATTTGGATTGGGAGATAATAATCCTAAGCCTGCTACTGTATCATTCCTTGCACCTTCTTATAATGAGGATCGAGAGGTAAATGAACCAAGGCAGGTCGCTATTAATGTTATTGCTGCAATGAATGAAACATTACAGGAGTTTATACCAGGGCAGGTAGGCAGGTTTGACGACGGATTTAATATTAATTGTATAGGTGATATGTTTCAGTCTTTAGGAGTGCCAACAATACTTTTTGAAGCCGGACATTACCAAAATGACTATTTAAGAGAAAAAACACGAAAATTTGTGTTTTTTGCAATATTATCAGGATTTAATGCTATTTACGAAAACGTTATAGTTGTTAACAAAAGAGAAGATTATTTCAGAATTCCTCAAAATAAGGTAATATTTTTTGACTTCATGTATAAAAATGTCAAAATAAATTATGAAAATAAAGAAATTATCACGAATTTTGCATCTCATTACAAGGAAGTCTTAATTGATAATTCTGTAATTTTCGAAGCTTTTATTAAGGAAATAGGGGATTCAGGTAATTTTTACGGTCATGAAGAATATGATTGCCAGGAAGAACTTTTTACAGGACAAGACGGAAGTCATTTGCCAAAAAGTGAAGAAAAAGCAGATTTTATAGTAGGTAAAAACAGAGAATTTGTTAATGGATTAGAAAAAAAATAACGATATTCTTTTTTTATTGAAAATAAATTAATTTTTTTGTAGTGGTTTTATTATTAACAAATATATAATCTACCTAAAAAAAGTTACGCTTATGAGCAAGTTTCGTTTAGATGAAGTTGATCACCAGATATTAGATATGCTGATTGACAATACTAGGGTTCCGTTTACTGATATAGCCAAAAAACTATTAATTTCTGCCGGAACAGTCCATGTAAGGGTTAAGAAAATGGAGGATGCAGGAATTATTCAGGGTTCTTCACTTACTTTAGATTACGAAAAACTTGGATATTCATTCATCGCTTATGTAGGTGTATTTCTTCATAACACTTCACAAACTAAATTTGTTCTTGAAAGAATAAACGAGATACCTTTTGTAACTGTTGCACATGTTACTACCGGTAAATTCAACATCTTTTGTAAAATAAGAGCAAGAGATACTAAGCACGCAAAAGAAGTTATCTTTATGATTGATGATATTGAAGGAGTTTACAGAACAGAAACCATGATATCACTTGAAGAGAGCATAAACGATAAAAAACGTTTAATGCATACAATCTTCAAAGATCTGTAAGATTTTTTATAAAAAGTTTATAACCCTCATGTTAGTCGCATGAGGGTTTTTTTATTAAATTCAGTAAAAAATAATAGTATGTACCCAGCAACCAGAATAGAACGATTTAAAGAAAATGTTGGCCTTAAATATCAGCTGTTTAACAGCATTTTTATGACGCTTCCTTTTGATGCCATTGATAATACAGGTGTGTTGTTGCCATTATTTACTGAAACTTGTGAAAATGGCTTTAAGCAAAATAAAAATCCACGGGAAATTTTTGATGCATTTATAGAGAAATACCAGCAGGACAGTACCGAACAGGAAAAAATAGACCTGATGTTTCGCTTTATACAATATGTAGAGCGACAGGTTGTGCTTTTTGATGCTATAGAAGACGCTGCTTTTCTAAACCTTCACAATATAGAAGGAACAGGTTCTTTAAGAGAAATTAGAGAAAAGGCAGAAAGTCAGGGTTATGGTGATGAATTAAAAGATTTTTTAGAGGAATTTCAGGTAAGGACTGTGTTGACCGCGCATCCAACGCAGTTTTATCCGGGATCGGTATTAGGTATTATTACCGATTTAACCGAGTCCATTAAAAACAATAACCTTTCTGAAATAAAAACATTACTGGCTCAGTTGGGAAAAACTCCCTTCATAAAAAAAGAAAAACCAACCCCTTTTGATGAGGCGGTAAGCCTTATATGGTATCTGGAAAATGTTTTTTATAAAACAGCTGGTGAGATGTCATTTTATATTCAGGATACTATATATAAAGGAGAGAATCTTAACCATCCGGTTATGTCTTTTGGTTTTTGGCCTGGAGGTGACAGGGACGGTAATCCGTTTGTAACTACAGAGATAACTCTCGATGTCGCTGCAAGATTGCGCACTTCCATACTTAAATGTTATTATAGGGATATCAGGAAAATGAGACGTAAACTTACTTTTCCCGGTGTAGAGCCTTTAGTAATTGAAATTGAACAAAAGCTTTACCGTTCGGTATTTTATTCTCAGGGAGAACTTTATATTGAACTGGATGAGCTTAAAGGTCTGTTGAGTGAAATGAGAAAAATAGTGGTTGAAAGACATCAGTCACTTTATATAGACGAAATTGATAAACTTATAAATAAGGTAAATCTTTTTGGTTTTCATTTTGCTACACTTGATATCAGGCAAAACAGTCGTATACATGATAAGGTAGTTAATGATGTACTTACCAATCTTGATAACAAAAATAATACTACAGTAGCCTCAGGATATAGCTCATTAATTGAAAAGGATAAGCTAAAAGCTTTATTAGCGCTTAAGGGTACTATTGAAACTAATGATTTCGAGGATGACAATACCCGAATGACACTAGAATCAATTCTTGCTATGAAAACCATTCAGCAAAGAAATGGGGAACAAGGGGCAAACCGTTACATTATAAGCAATAATGAAAATGCTCATAATGTCTTAGAACTACTTACGTTGTTTGAATTACTGCAGTGGCAGGAACCAACCGTTGATATTGTTCCGCTTTTTGAAACAGTAGACGACTTAAAAGAGGCGGGTGAAGCAATGCGTAAATTGTATGAAAATCCAAAATATGCCCAGCACCTGAAGAAAAGAGGTAACAGACAAACAATTATGCTTGGCTTTTCTGACGGAACAAAAGATGGAGGTTATCTTATGGCTAACTGGAGTATATATACCGCAAAAGAAAATCTTACTGCGGTTGCCCGAGAATACGGTATTAAAGTAATATTTTTTGATGGCCGTGGCGGACCACCGGCAAGGGGTGGAGGTAAAACCCATAAGTTCTATGCTTCATTAGGCCCTTCTATAGAAAATAATGAAATTCAGATTACTATCCAGGGACAAACCATAAGTTCTAATTTTGGTACGTTGGATTCCTGTAGGTATAATCTAGAAAACCTTTTAAGTGCCGGTATTATAAATGGTGTATTTAATAAGGATAAGAAACAGCTTACCTCAGAACAGCGAAAAATGTTTGATGAACTGGCAAAACTAAGTTTTGACAAATATACCGAGTTTAAAAATCATCCGAAGTTCTTACCGTACCTCGAAAAAATGAGTACGCTTAACTATTATGCGAAAACCAATATTGGCAGCAGGCCTTCAAAAAGGAGTAAATCAGCTCAGTTGGATTTCAATGATTTAAGAGCTATTCCTTTTGTGGGATCATGGAGTCAGTTAAAGCAAAATGTTCCCGGATTTTATGGTGTAGGGTATGCATTAGGTGAAATGGAAAAAAACGGAAAATGGAAAGAAGTGGAAGAGTTATACGAACAGTCTTTATTTTTCAGGACACTTATAGAAAACAGTATGATGTCGCTTTCAAAATCTTTTTTCCCCTTAACGGCTTATATGAAAGAGGATAAGGAGTTTGGTTCATTTTGGGAAATTATTCATAATGAGTACCTTGAAACAAACAGATTGTTGCTTAAAGTTTCAGGTTATAAAGAATTGATGGAAAATTATCCTGATGGTGTAGCTTCTATTAAAATGAGAGAGCATATTGTATTACCTTTGTTAACCATACAGCAATATGCCCTTCATAAAATAAGGCAGATGAAGAACGGGGAGGAGAAGGACCATTTGCTTGAGGTTTATGAAAAAATAGTAACTCGTTCCCTTTTTGGGAATATTAATGCCAGCAGAAACTCTGCCTAAAATTTAAAAATGAAAGTAAGAGAATTATCAAGTGATGAGTATGCTCCGTATTGTAAAACCTATCTTATAAATGTTGATGACACTTACACATTAACCGAATGGATGGAAGTAAGTGTGCATGAATTTATTCACTTTGTACAGGATATACCAATGGATAAGCATGGTTACAGATATGCGGAAGGTAAGTGGACAATTAAAGAAATTATTCAACACATTATTGATACCGAACGTATTTTTGCTTACAGGGCTTTAAGGATTTCCAGAAATGATAAAACTCCGTTACCTGGTTTTGATGAAAGTGAATATGCTAATAACAATGATGCTGAAAACAGAGGCTTACAGGATATACTCACTGAGTTAGCTCTGGTAAGGCAGTGTAATATGATGTTGTTTAAATCTTTTTCTCAGGAACAATTGCTAAGAAAGGGTGAGGCATCAGGACATCAGGTGTCGGTAAGAGCGTTAGGTTTCCTAATTACGGCACATCAAAAACACCATATGAAAGTTTTTAAAGAAAGATACTTATAATAAAAAAAGCCCTTTTGGGCTTTTTTTATTTACAGTCTACTTTAGAAAGTGTTTGGGTAGAAGCGGCTTCTTTATTTTTATATTTCCATACACCATTTTCACCTTCAATCATTTCCCCATATATAATTGAAACCTGATTTTCACCTAAGGTAAATACCAGTTCTTCTTTATAATTCATGCCCTCTGCAGAATAATCGGCAATAGCGTTTCCTGTATTTCCGCTAAGTGTCCCTTTAAAAGTGCTTAATTTTTTGTCCTTCTCAAAAGGTAACCAGTTAAAAGTACCGCTAATACTGTCACCTTCTCTTTCAAGCTCAAAAACAATACTGTCTCTAATAACCTTGTCCTCATTATATTCGGCTTTACTTTCTGTAACTTTAAGAAAGCACATTTTCTCATAAGAAGGAGTTTCAGTTACATTTTTCTCTGCTTTTTCTTCGGGTACTATAACCTCTTCATTTTTTTTATCATTACATGAAATAAATAATGATGTAGTAATAATAAGTAATGCTGCTGTTTTCTTCATGATTAATGGTTTTTTATAAAAATAAATCATTGCCTAAAAAAAAAGAACTCAATTAAGAGTTCTTTAATATAGTTAATAGTATTATTTATCGGTTTCAATTTTATCTAAAACCAGATCACCACCATATTTAGGGTTGTCTTTATACCTCCATACACTATCTTTGTCCTTATATTTTTCATCAATTTTTATGTACACTTTTTCTTTATTTAAAGAAAAGAAAAATTCTTCTGTTTTGAGGGTATCGTTAATCATACCTGTAGCAAGTGTAGTTGCTTCTGTACCGGGCATAAGACCTTTAAAAGTAACCGCAGTTTTTGTTTTTCCGTCTAAAATATATTGGTAAGTACCGGTAAAACTGTCTCCTTTGCTTATTACATTAAGTATTATACGGTCTCTTTTTGAAAAAGCACCATATGATATTTTATTCGTTGTTTCAAGTGATATTTGTTCGGTAGGTTTTGCTTGTTTTTGACCGCAAGAGTAAAGTACCGAAGTAATAAGAGTAAAAAAGATAATTTTTTTCATAATAGTTTTACTTATAATAAAAAAGAACTCAGTTAAGAGTTCTTTAATATATCATTATCCCCGACACCTGTTATTCTTCTTCTTCTTCTTCTTCTTCTTCAGTATCTTCGCTTTCGTCAGCAATTTCAAGATCTTTTAATGCATCAAGATCATCGCTTCCGTCTGCATCAAGATCGTCATCTTCATAATTTTCGATTCTGTCTGCAAGCTTAGTACTTACTTTTACAAGGTAAATGGTATCCTCAGTACGTACTTCTACCGCTTCGATAGTTTCGTTTTTTGCATTTTTAAAACGGATGATGTCCGAATCATCATATCCGTCAGGAAATTTTTCCACAAGAAGGGTTAAAATTTCATTAGTCAATTTGGCGTAATCAACAATAACTCTTTTCATAAAATGATATTATAAATCTAACAGGTAAGCAAAAATTAGAGGGGCAACAATTGTTGCATCCGATTCGATAATAAATTTAGGTGTGTTGATATCCAGTTTACCCCAAGTGATTTTTTCGTTAGGAACAGCACCCGAGTAAGAACCGTAACTTGTTGTTGAGTCTGATATTTGACAGAAATAGCTCCAGAAAGGAACATCGTGCATTTCCATATCCTGATAAAGCATTGGTACTACACAAATAGGAAAGTCACCTGCTATACCACCACCAATCTGGAAGAAGCCTACGCCATTGTTACTGTTTTTAGTATACCAGTCTGCAAGGAAAGTCATATATTCAATACCTGATTTCATTGTAGAGGCTTTAAGTTCACCCTTAATTACATAAGAAGCAAAAATATTACCCATAGTACTGTCTTCCCAACCCGGAACCACTATTGGAAGATTCTTTTCGGCAGCAGCATACATCCAGCTGTCCTTAAGGTCTATTTCATAGTACTCTTCAAGAGCACCGGAAAGTAAAAGTTTATACATAAACTCATGAGGGAAGTATCTTTCACCGTTATCATCAGCATCTTTCCAAATCTTGTAGATGTGTTTTTGCAGCCTTCTGAAAGCTTCGTGCTCTGGTATACAAGTATCTGTCACACGATTAAGCCCTCTTTCCAGTAAATCCCATTCCTGTTGTGGAGTAAGATCTCTGTAGTTTGGCACTCTTTCATAATGAGAGTGAGCCACAAGGTTCATAATATCCTCTTCAAGGTTAGCCCCTGTACATGAAATGATTTGCACTTTATCACGACGAATCATTTCTGCGAAAATTTTACCAAGCTCCGCTGTACTCATAGCACCTGCTAGTGTCACCATCATTTTAGCACCGCCTTTAAGCTGATCTTCATACGCTTTTGCAGCATCAACTAATGCAGCCGCATTGAAGTGTAAGTAGTGCTTTTCAATAAACTGGCTAATTGGTCCTTTGTTCATTTTAATATTGTTTATGTATGTTTTTTTAAAAAAGTCAAAAATAGATTATTTTTTTTCGTATCCTAATATTTTTAGAATATCTTCTGCCTGTTGTTGTTCAGAAAACACCTCGGTAGCTAAAATACCGTTTTCATCCCTGTCTATCAGTATATGTTTTGGCTGCGGGATAAGGCAGTGGTGTAATCCTCCGTATCCGCCAATTGTTTCCTGATATGCACCGGTATTAAAGAACCCGATATATAAAGGTTTTTCTTTATTGTATTTAGGCAGGTAAATGGCGTTCATGTTTTGCTCTGAGTTGTAATAATCGTCACTGTCACATGTCATACCACCTAAAAGAACTCTTTCATACTGGTCATTCCAGCGGTTTATGGCAAGCATGATAAAACGCTTATTAATAGCCCATGTATCCGGAAGGGTAGTAATGAAAGATGAATCGATCATGTTCCATTTTTCCCTGTCATTCTGTTGTTTTTGGTAAAGTACCTGGTATATGGCACCTGCACTTTCGCCTACAGTAAACGAACCGAATTCAGTAAATATGTTTGGTACATCAACATCAGCTTCCTCACATGCAATCTTGATCTGGTTAACAATCTCATCAATCATGTATTGGTAATCATAATCAAAAGCCAGTGAGTTTTTGATAGGGAAACCACCACCTATATTAAGACTGTCCAGTGTAGGACATTCTTTTTTAAGGTTGATATAAACTTTTAAACATTTTAAAAGCTCATTCCAGTAGTAAGAAGTATCCCTTATACCTGTATTGATAAAGAAGTGAAGCATTTTAAGCTCCAGATTCTTGTTTTCCTGTATTTGTTTTCTGTAAAAAGGTACAATGTTTCTGTAACCTATACCTAATCGGGAGGTGTAGAACTCAAACTTAGGCTCTTCCTCAGCGGCGATACGGATACCTATTTTAAACTTACCTTCAATCTGTTCCTGTAAAAGGTCCAGTTCTTCGTAGTTGTCTATAATAGGAACAGTTTTGTTGTGCCCGCTATTAATAAGCCTTGCAATACCTTCTATGTATCCGTCTCTTTTAAAGCCGTTACATATTACATAAGTATTTTTATTTATTTTTCCTGACTCAAGCAGGTTTTCAACAATATTTATGTCAAAAGCCGACGAAGTTTCTATATGGATGTTGTTTTTAAAAGCCTCATTCATTACGTATTCAAAATGAGAACTCTTAGTACAGTAACAATAGTAGTATTTACCATCGTACTTATTTTTTTCCATGGCATTTCTAAACCACCCTTTTGCTTTACGGATGTTATTAGAAATTTGTGGCAGGTATGTAAATTTTAAAGGTGTACCATATTGCTCCACAAGCTTCATAAGATCTATGTTGTGGAATAACAGGTTGTCTTTATTTAGTGTGAATTCTTCCTGAGGGAAATAAAATGTTTGGTTTATCAGGTCAAAGTATTTTGTATTCATTGCTATTTGTAAGTTTTTGACAGATTATAAAATTAAGAAATACCTAAAGGAATAATCTGTTTTCAAACTCTTAAATTAGCATACATTATCTCTAAACTTTTGTGAATGTTTTTATTAAATAAAGTTTCATAACCTGTAATATTTTTCAGAAAAAGCATAAAACGCTTGATAAGGGCTAACTTACTGCTATTGCTTGTAGTTGCTGCTTTAGAAAGTATATTTAGGTCTCTTTTCATCGGCGCAAATGTAAAAAATATTCATTCGTATTTAAAAACAAATTTCTTAAAAAAATGTTACCCCAAATAGTTGTTGAATGCGTTGATTATCAAATCGTTTTTCACAGGCTCATTAAACAGGGCTTTTCCAATGCCTTTTAACAGCACAAACTGAACTTCACCAAACTCACTTTTTTTATCGTGAGCCATTATATTTATGATGTTTAGAATGTCGCTTTCACTAAAGTGGGTAACACCGAATAATGAAGTTATAACTTCTTTTATTTCGGTATATTCATTTAAAGTTAATAAATCTTTTTCAAATGATATGTAACTTTCTAAAACCATACCTATGGCAATGGCTTCACCGTGAAGTAATTCTTCTTTTTCAGGGTCTTCCAGAAAATAAGATTCTATAGCATGACCAAGGGTATGTCCAAAGTTTAATATTTTCCTTAATCCTTTTTCATTGAGATCCTGAGATACTATATCGTTTTTAATAATTACAGAAGTATATATAAGCTCAAGCAGGTCATCGGTTGTTAATCCGCTAAGGTCTAAAAACTGATTCCAGTAAGCTTTATTACATATAAGTCCGTGTTTCAGCATTTCTGCAAGGCCCGATCGCATTTGGTTCTGCGGTAATGTATCAAGGTAATTGACATCTATTAAAACAGCAACAGGTGTGTTGATAACCCCTACCTGATTTTTAAGTGTGCCCAAATCCACTCCTGTCTTTCCGCCTACAGAGGCATCTACCATAGCAAGTAGGGAAGTAGGTACATTAATAAAGTCTATTCCCCTTTTAAAAGTAGAGGCTACAAATCCACCCAAATCGGTAACCATACCACCGCCTACATTAATAAGGAGGCTCTTTCTGTCGGCACCCATTTCCGTAAGGGCATGCCAGGCCTGCACGCAAGTCTCTATGGTTTTGTTTATTTCTCCTGCATCAATTTCAAGTATCTCAATTTCCACGAGCGTGGCAAACTGGGCCAAAAAATTAGGGAGGCAAAGCTGAGAGGTGTTACTGTCGGCTAATACAAATACTTTAGAATACTTTTCGGGGGTTACATTATCCTTTAGGAAAGCATAACAATCGGCATTAAAATAAACGGAATATCCTGTGGATTGAATAGCCTGCATAGTGTAGTGTTTTAATTATATCGCAAAATAAAGTATTTTATATCATTAATTCTTGAACAGTATTTATATTTGCACAAATTTTTTAAACACAATGGAAAAAATCTTCAACAATACAGCGGTTGCTTTTTCCCTTAAAAGTGATACTGAACTTGACAGGGCATATTTTCTTTTTAAAATGATAGCTTCACAGCCTTTAGTGAGAATAGGAACAGCGGTAACTAACTTTGCATTAAAAGTACATTTACCTGTTGAAGGCCTAATCAGGGCTACAGTTTTTGATCATTTTTGTGGAGGTACTACAGAAGAGGATTGCCTGCCGGTTGTAGATAAAATGTTTACCAAAGGTGTTACTTCAGTTCTTGACTATTCTGTAGAGGCGAAAGAGGAAGAGTTGGAATTTGATAAAGCCCTTGAAAAAACATTAAAAACCATTGTTTTTGCAAAAGAAAGAGCGGCTATACCTTTTGCTGTATTTAAGCCTACCGGTTTCGGACGTTTTGAATTGTATGAAAAACTGGGAGAAGGTAAAACCTTTACAGTTGAAGAAGCTGCAGAGTGGAACAGAGTAATTGAGCGTTTTGAAAAGGTTTGTAAAACGGCTCATGAAATGGATGTTGCCTTATTGATTGATGCTGAAGAAAGCTGGATGCAGGACGCTGCCGATGATCTTGTTGCAGACATGATGCGCAAATACAATAAAGAAAAAGCTATTGTATACAATACCCTGCAAATGTACCGTTGGGACAGACTGGATTACCTTAAAAAACTTCATTCACAAGCTCAGGAAGAAGGTTTTCATATTGGAATGAAGGTAGTAAGGGGAGCTTATATGGAAAAGGAAAACAAAAGGGCAGAGGAGAAAGGTTATAAATCACCTATTTGTATTTCTAAAACAGCTACAGACGAAAACTATGATGCTGCTATAGTATATATGGTAGATCATATAGATAAGATGGCTATTTTTGCCGGCACTCATAACGAGGAGAGCTCTTATAGGCTTATGCAGCTTATGGAAAAGAAAGGTATAACAAAAGCAGATAGAAAAGTGTTTTTCGGTCAGCTTTACGGTATGAGTGATAACATTAGCTTTAACCTTGCTGAAAACGGTTACAATGTAACCAAGTATCTTCCGTTTGGTCCTGTAAGGGATGTTATGCCATACCTAATAAGAAGGGCAGAAGAGAACACTTCTGTAGCAGGGCAAACAACCCGCGAGCTTAATCTTATAAGCGCTGAAAGAAAAAGAAGAAAATTAGAATAACAAATTAAAGCAGGCTTGGCCTGCTTTTTTCAAAAATATATTTATTATGAAATTTAAACACCGTTTAGCTTATTACCTTTTTGGAGCCCTTATTGGCTGTATGTTCTTATTTATGTTTTTAGATAAGAAAGATGCCGAGTTTTGTTATCTGCCCAACTGTAGGGTATTAAAGAACATCAGAAGCAAATCTTTTACTATGTCAGAGGAGGCTAAGCAAAAATTAGAGGAAAACTGGGTAACAATGGATGATGTAAAGAAATGTACAGAGCATGGCGACGTAGATTTTTCAAGAAGTAAGGCTTCTTATAGAGGAGGTAAAATTTATGTTATTGAAGGTAGAAATACTAATAATGAGCCTATTGAGATTGAAGTGGTGAATTTTGAAAATAAAGTGCTTTTGAAGGACATAAAAAAACTTTAAAATATTTTTTAAAAACGCTTGCAAATACAAATACTAGGTGTATATTTGCACTCGCAATAAGGAACTGAACAAGGGACGAAATTGCAGACATATCGGGCGATTAGCTCAGTTGGTTCAGAGCATCTCGTTTACACCGAGAGGGTCGGGGGTTCGAATCCCTCATCGCCCACTACTTAAAGAACTCCTCAGGAAACTGGGGAGTTTTTTATTTATATTTGTTCTCATAAGAATCCGCCAAGGAGGTAGAGAGACAACTATTTTTGTTCTGATACGATATAGCTATATGAGAACTGGTTAATGTTTCCGAAAAATGGTACTCCAATTAATTCAAACAAATGATATCAGAGATATTACATACAACCGGTAATTATGCGGATTGGGAAGTGTCTGTTTTTGAGAAAGCGGTAAAGATAATTCAAATCCAAAAAGGGGAAACAATCTTACATGAAGGCGAAGTTGCACGCTCACTATACTATTTAATCCAAGGTGAGGCCTATCAGTTTAGAAGTGATGAAGACGCTTTACATGTTATTGACCTCCATACACAGGGCACTTGGTTTTTTAATTATAGCAGTTTCGTTTCCCAGGAGCCTTCCCGGTTGTCTATTGCGGCGTATTCTGATAGTACGGTTTTGGAACTTAGCCTCGAAGCAGTACATTACCTGATTGGAAAATCAAATTCATTTCTGCAATTAAACAATGTAATGATTGCTCCGGCAACAAGGTTGAATTTTTTCGATGCTGCCCTGACGCCTTTAGAGAAATATAATTTTGTAATGGGGAATACGCCAGACCTTGTACAGGCCTTTCCCTTAAAATTCATTGCATCTTACCTAAAGATTGCACCTGAAACACTTAGTCGCGTCAGGTTGCAATGGGCAAGGGAAGCAAGAGGTTCTTGATTTCAGTCAAGCGATTGTCCTACACTAATTGTTTAGCTTTGTAGCAAATAAGTAGCTATGAAACATAACGTCAAAGCCATTAGGCCATTTATAGGCGCACAAAACTTTAAATGTTCCGCTGATTTTTACCGCGACCTTGGGTTTGAAGAGGTAGTACTATCACCGGGTTTTTCGCTTTTTAAAACCGGTAACCTCGGATTTTATCTTCAGGACGCATATGTAAAAGACTGGATTGACAATACCATGATTTTTTTAGAAGTGGACGATGTTACAGCTTTTTGGGATACGCTTTCTGCCCTGCGCTTAGCTGAAAAATATCCGGGAGTTAAACTTGTACCTGTTAGAACCGAACATTGGGGCAGGGAATGTTTTGTATATGATCCTTCCGGTATACTATGGCACTTCGGAGAGTTTTTTACCCCTGAGAAGTGAGAAGCATATCTTTACCCCGTCAGGTAAGCGAATTAACTTTTACACTATCATTCCGTATCTTAAAACTAATAATTAAAAAGCACAATATCATGAATTTTACAAAACTGATTCCCAATATATTTTATGCAGATATTAACGACGGGCTTAAACTATTTGTAGAATGCCTTACCTTCGAAATCACGCACAATGAGCTAAGTGCAAAACAGCCTTTCTGCGTGCTGGAAAAGGACGGATTAAGCATATACCTCTTTCAGGATGCTGCGGCAGCTGGGGAGCACCACCCGGAAATCCGGCTGGTAACCGATGCAATTGAAGACGTGTACAAACAGGTTGCTGCTTCCCACCCTGAATTTTTACACCCGAATCTTAAGGTTGTTACACTACGGCCCTGGGGAGCAAAAGAATTTGCATTGACGGATTGCCAGCTTGGGATTAGAATACAACAGTGGACGTAACCGGGAGTGTACACTAAACTATAGACTATTGCGAAACAGCCATAATTTTGAAAAGGCCTGCATTGCTCATCAATAAACTGTTTTCCATGTTAATTTGCTGTATTCTTGCAGCTATAAGATTGGTCTCACGGGAATTGATAATAAAGATTGAACTTTCCCCAAACGAAAAAAGACGGTCTTCGGCTTCAAGCATTGTCTGGTAATCTTTTACAAGGCTTTCCAAAAGGTTTACCTGTCTTTTAAGCGATGCTATTTCTGTAAGCTGTGCATCAATCTTATTTTTAATCTGTAACTGTTCCTGTTGCAATTCGAACTTTGTATCCTGTAACTTGAGCTTAGTTAAGTTTAAGGCTCCTCTTTCTTTCCTTAAAAAAATAGGGAAGGAGAAGTTAAGTCCTATCTTGTAATCTTCTGTACGAAAATTATCAAAATAGGAGGGTTCTGAAAGATAATAATAGCCTAAATCAATTTTTGGAAGTAAATAATTGGCTTTGAGTTTTCTTTCAATATCCAGCATCTCAATTTTAGTTTCAAGCATTTTAAGTTTTGGATGTGTTGTAATAATAGCCTCAGTATTATTTATTTCTCCTGTATTTAATATAGTTTCAATCTGTTCAATGAGCTCTACTTCCGGTTTTAAATCTTCTGCAGGTTCAACCGGAGTTCCGTTAATCCATAAATAGTTAGCCATTTCCAGTCTCGCTTTATTTAATTTAAGCGTTGCATTTTCTAGGCTTAACTTACGGTTTTTTAAAGATATGCCCGTTTCTACACTATCAATAGCAGGTTTGTCACCCTGTTCTATAAGCTTTAAAACACCCTCATAGCGCTCTTCTGCATAATCAAGGTACTCTTTATACATTTGTACCTCGTTATAATGTTTAAGCCATGAAAAATAAGCCTCAGAAGCATTGTAAAGTACATCTAAAGCAGAAAGGCGCTGTTGGGCCTGACTAAGGTTTATTTGTAGTTTAGCGTTCCTTAAATCGGCCATTCGCTGATTAATAAATAATCCCTGTCCAACCGGTACGGTAATACCAACAGAAGTAAGCCCCTGGTTAGGTGTGGAGTTTTGCGGATTAAGATAAACACCCTCACTGTTATCAAAAGCTGCCTTTAGTTCTATACCATACCAAGTAGGGATTTTAAAGCTACTGTTTAAAATGGAATAATATTCTGTATCCTTGAATTGTTTTTTATCAAAGTCCACTTCAATTTTAGGATCAAATCCGCCACGTGCCTGCATAAGTTGTGCCTGCGCTTTATCAATTTCAAGATTGGCACGGCTCACCATTGGGTGATACTTTTTTACATAACCCAAATATTCACTAAAACTAAGTATGTCTTTATCAAATTCTTGTGAAAATGCTCCAAAAGGCATTAAAACAATAAAGACAAGAAAGAGAAACGGTTTCATGATTATTTCTTTTGGTTATCTTTTGATGAAGTTGCTTTATCAGTTTGCGCGCTGTAATAGTTAGGAGGGAAGCCGTTTAGGTTTCGCCATATCTCATACCATACAGGTACATTATCAAGCAAGGCTATTGTTTGTGCACCGGCACCTATACTTAATTGTTCCGGCCATGGTTGCTCATCCTTATCTGGAGATACAAGTACCCTGTATTTACCGTTAGGGCTTATAAAGTTTTCTATTGCCACTACACGACCGCCAAATGTACCATAAGACATTCCAGGCCATCCCGAAAATACAATGGTAGGCCATCCGTCAAACCAAACCCTTATTTTTGACCCTTTCCTGATTAAAGGTAAATCTATAGGGTCTACATAGGTTTCTACAGCAATATCATAGCCCGAAGGCATAATACTTACTACAGAAGTACCTTCCTTAATTGTTTCTCCTATACCGCTTAGTAGTGCTTTATTTATATAACCGCTTTGTGGTGCTTTTATGTAATATAAACCATTACGGATACTATAGTTAACATACTGGTTTTCCAGTTTGGTAACCTGTGCCTCGGTATCATAAAGACTGCTTAAGGCAGTATATTTATCACTACCTGCCTTAGATATCTTTTCGGTATACTCGGCTCTTATTCGGTTAATTTCTACACGCGCGTTAATAAGCTCATTTTTTGATCCAAGCAGTTTGTTTTCCTGAGTAATTATTTTTGCTTCTGCTTCCTGTAGCTTGAGTCTTTTTTCTTCTACATCGGTTAAAGGTTTTAGACCTTCACGGTTAAGGTTTACGGCACGGTCAAACTGTGTTTTTGCAATTGTAAGCTGCGTATTAACAGCAGCAAGGTCCATACTGTCGCTCTTAACTTTTAGTTGTGCCTGCTTTATTTTGTTACGTCCCTGTTCAAGTTTTAACCCTAATTCTGTATTTAAAGACTGCATTTGACTTTCCAGAGCGACTACTTTGTTGTCATAGGATTCTTTAGCCATTTTTTTGGCATCTACCTGCTGCTTGGTGTTTTCTACAAGGTTAGGGTCAAAGTATTCTTCCTTAATTTCAGAAATAAATACAATGGTATCGCCCTTATTTACAAAATCACCTTCCTGCACATACCATTTTTCAACTCTTCCCGCAATGGCAGAGTGAATGGTTTGTGGCCTTTGGTCCGGTTTTAATGTTGTTACAGATCCTGTACCCCTAATGTTTTGTGTCCACGGTAAAAACAAGCCAGCAAAACATATAACACAAACAAAAACAATTATCCTGTTCAGGATTTTGTAATGAGGCCTGTTGTTAAGCACTTTTATGGTCTCATATCCGGTACCATTTTCAATTTTAACCGGGTTATTGTCAGATATATTAAGCATTGCCTGTTATTTTAATGTCGTTAACAATCTCTCCGTTGTTCATTTCAATAAGCCTGTCGCAGGTTTTTTCCCAATACTGGTCAACCGATGATACAATAACTGTCCAGTTGTTTTGCGGGCTAACCAAAAAGTTGGTAATCTTTTTTGCACTTTCGGTATCCATACTTATGGTTGGTTCTTCCAGGAATAGTATTTTAGGTCGGGTAATTATGGCTCTTGCAATCATTATCTTTTGGATTACCGATCTTGTTAACTGTCTTCCGTCAGGATTAATTTGTGTTTCCAGTCCCATAGGCAGCCTTTTAACTATTGTAGTAAGGCCAACAGCGTTTAAAGCCCATTTAATATCTTCACCCTGAATGTATGGGTTATTAAAGGTTAAATTCTCCAAAAGTGTGCCTTCAAAAAGAGTGTCATCCTGCATAACTACACCTATGCGATCTTTATAACACCCATTGTCTGATTTTTTTATGATATTGTCATTGGCATATAGTGTTCCCGATGAAGGAATTAAAAAACCGGAAAGTAATCTCACCAATGTTGTTTTACCGGAATTATTATTCCCGGTAATAAATACTTTTTCAGACGGTAAGATTTTCAGACTTACTTTTTTGATGATATCAATGTCGTTATCAGGATAACGATAGCTCATTTCCTCAGTTTCCAGAGTAATATCATTTTCAAAAAGATCTGCTTTGGTACTTTTAAAATCTTCCTGAATTTCAAGATCTGTTACAACTCCAATTTTCTCGACAGCAGTAAGTACATCATATAGGGTTTCAAGACCAATGATGATCTTCTCTACCGAGTTAATAATAAGTAGTATTATAATTTCGGCAGCGACAAACTGTCCAATGTTCATTTTTTGGCTAAGTACTAAAAAACCACCAACAGAAAGAAGACCGGCTGTTATAAAAACCTTATATAATATAAGCTGCGAGAACTGTCTTTTTATTACATTAAAGTGCTTTTCCCTAAACGATACATAGTTGTTTACCAGTTTATCATTTTTATTAAGGGAGAAATCAAAATTACTTTTTCTCCCAAATGTATTTTTATTACGTGCTATTTCCTGTAACCAGTAGGCTACCTTATATTTGAAGGTAGATTCTTTAAGGCTTGTATTTAAGCCTTCCTGAAATGAGAATTTAAAGATGATATAAAGTATTCCTACCAATAACACACCAAATATTATAAAGAACGGGTGATAAAGTGATAGTAATATTAACCCAAGACTAACCTGTAATAGGGCAGTAGTGAAGTCTAGTAAAAGTTTTGATGTCCCTTTTTGTATGGTAAGGGTATCAAAAAAACGGTTAGCCACTTCAGGAGGATATTTATCATAAAGTGCATTAAAGCTTAATTTTGGTAAGCGGTATGCAAATTCAAATGAAGACCGTATAAATATTTTCTGCTGGAGATTTTCCGTTATTCTTAACTGCATCAGTGTTAGTATCCCCACCAATGCTACCCCCAGGGTTACTATTATTATTAGTACTATCCATGATATACTTATCTGACCTCCCTGTATAAAATTAACTATAGCTTGTACACCCAGAGGTAAAGAGAGGCTTATAAGCCCTGAGAAAGCTGCATAAAAAATTATTTGATAAATGTCTTTTTTATCCAGTTTCAGTAAATTATAAAATCGTTTTAATGGGGTCATATCTTTAATTTAAAACTTTGTTAATCATATCCATGTAAAAATCAGCTGGCGTAATTAAATCATCGCAGTTAGTTATGGACTTTAAATGTTGCTTTAAAAAATGCTGATGCAAAGCCCCTTCAATTATGGAACTTGCAAGAGAGTCAGGGTAGGGATAATTACTGTTTACCTCTTTTATTAGTTGTGAGATACGATGTATTACCCGTTTATAGATTAAAAAGAAACCATTTCTGTTTTCCAGATCAACTTCTTTTGTCAAAATTGTTTTTGTAAAATCTGATATAATTATTCGTTGTAATACAGATTCATTAATATGTTCGGTAGATAAATCATCTTCAATCTCTTCTGTAAATAATAAAATTGCTTTTTTCAGCCTCTCATGTGCACTTTCAAGATTAGCGGTTTCAAAAACCAGACGGTATTCCATCCAACTCCAGTACCACGAAGTAAGATATATTAAGAGTTTATGTTTGTTTTCAAAGTATCGGTATATTGAACTTTCATTACTTTCAATTTTTTGTCCCAGTTTTTTGAAAGTAAAAGCTTCAAAGCCCATCTCATCTATAAGCAAGATACTTTCATTCAATATTTTTTTACCTAATGCTGAACTTTCGGGATCTTTTACATAAACATTTTCGTTTATAATCAATTTAACGTTAGATAGGACAACTCGCATATTAAAATATTTACTTGCAAAAGTAATAGTATTACTTTTAATATTGATATTAAATTCTAATTTTAACTTTTGTTGATGTTTAAATTTAATATAATTAAGTGAAATTATGGCTTTTAACCATGGTGTAAATGCCTGTTTTAAGCGAGTAAAATTGTATGTGTAAGCATTAAATTTACATGACGTAATTTAATGTAAGATGCAGGGTTTGGATTTAATACGCGTTTGTGCGAAAAAGTAGTGGGAGGATTTAAGAAAATTTATATTTAAAAGCCTTCAGTTACTTCAAAACTTATTTTTTCCTCTGTTACAGGATGTACAAATTCAAGATAAGCGGCATGTAGGTGAAGTCTCTCTGCAGCAGTGCCATACAAATCGTCGCCTACAATAGGAGCGTTTAGGCCCAACTCATGTGCCGAGTGCATACGTAACTGATGTGTACGTCCCGTAAGTGGCCAAAAGTGAATCTTGGTTGTTTTATCTGTTTTTTCAACAACCTTCCATTTTGTAGTGGCTTTTTTACCATGCTCAAAACAAACAAGCTGTCTTGGCCTGTTATCCAGATCACCACGCAATGGTAAGTTTATTTCACCTTCCTGTCCGTCTATAACTCTGGAAAGCAATGCAGTATATCTTTTGTTTACAGTTCGTTTTAAAAACTGTTTTTGTATGTTTTTATGTGCTTCTTTGGTTTTGGCCACTACTAAAAGGCCTGATGTAGACATATCCAGCCTGTGTATAATAAGAGGTTCTATATCTCCCCACATGGCCTGTAGCCTAGAATAGACAGAGTCCTGAACCAATATGCCGGGAACTGAAAGCAGTTCAGCAGGTTTATTAACCACGATTAGATGATCATCTTCATAAACTGTCTCTAGTTTTTTTCCTTCGCCCTGATTGATAAGGAATGGATTATCATCTACAGGCATCCCTTCCAGCATGTGTTTTAGGATAGGCTTGCATTTACCTGTACAGGCAGGATAGTATTGTTTGTGCTTCCTGACTTCAGATTTTGGAGATGCTCCCCACCAAAACTCAGCCATTGCTATAGGTTTAAATCCGTGAAGGAAAGTATACTGAAGTAATTTAGGAGTTGCACATTCACCTGCACCGGCAGGAGGCTTGCCAAAAACGGTATCGCTGAATATAGCGTGCAGGCTTTTTTCTTTGCGGTCCTTATTTAAGAAAGCATATTGTTCAAAAAGCTGTTGCTGTAGTGCTGCCGATTTTTCCCTTCTTTCTTTCTTAAGACTTTCAATAGTGTCTTTATATTTTGCCACTTCAATTTGTACCTCTTCCAGAGTTTTTTTCCATTGATTGGAAAGAAGTGAGTACTGGTGGTTGTCATAATGGCTAAAGCGTATTAAATATGCTTCAAAACGAGCATAATCAGCTTCATTAATGATGTTTTTTCTTCGGTCGCGCAGACTTTTCCTGTAAGCCTTATTGCTTTTTAAACGTTTTTTAAATGCTGCTATTTCTTTTGCAGACTGAACAGAAAATTTTTCTAAGTCCTCTTTTAGCTTGATATATCTTTCATCCTGTTCAATTTCCTTAACCTTATCATTAATGCTGTTAAGAATGTATTGCTCTTTAAGAAAAAAGCTGTCTTCCACAAGCATATCAAAAACAGGAGGTACAAACATAGGATGGTCATTAGAATCGGCAAGTTTTCCTGAAAAAGCCGAAAGATACCCCAGCTTGCCTTCTTCATCCTGAATTACCAATACCCCAAACATTTTACCTATAACCAGTCCGGGTTGATTTTCTATAAGTCCGAAGTTATGGTTTAAATCGGTTTGATTTTCGAGATATTCCTGTAATTGAGCTGTAGCAATTTTAGTGAGCGGGTGGGGTTCGTAAAAAAACGGAAAAGTAAAGCGCTCCGGTAAATCTATATCATTTATCAGGCTCTCAGTAAAATACGTAATTCTGTCTTTTGGATTGCTCACCACCGCACAATTATTTTTTTGCGCGAAAGTAACTGATTTTGATTAAAAACTAAAAGAAAGCTACATTTGTTATCTATTATTTTGCAGGAATTTTATGGAATACGATAAGTTTATATTTTGCCTTGAGGCTGTTAACGATGTTGAAACAGATACCGAAACAGAAGTAGTAAGGAATTTGGAAAAGTTGGCTTATGAAGGGATAGACAGTATTTACAAGAGTTGTGACACAATAGAGGGAATGGAAGAAAGCCTTCAGATATTGCTTTATAATGACCATAATTTTAAAAATTATGAAATTATTTACTTGGTAATGAAAGGGGAGGCAAATAATATATGCCTAAATGGTTATTACTATAGTATTGAAGAAATAGCCGAGCTTTTTGAAGGAAGAATGAAAGGAAAGGTTATTCATTTTGCTAATTCAAAGATTTTAGATCTTGAAGAAGAAGAAGCCCAGTATTTTTTAGATGTTACAGGGGCTAAGGCTATTTCAGGATACGGAATTCCTTTTAGCGGTGTAAGCAGCGTTAATTTGGACAAGATATTCTTCAGCCTTTTTCAGGATAGTGATGATGTAGTTGATATTGTAGAAGAGCTGCATGAAAAAACGTATGCGCTTTGTAAAAGGCTTGATTTTAGGTTGTATTATTAATTAGACTTTAAGCGATTTATATATGGAGATATTTAGCGATATAATAAGTTTAATTAACCTTTTATTTATCAAGCCTCTTTTGGTTACAGTTTTTATTTTACTTTTTTACAGAATTTTATCTAGCAGAAAAGATGTTGTTACAGAAGCTGTTTTAATTGTAAAATGGGGAGTGCTTTTGTATATTTTTCTTGATATAATTTTCTATTCAGTACTTTTAATTTTTCCTAATGAAGAATATGGTTTTGTAAACAGGGCTACCGGGCCATATTGGTGGAGTTATTTAATAATGATGTTAGGACACCTTTTAATACCTCTGTTGCTGTTAGTAAAAAAGTTAGGTAGAAACATTTATTTCCTGCTCTTTGTAAGTTTTGTAATTAATATAGGCTGGATGTTCGAGAGATTTGTAATAATTATGACGTCAATACACAGAGATTATGAACCGGATAGTTGGTCAGGTACTTCAATTCCTTTGTATGGAGATTGGTCATTACTATTAATAGGTGTTATTGAAGCTGTATTAGTATTGACTTTAGCCTATTTTTTAACTCTTAAACCTAAGAAAGAAGAAATCAGTACTAATTAATTTTTTCTATACTATTTTCCATTCTGTATAAGTCCAAGTCTTTACCCCAGTAATCTTTCACGATTTCCTGAGTTTCAAAACCAAATTTCTGGTAGAATTTGTAGGCCAGCTGAGAGGTGCGCACCATTATTTTTGTAATGGTTTTAATTTCTTTTAATTTCTTAATCCTGTATAGGGTAAGGGTAGTACCAAGTCCGGCGCCCTGATGCTCCGGATGAAAAAAATCCCAGGAAAGAGTACCTGTGGTTTTATCTTCAGAAATATTAAAGCCTCCCGCACCTACAATTTCGTTATGCAGTAATATTATAAAATAGCTGTAAATGTGTTTATCCAGATAATCAATAAGGTCCTGTTCTTCTTCAGGAGCAAAATATTTTGGAATATTAAGACGAAGCAGCTTTATAAGAGATTCTCTATCAAGAGGAGTATATTCTCTTATTGTAATCATCTCTTGTAGAATAATATCCTGAAGCCTACAATAATTAGGCATACAGCCAGTGCCCTAATAATAACATGGCTTTTTATCCTGTGAGAAAAATAGGCTCCTAACTGAGCTCCAGGTACGACGCCTAAGCTTAGGTAAACTATGGTAAGAATAATTTCGTTATTGCTGTATGTTCCACTAAAGGCATGGGTAATAACACTAACCGTAGCCATTACAGCTAAAATAAAGTGTGAGGTAGCTGTTGCAATATGAACAGGGAAACGCAACCAGTTTACCATTGCGGGTACGTGTATAATACCTCCACCAATACCTAAAAGAGGGGAGATGTAGCCTACAAATACACTTATTATAGCTCCAAAAGATTGTTTGTAACTGTATTCATAAGTTGTTCCTGCCTTATCTGTAAGTTTGGTGCTTTTATATCCTTTTCTGGTAATTTGAGTTATTTTTTGAGCAACAACTTTTCGGTTTTTAAAGAAAAGATAAATTGATAAAACAACGAGTAATATACCAAAAATAATATTAAATGTTTTCTCGTTTATGTATTTAACTGTCCATACTCCTAATATAGATCCCGGGATAGTATATAAAGCAAATGTAACTCCAGCTTTATAATCAATCCTGCCCGATCGTGCATAGGCAAATGAACCTGATATGGAATTTAAGGCAACTACAGCTATAGATATTGCTGTTATTGTTTCAGGTTCAAATTGTGGGTAAAAGAATAAAAGAAAAGGAACAAGGATAAAGCCTCCACCGGCCCCAATAAGTGTTCCGACAGTTCCTATAATTAATCCAACAATGATGAGTAGTAGTGTGTTTTCCAAATCGGGTTTTTTTTCCTGATTTCTAAATAATTAAAATATTAAAAGATTAATATCTCTGAAAGGTATATTAAACCAGTCGGCTATAGATCTGTTAGTTAATAATCCATGATAGAAATATATACCGTGTTTCAAACCATAATTGCAGCGTATTGAGCTTTCTATACCACCATCTTCGGCCATCTGCAGTAAAAACGGACTAATGATATTACTGATAGACATAGAAGCCGTTTTAGAATAGCGTGACGGTATATTAGGAACGCAATAGTGAATTACATTGTTCTTAATAAATGTCGGCTTTTCGTGAGTGGTGATTTCCGAAGTTTCAAAGCATCCCCCAGTATCTATACAAACATCAATAATAACAGCACCTTTTTTCATATGCTCTACCATAGTTTCACTAACTACAATAGGTGTACGTTCTTTTCCACGCATTGCGCCTATGGCTACATCACAACGCATAAGGGCTTTTAATAATACCTTTTCTTGTATGGTTGATGTAAATATGCGTTGGTTAAGATTGTTTTGCAACCTGCGCAGCTTATTGATGGAATTATCAAACACTTTTACGTTAGCACCAAGTCCTAACGCTGTTCGGGCAGCATATTCGGCAACCGTTCCTGCACCAACAATAACAACCTCTGTAGGAGGAACACCGGTAATATTACCCAATAGTAAGCCTTTACCTATTTTTTGGTTTATCATCAATTCTGATGCTATAAGTACAGATGCTGTCCCTGCAATTTCACTTAATGATTTTACGGCAGGGTAGGAGCCGTCTTCATCCTTAATGAATTCAAAAGCCAGGGCTGTTATTTTTTTAGAAGTCAGAGCCTCAAAATATTCTTTTTTCTGGGTTTTTAACTGAATGGCAGAAATGATCAGCGTTTGCTGGTTCATCATTTCAATTTCCTTGACTGTAGGTGGTTCTACTTTAAGAATAACGGGACATCCAAATACTTTTTTTGTATCGTTGGTTATTTCGGCACCTGCGTCGCTGTATTCCTTATCCGTATAGCTGGAACTCAATCCTGCACCTGCTTCAATCATAACGCGATGGCCATGAGCCGTAAGCGAAGTAACCGCATCGGGTGTTAGGCAAATTCTTCTTTCCTGATAAGATGTTTCTTTGGGAATACCTATAAACAGGTTACTTCGTTGCTTTCCTACTTCAAGTTTCTCCTCCTGCGGAAGCAATTGCTGTTTTGTGAACGGTGTTAACGACATGGTTTGGCTGAAAAAATTTGATACAATTTACAAAAATTATACTAAGTTAAATAACTATTTTACAACTAGATGCCTCTTTCCGTCCGGCAGTTGTTTTATGGTAATTGTAGTGTGGTCTAAAGGTATAAGGTTAGGTGTTTTTTCCGGCCATTCTATAAGGCAAAAGTTACCTGAATAAAAATACTCATCAAGCCCCATATCATATGCTTCTTCTTCTGTATTTAAACGATAAAGGTCAAAATGGTACAGTATATCACCATTTTCTGTTTCATACTCGTTTACCAGAGAAAAAGTAGGACTGGAGGTCATGTCTTTAACCCCCAGCCGTTTTGCTATAGCCTTAATAAGTGTTGTTTTGCCTACACCCATGCCTGCATGAAACAGCACAGTCTTTTTCATATCATGTGCGAGTATCTGTTTTGCAGCATTATCAATCTCCTCAAGGGAAAAAGTCAGTTCCATATAATTAACCTATTTTGGGTTAAACACTAAAAACGGAATAATCATTTCTTCCAGTGAAATACCGCCATGCTGGTAGGTATTTCTGTAATAGCTTACATAATGATTAAAATTGTTTACATAAGCCAGAAATAAATCGTTTTTAGCAAAAATAAAAGAACTGCTCATATTTACAGCAGGAAGCTGAATACTTTTTGGATCTTTTACATGATAAACATCTTTATCTTCAAAAGTAAGGCTTCGTCCTGTTTTATAACGCAGGTTAAGGCTTGTATTTCTGTCTCCTATAACTTTAGAAGGGTTCTTTACGTTTATGGTACCGTGGTCTGTAGTCAGAATAAGTTTAAAGCCCATTTGCTGAGCCTGTTGTATCATTTCTAATAACGGGGAGTTTTTAAACCAGCTTAATGTAAGCGAACGGTAAGCTTTGTCGTTACTTGCCAGTTCTTTTACCACATCCATTTCGGTTTTGGCGTGAGACAGCATATCCACAAAGTTGTATACTATTGTAGTAAGGTCATTATTTTTAAGCCCCTTAAAGTTGTCTACAAGCTTTTTACCATCCTTAAAGTTGGTGATTTTATAATATTCCTGTTTGATGTTAAGACCTAAACGGCGAAGTTGTTCTGTAAGGAACTCAGCTTCATAAAGATTTTTACCACCATCTTCCACATCATTTTTCCAGTATTGCGGGTATTTTTTTTCCATTTCTAAAGGAGTAAGACCTGAGAATATGGCATTACGCGCATACTGTGTGGCAGTAGGTAATATGGAATAGTATGAAGTTTCCTTTTCAAGCTTGTAATGGTTATTCACTACACCTTCAAAAGCTTTCCACTGGTCATACCTAAGATTATCAACCACAACAAAAAGTATAGGTTGTTTCTTTTGAATTTCTGGAACAACAAGTTGCCTGAACAGGTTATGTGAAAGTATCGGTTTATCATCTTCTTTAGGATTAAACCAATCTTCGTAGTTTTTCTCTATAAATTTACCAAACTGTGAATTGGCCTCCAGTTTTTGAGATTCCAGTATTTCTATCATACTGTGGTCTTCAATATTTTCAAGCTCAATTTCCCAAAAGATAAGTTTTTTGTAAAGATCTACCCAATCCTCATAACTGTTTACCATAGAAAGATCCATGGATATTTTACGAAATTCCTTTTGGTAATCAAGCGTAGTTTTCTCAGATACCAGTCTTGAGATATCAAGGTTTTTCTTTAAACTAAGCAGTATCTGATTAGGGTTTACAGGTTTTATAAGATAATCGGCAATTTTAGACCCTATTGCCTCTTCCATAATGTATTCTTCCTCACTTTTGGTAATCATAATTACCGGAACAGAAGACTTTTTCTCTTTCATTTCGGCAAGCGTTTCTAATCCGCTTAACCCGGGCATATTTTCATCAAGGAATACTATATCAAAGTTTTCTTCATCAAAAAGATCAAGGGCATCCTGTCCATTATTGGCAGTAGTAACTTTATAATTCTTTTTTTCAAGGAAAAGTATATGTGGTTTTAAAAGGTCAATTTCATCATCAACCCATAAGATCTTTATTTCATTCATAATTCTGGTAGTTATTCAGCATAAAATTATCTTGCAATTTAACGCTAAATCCCCATTTTAGTATTAATTATTTTATAAAAATAACCCGTGGCAATAAAAAAAGCGCAAGTATATACTTACGCTTTTAAGTTAGGGTGCTGTTATACTATTTTTTACCTTTCTTGTAGATAGGTATTAAATAGGAAACAGTATAATTAAATCCGGTTCCAAAGCTACCTTCATAAGTTCGGTTAAAGCCCGGAATGTATAGATTGTCGAAGTTATCAGGCTTATTGTTTACAATAAGCGTCTTAAGCCTTAAGCTAAAACCAAGGAAAAGGTTATTTACCAGTTCTGCTTTTACACCGGCTACAAATTCAAGCCAATGTGCATTTAACCCAGTATATTCCTGGTTGGGATAGACTATAGTTGGGTCATAATAGCCGGAAGGATCATAAATCTCGTAACTATTAAGGGTTTGGCTAAAACTGCTTACCCCATAACGCATACCCACATAGATCATATTTTGCATGTCCAGCCAGTTCTCATAAGTATTATAATCAAAACCTACTTTAAGGTAGGTTCCGTTAGTGGTAAAGTTTAACTGGTCGTCGTCAACCGTAATTTTTGTGTTTCCTATCTCTGCAGCTGCAAAGAATTTTTGTGAAACCCTGTAGTCGCCCACAATCTCAAAACCCTGAAAATTATCGTCATAAATAGAGCGTGCAGCGGTATATAAGTCTGCACCTATACGAAGGCCATAACGCTGGTTTTTAATAGAAGTGTTGACTATTGTATCCTGTTCCTGTTGTGAAAATGCTGATGTAAAAACCAACATTAAAACGACACTAAAAATAAATTTTGACATGTACTTCATCTGAGGTTTCAATGTTAGGCTGTTCTATTGTATAATCCTGTATCCAAAGGCCGTCTGCATCCTGAGAATCATCTACCTGTGGGTTAGGATCATCCTGTGTATTCGGGTTAAGTATAAAATTAGATTTAAAACCGCAGGCTCTGGAAACATAAATTTCGTTATGTACATATTTAAAAGTAACAGCATCTTTGTTATAAATGGTATCACTGTTTACTTTTTTACCCAGACTAAAAATCCATTGCGATTCTTCATTATCAGTCCTCAGGGGTACTAATATTTTATTAGTGTTTAAATATGTTTTGTAACTGGGTAGTGTATCGCCATCAGTTGTGAAATATTGAAAATAAGTTACATTTTTCAGTACAGTACGGTTGTCTTTATCATAAAACTCAACTACAATATTTGGAGTAGTAATACTACCCTCTGCACATAAATCGTCTTTTTCACAACTCAAAAAGCCTATGGCTGTAAGGAGTAACAGAAAAGAACATGTAATTATTTTTTTCATATTGATAAGGCGGATATTAAATTATCGTTTTTCCAAAAGTACAACATTTTCCACATGATGTGTTTGCGGGAACATATCCACAGGACGCACACGTGTAACTTTATATTTTTCGTCCATCAAAGCAAGGTCGCGTGCCTGTGTTGCTGAGTTACAGCTAACATATACCACTTTCTCCGGTGCAATTTTTAAAATTTGCTCTACCACATCTTTATGCATACCATCGCGTGGCGGATCGGTAATAATAACATCAGGTTTACCGTGCGTACTAATAAATTCTTCATTGAACACAACTTTCATGTCTCCAACAAAAAACTCGCAGTTGGTAATATTATTGCGTTTAGCGTTTTCCTTAGCATCGGCAATTGCTTCCGGTACAGCTTCAACACCAATGACCTTTTTAGCTTTTTTAGAAACAAACTGTGCGATTGTGCCTGTACCTGTATACAAATCGTATACCAATTCGTTACCTGTAAGACCGGCAAATTCTCTGGTTATCTTATAAAGCTCAAAAGCCTGGTCAGAATTAGTCTGGTAGAAAGACTTGGCATTAATGCTGAATTTAAGACCTTCCATCTCTTCCAGTATATAATCACGGCCTTTATATAGTATAATATCCTGATCGTAAAGTGTATCGTTAGCCTTACTGTTAATTACATATTGTAATGAAGTGATTTGCGGGAAACGCTCTGCAAGGAAATCAAGTATTAGCTCACGTTTTTCCTTATCGTCTTCAAAGAACTGTATAAGTACCATTATCTCTCCTGTAGAGGCAGTACGTATCATCAGCGTACGAAGAAGCCCTTCGTGATTACGCGGATTAAAGAATGTAAGTCCGTTTTTATTGGCAAAGTCTCTTATCTCATTTCTTATGGCATTGCTGGGATCCTCCTGAAGGCTGCAATGTGTAATGTCAAGAATTTTATCCCACATTTTAGGGATGTGGAATCCCAGGGCATTAGCATTGTCAATTTCTTTTCCGCTTTGAATCTCTTCTTCAGTCATCCAACGGCTGTTGGAAAAAGAGAATTCCATTTTATTACGGTAAAAAAACTGTTTTTCTGATCCTAATATAGGTTCAAAATCAGGCAATTCTATTTTACCAATACGCTTAAGGTTGTTATATACTTCCTGGTTTTTATAAAAAAGCTGCTGGCTGTATTTCATGTTTTGCCATTTACAGCCTCCGCAAGAACCAAAATGACTACATACAGGGTCAATTCTGTGTTCAGAATATTCATGAAAGTTAATAGCTTTTCCTTCATAATACGACTTTCTTTTCCTGAAAGTCTGTATATCTACCACATCACCCGGAACCACATTTGGTATAAATATAACTTTTCCGTCGGGAGCTTTTGCTACCGATACGCCTTTTGCGCCTGCATCAAGTACTTTGACATTGTCAAACACTATCTTGTCTGATCTTTTTCTTCCCATGCGGCAAAAATAAGCTATTGCTTATAAAATTTAAATATTTTTGTAATTAAACTCTTTATACTACAATAATGGCTTTATACTTAGCGCTTTTCAGGGGGATAAATGTTAGCGGAAAAAAAATCATAAAGATGGAGGATCTTAGGAAACTCATGGATGCCGAAGGATACAAAAACGTGAAAACGTATATACAAAGCGGTAATGTGATTTTTGAGTCAGATGAAACTTCTAAATCAAAAATAGCTGCGGCTATTGAGTCCATGATTGAAAAACAATACGGATTTAAAGTAGTTATTTTTGTAATAGATATGAATGATGTTAACAGGGCAGTGGCTAATAATCCTTTTGCCAAAAAAGGAGAGTTGGAGGAAGGCACTAAAAAGCTGTATGTAACTTTCCTTTCGGAAAAACCTTCAGTTGAGAATATAGAAAAACTAGAGCAGAGTTCAATCGGAGAGGATATAATCGAATTAAGAGATGATATTCTATATTTTAAACTGATTTCTAAAGCATCTGAAACTAAACTTTCCAATAACCTTATAGAGTCTAAGCTTAAGGTAAGTGCAACTACAAGAAACTGGAATACAACCCTAAAACTGCAGAGTATGATGGAAGATTATGAGTAACGACTTACAACTTTAATCTTTTGTTAAATTTAAGTTGTTCATACTATGTTGCTTAGCAATTGAGTAACTTTATAAGGAATTAAAAACAACTATAAAAAAGAATCGACTTATGAAGAGAAATGCAACAGCCGTTTGGGAAGGCTCATTAAAAGAAGGAAACGGTAAAATTAGCACTCAAAGTGGTGTTTTAAACAATACACAATATTCATTTAAAACCCGTTTTGAGGATGGAAATGGTACTAATCCTGAAGAACTAGTAGCGGCTGCCCATGCAGGTTGCTTTACCATGCAGTTAACTGCTTATATAAATGAGGCAGGTTTTGATGTAGCATCTATTGAAACAAAGTGCAATATTGACTTTCAAAATGGTAGTATTGTCGAGTCTCATTTGTCATTAATAGCGAGAATTGATGATATAAGTACTGAACAGTTTCAGGAGCTGGTTAAAAAAGCTGAAACGAATTGTCCTATATCAAGACTGCTTAATACGAAAATCACGTCGAATGCAACGCTTGTGCAGAACTAGATAAATTACAAAGGTTACTTAAAGCCCCTTGCTAAGGGGCTTTATTTATTTTAGGGATTTGTATATTTGGCATATCAATCTCCAATCAAATGAACCGTTTTGACAGAATTACTGCAATATTGATACAGCTGCAGTCTAAAAAAGTAGTAAAGGCACAGGATTTGGCCGACAGGTTTGATATAAGCCTTCGTACTGTATATCGCGACATCCGTACACTAGAAGAGGCTGGTGTCCCTCTTTATGGTGAAGCAGGTGTAGGGTATTCTATAGTAGACGGGTACAGGCTACCTCCTGTTATGTTTTCCAGGGAAGAAGCGATGGCTTTTTTAACAGCTGAAAAACTTATGGAAAAGTTTACCGACGCTTCGCTACAAAATCATTTTTCTTCTGCCATGTATAAGGTTAAAGCTGTTTTGCGAGGGACAGAAAAAGACCTTGTTGAGAATCTTGAAAATCAAATAATAGTAAACCAGAGAAAACGGAATATTGTACCTCCCGGTAATATACTGGATACTTTGCTTAAAGCTGTATCAGATAAATTAGTTGTCAAGATGGAATACAGGGCCTTTGGTAATGAACAGACTTCTGAAAGAAAAATAGAACCAATAGGTATATTTCATGAAAATGAGAATTGGTATACTATTGGCTATTGCCATTTAAGACAAAGCTACAGGCAGTTTAGAATTGACAGGGTAATAAATATATTCCTTACCGATGAACAACAGCAGGAACGAACTTCGCTGAAGGAGTACTACGAAATGAAAGAAGAGGCCAGGGCTACACTTACCATGCAGCGGGTAGTGATAAGAGTTGAGAAGTCTATAGCATTGTATATACAGGAGCGCAGGTATTATTATGGATTCGTTTCGGAAAAGGCTGTAGGCGATTGTATAGAGATGACTTTTTTAACTCAATCGCCCGAAGAAGGCTTTGCAAGATGGTTTATAATGTTTGCCGATCATGCTGAAATAATTGAACCTCAGTCTTTAAAGAAAGATATAAAAAAGCTTTTGGAAAGAATTTCAAAAAAAATTGAAGCTTAAAAATGCTGCTGACATACTGTTGTCACAAACCAGGGTTTACTTTGTCTTGTCAAACAATAAACCACAACAGTTATGGATTTAATTAAGTTATTACAAAGAGAAATGAATCAGGAAGCTTTAACAACCCGCAAAATGCTTAGCAGGGTTCCTCCTGAAAAATTTGACTGGCAGCCTCATCCTAAGAGCATGACACTTGGCAGACTTGCATCTCACGTTGCCGAGTTACCGGGTTGGGTAGCCATGGTAGTAGATACCGACGAACTGGATTTTGCCAATAATCCGTATGAGCCTAAGGATGTAAAGAACACAGGAGAATTACTGGATTATTTTGAAGATTCTTTAAAAAACGGTAAAGACGCTTTAAACAGGGTGAACATCGAGCAATTCTCTGAGCCCTGGACACTGCGTAACGGAGAGCAGGTTTACAGTACAGAACCTAAGTATGATGTTATCCGTATGGCACACTCGCAGGTAATTCATCACAGGGCACAATTAGGGGTGTATTTAAGGCTTCTTAATATACCTATACCAGGGAGCTATGGTCCAAGTGCCGACGATGTTACCTTTTAAGGTTAAAAACACAATAAAATTACTAATCCCTCACTGCAGTATTGCGTGAGGGATTTTTATTTACATTTTAATCAGTTTAAGCTATAAATCGTTTAATTTTTATTAATTTGCAGTAAGGATGATTTCTCTCCTAAAACAAAGCAGGAATTGTAAAGTGAAAATTAAAAATTAAGATTACAATGTCAGTTTTAGAAAAATTGAGTTCGGCAGATGCCATTGCTTTAGAAGACAAATATGGAGCACATAATTATCACCCGCTTCCTGTGGTGTTAAGTAAAGGTGAAGGTGTTCATGTTTGGGATGTGGAAGGAAAAAAATATTATGATTTTCTATCGGCATATTCAGCAGTAAATCAGGGTCATTGCCACCCGAAAATTGTTGGGGCAATGATGGAGCAGGCTCAAACTCTTACGCTTACATCAAGAGCTTTTTACAATGACCAGTTAGGTAAGTATGAAAAGTTCATAACAAACTATTTTGGGTTTGATAAAGTATTACCAATGAATACCGGCGCCGAAGCGGTTGAAACAGCTATTAAGCTTTGCCGTAAATGGGCTTATGAGAAAAAAGGTATTGCAGAGCAACAGGCTAAAATAGTAGTTTGTAAGAATAACTTCCACGGAAGGACTACTACAATTATCTCTTTTTCTAACGATGAAGACGCCAGGAAAAACTTTGGCCCTTATACAGAAGGTTTTATTAAGATAGAGTATGATAATCTTGAAGCGTTAGAAAATGCTTTAAAGAATGATAAGGATATTGCAGGTTTCCTTGTAGAGCCTATTCAGGGTGAAGCAGGAGTTTATGTTCCGTCAGAAGGCTATCTTGCAAAAGCTAAAGCACTTTGCGAAGAACATAATGTATTATTTATTGCCGATGAAGTACAAACCGGTATTGCAAGAACAGGTAAGCTTCTTGCTGTTAACCATGAAAATGTGCAACCCGATATCCTTATTTTAGGTAAAGCTCTTTCAGGAGGTGCTTATCCGGTTTCTGCAGTATTGGCAAATGATGCAATTATGAATGTTATTAAGCCCGGGCAGCATGGTTCGACCTTTGGAGGTAACCCTGTAGCAGCTGCTGTAGCAATTGCAGCCCTTGAAGTGGTGCAGGAGGAAAAACTTGCTGAAAATGCGGAAAGATTAGGAATCATTTTCAGAGAAAAAATAAATCAATATATTAGCAACAGCAATGTTGTTACTTTAGTAAGAGGTAAAGGTTTACTTAATGCTATTGTAATAAATGATACCGAAGACAGTTCAACAGCATGGGACATATGTGTTAAGCTTAAAGAAAACGGACTTTTAGCGAAGCCTACCCACGGAAACATTATTCGTTTTGCACCACCATTGGTAATGAACGAGACACAGCTTTTAGACTGTATAAGTATTATTACAGCTACGCTTAAAGAATTTGAAAAATAATAAAAACCGATAACCAATTATTAATTAAATACTTTTTTATGGAAAATAATTCCGCATTTGAATCATTTGAATCTCAATTAAGTGCAGAAGCAAAAGGCTTTTTAAACACTTCTGCTAACTGGGGCTTATTTTTATCAATTATAGGTTTTATAGGCTGCTTATTTAGCTTATTCGGGTCATTAGGTATGATGGCAGGAGGTGCTGCGATGGGAGCAAATCCAGTTTTTGCTTCAATGCCTTCTATAGGAATATTAATGCTTGTAGGTACTGTTGTATTTTTTATTCCGGTTTTATATTTATGCAAATTTTCTATTTCTGTTAAGAAAGCTATTGAGGTTAATGATACAGAAAAACTTACATCATCTATACGTAACCTTAAAAACTATTTTATGTGGGCCGGCATACTTACAATTGTTTGGATTTTATCTTATGGATACCTAATGATTTCTGTAATTGCAAATGCAGCTGAGCTATCAAGAATGTAATACATAGAATCATAATATTTAAATCCCGCCCTGAGCGGGATTTTTTATTTAAAAAGATATAGTAAATTTGATGCTTTAATTTGATCTTGATGAAAACCGTATATATAATACTGATTTTTGCTGCGGCCTTCCTAGCCTTATTTGAACAATCTAAAGAGCATCCTAACCAAATAATAATGGTTTTGGCCTTTGTGTTTTTTGTTGTAGGATTAATGAGGCTTATGGCTAAG
Organism: Flavobacterium beibuense; assembly: GCF_004151245.1. GTDB lineage: Bacteria > Bacteroidota > Bacteroidia > Flavobacteriales > Flavobacteriaceae > Flavobacterium > Flavobacterium beibuense_A. The sequence continues at coordinate 127,365 of NZ_JUIW01000002.1, forward strand.
GTACCAAGCAAAAATGCTGAAAATGAAGATAAGAACGATGAAGAAGTTTGAGATAGGTGATGAGGTAACTGTTTTGGATGATTCTTTTAGCGGAAAGGTTAAAGGGTTTAAAAACGGTAAAATTGTTATAGAAACTCAGGAAGGTTTTGATCTTGATTTTGAGGAGCATGAGTTGGTTAAAATAAGCGGAGGAGGAGAGTTGAAATCTTTATTTTCTTCTCAAAGTCTTTCGTCTGTATTAAGAGACAAGGAAGAACCTAAAAAGAGAAGTTTCGTTAAAGAGAAACGTTCTAAAAAGGATGAGTTTGTTTTAGAAGTAGATCTTCACATAGAAAAACTGGTTCCTAATAAAAAAGGAATGTCTAATTATGATATTCTTACCCTGCAAACCGAAACAGCAAAAAGGCAGCTTGATTTTGCTATTAAAAACAGGATGCCTAAAGTAGTTTTTATTCACGGTGTAGGTGAAGGTATTCTAAAAGCCGAGCTCGATTTTTTATTGGGCAGGTATGATAATATTGTATTTGGTGATGCCAATTATCAAAAATATGGCCTTGGTGCTACAGAGGTATACATAAAACAGAATCCTAACAGATAAATAAAAAAGGCAGCTTAACGCTGCCTTTTTTATTATGGATAAACCCCAAAAGGATATTCTGTTTCGTCTTCAGGATAATATTCCTGAATCTCAAATGTTTCTTCTGTATTGCCTGAGTTTATAAATGTTATCCCCACTAAAGCTATATGATGTTCATAAGAACCGTCAATTTCACTAATGGTGGTCCTTACCCTTATTTCTCCTCCATCACCATTCCATCTTTCCAGAGTAACCGGATTAACAGGAGGTACATTACTGCAAATTACGTCTGATGAAAGGCTGCCTGAATAGATATCAAAAATAATCCTGTTGTTTTCATCAAACTCATATACCCTGTATTCATCTTCCTGAGTTACCTCGTTTATAAAAAGAGTGTTTTTTACCTCTGGAGTTAAATCCAGTTTAAGGGCTTCGTAGGAAGCATTATACTTAAATATTAAACCGGCATCGCCATCGCAATGCAGTACATCAATCTCATTCCCGTTACTGTCAGTTATAAATTCAAAATTATAACTTGGCTCTGTAGTATAAGTGCCAAAATTCTGATTCTCTATAACTGTACTTTGCTCACCATTAATAAATTCAAGATAAACTATTTTAATAATGTGCTGATAGCTATTATTATCCAGTTTTTCGGTTATAATTTTTAGTGTTCCTCCTGCAGATGCATTCCATTCTTCAACCACTATAGGAGATGAAGGCGGGATGTCACTGCATATAACCGATGAGTTAGCAGTACTATTATAGTTTCGGTAAATTACCTTGTTGTTATTACCTATAACAATATCTTCTCCTTCTTCTCCACTTTCTACATTAGCAAAATATGATGAAGGGATATCAAGAATAAGCATTTCGGTACCGTTAACTTTATATATAAGGTTATTTTGCGAACAGTACTGTAGGGTTGCATCACCAAAATCAAAACTTTTAAACGTCATATCGCCGTCATCACAACTTATAAAGAATATTACGCTTAAAATAGCCAGGAGCTTTTTCATAAATGTATTTTTCAACAAAAATAATGTTTTTAGCGAGTTAGTAAAACGTTTTTAAGTATCTATAGGATACAGGAATGATTTTTTATACATTTTAAGTAATTTTGCTGCTATGAAAAAAGCATATCTTGATAATGCCTCTACAACGGCTATGCGTCCTGAAGTAATACAGGAAATGGCTGCTGTTATGACAGAAAATTTCGGTAATCCTTCATCAACCCATAGCTATGGGCGTGCTGCAAAAGTTTTAATTGAAACAGCAAGAAAAACTATAGCCTCACTTATTAAGGCAGAAGCAAGGGAGATAATTTTTACTTCGGGGGGTACAGAAGCTGATAACTGGATATTAAGGAGTGCTGTAAAAGATTTAAAGGTTAAACGTATAATTACCGCAAGAACAGAGCATCATGCGGTGTTACATACTGTTGAGGTTTTAGTGGCGGAGTATGGCATAGAAGCAAAGTATGTTGATTTAAACCCTGACGGATCGTTTAATTTAAATCATCTGGAAGAGATGCTTGCTGAAAACATACCAACTTTAGTTAGCCTGATACATGTAAATAATGAAACAGGAGTAATAGCCGATTTACAGGCTATAGGAACTTTATGTAAACAGTATGGTGCCTGGTTTCATTCAGATACTGTACAATCAATAGGGAAGACCGAATTTGATTTGCAAAACCTTCCAATTGACTTTATGGCTGCCAGCGCACACAAGTTTCACGGACCAAAAGGAGTAGGATTTGCTTTTATAAGGAAAAATACCCCGCTGCATGCCATGATTTACGGAGGTGAGCAGGAAAAAGGAATGAGGGCAGGCACAGAGGCTATTCATCAGATAGCAGGAATGGCCAAAGCTCTTAAATTGTCTTATGACAATCTTGAAGAAGAAAGAAACTATATATCTTCTCTAAAACAGTACTTTAAAGAAAGACTTGATGCTGTAATGCCCGGTTATCGAATTAACGGAGAAGGAGCAGATCTTTTTTATAATATAACCAATGTATTACTGCCGCTAACAGAGGATAAAACCTCTATGATACTCTTTAATCTTGATATGAAGGGAATTGCCGTATCGCGAGGTAGTGCATGCCAGAGTGGTAGTATAAGGCCCTCACATGTGTTACAGGAAATGCTGTCGGAAGAAGATATTAACAAACCTTCTTTAAGGATTTCCTTTAGCCATTACAATACCAAAGAAGATATCGATTTACTGATTGATGCCTTAAAAACTATTTAGTTTTTACTATTCTTAAATAAATTCATAAGCTAAATCCTTGATAAAATAAGGCTTAGCTTATGAATATGATTCGTGATTCTAAGCGTTAGCCTTGTACTTATTATAGAAATAAGCAGGCAGGTATCCTAAATTTAAAAGTAAAACACCCATGCATAGCTGTATGCTTGCTGAGGGCCAGTGCATAATTTTAAAAAGGATGCCATTCCCAATCAAAAAGAAAGCAAAGAAGCCAGTTACATAAAATAGCTTTTTCATAATTTTAAAGGTTTTATAGTTAATAATATTTATTTAAATGCATTTTTATAAAATGTATAGATGTTAAAAAATAAGGCTATTAGCCTTATAATTATTGATTATTATTGTTTTATGAGTTTCTTATATATGCAAGTTTATATCTATGATAAAAATATAAGGGAAGAAAAGTAGTAATTAATAGTAAAAAGCCTATTGCTAATGATATACTTGCAAATGGCCAATGCATAAATTTAAACAACATGCCTATACAAATTAATGAACTGCTTATAAAACCGGATATTGATACAGCTTTTTCTCGTCTCATGTTTTTTTTAAACATCGTTTCTAAATAAGCATTTCTTTGTAAAGCTCTTATTTCACTGTATCCGCCAAAATTCTTGATTGCTTTTTTATATGCTGTATCAAAATCGTCAAATTCCCTGTTTTCAATATAAGTACAGATATGATCTAATACATCATTATGCAATTCTTCAGATGTTAATCCGTAAAGTTTCAGATTATCTGAAATAAAATCTATTTGCTGTTCTGTTAGTCTCATTTTGCCAGTTCTTTTTGTTTAAAAATTATAGAAAGAGTTTCAATAAAATTAGTAAGCTCAACTGTAACTTTTTCAGCAGCTTTTTTACCATCATCGGTAACCTGGTAGTATTTTCTAACCCTTTTGCCTATATATACTTTTTCGGTATTAAGTATGCCTTCGGCTTCCAGTCTGTGCAGTATAGGGTAGAGGGCACCTTCAGATATATCTATTTTCCCCTTCGTTATGTCTTTCACCGTTTGGGTAATTTCATAACCATACATTTTTCCTTTGTCGTTCAACAATTTCAGGATAATGGGCTGTAATGTTCCTTTTGTTAGCTCTTTATTATACATATTGTAAATATACATTTTATTTAAATGTATTAACAGAATAACGACATTTTATTTTGTTTATTATAAGGGAATAAAAAAGGAGCCCATTTGGACTCCTTAATTTTTATTTTAAATATGTTTCAAAATAGTCGGCTATTTTGTGGTTCAGGTGAATCCTGTCTTTTCCGCGAACATTATGTTCGTGAGTAGGGTAAAGGAAGTAGTCAACCTGTTTGCCGGCAGTAATACAAGCGTTGATGAACTCCATACTGTGTTGCTGAACAACTACATTATCCTGAGCCCCGTGTATCATTAAAAGTCTTCCTTTTAATTGACCTGCTTTATTAACTATACAGGCTTTCTCATAACCTTCAGGATTTTCCTGAGGCATATCCATATAGCGCTCACCATACATTACTTCATAATATTTCCAGTCGCAAACCGGACCTCCTGCAACACCAACTTTAAAAGTATCAGAGTGGTTAAGCATTAATGAAGTAGCCATAAAACCACCAAAACTCCAGCCATAAACTCCTATCTTATCCTGATTTACAAAAGATTTTGATTTGAGGAATTCTATACCCTTCATTTGGTCAGCCATTTCATTTTGGCCTAAGTTTCTATGTATAACATGCTCAAAGTCACGGCCACGGGCATCACTACCTCTGTTGTCAAGTGTAAATACCACATAACCTTGCTGAGCCATATAGTAATCAAATAATGATGCGCCTCCTAACCAATCGTTATTAACCAATTGTGCATGAGGACCTCCGTAAACATATACCATTACCGGATATTGTTTGTTAGCATCAAAATTACCAGGATAAATTAATCTGCCATTTAAAGGAGTTTTTCCATCGGCTGCAGTAATTGTTACGAGTTCCATTTTAGGCAACTCTGTTATACCTGTATATGGGTTATTAGCTTTAAATAGAGAAGTTACTTTTTTGTTAGCTGTATTTATAATGCTTACATCATTAGGAGTAGTGGTATTACTAAAGCTGTCTAAAGCTAAAGCACCGTCGCTACTAACCATTACAGAGTGTGTTCCCGAACCTGTAGTGATTTGTGTTGTTTTACTAGACTTAAGGTTTACCTGGTATAAATGTCTGTCTAATCCATTATTTGCAGTACCAACATAACATACCGATTTACCTTTAACATCAAAATCTAATAACTCTGTAACAACAACATCGTTATAACCTAAGTTTTTAAGTAGCTTACCGTCAGTGTTATAAAGGTATAATTGCTCATATCCGTCTTTTTCTGTTCTGTATAAAAACTCGGTATTGCTGTTAGGAACAAAAGTAAGTTGGTGTAAAGGCTCAACATAGGTTGAAGACTGCTCTTCAAAAAGAGTTTTTACAAAATTACCGGTTGTAGCTTCATATTTATTAAGTTTAAGATGATTTTGCTCGCGGTTAAGTACACCTACATAAATATATTTGTTATCAGGACTCCATGTAACACAGGTTAAGAACTGCTCTTTTGGCCCTTCTGTTTTTAAAGTAGTTTTACTGTTGTTTGCTACATTGTAAACAACAAGTGTAACCTCTTCACTTTTCATACCCGCCATAGGGTATCTAATATCTTTTTCTGTAGCAATACGCTGACCGAAATCCACTAAAGGGTAATCAGCAACCACGGTTTCGTCTTTACGGTAATATAAAAGCATTTTGCTGTCCGGAGACCACCACATACCTTTGTTGATACCAAATTCCTGACGGTGTACATAATCACTCCCGTTTACAATACCTTTATCAGTATCGTTAGTAACATTGGTATTTTGTCCATTTTCTGTAGTTATTACGATATTGTTTTCTTTAAGCCATGCTGCTGAAGTACCGTTTGGAGCCATTATCTGTTGGCTGGCATCTGCCGCAATTGCTATTGCATGCTTTACTTCTTTTTTCTCTACATCAAAAAGAACAAGATAGTTTCCGTTAGATCCTGCTGCTTCAAAAGCAATAGTGTTTTTGTCTTCCCATTTATATTGGTAAGGGAATATCTGGAAATTGAAAAATTCTGAAGGGTATTTATTTTTAAGTGCCGAAGTAAGTTCTTGCTTTGTAAGAAATGTTTTTTCTTCCCATTTAGCGTCTTCACTTCTTGACATTAATTTAGAATAGGTATTGTCAAGATAGGTGATGGTTTTTGCATCTTTTCTCCATTGTGGGGCTGTAAGGCTTTTAGGGGCATAGGCTTGATATTGCCCATAAGTAGCCTGTTCTATGGTTAGGTTTTGTTGTGCAGTAGCAACCATTCCCGATAAAAGGAACAGCAATAAAAGTTTTTTCATGTTTTTATAATTTATGGCGAATTTAGTTAAACTCTAACTTTTGCTGAAATATAATAATAGTAATTAGTAGTATTTATTGCTGAATAGTTACAAAAGAGGTAGAATTAATAACGTTTTTTGAATAAAATAAAAAACCGTTTCCTAAGAAACGGTTTTCAGTTGTTTATGTTTGTTTGAATAATTATAATACTCCAAGCTCCTGCATACAGCTCTTCATCATATTATAAGTTCTTTCAATATCGTTATCAAGTCCTATTGAAAAACGGATAAGACCATCAGTTAATCCCATTTCTTTTTGCTCATCCATTGGTATTTCGCTTGAAGTGGAAGTTCCCGGAGCACTAAATAATGTTTTGTAGAAACCTAAACTCACAGCCAGGTAACCAAGATTTTTATGCTGCATAAGCTCCATAAGCTCGTTAGCTTTGTCAAGAGTACCAACATCAACTGTCATCATACCTCCAAAACCATATTCAGGGTTAATCATACCCTTGTAAAGTTTGTGGCTTGGATGACTTTCAAGACCAGGGTAAACAACTTTTAACCCGTCTTTTTCAAAACGTTCAGCCAGATACATAGCATTATGGCTGTGTTGTTTCATTCTTATATGTAGAGTCCTTAGATTTTTAAGTACACTTGCCGCTCTAAGGCTGTCCATTGTAGGGCCTAAAAGCATACTTGCACCGTCGTTTACATTACGCAGGGCATCAATAAATTCCTGAGTACCACATGTAACACCACCTACAGTATCACTACTTCCGTTAATAAATTTGGTAAGACTGTGTATAACTACATCAGCACCCAGTTTAACAGGTGATACAGAAAGAGGAGAGAAAGTATTGTCTACAACAAGCTTAAGGTTGTGTTTTTTTGCAATTTTAGCAAGACTTTCAATATCAGCTACCTCAAGAAGAGGGTTACTAACGGTCTCACAGTATAAAACTTTAGTGTTAGACGTAATAGCTGCCTCAACTACATCAAGTTTGGTAATATCTACAAAAGACGTATTGATGTTTAGCTTTGGTAAAAAGTTTTTCATGAAAGCATATGTTCCTCCATATATAGTACGGCTGGAAACGATATGATCTCCGGCTCCGCAAAGCTGTAGCAATACAGGTGTAATTGCACCCATTCCTGAAGCCGCAACGTTAGCAGTTTCAGTACCTTCCATAGCAGCAAGTGCCTGACCTAAGTATAGGTTACTTGGAGAAGAGTGGCGTGAATATAAATAACAGCCTTCTGCATTACCTTCAAATGTATCGAACATTGTTTTTGCAGATAGGAATGTATAAGTTGATGAGTCAGATATAGAAGGGTTTACTCCTCCAAACTCTCCAAAATATTGCAGATCCTGAATATTGTCAGCCGGGTTGAATTTCATGATGATTTGTTTTAAAATTTTAGTAAATTACTGTTTCAAAGAGACAAAAATGTAAACTAAAAATCAATGATTATGTGTTTAATTAGATAATTAATCTATAAATTTGGATATTGTTAGTTTATTTTTTTACCTCTTATAACTAAATAATAGTTTAACCGAAAATTTTTCACATGAACTTTGATACAACAGATAAGAAAATATTAATGCTACTTCAGCAGGATAGTACGCGAACTACCAAAGAGTTATCGCTTAAACTCAACCTCTCGGTTACTGCGGTTTATGAACGGATAAAAAAACTGGAAAGGGAAGGGGTTATCAGTAAATATGTTGCCTTGCTTAACCAAAAAAAGGTTAATAGGGGATTTGTGGTTTTTTGCCATTTAAAGTTAACCCAACATGCTAAAGACTACCTTACACGTTTTGAACAGGAAGTAGTTAGGCTTGATGAAGTGGTGGAATGCTATCATGTAAGTGGGGATTATGACTATATATTAAAAATATATGTAGCAGATATGGAGGAGTACAGGGAGTTTATGGTGACAAAACTTACTACTTTGCAACATATAGGTAGTACACATAGTACCTTTATGATTAGCGAAGTGAAGAACACAAATGTGATAACTTTGTAATATATTTACATAAACCAACCGCATTATTATGAGAAAATACCTTTTTATACTTTTTGGAAGTATACTTGTTTCTTCGTGTACTCAAAATGAATTAGAAGTTAGGGTGGAACAGGGCGTTTTAGAAGGAGTTTTATTACCTGAAGGAATACACAGTTTTAAAGGAATACCATTTGCCCAGCCTCCTGTAGGCGAATTGAGATGGAAAGCACCACAGCCTCCTCTTGAATGGCCCGGAATACGTAAGGCAGATAAGTTTGCTGATAATGCCATGCAAAAACCGGTTTTTGGAGATATGAGTTTTAGGTCTTCAGGGATGAGTGAAGATTGTCTTTATCTGAACGTTTGGGTACCTGCTGATGCTAAGGGTAAAAAACTACCGGTATTGGTTTATTTTTACGGAGGCGGGTTTATTGCCGGAGACGGGTCGGAAGGGCGTTATGATGGCAAAAGCCTTGCTGAAAAAGGAATAGTAACGGTTACTGTAAATTACAGATTAGGAATTTTCGGGTTCTTTTCTCATCCTGAATTAACCAAAGAATCCCCTGATAAAGCATCCGGTAATTACGGGTTACTGGATCAGCAGGCTGCATTGGTATGGGTAAAAAAGAACATAGCTGCTTTTGGCGGTAATCCTGATAAAATTACTATTGCGGGAGAATCGGCGGGGTCTATATCCGTATCGGCACAAATGGCCTCCCCTTTATCCAGAGATCTTATAGCAGGGGCAATAGGGCAGAGTGGTGCTATGATAAAACCTACACTTGATGCCATACCTCTAAGCGATGCAGAGCAACACGGTGTTGAATTTGCACAGCGTGTTAAAGCAAAATCGCTGGCAGATTTAAGGGCAATTCCTGCTGAAAAATTATTAGATGATGCTTCAAAGCCCGGAGCTTTCAATACACGTGCAACTGTAGATGGTTATTTTTTACCTAAACTTCCATCAGAAATATATGCTGCGGGCGAACAGGCAAAAGTACCATTACTTGCAGGATGGACCTCTACTGAAATACCTTATATGGCTTTCATGCAGGGACAGTATCCAAATCCTGAAAATTACAAAACTAAAGTTGAACAGATGTTTGGGGATAAAGCAGAGGAAGTATTAAAGTTATACCCGGGTAATACTCAGGAAGAGGTAATTAGCTCTGCTACTGCATTAGCAAGCGATAATTTTATTGTCTTTAGCACATGGAAGTGGGCAGAGTTGCATAAAAACACAACAAGACAGCCAACTTATGTGTATAAATTTGCCAAACCAAGACCAGTCTTAAGGTCTGAATTAGGAGACGTTACAGAAGGACTGGCAGGTGGTATTAAGGAGAAAAGTGAAGAACAGAAAAAAGACACAATGCCAGCAGCCTTGTCTGGGGCATCTCATGCTTCGGATATTGAGTATTTATTAGGGAATCTGGATAAGAACGAATCTTATAAATGGAGTAAGGAAGATTATAAGGTTTCTGAACTTGCAGAACAATATATAGCCAATTTTATTAAAACTGGTAATCCTAACGCAGAAGGTTTACCACAATGGCCTGTAAGTAAGGCAGGGGAAAACATGAATATCATTAATTTAGATACGGTTACTAAAGCAGCACCACTATCAGATAGTGACAGGTACATTTTCCTGAATAGTCATTACGAATTTTAAGAAACGGCTAGGCAATTTATTAAAAGAGGAATACAAATTCCTCTTTTTTATTTGGTATCATGTAAATGATATTGACTAAATTTGCCCTACAAAATTAAAACACACTAAAAGTTATATTATGAGTTCATTTGACGTAGTCGTTATAGGCTCTGGACCCGGCGGATATGTAGCTGCAATCCGTTGTGCTCAATTAGGTTTTAATACCGCAATCATAGAAAAATACCCTACACTTGGTGGTACTTGCCTTAACGTAGGTTGTATTCCATCTAAAGCTCTTCTTGATTCTTCTCACCACTATCATGATGCTATATCTCACTTTAAGGAGCATGGTATTGATATTCCGGGAGAGATAAAAGTTAACTTCGAGCAAATGATTGCCCGTAAACAGGGAGTTGTTGATCAGAACGTTAGCGGAATTAAATACCTTATGGACAAAAATAAGATAACTGTTTTTGCAGGTGTTGGTTCATTTGAAGACTCTACTCATATTAAAGTGACTAAAAATGACGGTTCTGAAGAAGTTATCGAAGCTAAAAACACTATTATAGCTACAGGTTCTAAACCATCTTCTTTACCTTTTATCAAAATAGACAAAGAAAGAATAATTACTTCTACAGAAGCTCTTAAACTTAAAGAAGTGCCTAAGCATCTTATCGTTATTGGTGGTGGTGTTATTGGTCTTGAGTTAGGTCAGGTTTACCTTCGTTTAGGTGCTCAGGTATCTGTTGTTGAGTATCTTGACAGGATTATCCCTGGTATGGATGGTGGTTTATCAAAAGAACTTACCAAAGTACTTAAAAAGCAGGGTATGAAATTCTATACTTCTCACAAAGTTAAATCAGTAGAGAGAAGTGGAGAAGGAGTAAAGGTTCAGGCGGAAAACGCTAAAGGAGAAACAATCACTCTTGATGGTGACTACTCTTTAGTTTCTGTAGGTCGTCGTCCATTTACAGACGGGCTAAATGCTGATAAAGCTGGAATTAAGGTTTCTGACAGAGGACAGATAGAGGTTAACGATCATTTACAAACGAATGTGCCTAATATTTATGCTATTGGCGACGTAGTACGTGGTGCTATGCTAGCTCACAAAGCAGAGGAAGAAGGTGTATTTGTAGCTGAGACTCTTGCCGGACAAAAACCACACATTGATTATAACCTGATACCGGGTGTAGTTTACACATGGCCTGAGGTTGCAGCTGTTGGTAAAACAGAAGAGCAGTTAAAAGAGGCTGGTGTTGAGTACAAGTCTGGTAGCTTCCCTTTCAAAGCATTAGGCCGTTCTCGTGCAAGTATGGATACTGATGGATTTGTAAAGATCCTTGCTGATGCAAAAACTGATGAAGTTCTTGGTGTTCACATGATTGGTGCCCGTGTTGCTGATTTAATTGCTGAGGCTGTTACAGCTATGGAGTTTAAAGCGTCTGCAGAAGATATTTCAAGAATGTCTCATGCTCACCCTACGTATGCTGAAGCTGTAAAAGAGGCTGCGCTAGCTGCAACTGACAACAGAGCGTTGCATGTATAATAAAATGTTTATATCATATATATTAAACCCCGCAACTAGCGGGGTTTATTTTTGTACTTAATTTTCCTTACGGTAGAATTTCATTAGTTATATAAACTAAAAATCCCCGCTTATAAAGCAGGGATTTTAACGCACTAATAAACTAAGTTAAAAGGTTTACCTTAATCGGTCCACTGATTTTACGAGATCTTCGTCCTTTTTGATTGCCTTATTGGCAAGGCTTAAAAAAACGATAGAAATAATCGGAAGAATCATCCCAATACCCTTCTCAGAAACAATAAGATCCTTATTTGTTTCTCCGGATAAGTTTAGCAGCCGAATTATAAATAATCCTAATAAAATTAAATTTAATATTATATTAAGCCTGCCCATTACAAACTGGCTTTTTCTTTTCTTAAACGATACGATACTTATAATTGAAAGTGTCGTACTAAGGCCAAACAGCGCAATAAATGCCAGGTTTTTCATAAAAAAATATTCTTCCCCGGCAGCTGTAACCCATAAAGGAAAAACAAAAGGTAAAACACCTGCAGCAACAAAGGCTATAAATAGATATACTGTTTGTATTCGCTGTAACATTACTTCTTATTTTCGGTCACAAAAATATGGTTTCTTTTTTAAAAATAGCTATTGTATAGTAAAAATAAATTCGTATTATTGCAATACAAAACCGTAAGCGCTTCATTCTCCGAAGCGTTATATTTCAGAAAAAATACACCCTCACTTTATTTTTACTTAAATTTTGAATACACTCTCAATTAATTTAATTTAACATTGATACATGTTTGATATTTCCGAACTAAAAGAAATGAAGCTTCCCGAGCTTCAGGAAATTGCTAAAAAAGCTAAGATCAGTAAATACCGCGGCTTAAAAAAAGACGAGCTTGTTTACCAGATTTTAGACCACCAGGCTGCAAACCCGGCACAAATAAAGCCTTTATTTGATGAACCGGCACCGGCAACAGCAAAAGAAACAGCTGCGCCACAGGCGGAAAAGCCAAAAAGAGCAAGGATTGCTAATGATAAAGCCCCTGTAAATAAAAAGGCTCCTGTAAAACAGGAACTACCTAAAAAGGAAGAGCCTAAAGCTACTGCTGAAAAGGTTGTTGAAACAAGACCGGTTATACAGGAAGATGCAAAAGAGAAAAATATAGTGGCAAAAAAAGCTGACTTTAAACCTCAGCGCCCTGTAAAAGAACCTGAAACTACACAGCAGCCGGCTGCTGAAACAAAAACAGAAGCACCTGCTCAGCCAAAAGAAGATAACAGGAAAAAAAATATACCGGATAACAGGCAGAAAAACCAAAAACCTGCCGAAAGTAAGTCTACAAAAGCTCAGATATCGGAAGAAGAGCGTTTAGCGCAAATAGAACGTGCTAATGCAAACAATCCTAATCATCCGAGTTATAAGAAGAAGCAAAATTTCAGAGAACCCGATTATGAGTTCGACGGAATTATTGAGAGTGAAGGTGTTCTTGAAATGATGCCTGATGGCTATGGTTTCTTACGTTCGTCTGATTATAACTACCTGGCATCTCCGGATGATATTTATTTATCAAACTCTCAAATACGACTTTTTGGTCTAAAAACAGGAGATACCGTAAAAGGTGTGGTTCGCCCTCCTAAAGAAGGAGAAAAATACTTCCCGCTAGTTAGAGTATTAAAAATTAACGGACACGATCCTCAAGTTGTAAGGGACAGGGTTTCTTTTGAGCACCTTACACCGCTTTTCCCTGAAGAAAAGTTTAATCTTGCGAATAAGCAAAGTACTATATCTACAAGAATTATTGATTTGTTTTCACCTATAGGTAAAGGTCAGCGTGGTATGATCGTTGCCCAGCCTAAAACAGGTAAAACAATGCTTTTAAAGGATATTGCTAACTCTATAGCTGCAAATCATCCTGAAGTTTACCTGATTGTATTACTTATTGATGAAAGGCCTGAAGAGGTAACCGATATGCAGCGTAGTGTAAGAGGAGAAGTTATCGCTTCAACTTTTGATGAACCTGCAGAACGCCACGTAAAGGTTGCAAACATAGTGCTGGAAAAAGCTAAGCGCCTTGTAGAGTGTGGTCACGATGTGGTTATACTTCTTGATTCAATTACCCGTTTGGCAAGAGCTTACAATACAGTTCAGCCTGCTTCAGGTAAAGTGCTAAGTGGTGGTGTTGATGCAAATGCGCTTCAAAAACCAAAACGTTTCTTCGGTGCTGCACGTAACATAGAAGGAGGAGGATCTTTAAGTATTATTGCTACCGCTCTTACTGATACAGGTTCTAAAATGGACGAAGTTATCTTTGAAGAATTTAAAGGTACAGGTAATATGGAACTTCAGCTTGACCGTAAGATTGCTAACAGACGTATATTCCCTGCTATTGATCTTACTTCTTCAAGTACACGTAGGGACGACCTTCTTCTTGACGAGAAAACAATACAGCGTATGTGGATCATGAGGAAATATCTTGCAGATATGAACCCGGTTGAAGCTATGGACTTTATAAACGACCGATTCAAGAAAACAAGGAACAATGAAGAGTTCCTTCTTTCAATGAACGATTAATAAAATAAAAAAAAGCCCCGCATTTAGCGGGGCTTTTTTTTATTTTCTAAACTTACTTATAAGCCATATTATAAGTACTATAACAACAATTACAATAAAAATCCCTACTCCCATGCCAGCTTCAAAAATATCTCCTGCAAGTTCGCAACCGGTAAGTGTGGTTAACATTAAAGCTAAAAAGCTTAATTTCAATATTCTCTTTTTCATATTTCCTGTTTTTAGGTTTGTTATATAAATTTAAAGCACTAAAAACTGTATTTAGTTAAAATTAAATTAATCTTAAGCCTGCCTGAATAAAATAGCTGATTAAATATGAAATGTTATTTTTTCTAATTCTGTTTTTTCACTACTTTTACACTCCAAACATAACACAGCACTATGAGCCATAAAATATTGCTAACTTCAAAAGAAGTCAATATCATCCTTAATCGTTTGGCCTGCCAGTTAATTGAAAAACATCTTGATTTTTCGGATACAATACTTATTGGATTACAGCCCAGAGGCCGTTATCTGGCAGAACGTATAAAACAACTGCTTGAGCAGGATTACAATGTAAAAAACGTCCCGTTAGGGTTCTTGGATATTACTTTTTTCAGAGACGATTTTCGTAGGTCTGATAAGCCATTAGAGGCTAATAAAACCCAAATAGACTTTTTGGTAGAAAATAAAAAGGTAGTTTTTATTGATGATGTATTGTATACAGGTAGAAGCATTCGTGCAGCACTAACTGCAATACAGTCTTTCGGACGTCCGTCAGAAATAGAACTTCTTGTACTTATAGATAGGCGTTTTAGCCGTCATTTACCTATTCAGCCCGATTACAGGGGGAGGCAGGTAGATGCCATAAACGACGAAAAGGTAAAAGTAACCTGGGAGCAAAACGAAGGAGAGGATAGTGTTTATTTAATATAGGCGTAACAGCAAGTAACAGCAATGAAAGAATTAAGCGTTAATCATTTATTAGGAATTAAATATATCAACAAAGCTGATATTGACCTTATTTTTGAAACGGCCGACCATTTTAAAGAAGTAATTAACCGACCTATTAAAAAAGTCCCTTCTCTAAGGGATATTACAATAGCTAATATATTTTTTGAGAACAGTACACGTACTAAGCTTTCTTTTGAGCTTGCTCAAAAAAGACTTTCGGCAGATGTCATCAGTTTTTCGGCTGCACAATCATCTGTAAAGAAAGGGGAAACGCTTATAGACACTGTAAACAATATACTTTCCATGAAAGTGGATATGGTAGTTATGCGTCACTCAAATCCGGGAGCTGCACACTTTCTTTCTCAAAATGTTGGAGCAAGTATTATTAATGCCGGAGACGGAGCTCATGAACACCCTACACAGGGGTTGTTAGATTCTTATACTATAAGAGAAAGATTAGGAGAAGTAGGAGGTAAAAAGGTAGTTATTGTTGGAGATATACTTCACTCAAGGGTAGCACTTTCTAATATATTCGCATTACAGATGCAGGGTGCAGAAGTTATGGTTTGCGGACCAAAAACTCTTATCCCTAGATATATTGATTCTTTAGGAGTAAAAGTTGAGCCTAACCTGCGTAAAGCTTTAGAGTGGTGCGATGTGGCTAATATGCTAAGGGTGCAAAACGAGCGTCTTGATGTAAACTACTTCCCTTCTACAAGAGAATATACACAACAATACGGAGTTGATAAAGAATTACTTGACTCCTTAAACAAAGAAATTGTAATTATGCACCCGGGGCCAATTAACAGGGGTGTTGAGATTACAAGTGATGTGGCCGATTCTCAGCAGTCTGTAATATTAAATCAGGTTGAGAATGGGGTAGCGGTCAGGATGGCTGTTATCTATCTGTTAGCTTCAAAGATTAAGCAATAAATATTAAAATTATTATAAGAGGTAGCTTTTTTACTAACCACTTTGTAAATTAGCTATCAGTAATTGATAAAAATGAAAGTAGAAGAAAAAGGACATACCGTTACTCTAAAAGATACCCAGGGCGATGTTATTGCTTTCAGGGATAAGATAGAGGGCGAATACAATACATTCAAAAATCAAAATATCGTTATTGATATTACTCAGGATGCTGATGTTGAGTTAAAAGACATCCTGTCTTTTCTTTCGTTATCTAACAAACACAGGAAATCAAAAAAATCGTTTGTAGTTGTTGTAAACGATTTTGACTTTAATGAAGTGCCGGATGAAATGATAGTGGTGCCAACAATTCTTGAAGCACACGATATCATTGAAATGGAAGAGATTGAAAGGGACCTGGGCTTTTAATTCTTTAATTTATTATCTGTTGCAGGCAACAGGCGAGCAATTAGGGGCTATTATATAGTACCTTAATAATTGCTTTAAAAATTTAAGCAAATGAATCTTACCATATTAGGCTGTTATGCTGCTACTCCCAGAACATTAACTAATCCTACATCGCAGGTATTGGAAATTAAAAACAGGATGTTTTTAATTGATTGTGGTGAAGGTACTCAGGTACAGCTTAGGAAAAATAAGGTTCGATTCTCAAAAATCAATCATGTTTTTATTTCCCATCTTCATGGTGACCATGTCTACGGATTGATAGGGTTGATTTCTACTTTTTCATTACTTAACAGAAAAACAGATCTTCATATTCACGGACCAAAAGGTGTTAAGGAGCTTATTCTTATTCAATTGAAATTAACAGCATCCTGGACAAGTTTTGATCTATACTTTCATGAACTGGAAGGAAAAGAATCTCAGGTTGTTTATGAAGATGATAAGGTGGTAGTGAGTACAATTCCCTTACAACACAGGGTTTATACTAATGGTTACCTTTTTAAGGAAAAACCGGGAGAGAGAAAGCTAAATCTTGGGAAGGTAGAGGAGTATGGTATAGAGACCTGTTATTATCAAAAAATAAAGAATGGTAGCGATATTACGCTGGATGACGGTAGGGTAATCCCAAATGTTTCAATGACTTTTGATCCGCCCGCCCCTCAGAGTTATGCTTTTTGTTCGGACACGATGTATAAAGAAGATATAATCCCGATAATTAAGGATGTTGATGTTTTGTATCATGAGAGTACTTTTCTTGATTCGGAAGAACATCTTTGCGAGAAAACAATGCATTCTACAGCTAAACAGGCCGCTACAATAGCCAAGCAGGCTAATGTTAAGCAGTTGGTCTTAGGGCATTTTTCTACTCGATATGATTCTATTGAACTTTTTAAGGAACAGGCTCAAACTGTTTTTGAGAATGTACATTTGGCTGATGATGGTAAAATATTTGAATTTTAGCCAATTGATACGATTAGTGATAATCAGAAAATAATTAAATTAGAGGAGGCAGATTAGCCGGTAATATCCTTATAATATGAAAGATTTAAGTAACTACAGGCGCTCTTATGAAAAGAGTGAACTAACCGAACAGAATTTACCTGAAGATCCTATTACTCTTTTTAAAGCATGGTTTCATGAAGTAGAGGAGTTTGGAGGTTCAAGTGAGGTTAATGCCATGACAGTATCTACTATAGGTAAAGATGGTTTTCCTAAAGCCAGAGTTGTATTGCTTAAACAGTTTACTTATGAAGGTTTTATCTTTTATACTAATTATAATTCTGAAAAGGGAAACGCAATAGAAGCCAATCCAAATATTTGTCTGTCTTTTTTCTGGCAGGAAATGGAAAGACAGGTAATTATTAAAGGTAAGGCAGAGAAAGTAGCTGAAAACCTTTCTGACGGATATTTTGAAAGCCGTCCGGCAGGAAGCCGTCTGGGAGCTATAGTATCGCCACAAAGCGAAGTAATACCTTCAAGAGATTATCTGGAAGGAAAACTACATGATCTTGAAAAAGAATACGCTGAAGGAGAAATTCCACGTCCTAAACATTGGGGAGGTTATATTGTTAAGCCTGTTGAAATTGAATTTTGGCAGGGAAGACCAAACAGATTACATGACAGGATAAGATATAAACTGCAGGAAAATTTTAACTGGTTAACAGAAAGGTTAGCGCCGTAATAAAAATTAACAAAATGTTTGTATTTTATTATGTTAATATTTCGGATATTTAATATATAGATATTAATTAAAATGCAGGCTCATGAAAAACTTGATATTAATCCGTCATGCTAAATCTAGCTGGGATGCCCCTCTAATAGACAAGGACAGGCCGTTATCTAAACGCGGAATTAACGATGCTCATCTGGTTGCTAATAAAGTTTCCGGATATTTACCTAAAACTTTCCTCGTTTGGTCAAGCTCAGCACAAAGGGCTAAAAATACAGCCTACATTTTTGCAGAAAGCCTTTCTATCCCCATAGATAATATAATCTTTAACGACGACCTTTATACTTTTGAGGTAAGAAAGCTTGAGAAAATCATAAAAAGTTGTGATAACAAATATGATAACCTAATTCTTTTTGGACATAACGAGGCGATTACTAATTTTGTTAATATCTTTGGGAACATTACCATAGATAATGTGCCTACTTCGGGATTTGTTTCAATGTCATTTAATACAGATGATTGGAACGTTATCGAAAAAGGTACAATAGAACAAACCGTTTTTCCAAGCGAATTAAAAAAGTATGATCCACCACCACACACCGGTGAACCGGTATATTGATAGGGAAAAAAGCTGGCTTGCATTTAATGCGAGGGTACTGCAGGAAGCTGCAGATGAAAAAGTCCCTTTATTAGACAGGCTTAGATTTTTAGGAATATTTTCAAATAATTTAGACGAATTTTTCAGGGTTCGGTATGCTGCCGTAAGGCGTTTAAGTCTTGCAGGGCAAACCGGCGAAAAGATACTTGGTGGTATATCTGCACAGCAACTGCTTAAGGATATTACCGAGATTGTTATTGAACAGCAGTCTGAAAGTTTAAGGATATTAAGTGTTATAGAGCAGGAACTACAGCAGGAAAACATTTATATTATTAACGAAACAGAAGTATCTAAAGAACAGCAAAACTTTATAAAGGACTTTTTTATCCAAAAGGTAAGTCCTGAGTTGGTAACCATTATACTTAATGATCTAGATGAGTTTCCGCTTCTTAAAGATGCGGCGGGATATCTTGCGGTAAAACTTGTAATACCTCCAAAGGAAAAGAAAATTACTGAAGGAGAGCCTGTTAATCTTGAGCCTGAAGTACGTTACGCTGTTGTTGAAATGCCTAAGACTATTAACCGTTTTGTGGTATTACCTTCAAACAACGAAAAACAGTATATCATACTTTTGGATGATGTAATTCGCTACAATTTGTATAGTATCTTCAATATTTTTAATTATGAAAGCATTTCGGCCCACATGATTAAAATTACCAGAGATGCTCAGTTAGAGATTGATAGTGATCAGAGTAAGAGCCTTATGGAGAAAATATCCAAAGGAGTTAAGGAAAGAAGGATTGGTGAACCTGTTCGTTTTGTATACGACCAGTCTATAGAAAAAGATACATTAAACTTTTTCCTTACGAGAATGGGTATTGATGCTACCGATAGTATTATTCCGGGAGGGCGTTATCATAACAGGAGGGATTACATGAGCTTTCCTAATTTGGGAAGGTATGATTTGCTTTATAAACAAAATACTCCATTACCTATACCGGGACTTAGCCTAGAAGGAAGCATATTACAAAAGATAAAACAAAAGGATTATCTTCTAAATGCTCCTTATCAATCGTATTCTTATGTTATAAAGTTTTTAAGGGAGGCGGCGTTAGACCCTAAGGTTGTTTCTATTAAGATAACATTATACAGGCTAGCTAAGAATTCACAAATTGTGAGTTCCCTTATCAATGCTGCAAAAAACGGTAAGAAAGTAACTGTTCAGATAGAACTTCAGGCACGTTTTGATGAGGCGAGCAATATCTCCTATTCTGAACAGATGCAAAGAGAAGGTATCAACCTTATTTTTGGTGTAAAAGGATTAAAGGTGCACAGTAAAATATGTGTTATCGAGAGGATTGAGAAAGGTAAGTTTAAACGTTACGGTTTTATATCTACAGGTAACTTCAACGAAGCTACTGCTAAAATTTATACCGATGTTACTTTGTTTACCTATCACCAGCAAATATTAAAGGACGTAAATAAAATATTTGACTTTTTTGATGTAAATTACAGGGTACACAGGTACAAGCATTTGTTTGTTTCACCTCATTATACAAGGTCTAAGTTTTATAAACTGATAGACAGGGAAATACTTAATGCTATAGCAGGAAAAGAGGCTTACATTAAGCTCAAAATGAACAGTCTTACTGATTATAAAATGATTGATAAACTGTATGAAGCAAGCAGGGAAGGTGTAAAGGTTCAACTTATAATAAGAGGTATATGCTGTCTTATTCCGGGAGAGGAAGATATGAGTGAGAATATTGAGGCAATTAGCATCGTGGATAATTATCTTGAACACTCTAGGGTTTATATATTTGGTAATAGTGGCGACCCTGAGGTATATATATCTTCTGCCGATTTTATGACGCGTAACCTGGATGAGAGGGTAGAGGTAACGTGTCCTATCTATGATGCCGATATAAAACAGGAGCTTATAGATACTTTTGAGATAGGATGGAAAGGTAATGTAAAAGCAAGGCTTCATTCAGAAAACCTTGAGAATAAATACAGAAAACGCCCTCATGAAAAAGTATTCAGGGCACAACTTGAAACATATAACTATTACAGGGATATGCTTGAAGTGATTTACGAACAATTATAATTAGATTCTGAGGTTGTAAATGAAAGACCTTAGTAACTGAAGAGAATGATTAACATAAAAAAATATGCTGCTATCGATATTGGATCTAATGCCATGAGGCTATTAGTGTGTAATATTGTGGAGCAGGAAGGGAAACCTACACAATTCAATAAAAGTTCATTAGTACGTGTTCCTATTCGTTTAGGGCAGGATGCTTTTACAGTTGGTGAGATTGCAGAGGAGAGCATAGAGCGAATGATTGATGCTATGAAGGCTTACAAGCTGCTAATGAAAGTGCATAAAGTAGAACGTTATATGGCATGTGCTACTTCTGCTATGAGAGAGGCTTTTAACGGAAAGGAAGTAGCTGATCTTATTGAGCAGGAAGCAGGAATTAAAATTGAGATTATAGATGGTAAAAAGGAAGCAGCTATTATTGCTTCTACCGATTTACATACCTTTATAAAACCCGACCAAACCTATCTTTTTGTTGATGTAGGTGGTGGTAGTACAGAGTTTTCATTATTTGATAACGGAAAGATTGTTGCTTCAAAATCATTTAAAAATGGTACAGTACGTTTACTAAACAATATGGTTAACGAACTGGTTTGGGTTGAGATTGAAAAATGGATAAAAACCGTTACCGAGCCTTATGAAAGTATTACGCTTATAGGTTCCGGAGGTAACATAAACAAATTGTTTAAACTGTCGGGTAAAAAACAGGATTTACCATTATCCTATTTCTACATAAATTCTCAGTACCAGTTTTTAAATACGCTTACTTATGAGCAGCGTATTTCCGAACTTGGACTAAACCCTGACCGTGCTGATGTAATTATTTATGCTACCCGCATTTACCTTAATGCTATGAGGTGGAGTGGTGCACGTAATATTTATGTTCCTAAAATAGGACTTTCAGACGGTATTGTTAAAGCAATGTACTATGGTAAGGTATAATTAAATGGAAACAAGTGTAAATAACTTTTCTTTTGGTATAGGTATGTGGCAACTGTTCTGTATACTGTTGCTCCTGCTTTTTGCAGTAGGTATATTTTTTCTTGTAAGATTTGTTGTAAAAAAAAATGAGAAATTAATCGATTATAGTTGCTTTGATATCTCTTTTATCAATTAATCCGATATACCTAGAATCCATAGCATTATCCCTGTTATCACCCATAACAAATACTTTATTGGCAGGAATGATTATAGGACCAAAATTGTCTTTATTCCAGTTCTTTCCAAAAGTCTCAACGATAAATTTGTCGGGGATACTATCTAGCTTTCTTTTAAAAGGAAACTTTGCTTTATACATAATACTATCTTCAGCACTAGTAGTTAAGTATTTATTATTGAATAGGATAGGATAGGCTTTTTGTGAAAAATAATCTTTTTCATTTTCAGGAAGCTTTTTTATTTCTTCAATATCAATTAAGTAATTATGCTGAAGATTATAGTCCTTATCGAAATTTATCCCATTACGAAATAAAACGCCATCCCTAATTTCAAGAGTATCATTTTCTACTCCTACAAGTCTAAAAAAGCAGGAACCATACTCACATTTATAAATAATAAAATCTCCGACTTCTGCTTTTTTCAGACTCGAAGCGAAGAAAGTATCTCCTAATTTTATTGTAGGCTCATTACTACTAGTAGGTGCGTTGTAAAGATTTATTATTCCCAGTACCCTACATACAATGAGTAAAAAGAAAATAGTACCTAAAAAAATACCTGTAAATAAAAGTCCTTTTTTCATTGTGAAAATTTAAAATCCTTCAAATACACCTAATCCAAAAAGAGCAAAGTCATATTTAACCGGATCGGTTGAGTCTAATAGTCTTAATTCTGTATCCAGCTCAAACAGAGCTTTTGCGTCATTTTGTTTTCTATTCAATAAGCCAAGTTTACGGGCTACATTACCGGAATGAACATCAAGCGGGCAGGAGAGATTGGATGAGGAAATGTTTTTCCAAATTCCTAGATCAACACCAGCATTATCGTTTCTTACCATCCAACGTAGAAACATATTCATCCTTTTTGCGGCCGAACCATTTAAAGGGTCCGATATATGTTTTTGAGTACGTTGCTGATGTGCTATTTCAAAAAATATTTTTTTAAATTCACTAATGCTTTGCTGTAAGCTGTTGTTTTCCTGGTGCCTTGCAAATACAGACTCCAGCCCGCCATGATTGGTGTAAATGTTTTTTAGTGACTGTATAAAAGTGGCAAAATCGATACCGTTAAAAGTACGATGCACAAAGTTTTCTAAACTTTCAAGATGCTCTTCGTTATGACTCATCACAAAGTCATAAGGACTATTCCCCATGAGCTCCATCATCTTTTTGGCATTATTGATAATCATTTTGCGATTACCCCATGCTATAGTCGCCGAAAGAAAACCGGCGATTTCTATATCCTCTTTTTGTGTAAACAGGTGAGGTATCTGTATTGGGTCGGTATCAATAAAATCAGGGTTGTTGTAAAGTAATACCTTTTCATCAAGGAACGATTTAAGTTCCTCCATATTCATTTTTTCTTTCATTAAACCTGCTTCAATCATATATTATGTCCGGCTATTATCTGTCCGTCACTCATAACCAGTTTTCTGTCTGCCATATTGGCCAGTTCTTCATTATGGGTAACAATTACAAAAGTCTGCCCCATTTCATCTCTCAACTTAAAGAATAACTTATGAAGATTCTCTGCAGAATGTGTATCAAGGTTTCCGGACGGTTCATCGGCAAAAATAACGGCAGGCTTATTAATAAGCGATCTTGCCACGGCTACACGTTGCTGTTCACCGCCCGATAATTCACCAGGTTTATGATTTATTCTGTGTGATAGTCCCAGATACTCCAAAAGTTTTTTAGCTTCTGCTTCAGTCTCGGCTTTTGGTTTTCCGGCAATAAAAGCAGGAATGCAAACATTTTCCAGAGCTGTAAATTCAGGGAATAACTGGTGGAACTGAAATATAAATCCTAATTTGATATTACGAAACTTAGACAAGGCTTTGTCTTTCATGTTAATCACATCTTCATCATCAATTAATAATGAAGTGCCGGCCTCAGCTTGTGGTTTGTCCAATGTACCTAAAATTTGCAGGAGTGTTGTTTTTCCAGCTCCGGAAGCTCCTACTATAGAAACAATTTCTCCTTTTTTAATATGAAGGTCAACACCTTTAAGCACATGTAGTGCATCATAATATTTATGGATGTTTTTTGCCTGTATCATCAATTCGGGGTTTTCACAAAGAAACAAACAATTTAAAGAAAAATAAATCTTTTTTGGCACAATATTTCGTATATAAAAGTATAGCTATTACCTGAAAAAAGAATTGTATAATTTTGAAAAACCGTTACACAATGAAAAACATACTAG
Source organism: Flavobacterium beibuense (assembly GCF_004151245.1). Taxonomy (GTDB): domain Bacteria; phylum Bacteroidota; class Bacteroidia; order Flavobacteriales; family Flavobacteriaceae; genus Flavobacterium; species Flavobacterium beibuense_A. The sequence goes on from NZ_JUIW01000002.1 coordinate 151,382, forward strand.
CCATTACATTTGCTTTTTTAGCGCTTTCCTGTCAGGGAAAAGCTGAAACTGCAACGGCCGAAAATAATAACGACGAATTAGAGAAAGGAGAATTAAAACAAATGGATAACAGTAAATTAGAAACCGCCATCTTTGCAGGTGGCTGCTTTTGGTGTACAGAAGCTTTTTTTACCGAACTTAAAGGAGTGGATAAAGTAATTTCGGGCTATATCGGCGGAATTACAAAAAATCCTACCTATAGGGAAGTGTGCAGTGGTACAACAGGACATGCGGAAGCAATTAAGATAACCTATAATCCTGATGAGATTGCTTATGAGGATTTACTGGAAATATTTTTTGCCACACACGATCCAACAACCCTAAACAGGCAAGGTGCCGACGTGGGGACACAATACCGAAGCGAAATTTTCTATACTACGCCGGAGCAGAAAACCGCGGCAGAAAACTTTGTTAAACTATTAGAAGATCAGAAGATATTTGATAAAAAGATAGTGACTAAAGTAACTGAAGCGCCAACTTTTTACCCTGCTGAAGATTACCATCAGGATTATTTTGCCCTAAACCCTGATCAGCCTTATTGCAGGGCGGTAATTGAACCTAAGATGGCCAAGCTTAAAAAGAATTATAAATCTAAGCTTAAGGAATAAAAGAAAAAGCCCCTGATTAAGGGGCTTTTTTATTTTTAAACAGGAAACCTAGTCCCATTGCCTTAAGCATCTTTTTTTCAAAGTTCCAGAAGAACCTGAACTGTCCGGAAATAAAACCGAAAAATACAAGCAGTACCTGATATACAGGAAAAATTATAAGTATTCTTAAAGGGATATACAGCCAGGGAGACAAAGCTTCTTTAGATATCCCCAACCACTGAATTACAGGCTTAGATAAATAAGCAGATGTAGATCCAGTTACGGCAAATACAATAAATATTAGTACAAGCTGGAAGTTACTGGTAATACCCCAGCGTTTTTTTAATTTTTCCATGAAAAGGGTTAAAAGACAAATATACTTGATTTAGAATTGTGGTACAATACCTCCCAAACGCTCTCCGGTAGTTAATTGAAAATATACCAGATAATTGTAAAGCATATAATTTACTTCATAACCATAATCTATATGTGGTTCATAATCTATAGCCATTAAATATAAGTCTCCATATCGTTGGGGCTGCATGGCCCGAATATTCCATTGTGTAACCCAAAGCTTATTTTTGGTTTCAAAATACTGTAGATTATAGTATCCCCTTGGTCTTGCTCTACTATATAACCATGAGTTAAATCCGGGGTCAATAATGATGATTTCGTATTCTAATTCATCGTTTGCAATACGCACCGTGTCATTAGCCATAGCGACAGCCTTTTCCTCGTCGGTTATAGACATGGGTTGCATGTCGCTTTTCTCCTGAGTCTTACAGCTTATTATAAGCAACAATAAACAAGAAAAAAAGAGTAAATAATTTTTCATAGCATCATGATTTAGCAATCATAACTATAAAATTAAAAAATAAAAGCACCCTTTTGGGTGCTTTAGTATAATTTAACCTTTTAAGGTTTTTATTGTTCTGTTTTAAGGATGCTGATAATCTGTTCTGCCAGTTCAGTACCAATCCTGTCCTGAGCTTCGAGAGTAGCAGCTCCGATGTGCGGAGTTAATGAGATTTTAGGATTCATTAGCACCTGTACGGCGGGTTTAGGCTCATCTTCAAATACGTCAAGTCCTGCAAAGGAGACTTTTCCTGAATCAAGAGCATCAACTAAGGCAACTTCATCAATAATACCTCCACGTGAAGCGTTAACTATACCTACGCCATCTTTCATTACTTCAAACTGATCTTTACCTATAAGGTAACCTTCCTGAGCAGGAACGTGAAGTGTAATAAAATCAGCATGTTTAAAGATGTCTTCTATTGGTTCGGTTGTAATCTCAACATTTATAAACTGGTTGTTGTAAAAATCAACCCTGATTTCTGCCTTACCAATAAACTTATCTGAAGCAATTACTTTCATGCCAAGGCCTAAAGCAATCCTCGCAACCGATTTACCTATTTTTCCAAAACCTATAATACCAAGAGTCTTGCCTCTAAGCTCTATACCGGCAGCATATGCTTTTTTAAGGCTTTCAAAGTTTATATCGCCTTCAAGCGGCATAAGTCTGTTTGAGTCATGAAGAAAACGTACTCCTGAGAACAAGTGAGCAAAAACAAGCTCGGCAACAGAGTCAGATGATGCGGCCGGAGTATTTATTACATGGATTCCTTTTTCACGGGCATATTCCACATCAATATTATCCATCCCAACACCACCGCGGCCTATAATTTTCAGGCTGGGGCAGTTGTCTATAATATCTTTTCTCACTTTTGTTGCACTTCTAACAAGCAGCACATTAATGTTGTTTGTGTTAATGTAATTTGCTACCTGCTCCTGAGCGACTTTTGTTGTTATAACTTCAAATCCGGCATCTTCAAGGGAAATAACACCGCTTTTAGAGATTCCGTCGTTTGCTAAAATTTTCATTATTATTTACGGGATTTTAATGATTAAAAATTAGGCGTTTCTTTCCAGCTCCTGCATAACATCCACAAGTACTTTAACGCTTTCTATAGGCATTGCATTGTATATGGAAGCCCTGTATCCGCCAACAGATCTGTGACCGTTAAGTCCGCTTATATCTGCCGATTTCCATAACTTATCAAACTGTTCAGTATATTTTTCATCCTTAAGCAGGAAGGTAACGTTCATTTTAGAACGGTCTTCTTTATTTGCTGTACCTGTAAATAACGTGTTACGGTCTATTTCATTATAAAGAAGCTCTGCTTTTGCATTATTTTTCTTCTCTACAGCTGCGACACCGCCGTTGTTTTTAATCCATTGCAAAGTTAACAGCGAAGTATAAACAGGGAACACAGGAGGTGTATTGTACATACTCTCTTTAGCAATATGCTGACCATAATCCATTATACCGGGAATAGCCCTGCCTGTTTTATCTAAAATATCTTCCTTCACCACTACAAGGGTAGTACCTGCGGGTCCCATGTTTTTTTGAGCACCTGCATAAATAAGGCCGAATTTAGAGAAATCCAGTTCTCTTGAAAAAATATCTGAACTCATATCACATACCATAGGCACTCCTGTTTCAGGAAAACTATGCATTTGCGTACCAAATATTGTGTTGTTGCTGGTGCAGTGAAAATAATCTGCATCTGTAGGTACAGTAAAATCTTTTGGTATATAAGTGTAGTTAGCTTCTTTAGAAGAGCCTATAATTTCAGTATTACCAAAACGCTTGGCTTCTTTAATGGCACCTGCTGCCCATGTTCCTGTATCCAGATAAGCGGCTTTTCCGTTTTCCTTTAAAAGGTTATATGGCACCCTTACAAATTCCATACTGGCACCGCCGGAAAGGAAAAGAGCCTGATAGCCTTTATTTTCTAAGCCTAAAAGCTCTAAAGCCAAAGATCTGGCTTCTTCCATTACAGCAACAAAATCTTTGCTTCTGTGGGATATTTCAAGGATTGAAAGGCCAAGGTTATTAAAATTGAGGACTGCCTGGGCAGATTTTTCAAATACCTCTTGTGGCAGGATTGAGGGACCTGCACTGAAATTATGTTTTTTCATGGGACAAATAAAATAGAATGCGAGTTACAAATTTCCAAAATATAGCTTAGAAAACAGCAAAAAATATTGGGAAATATTTCGCTATATTTTTGATAAAAATGCAATAGTATCTACATTATCAGCATAATCCCAAAGTTGTGGTTTTTGTGTTTGCCCAAAAGCAACTGTATTTTCCCCCGAAATGTTACCAACTATACATTGTATATGGTCCTTTTCATCTTCCAGTTTTGCTTTAAGATTATCGGTATTTGTATAATATTCGTAAAACAGACTCGAAATAGGAGAGGAGTAACTGTTATCTTCTTTTATGGTAAGAAAACCGTTATCAAGCAACTTAAAGTTACTCATTAAAAATACGGCTTTATTGTAGTCGTAATTGTTAGCATATTTTTCATACTGAATAATATCCCTGTATTCATAAACTGCTTCCCAAAACGGAGTAAAGTTATACCCTTCAGGAACAAATAATTTAGAGACATTTCTACAGCCTAAACCAAAATACCTGAATATATCTTCTCCAAGCTGTACAAGTTCTTCTTTACTCTCATTTCCTGTAAGCACTGCCGCAGAGTTCCTGTTCTTACGTATAATTGAAGGTTTATTTTTAAAATAATATTCAAAGTAACGGGCTGTATTATTACTTCCGGTAGCTATTACAGCATCAAAACCTTCCAGTTTTCCTTCGGTAAAACTAATGTAATCTTTAAAACGGGGTTCTACAGCAACAATGTATTTTGCTAAAAAGGGTAGTAACAGTTGATCGTTTGAAGATGTTTTCACTAAAGCTCTGTGTCCGCTTATTAAAACAGAAAGAAAATCATGAAATCCTACTAATGGTATATTACCAGCCAGTATTAAACCAACTGTTTTTGGTTGTACATTTTCAAAATCATATTCATTAAGCCATTTGTCAAGATTTTCAGATGTAAGAGCATCTGCCCAGGATTGAGCTGCAAAATATACCTGTTCTTCTGTAAACCAACCATTGTGAGACTGTGATAATTTTATTAGATTGATAAAATCATCAAAAAATAAGTCATTACATAATACCCCCTCTTTTTGAGAAGTATTATTTTCAGAAAACTGACTTAAAAATTTTCCTAATTCCACAAAGGCTGTTTTTCTTTCGTCTAAAGTCATTAGATTTGCTTATGAATAGTTTTGGATGTAATTTTGTGCAAATTTACATTATTAAAAAATAAAATAAGCTATGGCTATCATTATAACAGACGAATGTATAAACTGCGGGGCATGTGAACCGGAATGCCCAAATACTGCAATATATGAAGGTGCTGATGACTGGAGATATAAAGACGGTACCAGTTTAAATGGCAGAATTGTACTGCCAAGCGGGGAAGAGGTAGATGCTGACGAGGCGCAAACTCCTATTTCTGACGATATTTATTATATTGTTCCTGGTAAATGTACCGAGTGTAAAGGTTTTCACGAGGAGCCTCAGTGTGCTGCGGTATGCCCTGTGGACTGCTGTGTGCCTGATGATAACCATGTGGAAAGTGAAGAAACACTTTTAAACAGACAGGCATTTTTGCATAACGAAGAATAGTCTATTCTATATATCATTTTAAGCCCCAGCATTGCTGGGGCTTTTTTTATTGAAATAATTTAAGTCAAAATGTTTTTATGGTATCTGTAAATAATTTAACTTTGAAATGCAAAGTACTTTTAATTTAAAATAACATGGACACAGAATATTTTGTACCTAAAAATTCTATAGTAAGAAAGATATGGGGTAAGAGCGATACCATTATTTTTATATTCGCAGGGGCCTCTGCAGAGTTTGCCCTAAACAAGGCGGTAGACTGGCTGTATTTTACAGGTAAGCTACCTAAAGATCCTTTGGGCCGTCTTTTTTCTACAGTTGCTTATGCAAGATTAATTGTATTTGCGGAAAAAGAATCAGCCATAAAGGCAATTAACTCAATTGCAGCCATACATTCACAGGTAGAAACTAACAGACAGTCTAAAATACCGGATTGGGCATACAGGGATGTGCTTTTTATGCTGATAGCTTATTCCATAAAATCTTTTGAAGTGTTGGAACGTAAACTAACAATAGAGGAGAAGAGGGAAGTGTTTAATGTATTTAATAGGGTAGGACTGCTGATGGGATTAAAAGGGCTCCCTTTAAATTATGAAGAGTGGCAGAGTATGCGACAGGAGCATTTATCACAAAATATGAAGTATAGTCATTATACCGATGATTTATTCAGGCAATATAGAAAACATCTTGGTCCTGTAAGATATAGAATACTGCTTGAAGTACAGCGAACTGTAATCCCTGTTGAAGTTAAGGAAATGCTTAGAATAAAAAATACAGGGTTTATTAGCAATACAGGGTTATCTTTATATAAACTTGCAAAAGTTTTAAATTCCGATAATATTTTGAAATCGATAGTTTTACCTTCGGCTTATAAAGAGAAAGTAAAAGCATTGGATAATCCTCCTGTATAGAGTATTAAATATTGAAGAAGTTTTAACTGATACTAAGTATAATAGAATAATGAGAAATCTTAACGTTTATATTTATTTACATTAAAATTTAAAAAAAAATATGACAAAGAGAGAGCAATATCAATTAGAGTTTTTAAAAGTTTTGAATAATAATAGAGTTGATTATGAATGTTATCACACTGGACAAAATCCTGATTTTAATCGTTTAGCATTCAAATTATATATAATGGACAAGCTTGAATGTGAGGGATTAATTGATGAAATTAATAATGCTGAAAACGGAGAATATTATGAGCATTTTTTTTCATTAGATAATGCTGCAGCTAGTGACGAAGATGGCATAGAAATAGTTCCACCCAATATTATTATTGATAATCAATTGATAATTAGTTTTTCAGATATGAAGCAACTTTTAGATGAATGGTTAGACTTCAGGAATAGTTAAGTACAATAACATACCTTCCCCTGCAAAAAGTTACTATCCTAAATTATCGGAGATAGTGACCTTAGGAAATTTTTCTTAATATCGAAATAAAATAATTGAACATTATCTGCTAACACAAGTGTTATAATATAACTATATTTCACATCTGACAATTGTAAAATACTTATCATGAGTAAAAGCGAAGAATATAATATAAAATTTTATAAAATTACAATAGATGGTGGTCGTATCAGGTATATTTTTGACACCAATGAAGCGATTGGAATCTGTAAAAATCTATCTTTTATTTTCTTCCTTCATCGAAACGAAATCGAAGCTTTGATATGGGAAATAAATTCAATCCAGCAAAACGAGCCATATGATCATGATTTTCTGGAACAATCTGAAATTTATGGGATTTTTGAAGTCACTTTCTCAAATCCGGAATTTTATGTATCTGGATAAAACACCATCAACATGAACGATTTAAAATTATTATTAGAGGAATGGTTGGATTTTATTAATGAAGGATATTCTAAAGAGAGATCTTCTGAAAAATTAACGTTCTCATGTAGTCCTTTTTTAATGTATTTCAGACGTTCGTCCTGTGTGAATTTTTTCAGGTATTTCATTAGGCAAATTAAATCACTGTTCAAAAGATAGAGTATCATATAAGTTATGTTTTGGAAATATTTAAAATATTTTATATACCACTAAGAGTTGAAATCAAATATAAAACCACTCTCAAAAAAGCGGAATTTTAAACTTAATATATTATGAATTTAGCGTCAATAGTTTTTTGTTTTTGAAGATGTTTTATCATTTTAGTTATAAATTAACGTATTATTGCATAAAATAAAACACAACTATCACCTTATCGTCATTGTATAACATGAAAAAGAAACAAGTATCAATTAAGAGTATTGCAACGGCCCTCAATATATCTGTTACTACAGTTTCATTTGTACTTAATGGTAAAGCAGAAGAGAAACATATCTCTAAAGAGATGACTCAAAAGGTTTTGGACTATGTAAAAAAAACAAATTACAGGCCTAACCAAATAGCTCAGAGCCTTCGGACAGGAAAATCAAAAATCCTGGTTTTTATGGTTGAAGATATCTCAAATAACTTCTTCAGCAAATTAGCCAGGATTATTGAAGATATGGCTTATGAAAAAGGTTACAAAGTAATTTTTTGCAGTAATGAGAATGATGACAATAAATCTGAAGAGCTTATTCGCCTGTTTAATTTCAGGATGGTAGACGGATTTATAATTGTTCCTTCTCCGGGAATGCAGGGCGTAATTGAACAGCTTATTGAAGAAAATATACCTGTTGTACTTCTTGACAGATATTTTTCTGATTTAAATAGTAATATTGTTATTGTAAATAATGATGAAGCCGCTTATAACGCTACAGAACATTTAATAAAGAATCAATACAGGAAAATAGGTTTTATTACTACTGATACTTCTCAAACACAAATGCTTGATCGTTTAAACGGTTATAAAAGAGCTATTTCTGACAATGGTCTTGTTTCAAGCATTTTATCTATACCTTACAATGAAAGCAGTACACAAATTAGTAGAGATTTAATTTATTCTTTTGTTGCTGATAATCCTGAACTGGATTCATTGTTTTTCTCTACAAATTATCTTGCTCTTAGAGGGTTGGAGTCACTTAAATCAGACTGTGATGCATTAAAAAAGAATTTTGGTGTGGTAACATTTGACGATAATGAGTTCTTCTCTATTTGTAATCCTACCATAACTGCAGTTGCACAACCTCTCTATGAAATAGGAGAGGAGCTTATGAAGATAATGCTTAATCTGCTAAAAAAAATAGACGACAAACCTCAAAAGATTATTCTAAACACAGAATTGAAGATTAGAGAATCATCAAAGCCAAAGCAGCTATTTTAAGAATTTAGTTTTTCTTAATTTAAAATTTTACTCCTTAAAATTAAGAATACGTTAAATTTTATTTTGAATAAAAACATAATTTCAAAAAAAATAATTCTGTACTTCGCTGATATCATTGTATTATTTTTAAAAAGTCAGGTATTATTTAACACTTGATTGATAATTTAACATAATTAATTTGCTTAATGAAAAAATATTTGTTTTACTAAATCGTTTTAGTACATTTGTTTTAAACCTTAATTAATTATTCCTAGTTAACAATCAACTTAATGAAAATCAAAACTACTTTTAAAAATTTTCGGCAAAGCAGAGATTTGCTAAAAATAAGGGAAGGGTGTAATTTAAAAAGCACTTTACTTACCTTATCACTACTGCTATTATTTTCTTCTTCGGCTTTTGCCCAAACCCAGGTAAGGGTATCAGGTACGGTAAGTGATGCCACAGGTGTCACTTTACCAGGTGTTACAGTTTCTGAAAAAGGAACTACGAATGCTATACAAACAGATTTGGATGGAAACTATTCAATTGAAGTTTCTTCATCAGAATCTGTAATTGTTTTTTCTTATATAGGAATGCAAACGATTGAGAAGAAGGCCAGTGAAGGCCCGAACATTACAATTGTCATGCAGGATTCCTCTACAAATCTTGAAGAGGTTGTAGTAATAGGATATGGTACCCAGAAGAGAGGTAAGGTTATTGGAGCTGTTGATCAGGTAAACAATGAAGCCTTTAATGGTAGGGCTGTTGTAAATACAACTCAGGCACTTCAGGGGAAATCGCCGAGTTTAACAATTCAGCAAACCAACTCTGAGCCCGGCGCACCACTTAATATAAATATCAGGGGTATTGGTACACTTGGTAATAACAGTCTTTTAGTTGTAATAGACGGTATTGTGGGGGGAGATATAAATTCTTTAAATCCTGCAGATATAGAAAGTGTATCAGTTCTTAAAGATGCCGGTAGTACAGCAATTTACGGTTCAAGAGCCAGTAATGGGGTAATCCTTATAACTACACGTAAAGGAAAAAAGAATTCAAAAATGACAGTACAGTATAATACTCTTGTTGGTTTTAATTCTCCACATTATTTTACAAAACCTGTTCACGGTTATGAAAATGCTATGCTAAGGAATGAAGCTGCCTATAACTCAGGAGAGTCCAGTGCTGTTTTTACGGCAGATGAAATTGCAACTATGAAGGCAAATGGTGATACTGAATGGTTTGCCGAAGAAATAGTTAAGCCTGCATTACAACAAAATCATAATTTCTCGGTATCGGGAGGTAATGAAAATTCAAGCTATCTTGTTTCTGCAGGTTATTTAGATCAAAGGAGTACTTTCGTTGGTCCTTCTAAAGGAATGGAACGTTATAACTACAGGATTAATCTTGTAAATGAGTACAACAGATTTAAGCTAACGTCTTCTATAGCTTATGCGAAACAAAAAATTACAGACCATTCTTACTCTACAGGTACATTGATGGTAGATGCTTTTAGGGTACCATTATATTATACTCAAAAAGATGAAAACGGAAACTACCTTACTAATGATGTCCTTCAGCAGTTTAACCCATTAGGGGTTTTAGAAGAAGGTGGATTTAGAAGATATGATAATGATGATATTTTCGGTACTATCAATGCCGAACTTAAATTGACAGATAACGTTAAATTAAAAGGTATTTTTGGAGGAAGATCTTGGTCTAATACTATGTACAGCAGAGTCCAGACAGTTAATTTTCAACCAGGGGGTATTTATGGAGCAGACAGGAATACAAACGATGAAAGCCGTAAGAGTTTAGATCTTAATACTCAGTTTATGGCAGAATATACCAATACATTTGCAGATAAGCATTATGTAGATGTACTAGTTGGTGTTTCTAATGAAAATCATTCTGATAGAGGAACGGGTATTTATAAGCTTTATACAGATCCTGATCTAGGAACTCCTACAAGTGAAACAGTTATTAGTGAAAACTCATATAATTCTAATCAAAGCTCATCAAAAAACAGTCTTAATTCATTGTTTGGACGTGTTTCTTATGATTTTGAAAATAAATATTTTACTGAATTCAGTTTTAGATATGATGGTTCATCTAAATTCAGAAAAGACATACGTTGGGGATTCTTTCCTTCTGTAACAGTTGGTTATAATGTGACCCGTGAGGATTTTATGGAAAGTTACCGCTCTAATGTAGGTAATCTTAAACTAAGGTCTTCATACGGTGTAGTAGGAAATCAAAATGTTGGAAATTATCAGTTTCAAACTACTTACTTTACTTTTCAAAATGCCTATGGCTTTAACAATACAGGTGTAACCGGTACAGGATATAATTTTGCTAATCAGAATATCCAGTGGGAAAAAGCCTCTACTTTTAATATTGGTCTTGATGCTGACTTTTTTAAAGGAGCTCTTAGTTTAACTTTTGATTATTTTAATAAAGTTACCAGAGATATACTTGTACCACCTCAGGTGCCGGGTGTCTTTGGAACTGGTCTTCCTGATTTTAACTCTGCAGAAGTTGGTAGTAAAGGATGGGAGGTAAGTCTAACTTACAGACATTCAGGTGAAGTTTTTAATCACAGCCTTACTGTAAATGTTGGTGATTCAAAAAATAAAGTGCTTGACTTTAACGGAGGTCAGGAAAGGTTAACAAACCTTGAAGAAATGCAGGTTATTTTACGTGAAGGGCTTCCATATAACTCTTATGTAGGGTTGATGAGAGATGGTTACTTCCAAAGTTGGGAAGAAATTCAAGGAGCAGCTGTTCCTGTTGGTGTAAGTGTACAGCCTGGGGATAACAGATATGTTGACCTTAATAAAGACGGAAAAATTGATGATAACGATAAATTCATTTTTGGTAATCCATTCCCAAGATATACTTATGGAGTTACTTATAATTTAGGTTATAAAAACTTTGATTTGGGAATATTTGTTCAGGGTGTAGGTAAAAGAACAATGATGATAAGAGGTGAATTAGTTGAACCATTTCATTATAATTATGGTATGACCATGTATACACATCAATTGGATTACTGGACACCACAAAACCCTGATGCAAAATATCCTCGTTTAGCAAATAATGGTACTCAGTCTAATACCAATAACTTTAGAAGAGGATCTGATATGTATCTTTATGACGGTGCCTATTTAAGGCTTAAAAATATTCAGATTGGTTATTCACTTCCTGATAGTGCAGCTAAACAAATAGGTGTTGAAAAATTCCGTATGTATGCTTCAGGTCAAAACCTATTTACATTATCTAAAGTTAAATTTGTAGATCCTGAACTTTCAGAATTTAACAGTAATATGACGGCATCAGGAGCTAATAGCGGAAGAGCTTATCCTACAATGGTTTATGTAGGTTTAGGCTTAGATATAACTCTATAAAAAAATGAAAATGAAAAACAGAATTTTAAATAAACTTTTTCTTGTTCCTCTTGCAGCCTTAATGGTAGTGGGTTGTGAGCCGTTAGATCTTGCACCGGAAAATCAGTTTACCGATTCAAACTACTGGACAAGTATTGAGAATGCATCTACGGTATTAAATACTGCTTATTCTCAGATGCAGAACAGTAATTATTTCTTTTACAACGAAGGTTTGTCTGATAATGCTTATAATGGCAGGGGGGATGTGGCAGGTGTTGCTTCTATAGCTGCCGGTATATATGACCCTTCGTTAGCAAGGTTAAAAGATGAATGGAATACGAGATATGCCGGAATAAAAACCTGTAATTTATTACTTCAGAATATAGACAGGATATCAACAAGTGATGTAGAGACAATTGAAAGATTTAAGGCAGAAGCTCGTTTTTTAAGAGCTTTTCAACACTTTCAATTAACTACATGGTTTGGAGATATACCATTACTGGATCACGACCCGTCTCTGGAAGAAGCTACTTCAATTACACGTACTTCTCATGCGCAGGTTGTTGAGTTTGTATTAAATGAACTGGATGACATTATAGAAATATTGCCTACAAATTCACAATATGCACCTCAGGATAGGGGTAGAGTAACCTCGGGGGCTGCACTTGCCCTAAAAGCAAGAGTACTTTTATATGAAGAAAGATGGGATGAAGTTGTTGAAGCGACAGAACAGTTAATGAATGGCCAATATGGTGATTACAGTCTGTTTAATTCGTATAGCGGTATTTTTCTTCCTCAAAATGAATACAATAGTGAAGATATCCTAAGTATTCAATATGTTCCTCAGGACAGAATGTGGGGAGAGTTTTTTGATATGGCTCCTTTATCTGTTGGTGCAAGGCTTAATGCTTTAGCCCCTACACAGGAACTGGTTGATAGTTACCTTATGCTAAACGGACATAAGATTAATGATCAGGATTCAGGGTACGATGAACAAAATCCTTATGTAAACAGGGATCCAAGATTAACAGGTACTGTGGTATATCATTTATATGATTGGGATAATGGAGACGGAACTTCAAGTACTATTTATATAAAGCCGGGAACTTTTCCGGGTGATGATGCTCCGGACGAGTATGTTCCTGGTTCATCAGCAAGTCCTACCGGATATTACACACGTAAATATTTTGATCCTCAGCATTTATCTTCTTTACAGTCAGGTCTTAACCTAATGCTTATTCGCTATGCAGATGTATTGTTAATGTACGCTGAAGCTAAAAATGAACTTGGCCAGATGGACAGCAGTGTTTGGGATATTACTATTGGGGCATTAAGAGAAAGAGCCGGATTTACAGATGCATTAGCATTAAATTTTGATAGTTCTTTAAACCAGGCTCAGTTAAGGGATGTGGTAAGAAATGAGAGACGTTCAGAATTTGCTATGGAAGGCTTAAGGATTTTTGATATCAGAAGGTGGAAAATAGCAGAAGATGTACTTAACGGATGGGCTCATGGTGCTCAGTACGGAATAGAGTCTCAGGATAATGGATATATAAGGGCAAACCTTAGAACTTTTGATCCAGGTAAGCACTATTTATGGCCTATACCTCGTGATGAGAGATTGATAAACAGTAATTTAACTCAAAATCCTGGTTGGTAAAAAATTTAAAACTTAAAAACAATCAATATGAAAAATTTATATACAAAATTATTATTCCTGTTTTTAGCTGTTATGGCTACAGGATGCTCGGATGATGATGCCGTAAGTCATACTAATGTTTCGGCTGTTGAAGCATTATACTTACCTGAAGACAATAAATTCTATGATTTAGGTGCACAAAGTTCTGCCTTATTTGAGTGGCAGGGAGCGTATGCCGAAGATAATGGTGTTGTACTTTATGATGTTGTTTTTGATAAAGAGAACGGCGATTTTTCTAACCCGGTTTATGTTATCCCTTCTGATGGTAACGGATTTCAAAAAACGTTGAATCTTTCTTTTACGAAACTTAACACAATTGCAGGTTTAGCAGGCATTGAGCCTGAAACTACAGGGAAATTAAAATGGACAGTTCGCTCATCTAAAGGAATAAACTTTATGATGGCTTCTGTTTACCGTACTATCGAAGTTTTACGTCCGGGTGGTTTTTCACCTCCAGATCAGTTATTTATTACAGGTTCAGCTTCTGAAGAAGGTGATGTAGTTGAAAATGCAATTCCTTTTAAAAAGACCGGAGTTTCAACCTTTGAGATTTACACCCAGTTACAGGCAGGTGAATACAGTTTTATTACACGTATAAACGGAACTCCTGAAGTATTTTATATAAATGATGGTGATTTAAAACAAGACGGATCTACTACTTATAGTGATGAAACTAAAGTATACAGAATTAGGGTTGACTTTAGTGATGGATCTACAGAAATTACTGAAATACAAAAAATTGAATTATGGTTCCCTCCATTGAGTGAATATTTATTTGAATATAATTACGCAGGTCACGGAACATGGGAAGCTTTAAATGAATATATTGAGTTTAAGCAGGAATCTTGGGGAAGAGATGAGCGTTATAAATTTAAATTCACTGTAGTAACTGACGGAGAGACTACAGAAGAATGGTTTGGTAGTGTTAATGCAGACAACAACAGACCGGATGAAAATTCTTCAGAATCATACTGGTATATGGTTCCGGTAACGAATGATTTTTGGAATAACTGTTTCAAATTTGCCACACCGGTAGACATGAGTAATGTTAATGCTAAAATAGATTTTGGCGCAACAATACCGGCATATACACATAGCTTTACAGTACTTTAATAATAAAAAATATCCTTCGCTGTGTAGCAGCGAAGGATGAAAAACATTTAATATGAAAAGTTTATTTTCGATACAAAAATATGCGGCAGTATTCGTTTTGGGTTTAGGTGCTTTAGTTACTTCGTGTGATGATGACCCTATTCCGTTAAATGATCCTTCTTTAGGAGGAGGACAGGAATTTGAATATACCTGGGCTCAGACTGCTGATTCATTACAGGCTGCTACCTATAATACTTTTTTAGGTTCAAACGGAACTTTTGTACAAAACAATGCCGGTAATTCAACATTTCACTACTGGCCAAATGCCCATGCACTTCATGTATTGACAGACGGATATTTACGTACTGGTGATGAAAATTATGTTCCTAAAATGAAGGCTCTTCTTGATGGTATAAAGGTTAAGAACGGAGGCACCTATAACAATGTATTTAACGACGATATGATATGGTTGGCAAATGCTTGTGTTCGTGCTTATAATGCTACTAATGATGAGGATTACAAAGATGTAGCCTTGGAATTATGGGGAATAATAAAACAGAGTTGGAGTGATGATGTTTTTGGCGGTGGTATTACATGGAAGCAGGATACACCTTATCAAAAAAATGCCGTTTCTAATGCACCAGCAGCAATATTAGCGATGCGATTATATGAAATAGACCAGAATCCTGATGATCTTGTTTGGGCTCAAAAAATCTATGATTGGCAAAAAAGCACTCTTGTAAACCCATCCAATGGTATAGTGTGGGATAACATTTCATCTGATGGTCCTGAAGGTACTCCGGTTGTAAATTCTGATTGGGTGTTTACATATAATATGGGGACATATATTGGAGCAGGTGTATGGTTATATAATGCAACGGGTGATCAGTCTTATTTAACTGATGCTGTTAAGTCTGCAAAAACATTAATTATTAGCCCGCAACTAACAACAGAAGGTATCTTAAAAGATGAAGGCCAGGGAGATGGCGGATTATTTAAAGGTATTTTAGTGAGATATTTTACTGAGCTTATAGAAGTATCTTCTTTAAACTCTACAGATCGTAGCAGTTTTGTAAGTTTCTTACGATTTAATGCAACTACTTTTTATAATGATGGTCTGTTAAGACCTTCAATGATGTGCGGACCAAACTGGAAAAACACACCAACAGGAACTACTGATTTAACAACGCAATTAAGTGGCGTTATGCTTATCGAAGCAGCTGCAAAACTTCATGAAGAGCAATTATTAGATTAAATATGTAACCGCCGGCAGGAGTTTATTCTAACGGCGGTTAATCTTTTTATTAAACCAGCTAAACAATATACGCATATAAAATATACATGAAAAAAATAATTTTCCTGATGGCACTTTTTGTTGTGTTTGGATTTCAGAATACAAATGCACAGGATTGGGCTAACTTAAAAAAATATGAAAAAGAAAATATAAGATTGGGAAAACCTAAGGCGATGGAAAAGAGAGTGGTATTTATGGGGAATTCCATTACTGAAGGATGGCTAAGAACAAGCCCTTCTTTTTTTGAAGGTAAATCATATATAGATAGAGGGATAAGCGGGCAAACCACGCCGCAAATGCTTCTTCGATTCAGGCAGGATGTAATTGACTTAGAGCCAAAAGTTGTTGTGATTTTGGCGGGTATCAATGATATTGCCGAAAATACAGGACCAATATCTTTAGAACAAACAGCAGGAAATATCTTTTCTATGGCAGAGTTGGCAAAGGCTAATGGTATAAAAGTAATACTATGTTCAGTACTGCCGGCTTCTGATTTCCCCTGGAGTCCGGGAAAAAATCCGGGTCCAAAAGTAGTCAAACTTAACGCAATGCTTAAAAGTTATGCTAAAAATAATAATATTCCTTATGTAGATTATTATTCAGTTATGGTAAATAGCGAACTTGGATTAAAAAAAGAACTTGGTGAAGATGGTGTACATCCTAACAGGGAAGGTTATGCCATAATGGAACCTATAGTTGAAAAAGCGATTGCAAAAGTTATTAATGAGAAAGTAAAATAATAATGAAAAAATATATTGTTACAATAATTGCCCTTGTTGCTACCCATGTTGTTAATGCTCAACAATGGCAGCCGCAAGGAAATAAAATAAAAACTAAATGGGCAGAGCAAGTAGACCCAAATAAAACACTACCGGAATACCCGCGCCCTATAATGGAACGTGACAAATGGAAAAATCTTAACGGGCTTTGGGATTATGCAATTCAGCCGATAGGAAAAACTGCCCCTTCAAAATATGATGGGAAAATACTTGTTCCCTTTGCTGTAGAGTCAAGCCTGTCGGGAGTTATGAAAGAGGTTGGCTCGGCAAATGAACTTTGGTATGAAACCACTTTTTCTGTAGATAGTAACTGGAAAAATAAAGATATCTTATTACACTTTGGAGCAGTGGACTGGAAAGCCGAAGTGTGGATTAATGATGTAAAAGTAGGTGTTCATACAGGAGGGTTTAGTCCTTTCTCCTTTAATATCACACCATTTTTAAATGGTAAATCAAATAAATTAAAAGTTAAGGTTTGGGACCCGTCAAACGATGGACCTCAACCAAGAGGAAAGCAGGTTAAAAATCCGGAAGGAATTTGGTATACACCGGTAACAGGTATATGGCAAACGGTATGGCTTGAACCCGTTAATAAAAAACATATTGAGAAATTAAAATCAACTCCTAACATTGATACTAACACTATAACTATTTTAAGTGAAGTTGAAGGTGCTGATAAGGGAGATATTGTTGAAGTAACTGTATATGAGGGAAATACCGTTATTGCTTCCTCAAAAAGTGTTGCGGGACAATCGGTTGATATAATTTTAAATAATCCAAAACTATGGTCTCCGGATTCTCCGTTTCTTTATGATACCAGAGTTAAACTTATAAGCGGAGGTAAAGTACAGGATGAAGTAAAGAGCTATTTTGCTATGCGTAAAATTTCATCTAAGCGCGATGATAGTGGTATAGTAAGAATGCAGCTTAATAATAAGGATTGTTTTCAGTTTGGACCTTTAGATCAGGGTTGGTGGCCTGATGGTTTATATACAGCACCAACAGATGAGGCTTTAAAGTATGATATAGTACGAACTAAAGAGCTAGGGTTTAATATGATTCGTAAACACGTTAAAGTTGAACCGCAAAGATGGTATACACACTGCGATAGGTTAGGAATTTTAGTTTGGCAGGATATGCCAAGCGGAGATGACGGACCTATATGGCAAATGCATAATTATTTTGAGGGTACTGAACTGAAGAGAACGGCACAGTCTGAAGAATACTACAGAAAAGAATGGAAAGAGATTATGGATAACTTATACTCTTATCCAAGTATTGTAGTATGGGTTCCGTTTAATGAAGCATGGGGACAATTTAAAACTGTTGAAATTACTGAATGGACAAAGAAGTATGACCCAAGCAGGCTGGTAAATTCGGCTAGTGGAGGTAATCATTTCCAAACAGGAGATATTCTGGATATACACCATTACCCGCAACCTAACTTATTATTGTATGATGCAAGAAGGATAACTGTATTAGGAGAGTATGGAGGTATCGGTCTTCCTATTGAAGGGCACTTATGGCAAACAGATAAGAACTGGGGGTATACCCAGTTTAAAAATAAAAACGAGACTACTGCTAAATACATTGAATATACAGATTTATTGAAAAAACTTGCAAAGTCAGGATTTTCAGGAGCTGTATATACTCAAACAACAGATGTTGAAGGAGAGGTTAATGGTTTTATGACCTATGACAGAAAGATTGATAAAATGAATTTTTCAGAAGTTAGGGCAGCAAATCAGGAAGTAATCAATTCAATAAATTAATTGATAAGTTGAAAAGATTAAGTATACAAAATATTTTGTTAGGGTTAGTAATAGTAACCGCATCTGTTACTAGTAGTGGTCAGACTGTACCTGTTAGCGATAGTAGAACACCCGTAGAATGGGTGAGTCCGTTAATGGGTACAGACTCTGATTATCATGTCTCAAACGGGAATGTATATCCCGCTATAGCCATGCCGTGGGGTATGAATTTTTGGACTCCCCAAACAGGAGGCATTGGAGATGGTTGGACATACACCTATAATGCAACAAAAATTAAAGGTTTTAAACAAACCCATCAGCCTTCTCCATGGATGAATGATTACGGACAGTTTTCTATTATGCCAATAACAGGAGAACTTAGATTTAAAGAGGATGAAAGGCAAAGTTGGTTTTCTCACAAGGCAGAAACGGTAACACCATATTATTATAGTGTTTATCTGGCAGATCATAATATAACAACTGAAATAACCCCTACAGAAAGGGCAGCACGTTTTAGATTTACTTTTCCTAAAACAGATGAAGCTTATATAATTGTTGATGCATTTGATAACGGATCTTATATAAAAATAATACCTGAAGAAAATAAAATTATTGGTTATACCACAAAGAATAGTGGAGGGGTACCTCAAAATTTTAAAAACTACTTTGTAATTGTTTTTGATAAGAGCTTTACAACTTCTTCAGCTTTTAACGGAGATGATTTGGTAAAAGAGATGGAACTTAAAGCAAATCATACAGGAGCTGTAATTGGTTTTAAAACAAAACAGGGAGAACAGGTTAATGCTAAAGTGGCATCATCATTTATAAGTTTTGAACAGGCTGAAATAAACCTTAAAGAAATAGGAAACAATTCTTTCGATCAGCTAAAGGAAAAAGCGAAGTCTGTTTGGAATGAAAATCTGGGAAGAATAGTACCAGAAGGTGGAACCGCAGCCCAAACTACTACTTTTTATTCCTGTTTATACCGCTCCATGCTTTTCCCTCGTAAATTCTATGAGTATGATGCTAACGGAAATGTAATGCATTATAGCCCTTATAATGGGAATGTTTTGTCTGGGTATATGTACACAGATACTGGTTTTTGGGATACGTTTCGTTCTTTATTTCCATTTCTTAATCTAGTCTTTCCTGAACAGAATTCAGAAATTCAGGCTGGTTTGGCAAACGCATATAAAGAAAGCGGATGGCTGCCCGAATGGGCCAGTCCGGGGTTAAGAGATATTATGGTAGGCAACAACTCTGCCTCAATAGTTGCCGATGCTTATCTTAAAATAGGTTCTGAAAACAAATATGATATTAATACGCTTTATGAAGCGGTAATACACGGAGCTAATAACGCAGGGCCTTTAAAGGCAGTAGGTCGTGCCGGTGTAGAGCAATATATACAATTAGGTTATGTTCCTTATGATGTGGTGAATGAAAGCGCTGCAAGAACTTTAGAATATGCTTATGACGATTTTGCCATCTATCAGTTGGCTAAAGCATTAAAGAGACCTAAAAAGGAAATAGCCTTATATAGAAAAAGGAGCCAAAATTATAAAAACCTGTTTGATCCGTCGCATAATCTTATGCGTGGAAAAATGCAAAATGGGGAGTTTATGAAACCTTTTGATCCAATTCGTTGGGGAGAAGGTTTTACAGAAGGCAACAGTTGGCATTACAGCTGGTCTGTATTTCACGATATTCAGGGACTTATAGACCTTATGGGAGGTAAAGAGACTTTTGTAAAACAACTGGATAGTGTTTTTTCAATGCCTCCGGTATTTAATAACAGTTTTAACGGAGGGTTTATTCATGAAATGCGTGAAATGCAGGTGGCAAACATGGGGCAGTATGCTCACGGTAACCAGCCAATACAACATATGATATATCTTTATAATCACGGTAGTGAGCCGTGGAAAGCTCAGTATTGGGTAAGGGAGACCATGAACAGGCTGTATACCCCTAATCCTGATGGTTATTGTGGCGATGAGGATAATGGGCAGACATCAGCCTGGTATGTATTTTCAGCTATGGGTTTTTATCCAGTCACACCAGCTACAGACCAATATGTACTGGGAGCACCGCTTTTCAAAAAAATTACCATTAATCTGGAGAACAATAAACAGATAATAATAAATGCTCCAAAAAACAGTGCTGCAAACAGGTATATAAAATCATTAAAATTTAATGGAAAAGAGTATACTAAAAACTGGCTTAGCCATACAGAACTTATAAAAGGAGCAGTTCTTGATTTTGAGATGGATGACATTCCAAACAAGAATCGCGGAATTAATAAAGAAGATTTACCATACTCATTAACAAACGAATAATCAGGCATAGCCTTATATAAAAATTACAAGAATGCAAAGAAGAAAATTTATTCAGAACACTGCACTTTTCGGCGGTTTGACTTTACTTGATCCTATGGAAATTATTGCAGGGATTAACAGCGGAAATAATTTTCCGGTAGTAAGAGTGGCTAAAGGCAAAAGAAATTTTGAAAGTGAAGTAATAGAAAAAACAATAACAGAGTTTCAAAAAAACGTAAAAGACAAAGAGCTTGCCTGGTTATTTAATAACTGTTTTCCAAACACTCTGGATACAACAGTAACCTATGCACAAAAAAACGGACGACCTGATACATATGTAATTACAGGTGATATAGATGCTATGTGGTTAAGAGACAGTTCTGCTCAGGTATGGCCATATATGGCTTTTGCAGGAAAAGATACGAAGCTTAAAAACCTTATTGCCGGAGTTATTAACAGGCAAACAGAATATATTTTGAAAGATCCTTATGCGAATGCATTTTATGGAGACCCGAACAAAAGAGGAGAATGGACGAGTGATCATACTGATATGAAACCGGGAGTACATGAAAGAAAATATGAAATAGATTCTTTATGTTACCCTATACGCCTTGCTTATAATTATTGGAAAACTACTGGAGATACATCTCCATTTGATGAAAATTGGGTAAATGCAATAAAAACAACACTTAAAGTTTTTAGGGATCAACAGGAAAAGGACGGAAAAAATCCATACTCATTCCAACGCACAACCCAGTTTGGAACCGATACAAGGGCACTTAAAGGATATGGATATCCTGTTAAACCGGTTGGATTAGTGTGTTCTGCTTTTAGGCCGAGTGATGACGCTACAGTATTTTCATTTCTGATACCTTCAAATTTCTTTCTTGTAGTTAGTATGAAACAGGCTGCAGAAATGATGAGGGAAATTAAAAAGGACAATGCTACCGCAAAAGAGCTTGAGGCACTTGGAGCAGAAGTAGATAAAGCATTAAAGGAACATGCAATTGTAAATCATCCTAAATATGGAAAAATTTACGCATTTGAAGTAGATGGATTTGGAAACAGTTTATTGATGGATGATGCCAATGTACCAAGTTTACTGGGCTTACCATATCTGGATGCGGTTGATGTAAATGACCCAATTTATCAAAAGACAAGAAATTTTGTTCTTTCTACCGATAATCCTTTCTTCTTTAAAGGGACTGCAGCCGAAGGTATTGGAGGTCCTCACGTAGGAATGGATATGATATGGCCTATGGCAATTACTATGAGAGCTCTTACAAGCACAGATGAAAATGAAATAAAAGAGTGTATAAAGATGCTGAAAGCTACACACGGGGATACCGGGTTTATGCATGAATCTTTCCATAAGGACGATCCTAAAAACTTTACAAGACACTGGTTTGCCTGGGCAAATACACTTTTTGGAGAATTGCTGTGGGATACTTATAAAAAACACCCTAAACTTTTAGAACTGTAAAAGCGAGTTTAAATTATGAAAAAATACAAAAGTAATTTTGCATTTGCTTTTCTGGTTGCCGCCTTTTGTTTGGGAGAGGTATCGGCACAGTTAAAGACAAGTGTTGCAAAAACAAAATATACCTCTCAGGTTAATCCTTTTATCGGTACGGCCCCATTATTAGACACAAAAATTATAGGGTATACACCTCCTGCAGATATGCGTGTATGGGCAGGTCTTGTATTTCCGGGTTCTTCTGTACCTAATGCTATGGTACAATTAAGCCCTATGACGAAATATAGATCCGGGGCAGGTTATGAATATGAAGACACCTCAATTTTAGGTTTTACTCATACTAATAAAGGACATTGGAATTTATGTCATATTCCCATACTTCCTGTATCGGGTAATGCGTCAGTACCATATCAGTCTGCTTTTAGTCATGATAAGGAAAAAGGAAGTCCGGCATACTATGAAGTGTATCTGTATGACTATGATGTTTTGGTAAAACTTACTTCTACCTTACGTTGTGGTGTGCACGAGTATACTTATAAAAATAATTCAGGCAGAAAGATATTGTTTGATTTAGGTAAAGCAAACAATCATGTAGACGACTGGACTATTAAACAGGAAGGAACAAATGTAATTACGGGATATCAGCGAACCGGCGGAGAGAAAATTTACTTTTACGCTACAGTAGATGCTGATATTCTTAATACGGATGTAAAAGATATTACTAAAAGTAACGGATATGCCTTATTGTCTTTAAAAGACGGTAACACCCCGGTAACTCTAAAAATCGCTTTATCTTTTGTAAGTGTTGAAAATGCGGCTCAGAACCTAAAGAGTGAGGTAGGTAATAAAACTTTTTCACAAGTTTACCAAGAAGGTAATACAACATGGGAAAGCCTGCTGTCTAAAATTGAAGTAAAGGGCGGTACAACCCACCAAAACATGTTGTTTTACAGCATGCTTTACAGATCGTTTCTTTGGCCAGCCCTTAGAAGTGACGTAAACGGACAGTTTACGGATGAAGCAGGTAAGGTTAGAAAAGAGAATTATCGTTATTATACCCTGCCATCTTTATGGGATGATTACAGGAACAAGCTTGTACTTCTTAGTATTTGTTCTCCGGATGTAACAAACGATGTTATAAACTCTATGATTAATGAAGGAGAAATAAAAGGTTTTATGCCTACATTTTTTCATGGTGACCACGCAGCATCTTTCGTTGCAGGTTCTTATTTAAGAGGCATTAGAGATTATGATGTAAATAAGGCTTATGAATTATTGTTAAATAACGCTTATAAAGAGGGGGGAACAAGACCTTATATTTCGGAATATATTGCCAAAGGTTTTATTTCAGATCCGGATGTTAAGAATCCACATGTTGAAACAAAAGCAAAAGCGGGTGTTACAAAGACACTTGAATATGCTTATGATGACCATGCTTTATCGCTTCTTGCTAAAGAGTTGGGAGATACTGAAAATTATAAGGATTTAGAGAAACGCTCTAAAAATTATATCAATGTATTTGATAAACAAACCAGCTTTATGAGAGGAAGGCTTGACGACGGAAATTGGATTACTCCTTTTAATCCTGAATATCCTTACTATGAATATATGTATCGTGAAGCTAATGCATGGAATGTATCGTTTTATGTGCCTCATGATATGGAAGGTTTGGTTAAACTTTATGGAGGAAAAAAAGCTTTTGAGAAAAAACTTGATACTTTTTTCACGAAGCCATGGAATCCTGAATACATAGCCTGGAATATATCAGGCTTTATAGGTCAGTACTGTCACGGTAATCAGCCGGCTCACGAAGCTCCTTTTTCTTACTATTTTGTAAATAAGCCTGAAAAATCGCAAAAGATTATTGATGAAGTTTTAGCTACTATGTATGATATTGGACCCGAAGGTCTTGCTATGTGTGGTATGGACGACGCAGGCGAAATGTCATCATGGTTTGTATGGTCAGCTTTAGGTTTGTATCCTTTATCTCCGGCTGATCCTGAATATATAGTTACAGTACCGGTTTTTGATAAAGTTGAATGGACAATGCCGTCAGGTAAAAAGCTTGTAATAAGTAATCCTAACGGTAAAAGAGATTTAAAATCAATAAAAGTAAATGGTTCGGATATAAAAGGATATTTTATACCACATGATTTATTTATAAACGGTGGTACTATTGAAGTAAATACAAAATAACAGAATATAATGAATTTTAAAAGTATCATTATAATTTTAATAGCCTGTATTTTACAGGGATGTAAAGAAGAAGCCAAATCAGAAACACATTCTGTAGAAGAGGCCAAATCTTCTGTTACACAGTCTGTATATGCTATAACTTCTGAAGGAGAGGAGGTCCATAAGTATACCTTAATTAACATAAAGGGTATGCAAATGGAAGTCATTACAATGGGCGGAGCTATTATATCATTAACAGCACCGGATAAAGAAGGAAAATATGAAGATATAGTATTAGGATACACAACTCCTGATCTATATTTAAATGGTAATCCTTCATATTTCGGAGCAATTATAGGGCGTTATGGTAATCGTGTAGCTAAAGGCAAATTTACCTTAGAGGGTGTTGATTATCAGCTTCCGGTTAATGATGGAGTTAATCATTTGCACGGAGGTAAAGGATTTGATCAGAGGATTTGGAAAGCAGAGATAATTGCAGAAGATGAGCCTTCATTAAAGTTGTCGTACACATCTGTAAATGGAGAAGAAGGATATCCGGGAAATCTTAATGTATCTGTAATTTATACGCTTACTAATAACAATGCTCTTGAAATTACTTATGAAGCTGATACGGATAAAACAACCATTATAAACCTTACTCAGCACTCATACTTTAATTTATCAGGTAATTTTAAAACTATACTGGATCACAGTTTAGAAATTAAAGCTGATAAGTTTTTACCTGTTGACAGCACCCTCATCCCTACAGGTGAGTTAAGAACTGTTACAGGAAGAACACCATTTGATTTTACAGTAGCAAAAAATATTGGGAAAGATATTGATGCAGATAACGATCAGCTTGTAAAAGGTAAAGGATATGACCATTGCTGGATATTTAATGATACCATTAAACACATGAAAAAAGTTGCTGGTTTGCATCATAAAGAATCTGGCAGATACATGACAGTTTATACAGATCAACCAGCTATTCAGTTTTATAGCGGAAATTTTTTAGACGGAACTTTGGAAAGCAAAAAAGAAGGGAAATATGAGAAAAGAAGCGGTCTTTGCCTTGAAACACAACATTATCCTGACTCGCCTAATCAAAAAAAGTTCCCTTCGGTTGTATTAAGAGCGGGAGAGGTATATAAAACAAAAACAATCTATGAGTTTAGTATTAAGTAATTATAAATAGCTAAACAAATAGTCATAAATATTTTTTTGAAAGTTAGTAGTTTAAAATTAAAGCCAATTCAAATTGTGAATTGGCTTTTTTATTGAAAATGACTGATTTATTATAATTGATAATCGTAATAAGACAAAGCTTTCAAATGTATTTAATGAATTACTGATTAAGGTAAAATATCATTTGAACTCGTAGCGTATAAACCGATAAGGTTTCCTGTAAATCCTCCTGCAACATCGGTTGAAAGTATATCTCCTGATACTACTCCTCCAAGGTTATTGAATTTACTGCCATCAAAAGAGTAATTAAAACTATAGTCATCTCCTTTTGCAGTTACCTGTAGATATAATAGATTGTTTATATCTGTTTTCTGACTGGCAATAACTGTCGACTTTCCATTTTCTGTTCTCTCAAGTACGAGGTAATAATCGTTTCCTTTTTTGGTAAGCCCAAAAACATAATTGAATTTTTCATTTTGAAAACAGGTAATGCCGGCGAGATCTTTTTCTGATTTGGGTTGGTATGATAGTTTTACTTTCGCTTCAAAAGCAGCATGTTGTTGTCTATAGAAAAGGGTAGAAGTGGGACTAGTTGCTTTAATGTTTGTTTGGAAAGGAATGATTTTTAAACCTTTCTTTCCGGTTACTATAAACTTTTCTCTTGGTCCTCTTATGCCAATCCAGCGATAATCTAACTCATTAGAGATAAAGCTTTCTGTAAAGCTAAAATTCCCGTTGGGTAAAAAGCCGTTTTTCCCGGTTTTATTTTCAACACCATTTGGTAATTTTAATAAAGGTTTTAATGGAATGAGACCATTCTCAAAAACAGGAAATTCTCCACTCCAGTCTACGGGAAGTATAAATGTTTCACGTCCTGTGTTTACACGTTGTTTTTCGTTAGGGCGAACGGCAAGAAATACTCCGTAATAATTTCCGTCAGGTGTTTCCACAAGATCAGCATGTCCTGCCCAATCTACTTTATTTGCCCTGTCTTTTGCAAAATAGCGTTGGGTAAGTATAGGGTTATTTTTAGCAGGAATATAAGGGCCAGTAGGTTTATCGCTTACAAAAATTACTTCACTGTGCCAGTCGCCCGTCCCTCCTTCAGCACACATAAGATAATATTTGTTATTCTTTTTGTAGATATGAGGCCCTTCAATCCAAATTGGTTTTTGTGTAATATCTGTTCCTCCGTTTACAATAATCTTATCAGAATTAGGAACAACCTGATCTTTTTGCAAATCATATTCCCATATTTTTATAACCCTGTGTCCCTGATATAGTTCTGTTCCCTTATCCGGAGAATCATTATGCACCAAGTAAGCTTTACCGTTATCATCAAAAAATAATGACGGATCTATTCCTTCAAAATTAAGCTTAAAGGGATCGCTCCAGCTTTTAGCAGGATCTTTTGTTTTTACGACTATATTACCCATACCACCTGCAATCTCCGTAGTAATCATATAAAAAGTATCGTTATAAGGATTGTATTTAATATCGGGCGCATATACCCCGCCGGATATTCGTGAGTCTTCTACCTTAAGCTGAGATTCCCTGTCCAGTACATGTCCTATTTGTTTCCAGTTTACCAAATCGGTAGAATGAAAAATAGGAACTCCGGGAAACATGGCAAACGAAGAATTTACCAGATAGTAATCATTTCCTTTACGCGTAATGCTTGGATCCGGATAACAGCCCTGTAGTATGGGAGTATAAAACTCATCAGCCTTTAAAGGGTTTTTATCGTAAATATCATCTTTTCCCTGATAAGAGAATTCTGAAAACACAGGGCCTTCTTTGCTATTTAACTGAGGTTTTTGAGCCGAAGACTGATAAAATGATATAATAATTAATAGTACTGTTATTATTGTTTTTTTCATAGAAAAAAGGATTGGTTTTATTAAAAGAATAGGAAATTAATTGTCTGTCCTAAAAGGAACCGCAGGTAAATCTTCCTTATTAATTAAGTTAGGATTTACAGGATTGTCTGCCCAGGCATATCGTATGTACAATGGTTTTTCAATATTTTCATTCCATAGTATTACTGTGTTTCCATCTATTTTGGTTCTTGCCCAAACAAAATTCTTGTCTGTCCCGGCAATGGCAAATTCAGAGGGTGCCTCACCATCAGTTGTTGAAAGACCACTCCCTATATTGTTAAAGCTTACTATTATTTTATTTCCCTGAATTTCTGATGATTTGTAAGAAGGACCGGAACTTATTATAGATTCATTATAAGCCGTTTTTTTTGCAGCCAGTGCCAAGCGTTCACCTACCTCTTTTTTTCTGTCGGGATGTATGTCATTCCATTCACCTAAATCTATTGCCACTGCCATCGCTGTCTTTTGAATAGATAAAGATTTGGTCTGTTCTTCCCTAAACAATGCCCATTGACTTTCTGATGGGAGGTAGTTATAATCCATAAATCCGGGAAGCTGTACATATAAAAAAGGTAATTGTTTATTCCATTTAGTACGCCAGTCGGTTATAAGTGCAGCCTGAAGCTTTGAATACCCGAGTGCATTTCCGGTATTACTTTCTCCCTGATACCATACAAAACCTTTAATAGTGTAATTTGTTAAAGGTGATATCATTGCATTATAAAGTGCGGCAGGCTGATAATGTAGAGTTATTTTGTTATAGTTTTTATTAGACGGTGTATTTACTTTTCCGACTTTATATTGCCAGTATCCGGCAAGGTCAATAGTATCTTTTCCAGCAACAACATAATATGGTTTATCTGGTACAAAACCACCTTTGCCAAAATTATTGGTAACCTGTACAACAAAAAGATTTTTACCGGGTTTTAATACGTCATCAGCAACAGGATAGCGACGCTGAGGATACATATATGTTGTATTGCCAATTCGCTTACCGTTAATATATAGCACATCGGCATCTACTATGCGGCCTAAAAATACCATTGCCTCTTTCTTTGTCATAGCTTCAGGAATGTCAATTTCCCGTCTGTACCATACTGTACCGTCTAACCCTTTTATTCCCTGATCTTCCCAATAGCCTGGTATGGCTATATTTCTCCATCCTTTGGGTTTATAAGCAGTATCAAACCATTTTTCTTCCAGGCCCTTATCCTCAGGTAAAGAGGTTTCAGGTTGTGGTAATGTATTTTGTCTGCTTATGTATAAAGTATCTTTGTTCTTATTAATAGTTTCAAGTACATTAGGAAATTCCTTAAACCCTTTTTCGCTAATCCAGGCTTCAATGGGTGTGCCCCCCCAACTGGAATTTATAATTCCTATCGGGACTTTGTATTTCTCATATAATTCTTTAGCAAAAAAATAGGCAACAGCCGAAAATTCATTTATATCAGGATTTATAGCTTTTTTCCATGAGCTTTTAGATAGCTTTGTTTGAGGTTCAGAGAGATTTACAGTATTAGGTACAAAAAACTGCCTTATTTCATTATAGGATGCATTTGCTATTTCTTCGGCATACAACACATTATGTAACCGCATTTGATGTACCATGTTAGACTGACCTGCACAAAGCCATACCTCACCAACCATAATATCATTAAGTGTAATCTTATTACTGCCTTCAATTCCCATACTGTATGGTCCGCCAGCCTTACTGGGAGACAGGGTAATTTTCCATACGCCGTCTTTTGCAGTAGTAGTTTTATATTTTTTATTTTTAAACCTAATTGTCACTTTTTCGTTGGGAGCTGCCCAACCCCAAATATTTATAGGTTCTTCTCTTTGCAAAACCATACCGCTGCTTACTATCTCAGGTAATTTTACCTGTGCTTTTATGGTAATCGAAAGTATAAGAGTAAAAAATAAAATCAGGGCTTTTCTCATGTCTTCAGTCGGTTAAAAATTTTAAAAAGCATTATTTGTAAAGTTATTTTTTTTAATCAGTTTGTCTTGTAATATCAATAAAAGATACAGAAAACGTTTTCGTAAATTTTCATCTTTACTTCTAAGGCTTTAGGAATAGTACACTTACTTTTGAGAATAAGTACTTACCTTAAAGAAGGTTACAATCCACTAAAAATATGAACACTACAAAACAGGTTTATTTTAAAACTGTAGATAAAATACAGTTTGAAGGAAAGGATAGCGATAATCCGCTTGCTTTTAAATGGTATGATGAAAACCGAATAGTTGCCGGCAAATCACTTAAGGAACATTTTAAATTTGCAATGGCCTACTGGCACACCCTGTGTAATACAGGTGATGATCCCTTTGGTCCGGGTACAGTAAGAAATCCGTGGAATTCAAACGAAGATGCCATAGCCCGTGCAAAAGATAAAATGGATGCAGGTTTTGAGTTTATGGAAAAACTTGGCCTGCCTTATTATTGTTTTCATGATGTAGATCTTGTTGATGAAGCTCCCACGCTTGCAGAGTTTGAGCAGCGTGTACAGGCAATGGTAGCTTATGCAAAGGAAAAACAAAAAGAAACAGGAATAAAGCTGCTTTGGGGAACAAGTAACCTTTTCAGTAATCCGCGTTATATGAATGGGGCTTCAACAAATCCTGACTTTGACGTGGTAGCTTATGCAGGAGGACAGGCTAAAATTGCTATAGATGCAACCATTGCTTTAAATGGTGAGGGATATGTGTTTTGGGGCGGCCGTGAAGGTTATATGAGTCTTCTAAATACCGATATGAAACGTGAGCAGGAACATCTGGCAATGTTTCTTGCCATGTGTAGGGATTATGCACGAAATGAAGGTTTTAAAGGTTCTTTCTTTATAGAACCCAAACCTATGGAGCCTATGAAGCATCAGTATGATTTTGACGCGGCTACCTGTATAGGATTTCTTAACAAATTTGGGTTGCACGACGATTTTAAATTAAATATAGAGGTAAACCATGCTACACTGGCCGGACATACCTTTGAACACGAACTTCAGGTTGCAGCAAATGCAGGTATGCTAGGGAGTATTGATGCTAACAGGGGAGATTATCAAAACGGTTGGGACACAGACCAGTTTCCTATAGATATTTATGAGATAACCCAGGCGATGCTGGTATTTTTACAAAATGGAGGAGTAAAAGGTGGCGGAATAAATTTTGATGCAAAGGTTCGCCGTAACTCAATAGATTATGAAGATAAGTTTATCGCTCATATAAGCGGTATGGATACTTTTGCAAGAGGACTTATTTGTGCAGACCATATACTTAATAATACAAGATACAGCGAATTAAAATCCACACGATATATGTCATTTGACAGTGGTAATGGCGCTGCGTTTGAAAATGGTAAACTTACCCTTAAAAACCTTAGTGACATAGCTCGTGAAAATGGCAATCCTACGCCAAGGAGTGGCAAGCAGGAATTATTTGAGCAGATAATAGCAAACGCATATTAAACTTTTAAACCACTTTAAATACTTTATTTAAAGTGGTTTCTTTTTACCAATTAAAACCAAGACCTATAATGAACAGAAAAATTTACACATTAAGATCATACACGGCAATGATATCGGCAGCTTCACTAATAGCCTTTATTTCCTGTAAAGGGGAAAAGGAGAAAGAAGCCAACGTTGAGGAAACAAAAGAGACAACAGAAAAAGGGTTTTTAACTCAGCCTTTAGTTTCTCATATTTATACAGCAGACCCCTCTGCACATGTGTTTGATGGAAGGATATATATTTATCCTTCTCATGATATTGATGCCGGTATCCCTGAAAATGATAATGGTGACCATTTTGATATGAGAGATTATCATATTTTATCAATGGATAGTATAGGTGGAGAGGTTACCGATCATGGTGTTGCTCTTGATATTAAAGATATTCCCTGGGCCGGACGTCAGTTATGGGCTCCCGATGCGGCATATAAAAACGGAACATATTACCTGTATTTTCCTGTAAAGGATAAAGATGATGTGTTTAGAATTGGAGTAGCAACCAGTAAATCCCCGCAAGGCCCTTTTACACCCGAAAAAGAACCTATAAAAGGAAGTTTTAGTATAGATCCTGCTGTGTTTACCGATGACGACGGAACGTCTTATATGTATTTTGGGGGTATTTGGGGAGGTCAGTTGCAACAGTGGGCTTCAGGGAAGTTTGATGCAAACGGTTCAAAAACCGATTTAGAAGATCCAAACGTTCCTGCGCTGAGTTGTAAAGTTGCTAAACTTTCTGATGATATGCTACAGTTTGACGGACCTGTACAGGATGTTATTATAAGTGACAGTAATGGGAAGCCACTTCTTACTTCAGATCATGACAGAAGATTTTTTGAAGGCTCATGGATGCACAAATACAATAATAAATATTATTTTACATATTCCACAGGAGATACCCATTATCTGGATTATGCAACATCAGACAAGCCTACGGGGCCGTTTGTTTACGGAGGTCATTTTATGAACCCTGTACAAGGGTGGACAACACACCATTCAATTGTTGAGATTAACGGAAAATGGTACATCTTCTATCATGATACTCAACTGTCAGGAAAAACTCATCTCCGCAATGTAAAGGTGACGGAACTGACTCATAATCCTGATGGTAGTTTAGGGTTAATTAATCCGTAACAAAATCATAGTTAATGACGTACACAAGTAAAACCATAAGAAAAATTATATTAGTCACTGTTGTAGGTATAAGCTCATTTTCCTGTAAGCATAGTGTTGAATATAATGACAAAGGTGAAACCTTTAAGGATGCTTTTAAAGATAAATTCTACATAGGGGTAGCAATAAACCGTAGACAGGCTATGCAAAAAAATGAAAAGGAAGCTACTCTTATAAAGCAACAGTTTAACAGTATCAGCCCGGAGAACGATCTTAAATGGGAAAACATTCATCCTGCGCCGGGAATTTACAACTTTAATCCTGCGGACAAGTATGTAAAAACAGGAATGGAATCGGACATGTTCATTATAGGGCATACTTTAGTTTGGCACTCGCAAACCCCCGACTGGGTATTTACCGATGAACATGAAAATCTACTCACCCGAGAGCAGCTACTTGAACGGATGAAAAGTCATATAGATGCAGTAGTTACCCGATATAAAGGGAAGATAAAAGGATGGGATGTTATTAATGAAGCCCTTAATGAAGATGGCTCTTTAAGAGATTCTAAGTGGAGAAATATAATAGGGGATGACTATATAGAAAAGGCTTTTGAATTTGCCCATGCTGCAGATCCTGAAGCTGAACTGTATTACAACGACTATAATTTATATAAGGCTGAAAAACGAAGTGGTGCGATTAAGATAGTTAACAGCTTAAAGGATAAAGGAATACCAATAAAAGCAGTCGGGGAGCAGGGCCATTATAATTTAGACAGAGCCTCTTTAAAGGATATTGAGGCTACGATACAGGATTTTATAAAAGCCGGAGTAATTGTAAATTTTACTGAACTGGATATCTCTGTATTACCTGAAGCAAATGCAGATGCTACAGCAGATGTGGCTAATTCTGAAACATATAAAGAGGAACTTAACCCATATACTGACGGATTACCTGCAGAAGTAGAAAACCGTTTGGCACAACGTTATGGAAGCATATTTCAACTATTCGTAAAATATGAAAAACATATTGACAGGGTTACTTTTTGGGGCCTTTCTGATGCTGATTCCTGGTTAAATAACTGGCCAGTTAGAGGGAGAACCAACTATCCTTTACCTTTTAACAGGGACTATACCGTTAAAAAAGAGGTAACAAAAGCAATATTGGATGCTGCAAAATAAATAGTCTTCGTTAGTAAATAGCAAAGCCTGTAGTGAGTTCAATCCTACAGGCTTTTTAATTACGCTAACTAACTTTTAACCAGTAAAAGTTGTTACCGTAACTGTTCATAGACAGTCTTTCTTTATTTTATATAAATCGTTTTGGTTATCATATTACTGGTACTTTTATTAGGTTCTCCCGGTTGATGGCCACCAACAGCAATATCTAATTCCCCATACAATGGTTTTAATTCTCCGTCCGGAGTAACATGGGTAAGATCTTCCGGTGTAAGTTTAAAGATTACTGTTTTAGACTCTCCTGATTTTAGATTAACTCTTTCAAATCCTTTAAGGGTTTTTAGGGCTGTTTTTATTTTTTGGTTTTTATTTATTAGGTATAATTGGGCTACTTCATCACCCTCTGTTTTTCCTGTGTTGGTTATTTTTACTGATATTTCAATCCCTTCTCCTTTATTTATTTTTGCAGGTATATTTAACTGATCGTAAACAAAAGACGAATAGCTTAGTCCAAAGCCAAAACCATATAGAGGTTTTCCGGAAAAATATCTGTAGGTACGATTTGTCATGCTATAATCTGTAAATAGGGGGATGTCATTATCATCTCTGTAAAATGTTATAGGTAAACGTCCTGAAGGATTATAGTCTCCAAAAAGAATATCGGCAAGGGCCATACCGGCAGCCTGTCCGCCATACCAACAGTTTATAATCGCAGGTATGTTTTCACATTCCCAAGGAGTAGCAATGGCACTACCTGTCATCATTACAAAAATTACTGGTTTCCTCGTTTTTTGTAATGCCTTCATCAAATCAGTTTGTATTTGTGGGAGTAAAATAGAGGTACGGTCACCGCCATCAAACCCGGGATAGTTTACTTCCATTTCTTCACCTTCCAATTGAGGAGATATACCTCCTGCAAAAATAAAAGCATCTGCATCCTTGTACCGATTAGCAATACTTTCAAAGCTGGAGTTAGTGTATTTACCTGTACTAAACCTTACATTGGCTTTTCCTTTTCCCTGCCAATATTCTATCTGTAGATTATAAACAGAATCTTTTTTTACATTTAGTTCATAAGTTTTAGCTCCCCATCTGTTTCTGTTCCATGCATCAATAACCGTTTTTCCGTTTACAATAAATCGATAACCATCATCTGCTTCCAGTTCAAATACTACCGGTCCATTAACCTGAGGTTTAAAATCAGTAATGAAGCGTACAGAAAAATTGTAGGCTTTGATGTCGTTTATAACAGTTTGTCCTTCCTGCCAGTTATAATCAGGACTTTTTTCTGTTTTTACAATAGGAGTACCTTCTAAAAGCGTATTATTATAGTACTCTGCCTTAAAACCCTTTTTACCCTTATAAGAATATTGGTCTTTAAGATTGCTGTACTCAAGAAGAGTATTGTCTGTAAAATTAACTGCCTTTTCAAAAATTACTTCACAGTCTTTAGGTAGCTTTTCTTTTATTCCCTGCAACACAGTAGTAATATGCGATGGTGTGCCGTTATAATTGCCTAATACAGCTATTTTGTTATCAGCATTTGGACCCAAAATCACTACTTTTTTTAGTTTTTTACTTAGGGGTAGGGTTTTATTTTCGTTTTTAAGCAGTACTATAGATTCCCTCGCCATTTTTAGAGCATGATCTGCATGAGGTTTGCTTTCTAATACAGATGTTGGCGTTTGTGCATATTTTACCATAGAAACCGGGTCGAACATTCCTAAGCGAAACCGGATCATGAATAATCTTTTAACGGAAACATCTATTTGCTCTTCTGTAATTTCTCCCTTTTTTACAGCCTGTATCAGGGAGAGATATACATCTGTTCCACATTCCAGATCAGTACCGTGAAACACAGCATCTGCCGATGCCAATTCAGCATTTGGGTGTGTTTTGTGATGTTTAAAAAAGTCATCAATAGCCCAACAATCGGAAGAGACATACCCTGTAAAACCCCACTGATTACGTAAAATATCAATCATTAGGGTATTGCTGGCACAACACGGTTGCGTTCTGAATGCATTATAAGCACACATAACCCCTGCTACATCAGATTCGGTCACAAGTTTTTTAAAAGCAGGCAGATAGGTATCCCATAATTCGTACGGACTAACATCTACATCAAAAGTATGGCGAAGAGGTTCAGGGCCACTATGTACAGCATAATGCTTGGCACAAGCGGCAGCTTTCAGATATTTTGAGTCATTACCCTGTAGCCCTTTTACAAAAGCATCGCCTAGCTGTGCCGTTAAAAAAGGATCTTCCCCGTATGTTTCCTGTCCGCGGCCCCAGCGTGGATCCCGAAATATATTAATATTGGGAGTCCAGTAGGTAAGCCCCAGATAACGCTCTTTGGTTTGTCCGGTCTCCAATGCAATGTTATATATAGCTCTTCCTTCTGTAGCCGAAAAATCTGCCATAGTGTAAAGGGCTTCTTTATCAAAAGTAGCGGCCATGGCTATGGCCTGCGGATATACTGTTACATTATAGGGTGTACGTGCCACACCGTGAAGTGTTTCATTCCACCAGTCATATGCCGGAATTCCAAGACGTTCAATAGCAGGGGAAGAATTAAGCATTTGTGATACTTTCTCCTCAAGGGTTAGCCTGCCAACAAGGTCATTTACTCTTTCCTCAAAAGTTAAGTTATAGTCCTGAAACGGATATTGATGAGTCTGTGCAAAAACTGAGAAACCGGTATTTACATACAAAAAGAACAGAAATATATAAAGTGTATTAAATCTCATTTTTTAATAATTGAATAATTTGAAAGGTAATTTATTGGGAAGTATATATCCATTTTTTTGTTTTCTCATGACAGAGAAATAAAATGCATATTTCAAAAATATAACATAATTATAGTGCTCTTATCGAAACAAAATGAAAGTTACGAATACGTTTGCGCTTATATTTCAGAAAAATATGAGAATTAAGAAATTTAAAAGGTATTATTGAAATACAAAAATTTAATATTTACGGTAAATACCGGGATTAGTCAAAATATAATGAAACAAATTATAACCTTTTTAATAGTCTTAGTCTCTTTAAATGGTGTTGCACAGAAAGTTATAACCGATATTAATAACGGAATGGATTTTCCGGTTGTTACAACAGAAGCTGCTACAACCGTATTTTATGATAAGAATGAAGATTCACTTGTGTCAATAGCAGTAAACCTTTTTACAGATGATATTGAACGTGTAACAGGGAAAAGACCGCAACAGCTTACAAAGATTAATAAGGAAAAGAATATAATCATAATAGGTACCCTGGAGAAATGCACTTTTTTTAAAGAACTTGAGAAAAATAAAAAAATAGATTTTTCCGCATTAAGAGGAGAGTGGGATGGATATATGATTCAGGTGGTTAAAAGTCCTTTTAAGGGCGTTGACAAAGCATTGATTATTGCAGGTAGTAATAAACGGGGAGCAGCTTACGGAGCGTTAGAGCTTACTAAGCAAATGGGGGTTTCTCCTTGGTATTGGTGGGCAGATGTACCGATAAAGAAAAAAGAGCAGATTTTTATAAAGAGTGATGTAAACATTAATGATGCCCCTAAGGTAAAATACAGAGGGATTTTTATAAATGATGAAGCTCCCGCATTAAGTGGCTGGGTGGAAGAGAACTACGGAAAGTTTAATCATGAGTTTTATACTAAAGTATTTGAACTTCTATTGAGAAATAAAGCTAATTACTTATGGCCAGCAATGTGGGGCAGGGCTTTTAACGATGACGACAAACTTAACCCGGTATTAGCCGATAAATGGGGTATTGTTATGGGGACTTCCCATCATGAACCAATGCTAAGGGCTCAGGCAGAATGGAAGAGGTATGGCAGTGGAGCATGGGATTATACAAAAAATGAGGCAGTACTTAAAGATTTTTGGAGAAAGGGTATTGAGAATATGGGGTCTCACGAGAGTCTGGTAACCATAGGTATGCGTGGTGACGGAGATGAGCCAATGACAGAAGGTACCGCAACAGCACTTTTAGAAAGAATAGTTAAAGACCAGCGTGATATTATAGAAGAAGTGACGGGGAAACCGGTTGAAGAGACACCTCAGGTTTGGGCACTTTATAAAGAGGTTCAGGATTATTATGATAAAGGAATGCGTGTGCCCGATGATGTTACATTATTGTTGTGTGATGATAATTGGGGAAATATCCGGAAATTACCTGCAAGGAATGAAAAGGAAAGAAAAGGAGGCTATGGTATATATTATCATTTTGATTATGTGGGCGGACCAAGAAATTATAAATGGATTAATACCAATAATATAGCCAGGGTATGGGAACAAATGCATTTGGCTTGGGAATACAATGTAAAACAGATATGGATTGTAAATGTGGGTGATATAAAACCAATGGAGTTTCCTGTTTCTTTTTTTCTGGATTATGCATGGAATCCTGAGAAATGGACACCTGATAATTTAAGGGATTACTATACAGAGTGGGCCAGAGGTCAGTTTGGAGATACCTATGCTAAGGAAATAGGTATTATCCTTAGAGAATATGGTCAGCTGGCTTCAAGAAGAAAACCTGAACTGGTTGATAAAAACACATATAGTATTGAAAACTATGATGAAGCTTTAACGGTAGTTAATGAATACAAACAGTTATTACATAAAGCGGAAAAAATTGAGAATCAATTGCCGAAGGACTATAAAGATGCCTACTATCAGTTGGTTTTACACCTTATACAAGCCAATGAAAATTTGCATAGAATGTATATAGGTGTTGCCCTGAATGAAAAGTATGCTGCTCAAAACAATGTAAAAGCTAATGTTTATGCAGATTTAGTGAAAGAACTGTTTATAAAAGATTCCCTTATTTCTAAGCAATATAATAAAGAGTTGTCCGGAGGTAAATGGAATCATTTTATGGATCAGACACATATAGGTTATACTTCCTGGTTTGATCCTAAAAATAATATTATGCCATCAGTATCATATGTTTCATCTGATTTTCAAATTAAGCCTTTTATAGAGATTACTGAGGTAGTAAAATCGTCTAAAGAGCAAGCTGTAATGGATACTAAAACAATTTTTTATGAAGAGAATGGCTATGTTTCCATCAATGCAGAAAATTACAGTAAAGCAAATAACACAAACGGGATTGAATGGAAAATCATCCCGGATATAGGACGAACTGCATCAGGAGTCAGTCCTTTTCCTGTAACGGCTCCTGCACAGGATCCTTATTCGGGAGGGCCCGGTCTGGAATATACTTTTTACAGCTATGAAGACGGGCCGGTAAATATACATATCTATTTTTCCCCAACACTTAACTTCCATAATACCGAAAGCGGATTACGCTTCGCTGTTTCGGTAGATGACTCCAAACCTGTTCTTCTTAGCATAAATGCAGAGAAAGAAGAGAGGGCCTGGGCCAGTTGGGTGGCAAACAATATCATTATTAAAGAAACCACATTTAAGGAGCTTAACCCCGGAAAACATACTGTAAAGCTATGGATGGTAGATCCGGGTATTGTACTGCAAAAAATCGTATTAGATTTTGGAGGTATGAAAAAAAGTTACTTAGGCCCTCCTGAAACCAGATAAATAACTCACGTTTACATTTAATTGCGATACCACATAAATATGACACCAAAACTCTCACGAAGATTTTTATTTATTTTAATTCTTTTATCTCCTTTTATCCTTAAAGCTAATGATGGTTATGACCTTTGGCTTAACTACAGAAAAATTGAAAATAAAACACTACTCGACAAATATGGAAAAGCGTTTACCAGCTATTATATCTCAGGGAAATCTGAAACTTTAAAAGCAGCGGAAAATGAACTTAAACTTGCTTTTTCGGGATTACTGGGAACTAAGCCTAAAGTTTTGAATTCTATTACTAATAACTGTATTGTACTGGCTACAAAAAATGAATCTGTGCTCAAAGGGCATGTATCTGTAAAAAATTACGATAAATTAGGAAAAGAAGGCTTTATAATCAGATCAGTAAAAATTAATAACAAAAACTGTACATTAATTAGTGCCAATACAGATATAGGTATTTTATATGGTGTTTTTCATTTTATAAAGCTTATAC
This sequence comes from Flavobacterium beibuense, assembly GCF_004151245.1. Lineage (GTDB taxonomy): Bacteria > Bacteroidota > Bacteroidia > Flavobacteriales > Flavobacteriaceae > Flavobacterium > Flavobacterium beibuense_A. The sequence goes on from NZ_JUIW01000002.1 coordinate 190,669, forward strand.
AAACACAACAGATAGTCGATAAGCTAGCTATTACTGAAATTCCGAAATTAGATATAAGGGCTTTAAACCATTGGGATAATCTTGACGGGAGTATTGAGCGTGGATACGCCGGTAATTCCTTATGGAAATGGGACGAGCTACCCAATACAGTTGATAAAAGATATACTGATTATGCAAGGGCAAATACATCTATAGGAATTAATGCTACTGTCCTGAACAATGTAAACTCCAATCCTAAGATTTTAACAAAAGAATATCTTGAAAAGGTAAAGGCTCTCGCAGATGTTTTCAGGCCATACGGTTTAAAGGTATATTTATCCGTCTCATTTACTTCACCAATAAAACTGGGCGGTTTACCTACTGCCGACCCACTTAATCCACAAGTGATTGACTGGTGGGGAACTAAAGCAAAAGAAATATATATACTTATTCCTGATTTTGGAGGTTTTTTGGTAAAGGCAAATTCTGAAGGGCAGCCAGGACCTCAGGACTATGGGCGCACTCATGCAGATGGGGCTAATATGTTGGCACAGGCATTAGAACCTTATAAAGGAGTTGTAATGTGGAGGGCTTTTGTATATAATAGTGACCCCGAAGAAGACAGGGTGCTTCAGGCTTATAATAGTTTTAAACCTCTTGACGGCCAGTTTAAAGATAATGTACTTATACAGATAAAAAACGGTCCTATAGATTTTCAGCCACGTGAGCCTTTTTCACCACTATTTGGTGCTATGCCCAATACCTCGCTTATGATGGAGTTTCAAATTACACAGGAATATTTAGGGTTTTCTAATCATTTGGTTTTCCTTTCCACTTTGTACGAAGAAACATTAGACTCTGATACTTATGCCAAAGGAGAAGGAAGTACTGTAGGAAAAGTAATTGAAGGGAATTACTCCACTAAAAAACTTACGGGTATGGCAGGGGTTTCTAATATAGGCAATAGTGCGAACTGGTGCGGACATCCTTTTGCGCAATCTAACTGGTACAGTTTGGGAAGGCTGGCATGGAATCCTGAAACAGCTTCAGAAACCATAGCGGAGGATTGGATCCGTATGACCTTTTCAAACAATAAAGAATTTATTGCGCCTGTAAAAAAGATGATGTTGGAATCAAGGGAAACTACAGTAGACTACATGACACCTTTGGGATTGAACCATATAATGGCTTATAATACACATAGGGGACCAGGCCCCTGGGTTGATACCGCAGCACAACCCAACTGGAAATCCACCTATTATCACAGGGCTGATAGTGAGGGTGTTGGGTTTGACAGGACTACTGGTGGTTCTAATGCTGTATCGCAATATTTTTCTCCTGTAAAGGACAGGTTTAATTCACTTGAAACATGTCCTGAAAATCTTTTATTATGGTTTCATCATGTTAGCTGGAATCATAAATTGAAATCAGGTAATACTTTGTGGGATGAAATTTGCTTCCATTATTATAGTGGTGTTGATAAAGTAAGGGAAATGCAATCTTCATGGAATCAGCTAAAACCCTTTATTGATGATGAGAGGTTTATTAAAGTAAAGCATTTACTTGAGGAGCAGGAAGAGGAAGCTGTAATTTGGAGAAATTCTTGCGTGCTTTATTTTCAGACTTTTTCCAAAATGGCTATCCCTGTTGAATTGGAAAAACCTGAAAAACCATTGAGCTATTATATCGACCTTAAATTAGAATAGCTTTTCAATCAATAATTACAATTTTCATATCGGTTATCACAAATGGTTACCTATACCTATGTTATAAATATTGTTTTAAGCGCAATACTTCAATTATTGTTCTATTAACGCGAATAAAATAAAATATTGACAAATTAGGTGTTATTTTTTTGAGGATAATGTTTTTATTGAATTTTTAACTAAAACGTATTCGTAGCTTTTATGTATTAGATTTTTAACTTAAAATAAGAAAATTTTACTTTTGGTCTATAACACCATAAGGTGGTTTAAATAATTTAAAAATAGGTTCTTACATCATAACTTAAAAAATTAAGGGTGGCTTACACCTTCTTCACGAAATCGATTTAGTTATGATTGTTTGATCAATACAAGAAAAAGTAAACACAAATATTATTAATAACCAACTACTAACTATTATGAAAAAACTCTACAAAGTATCAATTAAATCCCATCGCCTTTTATTGGTTTTGGCGTTAGTCTTTAGTACGCACTTGTGCTGGTCTCAGGATATGAACATAAGTGGTACAGTTACTTCGGGAGATGATGGTATGGGTATACCGGGTGCTCTGGTTGCAGTTAAGGGGACAACAAACTCTGTAGCAACAGATCTGGACGGTAATTATACTATATCGGCACCCTTAAATGCTGTATTACAGTTTTCATTTATAGGATACCAGTCGCAGGAAATTACTGTTACCGGTAATACTATAAATGTAGTATTACAGGAAGAGGCACAGGTTCTTAACGAGGTTGTTGTTGTAGGTTATGGTACGCAGCGCAAAGAAGCTGTAACAGGGTCTGTTATATCAATTAAAGGAGACGATATAAGAGAAGTACCGGCACCTAACATAACACAGGCTCTACAAGGCCGCCTTGCGGGGGTTGAAATCAATCAGACCTCATCGCAGCCCGGAGCATCTATGCAGATTCGTATAAGAGGTGCACGTTCTCTTACTGCGAGTAATGACCCTCTTATTGTATTAGATGGTATTCCTTTTCCGGGCTCGTTAACAGATATAAGCACAGATGATATTAAAAGTATAGATGTACTTAAAGATGCATCTGCTACAGCAATTTATGGTTCAAGGGGTGCTAATGGTGTAATTTTAATTACTACCAATAAAGGAACTTTGGGCCAAAAGGCAAAATTCTCTTATAACTCCTACTATGGTGTAAGAAATGTATTTTCAGATTATCCAATGATGGACGGAGCCAAATATGCAAAATTACGTGCTGATGCAGGAATGTTCTCAAACGGAATTGACGAATCTGATGATGTAAATACCGATTGGCAGGATTTGTTTTACAGAACAGGGAGTGTACAAAACCATCACTTTAATGTATCGGGCGGATCTACTACCGGCAGCTATAGCTTTAGTACAACATATTATAAAGATGAAGGTGTTATACCTCTTCAGGATTATGAGCGTTTTTCACTGGTTAGTTCTTTGGATCAGCAAATAGGTAATTATGTAAGAGTTGGCTTTAATACAAATAACAATTATTCAGTTACTAATGGTAGTACTTTAGGTACTTACGGTGTTATAAGTATGTCACCATTGGCAAACCCTTATAATGAAGACGGTTCATGGAGAAGAACAGTAAGAATGCCGTTAGATGAGCAATGGGTATATTCAAGGGATATAATGAATAATCTGGATGACAGATTTTTAGATCAGACAAAAGCCTTTGCCTCTTATAATACAGTATATGGAGAAGTAAAAATTCCGGGAGTTGAAGGGTTAAAATACAGATTAAATTTAGGAGGAAACATCCGTATGAGTACAGGAGGAACCTATACAGGACAGGGAGTGTTCAGCACAAATCCTGATACACCTTCTACAGCTACTGTTAATAATTCTTTTAATAGTAACTGGGCAGTTGAAAACATAATTAGTTATGACCGTACTTTTGCTGAGAAACATACAATAAATGCAGTTGCTCTTTACTCGGCACAGGAAAATTTCTTTAATAGCTCTTCGATTTCAGCAAGAGAAATACCTTCAGATGCTTTTCAGTTTTTTAATTTAGGACAGGCTCAGGGAGAAATAACCATTAACCCTGCTAATCAGAGCTATCAGAAGAGTGGATTAGTTTCTTATATGGGGCGTTTAATGTATTCTTATGACGATCGTTATATGGTAAGCGCTACTTTCAGATCAGATGCCTCTTCAAGACTTGCTCCTGGGCATCAATGGCATTCTTATCCGGCTGTTTCTGCAGGATGGAATATTGCTAATGAATCCTTTATGGATGGAGTGGATGAGATCAGTCTTTTAAAATTTAGGATAGGCTATGGTGAAACTTCAAACCAGGCTGTTGATCCATACAAGACTTTAGGATTATTAAGTACAAGACCGTACAATTTTGGAGGTGATTTTGTGACGGGATATTATGTGTCCGAACTTCCAAACCCTAATCTTGGTTGGGAGTTCTCAAAAACATGGAACTACGGACTTGATTTCGGATTATTTAATAATCGTTTATCAGGAACTTTAGAATATTATGTACAAAATACAAATAATGTACTGTTAGGTGTTAATTTACCGCCAACATCAGGAGTAGGTAGCTACACGGCTAATATTGGTGAAACGCAAAATAAAGGTTTTGAGCTTTCTCTTAATGGTGTGATATTAGATAATCCTAGTGGAGTAACATGGAGTGCAGGTTTTAACCTTTACTCTAATAAAAATAAGCTGACAGCATTAGCATCGGGACAGCAGGAAGACGAGGCTAACTGGTGGTTTGTGGGTCAACCCATAAACGTTATTTATGATTACAATAAACTAGGACTATGGCAGGAGGGAGACCCTTATCTGGATATATTAGAGCCGGGAGGAAATGTAGGTATGATTAGGGTAGAATATACCGGTGATTATAATGAAGATGGTACTCCAACAAGAGCTATTGGCCCGGATGATCGTCAGGTTTTGGATGTTAATCCTGATTTTCAGGGAGGTTTCAATACTAATGTAAATTATAAGAATTTTGATTTTGGTATAGTGGGAGGTTTCCAGAGCGGAGGTATACTTATAAGTACGCTTTACGGTTCTTCAGGATACTTAAATATGCTTAACGGTCGTAGAGGTAACGTTGATGTTGATTACTGGACTCCAGAAAATACAGGAGCTAAATATCCTAAACCAGGAGGTATAACAAGCGGAGATAATCCGAAATACGGAAGTACATTAGGTTATTTTGATGCTTCTTATGTAAAAATCAGAACCATTAGCCTTGGCTATACCTTTAATCAGGACTTTATTAAAAAGGCCGGAATAGACAAATTAAGGCTTTATACTACGGTACAGAATGCATTTGTATTATACTCTCCTTATCACAAGGAAACTGGTCTTGATCCTGAACCTAACTCATATGGAGATCAAAACGCAGCCGTAACTACCAGTTATCAGAGAAGGTTACTTACAGTAGGTACAAATACACCTGCGACACGTACTTTTATGTTTGGTTTAAATCTAACATTCTAAAAATCAATTATGAAAAATTTAAAAATAAAAATTATAGCAACTACCCTTTTTACAGCCATACTGTTTATGGGATGTAGTGATGAAATTTTAGATGAACAGCCTCGCAGTATTTATACTCCTGATTATTTTAAAACTGAAGAAGGAGTTTACGGAGGTTTAACATCAATGTATGCACATTTAAGGTATATATACGGACAGGCATATTACTACAACAGTTGTCTTACAGGAACGGATGAGGTAACATACGCCCAAAGTGCAGATGCCAACTTTAAAGATATGGATCTTTCGGGTGTAGGACAGGTAACCAGTGTTACAAGCCGTGCAGATGTTTTATGGAATGCCGCTTTTCCTAATATTAATACTGCAAATGGTATAATAGAAAATGCTACGGAAGTAGGTACAATACCTGAAGCACTTATATCGGAAGCAAGGTTCTTTCGGGCATTTGATTATTTTATGCTGGTACAAACATTTGGTGGTGTACCATTAGACTTAGGAGCAGGAGAGTTAAGGTTCAATACAAATCCGGTAAGGACATCCGTGCGTAATACAGTTCCCGAAGTATATACTAAAGTAATATTCCCGGACCTAATAACAGCGATTAACGATTTACCTGAAGCCGGACGTGTAACCGGAGGTGCTACAAAAACTTTAGCTCGACTGTATCTTGCAAAAGCATACTTAACATATGCGTGGTGGCTGGAAAATCCTAACGGTATTCCAACTTATCCTGATACATCAAGGGTAGATCCTGACGGACAAAGTGCACAGTGGTATTATCAGCAGGCTTATGATATTGCTGTGGAAGCTATAGATAATCCGGGGCCATTTGCTTTACAGCAAACATATTATGATGTTAATTTGGGTTCTAACGACCGTAATAACGAAATATTATTATATGCTGACCATACTGAAGCAAGTGAATTTTATAATGGTGCCAGTTTAACTTACAGTAATGGTGCAGCTCCTGATAATTTTGCAGGCTGGATGATGACATGGAATTATACGAATCTTAGAAGTGCGGCCGATATGGCTCAAGAAAATCTTATAAGTTCGGTACAACGTGAAGCTTCTCAGGCCCTTGGACGCCCTTGGACGCGTATGTGTCCTACTATAGATGTAGTAACCAATACATTTGCAGATAAGACAAATGACTCAAGATACGATGGAACCTTTACCACTGTTTATCGTGGTAACTGGCCTAAAGGAGGAGTATCCAATGCATTCTTATATAATGCTAATAATATGGAGGTTTACCCGGGTGATGCCATATTAACTTTCTTAAACGAAGAACCTGCTGAAGCTATCGATTATTCAAACTCTGTATACAAGAGTAATATTGGTGCCGGTGTTTTACCGGGAAGGGCAGACTATGTAATATCGCCACAAGGAATAAGTAGGCTTGCCTATCCGGGCTTATGGAAATTGGGAACTTACCGTACCGATAATGGTAGTGGACTGGGGCAGCCAAATGCAGCGAGTACACGTCCGTTTAATGTGGCTAAATTCTCTGAACTATATTTTATAGCGGCAGAAGCCAATGTAAAAGGAGCAGCGCCACAGGGCGGTAAAACAGCTTATGATTTAATAAATGTTATTCGTGCACGTGCAGGTATGTGGCGTTGGGATAACAATGGCAATATGGTTAAGAATGAAGACAATAGTGCTGCTATGGTAGCTGCAACACCAACAAATATTGATATTAACTATATTCTTGCCGAGCGTTCTCGTGAATTTTATGGAGAGGGTTATCGTTGGTTTGATCTTGTGCGTACACAAAAATGGGGAGAGTTGGCTTCAACCTATACTATTTGTGGCTCAGGTATTGGCGATCATACACCACAAACAATTCAGCGTAATATTGAACCTTACCTTTATTTACGACCAATTCCTCAGGGTCAGCTTGATGCTATGGAAGGAAATACACAAAATTATCAGAATCCGGGATATAATTAAATTAGTTTGTGTTAAGTTGAGTTTAAACCTGCGACAGCTACTGTTGCAGGTTTAATTTTTTATATTGATAAAAAATTTGTAATTTATTTAGATAAATAGATTATTGATTGATATTTTATTTTAAATTATTATAATTGCCTTACCAATTAATTAACACAATTATAAATGGCTAATATTACAATAAAAGATATTGCAAAAGCACTTAATTTCTCTGTTTCAACTATCTCTAAAGCTTTAAATAACAGCTATGAAATAAGTGCCGAGACAAGAAAAATAATAATAGATTATGCTAACCAGCATAATTACAGGCCTAACAGGTTAGCAAAGAGCCTTAAAATAGGGCATACAAACTCAATTGGTGTAATTGTAAACTCTTTTTTCAGTAGTACTTTTTTGGCACAGGTATTAGATGGTATTCATAAGGCTTCCAATGAGGTAGGCTGTGATATTATTATAATGCAGAGTTATGAAAATGTGGCCAATGAGAAAGCTTGTTTAGACTCGTTAATCTCTAAAGGTGTTGATGGTATTTTATTATCTCCTGTTAGCGAAACATCTAATTCTGATTATATTAACCTTATTAATGAAAAGCACTGCCCGGTTGTCTTGTTTGACAGATTAAATCCTGAAATTAAAACAACCAAGATTGGAGTCAATGAATATAAAGGAGCATTAGAGGCCACCCAGCACCTTATAGACATTAACAGAAAAAGAATATTATTTATAACAGGAGATAAATTTGGTGATAATAATCAAAGAATTCAGGGTTTTAAAAAAGCATTAAAGAATTTAGACATACCAATTAATCCCCGATACATGGTTTTTTGTAGTCTCGAAAACACCGATGAAATGGATGCTAAAATAAGTAACTCCATATTGGAGTTAAGAGAGCAAAATATAGCACCTAATGCTATATTTGGTGCTACAGATGTTATAACTACCAGAAGCTTGGGTATTTTAGCAAAATTAAAAATAAAAGTACCGGAAGAAATTGCCGTAATAGGTTTTGCAAATACAGATATTGCTTTTTCACTTAATCCTTCACTTTCTGCTATAAGGCAGCCGGCAAAAGATATGGGGTATATGGCACTTAAAAAACTTATGGAGCTTATAGAATGCGAATCAAATGCAAAAAGGGCGTCAATATATGAAACCATACTGCTTGATACCTCAATAAGTATAAGAAACTCTACAACCCTGCAATAAGTATTTATTTTATTTTAGGCACCAAAAGTTTCATTATGAACCATGCAAACAGATAGGCAATCGCACAAAAAGTGAATACTATTGTGTATCCCATAGTCAGGTCTCCCGAAGCTTTATAGGCATCAAAAAGCTTACCTACAAGAAAGGATGTTAAAGCTCCCCCGATGCTGCCTGCCATAGTGCCTATACCGATTACGCTGGCTATTGCAGATTTAGGAAACATATCAGATGCTGTTGAGTACAGGTTTGCGGACCATGCCTGGTGTGCAGAGGCACACGTTCCTATTAAAAGCACCGGAATCCAGAATGTTATTTCTCCCAGTGGCTGAACTAATAGCACAACCAGAGGTATAAGAGCTATGAAAAACATTGCTTTTCGCCTTGCGGGTGCGGTATCATACCCTTTTTTTATAAAATATAACGGAAACCATCCGCCGCAAATACTACCTACCATGGTCATGCTGTATAACACGGCCAAAGGAAGGGTAATATCGGTGTTTTTCAACCCAAACTGTGAAGTTAGATAGGAGGGAAGCCAAAATAGCAGGAACCACCATACCCCGTCTGTAAAAAACTTACCCAATGTAAAAGCCCATGTTTCTCTAAAAGCCAATAGTTTAAACCATGAAGTTTTAGTTTCCTTTATTTCTTCAGGATTTATAATGTTAACTTCACTATCTTCTGTTATATATTCATATTCCTGAGCCGTTAACCTTTTTTGTTTTGAAGGCTCATCATAATAGATCCACCAGAAAACAAGCCATACAAAACCTAAAGATCCTATTATAATAAATGAACTTTCCCAACCTAGGTGATAAGCTATCCAGGGCACAGTAAGTGGTGCCAGAATAGCCCCTATATTTGATCCGGAGTTAAATATACCTGTAGCCAGCGACCTTTCTTTTTTAGGGAAATATTCTGCTGTAGCCTTAATGGCGGCAGGGAAATTGGCCGATTCACCAATTGCAAGTATTGCCCTTGCTATGATGAAGCCTGCTACCGATACAGAAATACCTGTAATTCCCAATATTCCTAAAAGATCTGAAGTTCCCTTACCTATAGGAATTGCAAAAGCATGTAGTATCGCTCCTATAGACCACACTATTAAAGCTATGGCATATCCTTTTTTTGTGCCTATCTTATCTATAAGCCTACCGGAGAGTAGGGTAAACAAACCATAAGTAAGTTGAAAAACGGCGGTAATCAACCCATAATCAGTATTGGTCCATTTCAGTTCTTCTTCAAGAATCGGATGTAATAAACTTAGTACCTGCCTGTCTAAATAGTTTATGGTTGTACCAAAAAAGAGCAGTGTACAAATTGTCCAACGATAATTACCAATATTATTTATGAGTTTTGTTTTATTCATCTATATTAACTTTGGTTAAGGTTAAAGTATTTTTTTGCATTGTGGTAGCAGATATCGGAAATTATAGATCCTATCCAGTTAACATCATTAGGCAGGTATCCTTTTCTGATATCTTCGGCAAAAAGGTTGCAAAGTAATCTTCTGAAATATTCGTGGCGTGAATAGGAAAGGAAACTTCGTGAATCTGTAAGCATACCTATAAAAGTACTTATTAACCCTTGATTTGACAGAGCATTCATCTGATTTGTCATTCCGTCAAGCTGGTCTAAAAACCACCAGCCTGATCCGTATTGAACTTTCCCTCTCACACCTTCTCCCTGAAAGTTTCCTGTCATTGTTGCAAATACTGTATTGTCTGCCGGGTTAAGGTTGTATAATATGGTTTTAGATAATTTATTATCAGATTCCAATTCGTTTAGTAATGTAGATAATGTTTCGGCCTGCTTATAATCTCCTACGGAATCAAAACCGGTATCACGGCCTAAAACCGAAACTTTGTATGCATTACTATTTCTTAAAGCTCCTAAATGAAATTGCTGTACCCATCCTTTTTCATGATACATTTTGCAGAATTCAACCAGCATAAAATAGGTAAAACTTTCTTTTATTTCTTTAGCTTTACTGTCATTACCGTTTAAAACCTCTTTAAATATTTTCTCAATATCAGTTTTGCTGTTCTTTCCTTTGTGAGGTATGGCACTTAGTCCGTGATCTGAAGATACACATCCGGCATCATTAAAATAATTGATTCTTATTTTAAATGCTTGTAGTAAAGATTCTAAATCTGTTATATCTATATGAGTAAGTTCACCTAATTTGTGTACATAGGTTCTGAATTTATTTCCGGAATCAATAGTAAATATCCGGTCCGGACGAAAAGTAGGCAGTACCTTGACCTTCGAATTATCCTGACGGATTTTAAGGTGAGCTTCAAGTGAATCAAGAGGATCATCTGTAGTACCAACCATCTCCACATTAAAATTGTTTAGTAATCCTTTTGGAGAAAAAGCCTGTGATTGAAGTTTTTCGGAAGTTGTATCGTAAATTTTACGGGCAGTGTCCTGATTTAAAAGTTCCGTTATACCAAAGGGATTTTTAAGTTCCATATGTGTCCAGTGAAACAATGGATTTCTTATGGTATAAGGCACTGTTTGTGCCCATTTTGAGAATTTTTCATAATCTGAGGCATTACCGGTTATATACTCTTCCTCAATACCCAAAGCCCTCATGGCTCTCCATTTATAATGATCTCCTTTTAGCCATGCATCGGTTATATTTTCAAAGTTTATATTATTAGCAACCGCAGAGGGGGAGAGGTGGGAATGATAATCTATTATAGGCTGATTTTGAGCATAGTTAAAGTATAACTGCTCTGCAATATCAGATTCAAGAATAAAATTATCTTTTAAAAAGAAAGACATAGTGTAATTTTAATATTATTGTCCGGTAATCCCTAATTCTAGACCTCGAAGTTCTGCCAACCCTTTTAACCTGCCAATGGCAGAATAGCCCGGATGTGATGTTTTGTTAAGGTCATCTAGTATCTGATGTCCGTGATCGGGTCTGAAAGGTATGGGTACAGAGCGGTTATTATTTTCTTCTAGGATAGCTTTCATTATTTTATACATATTGACATCACCATCTAAATGATTTGCTTCATAAAAATTACCTAACTTATCCTTTTTCACATTTCTTAGATGTATAAAATATACCCTGTGTTTTACGGTTTCAAATATTTCAGGAATATCATTATGACTACCTGCCCCTAACGAGCCGGTGCAAAAACATACCCCATTAAAATCATCCTTGACCTCATTAATTATATATTCAAAATCATCTTTATTGCTTACAATTCTCGGCAGTCCCAATATAGGGTATGGAGGGTCATCCGGATGAATTGTCATCTTTATTCCTTCCTTTTTGCAAACATCAGCAATTGATTTAAGGAAAAAAACAAGATTTTCCCTTAATCCCTTATGACCTATTGACTGATAGATTTCTATACTTTGCTGTAAGCTCTCAAGGGTAGTACTACTTTCCCCGGGTACTCCCATAAGAATAATCTCTTTTAAAGTGTTACTTTCTTGTATACTAATAGTGTCTTTTATTTTTTCTGCCTGTTCTAAAACAACATCAGAATAGTCTTTTTCAGCGTCTTTTCGTTTAAGAAGGTAAATATCAAAGTAAGCAACTGAAGCCCATTCAAAGTAAAGAGCTTTTGCTCCGTTTTTGAGTTCCAGGTCGAGTTTTGTGCGAGTCCAGTCTAACACAGGCATAAAATTATAGCATACAGTTTTTAAGCCACATGTACTCAGGTTTTTTAGGGATGCTTTATAATTTTCCAGATATATTTTTGCATCTTTACTACGTGTTTTTATGGCTTCGTGGACAGGAACACTTTCTACTACAGACCAGGTTAAGCCTGCATCCTCAATTTGTTTTTTTCTTTTTTGAATTTCTACGACAGTCCAAATCTCACCATGGGGAACATGATGCAGGGCAGACACTATTCCTGTGGCCCCAGCCTGTTTTATATCCTGAAGGCTAACGGTATCATCAGGTCCATACCATCGCCAGGTCTGTTCAAGTTTATTTTTATAAGTATTCATAAATCAACATAATTATACGCCACACCAGGCATTAAAGCCGCCATCAACAAAAACTGTTTCACCATTAACAAAGGCGGAAGCATCACTTAACAAATACACTAAGGTGCCCTGTAGTTCTTTAGGATTACCAAGTCGTGAATAAGGAGTATTGTCAGCAAATTTTTTTGCACGGGAAGTAAAGCTTCCATCTGTATTCGTTAAAAGAGTACGGTTTTGTTCAGTAAGAAATACGCCGGGGGCAATAGCATTAACACGCACCTTATCACCGTAACGTAGTGAGAGCTCTGTAGCCATCCATTTGGTATAGCCGTCTATACCATGTTTTGCTACAGTATAACCTAAAACACGGGTAATAGCTCTACTGGCAGCAAGAGAAGAAATATTTATAATTGCACCTTTACCTTTTTCCGCTATTATTTGTCCAAAAACGTGCGTTGGTATTATAGTACCATAAAGGTTCAGTTCGATTGCTTTTATGGTGTCTGACACTTTTGAGTCGAAAAGATTTTGATTTGGTTCAAAAGTTGCTCCAGGAATATTACCTCCTGCAGCATTTACCAAACCATCAATTGTTCCAAAGTGAGTTAATATAATATCTCTGGCCTTTATAACATCTGTTTCATCAAGCACATCTGCTATTACAGCAATAGCTTCTGCTCCATATTTAGCAGCCAGTTTTACTCTTGAATCAGCCTTTTCTTTATTACGCCCCAAAACGGCTATTTTTCCTCCGGCCTGTGCAATTGCCTCTATAAAGGATTCGCCCAAAACACCGGTTCCACCTGTTACGACTATAACTTTATCCTTTAAGGAGAAAGAGTCTAAAATATCCATAGATAAAATATTGGTTTATAATCTTTTTTCAATATTCAATATTACCTTTAAAATTCAAGAAAGGTTATTTATTACAAATATTTCAGCTAAAACGTATTCGTAAGTTTAGATAGCTCTTGTAAGTATAGCTGTTTTAAATATTTTATTTTTGAAGAGTAGGCTGTACTTAATTAAAATAGCTGTCTTAATAAAAATATTCTAAAAATTTGGATGAAATTACTCTTTTACAAAACCATAGGATATGCTGCTTTGGAGAAGTATTGCTTCGTTTTGCCTTAAAAGAAAATTGGGTTTCTGATTCGTCTATTCCTTATTATATAGGAGGGGCAGAACTGAATGTTGCAACCGCATTGGCATTATGGGATATTCCTGTAAATTACCTGACAGCCTTACCGGATAATTATATTGGGAAGGATATAGGCAATCAGATCAGACACAGAGGAATTAACACTGACGAAGTTTTCTATTCGGGGAATAGGTTGGGAATATATTATCTGCCTTATGGAACTGAAGTTAAAAATAATGGAGTAGTATATGACAGGGATTTCTCCTCCTTTTCACAATTAACACCCGGCACTATTGATTGGGATAGAGTTTTTGAAGACTGTACATGGTTTCATTTTAGTGCCATTAGCCCTGCTCTTAATAAAAATATTGCCCTCATTTGTAAAGAAGCTGTCACTGTCGCATCTGCAAAAGGTATAACAATATCCGTAGACCTTAATTACAGAAACAAATTATGGAAGTATGGTGAGTTGCCCGATAAAATAATGCCTGATTTAGTTAGTGACTGTAATGTAATAATGGGAAACATTTGGGCTGTAGAGAGTCTTTTAGGAATACCGGCACATCTTACTGAAAGTAAAAATGTTTCTAACGAGAAATTGAACGAAGCGGCAGTAATAAGTATAGAAAGAATACAGAAAAAGTATCAAAAGGTTCATACAGTTGCTCTTACCTATAGGTTAAAAGAGTCTTATTTTGGCGTATTGCAAAAAGAAGATACTTTTTTCACCTCAAATATTTTTGAAAACATATCTGTTACTGACAGTGTAGGGAGTGGTGATTGTTTTATGGCAGGGCTTATTTACGGTATATGTAATAACCTTCCTTCTCAGGATATAATTAATTTTGCTGCAGCAGCAGCAGTAGGTAAACTTGCTGAATCCGGAGATGCAACAAATCAATCAGTTGAGCAGATTAAAAGAATTTTAAGCAATGCGAGATAAAGAAATTATACATAATCGTATAAAAAGTGAGGGTATACTTCCCTTGTTTTATCATGACGATACCGAGGTTTGTATTGCAGTTACAAAAGCTTTATTTAAAGCAAATATTTCAATAATAGAGTTTACCAACAGGGAAAAAAATGCAATAAAAAATCTGCAGGCTATAATAAAGGAGCGTGATAGTTCAATGTCTGACCTCCTTATTGGTGTTGGTACAGTAACCAATGCCGATGAAGCCAATTTATTTATTGAGCTTGGAGCAGATTTTTTGGTAAGTCCTTTTTTTGATGAATCAGTTAATAACGCAGCAGTAAAAGCAAAAGTTCCATACTTTCCCGGATGTATGACGCCAAGGGAAATTCATCTTGCCGCAGCTGCTGGCTGTACAATTATAAAGCTATTTCCTGGAAATGTATTGGGGCCGGGGTTTGTTGAGGCAATACGTCCTCTCTTTACTACTATTGATTTTATAGTAACAGGGGGTGTGGAAACTAATCAAGATAATATTACTTTATGGTTTAAAAGCGGTGTATCTGCTATAGGGTTAGGAAGTAAACTTATTACTAAAAATATACTTACAAATAAAGACTACAATTCTTTGACGGAAACAGCCATTTCTGTTAAAACAATGATAGACCAAATAAAAAACACTAATCATTAATCTGATTATATTTTAAGTAAAGCCTCTTAAAATAACCAGTCATAACACCTTAAATGATTTGCAAAGTGGAAAAAAAGATTAATAAAGAGTCGGGAAAAACCACGCAAAAGTCTGTAATGAATTCCATTACAATTGACTGTGTAATATTTGGTTTTAATAAAAATGGACTTGAGGTGCTTCTTGTTCAACATGGTGTTGGTATACGTAAAGGGGAGTGGGGTTTACCTGGGGGATGGATAAGAGAAAAGGAAAGTATTGATAGTGCTGCCCAAAGACTTCTTGCTGACCTGACAGGTCTTAACAATGTTTATTTGGAACAGTTGAAAGCGTTTGGTCAGCCAAATCGTTTTCCTTTAGGCAGGGTAATAACCATAGGTTATTTTGCATTAATAATGCGTGATGATTATACTATTCAGCCAGGTTTTACAGCTTCCGATGCAAAATGGTATAAGATAAATGAAATACCAAATCTTATTTATGACCATAATGCCATACTTGATTACAGTATAGAATGCCTGCGTAACCGCGTAAGGCAGGCTCCGATAGGTTTTAATCTTTTACCCGATAAATTTACGCTTTTGGAACTAATGCGCTTATATGAAGAAATTTTAGGTATTGAGATGGATAAATCCAACTTCAGAAGAAAAATACTTAAAATGAAGTTACTTGTTGAATTGAATGAGAAACAAAAGAAAGTTTCTCATAGGGCCGCCAAATTGTATGAGTTTGATCAAAAAATATATGATAAACTAACAGAAAAAGGTTTTAGTTTTGAGATTTAAATAAAGGTTAGCAGAGACTCTGTCACACTATAGATTTCTCTATGGAGATTAATTTTTTAAATTAACTAACAATAATAACCTTTATTTTTTGAATCAAACCTCACGGTCAAATTCCAGTGTGTAGGTAAAGCTATCAGCGCGGTAATAACCATCGTTCCACTCTAAGGGCCTGTTTCCCGGGTCGAAAACAAAACGTTTTCTTCTAAGAATAGGGTCTCCTTCCTGTATTTCCAGTTTTTTAGCGAAGAAAGTATCAGCTTTTACAGCACTTATTTCTTCTTTAGATAGCTTAGCTATAGAATTATAATGAGCCAGAATATCATAAAGAGGTTTAGAGAAGTCTTCATTTCCGGTTAACCCTATACGAGGATTAAAATAAGATACAAAATATACGAACGGAATATCTGTATTTCCTCTTAAGCGTTCAAGCTTTAGTATTCTTGCATTTTCTTCTAGATTAAAAAACAGACTAAGCTCTTTATTGGCTTTTACCCAGCTAACATGAAGTTCATAATTTTTTGGTATGATTCCTAAAGCTTTCATTTCCTGAGAAAAACTTAACCAGTTTTGTGCTTTAGAACTTATTGCAGCTTTTTTGACAAAAGTACCAACCCCTTTTTTACGAGTTAGTAATCCCTCATAAACTAATTTGTTAATAGATTGTCTTAGTGTACTTCTTGATATGCCTAATTGTTTAGACAAACTAACTTCATTTGGCATTTTAGCGCCGTTTTGATATTCATCAGCTTTTATAGCCTCTCTAATTTGTTCTTCAATTTGAATATGTAATGGTATTGGACTATTATAATCTAATGATATCTTCATTTATTATGTTAATTATTTAATAATTATTTATTTTTTAAATTATCATTATTATCAGCATTAAACTTTATAAATAGAAACTTTATGCTGTTTTTTCTGCTTTTTATATAGACAAAGGTAATTAATTTTTAACAAAAATTAAGTTATTATTTTGTTATCATAAATGCTTTTCTTTAATTTGCTATAACGTTATTGTACATACATATGTACATATGTGTATTTTTAAATTAAATTATATGTCACTTTATTATTTAGGTATCGATGTAGGTGGTTCTCATATCTCCGGAGCATTGGTAAATGCAAAAACCGGAGAATTAATAAAAGAATCTTATCATAAGGCTGCTCATGACTCTAACAGTTCATGTTCAGAATTTTTTAAATGCTGCGAGGAACTCTTTTCAATTGTAATGAGTAACTCTAATGTGAGCAATTTTGAAAGTATAGCAGGTGTTGGTGTGGCCATGCCAGGACCCTTCGATTATGAAAATGGTATTTCTAAAATTTACGGTGTTAAAAAATATGAAGCCTTATTTGGGCTTAATGTTAAACAGGAATTACAAAAAATTGCTGGCGGGACACCTGTTTATTTTATTAATGATGCGGAGAGTTTTGCAATTGGTGAATATGTAAGCGGCGCAGCCATTAACAGTGCAAAAAGTATAATCATGACACTGGGTACAGGTTTTGGCAGCACATTTCTTATAGAAGGGGAGATGCAGGATGGAGTTGGGGAAGGTGTTCCTACAAATGGCTATCTGTATAATATTCCTTTTAAAGATGGTATTGCTGACGACTTTTTCTCTACACGCTGGTTTGTTCAACAGTGGAATGACATAAATAATGAAAATATTGCCAGTGTGGAGGCTATTGCCAAACTGGCGAATGAGAATGATCTGAAAGCCCTTGGTTTATTTGATTTATTTGCAGAGAATTTCGCAGATTTTATGAAGCCTTGGGTAGACTCATTTAAACCCGAACGAATAGTTTTAGGAGGTGGTATAGCTAAGGCAGCGCCTTTATTTATGGATAAGTTTTTAGGTAAGCTGAATTTAGAGAATAGTTTAGATGTAAAAATTTGTGAACTTTGGGATAAGGCAGCAATAATTGGGGCTGTAGCATACGTTAAAAACAAGCAGGAAAAAGAAATATCAAAAAATAAAATAGTAAGAAAAACAGAACAGTTTTTAATACCTGAAAAGAAAGAGGAAAGTAGTGAAATAGCCTATGATGCCTATCCGGCTTTTAATATTGGAAAAAGTAAAATTAAAACGGGTTATGAAAATCTTGCTCAATTTATATCACAATCTTCAAGTGTTGTTATAGATGGCTATCAGGGGATATTTTGGGATGATATTATAAAATCTATAGATAGAGAACTGGCTCAAATAGGTAAAAGTGCAAGATGGTTTCATGTTGATGCTGCTATGAAGCCGGCTGATGAGATTAATGGAATGTTAGAGCCTTATCTGGGTGGTGATGACCCTTTGTTTGGTAAGATTACCGACAAAACATTATCAGACTGGTTTGATAAAGACAAACTTTCTAAGATAGTTAAGGACCCATCGGTAGATATTAATATTGTTGTTGGGCCCGGTGCCGCATTAACAGGTTGGGATGCTCCCATATTATATATAGACCTTCCTAAAAATGAACTTCAGTTCAGAGCCAGGGCAGGAAGGGCAGGTAATTTAGGAATGGAAGTTCTTACCGATAACAAAAGCACTTACAAAAGGTTCTTTTTTATTGATTGGGTGGTTCTTAATAAGCATAAAGAACATTTACTACCTAACATAGATATTATTATTGACGGACAAAGGCCGGAGACTATTCTTTTTATGAAAGGAGAAGACTTGAGAGCCGGACTTACTGCCATGGCATCTAATGTTTTCAGGCCAAGACCTTGGTTTGAACCGGGTGCCTGGGGAGGCAGTTGGATGAAAGACCATCTTGAAGGCGTTAACAGTAATGTTGAAAATCTTGCATGGTCTTTTGAGCTGATGGTTCTTGAGAACGGATTGTTACTTGAAAGTGATGGTTTTATTCTTGAAGTTTCGTTTGACACTATAATGTTTAATAACTACAAAAACATTCTTGGAGATTGTGCCGAAACCTTTAAACATGACTTCCCCATACGATTTGATTTCCTGGATACTTTTGACGGAGGAAATTTATCAATTCAATGCCACCCTTCTCCACAATATATAAAACAGGAATTCGGCATGCCATTTACTCAGGATGAGACTTATTATATTCTTGACTGTAAAGATGATGCCGAAGTTTATTTAGGATTTAAAGATGGTGTTGAACCTCTGGATTTTGAACAGGCATTAAAATACAGTCAGGAAAAATCAATAGAGTTGGATGTAGACAGATATATCCAAAAATTCGAGGCAAACAAACATGACCTTTTCTTAATTCCGCACGGAACCATACATGCTTCGGGCAGTAATAATATGGTACTTGAAATAAGTAGCGCACCCTATATCTTCACATTTAAGATGTATGACTGGCTTCGTCTTGATTTGGATGGTAAACCACGTCCTATAAATATTGACAGGGGAATGGCAAATGTCAACTTTAACAGAAGCGGTGATACGGTTGAAAAAGAACTGATATCCAAACCATATGTTATAGAACAACATGATAGTTATACAATAGAGCATTTGCCTACACATAAGGATCATTTTTATGATGTTTACCGCTATAATATCACACACGAGGTTACAATAAACACTAACAACAAATGTCATGTATGGATGTTAGTGGAAGGCTCAAAAATAGAAATTACTACACAAAATGGTGTTTCACAGATTTTTAATTATGCCGAAACATTTGTAGTACCTGCTGCGGCACAGAGTTACACAATTAAAAATTTAAGCGATATACCTGTACTGCTGGTAAAAGCTTTTGTAAAATAATCATACCCTTACCGATAAACAACTAACACATAAGTATGAAATTATGAGAAAACACGAAAAAAGCAGACTGTTTTCCCGGATCGAAAAACGAACCGGATTAAAACTTGCCATACTCATTGCCTTAATTTTTAACACAGGTATGTATGCGCAAACCACCATTACCGGTGTTATATCAGATTCTACAACTAACGAAACTGTTATTGGAGCAACAGTAGCTGTAAAAGGCACTACTAATGCTGTCGTGAGTGATTTAAATGGAGTTTATACCATAAAAGCACCAGATGATGCAGTACTTGTTGTATCCTTTATAGGTTATGCGACTCAGGAACAGCAGGTAAATGGAAGAAATACAATAGATTTTGTACTTAAGGAAGAAATAAACTCTTTACAGGAGGTTGTTATTGTAGGGTATGCTACCCAAAAAAGGAACAGTATAACATCGGCCATCAGTACAGTTGATTCAGATGTTTTTGAGAACCGACCCGTAACAAGCGCTGCACAGGCTTTACAGGGTACAACTCCAGGGCTTGTAATACAGCAGGGCAGTAATGAGCCGGGTCAGGGTTCGGTAATTAACATTCGAGGTATAGGTACTTTTCAGTCAAATACATATCCTCTGGTGCTTATTGATGGTCTTATAGGAAGTATAGATAATATTAACCCCAATGATATAGAGACAGTTTCAGTACTTAAAGATGCGTCATCTACAGCCATATATGGTTCAAGGGCGGCTAACGGGGTTATATTAATTACGACTAAAAAAGGTAAAGCAGGGAAAACAAGTATTTCTTACGATTATTTATACGGTTTTCAGGAAGCAACCAACATGCCAAAATATGCTCAGGCATGGGAGTATGCCGAATTGCGAAATGAAGCATTAGTTAATTCAGGCCTGCCTGCAAGATATTCTCCTCAGGAGATCAATGAATTCAGATCATTAGGTAAAGGTACTATATGGCTGGAAGAATTATACAGGAAGTCAGCCCCTCAGGAATCACACAATATTGCTGTACAGGGTGGAGGAGATAGAACTACTTATCATTTATCTGTAGGACACTTAAATCAAAGGAGCCTTTTTGAAGGTAATGACGATTATGGATTAAAACGAAATAACGCAAGGTTAAATATAAGTTCAAAACTATTTGATAATCTAAACATTGTAGCGACAGGATTTTATAATGGCTCTACTGTAAATGAACACGCCTACTGGACAAATTGGCTAATAGAACAGGCTACCAGAATGCCGGTAATTTATAACATAAGAGATGAAGAAGGTAACTTTACATTACCAAGTGGTAGTAATTCTAATGCACTTGCAAGACTTACTAACGGAGGGATGAGAACTTATGAAATAGATAATTTTTCAGGAAGCCTTAGTGCAGAATGGAGCATTGTAAAAGATCTTAAGCTTAAAGGCTTTTTTGGAGCAAATGTTTCAGATAATAATACCCATGAATTTAGGAAATCTATAGATTATGCACCTTATTTAGGAGGTGGAGATTTGGAAAGTTCTGTTATGGATCGTTTTGATAAAACGGTTTTGCTTAATTCAACAGTAACTCTTAACTATACAAAGAATATAGGTGAAAACCATTCTTTTATTGGCTTGTTGGGACTATCGCAGGAAAGTAGTGAAAGAAGATGGTTTCAGGCAAGAAAAATAGGAATTCCGGGTAATGAGTTTGGAGTTTTAACAAACGGTACTGTTACAGATGAGAGCAATACTTATGGTAGTGCTGAAGAATGGAGCATTCAATCTTATTTCGGAAGACTTAACTATTCTTATAAAGATAAATACCTTTTTGAAGGTAATTTGCGTGCCGATGGCTCTTCACGTTTTGCTTCAGATAATCGTTGGGGAGTATTCCCTTCCTTCTCTGCAGGATGGCGTATATCGCAGGAGAACTTTATGCAGGCTACAGCAGGATTTCTAAGTAACCTTAAATTAAGAGCTTCATGGGGGCAGGTAGGTAATCAGGACATCGGACTTTACCAATACTTAAGTACCATTACAGTAAATACCCAGGCTTATTCATTTAATGATAATTTAGCTAATGGAGCATATTTTAGTGTAGCTAACCGCGACATTAGTTGGGAAACGAGTGAAACACTTGATTTTGGTATTGATGCCGGATTTTTTAATAACAGGCTGAACTTTACTTTTGATGTATACAGTAAAGACTCTAAAAATGTATTGGTTAGTAATTTGCCGGTTCCGGGAATTTACGGCACAGGTTCTCCGGTACAAAATGTAGGATCTATCAATAACTCAGGTTACGAGATAGCTGTAAATTATCGTTTTGATACAGGAAAAGTAAGTCATTCCATTACGGCTAATCTTGCAGATAATGTGAATGAGGTTACTGATGATGGTGGCAGGACGCTGATAGGAGGTACTGATGTAGTAACGATACTTAAGGAAGGGTTTCCTATTAATTCATACTATGGCTTAATGACTGACGGTATTTATCAAAATGCAGAAGAAGTGGCTAATGGACCTCAGCAAAACTTTAATGCAGCAGGTGCCAAACCCGGAGATTTAAGATATGTAGACAGGAATGGAGACGGAGTGATAAGAGAGGAAGACGACCGCTTTATATTAGGAAACCCTTTTCCAAGATATAATTATGGTTTTACTTATAGCGCTCAATGGAAAGGGCTTGACTTTAGCTTCTTTATACAAGGAGTAGGAAAGAGAAGCATGTGGATACGTGGGGAAGGCGTAGAAGCATTCCATAACAACAACGAAGGCCCGGTGATGGATTATCATATTGACCGCTGGACACCGGCAAACCCTGATGCTTCATATCCACGTCTTACTGTAGGTGCAGAATCAGCAAATAATGCTGCCAGATCTGACTTTTGGATACAAAATGCCGCTTATGCAAGGCTTAAAAATTTACAGTTAGGTTTTACAATTCCAAAAGAAATTACACAACAAATAGGAATAAACAGGCTTAGGGCTTATATAACTGGCCAAAACCTGCTAACACTTACTAAACTTAAAGCCGGTTACGATCCTGAAATTAATTCAGGAGATGCCAGTAGCGGAAGGGTATATCCGGTAACCAAAGTATGGGCAGTAGGACTAAATGTTAACTTTTAAAAAAATTACAAATGAGAAATTATCTGATCATAGCCTTATTTATCACGATGATAACAGGCTGCGAAAGTTTAGATACCCCGCTTGTAGACAGGGAGTCGGATATCACATTCTGGGATAAGCCCGAAGATGCATTGGCTGCCCTTAATAGCTGCTATCCGGATCTTTATGGAGCTGAACAGTTTATATTTAATGAATCTTTATCAGACAATTCGTATACAAGAAGTAATAACGGATCGTTAGTAAGAGATATTGCAAATGGTAGTTATGATGCATCCGCACCGTTAGTAAGAGAAGTATGGAATGCACGATTTGCGGGTATAAGGCGTTGTAATATACTTCTTGATAATATTGAAAATGTGGCGGGACTTAGTAATGAGCTTAAAGAACGTTACAGAGCAGAAGCCAGAGTAATAAGAGCCTATCACTACTTTATACTAATGAACAATTTTGGTGATGTGCCGCTTGTTACACAACAAATTAGTATAGAGGAATCTATGACTATATTCAGGTCACCAAAACAGCAGGTATTACAGTTTATACTGGATGAACTTGATGAATCGATGGGGCTGCCTACCTCTTATCCTGATACCGATAAAGGACGCATTACAAAAGGTGCTGCTATGGGGCTTAAAGCACGAGTACTGCTTTGTGAAGAGCGCTGGAATGAAGTGAGTGCTGTTTGTGAAGATATAATAAACGGTGAAGCAGGTAACATAGATTTATTTAACAGCTATTCTGGCTTGTTTAAGCCTGAAAATAAGGATAATATAGAAGTATTACTTAATGTAGAATTTATGCCTCTTAACAGAGAGCATAACATACAATATTTCCTTATTCCTCCATCTTTAGGTGGTTTTGCGGCAATATCTCCAACACAGGAGCTTGTAGATGATTACATCATGCTTAATGGAAATACCATAGCAGATCCTTCATACAATGAACTTGATCCTTATAGTAACAGAGATCCGAGACTGGATGCAACAATTATAAGGCATGAATCACAACTTGAAAATCCTGACGGAACTTTCACCACCATTCAAACTGCTTTAGGTACAGGTCCGGATGCAATTCACTATGCTTCAAATTCAACACCAACAGGTTATTATGTTGCTAAGTTTTATGATAAAACAGCCCGTAACCTGGTTAACTCCGGATCTAATTTAATTCTTATACGCTATGCAGACATACTCCTTATGTACGCAGAGGCTAAAGCAGAATTAGGACAATTTACTCAAAATGAATGGGATATGACTATACGTAAATTACGTGTACGTGCAGGTTTT
Organism: Flavobacterium beibuense; assembly: GCF_004151245.1. GTDB lineage: Bacteria > Bacteroidota > Bacteroidia > Flavobacteriales > Flavobacteriaceae > Flavobacterium > Flavobacterium beibuense_A. The sequence continues at coordinate 214,614 of NZ_JUIW01000002.1, forward strand.
ACAAATGACAATGCTCTTGATTACCCTGCCGTATCTGGATCAGCTCTTATTGAAATTATAAGACGTGAGCGAAGATCTGAACTAGCTATGGAAGGATTAAGACTTATGGATCTAAGACGTTGGGGAAATGCGGAAGAAAAACTTAACGGATGGGTGCATGGTATGAAAACAGATGAAGATGCTGTTGACGATGGCTATGTAAGAGTGGAAAATAGGATATTTGATCCTGCAAAGCACTATTTATGGCCCGTGCCACAGGCGGAACGCGATTTAAATTCTAATATTTCACAAAATCCTAATTGGTAAAAATCGAAAATTATGAGAAATATTTATTATAGTTTACTTAGTCTTGTAACGATGTTCCTTTTTGCATCGTGCGGCGATGATGATTATGCATTGCAGGTTGGATTTGAAGCTCCTACAGAGCTTATAACACCAGTAGACAATCATTATATTGCAATTGATCTTGAAAATACGGCACCAACTGTTTTTGAGTGGACTGCTTCTGAATCTAAATATGGAGGTGTAGTCCTTTATGAAGTGGTTTTTGATATCCCTTCCGGCGATTTTTCAAACCCTTTCTTCCGTATTCGATCTGCCGGAGGAGGCAGTCAAAATTACCTTTCCCTAACCTCAGGCCAACTTGTGTCGATTGCACGAGATGCAGGTATAGGAGTAGACTCTGAAGGTGAGGTTAAATGGACGGTAATTGCTTCTCAGGGAGGCGAGAGTAAGGTGACTGAGCAGGTAAATGTGTTAAAGCTTAAGCGCCCTGCAGGAATTAGTGATATACCAACAACATTATTTATATATGGTGATGGTTTTGAGGCTGATAGTTTTGATACAGCTATGCAATGCAAAATGATTGCTGATGGTACGTTTGAAATAATAGCATCGCTTAATGACGGGAATATTAAGCTTTGTAATTCATTAGCTGATGACAGGACTTATTATCAGCTTGGTGTAAATAACAAACTTATTGAAGCAGATGGTGAGGCCGATATACCAGTTACAGGTACCGGAAATGCATATAGGATAGTGATAGACTTTAACCTGTTAACTATTTCGTATACCGAAATACAAAATATTCAAATGATAAGAACCTGGCAATATAATTTGGGAGATTTAGTTTATGAAGGAAATCATAAATTCTCTGTTTCCGGCATTGCATTACCTTATTTTCATGACTGGGGTTACCCGGAGGAACGTTACCGTTTTTGGGTAACAACAAATAATGGACTGGAAATATGGGGCAGCTATCATAATGATGCTATGAACGGATCTAACATTCCTGGTCTTACAGCCTTTAATGTACAGCCGGACGGTACATCTGAACCTGAAGAATATTACAATATCTATAATCTTGCAGATATACCTAGTCCGGGTCAAAACCAAGACTGGACAGGTATGTATAAACTGCCTGTAGGCTCTGAAGACAAAACTGCAGATGTAATTATTGATATGTCGCCATCACAAGATTATAAACACTCTATTACAGTATACTAAAAATATAATTATGAAATATCTATATATAACCTGCTTTGTGTTTTTTGCCTCTTTACAGATATCCTGCCAGGAGAACGAAGATACAGGTCTTATTAGCGGTGGGAACACTGAACCGGAAGAGACAATAACTTATAGTGAAAAAGCTAAGCAGACATTTGATCTTATCCAGCAATATTACAAGATTAACAGTACAGGCTATTATCGTGAAAACTTCCCTGTGCAATCAGGAGATAGAGAATGCTCTTACTTATGGTCTTTAGATGGTCTTCTTTCAGGAGTAAATCAGCTAGTAGCATTAGGCTTTGATGACCCTGAGCTTAATCACTCTTATGTAGCTCTTGAAGGCTATTATGATACCCAGCGTACACCGTCGGCTTATGCTGCCTTTCCTGTACAATACAGCCAGGATGACCGCTTTTATGATGATAATGCTATTATTGCCATTGATTTGATTGAAAACTATGAGATTACAAACAATACGGCATATCTTAATCGTGCTAAGGAAATTGCACAATTCAGTCTTACCGGAGAAGATAATCTTACAGGAGGAGGATTATATTGGAGCGAGCAAAACAGGAATAATCCGGAAAGTGAACTATGCATGAAAGCTGTAAGTTCTACAGCATTTTCGGTAACATATCTGCTAAGGCTTTATGAACATACTGATGAGGAACAATACCTTCAGTTTGCAATGAGATTATATAACTGGCTTAATGAGTATATTCAGGATCCGGTTGATAATCTTTTTTGGAATGATATAAGAGTAAGCAATAATTTTGTGAACACGACAAAATGGACTTATAATAGCGGTGCTATGATTACTAATAATGTCCTTTTATATGAAATAACAGGAGAAGAGGTTTATCTTGACAGAGCAAGGACTATAGCAGCATCTACTTACACTCATTTTACAAGAACTGTAAATTCAAAGCTGTTTTTCCCGGCTAATGATTCGTGGTTTAATGTATGTCTTTTTAGAGGATATCTTGATTTGTTACAGTATGACCAAACGGCACAAAGTTATGTAAATGTATTTATACAAAATGCAGACTATGCATGGAGCAATGCACGTAACGAATATGATCTTTTTTATGAAGATTGGGCAGGCCAAAATCCGGGGAGGGATAAATGGTTGCTTCAACAGGCAGGTTTAGTAGAGATGTATGGAAGGATTGCCATTCTTAAAGGAGAGCAACAGTAACTAATAAACCTGTATTAATATTTTAATTATGATAAATAAAACTTTAAGTATATCTATAGCTTTAATCAGTTTTATAACAGTATTTGGTCAGGAAAAAAGGGAAAAACTTTCCGATTATGTAGACCCAAATATAGGTACGGCACACAGCCGCTGGTTTTTCTATACCCCGGCTTCCGCTCCTTTTGGTATGGCAAAACTTGGCCCATCTACTAATGCACATTTAGGTAATGCCCAAGGATGGGAAGCTACAGGTTATGATGACAGGGATACATCTATAGAAGGATTTGCATGCCTTCATGAATTTCAGATAGGTGGTATTGTTGTGGCTCCATCTGTAGGGCAACTGCAAACAGTGCCCGGTCCCTTAGAAAATCCTGATGCAGGTTACCGTTCCCGATTTGACAGGAAGGATGAGTATGCCACTTCAGGGTATTATTCTGTACTATTAAAAGATTATAATGTAAAAGCAGAATTAACAGCTACAAAACGCGTAGGTTTTCAGCGATATACCTTCCCAAAATCAGGACAGTCTAATATTATTTTTGACATTGGTAACAGGCAGGGTGAAAGCGGTGCCGTAAAAGAAGCCAAGGTAACCTTGACAGCTGACGGCAGAATTGAAGGCTATGTTATTACTACACCTGAATATGTGAAAAAATATCAGGCCGGAGCCGATGTGCGCATGTATTTTAGTGCCGTTGTAGATAAGAAATTTAAAGATTTTGGAGTGTTTAATCATAATGATATTAAACAGGGTGTAAAAACTACGAGTGGTGAAGGTGCTGGAGTTTACCTTGTGTTTGATACACAGGAGAATGAAACTGTAACCGTGAAAATAGGTTTGTCCCTTACTTCAATTGACAATGCACGAAACAACCTGGAATCGGAAGCAAAAAAACTTGGTTTTGATAAAGCTAAAAAGCAAAACCTAAAAGTATGGAATGAACAGCTTGGCAGGATTACAGTAGAAGGTAAAAATGAGAAGGATAAAATTAAGTTTTACACAGGGCTTTACCATGCTTTATTAGGCAGGGGAGTAGGTAGTGATGTAAATGGTGCTTATCCGATGAATAATGGACAAGTAGGACAAATACCGCTTGATGCTAAAGGAAAACCTCTTTATAATTATTATAATACAGATGCTATTTGGGGTGGTTTTTGGAATCTTACCCAACTTTGGGCACTTGCATATCCTGAATATTATGCCGATTGGGTACAGGGACAACTATTAGTATATAAGGATGCAGGATGGCTAGGAGATGGTATTGCAAGCAGTAAATATGTGTCAGGAGTTGGAACAAACTTTACAGGTTTAGCAATAGCATCGGCTTATAATTCAGGAATAAGGAGTTTTGATATTGAAACAGCTTATGCTGCAGCTTTGAAAAATGAGCTTGGATGGCAGAACCGTATTGAAGGAGCCGGCAAAATGGATGTGAAACAGTTTATAGAGTTAGGTTATGTTCCGCAGTTAGATGATGTCGGCTTCAATACTTATGCTAATGGTTCTGGCTTTTCGGCATCACACACACTGGAGTACTCTTACAGTGCCTATGCAGTAGCTCAGTTTGCCAAGGCTTTAGGTAAAAACGACGATTATAACAAACTAATGGGTTTATCTAATGGCTGGAAGCTTTTATATGATAACGAAACTAAATTTATAAGACCTAAAAATGCTGAGGGAAAATTTGTTGATAATTTTGATCCTTTACAGCCCTGGAGAGGTTTTCAGGAGGGTAATGCTTGGCAATACACCTTTTACGTGCCTCATGCAGTAAAGGAGCTAGTACAGACGTTAGGAAAAGATACTTTTAACGAAAGGCTTAATAATATATTTGAATCATCACAAAAAAACATTTTTGGAGGAGGAACAACAATAGATGCTTTTGCAGGACTTTCTGCATTATATAATCACGGTAACCAGCCTAACCTTCACATTTCATGGCTTTTTAATTTTTCAGGCAAACCGTATTTAACTCAAAAATGGGTTCATGCGATTTGTGATGAGTTTTATGGAACAGAAGGTGTACACGGGTATGGTTACGGGCAGGATGAAGATCAGGGACAATTAGGAGCCTGGTATGTAATGTCGTCTATAGGTCTTTTTGATGTAAAAGGCCTTACCGATGTAAATCCGTCATTCCAGATAGGGAGTCCTCTGTTTGATAAAGTGACTATAAAACTTCCAAAAGAATTAAACAGGAACAAATTTGTTATAGATGTTACTAATAATTCTAAAGAAAACATATATCTGCAGGATGCTGATTTAAATGGCGCACCTTTAAACCAGCTTTCTATACCATTACAGCAAATAGCAAATGGAGGAACCTTAAAATTAAAGGTAGGAAAATCACATTCTGAAAAATGGTCACAATAATTTTATAATATTTTTTGATGCAAAAAGAGTTATCATCACTTAAGCTTTTTCCAATATTATTTGGATTCTTTATAATGGGATTTTGTGACTTGGTGGGTATTTCGGTTACTTATGCCCAATCACAGTTTCAATGGAGCGAGTCTCAGGCAGGGTTTTTACCATCACTGGTTTTTTTATGGTTTTTTATACTCTCAATACCTGCCGCTATTGCAATGGATAAGCATGGGCAGAAAAAAATTGTTTTAACCGGGTTTATAATAACCTTTGCAGCTACATTAATTCCGGTAATTCAGTTCAATGAGATTACCTGTTACATAACATTTGTATTATTAGGAATAGGCAATACTTTTTTACAGGTTTCCCTTAACCTTTTGCTGGCAAATGTTGTAAACCCAAATAAATTAGGTAGTTATGTGACTTTAGGGCAGTTTATAAAAGCTGTTTCATCTTTTTTAGGACCAATAATTGTAGGCTATTTTTCATTGAAATATGCCTCTTGGGAAAAGAGTTTTTATATATATAGTGCAATTACATTAATAGTAATGCTTTGGTTATTTTTTACAAGAATTAAAGAGAGTCGCAGTGAAAATAATGTTTCAGGTCTTATTGAAACGCTTTCTCTGCTAAAAGATACCAGAATTATGCTTGCTTTTATAGGTATTTTATGCATAGTGGGTCTAGATGTAGGCATGAACATTGTAACGCCTAAGCTATTAATGGAGCGAATAGGATTAATAAAAGAAGAAGCCTCATATGGATCAAGCTGGTATTTTGCTGCCAGGACTATAGGAACGTTTTGCGGTGTTTTACTATTAACTAAATTACCTGAAAGGACATTTTTTAGGTTTAATATGTTATTAGTGCTTTTGGCACTAATAAGTCTCTTTATTGTAAATAGTCAATCTTTAATACTGTTATTTGTTTGTATTATTGCGTTTGGCTCTTCCAGTATTTTTGCAGTGATTTATACTATTGCAATAAAAATAAATCCAAATAAGACTAATGAAATATCCGGTCTTATGATAACCGGTGTTGCAGGAGGAGCTATAATACCACCACTAATGGGAACAGCCGGACAGATTTCTGGTTCACAACAAGGCGCATTACTTATACTTTTAGTTTGTGTTGTGTATTTAAGTTTTTGTTCTTTTAAACTTAACTAAAAAACTAAAGGCTCTGTTGTCTGTTTCATATTCAGACAACAGAGCCTTTATCTTATCTTATTATAATTTTACTTTTATAATATCTTTTAGGGTACCATTACCGTTATAAACTTTATTATTCATTATAACTTGTACATTAATATTACGTATAATGGTATCAGTATTCATATTTCCTTTTTTATTACTTACTTTAACAAATACTGTTTTACCCTTTTTCTGAGCAATGAATTTAATCAAACTAAATTCACCATTTTCAAAATTCCAGTTATCACCTTCATCTATATAAAGTTCACCTAAAGCCTTACCATTCTCGTCAAGACAGACAATAAGCGTGAGGGGATCAAAAGAATTTTCATTAGTATTCTGAATAATTTTGCCTACAGGTAATATACTTCCTCCTCTAATCTTTATTTGAGCCTGGTAAGTATCCTCTAAATCACCATCAACCAAACTAAATTCTTCCCAAATACCAGAAGGTAGTGCCGGATCTTTTGCAAACGAAGGAATAACTAATAAGTCTTTACCTAATAAAAATGCTTGTTCTTCAGCTCTAAGTTTTAAGTCTTTACTATCTGCAAAAAAAACAGGAGCCATTACAGGTAATCCAGTTTTGTGCGAATTATAGAATAAAGTATATAGGTGGGGGAGTATACGATAGCGTCTCTCTAATGCAATTTTTGAAGATATTTCAATGTCTTGTCCAAAGGCCCATGGTTCTTTATTATTTGTACCAGCACAGGCATGTCCCCTGGCAAAGGGCATAAAGGCTCCAAACCCAAGCCAATTAGCCCATAAATCACCACTTGTATTGCCTAAAAAACCTCCAATATCCGGACCGTTAAAAGGTTGTCCAGAAAGCCCCAGAGTTAAAGACATGGGTACAGATAGCTTTAAGTGTTCCCAACTTGCATAATTATCACCGGTCCATGTTGCAGCATAGCGTTGTCCCCCTAAAAGATTAGCTCTGGTAAGTAGAAAAGGCCTTTTATTAGGGTTTGTATTTATAATACCATTATAAGACGCTTCGACCATTAATCTTCCGTATGCATTATGATATAACAAATGTGAGCCTGCAGGTAAATTATCACCTCCTCTATGAGGAGTCTCATAAGGCATAGTTCCCAAGCGTAAATTTTCAGGTAATTCATTGTCATTAACTGCCGGTTCATTCATATCGTTCCAAACACCGTCAATACCTGTGTCAAGAAAATCTTTATAAATATCTGCCCACCATAATCTGGCTTGCGGCATTGTAAAGTCTGGAAAAGTACAATCACCAGGCCATACTTTTCCATGGTATTCTGTGCCATCCGGGTTTTTAACCCATATATCATTTTTAGTGCCTGACTGGTAAATATGATAATTCTCATCTACCTTTACTCCGGGATCAATCATGTATACAGCTTTGAAACCTTTTTGGTGTAATTTGTCATTAAGACCTTTAGGATTAGGAAACCTTTTTTTATCGAAGGTAAAAACTCTGTATCCATCCATATAATCAATATCCATCCAAATAACATCACATGGAATTTTTTTTAACCTGAATGTGTCTGCTATTTGAAGTACACGTTCTTCTGAATCATAAGAAAATCTGCATTGATGATATCCCAATGTCCATCGGGCAGGCATTTTAATTGTACCAATAAGTTCTGCCAGGCCTTTCATTACAGCTTGTGGAGAATCACGATCTATTACATAGACTCTAAACAATGCACCTTCTGAATTGTATATTATTTTATCTGAATCTGTTATAAGTTCAGCTTTCCATGTGCTGTCAAACAATATGCCGAAAGCTGTCCCATTGGCGCGAACACCCATAACCCAGGGATGGGTTTGATAAAGTCTTTTCCCATTTTCAACACTGTATGCTCCGGTATCTGTATTCCAAAGTTTAATTGATTGATTATTTCGCAATAGCGGCCCTGTGACTTCACCTCCACCGTATAAACTGACATTATCTTCTAATACAAGGGTAGCACTTGCTTTATCGGCCACTAAAGTAAACTCTGGAAGTAGTCTCCAATTTTCAGGAAGACTACTATAGTTAACAGGATCACTTTGTAATATTAATGAAGGTGTTTTATTCTTATCAAAACCTTGTGGTATGAACTCGGCAATGCCATTACCAACTAATGATTTTTTGTGAATAGGAATAGTTTGAGAAAATGATAAGATACTATAAAACAGAAAAAAAATGCAATAATATTTACTTCTAGTCATTAGGATTATATTTTATAAGTATCAAATATATGTAAATCAAACTAATTACTAAAACGTTTTACTAAATTGAATTGTAGCCTAGTTAGAAGATATTAGGCTATAACAATTACATGTAAATAATTAAGGATAGTATATACCTGAACAATAATAGTTACAGGCTTGTATCACATGCATATTATCTATTTTGATCTTGCTTTGCGGGTTTGTAGATACAAATGTTGAACTTATAGAAACCTTAATACAACTTTTGAATATCAATAATATAGGAAACAATCAGAAAATAAAAATTCACATGAACCGTGAGTTATCTTAAGTTTTTATAAAAAATTGTTTCTTTTGTTTTTCTATTGGTAACCTGATTAACTCCGTTATTTTGTGTCCACTTTTTGGTATGAATTCCAATATGTTGAGGCTTAAAAAAATTACCTAGGGCCGACTGGATTTTATCGGCTGTATATATTTTTCCTTCTTTAAGGCGGGTAATCAGCTCATCGGCGATTAAGTCAATATTTACCATCTCGTCGGCAGCTTTAAGAACACTGTAGGGAATTCTTTCCTTAACCTCAATCCCTGTTATTTCCTTAATATCATCAGGCATGCATTACTTTTTTGTGTCCAGAAATTCAATTATACGCCTGTCTACCTCATCTTTTTGGTCTATAGTAAGAAAATGCCCGGCATCTTCAATAACTGCAGCATTTATTTTAGGCAGTATTTTACCTGCTTTTTCAACTATATTACTATTATTAAGAATATCATGATCGCCAACAAGCACTAATACAGGTAGTGTTAACGATTCAAGTTCTTTCTTACTGAAAGGAGTCATTTGCAGCACATCAAAATTAGACTTTGTATTTTTTACACCAAGGTACATCTGTTCCTTAAAGGCAGGAGCTATTTTTTCGGGCCTGCGTGAGAGGGCATTCACAGCTTTTTTTAAATTATTTCTGTTTGGGAAGAATTTAAAATTAGCAGCTGTCATAGTTTTAGTGTCAACCTCAATATTGTTAAAGGTTTGTACCGGTGCCAGCAATATGAGTTTTTTTATTCTGTCCTTAGAATGTAGCGTATAATGTGTTGCCATCCATCCGCCTCTTGACATTCCGACAAGATTAAACTGTTCTAATCCGAGATTATTGAAAACCTGATCATACCAAGAAATAATCTCATCTGTATTAAGTTTATCGCCTTTTGAAACTGATTTTCCGGGCTCCATTAAATAATCTATGGTATATACCCTGTATTTTTTTGCATAATCCCCAATATTTGGATACCACATAGTAGAACTGGCGTCCATACCATGCAATAGTACCAACGGCTCACCGGATGTAGGACCGCTTATTATAACATGTGCTGTGCCAAAGGAAGTATTAATATCTTTTTCCTCATAAGAAACAGGCCATAGTTTCATTGTATTATTATACGAGGTGATATATTTTTGTTCGGCTTTAGAATTTTTAAATACAAAATGGCTGCTTGCTGTTTTTGTTGCCCCACAGCTAAATAATATAAAAGCAGATACTATAAAAAGTGATTTATTGAACATAGATACTAAGATTTATTATCAAATTTCTGACATAATACAGTTTATCTGTATGACCATTTTTAAATATTTAACTAAAATGGTATGTTTTTAACGGAGTTTCCAGCATATAGATTTTAAACAATATTGGTTCTGTCGCATCTACACATATGTTTTACCTTTGGTCTTTAAAATCTTTATTTCATGAATATCAAAGGTCATTGCTATCCGAAATCTATAATTCTTCAGGCCGTATATTTTAAGCTTAGGTTTACTCTGAGCTACCGCGATGTTGAAGAGATAATGAAGATTCGCGGCGTTTAGGTTGACCATGCTACGATTCAGCGCTGGGTGTATAAGTTCACACCATTTATTGAGTTGCAAATGAAAAAGAGAAAACTTTTCGTTGGGACTAGTTGGAGAATGGATGAAACATATATTAAAGTGAAAGATGTTTGGTTTTATCTGTACAGGGCAGTTGACAAATCAGGCAATACAGTTGATTTTCTGTTGACTAGAAAAAGGCAGAGGATGAGTGCCCAATCTTTTTTAATCAAAGCGATTACTAATAATTGTAAACCAAGAGTCATCAATATTGATAAAAGTGTTTCCAATACTGGGGCTATCAAGGTTTATAATAAACGTTCTTTACCTAAAATTAAAATTCGTCAATGTTAATATCTTAATAATATTGTGGAGCAAGATCATCGTTTTATAAAATGGAGAATACAAAACAGCTTAGGCTTTAAAAGTTTTGAATCAGCTAAGAGAACATTTAGTGGAATAGAAGTTATACATATGTTGAGAAAGAATCAGATGATTAATCCTGGGACAACTACGTTCAAATTATTCTGCAAACTGGCAGCATAATTTTAAAGTGCTTGAATTTCCTGGACTTAACAAACAGATGCGACAGAACCTTGATTTGTTGTTGTAGGAGATTTTGGAAAAAATAGGTTTTCTCCATTTAGATACTTTTCAGTTTTAATGTAAAAAATGACTTTTAACATGACTTATCTGTTTTTAAATTAATATTCAAATAGATTTAAAAACTTCATGAGTCCCTATTGTTTTTAGGGAATTCCCCGGGAATTCTATCTTTTTAGTTACCCTTTTTCTGTAAAATAATAAACAAAAAAGATAGGGTAACCAATAGGGTAACTGTCCTTTGATATTATATGTGTATTTTAGAATATGTCTAAAAACGAAAAAACCTTAAAACACTAGTGTTTTAAGGTTTTTTGACTTTTAAAGTTTCTTTTGAAACTTCCTTTGGCGGAGAAAGAGGGATTCGAACCCCCGGACCTGTTACAGTCAACGGTTTTCAAGACCGCCGCATTCGACCGCTCTGCCATTTCTCCAGTATGTCGCTATCATTCCCTGATTGCGGTGCAAATATAGAAAGCTTTTCCGGTTTTCAAAAACATTTTAAGTAAAAAAAGTAAAATATTTTAGCACTGTTTTTTAAGCCTTTCATTTACTTATGGTTAAGAAAAAAATATTTTTTCTTAATATTCCACATACTCGGTAATTTCCAGTCCGTAGCCTATCATACCTACACGTTTTGTTTGTGTAGAGTTTGTAAGAAGGCGTATTTTTGAGATATCAATGTCATGTAAAATCTGTGCTCCGATACCAAAGTCTTTCACATCCATTTTAATTTGCGGAGCTTTATTGATGCCTTTTGACTGTAATTCTTTTAACTCTTTTATACGGGTTAAAAGTTCAGATGGTTGAATTTCCTGATTTATGAACAGTATAGCACCTTTACCTTCCTTATTTATGCGTTGAAACATATTATCAAGCTTTCTGTCGGCATCGTTTGTTAGTGTGCCTAAAATATCATTATTAACCTGTGTTGAGTTAATACGTGTTAAAACAGGTTCTCCTATATTCCAGCTGCCTTTTGTAAGGGCAACATGAACTTGTTTGTTTGTAGTTTGCAGATAAGCCCTTAATCGGAAAGTACCAAACCTTGTTTCTACTTCAAAATCTTCTTTTTTCTGAATAAGGCTGTCATGCTGCATTCTATATGCGACAAGATCTTCAATAGATACCAGTTTAAGGTCAAACTTCTTAGCTACTTCATATAACTGCGGTAATCTGGCCATTGAGCCATCATCGTTCATTATTTCACAAATTACACCTGCAGGTCTAAAACCGGCAAGCCTTGCAAAGTCAATAGCGGCCTCTGTGTGACCTGTTCTTCTTAACACACCACCTTCTTTAGCTATAAGAGGAAAAATGTGTCCTGGTCTCCCTAAATCGTTTGGTTTTGTATTAGTATCTACTAAAGCTTCTACTGTTTTAGCCCTGTCGTGTGCTGAAATACCTGTAGTAACACCATTACCTTTAAGATCTATAGAAACTGTGAAGGCGGTTTGCATACTATCGGTGTTGTTGGTAACCATAACATTTAGCTCAAGTTCTTTACAGCGTTTCTCGGTTAGGGGAGTACATATAAGCCCTTTTCCATGTGTTGCCATAAAGTTTATCATCTCGGGAGTAACCTTATCAGCAGCGGCAAGAAAATCTCCTTCATTTTCGCGATCTTCATCATCAACAACAATAATAACTTTACCGTTGCGGATATCTTCTATAGCTTCTTCTATAGTATTTAGTTGTATATGCTCAGCAGACATTTTATTCTTCGTTTGATTTAATCTTAAATAATTTCATTGCGGCTTTTTGCAACGGAAGCATAATTGCATCCATATTAATCATACCAATATCATTAGTGGCTCTGTATGTTAGTAATATTGCCAGAGGTGTTAATACAATAGATGACATCCATGACCCGAAAAATGGAGGGATGCCGTTTTCCTGAGCCAGTTTTTTACCAAAAGTATTTATAAAGTGGAATACAATAAATATGATTACAGCAAATACTATTGGTAAGCCAATACCTCCTTTACGGATTATAGCTCCCAGAGGTGCTCCTATAAAAAACATTAAAAGACAGGCATAGGCAATAACAAATTTTTCGTATAATGCCAGCCAGTGGTTATTAATGTTCTTCATTCTTTCATTTTGTGCACTAATACTTTGCTTAACAATATTGGCACTACTGCTTGTATTGTTAATTGATATATCAAGTATTCTTTGTTTTTTGGAATCGACCATAAGGCTTAACAGGTCATTTTTATCTGTTTTTACAGAATCAGGAAGCTTTTCAAGATTACTGAAGTCTCTTTCTGAATAACTGGTTTTCCTGGAAAGTGCATTAGCGGTGCGCTTTACTACATTGTCAGTTATAGAACGCTTTTCTTTGTTATAATTATTTTCCAGTGAATCAAGAGTGTAAGTAAGTTCACTTATAGTAAGCATTCCATTTGTTTGTGAAATTTTTTCCTCATCCATATCATCATTATTTAATATAGAAAGGTCAATATTCATAATTTGTTTAGAGAAAGTACTTTTAGCAAATGGAGCTTTTTGTTGTTCTCTTGAGTTCTTAGATTTAAGTTCCTCATAATAGTAACCGTTAAAAAGTTCAAGCTGTAGAAGATTAGAGGATTCATTGCTTTTAAGTAAGCCGTTTTTAGCTCTTATTATAGTTGACTGTATTTCTCCTTTACCTCTTTTATGAATAGTTACATCAGTAAGTTTTTCTCCTTTTTCGCCAGATTTTTTAGATACTTTTATATTAAAGTTGTCGCCAATTGAGTTGAACTGACCCTCAACAATAGCCATGGCTGGCTGTCGTTGAATTATATTTTTTCTAAGGTTAACAAACTTATATTCAGCCTTAGGGATAACATTATTTGCAAAGATGAATGCAACGATACTCAATCCTAAAATAAATATGGTAAGTCCTCTCATAGCGCGTCCTAAAGATATTCCAGAAGACTTCATTGCGGCAAACTCATAGTTTTCGGCAAAACTTCCAAAAGTCATAATTCCGGCCAATAGTATTGACAGTGGTAATACCAGTGGAATCATTTTAGGAGAATAAAACAAAAGAAACTTTATTACCAGCCAGGCATCAAGGTCTTTTCCTGCAAGTTCGGCAATAAACAGCCATATTCCCTGTAAAATAAATATAAAGAACAGGATAATAAATACTGTAGCAAATGTCGTGATAAACGATTTGAGGATATAGCGGTCTAAGATTTTCACCGGAAAACTAGTCTAATCTATTAATGTAATAATTAGGATATTTACTTTCGGTAAAGGTAAAATGATTTTTTGACAAAGGTTGATTTGTTTTAAAAGAATTTATGGTAAAAGTGCTTTTACTGCCATCTTTGTCTACTTGGATCAGATTATGGATGTGTTTTGTCTGATAATCAATGCCAATAAGTATTTCTTTAGCCTTGTTATTAGCATCAATAGGTTTCAGTTTTACATACTGTATTTTACGGCCTTTTACATTTTGAAGGATATCCATTGAATATTTATAGCCAGAACTAAAGAAAGTAAGCATTTTAGAAGGAGTAAGTTCGTCCTTCTTATCTTTATCATAATTTGAAATGGTTATTTCTTCGTCTTCCGGTACAATATTATATATTTTTTTACCGTCAAAGATTCGTGTAATGCCCATAAAGTTTAAAACATACATTTCTCCCTGCATAGAAACATTGCCTTTACTTTCCTGGTTAAGGTTACTATTTGGGTTGGAGTAGGAGTATTTAAAATCAAAAACTATATTTTCATATCCTTTAATTTTTGCTGATACATCATCAAGAAGCTTTTTAGCTTTTTGTGATGAATCCTGTGCGTTAAGTGAAAAGGTTATAAAAAATACGGTCAATACCCTTATAAAATTGTACATCTTAAAAGTTGTTTTCTTCATTCTTAAAAAATTGTTCCAGCGACGTAAGATCAGGGATTAAAACATTACGGGCTTTACTACCTTCAAAAGGACCTACAATACCAGCTGCTTCCAACTGGTCGATAAGCCTTCCGGCACGGTTGTACCCAAGTTTTAATTTACGCTGAAGTAATGATGCCGAACCTTGTTGGGCTGTAACAATAACTTCTGCGGCTTCTCTGAACATAGAGTCTCTCTCAGATACATCTATATCAAGATTGGTGCCACTTTCTTCACCTACATACTCTGGAAGCTGATAAGCATCCGGATATGCTTTCTGTGAACCTATAAATTCTGTTATTTTATCTACTTCCGGTGTATCTACAAAAGCACATTGTACACGCGTAAGGTCATTACCCTGTGTGTAAAGTAAGTCACCTCGGCCTATTAACTGATCAGCGCCCTGACTATCAAGAATAGTTCTTGAGTCAATTTTAGATGTTACCCTAAAAGCTATCCTTGCCGGGAAATTGGCCTTAATAATACCTGTAATTACATTAACCGAAGGTCTTTGTGTTGCAATAATAAGATGAATACCAATAGCACGTGCTAACTGAGCCAAACGGGCGATAGGAGTTTCAACTTCTTTACCGGCAGTCATTATGAGGTCGGCAAACTCGTCAACCACAAGAACGATATATGGCAGGAAACGATGTCCGTTTTCTGGATTAAGTTTTCTTTGTTTAAACTTATCGTTGTATTCTTTAATGTTTCTAACCATTGCATCCTTTAAAAGGTTGTAACGGTTGTCCATTTCAATACATAATGAGTTTAAGGTGTTGATGACCTTTGTGTTATCGGTTATAATAGCATCCTCACTATCAGGGAGTTTAGCCAGATAATGTCTTTCAATTTTATTAAATAAAGTTAGCTCAACCTTTTTAGGGTCTACCAGTACAAATTTAACTTCAGCGGGGTGCTTTTTATATAGTAACGAGGTAAGCACTGCGTTTAAACCTACCGACTTACCCTGTCCTGTAGCACCGGCCATAAGAAGGTGAGGCATTTTGGCAAGGTCTACCACAAAAGTCTCATTAGATATGGTTTTACCTAAAGCTATAGGCAACTCCATTTCTGCATTTTGGAACTTAGGAGAAGCTATTACGCTTTTCATGGAAACCATAGTTGGAGTTTTATTAGGTACTTCAATACCAATGGTTCCTTTACCCGGAATAGGAGCGATGATACGTATTCCTAAAGCCGAAAGTGATAATGCAATATCATCTTCAAGGCTTTTGATTTTTGAGATGCGTATCCCAGCTTCGGGTATTATTTCATATAATGTAACCGTAGGACCAACAGTTGCCTTAATTTGAGCAATGTCAATCTTGTAGTTTTTAAGAGTCTCTACAATACGGTTTTTATTTTCTTCCAGTTCTGCCTGATTGATAGTTATACCGCCTGAAGAGTACTCTCTTAGAAGCTCAATTGATGGCATTTGATAATTGGAAAGTTCAAGGGTAGGGTCAAACTCTCCAAAATCCTGAACAAGTTTTGCGGCAAGATTTTCTTCTACAACATCTTCTTCAGCAGACTTTTCTATTACGAAGCTTTCGTCGCTACTTTCAATTATCTCATTCTGTTTTGTCTCTTCAGGTTTAAAAGGTTCTTCCTTAGTTTTAGGATTCAGGTTAATTTCTGAAGAGTGACTTATAGTTGGTTTAAGTGATTCTTTATTTATTTCAAATTGAGAAGTAGGTATTGTTTTTAGCTCAATATTTTCTAAATCCAAATCGTCTTCTTCATCAGCTTCGTAAGCATTGTTTATTATAGGAGCAGTTATGCTTTCAGGAGTATTTTGTGCCTTTTCCTGTGCAGCAAGTTCCTGTAGCCTTTTTTCTTCAGCAGCTTCTCTTTCCTGTTGTCTTTTCTCAAAGAATGTTTTAATGGCATCCGGAGATATTTTAACCCTTAATAAAAGGAATACAAACAACCCGAAAATAAGTACAAGAAGAGTTCCTGTCTTGGCAAGATAATCCTGCATGTAAAGGTTTATTTCATAACCTATAATACCTCCTAATTCAGGAAGATACTGGTTGAAAAAACCAAAAAGGACCGAAAGGATTATTACCAGGTATAAATCCCAGAATAATGTTTTTTTAAGTTTGCCAACGGGTAAATCTAATACCAGATAAGATCCCAGTAAAAAGAAAAAGCGGATAAAAATAAAGGAAGCCGCACCAAACCCTCTATATATAAACAGGTCTGCAAGGTAAGCTCCAAACTTCCCCAGCCAGTTATATACCTTTTCCTGCCTGTTTCCTAAATCAGAAAGGCCACTTTGGTCAAAATCACCATATAAAAAATAAGAAACAAAAGAAAGCAGTAATGCTATGGAAAAAAGGAAAAACAAAATTCCTACCAATACTTTATTGCGCCTTGAAAGTTGGAATTTCTTTTTTTCCGTAGTGGGTTGAGCTTCTTTTTTGCCAGTATCTTTTTTATTGCTTTTTGCCATTTATAATTTGCTTACCTAATTGTAAAAATAGAATAAAACCTTAAATCAGCAGAAAAATTTAGGGTAATAAATAATTATGCCGATAGCTATTGCTGTAAGTGCCGCAAAAAATACGGCACCTGCAGCAATATCTTTTATAAAACCGATACGTTCGTTGTATTGCGGATGGATGAAGTCGGCTATTTTTTCGACTGCAGTGTTAAGTCCTTCAATAGAAATAACCAAGCCAATAGCAAATATTTGAAAGAGCCATTCGGTAGAGGATATTTCAAAATAAAAACCGGCTATGGTTACCAGTATTCCAATGGAAAACTGCACCATTATACTGTGCTCTGTAGTTAGCAGTTTTATTGCTCCTTTGGCAGCATAAACCATGCTTTTTAACCTGCCTGTAATAAACCTGTTGTCCTTCATCAAAAAGAAAATTATTAAAGTGCCGCTAAGGCATTTTCATAATTAGGCTCATCAGCAATTTCAGAAACCTGTTCAGTATATTTTACATTTCCGTTTTCATCAACAACAACTACAGCACGTGAGTGTAAGCCTGCAAGAGGTCCGTCTGTAATTGTAAGTCCATAGCTGTTTCCAAAAGAACCATCTTTAAAATCTGAAAGGGAAATTACGTTTTCAATTCCTTCAGCTCCACAAAAACGCTTTTGTGCAAAAGGCAGATCGCGTGAAATACAAAGAACTTTTGTATTTTTCAGTGAAGATGCTTTTTCATTGAACTTTCTTACAGATGTAGCACATGTCCCGGTATCAATACTTGGGAAGATGTTAAGTACAAGTTTAGTACCTTTAAAATCAGAAAGAGATACTGATGAAAGATCTGTTCCTGTTAATGTAAATTGTGGTGCTGCAGTACCGTTTTGAGGTAGTTCACCTGATGTTTTTACCGGATTTCCTCCTAAAGTTATGTTAGCCATTTTCTTAGATTTGTTAGCTAACAAAAGTAAGAAAATATATTATAAGAGTTTGGGTAGGGAGGTAGTTTTATAGTTATATTAAGACTAAGGCTGAGCTATTGTTTCTAACAAAAATGTATTAGCTTAAAGCTCATCTATTTTCCTACGTTTATTTTCTTTTACCGACTTGTAATGGGTAGGGGTGAAGCCTGTTACTTTTTTAAACTGACTCGATAAATAAGCCGCACTGCTGTATCCCATGGCTTCGGCAATTTCACTTAATGATAGTTCATCATATACCAGTAATTCTTTTACCTTTTCTATACGTTGGGCTATAAAGTATTTCTCAATAGTAGTGCCTTCAACTTCAGAGAAGAGGTTGCTTAAATAGGTATAATCATAATGGAGCTTATCGGCCAGCCAAAAAGAAAGATTTGTATTAAGTATACTGTCTGAATGATGAATTACATAAACAATCTCATTTTTAATTTGCTCTATAAGCCGGCCCTTTTTGTCGTTTATAATTTCAAATCCTAATTGTTTAAGGATAATTCCAAGTTCAGCGAGTTCTTGAGTTGACAAATTTCCTTCAATTTCCGCTTCACCTAAATCAATAGACTTTATTTTGGTATTTAGTTTTTCAAGCTCGTTTTTAACTGCAGTAATACAGCGGTTACAAACCATGTTTTTTATATAGATGTGCATTCTTATCAGTGTTGTTTTTAACAAAAGTAAACAAAAAACGCTCTGTTGTGATAACAGAGCGTTTAGGTAAATTATGTAAAAACCTAATTTTTATCAATTGCACCAAGAACACGTGTCATAAAGCTGTTTAGTGCTTCTTTGCGGTCCATTCCGTTCTTAACCATTTTATTTACCTCAAGGGCACCATACATGTTTGAGATAAGCTCACCTATAACATCAAGCTCTTCGTCTTTAAGAGAAGGAACTTCGGTTAATGCCTCAAGTACTTCTAGGGTTTCTATAATATAATCCTGGTCGTTATCTTCAATAAACTGGGTTAAATGCTTAATTACTGGTAACTTCATTGACTAATTCGGTTAAAACGTCTACTTTATTTGTTTGTGTCTGATTAACAAGAACACCGTTTTTAAAAGTGGCAAATGTAGGTAGGTTGTCTACTTTAGCCAGTTTTCTTGATTCCGGGAAATTCTCGGCATCAGCAATTACAAACGTTATGTTTTCATTTTCAGAAGCCATTTTTTTGAATTTTGGCTTCATGATTCTGCAGTTTCCGCACCATCCAGCCGAATATTGTACTACTACAACCGGCTCTCCTGAAACGATTTCTGCCAAATTATCTTTTTCCAGTTCTTTTAACATGGCTTCTTTAAATTTTTATATTAGTTTACGCTTAAGTAAGAAGCAACACCTGTACGGTCTGCTGTCATAGCTTCTTTACCTTCTTCCCAGTTTGCAGGGCAAACCTCACCTTTAGTTTGTACGTGAGTGTAAGCGTCGATTAATCTTAAGTACTCATTTACATTACGGCCAAGAGGCATATCGTTTACGCTTTCGTGGAAAATTTTTCCTGTTTCGTCAACAAGATAAGTAGCTCTGTAAGTAACATTAGAACCTTCTAAAAGAACTGAATCAGTCTCTTCGTTGTAACCTGCAGTTTCTACATCAAGAATACCAAGGATACTTGAAAGATTTCTGTTAGTATCAGCTAAAAGCGGGTAAGTAACCCCTTCAATACCACCGTTGTTTTTTGGAGTGTTTAACCACGCAAAGTGAACCTCGTTAGTATCGCAAGAAGCACCTATTACAATAGTGTTTCTTTTTTCGAACTCACCAAGAGCAGCCTGAAAAGCATGAAGCTCAGTAGGGCATACAAAAGTGAAATCTTTAGGATACCAGAATAAAAGTACTTTTTTGTTATTATTTACTGCTTCTTCAAAAATGTTAATTTTAAGGTTATCTCCCATTTCTGAGATAGCGTCAACTGCAATGTTTGGAAATTTTTTTCCTACTAAAGACATACTATTATTAATTTATGGTTTATAATTTTAATTCGTTGCAAAAATACATTATAATAGTTTTTAACTATAGTTATAAGTATCATAAATGTTTATTGGGATATAGAATTCCTTTATGCCGAAACAACTCTTTCGGTTAACTGTCTGATTTTAATCCTGAAAGCAGCAAAGATTAAAGTCATAATAGGACTTAAAATATTAAAAAAGGCGTAAGGAAGATAATTTAAGGTAGATACTCCTAATACGCTCGACTGATAGGCGCCACAGGTATTCCATGGGACAAGTACTGATGTTACCGTGCCTGAATCTTCTAAAGTACGGCTCAGGTTTTCCGGAGCGAGCCCTTTTTCCCTGTAGGCTTCAGCAAACATTTTTCCGGGAACCACAATTGCTAAGTATTGATCGGATGCGGTTACATTAAGTACAATACAGCTACTTACAGTACTTGCAAAAAGGCCAAAAATGCCATTAGCAACTTTTAGCATTGCTCTGCTTATTGCTTTTAACGCACCAATCGCCTCCATAACTCCGCCAAAAACCATAGCACATAATATAAGCCAAATGGTTCCTAACATTCCTTCCATACCTTTAGACTCAAAAAGTCCCTGTAATGTTTCGTTTGATGTTTCTACAGAACTTTTAACAGTGATAGAATTCATAATGCCTTTATAGCCCGAAATAAAGTCCAGTTTATTTCCACCACCAATTTTAGCAACCAGTTCCGGTTGGAATATAAGGGCAAACAATGCTCCTAATAGTGTTCCTATAAGCAGTGCTATAAGTGGTTCTGTTTTTTTTACAATTAGAGCGATTACTATAATTGGCACAATAAATAGCCAAGGACTGATGGTAAAAATTTCCTTTATAGCATTTAGTGTCGTTGCTGTATCGGTAGCACCTTCCATGTTCTGTGTTAATCCTAAAATAATAAACAGGATTAATGTAATGATATAGGTAGGTACCGTTGTATATACCATGTATTTTATATGCGTGAATAAATCTGTTCCTGCCATTGCAGGCGCAAGATTGGTTGTATCGGATAGGGGAGACATCTTATCACCAAAATAAGCTCCTGAAATTACGGCCCCTGCAACCATACCCGGATTAATACCTATTGTATTTCCTATTCCTATTAATGCTACACCTACAGTAGCTGAAGTTGTCCATGAACTACCGGTAGCTATTGATATTATAGAACAGATGATTACACATGCCGGAAGAAAAATGTCCGGATGAAGTATTTGTAATCCGTAATATATCATTGCGGGTACTATGCCACTTATAAGCCAGGTGCCCGATAAAGAACCTACAAGTAAAAGGATTAAAATAGCGCCCGATGTAGATTTAATGTTTTTAGACACTTTGTTAAGCATCTTTTCATAAGGTACTTTATTTACAAAACCTACTACTGCTGCAAATGCACCACCCATTAACAGTACAAACTGATTAGATCCGCCAATGGCATTATCCTTAAAAATATAAACGTTAAGTGCTAAAAAAGCGACAAGTAAAATTATTGGGATTAATGACTGAAACAGGGTTATCTGTTTTTCGTTATGTTGAGTAGTTTCGGGTATGTTATTATCCATTTATAGCCTTTCTGTTAAAGAAACGCAAGATAGTAAAATTCTGATATTTAGAGTGAGTATAAACAGTATGAATTTTACGACACTCACACAACAAAGACTTATTTATCTTCCATTCTTTTTAAAATATCCTTCATCTGCTCAATCTCTCTTTTTTGAGATTCAATAATCTGTCTTGAGAGAGCCTGTACTTCAGGATCTTTTAAATCGGCATGTTCACTGGATAATATAGCTGAAGAATGGTGGGGTATCATGGCTTCCATGTATCGTTCGTCATCTATGTAGGCTTGGGTTCTCAACATTACAAATGATGCGGTAAATAATAAAACTCCCGCTATTATAATAATATTGTTTTTTCCTCGGTTTCTATACATTTTCTGCATAAACAGCAACATTACCAGCGCCATAGGAACAACCATTAATATTGTCATATAAAATCGGCTAAGACTCAAGTATATATGACTTTCACTGGCTACATTAGCATACATTACAGCATACATTACTATAAATGAAACAAGCAGCATCAGCAAAAACCTTCCGTAGTTTCCTCTTTCCATTATATTGCAATTTATAGTTTAACAATAGTAAATTTACAAATAATGTACGGTAACTATGTTATAGATAAGTGAAAGTATGAGTTAGGTGTTTTATCTCCACGCTTCTATTATAGCTAGAAGCATAAGTTTTGTACCTATAAAGAAATTTCCTTCTTTGTAATTAGGGATGCCGTGTTTGTTGATTAACTGTTGGCAAAAATCATCATTAATTATTTCTTGTGTCCCTATGCTAGTGTTAATTCTTACACGCCTAAGTTTTTTACTTAATATTATACTCAACCCATTGTTTTTATCAGGTTTACCTATGCCCCAATAGCTAGATAGGTCAATGGTATATTTCTCGAAACTATCATAATTACTAATATTATCGATGGTCGCAACCACAATTTCATTTCCTGTTTCTTTTTCAAACAAGGAAATAATTTCTGTAAGCTCTTTTATTTCTTCTGGGGTATAAATATTTTCAAAATCATTTATATATCCTGTTGTGGGAGGGAACTGAGTGTTATTTTCTTTTTCTTGAGAAGAACACAATGAAATTGAGAATAAGCTAAATAAGAAAAAGAATATTGCTTTAATTTTCATTTGGTTAATTTTTTTATAAATATATAAAATAAAAAATCCGCCATAAGGGCGGATTTTATTATTATCGTTATACTTATTATAAGTGAATAACTTCACCATAAGCATCAGCAACAGCTTCCATCACTGCTTCACTCATAGTAGGGTGAGGGTGAACTGCTTTTAATATTTCGTGACCTGTAGTTTCCAGTTTACGGGCAACAACAGCTTCGGCAATCATATCGGTAACACCGGCACCAATCATGTGGCAGCCTAACCATTCGCCGTACTTAGCATCAAAAATAACTTTTACAAAACCGTCAGGAGTACCTGCTGCTTTTGCTTTTCCTGAAGCTGTGAACGGGAATTTACCAACTTTAAGCTCATAACCTTTCTCTTTAGCCTGCTTTTCAGTAAGACCTACAGAAGCGATCTCAGGAGTAGCATAAGTACAACCAGGAATGTTTCCGTAATCAAGAGGTTCTACGTGCATACCTGCAATTTTCTCTACACAAAGGATACCTTCAGCAGAAGCAACGTGTGCAAGAGCCTGTCCGGGAACAACGTCGCCAATTGCATAGTAGCCAGGGATATTAGTCTGGTAATAGCTGTTTACTAATATTTTATCTCTGTCTGTAGCGATACCAACTTCTTCAAGACCTATATTCTCGATATTTGATTTAATACCTACTGCAGAAAGCACGATGTCTGCTTCAAGAATTTCTTCTCCTTTAGCTGTCTTTACAGTAGCTTTAACTCCGTTACCTGTAGTATCAACTTTCTCTACAGAAGAGTTAGTCATTATCTTGATACCTGATTTTTTAAGTGAACGCTCAAATTGTTTTGAGATATCCTCGTCTTCAACAGGAACAATATTAGGCATAAACTCAACAATAGTTACGTCAGTACCCATAGAGTTATAGAAATGAGCAAACTCAACACCTATAGCTCCAGAACCTACTACAATCATTGATTTAGGTTGTTCTGGCAGGGTCATTGCCTGACGGTAACCAATAACTTTTTTCCCGTCCTGAGGCAGGTTAGGCAGTTCTCTAGAACGTGCACCTGTAGCTATAATGATATGATCTGCGCTTATTTCAGTTGTTTTACCGTCTTTATCGGTTACATCAACTTTTTTACCGGCTTTTACTTTACCGGCACCATAAATAACCTCAATCTTATTTTTTTTCATAAGGAACTGAACACCTTTGCTCATACCGTCGGCAACGCCACGGCTACGCTCAATAACAGCGTTAAAATCCTTATCAAACTCTTTTACTGTAAGTCCGTAGTCTGAAGCGTGTTTAAGATAATCGAATACCTGTGCACTCTTTAAAAGCGCTTTAGTAGGTATACATCCCCAGTTAAGGCAAATACCGCCAAGGTTCTCTTTTTCTACAACAGCTACTTTAAAGCCAAGTTGTGAAGCCCTTATTGCAGTAACATAACCGCCTGGACCGCTTCCTAAAACTATAATATCGTATTTCATCAGTATGTATTTTACCGGTTTAAATTCCGCGTACGAAAATAAGTATTTATTTGCTTATTCTAAAATCTTTGAATTTATTTCATTTTATTTAAATAATAAATAATCTTTATTAAATTTTGTGTAAAAAGCAAATTAAATAACAAAAAATTTAGATGTAATTAACATGTGTTAACATTAATTTTGTAATTTTACTAATGTAAGACCAAACCAGACCCCACAAAAGATCTTTTTCTTTTTTGAATTTTTATAATATTTAAAATCTAACTAATTGTTATAAAAATGTGATACTGAAGGAATATATTAAAATTTAATCCTTTTCAATTAACCAATTTCTACCACAACGCAAATTAAGGATTATGAGAGTTTTTACTTTAATTTTATCGACAATTGCTTTTTTCTCCACAACCTATTACTCAATTGTTGCATTCCCAGATCTGTCAACAGCAAACGGAATTTTGTATTTCTCAATGCTGGTTATTTTACTTTTAATATGTATTACCGGTATGATTTTAAGTATACCTATGGGTAACTCAAAGAAGAATAGAGCTGTTAATAACAGGAAACAACAAAAGCGAAACGAATACTCATTAATTTAAAAATGAAAAAGGCTGCCGATTGGCAGCCTTTTTTTATTATAATAAACTAAAGATTTATTTAGTTTGATTTTTCATTTCTTTTTCAATCATGTCGTAGAACTGATCGATTTTAGGAAGAACATAAATTCTTGTTCTTCTGTTTCTTGCTCTTCCTTCAGCAGTATCGTTAGATTCAAGTGGAATATACTCACCACGTCCAGCAGCAACTAATCTTTGAGGCTCGATATTAAAATCTTCCTGAAGTATTCTTACGATAGATGTAGCACGTTTAACACTTAAGTCCCAGTTATCCTGTAGTACAGGGTTTTTGATAGGCACATTATCAGTGTGGCCTTCCACCATACATTCAAAGTTAGGTTTATCCTTAACTATTGCCGCAACCTTTCCTAAAACTTCTTTAGCTCTGTCGCTTACCTGATAGCTACCGCTTTTAAATAGCAGCTTATCTGCAATTGAAATATATACAACTCCTTTTTCAACATTTACTTCGATGTCCGGATCATTTATACCAACAGCTCTTTTGATGCTAGTTACTAATGCAAGTGTTACAGAGTCTTTACGTGTTAAAGCATCCTGTAGTCTTGTAATTCTAAGGTCTTTCTCCTTGATCATTTCAAGAGATCTTTCAACATTGGCTGCATCTTTAGATGAAAGAGTAGCCATAGTATTGTGAAGGTCAGAGTTGTTCTTTTTAAGGTAATCAACCTGATCTGTCAATGAGCTCTTCTCGGCTAAACAGGTATTCAGCTTCATGGTAGCTGTATTAAGTAGATCCTGGATCTCTTTGTTCTTTGCTTCTAACTCGGCAATCTTCTTTTTAGATCCACAAGATGTCAGCGTCATTGCTGCCAATGATAGTAATAGAACGGTTCTTCTCATAAGATAGAAAGTTTAAATTTAAAACAAAATTATATATATTCCTGCAAATAATAACGCTTTGGTCTATAAACTATTGTTAAAATTTTTCTTACCTAAAATGAAATAATTGTAAACGATACTATTTGTTTTGTAGTAATTTTTATACTGCTTTGATTTTCTTTTGTTTAAAAATTTGAACAGATATAAATAAAAATAAAAATGAGACTTTAAAACAGCCCATAAAAAGGCAAATTTACCCTGAGAAAAAAACCGCATACTTGCCAATCCGTCCTGAAAAAGTCGGACAAACAGTACAGGAAAAAGTTTGCTTTTTGGAAGATTCTTAAGCATCATCCATAATGAGTTCCTAAAGTTGAGAAAAGTTTTCTTTGGGTTTGTATTTTTTAGCGTTGCTCCGCCTACATGAAAAACATGGGAAGTGCCGCAGTATTTTATTTTATAGTTTTGGTTAAATGCACGCCAGCAAAGGTCTATTTCTTCCTGATGGGCAAAAAAGTCTTCATCGAATCCGCCAAGCTCCCAAAAAACATCTTTTCGTATAAAAAAGCAGGCACCTGATGCCCAAAAAATATCTAAAATATCATTGTACTGGCCATTATCCTTTTCAATAGTTTCAAAAACACGACCCCTGCAATAAGCAAAGCCGTATTTATCAATAAAACCACCGGCAGCTCCGGCATATTCAAAAGTATCTCTTTTGTAGTAATCAAGTATTTTGGGTTGTACGATAGCTGTCTCCCTGTCTTTATCAAATAACTCAGCTATTGGTAAGAGCCAGTTAGGGGTAACCTCAATATCAGAATTTACCAAGGCATAAATTTCTTCATCAACTTCCTTAAGGGCCTCATTGTACCCTTTTGCATAGCCAAAATTGCCTTTGTTCTGTATAATTTTAATTTGAGGAAAAGCAGTTTTTACATACTCTACAGATGAATCGGTAGAAGCATTGTCTGCAACATATATAGTCGCATTTTCAGAATATTTAATGATGTAGGGTAAAAACTCTTCTAAAAGTGCTTTTCCGTTCCAGTTTAAAATAACTACGGCAATATTATTCATCGGCTTATTGTAAAGTCAGGCAGGTTACGTAGAAAATTATATTTTTCCTGTTCATAGTCCATATGGCAAAAGTAATGATTTAACCCGTTTGTAACCATCATATAGTTAGCATTAAGAGTCATGTTATAACGGGCTATCTGATCAAATGTGTTTTGAGTAATGGCAACCTGTGGGGCTTTGCATTCAATCAAAAGAAATATGCTTCCGTCAGGATTAAAAACCACTACATCATATCGCTTTGTGAGTCCGTTGATTTTTAATATTTTCTCAACGTTTATATATGATTTGGGATATTTTTTTTCATTAAGAAGGTAATGTACCACATGTTGCCTAACCCATTCCTCTGGTGTAAGAAGAATAAATTTTTTACGTATTTCATCAAAAATGGCGACCTTATTTTCACTATTTTTGAATCGGAAAGTATAATTGGGAAAGTTTAGCTTTTGCATAAAGCAAATGTATAATTTTTTTGATTTTAATTAATTTGACTAAACAAAGGCTTAGTGGACGAGGTAGTAAAAATTGTTAACGATATAAAACAGGGCAATATAAAGCCCATTTATTTTTTTATGGGTGAAGAGCCGTACTATATAGACAGGCTTACCGAGTATATTGAAGACAACATACTTAGTGAAGAAGAGAAAGGTTTTAATCAAATGGTGTTATATGGTAAGGATGTAAGTATTGAAGATATTATGTCCAGCGCCAGGAGATACCCTATGATGGCCGAAAGACAGGTAGTGATAGTTAAGGAGGCTCAGGAACTTTCCAGGACAATTGATAAGCTTGAGACTTATGCCCAGAATCCGCAGCCTACAACGGTTTTGGTGTTTGCCTATAAATATAAAACCCTTGATAAACGTAAAAAGGTTACCAAGCTTTTAGATAAGGCCGGACTGGTTTATGAAAGTAAAAAGCTTTATGAAAACCAAGTAGCCGACTGGATAAAAAGAGTGCTTTCCGGTAAAGGATATACAATAGAACCAAAGGCTGCTGCAATGCTTGTGGAGTTTTTGGGTAACGACTTAAGTAAGATTAATAATGAGATTGAAAAGCTGTTAATAATACTTCCTAAAGGAAGCAATATAACCCCAAAGAGCATTGAAGATAATATTGGTATCAGTAAAGATTATAATGTTTTTGAACTTAGAAAAGCCATAGGGGAGAGGGATCAGTTAAAGGCATATAAAATAGCTGATCATTTTTCTCAAAACCCAAAGGATAACCCATTGGTCATGACTACAGGCTTGATATTTGGTTTTTTTTCACAATTACTTCAATATCACGGTTTAAAGGATAAAAGCGCCGGTAATGCTGCAAAAGTACTTAAGGTAAATCCTTATTTTATGAAGGATTATGATATAGCTCTCCGTAATTATCCTATGAAAAAAGTTAGTGGTATCGTTAATGCTTTACGAGATATTGATGTAAAAAGTAAAGGAGTAGGGGCTAATGCCATATCTCAGGCCGATTTACTTAAAGAGATGCTTGTAAAAATATTTAATTAAATAAAAAGCACGATATTTGCAGGCTAAAACCCTTTATAAATATAATATAACAAAATGGGAATGAACAAAAACACCATCTTCGGGTGGGCTTCATTTATACTGTTCCTTATTGGTGCGGCTCTGGTTCTTTTGGGAGTATTAAAATATCCTGATTATGCTATAGGTTTTTCTGTAGTAGGAATCGGTTTTTTTGCAATCTCCTGGGCATTTAATGCTTTAAAAGGCAGGATTTAAGCATCTTTTTTCTTTTTATCAAAGCTTTGTAATAAATTACTGATTTAACATTTTAAATCAGAATTCATTTTTATTACCTTTACTTATCTTTATTTATTGTTTAAGTAATACCCAAGCCCTACACTAATGGAAAAACAAGCTTTTCCTATACCTGCTAATGAAAAAGAAAGACTCGAAGCTTTACATGATTATAATATTTTAGATACATTCTCTGAAGAGGAGTTTGATGATATTGTTCATTTAGCATCATATATATACAAAACCCCTATAGCTTTAGTGTCTTTTATTGATGAAAAAAGACAATGGTATAAAGCTAAAAAAGGGATGGATGTTTCTGAGTTACCCCGAGAGGAAACCTTTTGCCAGCATGTTATAATGCAGGATGATTTAGTTGAAGTACCAGATGCGACAAAACATCCTATATTTAAAGATAACCCAAATGTAACGGGAGACTTTGGCGTACGCTTTTATGCCGGAGTACCTTTAAAATCTTCAGAAGGTTATAATATAGGTACAATTTGTGTTGTAGATACGGTAGTAAAAGAGATTGATGATGATCAGCGTAAAGCACTTAAAATTTTGGCTCATCACGTAATGAATCAGGTTGAAATAAGAAAAAGAAACTTAGAAATAAGGAAAAGGAACTCAAATCTTCGTGAAGAGGTAGCCAGAATGGCAAAGAAAGAGCTGGAATCCGTAAACAGAGAACTTGAAAGTTATAAAATAGCTTTAGATGAAACTTCAGGGGTTATTATTTTCGATAAAGAAGGAAAAATAACTTTTGTAAATGATACAACATGTAGCATTACAAAATTCAAACGTAAAGAATTAATAGGTAAAAGTATTAAGGATACAAAAACTGCTTACGGAAATACAGGAGCATTCTCGAACTTATGGAATACAATTAATTCAGGTGCTGTATGGAGAAATGAAGTTAACAGTGAAACCAAAGACGGAAAACAGTATTGGGTTGAAGTGGTTGTAGTTCCTTTTTTAGATAGTAAAGGCATTCCTTTTAAATTTGTTGAAATAGCAAATGATATAACCGACAGAAAAGCTGTAGAGGCCGAATTGATTAAAGCAAAAGAAATTGCAGAAAAGGCTATTTTTGTAAAAGATAGTTTTATGGCCAATATGAGCCATGAGATTCGTACCCCAATGAATGCCATAATAGGTTTTACTGATTTACTTGCACGTACTGAGTTAAACGAAAAACAAAAAGAGTTCGTTACTAATGTACAGACAGCTGGTGACAACCTATTGTTAATTATTAATGATATACTTGATCTTTCTAAAATAGAATCAGGAAAGCTTGTAATTGAGAAGTCACAGTTTAATTTAAAGCATACTCTTAAACATGTTTACGATCTTTTAAAAGTAAAGGCTTCGCAAAACGGTGTTGAATTCAATTTATTTCTGGATGCCAATATGCCGGAAACAGTTTTAGGGGATAAGGGGCGTATAAATCAGGTATTAATGAATCTGGCAGGTAATGCACTTAAATTTACCGAAGAAGGAGAGGTTACAATTTCTGTAAAAAAGATTGATGATACCGATGGTAACTGTAGGCTTAAGTTCTCTATAAAGGACACAGGTATAGGTATACCAGAAGATAAACTGAATACTATATTTGAACGTTTTACCCAGGCAGAAGAAAGTACTACCAGGAGATTTGGAGGAACAGGATTAGGGCTCAATATCGTAAAGCAGCTTGTGGAGCTTATGGATGGAGAGCTTGGAGTAAAAAGTACTTTAGGAAAAGGATCGGAGTTTTATTTTATACTTGATTTTGATAAGACTTGTGAGTCCGGTACCATAGAAGAAAAAGTTGAAGAAAAACAACCAGCCGAGAGCTTAGGTAGCCTTTCTATAATGCTTTGTGAGGATAATATACTTAATCAGCATCTTGCCAAAAACATCATAAAGGGATTTGGATTTGATATTGATATTGCCAATAATGGGCAAGAAGGTATAGATTTATTGGCTAAGAACAACTATGATTTAATTCTTATGGATTTGCAGATGCCTGTAAAAGATGGTTACCAAACAACTGTATTTATAAGGGAGGAATTAAAAAATAATGTTCCTATTATAGCAATTACTGCACACTCATTAATAGGGGAACAGCAAAAATGTTTTGACTTAGGAATGAACGCTTATGTATCTAAACCTTTTAAACAGCATGAACTTCTTGAGAAGATATATGAGGTGATGGAGAAATAATAAAATCATAAATAAGTGCGGGTAATTTGAAATCTTTATATTTCAGATTATCTTTGCTGCTACTTAAAACTAAATTAATCAAATTACATAATGTCAGACGATAAGAAAGTAATATTTTCAATGTCCCGCGTAAGCAAAACTTACCAGGGAGCTAACAAACATGTACTAAAAGATATATACCTAAGCTTTTTTTACGGAGCTAAAATTGGTATCCTTGGTTTAAACGGATCTGGTAAATCATCGCTTCTTAAAATTATTGCGGGAGTTGATAAAAGCTACCAGGGAGATGTTGTTTTTGCACCGGGATATACTGTTGGGTATTTAGAGCAGGAACCACAACTGGATGAAAATAAAACAGTAATCGAGATAGTTCGAGAAGGTGTAGCAGAAACGGTTGCTTTACTTGATGAGTTTAATAAAATTAATGACATGTTTGGCCTTCCTGAGGTTTATGAAGATGCAGATAAAATGCAGAAACTTATGGACCGTCAGGCTGAATTACAGGATAAAATAGATGCATCAGGTGCATGGGAACTGGACACTAAGCTTGAAATAGCAATGGATGCTCTTCGTACTCCGGAACCGGACACACCTATTAAAGTGCTTTCAGGAGGTGAAAGAAGAAGGGTGGCTTTATGTCGTTTACTATTACAACAGCCAGATGTATTATTACTGGATGAGCCTACCAACCACCTTGATGCAGAGAGTGTACTTTGGTTGGAGCAACACTTACAACATTATGCAGGTACTGTTATAGCGGTTACTCACGACCGTTATTTCCTTGATAATGTCGCTGGATGGATTCTTGAACTTGACAGGGGAGAAGGTATTCCGTGGAAAGGAAACTACTCTTCTTGGCTTGATCAAAAATCAAAACGTTTAGAGCAGGAGGAAAAAACAGCTTCTAAAAGAAGAAAAACTCTTGAAAGAGAGCTTGAATGGGTTAGACAGGGAGCTAAAGGCCGTCAGACAAAACAGAAAGCCCGTTTACAAAATTACGACAGATTATTAAATGAAGATCAAAAACAGCTTGAAGAGAAGCTAGAGATTTATATCCCGAACGGACCAAGACTTGGTACTAATGTAATTGAAGCTAAAGGTGTTGCTAAAGCATTTGGTGATAAACTATTATATGATAACCTAAACTTTACTCTTCCTCAGGCAGGTATTGTTGGTATTATTGGTCCTAATGGTGCCGGTAAAACAACAATCTTCAAGATGATAATGGGACAGGAGAATCCGGATAAAGGAGAGTTTACTGTAGGAGATACTGTAAAGATTGCTTATGTAGATCAGTCGCACTCTAACATTGATCCTGAAAAAACAATTTGGGAAAACTTTTGTGACGGACAGGAACTAATCATGATGGGAGGCCGTCAGGTAAATTCAAGAGCTTACTTAAGCAGGTTTAATTTTAGTGGTAGCGATCAGAATAAAAAAGTAGCTACACTTTCAGGTGGTGAGAGAAACAGGCTTCATTTAGCCATCACTCTTAAAGAAGAAGGTAACGTATTGCTGCTGGATGAGCCAACAAACGACTTAGATGTAAATACATTAAGAGCTCTTGAAGAAGGTCTTGATAACTTTGCAGGTTGTGGAGTTATTATTTCGCACGACAGATGGTTCCTTGACAGAGTATGTACACACATCCTTGCTTTTGAAGGAGATTCTGAAGTATACTTCTTTGAGGGAAGTTTCTCTGAATATGAAGAGAACAGGAAAAAACGTTTAGGAGGTGATTTAACACCTAAGCGTATTAAATACAAAAAACTTATTAGAGGATAATAAAAAAGGAGGCTAATTGGCCTCCTTTTTTATTTTATCAGTTTTATTGCAAGAATAAGAACAACTATGTTAAGCGGTATAAACCAAAACAGCCAGTTAAGTGTATTCTTTTTGGTTCTGTTTGATATAAAATCACTAGTCTTGGTGTAAATTAATTCTGAAGCTTTTTCATTATTGCCTGATTTAATTACTTCAAGGCTTTGGTTTACAAACTCAAAAAACGGTAGTCTGTTTAAAAAGAACAAAATTACTTTTTTTGCTATCCCGGGCAGATTATCAAATTTATTTACAATACTGTTTATGTTTACAGAAGCGGTGTTAAGTTTTTCATGATTCTGAATTTTATTCTGAACCTGAAAGACCGTAATATCACATATCTTTTTAAAAACCGGAGTAAGTCCTTTAGATATTTCTAAATAGAAATTAAAGGTGATATATCTGTAAGCTTTATAAGCATATAATCCTGTAAAAATAATTCCTAATAGTAGTATTACCAGTGGAGTATACCAAGGTTTTTCAGATAAGTCAAAAAGGGAATAGGCTAACCAGGCTAAATTAATTGAGGCGATAAGAAACAGGAATAATGATGTTTTCAGAATCCCTTTAGTTCCTGATTTAATAATGGAAATAGGCTTGTTAAGCTGCTTTATTTTTTCAATTGTTTTTTTATCAACTTCAAAGCTGAATTCTTTTTTAGTTCCGGCTGATGTTTCTAATTCTAATGTAAATTCTTCTTTCATAATTAGTAAGGTTGGTTAATGAAAGCCAAATATAAAATAAACAATAAAAAAAGCCCTGGTAATACAGGGCTTTTTTTATTGTTTATTACGCTTATTAGAATCTGTAACGTACACCTAAAGCAATATCCGGTCCAAAGTCGTCTTCACGGAAATCATCGGCAAAATAAATCTCAGGTCTAAAGTCTAGAGATAATTGTAATGGTATATCAAAGTTGTACTCAATACCAATATCTCCTGCAAGTAGGGCATAGAATCCGCTGTCATCGTCGCCGTCATAATAAGGAGGACGATTATCTTTATCAAAACTCCATGTTCCAAAACCACCACCTACACCGGCATACCAGTTAAAGCCACCTTCAATGTTCCATACCCATTGGTATAAACCAACAACTTTAAAAGCATCATAATTATCTGAATCTCTCCATCCTAAGTCTACCTCAAGTCGGTTATTACTGGCTAAAAGACGCTGATATGAAACCTCAAAACCAAATCCGTCATTTTCTCCAAGTCTTAAACCTAAGGCATTTCGCCTATCCTGTGCATTAGTGCTTAATACTAATCCTAGTAGTAAAAAAGCTGATAAAAATAGTTTCTTCATAATGTTGTTTTAGTTATTTATTTAACAAATATACCATGTTGCTTTTTGTAAGAATACTATCTTTTCAAATATTTAACATCTTTGTTTAAGCCTGATTTGGCTTATTCAACATTATAAGAAGACAGAGTTTCTTCCTGATGTTGGCTATAGGATTGAGGAATAGGTAGTTCAATTGTGGGTAAGCTGCTTAAAGCATATTGGGTATTAGTTGAAGTGTGAATCATACCTATGTTTTCTGCATAATACTGTGTTGAGACAACTACATCCTGAGCAGGTAATAATGTATAAGGGAACGGAAAATCAGGTATAGAAACCTGTACCTGCATATTTAGTTTTACAACACTTGCTTTTACATTATTATATGATTCATTATTTGAAGTAGTAAAGGAAGGATAGCTTTCTCCAGCCTCAGAAGATAGTGTATAATTAATGGTAATATTAAAACCTTCTAATTGTTGTTGGGTACTTCCGTTTACTGAAGTTAATTGTGTACCGGCTGTTGCATTGGAGTCAAAAATTATAAAATCACTAATAGTTAAATCTAAAGGGAAATCAGGTATACCGGTATCAACACCGCCACTTAAATATAGTTTACCATCAGTATTTCTTAGCCCGTTACCTCGTAGTGAAGTAGAATAAAAGCCAATAGGGAATGACTCAGTTTTAAATTTTTTATAAATATTACCGTTAATAGTAGTGTCATTTGAAATGTATATTGAATCCTGTCCTGTTATTCCCTCCATAGTTATATCATAAACCCAATAATTACCTGTTGATAGAGGGATAGCATTATTTACTCCTGAAACAGAACTATCATCGTCTGAAGAGCAGGATATTAGGAATAAGCTGAAAATAAGTAGTAAGTAGTGATTTTTTTTCATTGTTTTTGGTTGAAATTAGAAGACTAATATAAACCAAAAATAGCTACTGATTATTTTTTATTAAAAAGTAACGATGCTATAAGTTCATTGCTTAGTTGGGTCTCCATTTCAAAATACTCCTCTTCATCGTTAAGCTGGACTTTTATCTCATCCATATGACGGTATAATTTCCATCTCTTTTTGTGATATTCAAGTGCTGTAAGGTTTTCTATCCAGTCACCGGAATTTAAATAAGTAACAGAACCTTTTTTGTTTTCCTTGTTAAGCATTTTAGGTTCATGAATATGTCCGCATACAACATAATCGTATTGATTTTCAATTGCCAGATCTGCAGCGATAGTCTCAAAATCAGAAATAAACTTTACAGCTTTTTTTACTCCCGATTTGATTTTTTTTGAAAGGGAATAAGGTTCTTTCCCCATTTTTACGAGGCACCAGTTTACAAAACGGTTTAACAGTATAAGGTAGTCATAACCAATACCGCCAAGTTTAGCTATCCATTTGGCATGGTTAACTGAGCTGTCAAAGACATCCCCATGAAAAAACCATGCTTTTTTATTGTCAAGCTCAAGTACAACCTTATCTACTATAGAGAAGTTTCCTATAGTTGTGTCGCTGAATTTTCTTAGCATCTCATCATGATTACCAGTAATGTAGTATACACGAGTTCCCTTAGAAGCGAAATCAAGCAGTTTTTTTACTACTTTCATATGTGGTTTCGGGAAGTAAGATTTTCTGAATTGCCATATATCTATTATATCACCATTTAAGATAAGTGTTTTTGGCTTAATTGTAGAGAGATAAGCCAAGAGTTCTTTTGCATGGCACCCATAGGTTCCTAAGTGTACATCAGAAAGAACTACAACATCAACTATTCTTTTTTTCATTAAGAATGTTTTATTGCAAAATAGACGGATTAACTTAAACTGGTGGTTAATTAAACATTAATTTTAGGTTTTTTGGAATCTGACTTAATTAAGGAGTATAAAACATTAAATTTGTAAACAAACTATTACTTAATCATGGCAGGAAATACTTTTGGCAATATATATAGGTTATCATCTTTTGGGGAATCTCACGGAGAAGCAATTGGAGGGGTTATAGATGGATGTCCGCCAAATATAGAATTAGACCTTAATGTGATCCAAAAAGAACTTGATCGCAGAAAACCGGGGCAATCTGCAATAGTAACACAAAGAAAGGAAAATGATGAAGTAGAATTTCTTTCAGGAATATTTGAAGGAAAAACTACAGGTACACCTATAGGGTTCATTGTGAGAAATACAAATCAAAAGTCTAAAGATTATTCTCATATAGCTGATACTTACAGGCCATCGCATGCTGATTATGTTTATGAAAAAAAATATGGCATAAGGGATTATAGAGGAGGAGGGAGGAGCTCTGCTAGGGAAACAGTGAGTAGGGTAGTTGCCGGAGCTATAGCAAAACAAATAATTCCTGATATAAAAATTAATGCATTTGTATCTTCGGTAGGAGATATATTTATAGATAAGCCCTATCAGGCACTGGATTTTTCTCTTACTGAATCTAATGATGTTCGCTGTCCTGATTTAGCCACAGCAGAAAAAATGGAAGCTTATATTAAAGAGATAAGAAAAGAAGGAGATACTGTGGGAGGCACAATAACATGTGTAATTCAAAATGTTCCTGTAGGACTAGGCGAGCCGGTATTTGATAAACTACATGCAGAGTTAGGTAAAGCAATGCTCTCTATTAATGCCGTAAAAGGTTTTGAATATGGAAGCGGGTTTTGCGGAGCTAAAATGAAAGGGAGTGAACATAATGACCTATTTAATACTGATGGAAGCACGAAATCAAACCTTTCGGGTGGCATACAGGGAGGAATAAGCAACGGAATGGATATTTACTTTAGAGTTGCCTTTAAGCCTGTAGCAACAATAATGCAGGAACAGGAAACAATTAATAGTAAAGGAGAAGTGGTTAAAATGCAGGGTAAGGGCAGGCACGACCCTTGTGTGGTTCCTAGGGCTGTACCTATTGTAGAGGCCATGGCTGCAATGGTAATAGTTGATTTTTACTTACTTAGTAAAGTATATTAATTTTGCTTTTATGAAAAACAATTACTTTTTGCTCTATTTTGTGGAGCTGTTTTTTCTGTAAATGATAAATATCTTATTTTAAGGTTAACTTTAATAGTTACAATCCTTTTATTATTAATTATATTAGGAGAGTTTACTCAAATTGATGTAGATAGTAATGTCTCTCAAGTGCAATTAAATGTTTAGACTTATCAATCGGCTGTATTTAATGAATATAAATTCAGTAGATGCAGTTCTTACTAAAAAAATAGTTAAGAATTAATAAAAAGAGTTAATATCTAAATAAAAAAGAGGGTCTAAAGCCAGTTTTTTATTTAATGTAAATAATAACACTTGTTTGATACTTTTTTTTTATTATTTTTGAGGTAAAATTATAAAACTATCATCATGAAGAAAAAATTACTTTTAGGAGCAATTTTATTTGCCTCTTTTTTAACGGCAAATGCTCAAGACAGTTGTGATGCGGCAACAGCTGTAACAACAGGTCAATACAGTGTATCAGCTATTAATGGTGCATATGAGGCAGGTTGTTATGCAGGAAACAGCCAAAATGCACCTGCAGCTGAGTGGTATGCTTATACTGCAACAGCTAACGGATATTTAACTGTTTCTAGTGCTATTACAGGAAATGCTAATGGAGAGGCAGGTATAGATACAAGATTGTCTATACTAACAGGTACTTGTGCAGCTCTAGAGTGTTATGGATATAACGACGATGTTGATCCTAATGCTACTACTCCAGACTACAGGTCTGAGGCTACTGTACCAGTTGAGTCTGGAACTGTATATTATATTGTATGGGATAACAATTGGCAAAATCAAGCTTTTGTATTTGATGTTACTTTTACTGCTGCTGATTGTGTTAGCCCAAATGTATTTGGTTTTCAATCGCCTTCAGTAGGAACTGACTCAGCTTCATTAAGTTGGATGGCAGCTCCTGGTTCTCCCGATTATGATGTTATGTATGGGGCTATTGGTTTTACAACAGACGACACTACAGGAACAACAGTGAGTGTTGATACAAATTCAGCAGATCTTTCAGATCTTCCTGCTGAAGCTAACTTATGGTATTATGTAAGATCAAACTGTGGTGATTCACAAGGTGACTGGGTTGGTCCTTTTGCTTTAACTTTAGCTGCTGGTCTTGATTATTCTAATGGCTTTGATGATGCAGCTAACAGAGCTGATGGATTTAGAAATTTAGCAGGATGGGGACTATCTACAGATGAGAATGAAGGTGCTACTTTGTCACATTCTCCTACAGGTTTCCTTTTTTCAGCTTTAAGTACTACTGGAGCATCTAATTCTTGGATATTAGCTAAGCCGGTTGTTTTAGCAGCAGGGGAAGAAGTTACTTTTTCTTACTATGCGCAATTATTAACTAATAGTACTACACTAAATGCAACATTAAATGTTACAGTTGGAATGTCTTCTGATATAAGCACACATGATATTGTTGATACTTACACATTTGCAGGTTCAGCTGCTTATGCTAATCATACGTTTACTTATACTGCAGATGTAGCCGGAACTTATTATTTTGCTTTTAATAATGCATCTGCTCAGGCAACAGGTAATAATTTTATCTTATTAGATACAGTTTTACTTGATTCTAACTTAGGTTCAGAAGATTTCCTTGCTTCTCAATTCTCTATCTATCCAAACCCTGCATCTGATGTAATCAACATTGCTAATGCTGAAAACATCCTTGTAAACGGTGTGCAGATTGTTGACCTTAACGGACGTGTTGTTAAGTCTGCTAAATTCAACGGAGTTACTGAAGCTCAAATCAACATCTCTGACTTATCTTCAGGAATGTACTTAATGAATGTATCTTCAGATCAAGGTACTATAACTAAGAAAATCGTTAAGAAATAATTTCTTATAGTTATAAAAATTAAAAGTCCCGCATTTGCGGGACTTTTTTATTTGTTGAAATTTAATATTTTAAAGAAATTTAGCTTTCATTTCAGGAGTTGGAATCATGCATTCTTCTTTTTTCCCATACCATTTATATCTGTTTCTGGCAATATAGTCATACACTGAATTTGAAACAGATTTTGGCAGGATTGAAAATGCATTCATCAAAGGATATATACCTCCAAGTTGTACCGCTATTTTAATTGCTGCTTCGGCTTTATAATAGTAAGCTAAGCCTGGTTCATATAAAATTATTGAGTCTGTTTTAGTTCTGTCAATACCAATATGATTTACAATCTCTTCTCCTAAATCTGATTGTAAGGCAACAAACCTGAAGATATCTTTTTTATCACGCTTAATAATAAACTGAACGGTCGAGTCGCATAAGTTACAAACACCGTCAAATAGTATTATTTTTTTATCTTTTGGTAAGTTTTCCATTTTTAATTATTTCTTTTTGGCTTCAACGAGTTCAAGAGATTCAATATCAACTTTTGAAGTAAAAATACCATAGTTTACAGTTGCTTTATTTTTTTCTATACTGTCAAGAGTACCTACAGCTTTACCGTCAATCATTCTTACCCTGTCGCCAATTTTTAAAATAGCTTTAGGTTTTACAATAGTTTTTTCCTTAAGTTTCTTTTCTTTTTTCTCTTTACGAATTTCTTCAACCTTTTCTTTAACCTCGATTTCAACCTTCTTTTTAACTACCTCTTTTGCCTTTTGCTCCTTAACGGTAAGTTTTTTGCGCTTCGAGTTTTCTATTTCAACCATTTTAAGGAATTCGCCTATTAGCTCTTTCTTATTTTTATTGTTGAAGTATTTCTCACTTATATCGTCAATTTTTTGCCCCATATAGATCAAGCGTTGGTTTGCATCATACAATTCCTGATAGCTTTCAAGTTTTTGCTGGATCTTTGTATTGATACTCTCCATTTTTTTACTCTCTTCACGTGCCTTTCCTTCTTCTTCTTTTAGGGTTTGTGAGGTTTTTTCCAGTTTAGAACGCTCTTTTTGAAGATTGGCAATTGTTTTATCAAAACGTATTTTACCTTTTTCTATTTTCTTTTTTGCTCTGTTGATCAGTCCAAAAGGTATACCATTTTTTTGCGCTACTTCAAAAGTAAAGGAGCTACCTGCCTGACCTAAAATCAGCTTATACATTGGTTCCAGAGACTTTTCGTCAAAAAGCATATTTGCATTTGTAGCGAAAGGAAGCTCATTAGCCAGTATTTTAAGGTTAGTGTAATGTGTGGTAATTATACCAAAAGCTTCCCTGTAATAAAACTCTTCAAGAAATGTTTCGGCCAGAGCACCTCCCAGCTCAGGATCAGAACCGGTACCAAATTCATCAATAAGGAAAAGTGTTTTTTCATTGCATTTCCTTAAAAAGTAATTCATGTTTTTAAGTCGGTAACTATAAGTACTAAGGTGATTTTCAATAGATTGATTATCACCTATGTCTGTCATTATCCTGTCGAATAAAAAGGTTTCACTTCGCTCATGAACAGGAATTAATAAACCACACTGTAGCATAAGTTGTAATAAACCTATGGTTTTTAATGTAATACTCTTACCTCCAGCATTAGGGCCTGATATTACAATAATCCTGTTTTCCTGTGTTAACTCAATAGTTTGAGGAAAAGTAGGTTTACTTTTCTGTTTATTATTCAGAAATAGGATAGGGTGGTAGGCTTCCCTAAAAAATAATCTTTTCTCATTTGATATTTTAGGTAGTATACCATTTATTCTGCGGGCATATTTAGCCTTCCCTGAAATAATGTCTATATCCGTTAAAAACTCCTGATAATCTTTCAATAAGGGAACATAAGGGCGTACAACATCACTTAATTGCCTAAGGATACGTTTTATTTCCTCTTTTTCTTCATATTCATAGTTATTAAGTTCTCGGGAGTAGCGTAAAGTGGCTTCTGGTTCTATATAAGTAATACTTCCTGTTTTAGAGCTTCCCAAGATTGAACCTTTAACTTTACGTCTGTACATCGCTAAAACGGCAAGTACCCTTCGGTTTTCCACGACACTTTCACGAATATCATCAAGATAACCTAAACCGTTATACTGGCTAAGGGCCATGGCAAAGCTCTGATTTATTTTACTTTTTACCAGATTCATTTCCCGGCGTATATTTTGCAGTTCAGGAGAAGCATCATCCTTTATTTCACCATACTTGTCTATTATTTTGTCAATATTCTTTACTATTTCCTTAGTGTATTCAACTTCATTGGCTCTCTTATAAAGGGAAGAATAATAGTCCTGAAATTTTTCCAA
Source organism: Flavobacterium beibuense (assembly GCF_004151245.1). Lineage (GTDB taxonomy): Bacteria > Bacteroidota > Bacteroidia > Flavobacteriales > Flavobacteriaceae > Flavobacterium > Flavobacterium beibuense_A. Next base: position 255,765 of record NZ_JUIW01000002.1, read on the forward strand.
GAATTTTATAAGAGTATTAGACGTTTCTGATATATTGGAAATTTTCCTGAATCCTGCAGCTTCAAGATAGCTGTCTTCGATAGAAAGAAACTTGATTTCATTGGCTATTGCTTCAAAGCCATGATTGGGTAGCGCGTTATTATTATCGAAAGAAGATACGTATTCTGATGTTTGTTGTAAAGAAAGCATTAAGTCCTCCCTGTTTTTGAAGGGAGCAATATTCATTGCTTTTTCTTTTCCGTTATCTGTTGTACAGCTTGTGGCTACAGCTTCCAGAACGGTATTAAATTCTAAATCTTTAAGGGTTTTATCTGTGATACTAATCATTATAAATTTCAGCAAATTTTATACAAAAATACTACATATTTAGACTATATGTACAACTTTAAAATACCTTTATAAATGCTTTAAAGCGCGAATAAGTATATTTGTGAAAAATAAACAATAATGCAGGTTAAAATACATCCATCCTGGAAAGAAGTTCTGGAAAACGAATTTGAAAAACCATATTTTAATTCTTTAATTAATTTTGTTAAAGATGAATATACCCATCATACCTGTTATCCAAAAGGGAGTCATATTTTTTCTGCATTTGATCATTGTCCGTTTGATAAAGTAGAGGTAGTGATAATAGGACAAGATCCTTATCACGGTCCAGGTCAGGCCAATGGCTTATGTTTTTCTGTTAATGATGGTATTCCTATGCCGCCGTCTTTAATCAATATTTTTAAGGAAATTGAAACGGACTTGGGTAAACCATTTCCTCAAACAGGTAATTTAGAACGTTGGGCCGACCAAGGAGTGCTATTACTTAATGCTGTTTTAACGGTTAGACAGGGAGAGGCAGGGAGTCATCAAGGAAAGGGCTGGGAAACGTTTACGGATGCTGTTATCCAGAAAATTTCCGACGAGAAGAAAGACGTTGTTTTTCTGTTATGGGGTGGATTTGCTAAAAAGAAAGGTGCCCGTATTGACAGACAAAGGCATTTAGTACTGGAAACAGGACACCCTTCCCCGTTAAGTGCTAACAGAGGGTTATGGTTTAATAATAAGCATTTTAGCAAAACGAATGAGTTTTTAAAACAAAAAGAAAAGAAGGAAATTAACTGGTAACTAACTATTCTAAAGTTAGTGCCCCCAAAATTTCTTCTGACATAAATGGTCCTCCCGGATAGGTGGCTGTATAATCAAGGTTTAGCCATATTTGGCCGCGTTCATCAATGTGGTAATGAATTTCCCTACCACGGCTTTCATCCACAAATAAGACTTCTTTAATAAGGTAATTGGCGGTTTCCAAGTCAGCTTTATGGCCTACCAACATCTCCGGATACAAGTGTCCTCCTGTATGAATAAGTCTTGGAGTGCCACCTATAGCTCTTATGCAGGCAACCATAAGTATAGCATGGTCATCACAGTCTCCTGAAAAATGTTGTAAAGATTCTGATGCATATGCTATGTATTCCCTTCCTTTAGGATCGTTTACATAGTTCCATTTGTTACGTATTTCCTTAAAGACAGCAAAACACTGAATCATAAGTCTGTCTTTACGGTTACTTTTCACTTCATTAAAGTATTTTCTTGTAGCTGCTAGAGCAAAATTTCTGACTCTTGGGTTATTATAATCAATAGCATCTAAGGTTTTAGACTTGTTAGGGAAGGGTAGGAGTTTTGATATTATTATATCTTCGGGGTTAGGGTCATCTGCCATTGCAAAAACCATAGCTCTGTAATCCTCAAATACGGCAACAAAACCATATTTTCCAAATATAGACCCGTAAATTAAAGCTATAAGATAGAAGAAGATACAGACTATGAGAATCGTTTTTAAAAGCCTTAAAACTAACTGTATAGCAACTATTAATGTAATAAATATAAAAACCCTGTCCAAATGTAAAGGCCAGTTTGGGTCTAAAAGGTTTTGATGCAGAATTATAAAAAGAGGTATGGCAATAAGAACATTTAGTACAAAGATGATAATAGAATCCCAGGGCTTCTTAATCTGAAGCTTTTCTTTAAGTTTTTTAATAGATTCGGAATTTATCTTTGTCATTGTCTATTCGATAAAACACATGGTTTTATCCGGTTACTGCTTCATAAGATGTTTTATTTTCAATTATCTGTAAGCGAACTAACTGATTCTGCACTTTATCAAACGTGGTTTTATCCAGTTTCGTTTGCGACCATTCGGTTAGTTTTAACCATTCTTTTATATCTTCAACTTTTTGATGGTATTTGTCAGCCAAAACCATATCAATGTTTTCGATACTTTTAAAAGAAGCAGTTTTGTTATTGATTACCTCAAGAACTGTACCGATAGCCTCAGGATTCTTTTCAAGAATTTCGTTTCTTACAGCAATTACAAAACAGGGCCATGGAGTAGGACAGTCACCAATTCGTCTAAATATCCCTTTATCTACTAAAGGCTTGGTCATAAAGCGTTCCCACATAAAATAATCAGCTTTTCCTTCAGTAAGGGCATCAACGGCACCATCTATGGTATTAACGATTTCAAAATCAAGTTTAGTAGTATCCCACCCCTGGTTTTCAGCATTTACAAAAGCCATTAAATGAGATCCCGACCCATAACGACTTATAGCTACTTTACCATTTTGGATATCTTCTATTGTTTCGTGAGCCGAACCTGCAGCGACGTGAATACCCCAAATAAGAGGTGAGGCTACATATACCTGAACAATTTTAGAATGATTTTCTGCGGCAATATCCTTAATAATTCCTTCCGTTAAGATTACTGCAATATCGGTATCTCCATTGCGTAACATTTGACAAAGTTTACCTGTACCTTCAGGAACATCAGTCCATTTTAAATCAATATTGTTGTTTAAGAATTCTTTATTATTGATGCTTAAATGCCATGGCAGGTTAAAATGCTCAGGGACACCGGCTATTTTTAATGTAGTCATTATTTATGTCTGTTAAAAAGATAAAGGTACTAATAGAATTTACTGTCTCAAAACTTTTGGTATTATAAAAAATCCCTAAAAGGCATAATAGCACTTTAGGGATTTTAAATTATTATTTGATTAGTTATTAACCGCCTACACGTTTTACTTTATAGCCTTCTTTTACAAGGTAATCCGTTATTTTGTCTCTAAAGTTACCTTGTATTATTATCTCACCATCTTTAGCTGTACCGCCTACACCACAAAGGGTTTTTAGTTTTTTAGCAAGGGTTTTAAGATCTTCTTCATTACCTTCAAAACCTTTTATGACTGTAGCAACTTTTCCTCCACGATTTTTTTTATCAAGGTGTGCTTCAAGTCTTTGCTCTCCGTTTGCAGGGGTATTAATGTTTTCTTCGCTTTCAAACTCGAAGTCTTTATTGGTAGAGAAAACAAACCCTCCTAAATCTTCTAAACTATTTAATTTCTTTCCCATAATTCTTTCTATTTAATAAGTCCAAGTTCCACAAGCCTTTCGTGTAAAAACTCTCCCGCAGTTACATCATCAAACTGTTTTGGGTTGTTTTGATCTATACAGTTTTCTAGGCAGTTCAGTTCCATATCTGCTACTGGGTGCATAAAAAACGGAATAGAATAACGCGATGTACCCCATAATTCTCTTGGCGGGTTAATTACCTGGTGTATTGTAGATTTGAGCCTGTTATTTGTATGTCTGGAAAGCATATCTCCAACATTTATAACTAATTCATCCGGCTCTGCAATAGCATCAATCCATTCACCGTCATGATTTTGTACCTGGAGGCCACGTCCCTGTGCCCCCATAAGGAGCGTTATAAGGTTTATATCTCCATGCGCTGCTGCACGTACTGCATCTTTTGGTTCATTAGTAATAGGAGGGTAGTGTATCGGTCTTAATATACTATTACCTTCAGTTACATATTTGTCAAAATAGAACTCGTCTATCCCTAGATAAACAGACAATGCTCTAAGCACATAAATACCTGTTTTTTCAAGCATTTTATAGGCTTCCTCACCAGTTGAATTAAATTCAGGCAATTCTGCAACTTCAACATTTGGAGGATAGATAGTATTATATTTGGAGTCTGATTTCAAATATTGTCCAAAGTGCCAAAACTCTTTTAAGTCACCTTCCTTACGACCTTTTGCATGTTCTTTACCAAAAGAGACATAACCACGTTGCCCGCCAATTCCGGGTATTTCATACTTTTCTTTTGTTTCCAGCGGAAGATTGAAAAAGTCTTTAACTGAAGCATATAGCTTGTCTACCAGTTCATGATCAAGGAAATGCCCTTTTAAGGCCACAAAGCCTATATCTTCATATGCTTTACCGATTTCATTTACAAATTTTTGTTTGCGTTTCGGGTCATCCGAAAGGAAATCACGCAAATCTACACTGGGGATGTTTTGCATATTTTTTAATACAAATTGGTTTTATTAATCTTGCCTGAAACCAAGCATAACAAAGGTAGAAATAATTAATTCTTTTAAAGGAAAAAATAACATGCGGAAAGGTTAAAACATGATTATATTTTTTATGGTATAATCAAAAAGACTTGTTACTTTTGATTAATAAAAATGTTGATATATAATTTTCTCAAACGTTTGATGTTATAATTATATAACATTTAAACTTGATAATGTTATTTTTTATACATTTGAAGCAGTTTACTCAAACCAATTTATGACATCTACAGTATTAAAATTCGACAGGAAAAATTTAACTGACGCTAAGTTAATAGAATTATATAAAAAGCTTTTAAAACCAAGGATGATAGAGGATAAGATGCTTATCCTTATACGTCAGGGAAAAGTATCAAAATGGTTTTCCGGAATCGGTCAGGAAGCGATATCTGTTGGTGTAACAGCAGTACTACAAAATGACGAATATATACTGCCGATGCACCGTAACTTAGGTGTATTTACAGGAAGAGATATTCCTTTATACAGACTATTTTCTCAATGGCAGGGTAAGGCTAATGGTTTTACTAAAGGCCGTGACAGATCATTTCACTTTGGTACTCAGGAATATAAGATTATTGGTATGATTTCCCATTTAGGCCCACAATTAGGTGTGGCAGATGGTATTGCCCTTGCTAATAAGCTTAGCAAAAATGGTAAAGTTACTGCTGTTTTTACCGGAGAAGGCGCTACAAGTGAAGGAGATTTTCATGAGGCTCTTAATATTGCCGCTGTATGGGAATTACCTGTGCTTTTTGTAATTGAAAATAACGGATACGGATTATCTACACCAACTAATGAGCAATACCGTTGTGAACACCTTGCAGATAAAGGCATCGGTTATGGAATTGAATCTCACATAATTGACGGTAACAATATATTAGAAGTATACACTCAACTTAGTGAGATTGTAGATTCAATAAGAGAAAATCCACGTCCTGTATTATTGGAGTTTAAAACCTTCAGGATGCGTGGCCATGAAGAGGCGAGTGGTACCAAATATGTTCCGCAGGAACTGATGGATTTATGGGCTATTAAAGACCCAGTAGATAACTATAGAAACTTCTTAAAGGAAGAGGGAATTTTATCTGATACTCTGGATGAAGAAATAAGAGCCGAACTGAAGCAGGAAATAGATGAAAATTATCAAAAAGCATCTAATGAAGAACCTATACAGGCATCTTTAAGTGAAGAATTAAATGATGTTTATAAAGAGTTTTTTTTTGAGGAATTTAACTCTAAAAATGATTCTGAAAATATAAGGATGATTGATGCTATATCACAAGGATTAAAACAATCTATGGAGCGTCATGAAAACCTTGTTATAATGGGGCAGGACATTGCTGAATACGGAGGAGCTTTTAAAATTACAGACGGCTTTGTAAATGAGTTTGGAAAAGACAGGGTACGTAATACGCCAATATGCGAATCGGCAATAGTGTCTGCAGGTATGGGATTATCCATAAATGGATATAAATCGGTTATAGAAATGCAGTTTGCTGACTTCGTTTCAACAGGATTCAATCCAATTGTAAATTATCTTGCAAAAGTTCATTACAGATGGAATGAAAAAGCAGACGTGGTTGTTAGAATGCCATGTGGTGCAGGAGTACAGGCAGGTCCGTTTCATTCTCAGACAAATGAAGCCTGGTTTACCAAGACTCCTGGATTAAAGGTAGTATATCCGGCATTTCCATATGATGCAAAAGGGTTACTCGCTACAGCTATTAATGATCCTAATCCGGTAATGTTTTTTGAACATAAAGCCTTATACAGAAGCATTTATCAGGATGTACCAAAAGATTATTATACATTACCATTTGGTAAGGCATCATTAATTAAAGAAGGTAATAATGTTACTATTATATCATTTGGTGCCGGTGTACACTGGGCTTTAGAAGTTTTAGATAAAAACCCCGAGATAAAAGCAGATTTACTTGATTTAAGGACGCTTCAGCCAATGGATACTGAAGCAATAATCAATTCGGTTAAGAAAACAGGAAAAGTAATAATACTACAGGAAGACACATTATTTGGAGGTGTAGCAAGTGATATTTCTGCGATGATTATGGAAGAATGTTTCAATTATTTAGATGCCCCGGTTAAGCGTGTAGGAAGTCTTGAAACCGCAATTCCTTTTACAAAAGCCCTTGAAGATCAGTATTTGCCTAAAAAAAGGTTTGAAACTGCTCTTAAGGAACTACTTGAATATTAGTTAAGTTATTTCAATAAAAACCTCTGCCAACTAATGCCCCCAAAAGTTTACTGGCAGAGGTACAATTTAATTAATGTGCCACAAAACTACTAAAACCAAAAGTTAGGGTTTTATACTTTTATGTAATTTTAGTTATATAATTACTTATATGTCGATCTTTTGATGACAGATATATTAGAAGCATCAAAATTATTAATATAAGTAGTTATATATTATATTACTTTGCATAAGTATGAATAATTTTAAAAGCATTAAATTTGAATTATAATATACATTATGTAAAATAAAAGATATAAAAAACTCCACTACATTTTCATAATAGCTTAAAAATAACACTGCCTTACCAAGCAGTGTTATATATACTTATTATTTTATTCTTCTTACTTAATACTGATTGGAATATCAAGATTATCCCAGCTTAAAGTAACATTGTCAGCATTTACAGAATACTCTAAACTTTCAGTTTTAGCTGCAGATTGTTTTGGCTTTACAGTAACTCTTAACTGATCTTGAGCTGAATCATATTTTGAAGCCTGCATAGATCTGTCTTTACCAAAGATTATTGTAAAGTTATCTTTTTCAGGAATTACATAAAATGAATATTTACCTGCAGGAAGTTTTTTTCCTTCTACAGTAATCTCTTTATCAACTGCAAACATTGTTGGTGCATTTGCTCCGGCTCTCCAAACTTTACCATAAGGAACTAAGCCTCCCCAAATTTCTCTTCCTCTTACAGAAGGACTGCTGTATATAATACTAATGTTGGCACCGTTAATTTCACCTGATGATGAAGCTGCCGGACTTAAAGGCTGTTTTTCTTGTGCACCTGCTAAAACTGTAAAAAATACAGTTAAAAGTACTGTAGCAATTTTTTTAGAAATTTTCATGTTTTAATAAATTTGATTGTTAACCCCGTAAATTTAAAAACATTAATTTAAAAGCAAATTTTATTTTAAGGTTTATTTAAGAATTGTGAGTTAATTTTTAACAAACAATTGGATTGTTTCACTAGAAATTGCTTGCTATGATTGTTAAAAAGTAGTATTTTTAAATCACAAATAGCCTTATTATGAAAAATCCTGTTGCTGAGAATGTTGCTAATTTTTTGAAGCACTTCCCCCCTTTCAGTAGTCTTACTTTTTCAGAGTTGCTTAGTATTGCAAATCAGTCTAAGATAATTTATCTGGAAAAAAACCAAACTTTATTTAAAGGTGGTGAAGACACCCATAAGGATTTTTATGTCGTAAAAAGTGGTGCTGTGGGACTTTCGCTTACATCGGACGCAGAAGAAACCTTGGTAGATAAATGCGATGAAGGCGATATTTTAGGATTAAGACCTTTTTTTGCCAAGAACCATTATTTAATGACAGCAAAGGCTCGTGAAGAATCTATCATATGTGCTATACCAATTGCAGCATTTGAGCCTTTAGTGACGGGAAATTCTGAAGTATTAAAGTTTTTGCTTCAAAGCTTTGCATCACATACAAGAAACCCCTATGATAAAGAACATAGTGGAAAACTGATTTCTGAAAATATGATATTTGCTGAACATACTACAGATATCCAGTATTTTCAGCCGATAGCTTATACTAAAAATCCGATTACTGCTAATCTGGATGATGTGGTTATGTATATTGCTAAAACAATGTCTAACAGTGCTATAGGTAGTGTAATTATACAAAAAGATAAGCTACCTATAGGTATAATTACTGATAGAGATTTAAGATCTAAAATAGCTACAGGACTGTTTCCTATTGATGTTACTGCCGATAAGATTATGACAACTCCTGTTATAACAGTTCCGGAAAATATATCGGTTGCAGAAGCTCAAATGCTTATGCTTAAACACAATGTTGGACATTTATGTGTTACTAAAGATGGTACGGAAAAATCGTTTATCACAGGTATAATTTCTGAGCATGATGTTGTTGCCGCACAATCTAATACACCTGGTGTGCTTTTAAAACAAACCAGAAGAGCCTCTGAAGGAAAAGAGTTAAAGGTTGTGAGAGACAAGCTAAGTGAATTGATTCAAAACTCAATAGATAAAAACATTCCTATTTATCATATTACAAATATAGTGTCTGAAATAAACGTAGCTATAACAAGAAGGGCTATAGAGCTTGCGGTACAGGAAATGGGTACTCCCCCTCCTGCCCGATTTGTATGGATAAATATAGGGAGTCAGGGCAGAAAAGAACAGCTATTACTTACGGATCAGGATAATGCATTAATTTTTGAGGATGTAGACTCGAATGAATATGAAATGGTTAAAAGCTATTTCCTTGTTCTGGCTGATAAAGTGGTACATACCCTTAAATATGTGGGTTATGAAATGTCCCCAGATGATGTAATGGCTAACAACCCAAGATGGTGTAAATCAGTAACTGATTGGATTAAACAATACAATACATGGATAAACACCCCTGCTGAAAGAGGAGTTGAGTTAAGCACACTTTTCTTTGATCTTGATTTTGTATATGGTATACCTGAAATAGAACAGGTTATTACCGAAACCATTATTAAAAACATGAATCATAACAAGAAGTTTTTTGCTTATCTTGCTGCAGATACATTAAAAAATCCTGCACCGTTAGGGTTCTTCAGGCAGTTTTTAGTTGAAAATGACGGTGAGCATAAAGACAGCTTTGATATAAAAAGCCGAGCTCTTGAGCCGTTGGGAGATGCTGCAAGGGTTTTAGCTTTAAGCCATAACCTAGTAGACTTTACAGGTACTTACCAGCGTTATAAAAAACTGGCTGAGCTTGAACCTGAAAATGAAGAGCTGTTTAACAATTGTGCAGATGCATTTAATGTATTAATGCGTTTTAGAACTGAAGAAGGTTTAATTAGTAATTCTGACGGTAAGTATTTAAATTTGAAAGATTTATCAAAGTCAGACAAACTAAAGCTTAAACATTGTTTTCAGCCTATAAACGAGATACACGATTTGATTAAAAACCGTTTTTCACTTACATATATAAATTAATATATAGTATGGCATTAGACTGGCTTATAGGGACAAACCTACCACAATTCTGGAAAAACTATCTTGCTCATTTTGAAAAGGAGGAAAAACAGGAAGTACATAAACGTTATGTAGTTTTTGATATGGAAACTACAGGTCTTAACTGGCGTGAAGATGTTATACTTTCTATTGGTGCCATTGGTATAAATGATAATGCCATTGAAATAAGAGATTTCTTTGAGATTTTCATCAGGCAGGAAAAATTTAATCCGCAATCTATTGCTTTCAGTGGTGTTTTTAAGGATGAGGAGGAGAAATATGTAGAGGCCGAAGCCATGATACAGTTTCTTAACTTTATTCAAGATGCTACCCTGGTTAGTCATAATATAAATTTGGATATAGAAATGATTAATCTGGCCCTTAAGCGCTTGGAGTTAGGGAGATTGAAAAATGCTTTTATGGATACAAATGCCTTATACCAGCGTTGGCAACATCATGTCGAAGATACTCAGGTGAGCCTTGATGAAGTATGTGATGCCTTAAAAATAAACAAGAGCGATCGTTTAACTGCATCGGGTAATGCATACATAACCGCTCTTGTATTCTTAAAATTAAAAGCTAAACTTGGCTTTTAGATTTATAAATTATCCCTTTTATAAAAAATATAATCGGTAACTAATGGTGCTAAGCCATGTAATTTAGAATCTGTAGCTATTTGCCCCCTGTGATAGGTTGAGTGGTTTACAACATGAAAAAGCATATCCCTTATGATGTTTATAAATTCCTCTCCTTTTGAGTTAAAATAGCTTATTCTCTCTTCTAAATTAAATGAATCGATTATTCGTATTGAATTTTGGAAATTTACCTCATTAATTTTCTTAAGGTTTATTACAGGGCGCATTTCCCAAACCTGTGTTTTACAATCTTTTTTCTCGATTCTACTGTTCCATATTTCGTGAGCATTAATGGTATGATTTATTAGTACTAACGATTTTTCCGGAATAGCATCTTTACTTTGCAGTAAGCTGTCAATTAACTTACTGTTGAAAGTATATGTATATTCAAAAATTTCTTTTAAAAATGTTTTCATACTAATAGCTGTTTGTTTAATATTTGCAGCCCCGCTCAATAACAAGAACTTTTTTTAGTTTCTTATAATCTGTCAGAATCATTTTTTCAAGCAGTTCCTCATCCTTAACAATATAAGTTTGCCTGAAAAGCCCACTTGGAAGTGTTTTTCCTGATGCCCAGCAGAAGTAAGGAATAGTACCAGGAGTTACATTAGGAAGGTGAAATTCTGTACTTTTTTGAATTATAAAGTGCCTCTCACCGGATTCTTTAGCAGCTCCCGGATCAACAGACCTTATGACATAATGCTGAAGTGTGTCTTTTTTAATAATAGTATCATTTAGTTTCTGGAAATCAAAACTAATAACAGAGTTTTTAGCATTACTCAAATCCTGTTTTTCTGTAGAAGAACAGTTTACAATAATACTCTCTTCATTAAAAAAATCTTCTTTAGACATTTTAAGCATAGCCTTTTGTCCTGAAGCATGTAAAAATGTTATTGTTACATTTTTACCTTTTTCTAAAACAGACAGTATGTAGCTGTTATCTTTTGAGTTAGAAAATTCAAAAGTTTTGTCTACATCTGTTTTCTCGTCTTTTTTGAACTGATACTCAGAGTACGTGTCAAATTCATATCGCTGCCCAAATCCTGCAAAGGAAATAAGCAGCAATAGTGCTGTAAAGTGTTTGTTCATGGTTGGTTTGGTTGTTGTTTAGTTTTTAGTTGGATGTTGGGATTTATTTATAATCTTTCATTTTTTATTTCGTCTACAATTTCAGGGTTTAACAATGTTGTTGTATCTCCAAAGTTAGAAAAGTCGCCTTCTGCAATCTTTCTCAATATTCGGCGCATAATCTTTCCGGAACGCGTTTTAGGCAATCCTGATACGAATTGAATTTTATCCAGTTTTGCAATAGGGCCTATATGGCTTGATATATGCTCGTTAATTTCTTTTTTAAGGTTTTCTCTGTTTCGGTCTTCACCCGATTCTTTAAGAATAATGAATCCGTAAAGGGCATTGCCTTTTACATCGTGAGGAAAACCAACAATTGCAGATTCTGCAACTGCAGGATGCTCATTTATAGCATCTTCGATAGGTGCAGTGCCCAGGTTATGACCGGATACGATAACTACGTCGTCTACCCTACCGGTAATACGGTAATAACCTACTTCATCTCTAAGAGCTCCGTCTCCTGTAAAATATTTACCGGGATAAGCAGTAAAGTATGTTTCTTTAAATCGTTGGTGATCTCCCCATATGGTACGTGCCATTCCCGGCCAAGGGAATTTAATACAAAGGCTTCCCACTACCTGATTATCTTCTATCTCATTACGCCTCTCATCCATTAGTACGGGCTGTACTCCCGGTAATGGTAAAGTAGCATAAGTTGGTTTAGTTGGCGTAACAAATGGTATAGGTGATATCATTATACCGCCTGTTTCAGTTTGCCACCAGGTGTCCACAATAGGAGATTTCTTTTTACCAACATGGTCATTGTACCAGTGCCATGCTTCCTCATTTATAGGTTCGCCTACAGATCCTATTATTTTAAGTGAAGAAAGATTGTACTTATCTACCCATTCCCAGTTTTCTTTGGCAAGTGAACGGATAGCTGTTGGTGCAGTATAGAACTGGGTTACTTTGTGTTTATCGATTACTTCCCAAAAACGCCCAAAATCAGGATAAGATGGGACACCTTCAAAAATAACAGTTGTTGCACCGTTTAATAGCGGACCATAAACTATATAAGAGTGCCCTGTTATCCAGCCTATATCAGCTGTACACCAGTACACATCATTCTCTTCATAATTAAATATATTCTTAAAGGTATAAGCAGTGTAAACCATATAACCTGCCGTAGTGTGTAGCATACCTTTAGGTTTACCGGTAGAACCAGAAGTATAAAGTATAAATAAAGGATCTTCAGCATCCATAATTTCTGCAACATGGTTAGGTTGTGCAGCATCTAAAAGGGGTTGAAGCCATTCGTCGCGTCCCTCCTTCATTGTAACAGTGCTGTTAGTTCTTTTTACAACCAGTGTTTTTTCAACACAGTCACATTTTTCAAGTGCTTCATCAATTATGCTTTTCAGTTCTATGGTTTTGTTTCCTCTATATCCTCCATCGGCAGTAACAACAAGTTTACATTGTGAATCCAGTATTCTTGCGGCAACGGCAGAAGCAGAGAAACCGGCAAAAATTACCGAATGCACGGCACCTATTCTTGCACAGGCTAAAACGGTAACTGCCAGTTCGGGTATCATAGGCAGGTATATACATACCCTATCCCCTTTTTTAATGCCCTGGTCTTTTAGTACGTTTGCCATTTTGGTTACCCTGTCATATAACTCATTATAAGTTATATGTTGTGCTTCCTCTTTAGGGTCGTTAGGTTCAAATATAATAGCTGTTTTGTCTCCCCTTTTAGAAAGATGCCTGTCTATACAGTTTTTTGTAATGTTTACTTTGGCGTTTAAAAACCATTTCACATCAGCCTCCTGCATATCAAACTCGACAACCTTATCCCATTTCTGGTACCAGGTAAAGTTTTCATCTGCTATTTTATCCCAAAATTTGCGGGGTTCTCTTATAGATTTATTATAGTGCTTAAAATATTGTTCAAGACTTTTTACCTGATAGTAACTCATCTTAATTATGCGGTTTTAATTGTTAAAAGTCAAATAAGTCCTAACAAAAATACAATAATTAGGTGCACTTCTGTATGGCATTTCGGATAAAAATCATGATTTTCTCGATAAAGTAAAAAATATACTTAAAACACGATTTTTTTATTTAGTACATAATTTTAAATATATTTTTTTGAAATTTATTTAAATTTTAAATTTGCTGTTGATCAGTAAAATAACAACCAATAATGAAAAGAAATTTAAATAATTCTTTTTTAAACTATGTCTTTATAACATAAATATGTAAAAAATGATAATATTTTTTTCTTTTATTTGCAATATATATTAATACCGATATGATAATTGACCCGGCACATACAAGCCAAAGTGACGTTTATAAAATCCTTACCGGATCGGTTATTCCACGACCTATAGGATGGATATCCACAATAAGTGAAGACGGAGTACCGAATCTTGCTCCCTTTTCGTTTTTTAATGTTGTGGGCGAAGATCCGCCACATGTAATGTTTTCTACCGTAAGGCCCGGAAACTCTAATAAAGATACCCTTAACAATGTACTCGCGACAAAACAATTTGTAGTAAATATGGCCGTTGAAGAACTGGTTGAAGCGGTAAATACAAGCTCTGCCTCCCTTCCTCCTAATGTTAATGAGTTTGATTATGCAGGAGTTACACAGGCTCCGGGTATTAAGGTAAAAGCACCAAGAGTACTGGAAAGTCCTATAAACTTTGAATGTGAGCTAGTACATCATTATACACTTGAGGACCACAAACATGGAGGGGCTACCATTATGATAGGACGTGTAGTAATGTTTCACGTTGATGAAAGCGTATTATTAGATAATTATAAAATTAATCCTGAAGTATATAAACCTGTGGCCAGACTGGCAGGTTCTAACTATGCTAAACTGGGAGAAGTTTTTTCAATAAAAAGACCTCAATAATGAAAATAACAGTTATCGGCGGCGGACCCGGCGGTTTATACTTTTCGATATTAACTAAGAAAGCTATTCCTGATTGTGATATTACTGTTTATGAACGTAACAAAGCTGACGATTCCTTTGGCTTTGGGGTAGTATTCTCAGATGAAACCTTAAGCGAATTCTTAACACGAGACCCTCAGTCGTATGATCTAATAAGGAGCAGGTTTGCTTATTGGGATGAGCTTGATGTAGCCCGAAATGGTGAGAAAGTACGCATTACAGGTAATGGTTTTTGCGGATGTTCCCGTAAAACACTTTTACAGTTATTACAGCAACGATGCCGTGAAGAAGGACTAAAACTAAATTTTGAAGCTAATGTAGATGATGTTTCACAGTTTAGTGATTCCGATATTATAGTGGCAGCCGATGGTATTAACAGCTGTATAAGAGATAAATTTGCTACAGAGTTTGGAACCGAAATCAAGATGCAGAACAATCGTTTTGTATGGTTAGGTTCTACAAGACCACTTGATGCCTTTACCTATTTCTTTAGGGAAACACCACACGGAACTTTTGTGGCACATACTTATCAGTATGAAGAAGGTATGAGTACCTGGATATTTGAAACTACCGATGAGACATGGCAAAAAGCAGGTTTTAGCGTTACTGATGAGCAGGACACTATTGCAAAATTATCAGAAATGTTTAAGGAAGAACTTGACGGACATTCGTTGATTTCCAACAGGTCACACTGGAGACAATTTCCTGCGGTTACCAATAAAAACTGGAGTAAAGACAATATAGTATTATTAGGAGATGCCAAGGCAACTGCCCACTACTCTATCGGTTCGGGTACTAAACTGGCTATGGAGTGTGCTATTGCACTGGCCGATTCGGTAATAAAATACAGAACAGACACAAAAGCTGTTTTTGAGAACTACGAAAAGCTTAGAAGAAATCGTGTAGAGGTTATTCAACATGCTGCAAATGTTTCTCTTGAATGGTTTGAAAATATGGACAGGCATATTAAGCATGATTTTATGCAGTTTGCCTTTAGTGTAATGACAAGGGCTAAAAAAGTAACTTTTGAAAATCTTGCACTAAGGGATTCATCCTTTACTCAAAAAGTTCTGGAAGAATTTAATACAAGAACTGAAAATAAGAACCTTAAAACTTCTGCCGCTTTTACATCTTTCCAATTAAGGAAAATGAAGTTGGATAACAGGATTGTTATGAGTCCCATGGAACAATATTCTGCCGTGGACGGACTTGTAAACGACTGGCACCTGATGCACTATGGTTCAAGGGCTGTTGGCGGTATAGGGTTAGTCCTTACCGAAGCTACAGCTGTATCCCCTACAGGCAGGATCACTCTAGGATGTCCGGGAATATGGTCTGAAGAACAAGTCGCAGCATGGGAAAGAATTACTGATTTTATACACTTAAACAGTACTTCTAAAATAGGAATGCAAATAGGCCACTCAGGCAGAAAAGGAGCTGTAAAATTCCCTTGGGAAGGCAATAATGAGCCATTAGAAAATGCATGGGGATTAATGTCGGCCTCCCCTATTCCGTTTAACAATAAAATAGAAACTCCTGAGGAAATGACACAGGAAGATATGGATATCATAGCTTCTGAGTTTGTAACAGCCGCACAAAATGCAGATAAAGCAGGATTTGATATGATTGAATTACAAGCTCATCACGGATTCCTGTTAGCTTCATTCCTTTCTCCTCTAACTAATATACGTAATGATGAGTTTGGCGGAAGCATAGAAAACAGACTGAAGTTTCCTATAAGGGTATTTAGAGAAATGAGGGCTGCGTTCAATCCAAACAAACCTATGAGTGTAAGGATTTCTGCTTGTGACTGGGCAGAGAACGGGATTACTGAAAACGATGTTGTAAAAATAGCCGAAGCCTTTAAAGAAGCCGGGGCTGATATTATAAATGTTTCTACCGGATTAACAGTAGAAAATCAAAAACCAGCAGTGGGAAGAATGTGGCAAACCCCATTCTCTGATATGGTTAGAAATGAAGCAAATGTACCAACAATAACTGCGGGGTATATTCAGGATATAGACCAGATCAATACCATTTTACTTAATGGTCGTGCCGATTTAGTTGCACTTGGAAAAACATTACTGTTAGACCCTTCCTTTGTCAGGAATGCACAGGCTTATGAACAGCATAAGGCTGACAATTTAGACGGCTTGGGGATACCAAAACCTTATTCTTTTGCTACTTCTCACCTTTACCCGTACAGGGCTGGTGAACGCAAAATGATGGAAGGAATGAAAAAAGCACTTAAACCTTTAACTCATAAAAAGTAATAAAGCATTATAGTGATGAAACATTACGAAGATAATTTTGCACACGATCATTTACCTTCTCAGGAATTACATGCCGAGTGTTTTACAGGGCATTCTGATTTTGAATTTCCGGAGGATTTAAACTGTGTGGAAAGGCTTTTAGACAGGCACATTGCCGGAGGTAACGGAAATAAGGTTGCCATACGCACTTTTGATACAGAATGGACCTATAAAGATTTATATGAAAAAGCGAACCAGATAGCTCATGTATTGACTGAAAATTTAGGCCTTGTTCCAGGTAACAGGGTACTTATTCGTTCGGCTAATAACCCTATGTATGTTGCCTGTTGGTTTGCAGTATTAAAAGCCGGAGGTATTGTAGTAGCCACTATGCCCCTTTTAAGGGAAAAAGAGCTTACGGTAATGGTTGAGAGTGCCAAAATATCACATGCATTATGTGATTACAGGCTTGAAGAGGAAATGATGGCTGTAAAGAGTCCGTTCCTAAAGCAGGTTATTACTTTTGACGGTTCGGGGAAAGGAATTTCTAAATTGGAAACCCTTATGGCCAATAAGCCAAAAACCTTTGATAATTACGCTACCAAATCAGATTCGTTGTCTATTATAGGTTTCACATCCGGTACTACTGGAAGACCGAAGATGACATCTCATTATCACAAAGATATTTTACTGATTTGTGAAGCTTTCCCTAAATATTCATTACAACCTACTCCGGATGATGTCTTTACGGGTAGTCCGCCACTTGGTTTTACCTTTGGATTAGGAGGATTGGTATTGTTCCCGTTCTATTTTGGAGCTTCAACCTTTTTGATTGAAAAACCGGCTCCTGAGTTACTTTTACAGGCTATTCAGGACTACAAGATAACTATTTGCTTTACCGCTCCCACAGCCTGGAGGGTACTAACCCAAAAGGTTCAGGATTATGATATTTCATCCCTTCGCAAATGTGTTTCGGCGGGAGAAACGCTTCCTGTAAAGGTTTGGGAAGACTGGTACAAAGCTACAGGACTTAAAATCATAGATGGTATTGGCTCTACCGAAATACTGCATATCTTTATATCCTCCAATGAGGAAAACATGCGTATTGGAGCAACCGGATTACCGGTTCGCGGCTATGAGGCAAAAATTATTGATGCTGATGGCAATGATATTGAAGATGGTACTGAGGGCCGACTTGCTGTGAGAGGAATTACAGGTTGTAAGTACCTTAACAGCCCTGAAAAACAAATGGAATATGTTCAGGGTGGCTGGAATGTTACAGGAGATATTTTCCGAAAGGATAAAGAAGGATATTTTTGGTTTGTTGCCCGTGGTGATGATATGATTATCTCATCAGGGTATAACATTTCAGCAATTGAGGTGGAAAGTGTTTTACTAACCAATGAAAACGTTTCGGAATGTGCTGTTGTGGGACTTCCTGATGAAAATCGCGGCATGCTTGTTTGCGCTTATATAGTACTAAAAGACAAGTCAAAAGCTTGTGACGAACTTACAAAGTCTATTCAGGATTGGTTCAAGGAAGCTGCTGCCCCTTACAAATATCCAAGAGAAATAAAATATGTTGATGTATTACCTAAAACCGAAACGGGTAAAATACAGCGATTTAAATTAAAAAATACGGTACAGGCTTAATGGAAAGAGCATTTATTAAAAAAGAAAAAGTACGTTTTCAGCATGTAGATTATGCAGGTATAGTTTTTTACCCTCGTTTTCTGGAAATGCTTAACTGCCTTGTTGAAGACTTTTATGAAGAGGCTTTAGAATTACCTTTTAAAAACATACATAAAACCGGAGGTATACCAACGGTCGATCTAAAAGTACAGTTTAAAAAAGCGGCCCGTTTGGGTGATGAACTTACCAAATACCTTTGGTTAAAAAACATAGGAGGTTCATCTATGGTATGCGGATTTAAATTTGAACATGAAGATGGTTCAACCTGTCTTGAAGGAGAGGTTACACTTGTAAAGGTAGATTTCCTTAATGACAGAGGTGATATTAAGGCTAGTCCGTTTACTGATGCTATGAGAATAGTGTTAGAAAGATATAAAACAGAGAATTAATAATTCGAAATACAATGTTAGAATTACCAAAATTTAAAGCTGCTGCCGTTCAGGCTGCTCCTGTTTTTCTTAATGCAGAAGCCACAGCAGACAAAGCCTGTTCAATTATTGCCGAAGCTGCAGGAAACGGAGCATCATTAGTTGCTTTTCCTGAAGTGTTTGTAGCTGGTTATCCTTACTGGAACTGGATTATGACTCCGGTACAGGGAAGTAAATGGTACGAAATTTTATATAAAAACTCTATTGCCGTTCCCGGACCTGAGGTTAACAGGATTTGTGAAGCAGCTAAAGAGCATAATTGTCATGTGGTTATTGGTGTAAATGAGCGCGGGCAAAGCTTTGGAGAATTATATAACACTAATCTTATTATTGATAACAAAGGGAATCTGATAGGTAAACACAGGAAACTTGTACCTACATGGGCTGAAAAGCTTACCTGGACAGGCGGCGACGGTTCATCTCTAAAAGTATATAATACGGAGATTGGCCCTATTGGTACACTGGCTTGCGGTGAGAATACTAATACCCTTGCCCGTTTTACACTGCTTACTCAGGGAGAATTAATACATATTGCGAATTATATTTCGTTACCCGTAGCGCCGCCTGATTATAATATGGCTGAAGCTATTAAGATAAGGGCTGCGGCACACTCATTTGAAGGTAAATTGTTTACCATTGTGTCCTGTTCAACCATATCTAAGGAGATTATGGATGCTCTGAAGGAAGACGTGCCGAATGTAGAAGAACTGCTTACCAGAAAAAACAGTGCATTCACAGGTGTTATAGGGCCAAACGGAGCTGTTATAGGTGAACCGCTTATAGATGAAGAGGGGATTGTGTATGCTGATATCGATTTGTCTAAATGTATTCAGCCGAAACAAATGCATGACATATTAGGTCACTATAACCGCTTTGATATATTTGATTTAAAGGTAAATACCACCCCGCGAAAAAACATTACCTTTATTGATAATCAAGAAGATTAAACAACAAACAACTTAAAATACTATTAGTATGGATACAAAATACGATGACAGTGTACTGGGACGCGCAAGAGTACAGGACACTCCAGAATTAGAAGCCTACTATGCAGAATTGAACAAACTTGGTGCCGGTGCTCTATGGACCGTTGCAAATGATATTGAACCTTGGGAACCTCGTCCCTCTTCTGTTCCGATGCTTTGGCGTTATGAGGATTTAAGGGAGCTGGTTTTAAAATCATCGGAGCTGGTAACACCAGAGCAGGCTGGCAGACGTGTCGTTTATCTTGTAAATGATAAACGCAGGGATGTTAGTGCAGCTGTGGGATGGCTTTATACGGGTATTCAGGTTACAAGGCCTGGTGAAAGTACATCGGCTCACAGGCATAAAGCTTCTGCCTTACGTTTTATCATGGAAGGTGAAGGCGGATATACAGTTGTAGACAGTAATAAAATAATGCTGGAAGTCAACGATTTTGTTATCACTCCTAACAGTACTTGGCATGAACATGGCGTTGAAGAAGGCGGCAAGACCTGCATTTGGCAGGACGGACTTGATATTCCTTTAGTAAATGCACTTGAAGCTAATGATTATGCCGTTTTTGATGGTAAACAACCGTTAGAAAAACCTATAAACTATTCCCCGTTAACTTATGGGGGTGCAGGTTTAGTACCTGCTGACCAGGAGTGGAATAAGCCCTACTCTCCCCTTTTTAAATATTCATGGAAACAGGTTTACCCTGCTTTACAGGATGCAGCAAAAGTTAAGGAAGGCTCGCCTTTTGACGGAATACTTATGCATTATACCAATCCCGTAACCGGTGGCCATGTAATGCAGACAATGGGTGCTTCTATTCAGATGTTGCGTCCTGGAGAACATACCAAAGCTCATAAACACACAGGTTCTTTTGTGTATCAGTGTGCTAAAGGTAAAGGTTACTCAATAATTGGAGGAAAACGTTTCGACTGGAAAGAAAGAGATATTTTCTGTGTACCTTCGTGGGTTTATCACGAACACGTAAACCTTTCCGAAACAGAAGATGCATGCCTGTTCTCGTTTAATGACCTGCCTGTTATAGAATCACTTGGATTATATCAGGAAAAAGCACATCCGGAAGGACACCAGAAAATAGAACAATAAGAATACAAACGAATAAATAATAATGAAATTAGTAACTTACAGAATAAACCATGCGCCGTCAAGCCTTGGTTTTATTGAAGGTAATATTATAATTGACGCCGAAAAACTGGGGCATTTAAAAAAGAGCCCGCTTCCTAACAATATGCTTGATTTTATTGATTTAGGTGAGCACGGCGTTAAGCAGGCTACACAATTAGTAAACACTGCAACAGAAGAAGAACTTTTAGAGTGTTCTGTTCCAATTTCAAACGCTACAATACTTGCTCCTATACCAAAACCTAGAAAGAACATATTTGGTATTGGCCTTAATTATACTGAACACGTTGCAGAATCGGCACGTTCTTTAGATACTTCTAAAGAGCTTCCGCAGCAACCCGTAATCTTTTCTAAGCCTACTACAGCTGTAACAGGTACCAATACTAATATAATTCACAATCAAAAAGTAACACAACAGCTTGATTATGAAGTTGAATTAGCTGTTATTTTAGGTAAGGGAGGTAAAAACATCGCTAAAGAAAATGCTTTAGATTATGTTTACGGTTATACGGTAATAAACGATATAAGTGCAAGAGATTGCCGTCGTGCCGGACAATGGATTGTTTCTAAAGGTCAGGATACTTTTGCTCCTATGGGGCCTGTATTGGTTACCAAAGATGAAATAGCAGATCCCCACAACCTAAACCTTTCACTAACGGTTAACGGTGTTGAAAAGCAAAATTCTAACACCAAGTTTATGCTTTTCAATATTAACGACCTGATACATGATTTAAGTACAGTGTTTACTCTTGAAACAGGAGATATTATTGCTACCGGAACACCTGCAGGTGTAGGCGCCGGAAGAAATCCTCAGGAGTTTATGTGGCCAGGCGATGTTGTTGAGGCAACTGTTGAAGGTATAGGCACCCTTAAAAACACTATTGTAGATTCAGAAAGTTTATAATAAACACTTAAAGTTTAACTTTAAATAATGAGTAATAAAGTATACAGAATAGGTCAGATAGTTCCGAGTTCAAATGTAACTATGGAAACTGAGATACCTGCCCTTTTACGTTCTCGTGAGACAATCGCACCAGAGCGTTTTACCTTTCATTCCAGTAGAATGAGAATGAAAAAAGTAACCAAAGAAGAGTTAGAAGCGATGGATGCCCAGAGCCTTAAATGTGCTCAGGAATTATCTGATGCACGTGTAGATGTAATGGGTTATGCCTGCCTTGTTGCTATTATGAGTATGGGACGTGGTTACCATTGTGTTTCGGAAACTAATCTTTACGAGGAAACTGTAAAAAATGATGCCCCTGCTCCTGTTGTTACGAGTGCAGGTGCTCTTATAAACGGATTAAAAGTATTAGGTGCTAAAAAAGTAGCAGTAATTACTCCGTATATGAAACCGTTAACTGAAATGGTTGTAGACTATATCGAGCATCAGGGATTTGAAGTGGTAGATTATGTTGCCCTTGAAATTCCGGATAACCTTGAGGTTGCCGCTCAGGATCCCAAAAATCTGCTTGAGATTTATAAAAGACTTAATCTTGAAGGCGTAGATGTTATAGTTGCTTCGGCCTGTGTACAGATGCCTTCGCTTGAGGCGATTGACGCTATAGAGAAAGAAGTGGGCATTCCGGTAACATCGGCAGCAGTATGTACAACATACGAAATGCTTAAAAAACTTGGATTAGATACTAAAGTACCTATGGGTGGTGCTTTGTTAAGCGGAAAATATTAAAATATAGTTATATTTGAATATACTTATCCCCTCTTTAACGAGGGGATTTTATTTTTGTATAATGGAAAAGGAAAAGAATATAAAAATCATCTCTTCTACCCTTTTATCGGATAATTGGGGAGAACTACGTAAAGTTAAATATGACTTTAAGCTTAACGACGGTACATGGCAACAACAGGAGCGTGAAGTTTATGATCGCGGCAATGGAGCTGTTATCCTACTATACAATAAAGACAAGGGTACTGTTATACTAACCAGGCAACTACGTATACCTACCTGGTTTAATGGTAATGAGGACGGTATGATGATTGAGGCTTGTGCGGGAGTTTTGGATGAAAACGATCCGGAAGAATGCATAAAGCGCGAAACACAGGAAGAAACCGGATACAAGGTTACAGAAGTAAAAAAAATAATGGAAGTTTATATGTCACCAGGGTCGGTAACGGAAATCATTTACTTTTTTACAGGAGCCTATGCAGATGATATGAAAATAAGTGAAGGTGGTGGTGTTGAAGGTGAACATGAAAATATAGAGGTTCTTGAAATTCAGTTTATTCAGGCCCTTCAAATGGTTGAATCGGGAGAAATTAAAGACGCTAAAACAATTATGCTGTTGCAATATGCAAAGATTAATGATTTGGTGTAAAATAGATACAACATTATAACAAACCGCCGTGTTTAACATTATGTAACACGGCGGTTTTGTATTTTTACAGTTCTTACTTCACTTAACAATTAATGAAACGATCAGGCTCAGCAGATTTACCGTTGCATAACGGACATGTACCTCTTTGGTTATCCGAAAGGATGTCAAAGCTCGGGCTTGCTATTGTTGAGACCATTGCAATGGAGTTCTCAACGGAAGAAGTAGTTACTAAACTTGCCGATCCTTTTTGGTTTCAAAGTTTTGGTGCTGTCATGGGGATGGATTGGCACTCATCAGGAATAACGACATCTGTACTTGGAGCACTTAAGAAATCGGTTAATCCGCATTCAAAAGAATTAGGGATATACATTTGTGGTGGTAAGGGTAAGCATTCTATGAAAACTCCCAATGAATTACTTTTTGTAGGTGAGAAAACAGGATTAAACGGCGCTCAACTTGCCGACTTTAGCAAGTTAACTGCAAAGGTTGATAATACAGCTATTCAGGATGGATTTCAACTTTATCAGCATAATTTCATTGTAACGGATAAAGGTGACTGGTGTGTAATCCAACAGGGAATGAATAACAGTAACGGAATGGCAAGAAGATATCACTGGCATTCAAAAGACTTGCAGTCATTCATAAACGAGCCTCATACTTTTATTTATGGAAAAAATCAGGGAGAAATACTCAACCTGACTGCTAACAGTGCTTCTTCAGCAAGAGAAAAATCATTACAAATCGCTAATGAAAATCCGGATAAAGTACTTAAAGAAGTAAATCACTTAGTAATGCCTAATCATCATGATGTAAGGATGAAAGACATTAACATGAAAAGGCTCGGCGCAATGCTTTGGGTAACTCATGAAAATCGGCCTCAGAATTTTGAAAGCCTTCTTATGCTGAAAGGAATGGGACCACGAGCACTACAATCATTAGCATTGGTAAGTGAAGTTATTTATGGCACCCCTACCCGATTTGAAGATCCGGCCAGGTTCTCTTTTGCTCATGGAGGTAAAGACGGACATCCGTTCCCTGTACCTGTTAAAGTGTTTGATGAGACTATTAACACATTACAAATGGCTATTAACCGGGCAAAAATTGGCAATAGTGATAAAATACATGCTATTAAAAAGCTTTCTGAGATTTCTATGGATGCGGAAAAGAGTTTTACACCAAACGAAAATTTTGATGCCCTTATTCAAAAAGAAAGGGATGAGTCATACAAATACGGAGGAAGGACCGTATTTGGAAAAGCACAGCCACCTAAAAAAGATAGTCCTTCTTCAGGTCAGCTGTCTTTATTTTAGCTATTCGCCCATAACATACTTTCGGTATAATTTACCTATCATAGCACTTAAGCGTGTTTTATAGTCTTCCATCAACCATTCCCTGTAGTTCTTAGTGGTTCTGGTTAACAGTTTTGAGTATTCTTTTACTCTATATTCAATATCTGCGTCAAGTAGCTTCGCAAGTTTTTTCGCCTCAGGTAATGTATCACTATTGTCAATGCACATTTGTGCATGTTGCAGTATCGATTTATCTATTACTGATTTTGGCTTCATTTTTAACTCTGCAGCTACTTTAAACTCGTCTTCCACATCAAAGTTTATATCGTCTGAATTGGCAAACTGCTCACGAATTTCCTCCGGCATGTTGTAAACATGGTAGCTTTCAATATCAGCATCAGAACGGATACTGTCTAAAAAGGCTTCCGGATTACGGAAAATATATTGCCAGTCTATCGGGTCGCTCCATAAACCAAAGCGCTGGGCATTATTACCAAGGTCTATTACCGTAAAAATATCTTTATTAGGCAACTTTCTTGAACCGCGCCCAATCATCTGGAAATAAAGTGTTAGCGAACGAGTTGCCCTGTTAAGGATAATTGTTTCAACAGTTGGCTCATCAAAACCGGTTGTCAGGATTGACACCGATGTTAATATAGCATCGGGAGTGTTTTTAAACCAACTTAATATTTTCTTACGCTCCATTTCAGGAGTTCTGTTATCAAGATGTTTTATAGGCAAACCTGCCGCTTTAAATGTTTCATAAACATATAGCGAGGTATAAATACCGTTATTGAATATAAGCGTTTTTTTTCCTCTTGCCCTATAGATATAAGCCTGTAGTAGTAAATCCTGCATATTGGCACGTGAATATAGCTCATCTGAAGATGCAACAGTATAATCTCCGTTAATACCCAGTTTCAGGGAAGTAAGCTCAACATCATAATCGTACATGGCAGCATTGGCCAGGTATCCTTTCTTTATAAGTGATTGGATAGGCTCCCCTACTATAAGTTCGTCATAAGTTTCATACATCGGCAAATCGATGTTTGAACTCAACGGAGTTGCCGTAACGCCTAAAAACAGTGAGTTTTTGAAAAATGAAAACAGTTTTCTAAAGGAATTGTAATGCGCTTCATCCACTATTACAAGCCCCACGTCATTCATATGAAACTTCTTGTCCTTTAGCCTATTATTAAGGGTTTCTACCATTGCTACATAACAGGTGTAGTCATTGTCTTCAGGAAGTTCCTTTACATTACTGTCTATAATGGCGTTTTTAACTCCAAATCCTTTAAGCATTTGCGAGGTTTGCTTACTAAGCTCAATTCTATGGGTTAAAACCAGTACCTTATGTTTATATTTTTCTGTATAGCGGCGTGCTATTTCTGAGAAAATAACAGTCTTACCACCTCCGGTAGGGAGCTGGTAGAGCAAATGATAGTTGTCAGGCTTACCTTCAAACGTGTCAAAAATAGCATCTATATCCTCTTTTTGATATTGGTACAGCTCTTTCCTGTCTTCTTCCTTTAATTCTCTTTCCATACGGTTCGATAAATACCAAAAATAATGGATTGGGGTCCATATTTCTGTTTAAAAAATCATAATCTTTCACCATACCTAATTTTAGGGAAACATTAGCATTACCAAGACTTTAATGGGGATTATTAATTCGTATTTTTAGCTAATTTTAAAGTGGTTTTATGCTAAATTATAACAACATTTCCATTGCAGAAGCTACTGCACTTCAAAATGAACTTAGGTATAAGTTGGTACTGCAAACATACAACAAAAATCTTACTACTATAGCAGGTGGCGATATTTCACATAATAAAGATACAGATATAGTATATGCTGGTATTGTTGTTTTAAGCTATCCTCAAATGGTTTTACAGTCGTATTCGCTTGTAATTGCTAAAACATCATTTCCATATGTACCACAATATTTGGGATTTAGGGAAGTGCCTGCTTTAATGCTGGCCTGGAATCAATTACCTGTTAAACCGGATTTACTTGTTTTAGACGGACAGGGAATTACACATCCCCGAAGAATGGGTATTGCTTCTCATTTTGGAGTTTTGGCAGATGTACCTACCATTGGTTGTGCTAAAAATATGTTGTTTGGTAAGTATGATCCGCTTGGTTTGGAAAAGTTTAATGCCAGAGGGATTTATAACTCAGGTGAACTGTTAGGCTATGCACTTCGTACTAAAACAGGTGTTAAACCTGTATATATTTCGCCGGGACATAAAATAACAGTTGAAGATTCTATAGATGTTATGAAGCATTGTGTGCTTAAACACAGGATACCTGAACCTACCCGACTGGCACATGAAAAAGTAAACCTGTTTAGAGTTGGTAAGCTTAAGTCAGGTTATCATGTGGCAGATATACAGACGAATCTGTTCATGTAGGCTATTCAAAATTATCATAAATTCTTTCGAATTCCTTTCGGTTCTCCCAATGCTGTACAAAAGCTTCGTCATGAATGGACTTTAATCTCTTTTTAAAATCCTGAGCCATACCGTTAGCGATAACAAAATCAGTAACCTGTTTAAAGGAATTAAGCATGCTTTTATAAAAAGAGGAATATCCTATTTGTCTTTCTGCCGAATAGCTTTGTGCTATTTCAATATTAAACAGCATTATATCGGCTATCATGTAAGGGTCGGCACCAAGAGCTATAAAATGCTTGATGTATTTTTGCGCTACCGACCTTCGCATTTTTGCTTTCTTACTCTTTACAGGGAAATATTCGTTAGAGATTTTCACTTTTGCCTCCTGTTCCAGCTTATCTTCTTTGGGGTTAAAAACAAAATTATAGTAAGTTTTTACTTCACTAAATTTGTCGTACATTTCGATGAATTGCTCTTCAAGTTGATCTTTAGTTAGTCCGGAAAGGTATTTTTTAAGGTCTCTTTTGCTCATAAAACGCTTTATATAGCTCAAAAATAAGGTTTAAAAATGGCTAAGGCAATTATTTAAAAAAAAGATATGGAAAAATTAGATAAAGTAGTATTTTTGCAGTCCTTAAATAAGTTCAAAACTAAATCGCTATAAACTGTGGAAAATCCGAGTGCACAAAAACTGATCAAAAAAATACAGGTTGATCTGTTTAAAAATGGTTTTGTTGCTGAAACAATGATTGCCGACCTGAAAAGACTGCGCGAATATGCGCTTGAAGAACAAAACCCGGTATTAGTAAAAGCTATACGCTTAACCTATGAACACCTGGAAGAAAATGGAGCTTTCTTAATCCCAATTCCGGATGATGAGCCTGTAGACGAAGAAACAGAACTTATTACTGAAGAGAATAAAAGTACTGAAAACAATATTGAAAGCTTAGAGTACCTTTTATCATTGTTTAGTGATTTAAGCAAGAAGAACAATCTTTTAGATTTAAAAGAATACAATAAAGCTTTCCAGGAGTTTTAAAATAATTTACATCATTAGTTATATAATTAGGGCTGTTTGGAAACAAACAGCTTTTTTTATTTGTACAATTAACTTTTTCGGGGTTTTTAGAATTGTTCTTAATTAGTACCTTTGCCCAAAATTAAAATTATGGTAAAGTTTTTTAAGATAATAGCTACTTTAGAGGGGCTTTCGCTTTTAGTACTACTTTTTGTTGCTATGCCAATGAAATATATTTTAGACATGCCGGAAATGGTACGCTATGTCGGTATGGCTCACGGTATGCTTTTTATTGCTTATATTGTTTTGGCATTTATACTTTTTAGTGAAGAAAAGTGGCCTGTAAAAAAGTTGCTGATTGTTTGTGTAGCATCAGTAATTCCTTTTGGGACTTTTTATATTGAAAACAAATATTTTAAAGCATCTTCAAACTCATAAATGGACGCATTTAACTGGGCATATAAAATATTAAGAGAATTAGATTTTAGCAGAACGACAGCTACATACGGCAACCTTATGGTTAATATTGTGGTCATTGTACTGGTAGCACTTATCCTTGATTTTATTTCTAAAAAAATACTGGTTGCTGCTTTTAGTGTTTTGGCTAAAAGGACAAAAACTGCTTTTGACGACTTTTTAGTTGAAAACAGGGCTACCAAATATGTTGCCCATTTAGTACCTACCCTATTTATTTACCAAACGCTTCCTGTAGTTCTTAAAAACTTTAAATATTGGGAAGCTGTTTTTGAAAAAGGGATGAAAACGTTTATCATCCTTCTTTTTCTTTGGATTATAAGGAGCATACTGCACTCTGTAAAAGACTATTTAAAGACAAAGCCTACTTATAGTGACAAGCCTATAGATAGCTATATACAGGTTATGATGATCATCTTATGGATGTTTGCCATAATCTCTGTAATACTAATGCTTTTTGGACTTGAAATAGGTGCGCTATTAGGGGCTTTAGGGGCAATTTCAGCTATTATATTATTGATATTCAGGGATACTATACTTGGTTTCGTAGCCAGTATTCAGGTTAGTGTTAATGACATGGTGCGCATTGGCGACTGGATAACCATAGAAAAATATGGTGCTGATGGTGATGTTATTGAGATTAATCTTGCTACAGTTAAAGTTAGGAACTTTGATAATACTACTACTACCCTGCCTACTTATAGCTTGATTTCCGATTCTTTTAAAAACTGGAGAGGTATGGTTAACTCCGGTGGACGAAGAATTAAAAGACACATACTTATTAAAGCAAACAGTGTTCGTTTTGTTACCGGAGATGAGATTGAAAAATTCAGGAAGATACAAATGTTGCAGTCTTATATAGACCATCGCCAGGCTGATATTGATAAGTTTAACAGCCTTAATGCCGCAGATAAGAGCATATCTATTAACGGACGTAACCTTACTAATTTAGGATTGTTTAGGAAATATATAAATCAGTATATAGAAAATCATCCGGCGATTAATAAGGAGATGACCATGATGTGCAGGCACCTACAGCCAACTGAAAAAGGTATACCTATTGAGATTTATGCTTTTACATCCGATAAGCGTTGGGTTAATTATGAATATATAATGGCCGATATATTTGACCACATAATAGCTGCTGTACCTTATTTTGGACTTGAAATATTTGAACTTCCGTCAAACAACAATAAAGCAGCCTTTGTAGAGCCTGATAATTAACGGTTGTTGGCCGCTATACGATCTTTTACATACTCTATTTTAGTCTTTCCGTGTGGAGCAGGTTTACCAAAACTATCAAGGTTTACCATAGTGATGTTATCTACCGTGATAATTTTTTCATGAGTCATTTTATTACGTACCTCACATTTTAATACTAAAGAAGTAGTGCCAAAACGAACCACATCAATACCTATTTCCACGATATCGCCCTGCTGTGCTGAGCTCATAAAGTTGATTTCAGACATGTGTTTGGTAACTACACGTTGATTCTCAAGCTGAATTATAGAATATAAAGCAGCTTCCTCATCAATCCATGCCAATAGCTTCCCACCAAACAATGTACCGTTAGCATTTAAATCTTCGGGCTTAACCCATTTTCTTGTGTGGAACTTCATATAGTAAGTTTTTACTTAAACAAATTTAAAATTTATATCCTTTTAACAAATAGCAGAAGTATTATTTAACCTAAAAGGTTTTCGCTAAATTTATTTTGCTTTTATTGTTAATTTGTAGTGCAAAATTACATATAAAGTCAATCTTATTTCTTGATTTTCAAAAGGTTTTATTTATATAACTATTGGTTTTAACCATAAGTTTATGTTCAAAATATACATATACTATATGCTATAGAAAAGAAACAAACAGATGTACTTACCCTATGTATATTTAAAGTATTTTTGAAACCTATCTTAAGTACTTATATGGATTTAGAAATAATAAAAAATCATTACAGGTCACTGAGTGACACTAAAATAAAAGATATTGCAAAGTTTGAGGCAAGGGCTTTAAGGCCTGAAGTAATTCCTGTACTTAAGCAGGAAATTATAAACAGAAAACTTCCCGAGGAACTTTTAGATTTTTTAGATAGAAAATTATTAAGACCTACAGAATTAGAAATCATTAATTATTGTAAAATAATTCAGAAACAGCGTTGTCCTTCTTGTTATAAAAGAAGCACAAATTTAAATGCTACTAATTATAAATATGTAATAAGTTTTTTACTTGGCTGTGTATATAGGGTTAAATTTAAAATCGCTTGTCCTCATTGCCTGAATAAACAAGTGCGTAATGCTTCTATTAAAACTTTTCTTTTAGGGTGGTGGTCATTTTATGGATTTATTCATACAATAGATTCTTTAATTTTCAATTTCAGCATGTTTAGAAAGCATCATCACAGCATTCCTAATGAAACGCTTAAGGATTTTGTATGCAAAAATATATCTATAATAGAAGCGTGTAAAGAGAGTGAATTAAGAATGCAGGATTTTTTGAAAAACCCTCATAACAATGCCAGACAACTTTCAATAAATCCTGAAGAGTATTATGATCGATAAGTTTAATCCGTACTTTCTATCATCCATGGACGTTCCTGACCTCCAAAGTTTTTAGCTTCTATATATATCTTTTTTACTGTAGGGAATTTCTTTTTTATTTCGTCTTCCAGTTGTTTAATGGTGCTGAAAAGATTTTCAACTGTCATATCACTTTGAAATTCAACATCAAGAGCAAGTAAAATTTCGTCTGGTGCTAAATGCATGGTTAAAGGGAAATAAAGTGTTTTTACACGATTATCATTTTCTACGAGTTTGTAAATGCCTTTTACTATTTCACTGTCAGCACTTTCCCCTACTAAAAGACCCTTACTTTCCTTAACCATTATTATGGCAACTATTATCAGTACCAGCCCAATAAGCATTGATGCCAAGGCATCATATAATGGATTGTTAAGATAGTGTCCTAAAAATACTCCTGCCAATGCTATTAACAATCCTGCAATAGCGGCACTTTCCTCATAAATAACAGCGAATAGCGCCGGATCTTTACTAAGGCTTACTTCTTTCCAAAAGCCGAGCTTTCCTCTACTCTTGTTAAACTGTCTTATAGCGTAAAGAAGTGAAGCTCCTTCAAAAATAATAGACGAAAAAAGTACAATGTAATTCCAAAACGGATCTTTAAGTTCTACAGGGTGCTGTAAATGGGTTATTCCTTCATAAACAGACATACCCCCACCTAGTGAGAACACAAGGATTGCTACAATTAATGACCAGAAATAAATTTCCTTACCATGACCAAACGGGTGGGTCCTGTCGGCTGGTTTTTGGCTTCGTTTCATTCCTAATAAAAGAAGTAGTGAATTGCCGCTGTCAACTGTACTATGGATACCTTCCGATATCATAGCTGAACTTCCTGTTACAGAGGCAGCTATAAATTTTACTGCCGCAATGGCTAAATTGGCTGCCAAAGCTCCGTAAATGGCTATTTTAGAGTTTCCTGTCATTGGTATAATATGAAAAAATCCCCGACATTTTTTAAAATATCAGGGATAAGTATAAAGGATTACTTGGATTATTAGTTAGTGTAACGCTCATTTGATTCCTCAAAATCATCATCGTCACTTGATATTGATTTGTTTTGATCTTCGTCTAAATCAAGGTTATCATTAAGAATGATGTCATCCTGGTTAAAAGCATCGGAATTTCGGCTATTACCGCCTTCTTCATCCCATTCGTCTTTACCGTTATAATCATTTGGGTCAACCCTGTCAGAGTTGGCCGTATGATTATCCTCCTTGGTATAGCTTACACTTGGCTGTTCCATGGCCAGATATTTATTGGGATTATCTAATTTAGCCGTTTCGTTTTTTTGCTTTGGTGATTTAGATTTTTCTTCTTCATTATTTCTTTTCATTTTCTCATCCATAGCATCATTTTTTTGTTTAAAAAAGTAAAAATGTACTTATATCATTAATTTTTAAAAGTCTCAAATTGGTTTTAAGCAAGTTTTTCAGTAACTGATTACAAGATAGTACTTCATTCTTTTGAGCTTCTTTTTCCTGTTGTGCAGCAGCTTTTTCATAAGAAACTGTTCTCATGGCATCCACCCCTCCCGACTGTGTTGTAATTATGCGTTCCATGGCAATTTATAATTTAACGGTATTAAATGTTTGTTTTTATGTACTCCTAAGTTATTAACTTATTTCGTAATTTTTATCTAAAAGTGTATTAAATAATCACCAATTTAGAAACTTTAACTTTAAGCAGGTCATTCACAAAATGTTACATAGAAAACTTTAACATAATCTACTTGTTTAGAAGTAATTATAATATCGTGTTTAACTACTTAATTGAGGCTATAATTAACACTATTTTAAAGATAAAGCATAGGAAAATGCCTATTTTTAAGGATTAATCGAAATAAGATGAATATTACTTTTTTAAATGACCCCAAGCTTTCAATACTCCTACCTGTTATCTATTTAGCTTGGCAGGATGATATTTTAACCAAAGACGAATTTAAGGCACTCAATAACTTTATAAATAATCAGGATAGCTTTACTAAAGCCGAAAAAGAGTTTCTTAAATCAAAGATAGATTTAAATACCCCTCCCGGACGGTCTGAACTTTTTCATTGGAAAGACCTCATAAACCGTGCGTTAAAAAACAATAAGAAGCCGGGTAGTTTAACCCAACTTGGTTTTTTAATTGCCAATGCCGACAGACAGGTTTATACTAAAGAGGATATACAGAAGTTTGAAAGTTCTTTTGCTCAGCTTGAATCGGATTTAGGTATTATGAGCCAGGAAGTGATTTCAGGCCTGTGTGAAACACGTGATACCATTACCAATAAGCATGAAACAGTAGAGAGCTTCAGTACACAAAAAATGACTGCTTTGCTTGATGGAAATCAGGCTCCTATTATAAATAGAATTAAAGAAATCATTAATAGCCCAGAATTCGCTTTTGAAACTTCTACAGATATTACTGTTTACAGGGAAAAAGTTTTGGAATGGTGCAAAATACTGGCTAAAGAAGGTTTTGGTTCTTATGCTTACCCTAAAGAACATGGAGGTTCAGGTGATATAGAAGGTTATTTTACCATTATGGAAACCCTGAGTTATCATGATTTAAGCCTTGTTATAAAATTTGGTGTTCAGTTTGGTTTATGGGGAATGAGTGTTATGTTTCTGGGAACTGAAAAACACTTTAAAAAATATCTTGATGATATTGGTAATCTGGAAATACCCGGAGGTTTTGCTATGACAGAAACTCATCATGGCTCTAATGTAAAAGGTATACAAACCACGGCAACTTATAATCATAAAAACAGGTCTTTTATTATCACTACCCCTACCGAGTATGACCGTAAAGAATATATTGGTAACGCTGCCGTACATGGTGAAATGGTTACTGTTTTTGCTAAGCTCATAATAGATGGACATGATTATGGTGTAAATGCTTTTATAGTTCCTATTAGAGACAAGGAAAGAAATGTATTGAATGGTGTGCGTATTAAAGATTGCGGTCATAAGATGGGACTTAACGGAGTGGATAATGGGATTATTTATTTTTACAATGTAGAAGTTCCTTATGATAATATGCTTGACCGATTTGCACAGGTAAATGAGAAAGGCGAATTTGTAACTTCTATTCCTAGTGACAACCGTAGGTTCTTTACTATGCTGGGAACACTTGTAGGTGGCCGTATAGGCATACCGCGTTCAGCATTAGCAGCAGCAAAAACAGGATTAGCTATTGCGATAAAATATGGTGATAACAGAAGGCAGTTTGGTCCCGATGGCGGATTTGAAGTACCAATACTGAATTACAGGATGCATCAGCAGCGATTAATGCCTTATTTGGCTAATGCTTACGCTATGCATTTTGGATTACAATACTTAACACAGCGTTTTTTAAAACGAACTGAAGATGATATGCAGGAAATTGAGGCTCTTGCTGCCGGAATGAAATCATACTCTTCATGGAACACACGTGATACACTTCAGGAATGCCGTGAAGCCTGTGGCGGTAAAGGATATCTTTCTGAAAACCGTTTGGATGATTTAAAAAACGACACAGAGATTTATACCACTTTTGAAGGAGATAATACTGTTTTGATGCAGTTAGTGGCTAAAAACCGTTTAGGAGAATTCCGCAAACAGTTTGGTGAAATGAATATTGCCACAATTTTCAGTTATGTATTGGATCAGGCAAAAACAGCTGTTACAGAGAAAAATCCTTTCGCTACAAGAAATACGGATGAAAAACACTTAAAAGATCCAGAGTTCCATTTACATGCTTTCAGGTATAGAGAAAAAGAACTTGTTGGCTCAGCTGCCAGAAGGTTTAAGAAGCTGGTAGATGATGGTCTGGATACATTTGATGCTGCCAATATAATGCATCCACACATGTTACAGATAGCTTACGCTTATCTTGACAGGGTGTTTTTAGAACAGTTTCAGGAGCAGTTAGAAAAAGCTGACGAGTCTTTAAAAGAGGTACTTACAAGATTATACAATCTTTTTGCTGTAAACAAGTTACTTGAAAATAAGTCATGGTACTTGGAACAGAGTTATATGGAAGGAAGTAAAACAAAGGCTCTGCGTAAACTGTTTAGCCAGTTGTGTTGGGAAATAAGAAGAGATGCTGTTCCGTTGGTTGATGCTTTCAATATCCCTGAAAATTGCCTCGCTCCTATTGTAACTACCAAATCTAAAGAAGCATAATAAAAAAACAGCCATTTGGCTGTTTTTTTGTTTAATAAGATAACCCGGGAGTTTTTCTCAGGTATGTATCGCTTTCTATTTGTTTCAGCATAAAATCTGCTACATCTGCCCTCGATATTTTTACCTGAATATTTTTTGAATCTGCAGCAAAACCATGCTGGTATCTGCCTGTGTGATTGCCATCAGTAAGATTTCCCGGCCTAGCTATTACCCACTCCAGGTTACTTTCTTTTATATGTTTTTCCTGTAAGGCATGATCGGCAAAACCTTTTTTTAAAATGTAAGGTACTATAAGGTGTTTAAAATACCAGGGAGTCCTGTCAAGTGTCTTTACGCTGTCTCCATATCCTAATGAGGTTTGGCATATAAAGCGTTTTATTCCGGCTTTATTCATTGCTTCAATAATATTTTTGGTTCCCTGAGAACGTATTACACCTATTTTATTTGCTGGTGAGCCTATACATGATAAAACAGCATCATGACCGTAAATGGCATGTTCTACTTCTACAGGATTTAAAACATCTCCTTTTACTACTTTAAGTTTAGGATGTTTAAGAGTGAAATTTTCAGGAGTGCGCACATAAGCTGTTACATTGTATCCGTTTTGTAATGCCTGCTGAGTTAAAAGCTTCCCTGTTCCTCCGGAAGCTCCAAAAATAATTAAGTTCATAGTTTATCCTTTTTTGATTAATAATGCCAAAATTATGGCAGGCATAATCCTAAAAATAGAATAAACCCGACAACAGGTTATTTCTTTAGTTGCGAAAGGTTTTCTACCACTTCTTTAGACAAGTTTTGATACTGGTTAGGGGAAAAACCTGCAAACTCCCTAAAGGAACGTATAAAATGAGACTGATCGGAATAATCATTTTCAAAAGCAACATCAGAGAGCTTTTCAAAAGTATTATTCCTCATTTGATTAAGTGAAGACTGAAAACGGCATATTCTTGTAAAAAGTTTAGGTGTAATACCTACATATTCTTTAAATTTTCTTTCAAATGTACGTTCAGACATCTGTAACTGTTCCTGCAAATCTCGAAGTATAATGTTCCCTCCCGACCGCATAATGGCTGATAATGCATAAGCCATGACTTCATTTTTATTAAAGTCATTAGCTTTAATATGCAGAAAAAGAAATGCAGAAAGAATTTCTATACGTTGTTTAGCAGTTTTGGCATCATTAAGCTGTTCTAAAAGAGAAAATCCTGTTTTCTTACAAAGTTCATTTACATCAAGACAGGAATCGGTAAGCTCTTCCGGATTGAGTCCGAAAATAAGTTTTAACGAACTGGGATGAAGATAAATGCCTATAGCATTCAGTTTCCCCTTTAAGTTAAGCTCTGTAAATTTTGTTGATTGTCCGTAAAGGAATACCTGAGGTAATGCTTTTTCTTTTTGATAAAAACTACCATCATCAGGATGCTGAAATATAATGCCGGGGCAACCATCGGCCATTGCCCTGAAACTTTGTAATGGAGCAATCTCCATACTGTTGTCCAGAGACCAGAAAAAACGAACATAAGGGTTCAGGTTTTCTGTTGGTATGTAGGTTTTATAATTCATAGCAAGAAATTATTCGGCTTAAAGTTACAAATTTACATTCCAGCTAAGTTCTTTATTATAAATTAATTGTCCCTGTTTTACCTCCAGAGGACAATCAAAGTTATTGGTGTATAATCCGCCGGTTCCTAATCCCTGCGGCATAGGATTATTTAAGGTAAATGTCCATTGTGCTATAGCGTTAAGTCCAATGTTACTCTCCAATGCAGATGTTATCCACCAGCTGATATCGTATTTTTCGGCTAATTCAATCCATTCCATGCTACCTTTAACCCCCCCTACAAGGCTGGGCTTTAAAATAATGTATTGTGGCTTTATTTTTTGTAACAGACTTTCCTTGTTTTCTTTGCCAAAAACACCAATCAGTTCTTCATCAAGAGCAATAGGTAGCGGAGTCTCTCTACATAACTCAGTCATACTATCTGGTTGATGCTGTTTAATTGGTTGTTCAATGCTATGTAATTGAAATTTTGATAATTGATTTAATTTAACTAATGCTTCACTTGAGGTAAAAGCACCGTTAGCATCAACCCTTATTTCAATTTGTTTAGCACTAAAATTACCTCTTATAAATTCTAAAAGAGCTAGTTCTTTTGTAAAATCGATAGCGCCAATTTTAAGCTTTATGCAATTGAAACCCTGCTTCAGTTTATCCTCAATCTGCTCCTTCATAAACTGCTCTTCCCCCATCCATACAAGTCCGTTTATGGGAATGTTTTCTTGTCCGGAAGTAAATTGAGAAGGGAAAAGTAAAAATGGATTTTCTGACTCAAGTGACTGAAAAGCCATTTCTACGCCAAACTGAATAGATGGAAACTCAATAAGTTCATCCCATAGTTTATCCTTGCCTAATCTGATATTTTCACAAACCCATTTAAGTTTCTCTTCATAATCGGGCCGGTCATCAATACTAAGGCTTCGAAGTATACCACACTCCCCTATTCCGGTTTTGCCATTTTCTTCTAAA
The DNA here is from genome assembly GCF_004151245.1 of Flavobacterium beibuense. Lineage (GTDB taxonomy): Bacteria > Bacteroidota > Bacteroidia > Flavobacteriales > Flavobacteriaceae > Flavobacterium > Flavobacterium beibuense_A. The sequence goes on from NZ_JUIW01000002.1 coordinate 293,303, forward strand.
ATGAGAAACCAGGTTTCTTTTTCAGTAAGAACGCCCCGCGAAGTTCCGCTGGGGCGTTTAAATTTTAATATATATTTTTTGTATGAAGCCTTCATTATAATTCTAAAGATCCACCTATTTCCAAAAGCATTAAATCTTTATCCTTATCATAGAATTTCTTTTTGGCATCTTCATGATCAATCTTAATGTAGCCAAAAGTATCATAATGATATCCCAGTACTTTATCACATTCAAGGAAGTCTGAAGCTATTATGGCATCTTCAACATCCATTGTAAAGTTGCTACCTATAGGTAATATGGCTAAGTCTAACTTTGTTCGAAGCGGAATCAATTTCATATCATAAGTAAGTGCCGTATCTCCTGCAATATAAATATTTTTATGCTCACCTTCAATTACAAAACCACCCTGATTACCACCATAAGTACCATCAGGGAAAGAGCTTGAGTGGATAGCTGTAACATATTTTACTTTACCAAAATCAAAATTCCAGCTTCCTCCATGATTCATTGGATGCGTTTTGAAACCTTTCTTTTCGTAATATCCGGCAATCTCGGCATTAGAAACAATTGTAGCGCCTGTGTTTTGTGCAATAGCCTCTACGTCAAGAATGTGGTCTCCGTGAGCATGGGTGATTAGAATATAATCAGCTTTAAGCTCCATGATGTCAATGTGTTTAGCCAGTTCGTTTGCCGTAATAAAAGGATCGACAATTATATTTTTGCCTCCTACTTTTATTCCAAGGCTCGCATGTCCGTAATATGTTATCTTCATAATTTTATAGTTGTATGTTGTCTATTTTTAAAACTGTAAAACAATACTAAGTAAAACCGACAATAAAAAAGTACCTAAGGCTACCTTCTTCAGTTCCGGATCCAGTTCACGGGGAACAGTATTTTTGCTAACTGTTTTTATGTGAAGTAAAAACGGAACATAAGCTATTAAAAACAGGTACTGTAGTGGTTTAAAGTTATACAAGATAGCAAATAGAAGTGTTAAAAACAATGCCGTTAAGATTATTGTATAATGATATATCTTAGCTTTTTTAGCACCCATTTTTACTACCAGTGTGTTTTTACCTGACATGGCATCGGAAACCTGATCGCGCATATTGTTTAGGTTTAATACGGCTACACTTAACAAGCCTATCGATATTGCAGGTAGTATAATTAAGACATCAAGCTGTCTTGCAAATAAGAAATAGCAACCCAAAACACTTACCAGGCCGAAAAAGATAAATACAAACAAATCCCCCAATCCTTTATAACCGTAAGCCGAATTACCAACAGTATATTTTATGGCTGCAGCAATTGCCGCCAATCCTAAAAAGAAAAAGAATAGTGAGTACGTAAGGTTCTCTTTACCAAAAGACAAGTAAATAAGCATTACTGCAGCCACAAGGGTTAATAATGATGTTATTATAATACCCTTTTTCATAGCACCAACAGTAATAGCACCACTTTGTATAGCACGCTGAGGGCCAATACGATTTTCGTTGTCGGTACCTTTTACACCATCACCATAATCGTTTGCAAAGTTTGAAAGTACCTGTAAACCTAAAGTAGTTAGTAATGCGAAAGCAAATATGCTCCAGTTTTTCATTCCTTGTGAAAAAGCATAAAAACTACCAACAAGTATTCCGGATACTGATAATGGTAAAGTTCTTAATCGTGCGGCTTCAAGCCAGGCTTTTGCGTTTGCCATTTATATAGTCAAAAAAATTAATTTTAATATTACATCCAGTTCTTATCGGTTGTCTCTACCTGATACAGCCAATAATTAACCAGTCCCTTAAGCTTTGTGTACCCTGTTAATCCAAAAGTAAGGTTACCACCAGCCGTATGCAAAGTTACGATTCCTATATCAGGATTTTTATGCCAAAAGTACTGTGTAAGGCTAACTCCCTGTATTTTGTGAGGTGCCAGTATCTCTGTGCTTATATCCCAAGCTCCGCTTTGTTTGATAATGAAATTATTATTTACAAAGAGTTTGTAGTTTCTGAAAGAAAAGAAAATAATAATGCTTACAAAAAGTATATATACAGCAAGGAACATTACATAATCTATCATTTCCGGAGACAGGTAAACTAAAAAGAAATAAATTCCTGAAGGGATAAGAATTGCTTTTACGATCTGAAATAGTACTTTACGTATATTAGGCTTTAAACCAAGCCCCTTTTCAGGTATTTTACCTAAAAGGAACTGCATCAGGGCATCTTTTTCACTATCATTACAACCGGGTATTTCTATAGCCGATTTTAAATGGTCTTTATTAGATGTCTGGTTGTATGCCTGACGTATTCTAATATCCTGTATTTTTAGTTTCTTCTGAAAGAAGTTTCTCCCAACAGCAAGAATCTGTACCTTTTCAGGGCGAATAATAGTACTTTTAGTATTTATTAATCCGAAAGAAAGTAACAGAGAGTTTTGTTTACGAGTGATTTTAAAATCAAAGTACTTGATAATGGTGCGTAAAAGGTTTACTACCAATGTAAGTACTAATATGATAATAACAATAGTAGTTATAAACCTAAGGAATAACTCGGCGTTTATATATTCCTCTAACGGATCTTCTTCATAACCTGTTGCCTGAATTATATCTTCAATATATTGATAAATAGAGATAAAAAAGGCAAAAAGTAAGGCAAAGCTACGTGTGTAGTTTGATGTAATACCTGTTTTTAAAAGCGTAATAAAGCTTATTTGGATAAAAGGATATTCCTTTTCGTACTGTCTTATCTTTAACTCACCTTCTCTAGAAATATCACTATTTTCAGTAACTTCATTTTCGTTTTCCAGCAATCTTTCCTTAAGTAAAAGTGCCAGATTATGATCGATAGCCCTAATAGACACCTCCTTTTTGCTACTACCCGCAGTATCAACTTCTAAAGCATAAACATTAATTATCCTTTGTATAAGTGACTGATTAATGTTTACCTGCTGTATTTTATCTAAAGGGATTGCGAGCCTGCTTTTGTTTAAAATTCCTTTACGGATAACAAACTCTTCATTTTTCTCATCAAGAAAGAAAGTAAAATTCAGGTACTTAAGGTAAGCTATGATGCCGACCAAAACGATAATGACTCCGGCTCCTGCTAAAACAGAGAGTTTATTAAGTTCTTTAAACCTAAATATCCAAACAATAAGTATAGGCCATAAAGCACGTATTGCACCCTGAAAAGTGTCGGCAAACATAACCACAACACCTACTAAAGACTGTCGTTGCGGTTTACTGAAATCACTCTTCATTTGCGTTCTCCTGCTTTAATATTTTACCAACCAAAAGCTGTTTTATATTTTCAGCCTGTTGTTTTTCTATGCCTGATATTTTTATGTCACTACTGTCGCCGCCCGCAGTAAATACTTCTACTGAAGCAAGTCCGAATTTTCTGGAAAGTATACCCTCGTGTAAAGCAACGTGCTGTACCCTGTTGTAAGGGATAATTGTGACTGTAGTAGAGATAACGCCACTTTTGTAAATTACATCGTGATTACGAAAAGCAAATCCCCTGTTTTTAAAACTTAAGTTGGTAAGTACTATACTTAAAAAAAGAAAGACAGTATATATTATAATTGCAGGGATTATATAATCCCTGGTCTGTTCTATAAAATATAAAGCTGAGCCACCCGCTATAGCAATTATTGTATAAACAAGAGCTACATTAAAAAACATTATTTTTCTGTAATCAGGCTGTAATACAGTAAGAGCTGCTTCCTCAAATTTAGGTAAGGAAGCAGTATCTATAACATTATTTTCAAATTCGTTGTTTATGGTATCCATTTGATATCCCTAAAGTTAGGCTTTCTTTTTTCAAGGAAAGCATCACGGCCTTCTTTAGCCTCTTCTGTCATGTAAGTTAAACGGGTAGCTTCTCCTGCAAATACCTGTTGCCCTACCATTCCGTCATCAGTAAGGTTAAAGGCAAACTTAAGCATCTTAATAGATGTTGGAGATTTATCTAATATTTCCTGCGCCCATTCATAGGCAGTATCTTCAAGTTCAGCATGAGGGATAACAGCATTTACCATTCCCATTTCATAAGCTTCCTGAGCCGAATAGTTTCTTCCTAAAAAGAATATCTCACGGGCACGTTTCTGTCCTACCATTTTGGCCAGGTAAGCCGAGCCGTATCCACCGTCAAAACTGGTAACATCCGCATCAGTCTGTTTAAATATTGCATGTTCTTTACTGGCAAGGGTAAGGTCGCAAACTACATGGAGGCTATGCCCTCCTCCTACTGCCCAGCCAGGAACAACAGCTATAACCACTTTAGGCATAAAACGTATTAAACGCTGTACTTCAAGAATATTAAGCCTGTGCATACCGTCGTCACCTACATAACCCTGATGTCCGCGTGCTTTTTGATCACCGCCGCTACAAAATGAATAAACCCCGTCTTTAGAAGAAGGGCCTTCTGCAGAGAGTAACACTACCCCTATTGAGGTATCTTCCCTGGCATCAAGAAATGCTTCAAAAAGTTCGCTCGTGGTTTTAGGCCTGAAAGCGTTCCTTACATCCGGTCTATTAAAAGCTATACGGGCAACGCCGTTACATTTTTTATAGGTTATATCTTCAAATTCCTTTACGGTTTTCCAGTCTATAGTACTCATGTCTGTATAATATTTCCCGTAAAAATAAGCCATTTTTTGCATTTGCCAATAAAATTACCTAACTGAAAAAAGGTATACTCCATAAATTACTTTATCTCAAAAACTTAGGGGTGCTGTATAATAAAACTGCTATTTAAAGTGTTAACCTTGATAAAAAAGAAGGGTAAAAAAGTTTCAATTATTTATATTTGCGCTTCCACGCTTTTTCCTCACATATAGAATACACAATTATAAAGAATGAAGTTTTTAAGATTTATACCTTTTATACTATTATTTACTACAGCGACATCATGTAAAAAAGAGAAGCCTGTAATAGCCCAACATGTAAAAAAAGTAGAAAAGGATACTGTTTTAAGAATTAAACCTCTTAATATAAAATTAAACAAAGTACCACAAAGCTATATCAACTCTAAAAAAGCCGGTATTGATAATTTTTACAATCATATATGGCCTAAGGATAATTTAAGCGGAGGTTTTCTGGTTGCAAAAAATGGGGAAGTATTATATGAAACTTATGGAGGATTGGCGAACAGAAACACTAAAGAAGAAATCGATTCACATACACCGCTACACCTGGCTTCGGTAAGTAAGGTTTTAACTGCTGCTGTTATACTTAAGCTTATTGACTTTAAAAAGCTGGAACTGGATCAAAAGGTAAACGCTATACTTCCTGAATTTCCTTATGAGGATATTACCATAAAAATGTTGTTAAATCACAGAAGCGGACTGCCTAATTACGCCTATTTTTGTGATGACAGTAAGATTTGGGACCGTAGTATGCTGCATAATCAGGATATTCTTGATCTTATGGCAAAACACAAATTTGATCTTTACTTTAAACCGGACAAAAAATTCGGTTATTGCAATACTAATTATGCTATGCTGGCTCTTGTAATTGAAAAGGTCACGAAGATGAATTACAGGGATGCCATGAAAAAGATAATTTTTGAACCTCTTGAAATGAACGATACTTATGTGTTTAATTATGAAGAGGATAAAGAAACTGCCAGCCGTTCTTATAAAGGCAATAACGTACTATACGGTTTTGATTTCCTTGACGATGTATATGGTGATAAGAATATCTATTCAACTCCAAGAGACTTACTTAAATTTGATATGGCTACCTATTCTCACGACTTTTTAAATCCTGAGCTTGTAAAACAGGTTTTTAAAGGTTATAGTTATGAGAGTAAGGGAGTTAAGAATTACGGCTTAGGTATTCGCCTTCGTGAATGGAAAACCGGTGAAAAACTGTTTTACCATAACGGATGGTGGCATGGTAATACTTCATCCTATGTTACCCTTAAAAAAGATACGGTAACTATTATAGCCCTGTCTAATAAATTCAGCTATAAGCCTTATAAGGTTTCTAAACTGGCTCCTTTGTTTGGTGTATACCCAATGAAAGATGCCGATGAAGATTTGTTTGATTAATTGGTCTAACCAATTTTTACCGAAGTCATATTAAGGGAACCTCCCACCATTTTATCATTAAAGAAGCTTAAATCGTCTTTATTATCCTGTAATCCCAAAATGTACATTAGCGGATAGTAGTGATCAGGCGTTGGTATAGCCAACTTAGCTGCTTTATTCAGATTTTCATAATCTATCAGGGCTTTATGGTTTCCGTCAGTTATCTTTTCCTTAAAGACATTGTTCATTTCTATGGCCCAGTCAAAGCCATAATCAGGTTCGTTTAACTTTTTCCAGTCAATCATTCTAAGATTATGAACCATGTTTCCACTACCAATAATCAGTACGCCTTTTTTACGTAATAAAGAAAGTTGTTTAGCAAGCTCATAGTGATAAGAAGCAGGCTTGCTATAATCTATACTTAACTGTAATACCGGAATATCAGCATTAGGGTACATATGCCTTACTACTGTCCAGGTACCATGATCTAATCCCCAATCGTGGTCTAAACCTACCTGTGTGCTTGTAATAAGTTTTGCTGTTTCTTTAGCCAGTTCAGGATTTCCTTTAGCAGGATACTGAACATCAAACAATTTCTGAGGGAAACCGCCAAAATCGTGAATTGTTTTTGGGTCTTCCATTGCTGTTATGTGTGTTCCTCTGGTAAGCCAGTGAGCAGAAACTACAATAACAGCCTTTGGGCGGGTCATCCCTTTCCCCATTTTAGACCATGTTTGTGAGAACTCATTATCCTCTATGCCATTCATAGGAGAACCGTGACCAATAAATAATACAGGTAATTTTTCATCCTGTTCGTTAAGATTATCTGTCCAGTTTTTAAAATTATGTAATGACATAATGTTGAATTAGTCTTTTATAAGATAAATACCGTCTTCTTTTATTTCAATAAGCCTTTGTTTATATAATGAACCAATTGCCTTTTTAAAAGCTTTTTTACTCATCTTAAGAACCGATTTTATGTCTTCAGGATGGCTGTCGTCAGTAAGACGTAAAAAACCTCGACTATCACGAAGCTCTTCAAGTATCTTTTCGGCATTAGGCTCAATACCTTCAACTCCTGCTTTTTGTAAAGAAACATCTATCTTATTATCAGGTCTTATGGCTTTAATAAATCCATTCACACGATCACCTGTCCTAAGCTCTTCATATACTTCATCTTTATAAAGAAGCCCTTTATGTTTACCATTGATAATTACATTAATACCCATATCGGTAATATGAGAAACAATAAGGTCAACTTCCTCTCCTACTTCAACAGAAAGCTCTTCATTATCAAGAAAACGACTTAGTTTACTGGAACCTACAAGTCTGCCTGTTTTTTCATCAATATACATATGGATTAGGTAACGCTTGCTTTTTTCCATTGGTCTCGCCTGCTCCCTAAAAGGCACAAACAAGTCCTTCTCAAGACCCCAGTCAACAAAAGCACCGAATTTATTAATATAACTTACTCTTAAATAGGCAAAATCATTAAGGGTTATATAAGGTTTTAAAGTAGTGGCTACCAGCCTTTCCTCATGGTCAAGATATACAAATACAGCCAGTTCATCACCTATTTCAAATTTGCGTGGCACATACTTATTAGGAAGCAGTACATCTTTACTACCATCTGTTAAATACAGTCCTACACTGGTATCTCTTTCTATCTTAAGCGTATTATATTGTCCTATCTCTATCATTTGAGCTATTATATGTTATAAATGTACGAAGTTTTGCGCTACAAAACTCTTTAAGTCAGTGCTTTAAAATATTCTTTAAGTATTTTGTCATTGAGCTTTACAGGAGTAAATATCTCCAGTATTTTTGGTTGTCCCGAATTACTGAAGAAACTTTCCAATTGACTTTCCAGTTCGGGTTCATTAGTAGCAGTATGGTATTCAAATCCAAACATTTTAGCTAAATGCTCTGCGGTCTGATTATGTTCAGTTTCAAAATAGGTATTAAATACCTGATTTTCCTGATGTCCCGGTAATATCCTAAAGATACCGCCACCTCCGTTATTAATAAGTATGATTTTAAAATCTTTTGGAATATAGCTGTTCCATAATGCATTACTGTCATAAAAGAAGCTAATATCTCCTGTAAGCATTATGCTTTCTTTACCACTTGCTAAAGCTGCGCCAATAGCTGTTGATGTACTGCCGTCTATACCGCTTGTACCTCTGTTACAAAATACTTCTACGGTAGACTTTATATCAAAAAGCTGCGCATAGCGTATTGCTGAACTGTTGCTTATCTGCAACTGACTGTTGTCCGGTAAAGCCGGTAATAATTTCTCAAATACTTTAAAGTCGCTAAACGGAATATCGATAAGATATTCATTATGTTTAAGTTTTCTGTAGGCTTTTACTTCCTGAGCTCTTTTGTTATAACTACTTTCAACATAATGAGTAGCAGGTAAAAAACGGTTTAGAAAAGCGTTTGGTTCTGCTATAAAATGCTTGGTTAAAGCATCAAAGGTATCATAAGCCCTTAAAGTATCTATATGCCAATGTTCGTGTGGTTTGTATGTCCTTAAAAACGCCTTAATACGCTTTGAAACTACCATCCCCCCAAAAGTCAATAGTATTTCCGGGCTAAATGCCTTAAAATCTTCGTCTGTAAAAGGAGTTATAATAACATCAATACTGTTAAGGAAGTTTTTATGATGTAAGTTTGAGGTTGTTTCAGTCATTACAACTACAGAAGGATCTTCTGCCAAACGTTCAATTATGGCAGCATCTATTGAGTTAGGATCATTAACACCTACCAGTACCAGTTTCTTTTTGGCTATATTCCATTTTTCAACATAAGGACTTAAATCCTCTGCAAAATGGTTTTCAAAAGCAATATCCTGAATGTTTGGAGTAACAGATAATTCTTCAACCACATCATATAAAGGCTCTTCAAAAGGAGCATTTATATGCACAGGACCCTTCTCACTAATAGCTTTTTCTATAGCTACATTTATCTTATTGTCGTTCTCGTGAGAAGCCTCCTCCAACAGGTTCGCTGAATAGATAATATGATTGGCATAAACATTTTCCTGACGGATGGTTTGTCCGTCACCTATATCAATTTTATCATGAGGCCTGTCGGCAGAGATAACTATTAATGGTATCTGACTGTAAAATGCTTCGGCCACGGCAGGATAATAATTCAGCAATGCCGATCCTGAAGTACAAACTACAGCAACAGGCTTTTTAAGCTGTTGTGCCATACCTGTGGCAAAAAATGCAGCACAGCGCTCATCGGCAATACTGTAGCATTTAAAAGCCGGATTATTAGCAAAACCTATGGTAAGAGGTGCATTACGTGATCCTGGGGATATTACAATATCAGTAACGCCTTTAACCCTGCATATTTCAATAATGCTTTGGGCTAAAGGTATTTTAGGGTACATCATTTAAGTCGTTCTTTATTATGCGGAAATTAAGCCAAAGGCTTATTATGATTTGATCCAGTTTACAATTTCAGGATCTTTAGGCGTAGTACGCGGACTAACAACCTTTACAAGTTCGCCATTCTCGTTGATAAGGTACTTTTGGAAATTCCACTCCACTTCGCTATCCTGAAGTCCGTTTTTACTTTTTTCTGTAAGGAAATGGTAAATTGGAGCCATATCATCTCCTTTTACAGATATTTTAGACATCATTGGGAACGTAACCCCGTAGTTTTTCTGGCAAAATGACGCGATTTCTTCGTTAGAACCAGGTTCCTGACTTGCAAAGTTATTTGCCGGGAAACCTACAATAACAAGTCCTTTATCCTGATATTCTTTGTAAAGCGCTTCAAGTTCTTCATACTGTGGCGTAAGTCCGCATTTAGAAGCTGTATTTACAATTATTACTTTTTTCCCTTTAAGGGTTGAGAAGTCAAAATCTTCACCGTAAAGGTCTTTTACTTTAAACTTATATATGTTTTCTTTAGACATGGATTCTGTATTTTCTATGGTTTGAGCAGTCTTGGTAGTTCCTGCTATTTCTTTCTGAGTGCTGTCTTTACAACTTATAAAAACGATTAGCCCTAAGGCCAGTACTACAATTTTTTTCATGATTTTATTTTACTGTAAAATTAAATAAAAAATCGGTTAAGCTAAAGAATTCAGTATATTTAAACTTATAATACAACATTATAGCCAATGTTTTTTTTTCATACCATATTCAGTTTCTTAAAAAACAGGGAGTATAGGGATCTTCTCTATACTACAGCAATAATTTTAATAATAGGAACAGTATCTTACCATTACATAGAGGGTTGGGGTATTATAGATTCACTATATTTTTCTGTAGTTACATTAACGACAATAGGTTTTGGTGATTTTTCCCCTCAAACAGATCTTGGAAAAATTTTCACCATTATTTACATCATTTTGGGTATAGGTATTATACTTCAGTTTATAAACACAGTACAAAACCATTACAGTGAAAGCCGAAACAAACGACATAAAAAGCATTAAAAAAGCCCCTTATTTAAGGGGCTTTTAATTTTATTTGTTTTTTCTTAAATGTTTCCAGTACTGAACAAAAGAGAATCCTCCAAGAATGAAAACTCCCAGAGCCATCCAGAAGAAATACATTGGGGTCCTCACCTCTCCGCTCGCATAAGAGTGTAATCCCGTAAGATAGAAATTCACACCAAAATAAGTCATTAATATAGAGGCATAAGCCAATACACTAAAGAAGTTGAATATCCATAGTCCTCTTAATTTTGGTACAAAACGCATGTGTATAACAAACGCATAAACCATGATACTTACCAAAGCCCAGGTTTCTTTCGGGTCCCAGCCCCAGTAACGTCCCCAACTCTCATTTGCCCATTGTCCTCCAAGGAAGTTGCCAATAGTTAACATTACCAAACCAACGGTTAAAGCCATTTCATTGATATATGTTATTTCCTTGATGTTAAGGCTCATTATCTTCTTGTTCTTACTATTAGTAGACAGCATTAATAACATAGACACAAGACCCAGAACCATACCTAATGTAAACGGACCGTAGCTACCTACAATTACTGCTACGTGAATCATTAACCAGTAAGAGTTTAGTACAGGAACAAGGTTACCTATTTCAGGGTCTGTCCAGCTTTGGTGTGCTACCCAAAGTACTATTGCAGCTACAAATGCTGTTGCAGGTACCGTAAGTTCTGATTTACGCCCAAATGCCAAACCAAAAAACATTGTTGACCATGCTACAAATATAACCGACTCATAAGCATTACTCCACGGCGCATGCCCGGATACATACCAACGTGCAATAAGTCCGGCGGTATGTAATACAAATAAAACTATTGTTATAACATGGAAAGTCTTAACGGTTGTATTTATCCATTTTCTGGAATTAAATATTTTAATTATTACAAACACAAACATTAAAATCCCTACACATGCATACATTTTGTAAAGATTTTTAAAAATATCATATTTATTATATGCTATTTCAGCACTCACCTTATCGTCACTAGGCATTACTTTACCTCCAAATTTATGCTGATAATTTGTAAGTCCTTCTACCACACTGTTGGCCAGAGTATAATCTTTATCCTGAGAGGCCTTTTCTATTGCCTGTACATAGAAAGGTAATATATTTTTGGCCTTTTGTAAATCTTCATTTTTAATTTCTCCGGCTTCATTATAAGACACCCATTTATTATTAGGATCGTTAGGCACAGGAAATACTTTCAGGACACTTCCGCTAAGGGCAGAATATAAAAGGTTTATTCTTTTATCAATATCCATATAGTCCTTATCAAACTGATTAGGTACTGTTTCCCTGTAAGCTCTTTCTAAGGTTTTGGAAAGCTTGTAATTACCCTGTTGATCGAAGAAATCTGCCAAAGCAGCATACTCAGCATCTTTTTCTAATCCGGCTACAATTCTAAGACTGTCATTATTTCTCTTCAGATAAATAATAGGTACATTATACCAAACTTCCGGCAGGTGAGTTATAGATAAAAATACCTGATCGGCATTCAGATCCTTGTAAGTATCTTTTTTACTCACTTTCCTTAAAAGTTCTGAAGCAAAAGTGTTTACAGGCTTCATCCTACCTCCGGCATCCTGTATAATTACACGACCAAATTTAGCAGCATGTTCCTTACTTACTTTATAAGTACTTATTATAGAATCAAGTTGTTTTTCATTGGGAACCTCATGAACATGTTGAGAATATCCTGTAAAGCCCAGTAAAAGTAATATCATTAAACTGATTGCCTTAGCTTGTTCTGCTTTTTTAGCTCTTACCTTATCAAGCTTTCTTTTAAGATCGCCAAAGCGTGTATCCTTAGTAAATAATATTCCCATCAAACCTAAATACAGTAAAAAATAACCTATATAACTGATCCATGTTCCCCAAAAATCGTGGTTAACCGATAGTTTAGTCCCTTTTTCATCCGGATCAAATCCGGCTTGGAAAAAGCGATAACCTCTGTAGTCCAGTACATGGTTCATGTAAATACGGGTGTCAAAAGTGTTTTCTTCTTCTTTATCTAACACAGTCACTTTACTTTCAAATGAAGCATAGCTCGATTCTGTGCCTGGGTACTTTTCTGCTATGAAATCATTAAGCTTTATATCAAATGGAAGTTCGTAAGTTTTACTGCCATAAATAAGGGTATATTCAAGACTGCCTATTTTTATTGATTGTGGTACTCCCATTTTTTGTTTACCTCCTAAAAGAGTTACATCCTTCTCTACCCCTTCGTTTTTAATAGTAACCGTAAGGGCAGCATCTTCTTTGGTTTTATAGTCTTCGTTAGATATGTAAATCATTTTTCCTTTTATAGGAGCATCAGGAAATACAAATTGAGATCCTGCAACATTATATAGGGATCTGAACATTAACGGCTGTATTGAATCAGCATAAACAACGCCCTCCATTCTGTCTGCCATTCGCATAAAATTACCTCCAAAAGCAGAGTTAATTGTATAAATATCCTGAACAGAATTAATGTTTACCGCACCTTCTGTTGGCTTGTTAAAAGCAAAAAGGATATTATGAATACTTTGAACCTCACCTTCTTTAAGGTAGTGCTCATGACGGCCACCGTCTCCGGCTTCTACCATTTTAATATAGTTTACACCGTCTTTATCTTCAACTATGGTATCTTTAGCCCCAAGTAAAAAATCTTTGTATTCTATTGAAAAAGGAGTTTCGTCAAATTTTTCGTTTATAGTGAAATGATTACTTCCCAACATTCCTATAAACCAAGGCTTATCGCCTTCGGGAGTCATAAGGAGTTCTTTAGAAAAAGTCCTTCTTCTCATCTCTCCCTTATACTCACCATCAACAAGAACAGTAAGATATGTTTTATCAGAATAGAAATGATTCTCAGTCTCCCCTTCCCTTATCGGCATCATTCCTTCATAACTGATATAACGTGTAACAAAAGCCCCCAGAATAATTAATATAAAAGAAAGGTGAAGCAGTAATGTAGCCCATTTTTCTTTTTTATGAAGCTGGTAGCGTTTTATATTACCTATAAAGTTAATTATGAAAATAATCATAATGACTTCAAACCATCTTGCGTTGTAGATATACAATCTTGCAGTTTCTGTATTGTATGCGTCTTCTATAAAAGTGCCTATTCCCATAGCAGCTGCAAAAACTATAAAAAGAACGGCCATTAAGCGTGTAGAAGAAAGGAAGGAGAATACTTTATCCATGTTAGAGTGGAAAATATTGTTTTTAAATTGTTGCAAAAGTACTTAAAACTTCATTTTTAAAGTTTATTTTAACTATTAAAAATTTAAGGAAATTTCTGCCTCATATACTTTTTATAAAGTCTGTTACTTATTTTTGCTTTAAAGCTTTTGTTTTTGATAAGCTTATATCAACTGAAAAACTAAACATTATTAATGAAAAGAATCTATTGTACCTTACTGGTGTGCCTTATGGGGTTTACATCATTTGCTCAGGAGGCTGAGCCAAATAATCAGGATAAGTTTGACGATTTTATGTACAGGCGCGGCAATGTTTACAGGGCTGCATCAGGAGTGCCGGGGCCGGAGTACTGGCAAAACGGGGCTGACTATGTTATTGAAGCCGAACTTGATGATGTGAACAACATTTTAAAGGGTAAGCTTACCATGACATACCATAACAACAGTCCACAGGATTTGGATTTTGTTTGGATGTATGTGGAACAAAACCGTTTTACCCAAGATTCAAGAGGTACATTAACAACCCCTGTAGCAGGGAACAGGTACTCAGGAGATACTGATGGCGGACTTAAAATAAGTAAACTTGCAGCGAACAGTGGCGGAAAAGAATCTAACCGTTACCTGATAACCGATACCAGAATGCAGGTTTTCTTTGATAAACCTATAGCTGCTAAAGGCGGTAAAGGAATCGTTAGTATGGATTTTGAATTTAAAATCCCTCAGGAAGGTATGGACAGAATGGGCCAATACAAAACCAAAGAAGGTGTAACCTACTCTATGGCACAATGGTACCCAAGAGCTGCCGTGTATGATGATGTTGTTGGCTGGAATACCGAACCTTATTTAGGTGCCGGTGAGTTTTATGTTGAGTATGGTAATTTCGATTATAAAATAACCGTACCTTATAATTATATAGTTGTAGGTTCAGGAGAACTTATTAATGCTAAAGACGTACTAACTAAAGAAGAGTTAAATCGCCTTGAAAAAGCCGCTTCAAGCGATAAGACTGTTTATGTTATTTCTCCTAAAGAAGCAGGAAACACTTCTGTAACCAGACCGGTACAAAATGGTAAGCTTACATGGCATTTTAAAATGGAAAATACACGTGATGTGGCTTTTGCAGCAGCGAAGAACTTTATATGGGATGCCGCAAAAATAAACCTGCCAAGTGGTAAGAAAGCAATGGCGCAGTCGGTTTATACAAAAGAAAGCGACGGAGATAAAGCATGGGGGCGCTCTACCGAATATACTAAAGCATCTATAGAGCATTATTCTAAAATGTGGTATGAGTACCCTTATCCAAACGCAGTAAACGTTGCTTCAAATGCAGGAGGTATGGAGTATCCGGGAGTTTCTTTCTGCCATGCCAGAAGCCGTGAAGCCGATTTATGGGATGTTACCGATCATGAATTCGGACACAACTGGTTCCCTATGATTGTAGGCTCAAACGAACGCCGTTATGCATGGATGGATGAAGGTTTTAATACTTTTATCAATTACTATAGTACGGTTAACTTTAACAATGGTGAGTATACATCTGATGTTGCAAAAAGCCGTAATCGCGTGATGTGGTTTAGATGGAGCGGCAGGGAAAGTGTTTCTACCTATCCTGATGTTGCAAAAAGTATGAACCTTGCCTATACTGCTTATTACAAGCCGGCAACAGGCCTTATTATGTTAAGGGAATATATTTTGGGACATGAGCGTTTTGACAATGCCTTTAAAACCTACATAAACAAATGGGCATTCAAACACCCTCAACCTTCAGATTTTTATAATTGTATGGAAAATGTTGCCGGAGAAAACCTTAACTGGTTCTGGAAAGGTTGGTTTGTGGGTAATGGTAATGTAAACCTGGCAGTAACCAATGTGTCTCAATACGACAACGATTCAACCATAATTACATTTACTAACAAAGGTGATATCCCTATGCCGGTGGTATTTAAAGTAATTTATGATGACAATTCAAGCGAAATAAGAACACTGCCTGTGGAAGTTTGGCAAAGAGGTAACGAATGGAAATATCTTTTAAAATCGTCTAAAAAAGTTAAGATTATAGACATAGACCCTGGAAGGTTTTTACCGGATATTGACGGAACAGACAATTCCTGGATAAAAGAGGAATAAAAATATCAACACATTAAAGCTGGCATTTTTTTATAATGCCAGCTTTATTTTTAATAATTTAGCGACCATGTTAAAAGTAGTCGTTATAGGGTCGGGTAATGTAGCGCAGCATCTGATAGCTGTTTTTAAAGAGGCTAAGGATGTTGAGCTTGTACAGGTTTTCGCCCGAAATCCAGAGAACCTGGCTCATTTGCTAGAACCTCAAAAAATAACCAATTCTACCGACTCAATTAAGGAGGCCGATATTTATATTATTTCCGTAACAGATGATGCTATAGCACAGGTATCTTCTTCCCTACCCTTTTCAGGAAAGTTAGCGGTGCATACTTCG
Organism: Flavobacterium beibuense; assembly: GCF_004151245.1. Classification (GTDB taxonomy): domain Bacteria; phylum Bacteroidota; class Bacteroidia; order Flavobacteriales; family Flavobacteriaceae; genus Flavobacterium; species Flavobacterium beibuense_A. The sequence continues at coordinate 309,442 of NZ_JUIW01000002.1, forward strand.
GGAAGCGTGGCTATGGAACAACTTGATTCAAAAAACAGGCGAGGCGTGTTCTATCCATTACAGACTTTTTCTAAAAACAAAGAGGTAAATTTTAGTATCATCCCGCTTTGTTTAGAAAGTGAAAGAAATGAAGATTATTCTATTTTAGAACAGTTAGCCAATCAGATAACAAAGAGTGTATATAATATCAGTTCGCAACAACGTAAAGCTTTACATGTGGCCGCTGTTTTTGTAAGCAATTTTGCTAACCATATGTATGCTATAGGAAGTGATATTTGTAGTCAGAATGATATTCCGTTTGATATTTTGAAGCCTTTGATTCTTGAAACGGCCGATAAAGTTTTATATCTGGATCCGGTAAAGGCCCAAACAGGTCCTGCTGTCAGGAATGACAAACAGACTATAGAAAAACACCTTGATTTTATTACAGACGAAAAACAAAAAGAAATATACAAGTTAATTACGCAATCCATTCAAAATGTCAAAAAGCTATAAAGAATTAATGAACGACATTACCACATTTATTTTTGATGTGGACGGAGTTCTTACTGATGGTACCATACACGTAACTCCTACCGGAGAAATGCTTAGAAATATGAATATTCGTGACGGATATGCTATGAAAGCTGCTGTAGAGAACGGTTATACTGTTTGTATTATTTCCGGAGGCAGTAACGAAGGTGTTCGTGTAAGATTAAGAAATTTAGGAATAACAGACATTTACCTTGGAGTTTCTGACAAAGTAGAAACCTTTGACGAGTTTACTGATATTTACAATATTAAACCTGAACAGGTACTTTATATGGGAGATGATATCCCTGATTATCATGTAATGAAACTGGTAGGCTTACCTACATGCCCGCAGGATGCAGCCCCTGAAATTAAAGAACTTAGCAGGTATATATCTCACAAAAACGGAGGTACAGGCTGTGTAAGGGACGTTATAGAACAGGTAATGAAAGTACAGGGTAAATGGATGGAACATTTTAATGCCAAATACGACTAAAATTAAATTAAGAAAACACACAGAACATAAACTTATTTAACCCATAAAATGAAATCAGCCAGACTTATACGATACGGAAACCTATTATTCTTAGCATTTACCTTTTGTGCGTTTCGCTACGGCTTCTTAGAGCAACAGCAAGGATTAACACTTGCGTTGAATCAGTTGCAGTTTCTTATGCTGGTTTTCTCTTGTGTATGTATTGCTGCAGGAGGTTTTTTGATTAATAATATAATAGATGGTAACAGCGAGATTAACTTTGGTATAAGCGAAGCAAAGGGGTATAATCTTTATGCCGCACTTAATATTGTTGGTGTAGGTATAGGTTTTTATTTGTCAAATCTTATTGGTAAACCCGGATTTGCTTTACTTTTCATCTTAATAGCTGCTACAATGTATTTTTATGCTACTAATCTTAAATATACTATAGTAGTAAATAACCTTATTATAGCTTTTTTAGTCGCAATAAGTATACTTGTTGTGGGTATTTATGATCTATACCCAATGATTACACCTGAAAATCAAAAATATTTAGGTACGCTGTTTGGCATTTTTATAGATTTTTCCATTTTTACATTTGTGATAAGCTTTATAAGAGAAATTGTAAAAAACATACGAGATGTAAATAAGGACTATAATGAAGGGATAAACACTCTTCCTATTGCTTTAGGCAAGGAAAGAATGGCAAAAGCTGCTTTTGTATTGTCTCTAATACCTGTAGGATTACTACTTTATTATGCTAACACTTATCTTATTAATGATAAGGCAACGCTACTTTATGCGCTAATCTATCTTTTATTGTTTGTTCTTGGCCCGCTTATTTATTTTATGATAGGATTATGGACTGCAAAAACAGAAAAAGACTTTGACAGGTTAAGTCTGGTTTTAAAAATTGTATTGGCTTTTGCGGCATTATCTATAGTAGTAATAACTTTTAATATTCAGAACAATGCTTAAGGAAAAATTAAAAGATTACAATGTTATACTTGCCTCCGGTTCACCCAGAAGGCAGAAGTTTATGAAAGAACTGGATATAGACTTTGAAATCCGATTAAAGGATGTGGAGGAGGTTTATCCTGAAAATTTACAGGGAGCAGAAATTACGGACTATTTGGCTGAATTGAAAGCCGCTGCCCTACTCGATACACTGTCTGATAATGATATCCTTATAACCAGCGATACAATTGTTTGGCATAACAATAAGGCATTAGGCAAACCAACTGATAAAAATGATGCTTTTGTCATGCTAAAGGCTTTATCAGGAAATGTTCACGAAGTAATTACTTCAGTTTGCATAAAAAGTAACAGCAAATCCCATATTTTTAATGAAACAACCAGAGTATCTTTTAATACCCTTAGCGACGATGAGATAAATTATTATCTTGATAATTACAGGCCTTATGATAAGGCTGGTGCTTATGGTATACAGGAATGGATTGGGCTTGTGGCAATTGCTAAAATAGAAGGCTCATATGTAAATGTTGTGGGGATGCCGGTTGATAAAGTTTATCAGCATTTAATAACTTTTACTAAATAATACAAAGGCCTAAAGCCTATAAAATCATGCATAAATTATTAAGTTACCTCTTTATATTATGTTGTGTAGTTGGTTATGCACAACAACCTCAAAAACCATCTTCAGTAGAAATATACCATAAAATAGAAAAGCTGAACTTTTTAGGTTCGGCTCTGTATATTGCTGCACATCCCGATGATGAAAACACACGGCTCATTTCTTATCTTTCTAACGAAGACATGGCTCATACAGGCTATTTGGCCCTTACCCGTGGAGATGGCGGACAAAACCTTATCGGCCTTGAATTAAGGGAATTATTAGGGGTTATACGTACTCAGGAGCTTATTGAGGCCAGAAAAATAGACGGAGGAGAACAGTTTTTCAGTCGTGCAAACGATTTTGGTTTCTCAAAGATGCCAAACGAAACACTACAGATTTGGGATAAGGAAGAAGTGCTTGAAGATATGGTTTGGGTAATACGTAAATTCCAGCCGGATGTTATTATCAATCGTTTTGACCACCGAACCCCTGGTTCAACACATGGTCATCATACTTCTTCAGCAATGCTTACCCAGGAAGCTTACAGTTTAGCAAATGATCCTCGTTATGCTGTTAATCAGCTTCAATTTGTAAATACATGGCAGCCTAAGCGAGTGTTCTTTAATGTTTCATGGTGGTTTTTTGGAGGTAAAGAACAATTTGACAAGGCTGACAAATCTAGATATATCAACCTGTCTACAGGTGTTTATTACCCAATGTTAGGCAAATCCAATCAGGAAATTGCGGCATTAAGCCGAAGCAGGCACCGATCTCAGGGATTTGGTACAAGTGGAGCACGTGGGGATGATATGGAGTACCTGGAGCTTATTAAAGGAAGTAATTTAAAAGACAAACAAAACCTTTTTGAAGGTATTGATACTTCCTGGAACAGGGTTAAAGGCGGTAAAGAGATTGGTGAAGCCGTACAGCAGATACTAAATAATTTCGATTTTAAAAATCCTTCAGCATCTGTTCCCGCATTAACAGCTGTTTATATAAATATTGCAAATATTGAAGATAAACACTGGAAAGAGATTAAGTTAAAAGAAATTAAAGAAATTATAGCAGCATGTAGCGGACTTTTTATTGAAGCTGTAGCAGAGAATCAGTCTGCCACACCGGGTAGTGATATTTCAATACGCTGGGAAGCTATAAACCGAAGTCCGGTTCCTATGGTTTTAAAATATATTGGTGTATTACCTGAAAATAAAACCTTTGTCCAGGATTTAGTTCTGGACAACAATATAGATCAGGGAAATACAATTTCGGTAACAATACCTAAAACAGCTAATTATACTTCACCTTATTGGTTAAAAGAAAAGGGAAATAAAGGAATGTATACTGTTAGCGATCAGCAAAACATTGGTATTCCTGATATTATCCGTGAGATGGAAGTTAGCTTTGTTATTGAAGTAAACGGCGTGGCTATCCCTTTTACAAAAGAACTGGTATATAAATATACAGATCCTGCTTTTGGTGAAGTTTATCAGCCTTTTGATGTAGTACCTGCCGTGACAACTAAAATAATAAACAAAGTACAGTTGTTTAAAGACAACAGAAAGCAACAGGTACTGATAAAGATACATGCAGGGAAAGACAATTGTTCGGGTAATCTTGAGCTAAGGCTTCCTAACACATGGAAAGTTAATCCTGCTTCTATTCCTTTTGATTTAAAGAATAAAGGAAGCGAAATTACCGTGAGTTTTGAGGTTACTCCACCTACTGAACCGGAAGAAGCAGAAGCTGAAAGTATTGCTTTAATTGATGGTGCAAAATATGATAAAGAACAGATAATTATAGATTATCCTCATATTGCAAAACAACAAGTGTTAATGCCTTCTATAGCTAAATTCACAAAGGTAGATTTAGAAATTAAAGGACGTAGAATAGCTTATATAATGGGTGCCGGAGACAACGTTCCTGAAAGCCTGAGACAAATGGGCTATGAAGTTACCCTGTTGACACCAGAAGCTATTTCACCGGAGACATTGACAGGTTTTGATGCCATAATTATGGGTATACGCTGTTATAATGTACTAGAATCATTAGAGTTTAAGCAGCAGATGCTTTTTGATTATGTAAAGGAAGGTGGTAACATGGTGGTACAATATAATACTACAGGACATTTGTCTATAAAAGATATAGCTCCTTATCCTATCAGGATATCAAGAGACAGGGTTACTGAAGAAGATGCAAAAGTTACGTTTTTAGATCCTTCAAATGATGTATTAAACCGACCTAACAAGATAACCAACAGAGATTTTAAGGGCTGGGTACAGGAACAGGGATTGTACTATCCGGACGAATGGGCATCGGAATTTACCCCTATCCTATCCTCTCATGATAAAGGTGAATCTCCAAAAAAAGGTGCGTTGCTTATAGCGAAGCACGGAAAAGGTTATTATATTTATACCGGCCTGAGCTTTTTCAGAGAGCTTCCTGAAGGTGTTTCTGGGGCTTACAGGCTAATGGCTAATATTATTGCTTTAGGTAAATAAAGGGATTTACATGTAACAATTAAGTTTGTTATCAGTCCTATATATCGAAGTTAAAAAGGAATTGTATGAAAGATAATCCGACAAAATGGAAAAAAAGTTATTCGTTGGTGCTGCTGCTTAACGTTATCTACATACTTATTTTTTATTTTATAATGCAAATCTTTACATAGCATGCAGACAATTGACTGGATTATACTTTCGGTTACATTACTCTTTATCGTCGTTTACGGGGTTTTAAAAACCCGCGGAAGCAAGAATGTTGAAGAATTTATACTTGGTAATAACGAAACTCCCTGGTGGACGGTTGGTCTTTCTGTTATGGCAACACAGGCAAGCGCCATTACCTTTCTATCCACACCGGGACAGGCATACCATGACGGTATGGGTTTTGTGCAGTTCTATTTCGGTCTGCCGCTAGCTATGGTAGTAATATGCCTTACATTTATTCCTATATACCATAAATTAAAAGTATTTACGGCCTATGAATTTCTGGAACAGCGTTTTGACCTTAAAACAAGGTCTTTAGCCTCTATAATTTTTCTTATACAGCGCGGACTCGGCACCGGGTTAACAATTTATGCTCCGGCAATTATACTTTCTTCCCTTTTAGGCTGGAATCTTAACTTAATGAACTTTATGATAGGTTTATTAGTTATTATATATACATTCTCAGGTGGTACTAAAGCAGTAAATGTTACCCAAAAACAACAAATGTTTGTTATAATGACGGGTATGGCAATCACTTTTATTGTATTGCTGAATAATTTACCTGATGAACTTAGTTTTGGTAATGCCCTGCATATTGCAGGTGCTAACGATAAAATGAATATTGTTAATTTTTCATTTGATCCTGGGCAACGCTATACAATATGGAGTGGTATTGCCGGTGGTTTCTTTTTGGCACTTGCCTATTTTGGAACTGACCAGTCTCAGGTACAACGTTATCTTTCGGGTAGATCTATAAGGGAAAGCCAAATGGGGCTTATTATGAACGGATTATTGAAAGTACCTATGCAGTTCTTTATTCTGCTTATTGGCGTTATGGTTTTTATATTTTTCCAGTTCCACTCTGCCCCTTTACACTTTAACCCTAATAACGTAAAGGCGCTGCAGGAATCACAGTATAAAGATGAATATAATGGACTTGAAAGGCAGCTGGATAATCTTGCTGATGAAAAGAAAGAGATCAGTATGCTCTATGTAAACCAACTTAATCAGGATTATGACAATAAGGAACTTCATAATAAAATGATTGCCCTTAATACAAGAGAAAAAGATTTAAGAGATAAAGCTAAAGAACTGATTAAAAAAGTAAACGAAAAGGCAGAAACTAACGATAAGGATTATGTTTTCCTGTACTTTATACTTAATTTTTTACCAAAGGGTCTTATCGGGTTATTGCTTGCAGTAATATTCTCGGCTGCAATGTCATCATCCGCCTCAGGACTTAATGCACTCGCCTCTACCACAGCTATAGATATCTACAAACGAAACGTAGGTAATAAATCGGAAAAACATTATGTAAATGCTACTAAGTTTTTTACCCTTCTATGGGGTATTGTAGCAATATTATTTGCCTGCGTAGGCACACTTTTTGAAAACCTTATTCAGCTGGTAAACATTATAGGTTCTATTTTCTACGGAACGGTATTAGGTATATTCCTGGTAGCATTCTATATAAAATACATAAAAGCTGAGGCCATATTTTGGGGCGCACTGATTACTCAGGCTGTTGTTATTTACATATGGTACAAATATGCCCGTGTAGATGCAATTGGTTATTTATGGTTAAACTTTATAGGTGCCATGTTAACAATTGTATTATCTTTTATATTGCAACCATTATTTAATAAAACAAAACAAGAAGAAACTATATAAATAAAAAAGCAGGCCAAAAGCCTGCTTTTTTATTATTTGGTTACTCAGATTATTTTCTGCTCCATTCAAGAATAGAATCTTTATTCATTTTTACATAATCAAAGTTGTTAGCTTTTTCTGCACCGGCAAGAGATTGTTTAGCAGTTTCTATAGCTCCTTTCTTATCCCCCATTTTAGCCTGGATAAGCGATTTTTGTCTTAAAATATAATAAGGAACATCCTGACCTTGTGGTGTTTTCGCGATAGCGTTATTAACCCACTCAAGAGCTTTGTTCATATCGGCATCAGACTGATAGTAATACTGTGCAGCTGCAAAATAATCACTTGCAGTTGGTCCTGCCATAGCTGCCTCAATACTCTTAATAGCTACTTTCTTAGTAGGCACTTCAAACTTAAGCGTAACCTTAGTTCTTTCCCAAGAAAGCTCAAGATTAGCATAATCGTTATCTATGTCAGCGATATTTAAAGTAAATGTTTCAACATTTTTAGATAAAAACTCAGGTTTTACAGTAGCTCTTAAAGCCTCTTTGTTCTCGTCCCATTTTTCAGGAAGTCCCCAGTTATTGGTATCTTTATAGAAAATAATATCCCAACTGTCTGCTTTTGGTAAAGTATATAAAGCATACTCACCTTTAGGAAGGGTTTTACCTGCAATAACTACATCTTCGCTAAAAGAAATTAAAGTGTTAGCGTTAGCCCCTGTTCTCCAAAGTTTTCCGAAAGGAACTAATTCTCCGTAAACCGATCTTCCTCTTGCACTTGGGCGGGAATAATCAATTTTAACATCTGTAAGGCCTACAGTCTGTTCAATTTTAGCATTAGGGCTGGCCATTGGTGTACGTACCTGTGCTGTTCCTGTTAAGCAACCCAGCACTATAGCTCCTGCAATAAGTAGTTTTTTCATTGTGAGTCTGATTTTTTATAGAAATATATACTGCGAAATTAATCAATAACTGTTTTACGACTGTTAAAAAATACTAAAAATAGCGATGAACAAACCTTAAATTTCCCTCGTGTTTCCTAACTTCACACAACATTTAAAAATTTAGATTTGTATACACTACACAAAAAACAAAATTTACCCGTAAGCTTACAGGAAGCCTGGGACTTTATTTCTACTCCCAAAAACCTTGCCGTAATTACACCTCCTTCGATGGGATTTGTAACTTTATCAGGAGACGACAGAAAAATGTTTGCCGGACAGATTATCCATTATACAATTACTCCCTTGTTAGGTTATAAAATGGAATGGGTTACAGAGATTACTCACGTACAGGACAAACAGTTTTTTGTAGACGAACAGCGCTATGGACCCTATAAATTTTGGCATCATAAACATTTTCTGAAAGAGATTCCGGGAGGAGTTGAAATGGAAGATATAGTTCATTACAAAATCCCCATGGGAATTTTAGGTAAAATGGCTCATCCAATCTTGGTAAAACCTAAGCTGGAGAAAATTTTTGAATACAGAAGAAATAAATTAATTGAGCTTTTTGGCGAATTTAAAGGATAAGGAACAGAAATGAATATATTTTGGTTTAGAAGGGATTTGCGTATTAATGATAATACAGGTTTGTATGAAGCCTTAACATCAGGAGAGAAAGTACTCCCTATTTTTATTTTTGACCCTAATATTCTTGAAGAATTGCCTAAAGATGATGCTAGGCTTACTTTTATCCATCAGTTGTTAGAGCAGATAAATACAGAACTTAAAAAGTATAATAAATCGTTGGCGGTATTTTATGATACTCCTGAAAAAGTATTCAAACAATTACTTTCAGATAATGATATTAATACTGTTTTTACCAATCATGACTATGAGCCTTATGCTTTAAAAAGAGATAAACAAATACTTCAATTATTAAAGGATAACAATATTGATTTTAAAACTTTTAAAGATCAGGTTATTTTTGAAAAAGATGAAGTAGTTAAGGATGATGGAGACCCTTATGTGGTTTATACTCCATATATGAAAAAGTGGAAAGAGAAGTTTATCGTTAAGGATATAAGACAACATCATCCAGAAGATAAGCTATCTGAAATAGCATCCCACTCCTATCCTTTTTTAGACCTTAAAGATTTAGGTTTTACAGAAAGTACCATTAAGGTAAAATCTTATACCGTTACCACTACGCTTATAGATAATTATGAAGACACACGAAATATTCCGTCTATAGACGGGACATCTTATTTGAGTCCGCATTTAAGGTTTGGTTCTGTAAGTATTAGGGAAATGGTAAAAAAAGCCCTTGAAAGTAAAAACGGAACATTTTTAAATGAACTTATATGGAGAGAGTTCTTCATGCAGATATTGTGGCATTTTCCTGAAACTGTAAATAAAAGTTTTCGCTCTAAATATGATAATATTAAATGGAGGAATAACGAAAAGGAATTCAAAGCATGGTGTGAAGGGAAAACAGGTTATGCAATGGTTGATGCCGGTATGCGTGAACTTAACACTACCGGTTACATGCATAACAGGGTAAGAATGGTTGTTGCAAGTTTTTTATGCAAGCACCTGCTTATCGACTGGCGTTGGGGTGAAGCCTATTTTGCCGAAAAGCTGTTAGACTACGAACAGTCCAGCAACGTAGGTAACTGGCAATGGGCTGCAGGAAGTGGTGTTGATGCCGCACCATACTTCAGGGTATTTAACCCTATGGAACAGGTTAAAAAGTTTGACGGAGATTTTAAATATATAAAAAAATGGGTTCCTGAGTTTCAGGAGTTAAACTACAGGCCTATTGTAGATCATAAAGAAGCGAGGGAAAGGGTTTTGAAAGTTTATAAAGAAGCCGTTCAATAATGTTTGTGCAACTGCAAACTTTAAATAAATTTGTGAAGCAAAACAATTTACAACTAACCCAATGATTACATATAACCCTAAAGAGTGGTTTTCGTTTATATTCCGATTTCATAAGGGAGATACTTTCAGAAAATTATTACCTATAATGCTGGGTATTGCAGCCTATTCTTTTATCATAGCCTATCTGGAACTGGAATACTGGAAACTATCTGAATTAAGCCACATAAAAAATATTACTGTAATGCATACATTACTGGGTTTTGTAATATCCTTATTGCTTGTATTTAGGACAAATACTGCCTATGATCGCTGGTGGGAAGGCCGTAAAGCCTGGGGTGCATTGGTTAACAATAGTCGTAATTTAGCCATTAAAGTAGCTGTAATGATTAAGGCCAAAGAAGACAAGGAGATTTTCAGGAAACTTATACCGGCATACTCTTCGGTATTAAACCTGCATTTAAAGAATGCTGATATAAGTCATGAGCTTTTTGAGGATGCTATACTTGCTGCAGATCATTACAAGCATAAACCCAATCAAATAGCTAAAACCATAATAGCAAAAGTGAATGAGCTATATGAGCAGGGAAAAATTACAGGCGACCAGCTTATCGTATTAAATGCGGAAATACAATCGCTAACAGATATATGTGGTATTTGTGAAAGGATTAAAAATACTCCTATCCCCTATTCTTACAGCGCCTTTATAAAGAAGTTTATTTTTATATATGTTATGACACTTCCTTTCGGGTATGTTTTTATGTTAGGCTATCTGGTAATACCTGTTGTTACTATCATTTTTTATGTACTGGCAAGTTTGGAGCTTATTGCTGAGGAAATTGAGGATCCTTTTGGTTATGATCCAAACGACCTCCCTACTGCAAAACTGGCAGAAATGATACAAAAAAACGTCGAGGAGCTTATTTACTAATAATTTTAGGTCATTCTTAACAAAAAGAAATTCTTCAAATTCCTAATATTACATTTTAAAAAGATATTTATGGAAGATGATAAAAAACATGAAGGCACAACCCAATCAAGTGATAATGTAGATAATAACGCGCATTATGATAAGTCAGGTGAGCCAACAAGGGAAGATTACAGAGACGAAAAAGACAGTGTAAACGACTGGTTTGCCGAAAAAAACAGATCAGGCAGGCACCGATAATTAATAATTCTCTGCAAGACTTGTTAATAATTCCGGCCACTGCACTTCTCCATAGTTTTTACCTAATCGTACAATTATAAGATCTTTGGATGGATACACATAGATAAACTGTCCCAAAAGCCCTTTAGCCATATAGCTGCCCCCGGATGAAAGCCACCATTGATATTTGTAATAATCAACATTTCCAATACCAGTGTCGGGTTTTGTAGATTCCTCTACCCATTTTTCTGATACAATCTGCTTTCCGTTCCAGTTTCCTTTATTAAGGTATAATCTTCCTATTTTAGAAAAATCCCTTGCCCTGGCATTAATACAGCAAAAAGTTTTTTCCAGGCCGTTTTTCTCACTGTCTAAACTCCACGAAGCATCATATTCCATACCAAGAGGTTTCCATATCTTTTCGTCAAGATATTCGGTTATGGTTTTTCCTTTTAAAGAGCGCTCTAAAACCAAACCTAATAATTGTGTATCACAACTGCTATATGAAAATTCGGTGCCGGGTTCACGCTCAGGTTGCATTTTACTTAAAGCTTTCCTTAAATCAGTTCCATAATAATAGGTAGCTGCATCCCCAAAAGGATTTATATAGCTTTCTTCACACTTAATTCCGCTTGACATTTGCAACAAGTGTTTTATCGTGACTTTTTCAAGCCCGTTATCCTTAAGCTCAGGAACATAATTAATAACAGGCTCATCAACCGACTTTATAAAGCCATCATCCAAAGCACAACCTATAAGTATGGAAGTTACCGATTTTGCCATGGAAAAAGACGCTACAATCGACTCCTGTTCATACCCGTTAAAATACTTTTCGTACTGAATAGTATCGTTCTTAATAATTAAAAAAGCTACTGTTTTATTATCAGCAAGAAAATCATCAAAAGCAACTTCACTTCCATTGTAATTAATTTTCTTAGGGGCTTTTGCTTTGTCCTGCTCTGTTGTATAATAATGAAACACTATTGAATCATTTACAAGAGGTCTCGAAGGGAATATTTTATAGTCGGTAATATTTGCAAGATTGTAGTATACAAAACGTCCTACTTTGCAGGAAACACAACATAATGTTAAAAATAATAAACTGAGAATGATTGGTAACTTTTTCATTAACTTGGGGTAAATTATAAGACAAATATGCTTAAAAATAAATTATCTGTACGGGAAATCCAAGATAAAGATGTAAAACTAATTGCTGATTACTGGTTTAAAGCTGATAAGGAATATCTTATTAATATGGGGGTCGATATAGAAAAGCTTCCCGCCAGAGAAGATTTTACTGCCATGCTGCAAACTCAGCTTACGTTACCATATGAAGAAAAGAAAGTATATGGAGTAGTATGGTATGTGGATGACGAACCTATAGGTCATAGTAATTTAAACCCATTAACCTACAAAGATCATGGTTTTATGCACCTTCATATTTGGAAGACTGATTACAGAAATAACGGTTATGGCGTAGATTTTATAAAAATGACCCTTCCCTATTATTTTAATAATATAAAACTTAAAAAGGTTTATTGTCAACCCAATGCCTTTAATCCTTCCCCTAACAGGAGTCTGGAGAAAGCAGGTTTTAGACTCATAAAAGAATATGTTACAACTCCCGGTTCTATTACTTTTGAACAGATTGTAAAACTATGGGAAATTGAAGCAGAATAAAATAACAGCTTTTACGTTGTTACACTTTAATACTTATTGACTTATTTTTCATTAATTTGTATTAGCTAAGTTTTAGGCACATTAATTGCTTATACTATTTTAGCTCAAAAACATATTATGCGATACCTGTTTATACTATTCCTTTTTTTATGCATTAGCCCTAAGGTTATGGCCCAGGGTGGTGATAAACCACAGGGAGGTATAGCTATTCCGAGGGAAAAAGATCCTCAGGTATCTCCCGAGCCTTCTAAAGAGGATAACACACCAAGTATATTTACCATAAAGCCGCCTAAAAAAGAACTTGATCCCCGTTTTCAGATTGGTGTGGATAAGACTGATACTTCTCCCATGATCATTGAAAAACAGTATGCAGATTCCGGAGAAAACTATGAAGACCGTGTAAAGATAAGGCAACAGGGAGAATCGAGTGAAGCTTATAAAGGAAACCAGTTTTTAGGGGAAATACGAACAAAGTCTGAATATATAAACTCCTACGTTGCTGACTTCGGTCTTCAGGATGGTGACAGGATAAGGGTTTGGATAAACGACCATATTGTAATAAGTGACTTTGTTCTTACCAATAATTCATCTGCTATACAGATACGATTACAGCCAGGATTCAATAAAATTGAATTTGAGGCATTAAATCAGGGAACTACAGGGCCTAATACTGCAGACATCAGGATTGTAGACGACCAAAAGGATGTCCTTCATTCAAGTCAGTGGAATTTGGCCACAGGATTCAGGGCTAAGGTGATTGTCGTAAAAGAGGATGCCACCGAAGGAACAACCGTTTCAAAACAATAATAATTTATATAAAGCATAAAAAAAGCCCAAACATTTTGTTTGGGCTTTTCTATATTATTTAGCATACATGCTTTTTCTTAATTCTTTTACCTTATCGTCATCCAGATAATCATCAAACGACATGTAACGGTCTATAACTCCGTTTGGTGTTATTTCCAGTACCCTGTTAGCTACTGTTTGAGCAAACTCGTGGTCATGTGTTGTAAACAATACAGACCCCTTAAAGTTTTTAAGTGAGTTGTTAAATGCAGTAATCGATTCAAGGTCAAGGTGGTTTGTAGGTTCATCAAGCATTAATACATTAGCCCTAAGCATCATCATTCTTGAAAGCATACAACGTACTTTTTCCCCTCCTGAAAGAACTCTTGAAGATTTAAGAGCCTCTTCACCACTGAAAAGCATTTTACCAAGGAATCCGCGAATATAAACTTCATCACGCTCTTCCTCTGTAGTAGCCCACTGGCGTAACCAGTCAACCAGATTTAGATCTGTATCAAAAAACTCATGGTTTTCTACCGGAAGGTACGATTGAATTGTAGTTACACCCCATTCAAATTTACCGCTGTCCGGCTGCATATTACCGTTAATGATTTCATAGAAAGCAGTTGTAGCACGAGAGTCTCTTGATACTACTACTATCTTATCACCTTTTGCCATATTCAGGTCAAGGTTTTTAAATAAAACCTCACCTTCAACAGAAGCGCTAAGTCCCGAAATGTTTAATATCTGGTCACCGGCTTCACGTTCCTGATCAAAAATAATTGCTGGATATCTTCTGCTGGATGGTTTAATATCGTCAACTTTAAGTTTTTCAAGCATTTTTTTACGGCTGGTAGCTTGTTTAGATTTAGCCACGTTAGCACTAAAACGCATGATGAACTCCTGAAGTTCTTTTTTCTTTTCTTCAGCTTTCTTGTTTTGCTGTGCTCTTTGTTTAGCTGCTAGTTGGCTTGATTCGTACCAGAAAGTATAGTTACCTGAGTAATGATTGATCTTACTAAAGTCTATATCAGAAATATGTGTACAAACAGCATCAAGGAAGTGACGGTCGTGAGATACAACGATTACTGTATTATCGTAATTAGCAAGGAAGTTTTCAAGCCATGATATTGTTTCAAAGTCAAGGTCGTTGGTAGGCTCATCCATAATAAGAACGTCCGGGTTACCAAATAGTGCCTGAGCTAATAGGACACGAACCTTAAGTTTGTTATCCATGTCTCCCATTAGTGTATAATGGTGCTCATCTCCAATGCCTAAACTTGATAAAAGTGCTGCAGCATCAGAATCGGCATTCCAGCCATTCATTTCTTCAAAAATAACCTGAAGCTCACCTACCCTTTCACCATCTTTATCAGAGAAGTCGGGTTTAAGGTAAATTTCATCCATTTCTTTTTTAACAGAGAAAAGCTGTGTATTCCCCATCATCACTGTTTCAAGAACGGTATGCTCATCAAACATGTTATGATTCTGGTTAAGTACAGACATACGTTTGCCCGGTTCAAGAAATACATGACCCGATGTAGGATCTACATCTCCTGCTAATATTTTTAGAAAAGTGGATTTACCGGCACCATTTGCGCCAATGATACCATAACAGTTACCTTGGGTAAAAGAAGTATTTACTTCGTCGAATAATATCCTTTTACCAAACTGAACCGATAAATTTGAAACTGAAAGCATTTTAAAAAATTTTTGCAAAAGTAAGAAAAATAAAGAACTATTAGGTCTATTAAGAGTAATATAACAAGCCTTATATTTTTAACTGTCTTTTAACAAAATATGAAGGTCAGAAAAAATATTTTTGTTAAAGTACGGAAAAGACGCAATGGCACTATTAAGAAAAAAACTACTATTACTTATTGTCTTTTTGTTATCGCTTGCATCCTGTGGAAATAGCGATAATTATGAAGCATATTTTGGAGGCGAAGTATCAAGCCCCCAGTGTCGGTATATTCTTTTTTGTCGCGACAATAAAGTAATAGATACATTGCCTCTTGATGAAAAAAACAGATTTTTTGTAAAATTTGATTCCCTTACTCCAGGACTTTATAGTTTTAAAAACGAACCCGACTTTCAATATGTTTATTTTGATAAGAACGACAGTATAATGGTCAACTTAAATGCTAAGCATTTTGACGAATCTTTGGTATTTAGCGGACGTGGTAATGAGAAAAACAATTTTATGATGGAGCTTTTTCTTATGAACGAAAAAGACCGCACCAAATCGGCCTTTATCTATGATTATAATCTAAACGATTTCATGCATACAATCGATTCGATAAATAATGAAAGAATTTCTTATTACAATACTGAAAAACAAAGAATTGGCTGGAATGAGGATTTTGATTTTTATGCAAAATCCAGAGTAGACCTTAATTACTACACCAAAAGAGAGTATTATCCTTATATCCATAAAAGACATACAGATGAAGATATAAGAGACCGTATGCCTGATGATTTTTACAATTTCAGGAAAGATGTAGCACTTAATGATCCCCGGCTAACTAATTATTCCCCTTTTATGAGATATGTAACAGCAATGATAAATAACATTGCTCAGGATAAATACAATCAGGTAACAGGAAACGATTCAGAGATAAATATTATTAAGCTTAATGTAGCCGATTCGGTTTTTACAAACCAGTCGGTAAAAAACCAGGTTTTAAACACCCTTGCCTTTAATTATCTGCTTGAAGATCAGAATATGATTAATAATCAGGCTTTCATTCAACGATATGATGAGCTTTGTACAGATGATAGTGACAGTAATGAGATAATGCGAATTGGCAGAGCTGTACGACAATTAAAAGCAGGTAATAAACTGCCTGAAATAGCTTTAGTGGATTCTTATGACAATCATGTAGATATTAATAATAATATAGATAAAGAAACGGTTATTTTCTTTTGGAGCAGTTGTTCAAATAACCGAACCAAATTAGTTCACAATAAAGTAAATGCTTTACAGCAGCAACATCCTAACGTAAACTTTATTGCTGTTAATATAGACGAAGATGCCGAATGGAAAAAATTGATTAAGCAATATGATTTTAAAAGTATATGCCAATTAAGAGCTTCGGATTTCAGGGCTTTAAAAGACAAATGGGTACTTACTAAAATAAACCGAACAATTATACTGAATCCTGACGGTACCATTAAAAATGCCTTTACCAATTTGATGGATTCCAACTTTAGTCAAAACCTACAGTAATTACCGTATTGGTATCCAGATTTCTTCTTCAGATTCATCACCGTTATTCTTATACTTATCTCCTAAAACCTCAAAATGAGGTCGATTATCTAATTGGTAACCCGACTGCGGCAACCATTCCTGTAAAATATAACCCATCAACTCTGCTCCTTTCGCAGAACTTCCCTTGTAATGAAATACGGCATATTGTCCTTCCGGTAATGTAAACATTTGCATACCATCAGGTGCTTGATTAAAATCAGTAACTTCCACCAAAGCCCATTTAGTAAATTCAACAGTAGGGTTAAATCGAGAAAAGTAATTCTCACTGTAAACCTGTAGCGAATACAAATCGTTGCTAATAGCATTAGCAATTTCTTTTCGCCTTGGCATAAATATTTGCCATAATTCAGCTGTTTTATTTTCAACGT
Organism: Flavobacterium beibuense; assembly: GCF_004151245.1. GTDB lineage: Bacteria > Bacteroidota > Bacteroidia > Flavobacteriales > Flavobacteriaceae > Flavobacterium > Flavobacterium beibuense_A. Next base: position 326,434 of record NZ_JUIW01000002.1, read on the forward strand.
ATGACATGGTTAAGCTTAAACCAACCAGTTTTTTAGATGGTATAGATTTTATTTCAGGAATCATATTCAAAATTAAGGAGAAGAGATTATTTATACCACTAAATAAAAGATTAGTTTTTGATGAAATAGTATATAAAAAAAATTAACATTTAAATTAATAAAAATGTATTTTTGACAGAACCGATAAATTAAAAATGCAATATGGAATCAAAACTAGGTAATCCGGCTCCGTTAGGCCTTATGGGCTTTGCAATGACAACAATCCTTCTTAATATTCATAACATCGGCTTTTTCCCTTTAAGCTCTGTTATACTATCCATGGGGATTTGCTATGGCGGACTTGCACAGATAATCGCCGGAATATTATCCTTTAAAAAAGGAAACACTTTTGCAGGAACAGCCTTTACATCTTACGGATTCTTTTGGTTATCGCTGGTAACAGTATGGTTATTACCGGGTCTTAACATGGAGGTTGCACAGGCTACCCCTCCTGATTTCTTAGGTTGGTATTTAGCTTTATGGGGAATTTTCACTGCATTTTTATGGGTAGGAACTTTTGGAAAAAGTAAAGTTCAGCAGTTTGTGTTTTTATCATTAACCATACTGTTTTTCCTTTTATCCATTTCGCTATGGACAGGAAACGGAACTATACATAAAATAGCAGGTGTCGTAGGCGTAATATGTGGAAGTAGCGCTTTTTATCTGGCTATGGCAGAGCTACTTGAAGAAGTTAAGGGCAAAAGAGTTTTGCCTTATTAAACAATTTCAATCTGTATAAAAAGGAATAACACTTTAACAATTTCTTACTTCAACCTCATTTAAAAAATACCTTTAAAATCAGTATCTTTGCGTTTTGCACAAATTTGCTATGCTAAACGAAGATACTATTGAAGTACTGGGTGCACGTGCCCACAACCTTAAAAATATAGATGTTTCCATTCCCCGCGAAAAACTTGTTGTTATAACAGGTCTTTCAGGCTCGGGAAAATCATCACTTGCTTTTGATACCATTTATGCCGAAGGGCAGCGCAGGTACATCGAGACCTTCTCTGCTTATGCGCGTCAGTTTCTTGGCGGACTGGAACGCCCTGATGTGGATAAGATTGATGGGTTATCTCCGGTTATTGCAATAGAACAGAAAACGACTAGTAAGAGTCCCCGCTCTACAGTAGGTACAATTACCGAGATTTACGACTTTTTAAGGCTGTTATATGCCCGTGCCGGTGAAGCATACAGCTATGTTACCGGAGAAAAAATGGTTAGCTACAGCGACGACCAAATCAAGGAACTTATTGTTGAAAAATTTGATGGTAAACGTATCACTATCCTTGCACCTATTGTTCGTGCACGTAAAGGTCATTATCGTGAATTGTTTGAGCAAATTTCTAAACAGGGCTTTCTTAAAGTTCGTGTTGACGGCGAAATAAAAGACATTGAAAGCGGAATGAAACTGGACCGCTACAAAACCCACGATATAGAAACGGTTATAGACCGTATGCAGGTAGATACCAGTGCCGATTTAGATAAGCGTCTTAGCGAAAGTATTAAAACGGCCATGTATCATGGTGATGACGTGATGATGGTTATAGAGCACGATACTAACGAAGCGCGTTACTACAGTCGTAACTTAATGTGTCCTACCTCGGGTATCTCCTATGCCAATCCTGAACCTAATAACTTTTCTTTCAACTCCCCTAAAGGAGCTTGTGATAATTGTAATGGTTTAGGAACCGTAAATGAAATAAACCTTAACAAAATAATACCTAACCCTAAACTATCTATAAAACAGGGAGGTTTTGCCCCTCTTGGTGAATATAAAAATTCATGGATATTTAAACAGCTTGAGGTAATAGGTGAAAAATTCGGTTTTAAACTTACCGATGCGATAGAGACCATTCCCGCCGACGCTATGGATATGATAATGAACGGCGGTAAGGAAAAATTTACCATCAGTTCTAAAACACTGGGTGTTAATCGTGAATACAAAATTGATTTTGAGGGTATTTCCAGCTTTATCAAAAACCAGTATGACGAGAGCGGATCTTCTTCTATCAAACGATGGGCTAAAGACTTCATGGACGAAGTGGAATGTCCTGTTTGTAACGGTACCCGACTTAAAAAAGAATCACTATACTTTAAAATAGACGATAAAAATATAGCCGAACTCTCATTAATGGATGTATCAGACCTTGCAGAATGGTTTGATAATCTTGATGAAAGGCTTACGGAAAAGCAAAAGGTAATTGCTTCGGAAATCGTCAAGGAAATCAAGGCCAGATTAAGCTTCCTTCTGGATGTAGGCCTTAATTATCTTGCCCTTAACAGAAGCTCTAAATCACTTTCCGGTGGTGAGGCACAACGTATAAGGCTTGCAACACAAATAGGCTCTCAGCTTGTAGGGGTATTATATATCCTGGACGAGCCAAGTATCGGTCTTCACCAGCGCGATAATGAAAAACTGATTCACTCGTTGGAACAGCTAAGAGATATAGGTAACTCGGTTATCGTAGTGGAACACGATAAGGACATGATTGAGCGAGCTGATTATGTTATCGATATTGGTCCTGCTGCCGGTCGTTTTGGCGGCCAGATTGTTAGTAAAGGTACTCCGGCAGAGCTTTACAAGGAACATACATTAACGGCAGCTTACCTAAATGGAGAGAAACAGATTGAAGTTCCTAAAAAGCGTCGTGAAGGAAATGGAAAAACCATTAAACTAACCGGAGCAAGCGGTAATAACCTTAAAAACGTTACGGTAGAGTTTCCGTTAGGTAAGCTTATTTGTGTTACAGGTGTTTCGGGCAGTGGTAAATCTACCCTTATTAACGAAACCCTATACCCTATTCTTAACACCCATTTTTTTAATGCGGTAAAAAAACCACAGCCTTATAAAAAGATTGAAGGTCTTGAAAATATTGATAAGGTAATTGATATAGACCAGTCACCTATCGGGCGCACGCCAAGATCTAATCCTGCTACCTATACGGATGTGTTTTCTGAAATCCGCAGGTTATTTACACAAACGCCGGAAGCGATGATCAGAGGGTACAAACCAGGCAGATTCAGTTTTAATGTTAGTGGCGGCCGTTGTGAAACCTGTGAGGGATCGGGACTTAGGGTTATTGAAATGAACTTCCTTCCTGATGTTTATGTAGAGTGTGAAACCTGCCAGGGTAAACGCTTTAACCGTGAAACCCTTGAAATACGTTACAAAGGTAAATCCATATCTGATATACTGGAAATGACCGTGGATGAAGCTGTTCCGTTTTTTGAGAATATCCCTAAAATATACCGTAAGATCAAAACCATTCAGGACGTAGGTCTAGGGTATATCACTTTAGGACAGCAAAGCACGACCCTTTCAGGAGGTGAAGCACAGCGTATTAAACTGGCAACTGAGCTTTCTAAAAAAGATACAGGTAATACCTTCTACATACTGGACGAACCTACCACAGGACTTCATTTTGAAGACATAAGAGTATTGATGGAAGTCATTACAAGATTGGTAAACAAGGGTAATACTGTTCTTATTATAGAACATAATATGGACGTTATTAAACTTGCCGACTATATCATAGATATTGGTTATGAGGGAGGTAAAGGCGGAGGCCAGCTCGTAGCTAAAGGTACACCGGAAGAAATAATAAAGAATAAGAAAAGCTATACTGCAAAATTCCTTAAAAAAGAGCTATCTTAGTTCTATACCTAAAAATATAAACTGTTGCTATGTCAAAAGAACATTACGAAAATGAAGACGACAAAATTCTTGAAGGCTTAAAACAAAAACCATGGAGTGAAATAAGAAGTAACGACTCCTGGGTAATCTTCAAGGTAATGTCAGAATTTGTAAACGGATTTGAATCGATGGCCCGTATAGGTCCCTGTGTTTCAATTTTCGGTTCTGCCAGGACAAAATCAAGTGACAAATACTATCAGTTAGCTGAAAGGATTGCCGAAAAAATTTCTAAAGCAGGTTATGGCGTTATAACAGGTGGTGGCCCCGGTATTATGGAGGCAGGAAATAAAGGCGCCGCTAAAGGGATGAGTCCATCTGTAGGGCTAAATATAGAACTTCCTTTTGAACAGCATTTTAACCCATTTATAGATCAGGATAAGAACCTTAACTTTGACTACTTTTTTGTTCGAAAAGTAATGTTTGTTAAGTATTCTCAGGGATTTGTGGTTATGCCCGGAGGTTTTGGTACCCTGGACGAAATGTTTGAGGCAATTACACTTATACAAACGAAAAAGATTGCTAAATTCCCTATTATACTTGTAGGTACTGAGTTTTGGGGCGGATTAATGGACTGGATTAAAACTGTTTTGATAGAAAAATATTTTAACGCAAGTCCCGAAGACCTGAAACTCATAAAACTCGTAGATACTGAAGATGAAGTTCTTGAGGTTATAGATACTTTCTATAAAAAATATAATCTTAGCCCTAACTTCTAATCTTATTGATGAGTTTTAACTTTTTTACAGGCAACCAGTTGCAATAATTCTCATCTTTTTAAGTAAATATTAATGCATGCATAGTTTGTAATACGCATGTAAATCCTATTTTAGTAATATTGATTAGTAATTAATTTAAGCCATACCTTTGAAAAGTAAATTCGGGATCTTACTTCTTTTATTTCTGATTTTTTCATCAGTTTCCCATGCACAACATCTCAATAAAATGAATGTTGAACTGGACTATGAAAACAAGGTCCTTAAAGTAAACCAGGAAATTACTTTTTATAATCAGTCTCAGGATACTTTAAGAGAGTTTATCCTTAATGACTGGAACAATGCTTATTCAGATAAAACCACTCCCCTTGCAAAGCGTTTTTCAGATGAATTTGTACGCTCTTTTCATAGGGAAAAAGATGAAAATCGCGGAAAGACAACTATCTATTCCATATCAAATCAGTATGGTGTACAGCTAAAAAGAAAACGACCTGAAAATCATCCAGATTTAATTGATATACAATTAATTAAACCCATTTACCCAAATGAAAAGTTTATAGTGAATATTGTATACGATGTTAAGCTGCCAAATGATAAATTTACACGCTACGGATATGGTAATAACGGTAACCTGATACTTAAGGATTGGTACCTTACCCCTGCACGTATTGAAAAGGGAAAGTTTGTAAAATACAGTAATGAAAACCTTGATGATATAGCCAATACTTTTTGCGACTATCAGCTAACCCTTACCACTCATAATAAGCTTACGATAAGTAGCGATTTATATCAGGGAAATGTTACGCCTACTGATGATGGTGAAAAATATTTCTTTATAGGTGAAAATCGTGCCGGTTTCAGCATGATAATCCAACAGCAAAACGATTTTAATGTTTTTAGCAGTTCCTCAGTAATTGTAGAAACAAACCTTACAGATAGCAGGGTTACCGATTATCAGAAAGCTCATTTAATCGATAATATTATCAAATTTACCAATGAGAATCTGGGTAGTTACCCTAACGGAAAGATAGTAGTTAGCGAAGTGGATTATGAAAAAAATCCGGTTTACGGATTAAACCAGCTCCCTTCATTTATAGCCCCTTTCCCCGACTCTTTTATTTATGAGGTTAAATTCCTAAAAACCTACCTAAATAACTACCTAAAAAACACATTGAATATAAATCCGCGTGAAGACAACTGGATTTATGATGCTATGCAAACCTACCTAATGTATAAGTATGTTGAGCAGTATCATCCGGATAAAACCATGGCGGGAATAAAATGGGGAATATTAAAAGGATATAACCTTTTTAGGGTCCCTTACAATGATCAGTACAGCTATCTGTATCTTTTAATGGCAAGAAAAAATCTGGACCAGCCTATTGGCGATCCAAAAAACACTTTTATAAAATTCAATGAACAGTTAGCGGGAAAATATAAAGCCGGAATAGCACTTAACTATTTAGAAAGTTATTTGGGAAAAGGCACAGTGAGTACTTCAATAAAAGAGTTTTTTGAGCTAAACAAAAGCCAACAGACAAACAGAACGGACTTCAGAGAGATAATAGACTCTAAAACCGATAAGGAAACAGCCTGGTTTTATAATACATTAGTAGATGACAGAGCTATTATAGATTTTAAATTTGGTAAGGTCAAAAGAGATAAGGATTCTGTAGAGGTAACTATAAAAAACAAGACACAGACCAATGTTCCGGTTTCTTTATACGGACTCAAGGATGGGCAGATTGTTTTTAAACAATGGCTTGAAAACATTAAAAACGATAGTACTTTTACTATAGCTAGACAGGATGCCGACAAGCTTTCCATAAATTATGAAAACGAAATACCTGAATATAACAGGCGTAACAACTGGAAAAAACTAAACAAAGTAGTAATAAACAATAAACCTGTTAAGTTTACTTTCTTTCAGGATCTTGAAAATCCGGGCTATAATCAGATTTTTTATGTGCCTAACTTTACCTTTAACCTTTATGATGGGGTTTCGGTAGGGCTTCGTTTTCACAATAAATCTTTGCTTGAAAAACCTATTATTTTTGATGTCACCCCTACTTATTCCAGTAAGACAGGAACGTTGATAGGTTCAGCCTCTATGCTGTTTAACCAGTATATAAGGGATGGTGGTAGCCTGTATAATATCAGATATGGTTTAAGCGGTTCAACATATCATTACGAGCCTGATGCTGCTTATGTAAAGTTTACCCCAAGTGTACAGTTCCGTTTTAGGGATACAGATTTGCGCAAAAACAAAAAGCAATATCTCCTTTTTAGATATGTTTCTGTAAACAGAGAGCAGTCGGCTTATAATTTTGATAAGCAAAATGAAGATTATTCGGTATTTAATGCCCGATACTCTTCCGCAGAATCCGAAATCATTAGGCATATTGACTATTCTACCGATTTACAGATAGCAAGTAACTTTGGTAAATTGGCAGGAGAAGTCCAGATAAGAAGATTGTTTTATGATAATACGCAGTTAAACCTGCGTTTTTACGGAGGTATGTTTATGTATAGAGATACCAGTTCCGACTATTACAGCTTTGGTCTTGACCGCCCTACTGATTATTTATTTGATTATAATTTTTATGGAAGATCAGAAACTACAGGTATATACAGCCAACAGTTTATAATGGCTGAAGGAGGATTTAAGTCAAAACTGGATACAAGATATGCCAACCAGTGGATGACTACCGTTAATGCCAGTATAAATGTATGGAACTGGGTTGAAGTATACGGTGATATGGGATTTTTGAAAAATAAATATGAAAATGCCGAATTTGTTTACGATACGGGAATCCGTTTAAATCTCCTAACAGACTATTTTGAATTATATTTACCCGTATACTCTTCAAACGGTTTTGAGCTGAATGACAGCAATTATAGCCAAAATATAAGGTTTGTAGTTACTTTAAGCCCGGGAACACTTTTAAAATTATTCACAAGAAAATGGTTTTGATATAGGTTTTATAACGAAATGAAACTTGTTTAAAAATACATTTTATTCATTTTTTAGAAGATTTCATTGAAAATATTTTATCTAAAAATATTCAAATCCTCTTTTCACTGCTAAAAGTGAAATCATTTTTTTCTTCAAATTTTATGAAATTACATTCTTTTAATTAAATTTGTAGTCATACAACATGCGTATTTATGACTGAGACAGAAACAAAAAAATCACTTTCGTTCGACGATTTTAAAGCCGAAGTGCTTAATGATTATAAAATTGCCGTAATAAGCAGGGAGTGCAGCCTTTTAGGCCGCCGTGAAGTACTTACCGGGAAAGCCAAGTTTGGTATCTTTGGTGACGGTAAAGAAGTACCACAGCTGGCTATGGCTAAAGCTTTCCGTAATGGTGACTTCCGTTCCGGTTATTATCGCGACCAAACCTTTATGATGGCTATTGGTCAGCTTACAATACAGCAGTTTTTTGCCGGATTATATGGTCACAGCGATTTAGAGCATGACCCAATGTCTGCAGGCAGGCAAATGGGCGGGCACTTTGCCACTCACAGCCTTGATGCAAACGGGAACTGGAAAAGCCTTACTCAACAAAAAAACTCCAGTGCTGACATCTCTCCTACTGCCGGACAAATGCCAAGACTTTTAGGTTTAGCACAGGCATCTAAAATCTACAGAAATGTTAGTGGTATTGAAAATAAAACAAACTTCTCTATAAATGGTAATGAAGTAGCTTGGGGTACCATAGGTAATGCAAGTACTTCTGAAGGGCTTTTCTTTGAAACCATTAATGCTGCCGGTGTACTTCAGGTACCAATGGTAATGAGTGTTTGGGATGATGAGTATGGTATTTCTGTACATGCACGTCATCAAACCACAAAAGAAAATATATCTGAAATATTAAAAGGATTCCAAAGAGACGAAGATTCTAAGGGATATGAAATAATAACAGTTAGGGGTTGGGACTACCCTGAACTTGTATCAGCTTATGAAAGAGCATCTGTAATAGCAAGAGAACAGCACATTCCTGTACTTATACATGTTTATGAGCTTACACAGCCACAAGGACACTCAACATCAGGTTCTCATGAACGTTATAAAGATGCTGACCGTTTAACATGGGAAGCAGAATATGACTGTATCGCTCAAATGAGAAAATGGATGATTGAAAACGAAATGGCTGTTGAAGAAGATCTTGATGCTATTGACGAGCAGGCTAAAAAAGACGTTCTTGAGGGTAAAAAAGCTGCATGGTCTGCTTATGCTAATCCTATTAAAGAAGAGCGTGACGAGCTTGTAAATATACTTAAAGATATTGCTGGCCAAAGCCCTAACAAAGTTTTTATTGAAAAACACATCTCTGAGCTTTCTGCTATAAAAGAGCCTATAAGAAAAGAGATTCTTATTACAGCAAGAAAAGTACTGAGAATAATAGTTAAAGAAAGTGGTAAAAACACTCTTTCTGCCTGGATTTCCGATTATACAGCAAAAATACAGCCCAAATACAGCTCTCACTTATTCTCCCAGTCAGATAAAAATGTATTCAGCGTAAGCGAAGTACTTCCTGAATATGGAGAAAATCCTGAAGAAGTAGACGGGCGTGTGGTAATTCGTGACAATTTTGATGCAATATTCAGTAAACATCCGGGAACGCTTGTTTTTGGAGAAGACTGCGGACATATTGGTGATGTTAACCAAGGGCTTGAAGGTATGCAGGAAAAATACGGAGATTTTCGTGTTTGTGATGCCGGTATACGTGAAGCAACTATTTTAGGACAAGGTATAGGTATGGCTATGAGAGGCCTTCGACCTATAGCTGAAATTCAGTATCTGGATTACCTGTTGTATGCTATACAGATAATGAGCGACGACCTTGCTACATTACAGTACCGTACATCAGGCAGACAAAAAGCTCCGCTAATCATCAGAACACGTGGACACAGATTAGAAGGTATATGGCATTCAGGATCTCCGATGGGAATGATAATTAATGCTATTCGTGGTATTCACGTACTCGTACCAAGAAACATGACTAAAGCAGCCGGTTTCTATAATACACTTTTAGAAACAGATGAGCCTGCATTAGTTGTAGAGTGCCTTAACGGATACCGTTTAAAAGAGAAAAAACCAACTAACCTTGGAGATTTTAAAACTCCTATTGGTGTAGTTGAAACTATAAAAGAAGGTAAAGACATCACCCTTGTTTCTTATGGTTCAACTCTTCGACTTGTTGAGCAGGCTGCTAAAGAATTAATGGAAGTAGGTATTGATGCAGAGATTATAGACGTTCAGTCTCTTTTACCTTTCGATATTAACCATGATATCGTTAAGAGTGTAGCTAAAACAAACAGGTTATTAGTAATAGATGAAGATGTACCAGGTGGTGCTTCGGCTTATATCTTACAACAAATACTTGATGAGCAAAATGCTTACAAACATTTAGACAGCAAACCTGAAACATTAACAGCAAAAGCCCACAGACCTTCTTATGGCACTGATGGTGATTATTTCTCTAAACCATCTGCTGAAGATATCTATGAGAAAGTATATGCAATAATGCACGAGGTTAATCCAAATGAATATCCTGAATTATACTAATACTAAAATCCCCGCTTACAGCGGGGATTTTTATTTTCCTTTTATTTTATGTAGACGGTTTTTACGTTCACAAATTCCTTTATACCATTTTCGGCAAGTTCACGTCCAAAACCTGACTTTTTCACTCCCCCGAAAGGCAATGCCGGGTCGGATTTAACCATAGCATTTACAAACACAGCACCTTCTTCAAATAGATGAATTTTTTCTTTTAGGGCTTCTACATCCTTTGTAAAAATATTTACCCCTAATCCGAAAGACGAATTATTACTCAATTCAACAGCTTCCTCAAATGTATCAAAGGCCATTACAGGAGCCACAGGGCCAAATACCTCTTCATTAAACACAGGCATGCCAGTAGTAACATCAACAAGTACTGTAGGTTCGTAAAAAGCATCTTTACGCCTCCCTCCGGTTACTATTCTTGCACCCATCTCTACAGACTTATCTACCTGTTTTTCTATATCCTCAGCCAAGTCTACCCTAGCCAATGTTCCTATTTCTGTACTTTCATCTAAAGGGTCTCCACATTTCATTTTACTAACCTCTTCTGTAAAACGGGAAACAAATTCGTTATACAATGATTTATGAACTATAAATCTCTTGGCAGCAATACAGCTTTGCCCTGTATTTTGCATCCTGGCAGTTACTGCCACAGGTATTGTTTCATCAAGATCAGCATCTTTAAGAACTATAAAAGCATTACTACCTCCGAGTTCAAGCACTGATTTTTTTATTAGACTAGCAGCTGTCGAAGCTACTGTTGCTCCTGCTTTTTCACTCCCTGTAAGAGAAACTCCTTTTATAATAGGATTCTCTATTACATTCTTTACCTGCTCACCGGAAATTTGCAGGTTTTGATATACAATCTCCGGAAATTCGGCTTGCTTAAAAATATCTTCTAATAATGCAGCACAGCCTGCTACATTAGATGCGTGTTTGACAACCACAGTATTACCGGCAATTATAGCAGGTATAGCAAACCTGAATACTTGCCAGTAAGGAAAATTCCATGGCATTACCCCTAAAATTACACCTAAGGGTTCATATGTCACAAAACTTTCACCTGCATCTGTTTTAATATTTTTGTTTTCGAGAAAACTTTCTGCATGTTCCAGGTAATATTCGCACAACAATCCACACTTTTTTACCTCTGCAATAGCCTGTTTTATGGGCTTTCCCATCTCCATAGAGCATGTTTCGGCTAGTAAATGTTGTTGTTTTGTTAAAACAAATATTAAATTTTTGATAAATTTCATCCTTTTTTTTAAGGGTGTTTTTCCCCATTTTTGAAAGCTTTTCTGACTAATTTCAAGCATTTGAATCACCTGAAAGTCAAGAAAATACTGATATTCCGAAAGGGTTTCTAAGTTGTAGGGATTAGTAGTTACTGGCATAATAAAGTTTAAAATTGAAAAAATAACACATATTTTCTTAGATTTAAAATTACTACATTTACAAAAAATTTCAAAGTACTGATAACAATAAACAATTATTATGAAGAAAGTTGTACTACCTTTATTAATGATTTGCCTTACTTCGGCAAGTTTAAAAGCACAGGACGTGCAGGAGACCGGAAACATGAATGACTATAACAAATGGTCAATTGATGTTAACGGTGGTTTCAGCAAGCCCGCTAATCCAATGAGCCCGGGCTATCATTCATCTGCATTTAATTTCTTTCATGCAGATTTAGGTTTCAGGTACATGTTCAACACCAAATTTGGTTTAAAACTTGGAGCTGGCTATGATAAAATGAGTGAAGATGATGGACCTGAATTCGAATCTACACTATTAAGCGCTAACTTACAGGGTTATGCTAACCTTGGGCGTATTATGGAGTTTGAGTCATGGACTAAAACATTCAACCTTTTAGGTCACATGGGTGTTGGCGTTGGTCAACTTAAAAATGATGATCGTTTTGAAGGTGAAGACTGGATTGGTAGTTTCCTAATCGGTTTAACCGGACAAGTTAGATTATCTGACAGAGTAGCTTTAAATGCTGACTTTACAATGGTAAATAGCTTCTCACAACAAAAGACTTGGGACGGTGGAGCTTATAATCCAGGAAGCCAACAAGGTTTTGACAGCACTCTTTACAATGCTACTTTAGGTCTTTCTATCTATTTAGGTAAACACCAACAGCATGCTGACTGGTTTGTTGATGAAAAACTTGACGAACTTGAAGCTCTAGAGCAAAGAATTGGTGAAATCGAAACTATGATGAATGATACTGATAAAGACGGTGTGCCAGATTATCTAGATGCTGAACCAAACAGTGTAACAGGTGTTGCTGTTGATACTAAAGGTAGAGCTATTGATAAAAACAACAATGGTGTGCCGGATGAGCTAGAGTCTTACCTAGATCAAAGAACTAAAGAAATCAAACAAGAAGTTAGCGAAGGTGTAAGCGGAGACTTAGCCGGTCTAATCAACAACGGTTATGTAAACGTATACTTCGATTTCAACTCAGACAAGCCAAATGCACAGTCTGTAAGCGGAATCAACTTCCTAATCAAGTATCTAAAACAAAATCCTTCAGTTTCTGCTGACGTAGTAGGTTATGCTGACGAAATCGGTAACAGCGATTACAACAAAAACCTTTCTACAAGAAGAGCTGAAAACGTTAAGAAAATTTTAGTTGACGCTGGTATTGATGCTGGTAGACTAAACATTGTAGGTAACGGAGAAGATGCTTCTGTAAACAAAGACTCTAAATACGCTCGTCAGGTAGTAAGAAGAGTTACTTTCATCCTGAAATAATAAATTCAGATAAATAAAAATTAAAACCTCTGCATAACGCAGAGGTTTTTTTATATCTTTAAGAAAAAGAAAAATATGAACCAACGTGATACAGCTATCCTTTCTATGCGTGGGGGAGCTATTGGCGAAGTAACTGAGCAGTCTTCACAGGAAGAAATATTTCAAAATAAAACCTTACGACCAATCCTTAAATTACAAAACGACCTTTTTGTAGAATCATTTCTTAATTATGTAAATAAGCATAAAGGTGATTTTTATAATCTCTCTATTGAAAAGAAGTTATTTTTTATAGAGAATGCTATACAAAAAGATATTAAGTTTAGAAATGCCCTTAAAGGCATGGTTATAGCATTATTTACAGTTGAGGAATTTAGAGACTATATAAAAAACTCATCTAACCTTAATAAAAGGATGATGAATATACTTATTGAACGTCTTAAAGATCAGGTACAGGTTTTAGTAAAACCCGAATAACAAAAAAGGAGCTTAAAAGCTCCTTTCCTATTTATATAAAATATTTTAGTTTATTCTGTTTTTGGAACAAATACCATAACTTCTTTATCTTCATGTAGCAGAGCAATTCTGTTTTTTTCAGTTTTAATTTTATCAGCTTTGCCCAGTGCTTTAAAGAACTCATTCTCACCTTTAGCATCTTCACAATACATTTTAGTAGCAACAACTTTATCTGTTTTAAAGCTTCCGTTCTCGCCTATTGTATAAGTCCCCCTATAACCATTACATCCTCCATTACCGGATATTGTGTTATCAGCAGCAAAAGTTACAGTAGGTAAAATTCTTTGAAAATCTGCCGGATTAGGAGCTTTTCCATTAAGCATAGATAATTCCCATGAATTGTTGGTTAAAACTGCTTCAGAAGCCTTTTGTGTGCATTTACAAGATACCACACATATTAAAGCGAACAATACTAAAGCTGAAAGTGCTATTTTTTTCATAACTCGATTTTTTGATTATATCAAATTTAGCCAAATATCGTCAGAAAATATAGCTGTTATAATATTTTTAAGGTTTTTATAAAAGTCCGTTATACTTTCTTGTAAACCATTCTATCGCTAATGATAAACAAAGTATAATCAGTAAAGTAAGCCACTCAATCAATGGCGATTTTGTAGTTTTTACTTTTTGTGTCGCTTTATAAGTATCATTTTTAGAAAGGAAATCAATAAGCTTTTCTATTTGAGAAGAATAGTAAACTTCACCATTTGTATTAACAGCCGTTTGCTGTAAACGGGTAAGATCAGGGTTTACAAACTGTTTTTCAATTTCAAAATCAAGAACTTCAAAACTTCCATTTAAAGTAGTGTTTGAGGTATTTTCTTTTACAGTAAAAGTATATTTTCCTGTAGGTAATCCGTCCATATTTACCTTATACTCATTGTTTCCTTTTAGGAAATCATACGTTTTACTAAAGTCAGAATCCTTACCTTTTACAACAATAGTCAGCCTGGCATTTTCGTCAAACTCATAGTTTTTATTAAAATACTGGGCTGTTATAGCAATTGGTTCTCCTGAATTGTAAAAGCTCTCATTATTTACAGTAAGTGATTTTCTTTTGGAATTTGTGGCAAGATACTGAATGGTTTTATCTATAAAGATATCAAACTCATCATACGATTTGTTTCTTATATGTGTTTCCAGCCTCCATTTCCAGATATTTTCTCCTAAAAGGAAAGCCCTGCGGGAAGCACCACTCTCAGAAAATACCATTAAAGGGTTCTCTGTAGCGACATTTCGTATTCTTGCCTGTAATAGAGTATTTGTGCCTGCACTAAGCCTAACAGTACCAAATGGATGTTCCAGGGGAGGAAATTGCTCAAAACCTATATTCTGGGTAGCAAACAAATTAAATGAGGAAATATAATCTGCCAAATAATCTTCCTTTTGAGATGTCATCTTAAAAGAAAGCATCTGCTGATACTGGTTAAGTAAATTAAAATCGGTATGCGTGCCGGTTATTATCCAGGCATTCAAGCCTGCATTTTTATTCAGGTCTAGCAATCCTTTAAATGAAGCATCGGGCTGATATAAAACCAGAACATTAAAGTCGTTTAAAGATTTTATTTCGTTTGGTTTGAGTATAGTTACCTTTCGTTGCTGATTGGTTTCAATGGCACGTTTTATAGCTCCCAGATCAGGATGGTTTAAAGAGGATATTATTGCAACCTCACTACGTTGGTCTATAACCTCTACAGCAAAATTCTTTATATTATTATACTTGTTCTTTTCCTCTTCAGGTGACAATATAACAGCTCTGAAGGTTTGTACTCCTACCCTTTCTGCGTCCAGTAATACACTAATTGACTGTGCTTTTTTGTCTTTATTAAAAATAATATTTTGCTTAGTTAAAGTAGTATTACCCTGCTGAATACTAAATACCGCATTAACTGTTTTGTTTCCGTTATACTGAATGAATACTTCTACCGGAAATTTGTTTTTAAGGAATGCGTACTTATTTACGTTAAGCTGATTGATCTTTAAATCAGGGAAAACCGTAGTGTCACCTAAAACAACGGGATATGCAGCCGTATTTTGCTGAAAGCTGTAAACGTAGTCATTTCCTATAGTCTGATTACCATCAGTAAGCAATACAACAGGATAAGATGTGTTTCTGTAAAATTGCTTCAAATTTTGTACTGCCTGATCTATGTGTGTCTGCTTTCCTGTAAAATCAGGTTCCTTTCCGGTTTCAAAACCATCGGAAAAAGTATAAAGCTGAACATCATACTTATCTTTAAGCGAATTATTCCCGGTTATTTTTTCAGCCAGTATCTTAGCTATACTGTCCTGACCAAGTTCCTTAACAGATAATGAATTATCTAAAAGTACTGGCAATGGTGTTTTTACCGTCTCAAAATCTTTTTTAGTTACTACAGGATTTATGAGAAGTAAAAAAACCGAAAGTAATGTTATAAAACGTAAAAAAGCCAAAAAGAAAAACACAATGCTTCTCTTTTTGGCTTTAAATAAATATTGGTAGAACGATAACGCAAAGGCTACAAGTGCAGATACTATTATTAATAAAACTGTAGATGTAGTCATTAGTTGGTTATCGGTATTTCAATTATTTTTAAATTTTAGTTTTTGCTTAATTAGGTAAGCATACCACCGTCTACATTAAGTGTCTGGCCGGTAACATAAGCAGATAGATCTGAAGCAAGGTACACACAAGCGTTAGCAACATCTTCAGGAGTACCTCCGCGTTTTAACGGAATGTTCTCTGTCCACCCTTTAATAACGTCTGCTCCCAGTTTTTCTGTCATTTCAGTTTCAATAAATCCCGGTGCAATAGCATTACAACGAATATTTCTAGATCCTAGTTCAAGTGCAACCGACTTCGTAAAACCAATTACACCTGCTTTAGAAGCTGCATAATTAGTTTGCCCTGCATTACCTTTAACACCAACTACAGAACTCATGTTGATGATAGAGCCATGACGCTGCTTAAGCATTGTTCTTTGTACAGCCTTCGTCATGTTGAAAACCGATTTAAGGTTAACTTCGATAACTTTATCAAAATCCTCCTCAGAGATTCTCATTAAAAGGTTGTCTTTTGTAATACCTGCATTATTTATTAGTATATCTACTGTACCAAAAGTTTCAACTACTTCGTCTACCAGTTTTTGAGCTTCATTAAAATCTGCTGCGTTAGACTGGTAACCTTTCGCTTTAATACCCATTGCCATTAACTCATCTTCTAATGTTTTTGCAGCTTCTGCAGAAGAACTGTAAGTAAAAGCTACATTAGCACCATGTTTAGCAAAAACCTGGGCAATACCACGGCCAATACCTCTACTCGCTCCGGTAATGATAGCCGTTTTTCCTTCTAGTAATTTCATATGTTCGTATTGTTTGTTTCTTTATTTATAGAGCAACAAATATAATAAAATGTTTGTGGTTTACTTACCCTGTTACTGTTTTACAAACTAAGGGTTGTTTATTTTTGTAGGGAAACTCATTATTAAGCTGTTATGAAATTATGAAACATATTTATAACGAACATACTTTGCCCGATGGCAAAAAAATAATAATACGCAACGGAAAAATAGAAGATGCCCCTGCCCTTATAACGCTTAAAAAAAGTTATATAAAAGGGACTACCTCTATACCTCTATATGAGGATGAATATAATAATAGCATAATGGAGGAAACGGCTTGGATTAACAGGTTTAACAATGAAGATAACAGCCTTTTACTTGTGGCTGAATATAATAGTAACCTAATAGGCAATATAGACCTGAACGGGAATCAGCGTAGGAAGCTTTACCATACGGCAATGATAGGTATGGGAATAGCTTATGACTGGCATAATAAAAAAATAGGTTCGTTATTAATGGAATGCACTATAAAGTGGGCACTTACATCAAATGTAAAAATAATATGGCTTGAAGTTTACTCCACAAACACAGGAGGAATAAAGCTGTATGAAAAGTTTGGTTTTGAAGAATGTGGCATTATTAAAAACTTTTTTGAAAAAGAGAATCCAGCCGACAAAATAACCATGGTAAAGTATTTCTAAGTTTACGAAAAAACTAACTTAATGCTAATTAACTCTTTAAATATTAAAGTTTTATTAAAGACACAGGGCTTTCGATTTACTATTTGTAATTTTATGCTTGAAAAGAAAAATCAAATAAAAAAAGCGTAATGATTAAGATTAACCTTGTAAAACAAAAAGAAATGAAACTGGTAAAATTTTTCCTGGCAATGCTCGCAGGATTCGGACTTATAAAAGTCTATAATTTTGTGGCACAAATGGAACTTGAAGAAGAAGAGAGTGACATCTATGATGACGAACACGAATATCCTCTTTTTGTATAGTTCCGCTATACATATTAAATTTTACTAAAGCACCTTACACTTAGGGTGCTATACTCTTTTAAGCCTATACTATATTTTAGGCTTATATATTTCCTGAATTTTCTCTTAACATTTTAACACCTAATAGAGCAACGTATAATAAAACGTTAAACTACAAAGGTTTATACTGGTTTTAAGACATCCTTAATACACTAACGGTTTTAGAATGCTTAATTTAGTAAAGCGTCTTAAAAACATGTATTATGGAAAATCAAAATATACATCACGATAAGGATCCACTTCCTAAAAATATGGTGCCTAACCAAAACCCTAAGCCTCTACCCCAAAAGGACAGAAGCATAGCATCTGGTTATTTAGGTAATAAGGATGACATAAGACGCGACTCAAAATTAGAGAAAAGCGATGTAAAAGCAGACCGGAAAAGTGACAACAAATAATATTTTATTAATTATATAAATTAAACAGCTATGAGTAACAAAAAAGTAGTATTAGGAATTGCAGCCGGTGTTGCAGCCCTTGCAGTAGTAGGAGTAATGTTAAAAAGAAAAGGATACCTTGACGGAGCTTGCGAAAAAGCTGAAGAACTTGGTAAAGACCTTAGAAACAAATACAAAGATGTAAAAGAAAGTGCACGCAAAAAATTTGATGAAATGGTGTACAAAGGCGGAGAAATAGCCGACAAAATGAAAACTGAAGCAGAGACTACTGCTAAAAATATTGATCCGGCAACAAACTAGCTAATCAATATTATTCCATAAAAAAAGCTGCCATTGGCAGCTTTTTTTATGCTTTTACTTAAAAAATATCAGGGTCACCCTTACCTTCCCTAACCAGCTCTGGTTCATCACCCGAAAGATCTATAATCGTTGAAGCTACATTATCACCATATCCGCCATCAATAACAGCATCTACAAGGTTTTGCCATTTCTCAAAAATAAGTTCAGGATCTGTTGAATATTCCAATATCTCATCATCATCATGAATAGATGTGGAAACTATAGGGTTACCCAACTGACGGACAATTTCCAGTGCTATATTGTTGTCCGGGATACGTATACCTACAGTATTTTTCTTTTTAAATTCCTTAGGTAAGTTATTATTACCCGGAAGGATAAAAGTATAAGGCCCCGGCAGTGACCTTTTTAATATTTTAAAAGTACTGGTGTCTATCTGCTTAACATAGTCGGAAAGATTACTTAAATCACTACAGATAAAAGAAAAATTAGCCTTATCCAGCTTTATGCCTTTTATCCTTGCTATTTTTTCCAGTGCCTTGCTGTTTGTTATATCACAACCTAGTCCGTAAACCGTGTCTGTGGGATATATTATAAGCCCTCCGTCCTTAAGTATTTTAATTACTTTCGCAATTTCTCGCTCATTCGGATTTTCGGGATATATTTTAATGAACTGTGCCATAGGTTGTCAATTTCAGTTTTCGAACTTTAAAGTTACGAAAGGGATTTATTATAAGCGTTAATTTAAATGTAAAGCTTATCCTATAACATCAAGTTTTGCAAAACGTAATAAAAGCTTTTTAATTCCTCCTACATCAAATTTAATTTCAGCTTTCTTATCAGGTCCGGCTCCTTCAATATTAAGCACCTGACCTTTACCAAAACGTTCATGCATTACAATGTTACCTACTGCCAGTTTACTGTCTGGCATGGCAGGTTCTGATGAAGCTGATGCAGAATTGCCCGACATAGGTTTAAGTCTGCGTATACCACTATCCGGTTTAGGATCATTATCGGTAACCCACTTAGGCGGAATGCCGTTTGTAGGCTTGTTCAGTCTTAGTTTTGATTTATCTACATCACCAAAAATATCGTTGTTTATCATTGGTTTGTAACGATAGTTTGTTTCTACAGGGGTAAGATATTCCAGGAATGAATCTGTAATTTCCTCTATAAATCTTGAAGGTTCACTATCCACCAGTTTACCCCATCTGTAACGCGATTGTGCATATGTAAGGTAAGCCTGATGCTCTGCACGTGTAAGTGCCACATAAAACAGCCTTCGCTCCTCTTCCAGTTCGCTACGTGTATTCATACTCATGGCACTAGGGAACAAATCTTCTTCCATACCCACAATAAAAACGTGAGGGAATTCAAGGCCTTTTGCAAGGTGTATGGTCATAAGCGCTACCCTGTCATCATCACCGGTATCCTTGTCCATATCGGTAGCCAGAGCTACATCTTCAAGGAATTCAGATAGTGCTCCACGTGCACCGTCAACCTCTTTCTGCCCTTCAATAAAGTCCCTTATACCGTTTAGTAATTCTTCTATATTTTCTATACGGGCAATACCTTCCGGAGTTGCGTCTTTTTTAAGCTCCTGTATTAACCCCGTTTTCTTAGTAACGTGTTCTGCAAGATAGAAAGCATCCTGAGCCTCATTAATTATCTGGAAACTCTTAATCATGGTTACAAAATCCTGAATCTTGTTTTTTGTACCGGAATTCAGTCTAAGGTCTATCCTGTCTATGTTTTCCATTACTTCAAAAATGGAACGCTTATAGTGGTTTGCAGCAACAGTAAGTTTTTCTATAGTCGTACCCCCTATTCCCCTTGTAGGATAGTTGATAACCCTTACCAGTGCCTCTTCATCTTTAGGATTGATAACAAGCCTTAGATAAGCCAATACATCTTTTATCTCTTTTCTTTGGTAGAACGATAATCCTCCGTAAATCCTGTAAGGTATATCACGTTTACGCAAAGCATCCTCAATTGCCCTGGATTGTGCATTGGTTCTGTACAGCACTGCAAAACTTCCGTTTTTAAGCTGATGCTGCATTTTCTCCTCAAAAATGGTACTGGCAACAAATCGGCCTTCCTCACCATCGGTAAGGCTTCGGTGAACTTTTATTTTAGGTCCGTCCTCATTGGCCGTCCAAACCACTTTATCAAGCTTGGTTTTATTCTTATCTATAATAGAGTTTGCTGCCTCTACAATGTTTCGTGACGAACGATAATTCTGCTCCAGACGGTACATCTGTACATTATCATAATCCTTTTGGAAATTAAGAATGTTGTTGATATTAGCCCCCCTAAAAGCATAGATACTTTGTGCATCATCACCTACCACACAAATATTCTGGAACCTATCAGACAAAGCCCTTACAATAAGATACTGTGAGTGATTGGTATCCTGATACTCATCTACCAGTATATAACGGAAACGATCCTGATATTTCATCAGTACATCCGGGAAACGGTTAAGCAACTCGTTAGTACGCAACAAAAGGTCATCAAAGTCCATCGCTCCCGACTTAAAGCAACGCTCCACATACTGCTCATATATTTCACCAAGACGTGGTTTTTTAGACATTGCATCTGCTTCCTGAAGTTCAGGATTGTTATAATAAGCTTTAACGGTAATAAGGCTGTTTTTATAAGTAGAAATACGACTTAGTACCTGCTTTGGCTTATAAACATCCTTATCAAGCTGCATTTCCTTTATAATAGAACCTATAAGGCGTATGCTGTCCTGAGAGTCGTAAATAGTAAAGTTTGACGGATAACCAAGCTTATCGGCCTCAAAACGCAATATTTTAGCAAAGATAGAGTGAAAGGTACCCATCCATAGGTTCTTGGCCTCAGAGTTACCTACAATGTCGGCAATACGCTTTTTCATTTCTCGGGCTGCCTTATTGGTAAAGGTAAGCGCAAGTATATTAAAAGCATCTACTCCCTGTGCCATAAGATAGGCAATACGCATGGTAAGTACCCTTGTTTTACCCGATCCTGCACCCGCAATTACAATCATAGGCCCGTCTTTCTGTAAAACCGGAGCCCTTTGCGCATCATTTAACTGGCTTATATATCTGTCTATTTCCGTCATAACTTTTATAAAGAGCAAAAGTAACGAATTTTGGTTGGGATTAAAACCTCTTATTTATGTCTAATACCCTACTTTTTGTTAAAAATTATTCACAATAAATTTACCTTACAAAAAGTATTTGATTATTTTCGCCTCTTACAATTTTATAATAAAAAACTGCGTTACACTATTACACCAAACTATTACTAAACATGGATTTTACAAAATTTATTGATGTATTTGCCTATACAATACCTTCTATAATCGTAGGATTTGTTGCCTACTATTTTTTTGATACACAACGTAAAAATGATGAAGGCCGCCGCCGTTACCTTTTACATAAAGATGCACAAAAGCATTCTATGCCTTTAAGGCTTCAGGCTTATGAAAGATTGGTACTTTTCCTTGAAAGGATTAATCCTTCTAAACTGCTTATAAGAATTGCACCGCAGTCATCAAACAAGCTTGATTATGAAGATTATGTAATTGCACAAATTGAGCAGGAATATGAACATAACCTAACTCAGCAAATATATATATCGGCTGAAAGCTGGGATATAATCACTACTGCTAAAAATGCTACCATACAAATGATACGTAAAGCAAGTATGAGTGAAAAGGTAGATTCTGCTAACAAATTAAGAGAGGTTATCCTTACTGATTTATTTGATAAACAAAGCCCCAGCAGTGTAGCTGTTGCTTATCTTAAAAATGAGGTAGCAGAAATGTGGCAATAACATCTTTACAATATTTTTATATAAGGCATCCAAAAAAAGGATGCCTTTTTTATTTTATGTTTGTATACCAAT
This sequence comes from Flavobacterium beibuense, assembly GCF_004151245.1. Taxonomy (GTDB): domain Bacteria; phylum Bacteroidota; class Bacteroidia; order Flavobacteriales; family Flavobacteriaceae; genus Flavobacterium; species Flavobacterium beibuense_A. Next base: position 348,681 of record NZ_JUIW01000002.1, read on the forward strand.
CTCTATAATAATGAAATTTAAATTATTCATCATTTTATTGTTTATATCATTAAGTTTTTCTTTTTCGAAAGAATTTGACTTTGCATACTATGCAGGGGGTAGATTTGGCTATTGCTCGCTTGAATTAAAATTATATAAAGACTCTACTTATTCTTTTCATGAATGGAACCACATGAGAAACATTTCTGATAAAGGAAAATGGTACAAAGACAAAGACAACTATATATTAAATTCTAACAAGAAAACCAGATGGAGAAATAAAGGTGGAAAAAATTCAAAAAAGGAATACCTCTTTAAAAAACAAAAATTTATTTTCATTGCAGACACATTAAAATTCATTCATAAAGAGAAAGACGCTAAAACTAATTTTAATGAATACTACCCTATGTATAAACAGCATCAATAAATAAGCTTTTTATTTATACATTTGTCAAAAATAATTAAAAGGTTTTGCTTAACGCAGATTAATAGGGAACCGTGTGAAAATCGCGGGCTGTCGCGCAACTGTAAAGTACTGCAAAAGTTTTATCAAAATATCCACTGCCAGTGCGGGAAGGAAGATAAAATGTACAAGCCAGGAGACCTGCCTTACTAAATAATGACTATGCTTTCGCGGTTAAAGTGATGTCCTGGCACTACTCTTTGTTTAAAGGGAAATTGTACCATGCCTTCACCCTACTCCGCAAAGCATTATAAACTCAAAAAAGTGACGGAGAACAAACAAAAAACTTATTTTAACTGGAGCAGCGGTAAAGACAGTGCGCTGGCACTACACTATCTTTTACAGGATAAAAATTATAGTGTAGACTTCCTGCTTACTTCGGTTAATTCACATTACGATCGTGTAAGTATGCACGGACTACGAAAAGAACTTCTTTTAAAACAGGTTGAAGCCATTGGTATACCTATGACAACCATAGAGCTTCCGTTACAACCTAGCAATGAAGATTATGAGGCTATAATGCGTGCTAAAGTTGACGAATTGCTTGAGCAAAATTATACTACGGCTGCTTTTGGCGATATCTTTTTGGAAGATCTTAAAGTTTATAGGGAAAAGCAACTGGAACCATTTGGTATTAAGGCAGTGTTTCCTCTTTGGAAAAAAGATACCAAGCAATTACTTACCGAATTTATAGACTCAGGATTTAAAACAATAACCGTTTGTGTAAACGGGACCAAGCTAGACAAATCATTTGTAGGCCGTGTTATTGACCATGACTTTATTAAAGAGCTTCCGGACGATGTAGACCCGTGTGGTGAAAATGGAGAATTTCATACCTTTTGCTTTGACGCCCCTTACTTTAAAAAGCCGGTAGATTTTACTATTGGTGAAACCATTTACAGAGAATATGATAATCACGGCACCAAAACCGGATACTGGTTTTGCGATTTATTGCCCTAAATAATAACTTCCATAAACATGACATCTGAAGAAAAAATAAAACTATCGGAAACAAGAATATTTAAAGCTGTTTTTCCAAATACCACAAACCATTATGATACCTTGTTTGGAGGGACTGCCATGCACTTAATGGACGAAGTTGCTTTTATAACGGCAACACGTTTCAGCCGTCAGCGTATGGTAACTGTCAGCAGTGACCGTATCGACTTTAAAAAGCCTATACCCGCAGGAACTATTGTAGAACTTATAGGTAAGGTTACTTATGTGGGTACTACCAGCCTAAAGGTTCGTGTAGAGATTTATGTAGAGCAGATGTATGAAAACAGCAGGGAAAAAGCCGTAACGGGAGAATTTACTTTTGTGGCTATAGATGAAAATAAAGTCCCGGTAAAAATCGTTTAATTAAAAGGCATCTGGAATCGGATGCCTTTTTTGATTATGTTTGCTACTAAATAATTTAAGCCATGAAAAAGACATTAATAGCCCTTTTACTTCTGTTAAGCGTAAGTTCTGCCTTTGCACAAAAAATATACAATAACAAGGCTTTCGGATTTACTATAGAGATTCCGCAAACATGGTGGGAAGACAACCGTGACGGATTCCCTGCGCACATTGAGGTTAGCGATGCCGAAAGAAGAAAAATACTGGACGACAGCCGTTCTGTATTCCTTACTCTTTTTTACGACAGGGAAACTATTAAAGAAGGTGGTAATTACACTCCTAAAATGCAGTTTAATGTAGCTGGTAATTCTGAAAAAGACCCTAAAAAACTTTTAAAGGCTACTGAAAAGAATGCCGAAGCCTTAAAGAAATACCAACTGGACTTTAAATTTGTACAGAAGCCTAAACAAATAGAAATTTCAGGTATAAAGAGCGTATATTATATTGCTACCTACTCTATGATGGTAAACGGCAAAAATACTACAATACGCACCTATACCTATGTTATACCTTATAAAAACTATGTTTTCCATCTTAATTTTACCGATGAGATAAAAGGTAAAGACCGCTCTAAAGAATTTGAAGAAGCGGTAAAGACCATAAAAATCGGGTAAATAAGGAAACTGTTTTTTATACTCCTTTTAGCTATTTCTTGCGGGAAAAAGACAGAAAGCATACAAGTACAGTCAGAAAATTTTGAAGAATTCAATCAACATTTCCATTCAGATTCTGTTTTTCAGCTATCAAGGATAAGTTTTCCTGTTGAAGGTATCCATAGAGACGGCTGGGAAGAGTACAAATGGACAAAAGAGAACTGGGAAATTCTGAAAAATCCGGTAACCAAAACAAGCCCTTTTCCAAATGAGTACAAACATCAACTCATTAGTACTGATACTCTTGTTATCGAAAAATACTGGATAGAAGATAGTGGCTTTCAGTGTGAAAGAAAGTTTCAGCTAATTAAAGATAAATGGTTTCTGGTAAGTTATTATGACATGAATTTATAGATAATAATCTTAAATTTAAATAACACATGGAAAATGAACTGTATGATAAGCAAATTACAAGCAGGAAAGATTTTGTTGAGTTTCTAAAACTTCTGCATAAATACTACACCTCAAAACCAGAAGATTGGGAGAACAATACCCTCGAATCTTTTTTAGAAGCACTCTGCTTACGCTGAAGATATAACTGGATCTTCTAAAAAAACAAAACAAGACAGAAATCCTGATATTGCAGACTGGCACGTGTTTGCAGATATACTAAGAGGAGCCATTATTTACGAATAACTCTACTCAGCCAATAACTGTTCCAGTCTTTTTCTTTCGTTATTCTTAAGTTGTGGTAATATTGCTGTAAAAGCATCCCTGTAACCTTCTTTTTTAAGAAGTTTTCTTATGTTGTCACGGCCAAATTTGGCAAACTGCCATTTGTGATGCTGTGTGGCACGGGCAAGGTTAATTAAAACCACCTCGTCCTGTTTATCTATATACATAAGGTTAGACAATGCATTTTGGCGGATACTGCTTTCATATTTTGGAGAGGCATACTCCTGAAGTTCGGTGTAATAGTTTTCTTTAAGTTCACTACGATATCCTTCGGTAGTATAGGCGAAGGTAAGCCACAGAATGCGAAGATTTTTGTCGTTAAACCCAACCCAGGTATCCGACATATCCAAAAACTCCCCTATCTTTTCAGGGAAGCGGGTACAAAGTACATTCAAGGCTATTTCCCTTGTAATGTATGATTCATCCTTCATTAAAGATTTGTATTCCTCAAAAAACTCATCCGGAATAGTTGTAACTGTTCGTGCTACAGCCTGCCTAATTTTTACATTATTTGTTTTCATGGCAGCGCGAACTATTGGAGCCTTTTTATCAAAAGGAACTTCTGCCAGCTGGAATAGTACCTCCTCCTTTAAAGGCCAAAAAGCATCTGACTCCATTATGTTTGCAAACATTTCCTGATTTTCCTCAAAAGGCTTATCCTGTAGACTACCAATAGCAAAATACTGCTGAATGAATTCGTTTTTCTGCAACAGGTCTATTGCTTCTCCTACTTCAAACTTCGGGCTTTCCAGCCAACGCTTTTTAAACGATTGGGTATCATAATCGGATACTTTATTTATCTCTTCCAGAAAATCATCAGTGTTTACATTTTTAAAAGCATACTTTTCAAGATAAGTCTTTACTGCTTTCCTAAAGTTTTCATGTCCCACACCTTCTCTTAAAACATGCAATGCAAAGGCACCTTTTTGATAAAAGCTTAAAGAGCTTGCCTTTTCATTAAGTATTGGTATCGTATCGGTTTTTGAAGCCTGCTGAAGCCTTTCGGCCATTTGATAGAGTTCATAGTAAAAATGATTATCCCCAAAAAGCTCCTGTTCTGCAAGCAATGCATAATAGGTTGCAAAACCTTCCTGAAGCCAGTGATGTTCACCTGATTTTGCCGTAATAAGATCGCCAAACCACTGGTGAGCTAACTCATGAGCATTTACATTTACATAAGTACGGTCGTTAAAACCGATATTGTCTACCACATAATCCTGAGAGAATATGGTAGATGTGGTATTTTCCATCCCGGCATAAAGGAAATCCAATACCGGTACCTGCCTGTAAATTTCCCAAGCATACTGTACGCCTATTTCTTTTTCAAAAAAATCGAATATCTGTTTGCTGTAACGATAAGTCGGTTCAAATTTGTCTCTGTCTTCCGGGCGGTAATAAAACTCCAAAGGAGTACCCGAAGCCGACATTTGCTCTTGCTTTTCAAACTTCCCTATAGCCATCATTAACAGGTAGCTGCTCATAGGGTTTTGCATTTCGTAATTCCATTTTTGCAGATTACCCTCAGCCAATTTACTTTTCAGTTCACCGTTAGCCAATACTTCAAACCCATTCTGAAATCCAACGGAAAGATTGAAAACCACCTTTTCATTCATATCATCAAAACTTGGCAACCAGTGACTGGTGTATTTGCCCTGTCCCTGTGTCCAAATCTGCAGGCCATCTTCCTCGCCAACAAAATACAGTGTTTGCTTTGGCTGTGCTGTATAATCAAACTCAAGTGTATTTTTTCCTTTCTTATAGCCTTTGTATAATTTTAGAGCATGCTGGGCATCTACATAACCTGCTTTCTTTCCATTTATCGTAACATTGGTGTAATCCATATCATGGGCATCAATGGTAATGGTGTCGGTTTTTTCAAGTAAATCAAAAGTATATTTTACCTTACCCATCACTTTTTTATGAGAAACATCAAACGTAAGATAGGCATCGAGCGTTTTAAAGTCGGCTTTTTTATATTGTTGGGCAAAACCCGAAAGGCTTAGTAAGAGTATAGTGACTGAAATATAATGTTTCATGAAAATTCTTAGCATTTATACAAATCTAATAAATACCGAGGTAAATATTACGTTTTACTTTTATTGAATAATCTTTATCTTCGTAACTCAATCCTTACAAGCCAAAATGAATAACCTGTTAGAAACTCCTATAGAATACCTAAAAGGCGTAGGCCCTGCCCGGGGTGAACTGCTACGCAAGGAGCTGGGCATTCATAAATATGGCGACCTTATAAATCTTTACCCTAACCGATATATAGACCGTACACGCTATTACCGTATTAACGAACTGCAAAACAGTAATTCGGAAGTACAGATAGTTGGTAAGGTTGTAAATATTAAAACCGTTGAGCAAAAGCGCGGTAAACGCCTTGTAGCTACGTTTACAGATAATACCGGACAAATGGAACTGGTTTGGTTTCAGGGGCATAAATGGATAAGGGAAAACATAAAGATTAATGTTCCCTATGTTATTTTTGGTAAGGTAAGTTCGTTTAATGGCGTGTTCAATATGGCGCACCCAGAAATGGAGCTGCTTGCAGAACATGAGCAAAGCCTGCGTAGTGCCATGCAGCCTATTTACCCAAGTACCGAAAAGCTTACGCAACGCGGTATTACCAACAAAGTGGTAAACAAGATAATGCAACAACTGTTTATAGAAACACAGGCATTGTTTAAGGAAACGCTTCCGGCAGGCCTGTTACAGGAATTGCAGCTTATCCCTAAAAATGCAGCACTGTTTAATATTCATTTTCCTAAAAGCCAGGAAATACTGGCTAAGGCACAGTTCAGGCTAAAGTTTGAAGAACTGTTCTATATTCAGTTGCAACTGATAACAAAAAACCTTATCCGTAAGCATAAAATAAAAGGACATGCATTTGATAAGGTTGGCGAAATGTTTAATGGTTTTTATCAAAATCATTTGCCATTTGAACTTACCAATGCCCAAAAACGTGTGCTTAAAGAAATAAGGAATGATATGGGGCAGCCTGCACAAATGAACCGATTATTACAGGGAGATGTGGGTTCAGGTAAAACCATAGTGGCATTAATGAGTATGCTATTGGCTCTTGATAATGGTTTTCAGGCATGTCTAATGGCACCTACCGAAATTTTGGCTAACCAGCATTTTTCAGGTTTGTCTGAATTAGCTAAACCACTGAATTTAAACATAAAAATACTTACCGGTTCAACTAAAACTTCAGAAAGAAAAATTATTCATGAAGAGCTTGAAAACGGTACACTCAATATAATAATAGGTACTCATGCCCTGCTGGAAGATAAGGTACAGTTTAAAAACCTGGGGCTTGCTGTTATAGATGAGCAGCATCGTTTTGGTGTGGAACAGCGTTCCAAACTATGGAAGAAAAATGAAATTCCGCCTCATATATTGGTAATGACGGCTACCCCTATTCCGCGTACACTGGCTATGAGTTTATATGGTGATCTTGATATATCTGTTATAGATGAACTTCCTCCGGGGCGTAAACCTATTAAAACAGTACACCGTTACGACAGTAACCGCCTAAAAGTATGGGCTTTCCTTAAAGAGGAAATTGCTAAAGGAAGACAGGTTTATATAGTATATCCGCTTATTCAGGAAAGTGAGAAAATGGATTATAAAGACCTGATGGACGGCTACGAGAGTATTTCGCGTGATTTCCCTTTACCGCAATACAGTGTCAGTATAGTACACGGACAAATGAAACCCGCCGAAAAAGACAGCGAGATGGAACGTTTTGCGAAAGGTAAAACCAACATAATGGTTGCCACTACTGTAATTGAGGTTGGTGTAAACGTACCTAATGCCAGTGTTATGGTTATAGAAAGTGCCGAACGTTTCGGACTTTCTCAGCTGCATCAGCTTAGAGGACGTGTAGGCCGTGGAGCCGAACAAAGTTACTGTATTATGATGACAGGAGGTAAACTTAGTAACGACAGCAAAGTGCGTATGGATACTATGGTAAGAACAAATGATGGCTTTGAGATTGCGGAAGTTGACCTTAAACTGCGTGGTCCCGGAGATATTATGGGCACACAGCAAAGTGGTGTGCTTAACCTACAAATAGCCGATTTGGTTAAAGACCGGGAAATACTGCAAATGGCGAGGCATTTTGCTATTAGATTACTTAAAGATGACCCTAACCTTAACAGACCGGAACATGCTGCCTTAAAGCATACTTTTATAGAGCTTACAAAAAAGAAAAATATCTGGAATTACATTAGTTAAGATTACCTTATGGAAAAAGAGGATTTATTTAAAGAAATTATTCTGATAAATGACTTGAGTCTGAAAAACGATTTGTTTGATTATATAAAACAAAATACCCTTTGGGATGAATCTTTTAAGTCAAGGAAAACTGCCAGCTATGGTGTACCATATAATTATTCCGGGATTTCTTATGAAAATACGGCTTTCCCCGACTATTTAAGTGAGCTAAATAATTTAGTAGAAAAACATTGTGGTTATAAGCCAAATAACTGCCTTATAAACTATTATATAGATGGCCTGTCTAAAATGGGCTTCCATTCCGATCAGTTTGACATTCTTGCAGATAAAACCGGTATTGCTATATTTTCATTAGGAAATAAGCGAATAATGAGATTTAAAAATAAGAATGATAAAAACCAGATTATTGATATCACTTTAGAGCCAAACAGCTTATTCTATATGACTCAGGAAGTTCAAAAATACTGGCTTCATTCAATACTGGAAAGTAACAATGAGAATGATGAAAGAATTAGTATAACACTACGTAAATTAATAGTTCAATAAACAATAAAGGGTTTGTTATAACAAACCCTTTATTGTTTTATAATCAAGCTGTTTAAAGTCTGTTATAACCTTATCTGCCAGCGAAGTATCTTGCCCCATTGAGTGCTCGCTCTGGTAACCGATACAAAATACACCGGCTCCTTTTGCAGCTTTTATACCGTTAGTACTGTCTTCTATAACTATACATTCCTCCTTAGGGAATCCTGTTTGTTTTACAGCTTCCACAAATATCGCGGGATTAGGTTTTGATTGTTCAAAATCCTCACCGCTTATTTTGGTTTTAAAGTATTGATGCAGATCAAATCTCGTAAAAACGGCCTCAATCTTCCTTTTTGCAGCAGAAGACGCCAATACTAAAGTCATTCCGTTATTATACAGGTCTATAATAAGATCTTTAACTCCAGGCAACAGTTCAAGGTCATCACTGCTTTCAAAGGCATCAAAATAATATTTGTAGCTCTCTTCAAGCAGGTCTTCTTCTGTTTGTTGCAACTCAAATATATTGCGAAGCTTCTGTATAATATTCTTATCGGAATTACCTATAAAATCAGAATAGATCTCATCGGTAACATCTATTCCAAGAGTTTTATAAAATTTACGGTTCGCTTCAAGTCCTACGGGTTCAGTATTAACCACTACCCCATCCATATCAAAAATTACAGCATTTACCATTACTTAATATCCTTTATCTTTTGGTAATTAAGCTCACTAAAATCACCAATAATCATATCGGCCTCGGCTAGCTCCTGTAATTTTGAATTTTCACTTTGGTAACCTATGCAGTAAATACCCGCAGCTTTGGCTGCTTTAATTCCGTTAGTACTGTCTTCTATAACCACACACTCTTCTTTTGGCGCTACAGACAATGAAGCTGCATGTTCAAAAATAGCAGGGTGCGGCTTAGATTTAGGGAAATCTTCTCCACTAACAATATGTGTAAAATACTGATGAAGCCCGAAACGGTTAAAAACCCTCTCAATAGTAACTTTTGATGCCGAAGAAGCCAATATCAACTGTACTCCGTTATTATAAAGATCTACAATAAGTTGTCTTACTCCCGGTAAAAGGTCAAGATCTTCCTTAATATCAAAAGCTTCATTAAATAAAGATCTTTTGGTTTGTACCAAATGCTCTACCTCATGCTCAAGACCAAAAGCCTCTTTTAATTTTTGATATACATTTTTTGTTGAGTTTCCGGTAAATGTAGCATACATTTCGTGGGTAACTTCAATATCAAGGTTTTTAAAATGTTGGTAGTATGCAAAATGATGTACAGGCTCTGTATCAACAATAACCCCATCCATATCAAATATTACAGTCTTTATCATAGTGAAAATTAAAGCTGCAAAATTACAACATACAATTGGAAGCCAAAAGCTTTAGGGAATTAAGATGACGTTAAATTAGTAGGCCATACATTCTTCTGCACATTTACGGCAGGCTTCTGCACACTCTTTGCAATGGTCGTGTTCATCTGCAAATTTTTCACACTCATCGGCACAGGCATTACAAACATCAGCACATAATTTCATTAATTGCTCATTATAGTCAGAGCCTCTGCTCATAAACTTAACGCACAACATACATATTTCGGCACAATCACGGCAGGTGGCAATACATTTTAAATGTTCTTCATTTACCATTTTAATACATTCGGTAGCACACAGTTCACATGCAGCAAAACACGCAAGGCATGCATCAATCATAGTTTGATTTTTTTTCATGACTAATTATTTAAGGTTGAACTTATTACAAAGTTACCAAGCACATTCCCTAATGCTCGTAATGCTATGTTAAACGTTTCTGTAAAAAATTATAAATAATTTATTTAAACCTTTTGCCTTAACTTTAGTCTTATCAATAAACAATTAAAATTGCAGGACGAAAAGGCCTTTATAGCAGAATTGCTTAATCCTGAAACGCAAAACAATGCGTTTAGGCAGCTTGTATCTCAATACAGCAGGCCATTGTATAGTCATATCCGTAATATTGTGCTGGACCATGATGATGCTAATGATGTGATGCAAAACACCTTTATTAAAGTTTTTCGTAACCTGTCGAACTTTAAAGGCGAAAGCAAACTTTTTTCCTGGATTTACCGCATTGCTACAAACGAAGCCCTTACCTTTATTAGCCAGAAAGCCAAAAAAGTAGGAATAAGTAATGAAGATGTATTAGAGAAACAGACACAGGAACTGCATGCTGACAATTACTTTGATGGCGATGAAATTCAGTTAAAGTTGCAAAAGGCAGTTGCCAAACTTCCTGAAAAGCAACAGCTTGTTTTTAAGATGCGATATTTTGAAGAAATGAAGTATGAGGACATGTCGGAAATATTGGATACTTCTGTCGGAGCGCTTAAGGCTTCCTATCATCATGCGAGTAAAAAAATTGAAGATTATTTAAATAACGATTAAACCTTTTGTAAATTATTCAGTCTTAAATATATGAAACCATTTAATTTAGATAAAGAGCCAAAAATAAAATCAGGGTTTACCACACCTGATAATTATTTTGATGACTTTACCGAAAAACTGATGCAGCAGCTTTCTGAACAGGAGGTTAAGGTTGTACCATTATACAAAAAGGTAACGGTTTGGGTATCATCAATAGCGGCTATATTAGTGGTAGCACTTGGGGTTTCGGTGTTTTTTAAAACGAATACACGAACAGTCGCTCAACCAGATGCAACAACCCTGGAAAACTATCTGGTTTACCAAACGGATATAACACCAAGTGATTTCATTCAGGGATTGGATGAAAGTGACATCAAAGAACTGGAAGCTTCTATCGCTGTTAGTGATGAGGCTATAGAGAACTATTTTTCTAACGAGAACTACGATATTTATATAAATGAATAAGACTATGAAAGCAAAGTTATTACTAACCTTATTTTTAAGTTTTTCTTTAAGTGTTTTTTCACAGGGGCACAAAGAAAAACGGGATCAGATTAAGGCTTTAAAAGTGTCTTTTCTAACAACCGAGCTTAATCTTACCAGCGATGAATCTGCTAAATTCTGGCCGGTATATAATAATTATGAGGAAAAAGAATATCAAATAAGACACGATAAAATGCGCTCTATCATTAAAAAGATAGACCAGGCTGGAAATACATTGACCGAAAAAGATGCCAATACTTACCTTACTCAACTACAGGAAGCTGAAGAAGAGCTTTTAGCCTTGAGAAAAAAAATGGTTACTGAGCTAAAACCAATAATAGGTGCAGTAAAGGTTATAAAACTGCAAAAGGCAGAATTTGACTTCAACAGAAAATTACTCTCTAAATACAGAGATAAAAAGAAATAGTTCAGTTAGGTTATTTTTGTTTACTTTGGATAGAAGACCAGTTGTTTATACGACTGGTTTTTTTATTTAAGATTTATCCTTATTATTTTGTTTTGCCCTGCCGCTATAATAGTCTTATTGTCGGCAAAACGTAAGGTATGTAACTCTTTATCGTCTAATATTTTTTTCCAGGACCTACCTCTGTCATAAGAATAGAATACTCCCGAAGGGCCTGCAGTAACCAGTTCGTAACCTTCACTATCTGGTAAAAACTGCACACATGACGCATAGCCAAAACCTATTCCATCACCAACATTCTTCCATCTCCTGCCCCCTTTTACGGTAACAATCTTATTCCCTCTATTCATATCCGGCTTGGTATAGTCTCCACCTACGGCAAAACCAATATTCTCATCATAGAAATCGGCAGAATATATTCCCTCAGTTTCCGTACCCTGAACAATAGGGGTTTTATACTGTTTCCATTTATTTCCTTTATCCGGCGAGTAATACACTCTCGATTTTTTACCTCCCGAAACAATCCATGTCTTATCTCCTTTTACAATGAGGTTTGTATTGCTTGCCGCAAAAGCAGCCTCTCCCTCTTCTACTTCAGGAAGTTTATCGCAAGATAATTTACTCCAGCTTTCACCCCCATCTCTGGTAATAATTACAGAAAGACAGTCATCGGTAGGGTCTCCCATAGCAATACCTTCTTTGTCATTATAAAACTGCATACTATCATAAAATACTTTACCTCCTTCTTCAGTATACACTACCTTATTACTCTTTCCGTCTTTAGCTATTTTATAAAGTTTGGCGGGTGAACCCACATTAAGAATAAAAATATCTGTTTCGGTTTGAGCTATAGCCCTAAACTCGGGTAAACCACTATCCATAGCCATTACGCCGGTAAAAGCCTTTCCTTCCCCTAAAGTGACATAACCATATTTACCCCTGCTGCCTGCATACCAAACCTTATCCTTATCCTTATCAATAGTTATAGCACGTATGCTAATACTGTCTGTAAGCAATTTATCTGTTTCTACCACAGTAAACGAGGGTTTAAAATCTTTTTTTTCCTCTTTACAGGAAACTAAGGTAAGTATAAGCAGTAAAGGTAAAATCTTTCTCATAAGCTAAAATTTAGCCCTAAATTAATAAAATTGCTTAATAAGCTTCATAATTAAAACTTTATAGCATATGTATTTCATCGGTCGTATTTAACACTTCAACTAATCCTTACAGTCAGATTATCAGTGTTTATGGTTAAAATTTTATATTTACTGGTAACCATAAACCAACCAAAAATGAAAAAAGTTATCTTGACCATGGGACTCCTGTGTCTCATCAGCTCAGGGTATGGTCAAAGCCTTCAGCTACCTACGGTTGACCCTGTTACCCTTGAATCACTACCCGCTGCAGTATCAAGAAGTATCGAACTTAAAGAATTTGAAAAAGCAGCACTACAGGCTTCCGATTTTATTATAGCCTCACCTGTTAACGAGGTAAACGATGAAAAGGTTAAAGCCAGTAAAGGATATTTATTAGGATGGATGCAGGATAGTCCGGACTTTAATTTTGCAGTAGACCATACCATAGCGGTATTTGAAGACAATGACCCTTTAATGTGGATCTATATGGCATGTATGGCAAAATACACCATAGAACACAAGGAACAATCGGGTAATACCGATTACATAAAACTGGGCACTTGGGAACTCGTAGCCGGTTATATAGACAATCCTGATAACCGTGTTGCTAAAACAGAAAAGCTTAACATGCTTTGTAATGCTTACCGAAGCGGAGAGCTTGATGCATTTTTAAAAAGCTTATAATAAAAAAGAGCAGGTTAAACCTGCTCTTTTTTTTCTTCCTTACTGTCAAACATATATATCCAAAGCATTCTTGACAACCTGAAATTAAACATACTGAGTGCTACTGCCATAAAAGCTATAAGTGCCAGCATGTACCCGAAATCTTTTATGAAAAAGTGTGCTATAGCGTATACACCAATCATTTCGGCTACTGTTAATCCATAACTTACATACATTGCACCGAAAAAATATCCGGGTTCCCTCAAAAATTTATGATCACATACTTCGCAGTGCTCATTCATTTTAGGTAAGCGAAATAAAAACAAGCTTCCTTTGCTTTTAAATACTTTACCCTGTCCACATTTAGGACATTTTTCCTCTATTATATCTGTGAATTTTGACATCTTGTTTTTTATTTCAAATTTACGGCAACTATTAAAATACGGCAATAGCTTATTTACGCAATAATTTGTACTTTTAGGACATATTAAATTAGTCATGAAGAAGACAGCCATATTAGATATAAGTCAGTTTAAACAAACGGGACTTGAGGATTTTTATGTGAATACGCTGGAAAACCACCTTATTACAAGCCATAAGGATATCGCTTTGCCTCATAAACATAACTTCTATCTGGCAATACTATTTACCCATGGCACAGGAATGCATGAAATTGACTTTACCGTTTATGATGTTAAACCCGGTAGTCTTTTTTTTCTTAATCCGGGACAAACACATCATTGGGAGTTGTCTCCAGATACTAAAGGCTATATCTTCTTTCATACACAGGCGTTTTATAATTTATATTATACCCAAAATCATATCAACAATTTCCCATTCTTTTATAGTATGCATAGCTCTCCATGCATTTACCTTGAAGGCGAAGAACTCAAAGACGTAACACTCCTCTTTAAACAAATACTGAAAGAAAATGAAAGAGATGAGATATTGAAAAAACATCGCATCATTAACCTGGTTCAATATGTATATATAGAATGTACCCGTATTTATGCCAAACAAAATCCGGTAGCCGCTTTAGATACTCATAACAGTTATTACAGTAAGTTCCTTAAGCTGGAAGATTTAGTTAACGAGCATTTCGTAAAAGAGAAATCTCCTGCCGTTTATGCAGAGATGATGCACATGACACCAAAGCACCTTAATCGTATTACACAGGCGGTTGCAGGTAAAACAACATCAGACATTATAACAGACAGGGTTTTACTGGAAGCCAAGAAAGAACTGATTTTACATCAGGATAATTTTGCCGGAGTCGCCGAAATGCTGGGGTATGAAGATTACGCCTACTTTTCCCGGCTGTTTAAAAAGAAAACCAATGAAACACCAAGTAAGTTTTTAAACAGGTATAAGAAAGGATAGATTCATATATTTGTAAACTATGAAACATCTTACTACACTACTATTAATGGCTGCCTCTATGGTCAATGCCCAGTCTCTTACAAGAAATATCGAGAAAAAAGAAGCTGTTGCAAAACACATAGAAGCAGATATAAAAAACTTTCAATCTTGTTTACTTACTGATGACCTTGACGGTTGTATTGCTAACCTGATTAAAAAGGGAGACGACGCTTATGAAAAATACCTGATTGGAGGAGCTCTCTATTCTATTGATAAGGATAAATCTTTCCTAATGCATAAAGAGGCTTATATGCAAAACCAAAGTGATGTTGATTTTACTTTAGAATATGCAATTGAATTACACCGAAAAGGTGATTATAACGAAGCCATTAAAATATATAATTTATATAAAACTGCTGTTCCACAAGATTACAGGGCCCATGTTTGGCTATCTGACTGTTATATGAATATTGGTGAAACTGAAAAAGCAATAGAGAATTGGAAGAATGTGAATTATACTAAAAACCATGTAAACATTGACTTTGCAATTAGTACCATTTATGAAGACACTACACTGTTAAAACTCAGAGATGATTACAGGAAAAAAATAAAACAAGGAAATACCGGTTTACTTTATGATCTTATTTACCTGGATTTAAATTGGAAAATTGACTGGTGGAATGAAATAATCCAGGAAGAATTGCTGGAAGAAGATATTAAATTGCTCAAAAGTACTTTAGCCGAAACAAACCCTGATTATAAAGCTATTCAGGCTTATATAGAAGTACGAAAACTGGATTCTTTAGAGGATACAGATGGTATAAAAACTATTTTAAATAACAGCAATCTTATTTTAAACAATAAACCTTTGCTTAAAAATGGAAACATGACATCTAATATTTTAAAGATTTGTTTCTTTAGAGGATTACTAAATATGAGTGATTTTTACAAAAGCCGTGGTAAAGAACTCCTTGATATAGCTAATAAAAACAAAGACATTGAAATATTAAATATTTATGCTTACCTGCAGGCAACTATTGACGGTAAGGTAAATCGGGAGACAGACAAGTTAGGCTGGACAGATTATAACGACGAAAGATTTGCAATAAGCTATTTTATAGGCAAAGGAGAAGAAAATTTTTATGACAATCCTGAATTAACAAAAGCAATTAATGACTTTCCTGATTCTGCAAAATTACAATGGGTTAAACTTAATTGTGCTTATATAGAAGGAAAACCTTTTAAAGAAATTCTTATTGACCTAATAAAAAAAGAATTCAAAACACTGGGATCAGATCCAAATCATTACTCTTATTCTTTAAATATGTACTTTTCACTTCTTGAAAAAGAAAGTTAACCTTCTTTACTATTTATACTAATACCTAAAGTGCTTAACTAACTTCTGCTAAAAAATAATACCTTTGCAGCTTCAATTCACAAAAATGAGATTACACAGAAATTTAGTGTTTACGGTTATCGACTCCCTTAACTTTATATTTAATGAGGGAGAATATGCCGATAAGGTTGTGGCAAAGGCTTTAAAGAAAGACAAACGTTGGGGAAGCCACGACAGAAAATTTGTTGCGGAAACAATATATGAAATAGTTCGCTGGAAACGCCTGTATGCAGAAATTGCAGAGGTTAAAGAACCTTATAACAGAGATAACCTTTGGAGGGTATTTGCTGTTTGGGCTGTACTTCGCGGATATAACCTGCCAGACTGGAAATATTTTGAAGAAACTCCGGTACGCCGTATAAAAGGCCGTTTTGATGAGCTTTCTAAAGTAAGAAAGTATCGTGAGTCTATTCCTGATTGGATGGATGAGCTTGGTGTTAAAGAGCTAGGTGAAAAAAAATGGGAAAAAGAACTTGCCGCACAAAATGAGCAGGCAAAAGTTATACTTCGCGTTAATACCCTAAAAACTACAAAAGAACAGCTTCGTGCCATTTTAATGGACAGCAATATAGAAACCGAATTCCTTAAGGAATATCCGGATGCACTTGTATTAACAGAGCGTGCTAATGTATTCCTTACACAGGCATTTAAAGATGGACTTTTTGAAGTTCAGGATGCGTCGTCTCAACTTGTGGCACGTTTTCTTGAAGTAGAACCAGGTATGAGAGTAGTTGATACCTGTGCAGGTGCAGGAGGTAAAACACTTCACATGGCTTCTATGATGGATAACAAAGGACAGATTATTGCTATGGATATTTATGAAAGTAAATTAAAGCAATTAAAACTGCGTGCTAAAAGAAATAGTGTTTTCAATATTGATTACCGTGTAATTGAAGGGACTAAAACTATTAAGAAACTTCATGAAAAGGCAGACAGGGTTCTTATTGATGCACCTTGTAGCGGACTTGGGGTTCTAAAACGTAATCCGGACAGTAAATGGAAATTGGAGCCTGAGTTTATTGATAACATCAAGAAAACACAGAGAGAAGTACTGGAAAGTTATTCTAAAATAGTGAAGCCGGGAGGTAAAATGGTTTACGCAACCTGCTCGGTATTGCCTTCTGAAAACGAAGAACAGGTAAAACATTTCCTTACTACAGAAATAGGTCAACAATTCACTTTCATAAAAGAAAATAAAGTATTGGCTTCAGAATCCGGATTTGACGGATTCTATATGGCGCTTCTTGAAAGAAAAAAATAATTTAAGCCTCCCAATCGGGAGGTTTTTTATTTGTGTAACTTTGAGTTATCCAAATAATTACTGCTATGCTAAAAACAGAAAAGAAAGTCAGTTTTTTTGACAGCGTCTCCCCTTTTGTAAAAGTAAGTCCGCAAAGTAAATCGGCACTTCTTTCTGTAATGGTAAAAGAACATTTTCCTAAAGGGCATGTCTTAGTACCTTTGGGTAATATCTGCAGGCATGTATATTATATAGAAAAAGGATTATCCCGTACATTTTACATAAAAGACGGCAAAGAAATAACTGAGAATTTTTGCATAGAAAACACCTTTACCTGTTCTATGCCGGCATCCATAACCAATATACCAGACAACAGACAGATTGAGCTTTTAGAAGCTTCCATTATTTGGTCTATGTCATATACTGAATTAGAAAAACTATATGACGATTACCATGATATAGAAAGACTGGGGCGTTTTGTAGTTACTAACGAGCTTGTAGGCATGCATCAACGATTAAGTGATCTTCAGTTCCGTTCTGCAGAAGAACGTTATAACAACCTTGTTCAAAATAATCCTACCCTGTTACAAAGGGTTTCCCTGGGACTCATTTCTTCCTATCTGGGTATAACTCAGGAAACATTAAGCCGCATACGCTCCAAAAACTGATTTTTTGATAAATGTCAAAGGAAAAGCCTTTGTACTGTTCCAACTTTGTTTTCATCAAAAAAGAAACAATTATGGAACTAAAAACATTTTACAAAATCAGGTTTAACGACTGCGATTCTTTTAAACACCTTAATAATTCAGGCTATATAGATTATATGCTTAATGCCCGTGAAGATCATTTAAAAGAATTTCACGATATAAGCATGACTTACCTTTACAGTAAAGGATCTGGATGGATGGTAAACAAACATGAAATAATTTACCTTAATCCTGCCAACTATGGCGAGCAGGTATGTATTAAATCAAACCTGATGAAGTATGGCAATGACTCATTAATGGTAGAAATGACAATGTGGGATGAAAACGAAACTCATATCAAAGCCATTTTATGGACAAAATTCATACATATAAACCTGCTTACAGGTAAAAGGGATAATCATCCTGAATGGTTTGAAAAACTTGCCATACCACTGGAAAACAGTGGAATATTAGAGAGCTCATTATCAGAAAGGCTTAAAGTTTTAATGGCTCAAAAAGTATAATTTGTAAATTTGAATAAAGTTTACAGGAAATGAAAATCAACAACTTTTCTCCTTCTCCTTCATTAAAACCTTATATAAAAGGTTACATGGTTATTGAAAGTAAGGAAGGGATGAATACTACAACACTTCCTGACACTTCAATTGTAATAGCTTTCAGGTTAAGGGGGAAAGTTAGTTTTACTCATAACAATACAGTCAATACTATAACATCAAGCTCGATTAGCGGATTACGCAAAGGCGTACGCCAATTTAATTACTCCGCTGATACTGCTACCCTGTTGGTAAAATTTAAGGAAGGCGGAGCCTCTGCCCTTTTTAAAGATCCCATGCACGAGCTATTTTCACACACAGTGTCTTTAGATAATCTTGTTAGAAATTCCGTATTAAGAGAAATTGAAGAAAGAATAGCCGAAGCTGACGATTATTATCAGGCTGTATTGATACTTGATGGCTTTCTTATGACCCTAGTTAAGAATAATGAGAAGGACAGCTTAATACACGAGGCCATAAAAAGAATACAATTTACCAAAGGAAATATAAGGATAAACGAACTTGCCGGGTCTTTACCTATAAGCAGGGATCCTTTTGAGAAACGTTTCCGTAAAATAACAGGCACTTCACCAAAACAGTTCGCATCCATTATTCGTTTAAGGGATGTGATTGATAATCATAAAGAAAGTACCAATCTAACTACCATAGCTTTTGATGCCGGATATTACGATCAGTCACATTTTATAAAAGACTTCAGGCTATTTACAGGAAAAGCGCCTAAGGACTTCTTTACTTCCGGTCAATGGTGGTAATTCAATGATTTTTTACAATTACAGGGTTTTTATAGCAGCTAGCTTTGTATAAGCTAAATAAACTGATATGAAAACAAAATTTTTAATGCTGTTATGTCTCTTAGGCATCCAACAGCTAACTGCACAAAATAATAAACCTGTAAACCAAAAAAACATGAACGAATACACGCTGTTTTTCCACTACCCCGTCATCAATTATTCTGATAAGCAAAACGAACAACTTAAGCAACAATGGCAGGCCTTGCTTAAAAACTGGAAAGAGAGAGGTATCTATATCTCTGCAAATGTGTATCAGCCTAATGCTATAATTGTTGAGCAAAACAACAATAAGGAAACCGACTTCTCTTCCGAAGGTAATTTTGTGGGAGCCATCGTAAAAATCAAGGCTGCCAATAAAGATGAAGCTATAACCTTCACAAAAGAAACACCTGTTTTTTCTGTTAACGGCAGTGTAGAAATAAGAGAAGAAAGACCTAGACCTAACAAAACAGTTCCAGTACTATTTATAGATACTTTTACTGTTCCTGACAAAGCAAAAACAGATTTTTTGGAACGTGTAAAAATAAACAGGGATTTACTAAAAACCTTACCCGGATTTATTGAAGATCATGCTTATGAAAAAACTGCAGGTAATAGTAGTTTTAATTATGTTACCATAGCGGTTTGGGAAAATGAAGAGGCTATTGAAAATGCAAAACAGCAAGTAATGGCTTCTTACAAAAAATCAGGATTTAATATGCCCGAATTCTTAAAGAAGAACAAGATAATACTTCATCGGGCTGCATATAAAGAAATAGAAAACTAATTTTACGTATGTTTGTTTCAAACCTTACCCTATGAAGCAAACATTTTTCTTCTTGTTTTTATTTCTTACCAGCCAACTCTTAACCGCTCAGACTAATAATATCTCCGTTATTTCTGTTGAAAAAGCAAACATAGTTTACAGAGGTATAAGTAATCCTATCAAAATTGCTGTGCCGGAAGCCAAATCATACAATGTTACCAGCAGTGGTAAACTGACCAAAAAAGATTCATTAGGTAATTACTATTTAAACGTTAATGGCATACAGGGCAAAACAGTAAAAATAAATATCGAAACTACTCTTGCCAATGATAGTATTATAAAAGAATACAAAGAGTTTGAAGTAAGAGATATTCCTCGTCCCAGAGCAAATATAATTAGCAGTTATAATGGAGGTGCCTGTGAGATGACTTTATCCCAATTAAAAGAACTCAAACTTAATGTAGTTATTGATAATATGGCTTTTAATTTCGATCAGAATTACAGTAAAGTAATGTCTTTTATTATCAAGGCTGAAGGATATGAAAATATATGGATTGAAGGTGATTCAATAACCCCTAAAGCTTATTCAGTTCTTAAAAATCTTAAAGCTGGAACTGAATTATATATTTATGATGTACATCAATATAATCCTCATAATTATTGTCTTCGCTCTCTCGGTCCTATTATAATAAAAATAGTTGAAGAAGTAAACTATGACATACCAGTACCCGAAGTAACAACTCAATACAACAGTAATATTGTTTACAGAGGTATTAAAGACACTTTAAAAATATCAGTGCCCAACGCAAAATCGTTTAAGGTAAAAGGAAAAGGACTCAAAGTACTACCTGACAGTATTTATGTAATGGATGTAGGTAAAATAAAAAAAGACAAAACCTATCTGGAATTTGAAATAGTAAATCAAAACGATTCTGTAATCTATACTAAAGAACTCCTCTATGTAAAAAATAGAGATACTTCACCTAAAAAAATTACAGTAAACGGAAAAGGTTGCAGTAACTGCATTCAGAAAATGACATTACAGGAACTAAAAGATGCTGTTATTGATATAACGGAAGATGATGAGCAAAGTTCTTTAACTCAATATGTGGTTTTAGGTTTTAATATACAATTGCCTGATGGTAGTAATATAGATGTAAATAACAATATAATTACAGATACTGTTTTTGAGCAACTCTCTACCCTACAGCAAAACTCAATTATTGAGATAGACGTGTTTTATTCTTTGTTTAGTTATTCTCTCAAACTTACACCATTAAAGGTGATGATTGTATCAGAATAATTGTTACTCAACCAACAAAAAATTTAAAAACTAACAATTTAAATATTGTTTGTTATAAGCATTTTACCATATCAACAATTTTTCATCTATATCGTTTTAGTATCATCAATTTAATTACCTTTGGGCGCTTTGATTAAGCAGCAATAATTATATTTTTGTATTACTATGAATGAATGTATTTCAGTTTTCGATATGCTTAAAATCGGCGTTGGCCCATCAAGTTCGCACACTTTGGGACCATGGCGTGCTGCCGAACGTTTCCTTCAGGAGCTTCGTGATCAGGGCATTTTTGAAAAAATAGACCGCGTTAAGGTAGACCTGTACGGTTCACTTTCCCTTACAGGAAAAGGCCATGCTACAGATCTTGCCGTAATGCTTGGTTTAAGCGGTGCCGACCCTGAATATGTTCCCATAGAAAGTATTCAAACAACTATAGATGATATTAACCTGCAAAAACAACTGTTTTTAGGCAGCCTTAAGGTTATACCGTTTAACCCTGAAACTGATATTATTTTCAATAGGGACTTTCTTCCTTTTCATGCTAACGGAATTACTTTTACAGCTTATTATGACAAGGTTGAGTATATCTCTACATTTTATTCTATAGGAGGCGGTTTTGTTGTTAAAGAAGAAAGAACCAATGCTCTGGAAAATGCCATTATTAAATGTGCATTCCCTTTCCCTACAGATAAGGCTGATGACTTGTTGAAATTTACACAGCAGGAAAACAAAATGATATCTGAGATTGTGTATGAAAATGAAAAATCCATACGCACTGAAGAAGAAATTCATAACGAGTTAATGCGTATATGGAATACCATGTTGGAATGTATGTATATTGGTTGCCATAGCGAAGGTGTATTACCAGGCGGACTTAATGTTCGTCGCAGGGCTTTTGATATGCACCGTAACCTGATTGGCGAGCTCCCGTACAACAGCCCTCAGGAATGGCTTCAGGTAATTAGAAAAACTGAGGTTAAATTCCGTCAGATATTAAAATGGGTAAGCTGTTTTGCACTTGCCGTAAACGAGGTAAATGCAGCACTGGGCCGTGTGGTTACTGCCCCTACTAATGGTAGTGCAGGTGTAATACCGGCTGTACTTATGTACTATATGGTAATTGAAAACCACGATGCTAACGAAGAACACATAAAACAGTTCCTTATGGTTGCAGGAGAAGTAGGCAGTATCTTTAAAAAAGGTGCTACTATCTCTGCTGCTATGGGAGGATGCCAGGCAGAAATAGGTGTATCATCTGCTATGGCTGCAGCTGCACTTTGTGAAGTTATGGGCGGTTCTCCCGAACAGTGCCTTATTGCTGCCGAAATTGCAATGGAACATCATTTAGGAATGACATGCGACCCTATTGGCGGACTTGTTCAGGTTCCTTGTATAGAGCGTAATACCATGGGTGCAATTAAAGCTATTAATGCTGCCGAGCTGGCACTTGAAACAGATCCTAAAAATGCTAAAGTACCATTAGACAAAGTGGTAAACACTATGTGGCAAACGGCAAAGGATATGAACAACAAATACAAAGAGACATCAGAAGGCGGACTAGCCGTTACAGTAAATATTGCCGATTGCTAATAAAAAGGCCTGCTGATAAAGCAGGCTTTTTTATGCTCTTTTTCGGGTATCTATAATGTATATTATTTTCCAGACTCCATTGTCATTAAAAAGCTGAAAGGAGTTTACTCCCTTATGGCTTAGCTTGCCATCAACATAAAACTCATAAGGTGTCCATACATGTGCCATTGCACCGTCATACTGAATTTTATATTCCAATAGTTTTTCTTCAAGTTTTATCGCATTAGGGACCGCAGCAATAGCAGCAAAAAACTTAGCTGCCTCATCAGTTGTAAGCGACACCTCCCCTTTCTCGTTCTGGCTTACCGACTGCAGCTTAAGCCCTTCATCACATACCGATTGTATTTTAGTAACATCTTTAGAATTAAGTCCTTCAAAAAATACATCTATTGCTTTTTTAATTTCTTTATCCTGTGCAAACAGTCCTGTGGTACATACTACAAAAACCAACAAAAATATTTTTCTCATAATCTGTAACTTTTACATAATAGTAAATGTAGTGCTTTATTGTTATAATACAAGTCAATAAAAGCTACTTATTATACCTATTCTTAGTGCAATTTAGTACATTTACGGTCTTAAAATTTTCAGGTTATGTCTACAGCTAAAAAAGATTATAAAAGAATTACTACAAGATCATTAATAGAAATGAAAGCTAACGGAGAAAAAATCTCTATGCTTACTGCCTACGATT
The DNA here is from genome assembly GCF_004151245.1 of Flavobacterium beibuense. Classification (GTDB taxonomy): domain Bacteria; phylum Bacteroidota; class Bacteroidia; order Flavobacteriales; family Flavobacteriaceae; genus Flavobacterium; species Flavobacterium beibuense_A. The sequence continues at coordinate 372,124 of NZ_JUIW01000002.1, forward strand.
ATACTATGGCAGGCATTACAGATGGTGCCGGAATAGATGTAATACTTGTAGGAGATTCTGCTTCAAATGTAATGGCAGGTCATGAAACTACATTGCCTATTACACTTGATCAGATGATATATCATGCGTCTTCTGTAGTAAGAGCTGTAAAAAGAGCTCTTGTAGTGGTTGATTTACCTTTTGGTAGCTATCAGTCAGATCCTAAAGAAGCCCTTAGGTCATCTATCAGGATTATGAAAGAAAGTGGAGCTCATGCCGTTAAACTTGAAGGTGGGAGTGAAATAAAAGATTCTATTAAAAAGATATTACACGCAGGTATCCCTGTAATGGGGCACTTAGGGCTTACCCCTCAGTCTATTTATAAATTTGGTACTTATACTGTTCGCGCCAAAGAAGAAGAAGAAGCCGAAAAACTGATACAAGACGCCAAAATGCTTGAAAAGCTGGGTTGTTTTGCTGTTGTGTTGGAAAAAATACCCGCTAAACTTGCCAAAGTCGTTGCCGAAAGTATTTCTATACCTGTAATAGGTATTGGTGCCGGTGGCCAGGTCGACGGGCAGGTACTTGTTATACACGACATGTTAGGTATGAACAACGAATTCAGTCCACGATTTTTAAGACGATACCTTGACCTTTATACAGAAATGACTAAAGCTATATCACAATATGTAAGTGATGTAAAAGCTAAGGAATTCCCTAACGAAAACGAGCAATATTAATATCTAGATTTTTAGATCTATTGGATTATTTGATTATTTGCCTAAATGAAGATAGTATCAGATAAAGACAATCTCCAAGTCCTTTATGAAGACAACCATATTATAGTGGTTAATAAGCGTGTGGGAGACATTGTACAGGGAGATAAAACCGGAGACAAGCCCCTAAGCGATGTGGTAAAAGAGTACATCAAACAAAAACACGACAAGCCGGGTAATGTATATCTTGGAGTAGTACATAGGCTGGACAGGCCTACTACAGGTATTGTCCTTTTTGCCAAAACATCTAAAGCGCTTTCAAGGTTAAACGATTTGTTTAAAAACCGGGAAACCCAAAAAACATATTGGGCAATAGTTAAAAACAGACCTGAAAAGGACAGCGATACTTTAGTACACTATCTTAAACGCAATGAAAAGAGCAATACTTCCAGAGCACATATAAAAGAAGTACCAAACAGTAAAATGGCAAGTTTGGATTACACCATTATCAAAGCGCTGGATAATTATTATGCTTTGGAAATAAACCTGCATACGGGACGCCATCACCAGATAAGATCACAACTTTCTGCAATAGGCTCTCCTATTAAAGGTGATTTAAAATATGGCTTTGACAGGAGTAATCAGGATGGCGGCATACACCTGCATGCCCGTAAACTGAAACTTATCCACCCTGTGACCAAAGACCTTTTAAGCATTACAGCCCCTGTGCCTGATGACAGGATATGGAAATCAGTATAAAAATTAAAATACCCAGTCTTGGGTATTTTTTTTGCCTTGTAAATACCTGAAATTTGTTTAGTAGTAATTATAATTAAGTTGTTATAATGTTATTTTTTCACAATTTTACTGCTTAAGTAGCACATATTTTCTAAATTAGTTACACCAAAAACAAACAATTATATGAAAAGAACTTTACTACTCTCGCTAGGTCTCTTAGCAACAAGCAGTTATGCACAAGAACATTTTTCAGGTATAAACACTTCAAAGCGAACAGGTATCCTTAATGCATCTGTAAATCCGGCTGAACTTGTTAATTTAAAAAATGATAACGAAGTAAATGTATTTACATTCAGTGCAAACGTGTCTAACAATAAAATCACTTTTGGTGATCTGGTAGGCGGCGAAGACTTGGGCGACCTAATATTTACGGGAAGCGAACCCGTTAACATGCGTGCTGATGTTGAAATTTTAGGACCTTCATTCGCCATGAAATATGAAAAATGGGCTTTTGGTGTAACTACCGGAGCTAAAATTAAAGCCAGCCTTGTTGATATAGATGTAAATCTGGGAGATGCATTAGTAAATTCAGATATTAACTCTTTGTTATTCAATCAGGTAGATATTAATACAGATTATAATCAAAGGGCGACTTCCACAGCCTGGGGCGAAATTGGCTTCTCAGCAGCAAGGGAAATTTTTGAAAACGATATTCACAAGTTCTCAGGAGGTGCAACTTTTAAACTTATATTCCCCGGTACCTATGCGAACATGTCGGTAAGCCAACTTAATGGTACAATAGAATATGCCGGGCCTCTTGTTGGGCTGACCGATGCTACTGCTAATATAAACCTTGCCTACTCCGGAGCATTAGGAGACAGCTTTACAGATAGTGGTAATTTTAGTGAATTCTTTGCTGGAGGGCTAAACGGTTTTGCTGCCGATTTAGGTGCTAATTATCAATGGAAAAACGAAAACGGCGGATATAAAATAAATGCAGGTGCTGCGGTAAAGAACATTGGCTCCATGACATTTAAGGATGATAATAATGTAAACCGTAATTATGATCTTAATATACCACAGGGAGAATACTTGGATTTAAGACAGTTTGAAGATGTTGATAATATTGATGAGGTAGAAGAAATATTAGTTAATAGTGGCTATGCTACACTTACAGAATCTGAAAAGGATTTCAAGATCAAACAGCCTACCGTACTATCATTATATGCCGATGCCAATGTTTACAATAATTGGTATGTAACTGCTTATCTGCAACAAAAACTTAGCGATGCCAGCGATAATAACAGGGTTGGTTCTCAAAATATCTTTACGGTTACACCTCGATATTCGACAAACTTCTTCGAAGCCTACGCCCCATTTTCAAGTAATGAGATCTCAGGATTTACTGCCGGTATAGGGTTTAGGATTGGCGGATTCTTTATTGGATCCGGTTCAATACTTTCTGCGGCTATTGGAGACACAACACAGGCAGATGGCTACCTAGGCTTCCGTTTCGGTTTATAATAGGTAAACTAAATTATAAAATAAAAGAGCTGTTTAAAACAGCTCTTTTTGCATTTATTTATCACTAAAAAGAATTTACATCATAAATTTTATTAGTAAATTCACTACATCAAAAAATAATCTTTATTCTTATGAAATGGAAAGGCCGAAGAGAAAGTGGTAATGTTGAAGACCGCAGAGGTATGTCTAGCGGTAAAATTGCTGCCGGAGGTGGTGTAATTGCTATAATTGTTGTGCTTCTTAATATGTTTATGGGTGGAGATAGTACAGAAGTTATAAACGAAATCAATAATCAGCTACAACAACAAACCACAACCGAAGAGCCTGTTCCTTTAAGTGCCCATGATGAAGAAATGGGTAGAATGGTAAAAGTAATATTGGCTGATACCGAAGATGTGTGGCATAAAATATTTCAGGAAAACGGAATGGTCTATGAAGAACCGACATTAGTTCTTTTCCGTAACTCTGTTCAAACTGCCTGTGGAGGAGCTTCTTCTGCTTCAGGGCCTTTTTACTGTCCTTTAGATCGTAAAGTATATATGGATTTATCCTTTTTTGAAGAGTTACAATCACGCTTTGGTGCAAAAGGAGGCGATTTTGCAATTGCCTATGTAATTGCCCATGAAGTAGGCCATCATGTACAAACACTATTAGGGACTTCTGCAAAAGTTAGGGAGCTGCAACAGCAAATGTCGCAAACACAAGGTAACAAACTATCAGTGGCTTTAGAACTTCAGGCTGATTTCTATGCCGGGTTATGGGCACACTATAACGAAGAAATGAATCAGGTTCTTGAAGCCGGAGATATAGAAGAAGCTTTAAGTGCAGCACATGCTGTGGGCGATGATGCTATACAAAAGAAAGCACAGGGGCATGTAGTACCTGATTCTTTTACACATGGTACATCTGCACAACGAGAGTATTGGTTTAAAAAAGGGTTTAATACAGGCGACTTTAACGCCGGGACAACATTTGATGATCTTGAACGCTAATTATTCTTTTTAGCGTTCATTATCTGCCACTGGTCTTCTATGTATTTAATTTTTCTAACCTCTTTCATTATAGACTCCAGTTCATCTTCATAATAATCAGCATCATCTTCCTTATTTATAGAATCAAGGTCCTCTGCCCTTTCTAGTAATATATCTATAACAGGCATAACCCTGTTTTTTACGTATGGCGACAATTTGCCAAATGCTTCCTGTAGTTGTGCTTTAATCATATTACAAATTTGGTGATTTTTAAATTAGCTTCCTTACCAAAAAGCATATTTTTTAAAACTCAACCATGCTTGGCGATGTACTGCCAAACTTGTAACTTTGACGTTTAAACAATAACCGGCATAACCGTTGAAAAAAATACTTCTCCTTTCAGATACCCATAGTCATCTAGACGAAACCATAATGAAATATGTAATACAGGCAGATGAAGTTTGGCATGCCGGTGATATTGGTGACCTTTCCGTTACCGACACCATTAAAAAAGAAAAACCGCTTAAGGCCGTTTACGGAAATATAGACAGTGCCGAGGCTAGGCTTGAGTTTCCTTTAAATAATAGGTTTCTTTGCGAAGGTGTAGATGTATGGATTACACATATTGGCGGTTATCCGGGAAAATACAATCAGGCAATAAGGGAAGAAATCATGGCAAATCCTCCCAAATTATTTATTTGCGGACATTCGCACATACTTAAGGTTATGCCCGATCCAAAACTTAATTTAATACATATGAATCCCGGTGCGGCAGGAGTACATGGTTTCCATCAGGTTCGTACCATGCTTCGTTTTGAAATAAACGGCGATAATATTCAAAATCTTGAAGTAATAGAAATAGGCAAACGCGTTTAATGAGAACTTCAGTTATTCATATACTAAATAACCCAAAACTGTTTAAGCAACAGCTCCTTAAATGGGCACAACAATACAGGGAAGTTGAATTTTTAGACAGTAATGATTATCATCAGCATTACTCATCTTTTGATGCTGTTTTAGCTGCAGACGCTCTCACGTCTGTGAAAACAGATTTCTTTAGGGCTTTTGATGATTTAAGTGCCTATCAGCAAACTACAAGAGACTGGCTTTTTGGTTATTTATCTTATGATTTGAAGAATGATACAGAAGCCTTACTTTCCAATAACTATGACGGACTTGAATTTCCTGATTTGTTTTTCTTTCAGCCAAAAAAGTTGTTCTTTATAAAAGGAAATACGGTTGAGATAGCCTATCTGGCAATGTGCGATGACGAACTGGAAGATGATTTTAAGGAAATACTTTCAACAACTATTGATTCTGTTACCGATTTGCCGCTAAGAATCAATCAGCGAATTTCTAAAGAAGCTTATATTGAGAAGACAAACAAAATGTTAGAGCATATACACGTTGGTGATATATATGAGGCTAACTTTTGTATGGAGTTTTATGCTGAAAATGCTGTTATTAATCCGTTCTATAAATATCTGGCTTTAAATGCCATATCAGAACCTCCTTTTGCAGCGTTCTTTAAAAACCATAAGCATTATTTGCTATCCGCTTCCCCGGAAAGATATATCAGAAAAGAAGAAGAGAAAATTATCTCTCAACCTATAAAAGGAACAGCAAGGCGAAGTACTGATGCAGTTGAAGATGAAGCCATAAAACTGGAACTGACACAAAACGAAAAGGAACGATCGGAAAATATTATGATTGTTGACCTCGTGCGTAATGATTTGTCAAGAACTGCAAAAAAAGGTTCGGTTAGTGTGGAGGAGTTATGTGGTGCTTACACCTTTAAGCAGGTTCACCATTTAATATCAACAGTTGTATCAAGACTGGATTCAGAATTTAAATCTGTAGATACAATCAGGACCTCATTCCCTATGGGAAGCATGACGGGTGCACCAAAAATTTCGGCCATGCAGATTATTGAAAACCTTGAGGAAACCAAACGCGGACTTTACAGTGGTGCTGTAGGTTACTTTACCCCTACCGGAGATTTTGATTTTAATGTGGTAATAAGGAGTATACTTTATAACGAAGAAAATAAATATATTTCATTTTCTGTTGGTAGTGCCATCACATCTAAAGCCATACCTGAAAAGGAATATGAAGAATGCCTGCTTAAAGCACGTGCCATGAGGAGTGTTTTAGAGTAGTGTCTTAAATTCAAAAATTCATTACTTTTGGAGATGCTTTTAAAACTGCAGAAACATCTAAATCAAAACCTTCCTTTTTTACAGGATAAAAAACTGTTACTTGCCATAAGTGGTGGTATAGACAGTATGGTTTTGGCAAATCTTTTCCAAAAACTGAATTATGACATTACTATTGCTCACTGCAATTTCGGTTTAAGAGGAGAAGAAAGTGACGGAGATGAGAATTTCATTAAAGACTACGCTACTCAAAATAATATAAAAATATTTGTAACTCATTTTGATACAAATAAATATGCTTCAGATTTTAAACTATCCATTCAACTGGCTGCAAGACAGTTAAGATATAACTGGTTTTACGATTTGATGAAGGAAAAGCAGTTGGATTATCTTCTTACCGCACACCATCTAGATGATAGCCTGGAAACTTTTCTAATAAATCTTAGCCGTGGCACAGGAATTGAAGGGCTTACCGGCATACCACAACAAAACGATAAAATTATTCGTCCGTTACTTCCTTTCAGCAGATATGAAATTGAGGAATATGCCAAGGAAAATAATATCAGTTGGAGGGAAGACAGTAGTAATGCCTCAAATAAATACATGAGAAACAAACTACGTCATGATGTGGTTCCTGTTTTAAAATCCCTGAATCCATCTTTTATGGACTCATTTCAGGATACTCTTATACATTTACAGCAAACACAATCGCTTGCTGAAGATGCATCGGTATTAGTTTATAAACAGGTTGTTACAGAAAAAGAAAATCAAAAGCTTATTAATATAAATGAGCTTAAAAGATTACCTAACTATAAGGCCTATTTATACCAATGGTTAAATCCGTTTGGTTTTACAGCGTGGGATGACATTTATGAATTATCTGACTCACAATCTGGCAAACTGGTATTGTCCGATAGGTACAGGCTGTTAAAAGACAGGGAATACCTTATTTTGGAACATATCGTAGAACCTGTTACAAATGTTTATGAAATACCCGAAGGTATAACAGAAATATCACAGCCGTTTCATATAAGGTTGATAAGTGTTAATAAAACATTAAAAAAAATTGAGAATAATGCAATTTACGTGGATGCTGCTACGTTAAAATTCCCGTTATTTGCAAGGAAATGCAAGGAAGGTGACTATTTTTGTCCCGCCGGCATGAAAGGACAAAGGAAAAAGGTCTCTAAATATTTTAAGGATGAAAAAATGTCATTAAGTGAAAAAGAGAAAACCTGGCTGCTTTGTTCTGGTGATCAGGTTGTCTGGATCATTAATAAACGTGCCGATGAACGATTTAAGGTTACCGACCAAACAACACAAATTTTAAAAATAGAAGTTTTATAAATTAAAATGAAAAAAGCTGCTTTACTATTCTTGTTCCTGTTTTCATTTATAGCAGGAAGTGCACAAATTCTGGAGCCGGTAAAATGGAAATCCAAAGTTGAAAAAAAATCAGACACAGAATATATTATATCTTTTGACGCAACAATTGACGAGCACTGGCATATGTACTCTCAGTTTTCTGCTGATGGTGGCGGACTTCCCCTTGAAGTTAGCTTCAATAATTCTGAAAATAACTATGAAGCCGTAGGTAAAGCTACCGAAAGCGAAACTAAAAAAGAGTTTAATGATACCTTTGGTGTTGAAGAAACCTTTTTTGAAAAAGAAGCTCATCTACAGCAAACTATAAAAATATCAAACCCTGATATTGCTCTTGTACAGGTTGTTCTTAATTATCAGGTTTGTAAGGAGTCTTGTATATGGGGCGAAAATCTATTTGTAGTAAACCTTAAAGACCTTACTGTTAAAGAAGTAAAAAACTTTGAGGAAGTTGTTGTTCCTGCCGGTAATAAAGAAGAGGTTAAAGCTTCTGCATCTGAAGGCAGTGATAATAAAAAAAAAGAAGAAGAAAAGAATGATCCATGGGGAATTTTTATAGGGACACTTATAGCAGGTATACTGGTAACCTTTACACCATGTGTATTCCCTATGATACCTATGACTGTAAGCTTCTTTATAAAACAAAATACAAGTAAGACAAAAGGTAAATTCAATGCAGTATTCTACGGTCTTTGCATCATTGTTATTTATGTATTGATATCCCTGCCTTTCCACATATTTGAAGGACTTGATCCAAACATATTTGCTAACATTTCTACAAACGTTTACCTAAATCTTTTCTTCTTTATAATATTTGTAGTATTTGCAATTTCATTCTTTGGAGCCTTTGAAATAACAATGCCTAACAGCCTTGCCAACAAGGCAGATAACGCATCAAACCTTGGTGGTTTACTAGGCGTGTTCTTCATGGCATTAACTCTTATCATTGTATCGTTTTCATGTACAGGTCCAGCTTTAGGCTTTATATTAGGTAGTGTACTTTCTACAGAAGGCGGAGCAACTTTACTTACCATTGCTATGTTTGGTTTTGGGCTTGGTTTAGCAATGCCGTTTATGTTGTTTGCTATTTTCCCTAGTTTAATGAGCAACCTTCCAAAATCAGGAGGATGGCTTAACTCAGTAAAAGTTGTATTTGGTTTCATTGAGTTAGCTTTAGCATTTAAATTTTTATCAAATGCTGACCTTGTTTTACAATTACACCTTATCGAAAGAGAAGTATTTATAGCTATTTGGGTGGCGATATTTGCAGCCCTAACATTATACCTTTTCGGAAAATTCTCTTTACCTCATGATAGTCCGCTATCGCACTTATCAGTAGGAAGAATGCTTTTAGGTATTATATCAATGGCATTTACTGTTTATTTAGTTCCGGGGTTATGGGGTGCGCCATTAAAATTAATCAGCGCCTTCCCTCCTTCATTAAAATACAGTGAATCACCTTTCGGTATAGGCGGATCGGGTGCGGCTGTTTCTTTAGATAAATTACCTGAAGGAGCTAATTTAGCCGCTCATGGTATTATAGCTTTTGAGGATTATGACAAAGGTTTAGCCTATGCTAAAGAAATGAACAAACCTGTTATGCTTGACTTTACAGGATATACATGTGTTAACTGTCGTAAAATGGAAGAGCTTGTTTGGTCTGACCCGGCTATACTTTCAATCTTAAAGAATGATGTAGTACTTATTTCTCTTTATTGTGATGATGAAAAAGATCTTCCGGAAAGTGAGCAGTATGTATCTGAAACAGGTAAAAAGATTGAAACATATGGTGAAAAATGGAGTGATTTTGAAATTTCAAAATACAAAACCAATGCAAGGCCATTCTATGTTCTAATGAATCATGAAGGAAGTAACCTTAACGAACCGGTTGCTTACACTCCGGATATACAGGAATATTTAAACTGGTTGCAGGAAGGAACTGCAAACTTTAAAAAATAGTAAAAAGCCCTCTATGTTGAGGGCTTTTTATTTATATATCATTAATTAGTTTCCTTGCTGCTGTCTGTACAGGATCCCAAACCGGGGAAAATGGAGGCGCATATGATAAATCTAAATCAATAATGTTTTGAAGCGTAAGATTGTGGGTTAAAGCAGTTGCCAGTACATCAATACGTTTTGCTGCTCCCTCCTCTCCTATTATCTGTCCTCCCAATAACCTTCCGCTATTTTTCTCGGCAAGGAGCTTAACAACTATCTTCTTGGAACCCGGATAATAATGTGCTCTTGTTCGGCTTTCTATTTTTGCCGTTACATAATCAATATTCAATTTTTGCAATTGCTTCTCTAATAATCCCGTACGGGCAACTTCATAACTGCATACTTTACACACTGCAGTACCCACTACACCTGGAAATACTGCCTTCTCTCCGGCTATACTACCTCCGGCTACAAGTCCGGTTTTATTAGCAATTGTACCCAAGGCAATATACACCTGCTCCTTACTTACCAAATGATGGGTCAGCGCACAGTCTCCGGCAGCCCAAACATCAGGAATATTTGTTTGTTGTTGGGCATTAACCTTAATAGCACCTTTGCTGTCTAGCTCAACAGCACTTCCCTTCAAAAAATCGGTATTAGGTCGGGAACCCATCCCTAAAACAACCATATCTGTAGGGATATTTCGTTTGTTACTTATTACGGAAGTTACTTTACCATTATTCACCTCAAAACCTGCCAATTCCTCATTTACAAGTAACTTTACACCTAATCCTATTATAGCTTCCGATACCAATTCTCCCATATCGGGATCAAGAGTATTCATAACCTGTTCAGACCGGTTAATCATGGTAACTTCAAGTCCGCGCTCTAAAAGCGCTTCAGCCATTTCAAGACCAATATACCCACCTCCTACTATTACCGCATTTTTAGGTTTCTTTTCCTCAATATAGCATTCTATATTGATACCGCTTTTAAGCGTGGTAACACCAAAAACATTTTCAGAATCATATCCTTTTACATCAGGACAAAAAGCCTTACCTCCAGTGGCAATTAGTAACTGGTCATAACTTTCCCATAACTCCTTATCCTCTTTTTTGTTTAATACTTTGATTTTTTTATTATCAGTGTCAACCTCAAGAACAAGATGTTGAGTGCGCACATCGATATTATATTTATTCCTGAAAGTTTCAGGACTTCGTACAATAAGTTCTTCATAGGTCTTAACCTTTTCCGAAACAAAATAAGGTATACCGCAAGCCGAATAAGATGTGTAATCTGATTTTTCAAAAACTATGATTTCCCTTTCAGGTTGTTCCCTTCTTACTTTAGATGCAGCAGTCATACCGGCGGCATCACCACCTATAATTACCAACTTATTGTTTGCCATTTTTCGTTGTTACTCTTGGTTATCTACTAAAGATAGTAAGAAATTTAGTGGCATTGGGTTAAAAAGGATTTAAAAGCTATTCAATAATAATCTTTTTTGAGATTCTCTGTCCGGTGCTTAATTTAAGTTCTAATATATAAGTCCCGGAAGACGCACCTGAAACATAAAATTCATCGAAACTTTTGCTACTGAAATCCCTGATAATTCTTCCTGAAATATCATATAATCGTGATTCCAAAATATCATTTTGGCTTATGTTAGTTTCAATCTCAATTTTATTGGTTACAGGATTAGTAATATTGATGTAGTTACTTGCCTGCCTAGTATCCGGTATATCCAGACTATTGCAAACAGCATCTGTAGAGAATAAATCATATAATGCGGCTGCACCTTCTACTTTTCCGGGTAATTCCATTACCTGCGGATAAAGTATTTTATTTTGTAAATCAAGTTCATGCAAAGTACTATTGTCCAGATAAGTACTGTAAACAACTATATAGGGTGTTGAACTATCTCCATTATTTATGCTAAATGCACCATTTGGATGATACCCTTCAGGCAAATAATCCTCAAAGCTCATATAGGGGCAACTTTCCGAAACATTCTGCATATTTATTTGGTATATTTCATAAAAAGAAGAATCTGTTTCTTGACAAACTAAAAATAATTTGTTTTCATAAAAAAACAAGTCTCCAAGCGGACGTATATTATTAGGTAGAGAACCCATAACTTCAAATGTTTCGAGCTCAATATTATATTGATACATATAGGCATTATTATTTGTATAACCTGTTGCATAAATAGAACTACCTGCCACACATAATGAGTTTAGGGGATAATAAACTGTATTATAAATACTTTCACAGTATTCATTTCCATTTATACTTATTACATAGAAATCAGTAGACTTACAATAATAAATACTATTATTACTGTCTATACCTATATCTTTAATTGCATTACTATAATAAGAGTTTGAATTACAGGTGTTAATCTCTTGCAGGCTTAAATCGTTTAAATTTATTTCATAAAGATAATTCTCTGTATACCATTGCGAACCAGTATATATCATATCTGTCGCAGTTATATATGCCTGTTGAGAGAAACATAATGATGAAATAAAAAAAAGCAGTAATAAAGATGTGGTTGTTCTCATATTTTTACAATAATTTATCAGCACAATTTATAGAAAATCAAATTAAAATAAATAATTAATTTCTTACTTTTAGGCCACTTTTTAAAACCTTACCTTATAATATGCTTATAAAAGTATTTGGAAGCGCCGTATTTGGAGTTGAAGCCACAACAATAACCGTTGAAGTAAATATTGATAAAGGAATTGGTTATCACCTTGTGGGGTTGCCCGATAATGCCGTGAAAGAAAGCAGCTACCGCATAGCTGCCGCGTTAAAGAACAACGGTTACCAGTTACCCGGTAAAAAGATAACCATAAATATGGCTCCGGCCGACTTAAGGAAAGAAGGCTCTGCATACGACCTTACCCTTGCTATAGGCATTCTTGCTGCTTCCGGGCAAATACCATCAGAAGATGTTGATAAATACATCATTATGGGTGAGCTTTCTCTTGACGGAAGCCTTCAGCCTATTAAAGGAGTGTTACCTATTGCCATAAAAGCCAAAGAAGAAGGTTTTAAAGGTTTTTTCCTGCCGAAACAAAACGTAAAGGAAGCTGCTATTGTTAGCGGGCTGGATGTATACGGAATTGAAAACGTAACCGAAATAATAGATTTCTTTAACGGGAATGCTACCGTACAACCTACAGTAATAAATACACGCGAAGAATTTTATAAAACACTCGACTTTCCTGAGTTTGACTTTGCCGATGTGAAGGGACAGGAAAGTATTAAACGCTGTATGGAAATTGCAGCAGCAGGCGGACATAACATTATACTTATAGGTCCGCCGGGAGCAGGTAAAACAATGCTGGCTAAACGATTACCCAGCATCCTCCCTCCTATGACTCTTAAGGAAGCACTGGAAACAACCAAGATACACAGTGTGGCAGGAAAGATAAAAGATGTTGGCTTAATGAACCAACGCCCATTCAGGAGCCCACATCACACTATATCGAATGTGGCATTGGTAGGCGGTGGTAGTTTCCCTCAGCCGGGAGAAATATCTATGGCTCACAATGGTGTACTCTTTTTAGATGAGCTACCCGAATTTAAACGAGAAGTACTGGAAGTAATGCGCCAGCCACTTGAAGACAGGGAAGTAACCATTTCAAGAGCCAAGTTTACCATTACCTATCCGTCATCATTTATGTTAGTTGCCAGTATGAACCCTAGTCCGGGAGGTTATTTTAATGATCCTGATGCTCCTGTAAGTTCCTCTCCGCATGAAATGCAACGCTATTTAAGTAAAATATCAGGTCCGTTACTAGACAGGATTGATATACATATTGAGGTAACTCCTGTACCTTTTGAAAAACTCTCTGATAAACAGGTGGCTGAAAGCAGTGTGGAGATTCGTAAAAGAGTTACACAAGCAAGGGAAATACAAACGAGGCGTTTTGAGCATCTGGAAAATACACATTACAATGCACAGATGAGTACGAAGCAGATTCGTGAATACTGTGAACTGGATGAAACTTCATTGTTGTTATTAAAAACGGCTATGGAAAGGTTAAACCTTTCTGCTCGTGCGTATGACAGGATTTTAAAAGTTTCGCGAACCATTGCTGATCTGGACAGCTCTCCAAATGTTGAACCACAACATATATCAGAAGCTATACAGTACAGAAGCCTTGACCGTGAAGGATGGTTGGGGTAAATAAGTATGGTTTATATAGTAAACAAGTTTTAGGGCCCAATTTCTTTAGCTAAATTATTCATTTACGAATCACTTCAAGAAAAAGCAATAAAATTAAGGCATTTTTAATAATGTTACAATAGCTGTAGTGGTGGATATGGTAATCCTGATGAATTCGGTATTGAATTTATTTGGGTAATGCATAATTAAAACTAATTATTAAATGCAATACTTTTAATAAAGTAAAAGGGTAACAATTAAGTTACCCTTTCTTTTGTTCAAAATTTAATGTTTCTTTATCATAGGGTAATCCAAAGACAATACTATGTAATCAAAAGAAGGGTCTTTTTGGATTTGCTCTAAAATAGGAGTTATATGCTTTTTAATATTTCGTTTTGTCAAGTCACTACCATAAATAAAAATAACTGTCTTTTTATCCTTATCAAAATGTATATTTCTTAAATAAGATATATCAATTATTTTTCTATTATTTACATTACTATCTCCTACATTAATGCTTTGGCACAAATCTCGAAATTGTCCCCAACAACTTGGGTTTTCCATTTGAGCTGCACTAAAAATTTCGTCATTATACGCAATGCCGTAAAAGGTAAAAAGATGGTTATTAACCACATCGTCTGCAAAACCATCAATATTTATAAAGTCCTCTATGAGAATTTTACTTCTATCAAATTGTGTTTTTTTGACCGTTATATCAAGATATTCTTCCGTTGTTTGAAAAAAAGCTTGAGCATGGTTTAATTGTGTTATAAAACAACACAGAAAAACAAAAAATTTTATTTTCTTCATTAAATTACTAAATCTACAGTTATTCTTATTTCAGTAGAAGTTATTACAGGGGTATAATCACCAGCTCTAACTCGCAAACCATTAATCTCATAATCCTCATCAAAACCAAATCTATCAAAGTCTTCAGCTTCAAATTAAAGATTACAATTTTAAAAAAAGATTACTATTAACAAATCATAATAAAATGTTAATTTTAAATATATTTATACAACAATAACACAATAAATACACGGATATTTAACATTGTACCATTTTAATCAAAATAAATAAATAAATTATAATTTTCAATAAAGTGACTATTTAGTTATATTACTCCTTTATTAAATTCAAATTCCTTTTAAGTGGCTCAACTTTCTATCAAAATATTAATTAATTTTAAAACTATATCATTAATTTTTTTTACTTTTTTAAACTGTTTATATTCCAAACCTAACTCAAATTTAACACTGTTAAATAATTAAATTTATTACTTTGCCTGTCTGTAACTTTGCGCCTGCGATATTTAAAAAAGAGTATCTTTGTATAAAAAATTAGCTACAGGTTTTGAGGTATTTTATTGAATTTGCTTACAACGGAAAAAATTATCATGGATGGCAGTATCAGCCACATAGTATTTCGGTACAGGAAGTATTAAACAAAGCCCTCTCTACCCTGCTAAAACAACCTATTGATGTTACGGGAGCCGGTCGTACCGATACCGGTGTACATGCCAAACAGATGTATGCCCACTTTGATTACGACAGTGTGATTAACAGTGACTTCTTAACTCAAAAACTCAACTCTTTTTTACCAAAGGACATTGTAGTATACAGGCTTATACCACTGCATGACGATGCTCATGCCCGTTTTGATGCTACAAGCAGGACTTATGAGTATCATATACATACTTTTAAGGATGCCTTTATTGGCGAAGGCAGCTGGTTTCATTTTCATCCGTTAGATATGGATAAGATGAATGAGGCAGCCAAAATTCTTTTTGAGTATAAAGATTTTAAGTGCTTTTCTAAAACGCATACAGACGTAAGAACGTTTAACTGCGTTATTATGGAAGCAAACTGGAAAAAGGAAGGCAACAATCTTGTTTTTACCGTTGCTGCCGACCGATTTTTAAGAAATATGGTAAGGGCTATTGTAGGTACACTTGTAAATGTGGGCCTTGGCAAGATTACCTTACAGGATTTCAGGGAAATTATTGAAAGCCGCGACAGAAATAAAGCCGGCTTCTCGGTCCCTGCACACGGGTTATACTTAACAAAAGTAGCATACCCTTATATACAGGAAGATTAATATGAAAGCTATAAAATCCACATCATTAAAAAAGGTTTTAAAATTTGCAAAGCCTTACCGCACACGTTACTATCTCGTTGTTGTTTTTGCGGTATCCCTTTCACTATTTGCAGCAATAAGGCCTTATCTTTTAAAAAGAACGGTTGACGAATACATCGACCCTAAAGATGAAACCGGACTATTATTCTATATAGTGCTTATGGGTGCTGCACTTATGTTTGAGGTAGCATCACAGTTTTATTTTGTATACTGGGCAAACTGGCTGGGTCAGGACATTGTAAAAGATATTCGTGAAAAACTGTTTATGCACATTTCACGCTTTAAAATGAAGTTTTTTGACAATGAACCTGTAGGAAAGCTTGTTACCCGTACGGTATTTGATATCGAATCGATAGCACGAATATTCAGTCAGGGACTTTTCATGATAATAAGCGACTTATTAAAAATGATAGTTATCCTTGGCTTTATGTTCTACATGAACTGGAAGCTTACGATTATTGTATTACTGGCTATGCCTATACTGTTGTACGCTACAAGGGTTTTCCAAATCAAGATGAAAAGTGCTTTTGAGGAGGTTCGTGCACAGATAGCAAACCTGAATACTTTTGTACAGGAACGTATTACGGGTATGAAAATCGTTCAGCTGTTTAATCGTGAAAAAATTGAATACGAAAAGTTTCAGGATATAAACAGGAAACATAATAAAGCCTGGTTAAGAAACATATTGTATAACTCTATCTTCTTCCCTATTGCCGATATTATATCCTCAGTAACATTAGGTATAATAATATGGTATGGTGGTGTGAGTATTCTTAACGGAGATAATGTAACAACTCCGGGAGACCTGTTTGCTTACCTAATGTTTATAAGCATGCTGTTTAACCCTTTACGACAGATTGCGGATAAATTTAATGAGCTTCAGATGGGAATAATAGCTTCAGACAGAGTATTGGAATTGTTAGATTCAGAAATGCAGGTACAGGATGCCGGTACGCTTATAGCAACTCACTTTAAAGGCAATCTTGATTTTAAAGATGTACACTTTAGCTATGTAGATAATGAAGAAGTAATCAAAGGGATTAACCTTAAGGTTAAGGCGGGAGAAACTATTGCTATTGTAGGTGCTACTGGTGCAGGTAAATCTACCATTATAAACTTGTTAAACCGTTTTTATGAAATAAATGGCGGAAGCATAAGTATAGACGGCACTAACATTAACGACTTTAACCTGGAAAGCCTGCGCAGGCAAATTGCCATAGTTCTTCAGGATGTATTCCTTTTTGCCGATACTATTTATAATAATATAACGCTCAACAATCCGGAAATTACGCGCGAACATGTTATTACAGCCGCAAAAAACATAGGTGTACACGACTTTATTATGAGTCTGCCTAACGGGTACGACTATAATGTAAAAGAAAGAGGTGTAATGCTTTCGTCCGGACAGAGACAGCTTATTGCCTTTTTAAGGGCTTATGTAAGCAACCCAAGCATACTTATCCTTGATGAGGCTACTTCGTCTATCGATACTTATTCAGAAGAGCTTATACAAACTGCTACCGAAACAATTACTGCCGGTAGAACATCAATAGTTATAGCACACAGGCTGGCCACAATTATTAATGCCGATAAGATTATAGTTATGGATCAGGGTAAAATTGTGGAAGAAGGCACACACTACGAACTCATTAACCGTGATGAGGGTTATTATAAAAATCTCTACTACTCACAGTTTGCTGTTGAAAGTTAAGATGTTAAGCTACCCTTCGGTAGCTTTTTTTATACTTAAAATCCATTTTTTAGATAATTACGTAAGTAATGTTTTATTAAAGTACAATAATATAAGAATTAATGCGTTAATAAAATTATAAATACTCATTTATTAACAGAAACTTTTAATAAAAATTTAATATAATATTAGGCTTATTTAAAAAGTAAATACGGAACTTGCAAGTATCAAAATCAACCCCACTTATTATGACACTGAACAACTTTAAAAACAGGCTAAAGCTCCTTATAGAAGCCGGAATTAGAAGTTACCGACAAAAAAGGTTAAGGAGGTATTTTATGTCGTGAGCAATTTAAACAATCACGAAAAATTTTTGCCATTGGTTTTTAAATCAGTGGCAAAATTTTTTTAGACCATTCCTCTAACTTTTCACTAAACGATTTTGTGGCGTTTGCCCCACTTGGCGAAGGCAGTATTTCATAATTTATATCCGGTTTTCTGCCTACATATTTATCATAGTATTTAGCAGCATTCTTACTCGAAAAAAATACATATTTAATATTAGGATAGTTTATATAAAAACTCTCAAAATCATTAAATGTTTCATTCTTTATATTACTATCAAGGCTTCCCTCCCGCTCACATATTTCCAAAACATCCCACAAAGCAATATTATGTTGTTCAAGCAATGCTTTACGTTTGTCATAATCGTGGGTAAATTCAGTATTCAGTAACGTGAAAAGCAGCCTCCAGAACTGATTCCCCTTATTACCATAATATTGTTGTAGCTCTAAAGATTTTTCTCCGGGCATTGTACCCAATATCAATATTTTACACTTTTCATTCACAAGTGGCGGAAAAGCTTTTTTCATAAACAAAACAAAAAAATTAGGTATTCCTTAAGTCAATTTTAAGCAAGATATAGCATTAGCAGTTAATTAAATGTTATACCTAACACATTTATGATTTAATTAATAATCAACACATTAACTCTTATCTAACTTTACTTAAAAAGCAATAACAAGCTAATCATTTAAATATAAAAAATATGAAAACAGCAACAAAAACAACAGCTAAAAAAAATACACCTGCTAAAAATGCAGCAGCAGGAAAAGTAAAATCTAAATCTATTGCCGCAGAAGCATTACACGATCTTTATATAGATAGCCTTAAAGACATTTACTGGGCCGAAAAAGCACTTTTAAAAGCTTTACCTAAAATGGCTAAAAATGCCACTACAAAAAGCCTTAGCGATACAATTGAAAGTCACATGACTGAAACAGAGGGCCAGATTGAAAGGCTGGAAAAGGTTTTTGAACTAGCAGGAAAAAAAGCATCAGGAAAAAAATGTGAAGCTATGGCAGGATTACTTAAAGAAGGAGAAGACATATTGGAAAGCACCGAACCGGGAGCAGTAAGAGATGCAGGTATTATAGCTGCCGCACAAAAAGTAGAGCATTATGAGATAGCAACTTACGGTACATTATGTGCTTTTGCAAAAACACTTGGTTATGATGAAGCAGCAAAAATTCTTCATGAATCACTAATGGAAGAAAAAGCAGCCGACCAAAAGTTAACTGATAATGCTTACAACAAAATAAATTTTGAAGCTACTGAAAACTAAGTAAACAAAAATAACGCGATTTATAAGCTATGGCCGGTATATACCGGCTTATGGCTTTTATAGTTAACCTTAAAAAAACTTATTATGAAAGCACTATGGAAAGGAAGCATCAGTTTTGGGTTGGTTAATATTCCCGTAAGATTATATAGTGGTACAAGTCCGCACAGGATTGATCTGGATATGATAAGGCAAAAAGACCAATGCCCTATCCAGTATGTGCGTGTTTGTAAAAAAGACGGTAAGGAAGTGCCTTGGGAGGAAATTGCCAAAGGTTACAGAAAGGAAAACGGTGATTATGTCGTTTTAGATAAGGATGACTTTAAAAAAGCTTCACCCGAAAAAACACAAACCATAGATATCTTTGAATTTATAAAGGAAGAGGAAATCCCTTCTAAATATCTGGAAAAGCCCTATATAATAGAACCTGCCAAGGAAGCTAAAAAAGTGTATGCCTTACTGAGGGAAGCACTTAAAAAATCGGAAAAAGTGGGGCTATGCAAGTTTATTATGCGTACTACCGAACACTTGGGTATATTGAAAGTTGAAGATAATGTTATACTTTTAATACAAATACGATTTAATGATGAGCTAAGAGATCCCGGTGATGCAAAGATACCTTCAAACATAAAAATCACTAAGAAAGAGCTGGACATGGCTCTCTCCATTATCGATCAGCTTACAGATAAGTTTGAACCTGAAAAGTATAAAGACACCTATAAAGCAGAGCTTATAAAGATGATTAAAAAGAAAGCTACGGCAAAATCCGGAGCTAAAGAGCCAGCCCCAAGAAAACGAAGAAAAACCGCGGCTGCAAAAGATGATTTGCTGGAACAGCTTAAGGCAAGCCTGGCAGCTATTAAAAATTAATAGTCATGAAATTATCCGAATACAATAAGAAAAGGGATTTTTCTAAAACCGCCGAGCCAAAAGGTAAAATAAAAAAAGTCGGAAAGGAGTTGCATTTCGTAGTACAAAAACACGATGCCTCTCACCTGCATTATGATTTCCGGCTCGAAATAGATGGTGTTTTAGTAAGTTGGGCGGTACCGAAAGGACCTTCGGCAGATACCACTGTAAAGAGACTTGCAATGCACGTGGAAGACCATCCTATGGATTATATTGATTTTGAAGGGACAATTCCGAAAGGGCAATATGGTGGCGGTACGGTTATGGTTTGGGATACAGGGACTTATTTAGCCGAAGGCAGTGACAATGCAACAGAAAGCGAAAAAATACTGAAACAGCAATATGCCGAAGGAAATATAAAGGTAGTTCTAAACGGAGACAAACTTAAAGGTTCGTATCATTTAGTGCATATGAAGGGTAAGGACAAAGAGTGGCTTTTAATGAAAGGGAAAGATGAATTTGTTACTAAAAAAGATTTTGACCAACACTCCGTTCTGACAGGAAGAACTTTAAACCAGATTGAAAAAGATAAAGATTCAGATACTTGGGAAAGTTCCCCTAAGAAAAATAAAAAGAGTAACAACGATAATATTCTTTCAGAGTCTGACAAAAGTAATACAGTATTTAGTGCTGATGACGTTAGCAATGCAAAAAAACTGAAATCCTTTCCAAAAGACTGGCGACCACAACTTGCTACCCTAACCGATGAAGTTTTTGATAACGCCGAGTGGATATTTGAGAATAAGTTTGACGGCTACAGGGCACTTATCGAAATAAAAAAAGGGAAAGTAAACCTAGTATCAAGAAACGGTATTTCCTTCAACAAAAAATATCCTGAACTGGCTGAAGCTTTTTCAATAATAAAAGAGGATGTAATACTGGACGGTGAAATTGTCGTGGAAGACTCTAAGGGTAAAAGTCATTTTCAATGGCTGCAATACTATCAGGATGAGCCTGACAGAGGTACTTTAAAATGTTATGTTTTTGACATATTATATTTTAACGCATATGACCTTACCGGCCTTGAACTTCTAAACCGTAAAAAAATACTAAAAGCCCTGCTTCCTAAATCAGATGTAATAGTATATTCAGAACATACTGTTGGCAAGGGCACAAAGGCATTAAAGGAAGCCCAAAAGAGAAAGAGTGAAGGACTTATTGCTAAAAAAGCAGATTCCCGTTACCATTTAAGCAAAAGGTCTGCAGACTGGCTTAAAATAAAAGTAACCAACGAGCAGGAAATGGTTATAGGCGGTTATACCGAACCTCAGGGTTCACGAAAAGGTTTCGGCGCACTTCTTATTGGATTTTATGATAGAGATAAACTGATATATGCAGGAAAAGTTGGAACCGGTTTTAATGATGACTTATTAATGGAGCTTCATACCCAACTTGAAAAAATAGAGCGAAAAACATCTCCTTTTTCAGGAGAGACTGGTGAAAAGAATGTGCATTGGGTAACACCTACCCTTGTGGCACAAATTAAATATTCTGAATGGACTGAAAGTGGGAGCCTGAGGCATCCCGTATTCATTGCTTTGAGAAATGATAAAGATGCCAAAGACGTAGTACGCGAAACCAACAAAAATATAAATCCGGATAAAAAAACTACCCTAAAGAAGAAAAAAGATACTGATACTGATAAGGTAGAATTTACCAATACAGATAAAATATTCTGGCCCAAAGAAAAGATAACCAAAGGCGATGTAATTGAGTATTACAAGGAAATGGCACAATATATACTCCCTTTCATTATAGACAGGCCACAATCGCTAAGAAGAAACCCAAACGGAATAAAAGATCAGGGGTTTTTCCAAAAGGATGTTTCCGGTGCTGTTCCAAACTGGATTAAAACCCGAAAACTTAAATCTAAATCAACCGGAGAAACTATAGAGTATCTTATCTGCCAGGATAAAGAAACGTTGCTGTTTATGGCAAACTGGGGTTGTATTGAAATAAACCCCTGGAGCAGCAGATTAGGTAGCCTTAATAATCCCGACTATATTATATTTGATTTGGACCCCAACGAAGCCTCAATAAAAGACTTGGTAACTACAGCAAAAAAGGTAAATGAAATACTCGATAGTATTGGTATAAAAGGATATTTAAAAACCTCCGGAGGTAAAGGCCTCCATGTTTTTATCCCTGTATTGCCAAAATATACATACAATCAAACCCGTGATTTCTCACACATCATCAGTCAGCATGTTAATAAGGCCTTGCCCGATATAACCAGCTTGGAAAGGTCACCATCGAAAAGAAAAGGCAAGATATATCTGGATTATCTTCAAAACGGAAAAGGTAAAACTATGGCCTGTGCCTACTCTCTACGTCCTCGTGAAGGAGCAACGGTAAGTACGCCTTTAGACTGGAGCGAACTTACCAATAAACTAGATTTAAAAGCTTACAACATAAATACCATAAGAGAAAGAATTAAGAAGAAAGGCGATTTGTGGAAAGACTTTTTCGATAATGCCATAGACCTGAAAAGCGTATTAGATAAATTGGGCTAAATAAAAAAGCCTCACATTATGTGAGGCTTTAATTTTATAGGGAAAGAAATTATCCTAAAACTTCTTTTACTTTTTTACCAATTTCTGCAGGAGAGTCAACAACGTGAATTCCGTTCTCTCTCATGATGCGTTTTTTAGCTTCAGCTGTATCATCAGCACCACCAACAATTGCACCTGCGTGACCCATTGTTCTACCTTTTGGAGCAGTTTCTCCGGCGATGAAACCAATAACCGGTTTTCTGTTACCGTCTGCCTTGATCCATTTAGCAGCATCAGCCTCAAGCTGACCACCAATCTCACCAATCATGATGATAGCTTCAGTTTCTGGATCATTCATTAAAAGCTCAACAGCTTCTTTAGTAGTAGTACCAATGATTGGGTCACCACCAATACCGATAGCTGTAGTGATACCTAAACCTTGTTTTACAACCTGGTCTGCAGCTTCATAAGTAAGAGTACCTGATTTAGACACAATACCTACTGTACCTTTTTTGAATACAAAGCCCGGCATAATACCAACTTTAGCTTCACCCGGAGTAATTACACCCGGACAGTTAGGCCCTACTAAACGGCAATCTCTATCTTTAATATAATCGTAAGCTCTAATCATATCTGCTACAGGAATACCTTCAGTAATAGCGATAATTACTTTGATACCAGCTTCAGCAGCTTCCATAATTGCATCAGCAGCAAATGCCGGCGGAACAAAGATTATAGATGTATCAGCACCTGCAACATCAACTGCATCTTTTACAGTATTAAAAACAGGACGGTCTAAGTGAGTAGTACCACCTTTACCAGGCGTTACACCACCTACAACGTTAGTGCCATATTCAATCATTTGGGTAGCGTGGAAAGTACCTTCGCTTCCTGTGAATCCCTGTACAATTATTTTGGAATCTTTATTAACCAGAACACTCATGATATATTTTTTAAATTATTTTTTAAATCGCATTGCAAAAATAGCTTTTTACTAATTATATATAAAGCTTTTTTTAATTTTTATAGAGTTATTTCATCAAAAAAAGCCTACAGCATAATTTTGACTTTTTAAGTTACAAATACCTAAACTTTACCTAACAAAATAACCTTTATAAACTCGGGGTTAATTTAAATTAACCTAACTGACTCATTAAGTAGCCTTTATAAAATTGATTGTCTTTTACTTCCCAAATAATCATAAAGTTAGCCAGTACCATTTCCTCATCAGGATTTTCAAAAGCATGGACATAATGTGTATATCTTACACACACATTTCCTTCTTCTTCAATAATATGTGAAATAGCAACGCGGGAAGAAACATATGACTTACCGAGTTCCTGTGCCAGTGCCAGTAAATCGTTTTTATCAAGTTCAAGGTAGCCTTTAGAACTGTGCCATTGCAGCACAAGGTCATTATGAATAAAACGTTTCATGGCCTCCACATTTCTGTATGCACCGGAATTATAATACTCTTTAACCAGTTCTTTTGCCTCCATCTTATTTAAGTTTTTCTATTATCTCAGGTATACGTTTAACGTAAGCCATCTGTTTAAGCTTTTCTCTCGACTCTTCTGCCGGAGTACCAAAGTAAACCTTACCGCCTTCCAGCGATTTACTAATTCCAGACTGTGCAAATAATACTGCTTTACTTCCTATGGTTATTCCGCTGGTTGTACCTACCTGACCCCAAATGGTAACTTCATCCTCAATTACCACACATCCCGCAATACCGGTTTGGGCTGCAATAAGGCATTTTTTACCAATAACAGTATCATGGCCAATATGTACCTGATTATCAATTTTCGTGCCTTCGCCAATGGTAGTGTCTCCGGTAACACCTTTGTCTATAGTACAAAGTGCACCAAGCCCTACATTATCCTTTATAACTACACGGCCTCCTGAAAGTAGCTGATCGAAACCTTCGGGACGTTTTTTATAATAAAAAGCATCTGCACCTAAAACAGTACCGGCATGTATAATTACATTATCACCTATTACAGTATTATCATAAATAATAACATTAGGATGTATTAAACAGTTTTTACCGATTTTTACATTATGCCCAACAAAAGCATTAGGCTGAATTATGGTCCCCTCTCCTATTTGGACAGTTTCAGATACTGTAGCATTAGCAGCCTTAAACGGCATAAAATGCTTAGTAAGTTTATTAAAATCCCTAAACGGGTCATCCGAAACCAAAAGCGCTTTGTCCTCAGGACATTCAACCTCTTTGTTGATAAGTACGATAGTCGCTGCCGACTGTAAAGCCTTATCATAATATTTAGGATGGTCTACAAAAACTATATCTCCCGGCTCTACAACATGAATCTCATTCATGCCGTGAACAGGAAAGTTTTCATCGCCCACAAACTCACAGCCAATAATTGCTGCAATTTCTTTAATAGGATATATTTTAGGGAACTTCATAAAATTAGTTAAGATAAAAAAGCCAATTTGAAATTGCTCTCAAATTGGCTCGTGTCGAATAAATTATTCTTTAACACGCTCTATATAAGAGCCTGTTGCTGTATCAATTTTAATTTTGTCACCTTCGTTGATGAATAAAGGAACGTTTACAGATGCCCCGGTTTCAACTGTTGCCGGTTTTGTAGCATTTGTTGCAGTGTTACCTTTAACTCCAGGCTCAGCATAAGTTACTTCAAGAACAACTGAAGCAGGCATATCTACTGAAAGTGGAGCATCAGTCTCTGTATTAATGATAACCATTACCATTTCACCTTCTTTCAGTAAGTCCGGTGCATCAAGAATTTCTCTGTTAAGAGATATTTGCTCATACGTTTCAGCATGCATAAAGTGGAACTGATCTCCTTCTGGATACAGGTACTGGAACTTGTGAGTTTCTACCCTTACATCCTCAATTTTGTGACCTGCAGAGAAAGTATTATCTAATACTTTACCTGTAGTTAAACTTTTAAGTTTTGTTCTTACGAAAGCTGGGCCTTTACCCGGTTTTACGTGAAGGAACTCAATAATCTTATAGATATCGTTGTTATACTTAATGCATAATCCGTTTCTAATATCTGAAGTACTTGCCATTTGTATTTAGTTTGTATGTATATTAATAAATTCCTGTATATCCTTTCATGATACCCCTTGAAGAGTTTCTGATGAAAAGAATAATCTCATCACGCTCAGGTGTAGCTTCCATTTCTGCTTCGATAAGGCTAAGTGCCTGAGTAGTGTTATAGTTCTTTTGATACAATATCCTGTATATATCCTGTATCTCTCTTATCTTCTCCGGAGTAAATCCTCTTCTTCTTAAACCGATAGAGTTGATACCTACATAAGAAAGCGGCTCTTTTGCTGCTTTTGTAAAAGGAGGAACATCTTTACGCACAAGCGAACCACCTGAAATCATTGCATGGTCACCAATACTTATAAACTGGTGTATTGCTGCAAGTCCGCCGATAATTGCAAAGTCGCCAACTGTAACGTGACCTGCAAGCGCAACTCCGTTTACAATGATGGCATTATCTCCAATATGGCAGTCGTGTGCAATATGTGCCGTTGCCATAATAAGGCAATTTTTACCAATTTTTGTCTGGCCTGATGCAATAGTACCCCTGTTAATGGTTACACACTCACGAACAGTTGAGTTATCTCCTATAATAGCAAGTGAGTCTTCGCCTCCAAATTTTAAATCCTGCGGAACGGCAGAAATTACTGCTCCGGGAAATATATTACAGTTTTTACCTATTCTGGCCCCTTCCATAATAGTTACGTTAGAGCCTATCCAGGTACCTTCACCTATCTCCACATTATTATGGATAGTTGTAAAAGGCTCAATCACTACATTTTTAGCGATTTTTGCTCCCGGATGTACATATGCTAATGGTTGATTCATAAAGTCTGTTTTAGCTGTTTTTGACAATTTGCGCCATAAGTTCTGCTTCTGCTGCCAGTTTACCGTTAGCATAAGCATTTGCCTGCATATGGCAGATACCTCTTCTTATTGGAGATATAAGGTCGCATTTAAATATAAGCGTATCACCAGGTAATACTTTTTGCTTAAATCTTACATTGTCAATTTTCATGAAATATGTCAGATAGTTTTCAGGATCCGGTACAGAACTTAAAATAAGTATACCTCCTGTTTGAGCCATTGCCTCAACAATAAGAACTCCCGGCATTACCGGCGCCCCAGGAAAGTGACCAACAAAGAAACTTTCGTTCATTGTTACATTTTTAAGGCCAACCACATGATTGTCGCTCATCTCTATTATCTTATCAACTAACAGGAATGGCGGACGGTGAGGCAGCATGCTCATAATTTTGTTTACATCCATAAGCGGCTCCTGATTTAAATCATATGCCGGAACCTGGTTGCGCTGCTCTATCTTAACCATTTTAGACAGTTTTTTAGCAAACTGAGTGTTTACAAAATGTCCTGGTTTGTTAGCAATAACTTTTCCTTTAATTCTTGTACCTATTAAAGCTAAGTCTCCTATCACGTCAAGAAGTTTGTGACGGGCAGCTTCGTTAGGGTAATGAAGGGTAAGGTTATCTAAAATACCGTTTGGCTTAACGGCAATAGATTCTTTACCAAAAGCCACCTTAAGGCTCTCCATAGTTTCAGGAGAAATCTCCTTATCTACATAAACAATAGCATTATTTAAATCACCACCTTTAATAAGGCCGTTGTTTAATAATGTTTCGAGTTCATGAAGGAAACTGAAAGTTCTTGCATCAGCAATTTCAGTTTTAAAATCTTTAATATTTTTTAGGGTAGCATTTTGAGTACCTAATACTTTAGTACCAAAATCAACCATGGTAGTTACCTGATAATCATCTGAAGGCATAACGATAATCTCGCTGCCTGTAGTTTCATCTGTATAAGATATAACTTCTTTTACTACATATACTTTACGCTCTGCATCCTGTTCTACTACGCCTACCTTTTCAATAGCTTCAACGAAGAATTTAGAAGAACCATCCATAATTGGCGGCTCAGAAGCATCAAGCTCTATTATTACATTATCAACATCACAACCCACAAATGCTGCAAGAACATGCTCTGAAGTTTGAATCTTAACTCCTTTTTTCTCAAGGTTTGTTCCTCTTTGTGTATTTACCACATAATTGGCATCGGCCTCTACTATAGGCTGACCTTCAAGATCTACCCTTACAAAAGTATAACCATTGTTTACAGGAGCCGGTTTAAAAGTCATTGTAACTTCCTTACCGGTGTGTAAGCCAACACCTTTTAATGAAATTTCGCTGTTGATTGTGGTTTGCTTAACCATATATCTGTATTTATTGTTTTATTTGTTGTTTAATATCTTCTACCTCGGCTACTATTTTAGGAAGGTTCCTAAAATGTACATACGACTTATTGAAGTCGGCATAACCAAGGGCTGGTGTTCCCTGTACGGCTTCTCCGTCAGGTATGTTTTTTGAGACTCCCGACTGTGCCTGTATACGCACATTATTACCTATAATAATATGGCCTACAATACCTACCTGTCCGCCTATAATACAGTTCTTACCTATTTTGGTAGATCCTGCAATACCGGTTTGAGATGCAATAACCGTATTTTCACCTATTACAACATTGTGTGCAATTTGTATTTGGTTATCAAGTTTTACACCTTTCTTTATAACTGTAGAACCTAGTGTTGCCCTATCTATAGTAGTACAGGCTCCTACATCTACATTGTCTCCCAGAATTACATTACCTATTTGCGGTACCTTACTGTACACACCTTCTTCGTTAGGAGCAAATCCGAAACCATCAGATCCTATAATAGAGCCTGAATGAATGGTACAGTTATTTCCTATCTGAGTTTCAGAATATACCCTTACTCCTGCAAAAAGAATGCTGTCATCTCCTATGGTAACATTATCACCAACAAAACTGTTAGGATAAATTTTTACGTTGTTACCTATTTTTACATTCTTACCTATATAGCAAAAACTACCAAGGTAAAGCCCTTCTCCATATTCTACTCCTTCTGAAATAAACGAAGGTTGTTCAATGCCTGATTTCATCAGTTTAACCTGATTGTAATATTCAAGCAGTTTAGAAAATGATTTATAGGCGTCATCAACCTTAATAAGGGTTGTAGCAAGTTCGGCTTCAGGTTCAAAAGTCCTGTTTACAATAGTAATAGTAGCCTTAGTCGTATATATATATTGAAGGTACTTTGGGTTAGCCAAAAAAGTAAGGGAACCATCTATACCCTCCTCTATTTTAGCCAGTGTATGAACCTCCGCATTGGGATTTCCCACTACGTCCCCTTCTAAAATACCCGCTATTTGTTCCGCTGTAAATTTCATCCCGACAAAAATATAAAATTTAATTAAATCACTGCTTTTTCCAAAAGCACTTTTGGAAAGCACAGGTAGTACTTGGTTACGGGCTTAGATAAAGCCTTCAGATTCAGCTGATCTGATGCTTCAACCACGTCTTCCACACTTCTGTCTTTTTTAAGTATATGTATAGGCTCACCTGTTTTATTGTAAGCCTGATTTTTAATTTTACCTTTAAACACAAAGTACTCCGCTTCTTTTTCAGAAAGGTTATACTCTGTTTTAAATTTCTCTCTTAACGCTATAACTTCTTCCTTGCTTACCTTTTCTGCCTGAAGCCTTATTTTTGGCAGGTCACGGTTAATAGTCATCCTGCATAACTGGCTTAATACAAAGTCGTCATCAAACTGCCACTCTTTAATAGCCGAGATAACATCAAAGTCATCCAATAAAGAAAATGTGTAAAGCACATCATCATTAAAATCTTCAAGTGTAATTTTATTCTGAAGAAAAAACTGTAATGGTTTACTGGCATGTAATACCCTACCTTGCTGGGTAAGTTCTTTTGCTCTCTTTAATATCTTGGTCAGTACTAATTCTGCCGCTAAGCTGGTTTTATGTAAATAGGCCTGCCAGTACATTAGCCTGCGGGCCACAAGAAATTTCTCAACAGAATAAATACCTTTTTCCTCAATCACAAGTTTATCATCTTCCACATCAAGCATTTGTATCAGCCTTTCAGAATTTATATTTCCTTCGGCAACACCCGAATAAAAACTGTCTCTTTTAAGGTAGTCCATCCTGTCCATATCAAGCTGACTTGAAATAAGGTGCAACATAAACTTTCTGTGGTATTCTCCTTTGAATATTTTTATTGCTAAATCAAGCTGACCGTTAAACTCACGGTTAAGTTTATCCATAAACAGTAGCGAAATGGATTCATGGTTTACATCTTCCACTATACTATGCTCCATAGCATGAGAAAACGGACCATGACCTATATCGTGTAGCAAAATAGCTATATATAGTGCATTCTCTTCTTTATCAGATATTTCAACTCCTTTAAAACGCAACACCTGAATGGTTTTCTGCATAATGTGCATACAACCTAAAGCATGATGGAAACGTGTATGATGTGCCCCCGGATAAACAAGGTAAGACATTCCCATTTGTGAAATACGTCTTAATCGCTGAAAGTAAGGATGCTGTATAAGGTCGTAAATAAGCGGGTTGGTAATGGATACAAATCCGTAGATAGGATCGTTAAATATTTTAAGTTTATTGATGTTATTCACTAATTGAGAAATTTTAAACAAATATACAATTTATGCCCTTGGCTAAAAGAAGGTTTGCGTGTTTTTTTAACACTTAAATGAGCGGAATTAACGCAAATTAATAAAGTGTGTTAAACATTGGTTAATGCGCTTGTAAATACCAAAGTTTAGGTTCGAAATTTTTAAATTTATACTGTTTAATTAAAGAAATGCGAATACACTCCAACTCAACCGAAAAAAGGTTATTAACAAAAAGTCTTCAACCACCTGAAGAAAACAATAATAACGTTATTTTTTGTTACTTAGGTTATTGAAGGAAAAGGTCTGTAAACAAAATTTACAGGCCTTTTTTGATTATATTAGACGCCGTTAATATCACTTGAGAATGATAAAGATAATCCTTTACCACTTCCTTACATTTATAGTACTGTGTGTAATTTTTTTGTTAGTTTCAGAAACAATCACACAGACCCTGTTTTACGGTTACGACAATGTTATCTTATGGCTAGGTACCTTAGCAGCAGGAATTCTTTTTCTATTCGCTGCTATTTGTGTCTCTTGTATTGTTTTTATCCTTAAAAAGAGAAAGAAATCAAGAAAACAGCTTACTTAACCTCCTTAATACCTTTTACAAAGAGCCATTTCATAAATATCTTTTCCTCTCCCTGAAAACGGGCAACCTGGAATTTTGGTGATAATATTGTTGAAATTACAGCTGCTGTAATAGGTATCCAATAACCCGTTAAATGAGTAAAAGTGATTATTAGAAAATAAGCTACTATGTAAAAAAAAGCAAAACCTATAAAGTTGTATAAAAATGACTTGGTCTTTTTGCTCATAATTGTATTATTTTAGGTTACTGATTATCTCTATTTTGAAATTTGGTACGCTTGCTTCCCTCATACATTTCATACTTCACCAGTCTGGCTTCCAGCTTACCGTTAAACAGTTTTATTTTACGTGAAGGTTTTAAGCCTACAAATTTAAGCGCTTCAAGGTTTGCCGTTATAAACCATGCATTTGTGTTAGGGTAACTCTGTTTAAGAGTGTCTCCTATCTCCCTGTAAAAACGCTCTAAATCTATATCAAGCCTTTCGCCATAAGGCGGGTTAAACACCATATGTAAAGGGCCTTTGCTTTGTTTTTGGGTATCAAAAAAGTTCTCCTGAGAAATGGTTACATATTCATCAAGGTTTGCATTTCTTATATTATCTTTTGCTTTCATAACTGCAGACGGAGCCTTATCATATCCTTTAATGGTATAATGAAACTCTTTCGTCTTTTTCATCAGGGAATCCATTATGGTATCAAAAAGATCGTTATCCCAATCGTTCCATTTTTCAAAAGCAAATTCCTTACGGTTTATATTTGCCGGAATATTACAGGCTATCATAGCTGCTTCTGCCAGTATAGTACCACTACCACACATAGGATCAAGGAAATCTCCCTGACCATCCCAGCCTGACAACAGTAACATACCTGCCGCCAGCACCTCATTTATAGGGGCAATATTAGTTGCAGTTCTGTAACCTCTGTGGTGCAGCGATGCTCCCGAAGTATCTAACGCCACAGAACACTGATCTTTCTGGATATGTATATTAATTCTTAGATCAGGAAAATCCTTATCGATATCAGGCCTTTTGCCAAATTTATCTCTAAACTGATCTACAATGGCATCTTTTGTTTTAAGTGCCACGAACTGTGAATGGTTGAAATAATCAGAATTAGTGGTAACATCTACAACAAAAGTGTCGTTCATACCTAAATAATCATCCCAGTCTATAGACTGGATACCTTTATAAAGGCTTTGGTCGTTATATACCTTAAACTGTTTAATAGGCTTAAGAATCTTTAAAGCAGTGCGTAGTGCAAGGTTTGCCTTGTACATAAATCCTTTATCTCCCTTAAAGCTTACCATTCTTACACCCGGTTCAACATTTTGTGCTCCAAGCATAAGTAGTTCTTTTGCTAGTATCTCTTCAAAACCAAAAAAGGTTTTGGCAATCATTATATAATTATTTTCCATAATCCCGTCTCAAATTCTTGGCAAAAATAAACTAAATTTGCGGGTACATTAAATGAATATGCAAAAAGAAACAAATAACTGGTTTGCATCCTGGTTCGATACACCCTATTACCACATACTTTATAAAGACCGTGACTATGAAGAGGCTCAGCTCTTTATGGATAATATTACGCACTATTTAAACCTGCCGGAAAACGCTAAAATACTTGACTTAGCCTGCGGAAAAGGACGTCATTCTATATACCTTAATCAGTTAGGTTATGATGTAACGGGTGCCGATTTATCCGAAAACAGCATTGCCATAGCATCAAAACACAGTAATGAGAATCTTCACTTTAAGGTACACGACATGCGTGAACCTTTTGAAGAAAAGTTTGACGCCATATTCAACCTTTTTACCAGTTTTGGTTATTTTGAAAACGATGAAGATAACCTTACTACTCTAAAAGCAATACATAACAGCCTTACCGAATATGGTTTTGCAGTTATAGACTTTATGAACGCTCATAAAGTAATTGCTAATTTAGTACCACAGGAAACAAAAACGGTAGACGGTATAGATTTTCACATTAAACGATATGTGGAAGACAATCATATTATAAAGGAAATAGATTTTGAAGATAAAGGACAACATTTTCATTTCAGTGAAAAAGTAAAAGCCCTTACTCTGGAAGATTTTGAAGCCATGATGGAAGAAGCCGGCATTTACCTGCTTGACATTTTTGGCGATTACAAACTGCATAAGTTTTTCAAAAATGATTCTGAACGTTTAATTATGATCTTTAAATAGCCCTATGATATATTATTTATTGCCATTACTATCGGTAATTTTAGGTTATGCCATGGCTTTGATATTAAAGCCAAGTAACCGTAAAAATCTTAAGCTATTATTAGCTTTTAGTGGTTCTTTCCTTTTGTCGCTTACGGTTATGCACTTACTACCAGAGGTATATGAAAATAGCCTGCATGCACATCACGGACATGACCATGAGCATCACAATAGTCCGATAGGATTATACATTATGGCCGGTATTGTTTTTCAGATAATACTTGAGTATTTCTCTAAAGGTGCAGAACATGGGCACGTACATGGCGGTCACGACCACGAACATCAAAAAATGCCATGGTTATTATTTATAAGCCTTTGTATCCATGCACTATTAGAAGGTATGCCGGTTAGCCATCATAATGATATGGCCTGGGGAATTGCCATTCACCACTTCCCTATCGCTATAATATTAACGGCTTTCTTTATGAACAGCGGACTTAATAAAACAATTGTTATGCTGTTTATGGTAGTATTTGCTTTAATGACGCCACTAGGCACACTCCTTTCGGAACAACTCCATTTTATAGAGCATTACTTTACCGAAATATCGGCAGTTGTAATAGGTATACTTTTCCATATTTCATCTACCATTATTTTTGAAAGTAACGAAGGCCACAAGTTTAACCTTGCAAAACTTTTAGTAATTATACTGGGAGTTATAATGGCTTATTTTATGTAAATTTACCTGAAAACACAGTAATTCATGTCTTTTACAAAAACTACGGAGCAAAGTTCAAAATACGAACATCTGGAAAAGATGTCGGTAACTCAATTGCTTCAAAACATCAATAACGAAGATAAAACCGTACCTCTGGCTGTAGAAAAAGCATTACCTCAAATAGAGTCTTTGGTACAGCAGATAATTCCACGAATGAAAGATGGCGGACGCCTGTTCTACATTGGCGCAGGTACCAGCGGAAGGCTTGGTATTGTTGATGCGTCGGAATGTCCTCCTACTTTTGGCGTTCCTTTCGATTGGGTTATAGGCCTTATTGCCGGAGGTGATACTGCCATAAGAAAAGCGGTTGAATTTGCTGAAGACGACCGCGAACAGGCCTGGAAAGATTTATCTGAATATAATATTAACCACAAAGATACCGTAGTAGGTATAGCTGCATCGGGTACTACCCCTTATGTTATTGGCGGACTTGAAATGTGTAATAAAAACAACATCCTTACCGGATGTATTACCTGCAATGAAGGTAGTCCGTTATCACAAACAGCACAATACCCTATTGAAGTTGTAGTAGGCCCTGAGTTTGTAACAGGAAGCTCCCGCATGAAAGCAGGTACGGCACAAAAGCTGGTATTAAACATGATATCTACTGCCGTGATGATTCAGTTAGGCCGTGTAAAGGGCAATAAAATGGTGGATATGCAGCTAAGTAACCATAAACTTGTAGACAGGGGTGTACGTATGATTATGGATGAGCTTAATATACAAAGAGAAGAAGCGGAAAGCCTGCTGCAGGAACATAAAAACGTAAGAAAAGCGATAGAGCATTATGGCAACAGATAAAAAAATACTGGTAAAAGGACTAACTTATTTAGGCTGGGCATTACCCATGTTTTTTTTAGGACCTGTAGTAATACACAGTTCGTTTAAAAACCAGGGACACCCATTCTTTATTCCTGTACTGGGATTAGGGATTATTACCTGTATAGGTGCCATGATATTGATGTTTTTAGGTCTTAAAACTATTATGAAAAGTCTTTTTGAAAATGAAAAATAAAATGAGATTCCTATTACTACTGTTAGTACCTTTTATTTTTATATCATGCTACCAGCAAGAGCGTAACTGCAGCGACTTTAAAACCGGTAAATTTAAATTTGAACAGGAGATAGACGGTAAAACACATACAACCTTATTTGAAAGGACTGAAGAATTAGAGATTGACACTTACGAAGGTAAAAGTGATACATCTTCTATCCGATGGATTAATGACTGTGAGTACATTGTACAAAAAATAAACCCGAAAAACATGCAGGAAAAAAAGGCCGTGCATATGAAGATACTAACTACAAAAGGTGATTCTTATACTTTTGAATATTCTTTTGTGGGAGATACCAACAAACAAAAAGGAACCGTAACCAAACTTAACTAACAAACCTTATGGAAGTATTTTTAAATCCTAATGCCTGGATTGCATTATTAACCCTTACATTTCTTGAAATAGTATTGGGTATAGACAATATCATTTTCATATCTATTGTAACAGGAAAACTACCTGAAGAAGACAGAAAAAAAGCTACCCGTATGGGTTTATTCCTGGCTATGTTTATGCGTATTGCCCTACTGTTTGGTGTTACGCTTCTTATAGCTATGAAAAAACCGGTTTTCAGCTTTGACTTCGGATGGTTTAGTGCCGATGTTACCGGGCAGGCTTTAGTGCTGTTAGTTGGAGGTTTATTCCTTATATACAAGAGTACAAAAGAAATTCACGAAAAAGTAGACCATAAAGGCGAAGAGGAAAAAAGTCTTGGCAGTGCTGCAAAAAAATCATTCACTAATGTGATCCTGCAAATACTAATGATTGATATTATCTTCTCTGTAGACTCAATTCTTACTGCTGTAGGTATGACTAACGGAGTTGAAGGCGCATTAATAATAATGATTACAGCAGTTGTAATATCGGTAGGTGTTATGATGTTGTTTGCTGTTCCGGTAGGAAACTTTGTTAACGCAAACCCATCAATACAAATACTGGGTCTTGCTTTTCTTATCCTAATCGGGTTTATGCTTATTACAGAAAGCATGCACCTTTCTCACGCACAGTTAGCAGGAGAGTATGTGGGCGCAATTCCAAAGGGATATTTATAT
This sequence comes from Flavobacterium beibuense, assembly GCF_004151245.1. Lineage (GTDB taxonomy): Bacteria > Bacteroidota > Bacteroidia > Flavobacteriales > Flavobacteriaceae > Flavobacterium > Flavobacterium beibuense_A. Next base: position 407,781 of record NZ_JUIW01000002.1, read on the forward strand.
TTTGCCATAGCTTTTTCAGTTTGTGTAGAATTCCTTAATATGAAAATGAGGAAGAAAAAAGAATAATAAAATTATTTACCCTCTTAATTATAAAAGCTGTCACTATGACGGCTTTTTTTTATTAAAATCATAATTATTTGATTTACAGCAAAATATTTCACTATTGGTTAAAAACGTTTTTATATTTTTAACAAACAATTAACTAATAGTCAAACAAACTACAACTATGCTGAAAAATAAAATAATTACAGTTATACTATGTATAGTCTGCTGTCAAAAAGGATTTTCTCAGGAATTTGATGAGATATTTACTAATGTTGAATCTGTTAATTACATATACATATCAGGTTCATTTTTAATAGATGATGAAACAACTGTAACACCGCTCATTAATTTTGATTCATGTCAGGAAGTTGCTACTCATTTTTCAGTAGTTGCTCAATACGAAAACGGAAAGGTTATAGCTATTGGCGATGAATATTTATTTTTAGATAACAATATTGTTCTGGGAGATAACCTGCAGTTTTTAATTAATGTAATAGACTGGCTTAATTCGGGTACAGGGAGAGTTACTCTTAAAGAAGAATTTGTTGATAATAATAACACAACAATACTTCAAAACTCATTATTTGATAATAATTATACATTTAACTCATTTACAGGTCATATAACAACCTCTGCCCTATTAAACACTGATATATTAATTTTAGGTAACGACTGGAATGAACTCGAACTTTATTCAACTGCTGAATTAGAAGTACTAGAGAGTTTTATAGCTAATGGAGGCTCTCTACTATTAGCAGGAAATCCAGATCTTTACCTTGGAGAAATTGAACAATATTCAATGAATCAGGTTGCTAACTTATTCGGCTTTGAAATAACGGAATGTGAAATAGCATCATATGAATTTCAAATTTTTTATCCCGAAACATTAAATCCATACTGCACCTCACCTTACTTCAATACTAATATTCCTCGCGGTGATAATTTAAGGATTTTCAGAATGGCAGTTTCTACAATTGGGGAGTTTACCGAAAATAAAGGAGGAGTAAACAACACTAGCCAGTTAATTGATGAATGGCTTGAGACTATTAATGAAATTTATGGTAGAGAGTATTGTATGAGGTTTGAACTTATACCTAATAATGATCTTTTGATTTTTGAAAACTCAGAAACTGATCCTTGGGAAACATTACTGGATGGTGCTGTTGCATGTACTGATGTTGAAGTAATACTTAACAATCAGGGAAGTATAATTGATGAAATTATAGGTGCCGAAAATTATGATTTAAGCCATGTTATTGCAACTTTCCCATATCTGGGAGGCGGATGTGCTGCTGACTTTAAACGTGCGATATCAGGAGATTTAAATATTTCTGTATGCAGGCATGAAATTGGTCACCAGTTTAGTCAGGCACATACTATAAACAATGAAACTAATAATTATGAGCCCGAAAACGGCAACTGGACAATTCAGGGGGGAAATGATTACGGTTATGCCCACGGAGTATCATATCATCAGCTCGCTCAGTTTTTATTAACCATTCCATCTGTAGGATCACAGGTACCAACTGGTAACACCATACCAACAATAAATGTTGGCCCTGATGTTGTAATCCCTGTAAGCACTCCTTTTACAATAACTGCAATATCTATAGATCCGGATCCCGATGATAATTTAACTTATGTATGGGATAACTTTAATCCTGCCCCACAACAATTTATACCAGTGCCGGACGATACAAAAGGGGCTTTATTCATGCGCTTAACTCCCGGTCCGATTCCTTCAAGAACATTTCCAAAAATGAGTGATGTAATAGCTAATAATAACAGTAATGCTCAGGAACAGTTACCTACACATCCACGCAATATGGATATAAGGGTTACAGTTAACGACAACCATAAAATGGAATATAATGGGCAAATGATTAATGCCAGCGGTATCAATTCTGATGATATAAGAATTATAGTTGCAGATGCAGGACCTTTTCAGGTGACAAGTCAAAATACTGATGGTATAGTTTATGCCGGAGGATCAACCCAGATAATAACATGGGATGTAAACGGTACAGATGTAGCCCCCGTTAACACTCAAGATGTGTCAATTACCCTTTCTGATGACGGAGGTTATACCTACCCTGTTACCCTTTTAAGTAGTACTCCTAATAATGGTAGTGCAACAGTAGTATTACCTGATATTAATATTGAGAATGCAAGGATAAGAGTGGCCGCAAATAATAGTATCTATTTTGATATTAATACTGTTGATTTTAAAATTCAATCCACTTTATCTTTAGAGAAAGCACCTTTGGATTCTTTGGTAAATATCTACCCTAACCCAAGTAAAGACTATTTTATTATTGAGTTTACTTCTCCTGTTAATTTTGATGCTAAACTATATGATGTGGCAGGGCGTACAGTAACACAACAATTTAATCACGATAAGTTTGATGTAAGAAGTTTATCTCAGGGAACCTATATACTTGAAATTACAGATTTAGAAACTTCACAAAAAACAATACGAAAGATATTTATTGAAAGATAAAAAAAAGCAGCCATCAGGCTGCTTTTTTTTTAATCGAGTGACAACGTTATCTGTCCGTCATCATCTAATGTTATAGTGTTGTTCTCATCAGTAAGATCTACTTCATCATTCACTTCCATTTCCTCCGGAACTTCCTCTTCAGGCTCCTCATAAGGCAATGATTCCAACAGGTTTATTTGTTTTACCTTATCTGCCGTTAACTGATTACCTAAGGCTTTTATACCTTTTACAGCTATAAAGCCCTCAAGATCTACTTCAATATTATCTTTCTGAACTCCTTTTACTTTAGAGAATATAACCTCTGCAACAGGCCTGTAATCGGTAGATACAATTTCCAATTGTGAATTAGGATGCTCAGTTATAAATACTTCTTCCCTATTTTCGTTTTCGACAAGAAAACGTTTAACATAATACCGTGACTTTTCACCATCATAATAAATAGCGGAAATCGGCTTTTTAGGAATCCATTTTTCCAATACTATCATTCCTTCCTCAAAGTGAGTGGAAAGCTCAGGAACAATGGTTTTCAGCTTACCCGACTGGTTAATTATAAGCAGCCTGTCGTTTGCCCTGAATTCTCCAAGTAGCTCTCCTCTACCGTCTACATTAAGACGCTGAACGGTATCATCAAACCAAATCCTTCTCGGTTTAAGGGTTGAAATACCTTTCTCCTTAAGCTCAATTCTCTTAATGGGATATTTGGTAACAGTATTTCCCCTGGATGTTCTGCCTTTTATGGCTAGTGTAGCAAAATCAAGATCAAGCTTTAACTTTTTAATACTTCCTACCTGTCTTAATAATACAGTAACTACTTCTGCCTCGCCGTTAGGATTTCCTGAAAAATAGAGTATTTGTGATCCTTTCGTACCCTGAGTTAAATCATACGCTTTATCCCTGGTTATACTGGTAACATTAAAACGCTTAACATACGATGGCCCCGACTTACCATCTCGGTAAATCATATTATATATGGTACGCTTATCATTCTTGTTAAACACTGCCACATAAATAATGTCTTTACCTACAAAGGTCTTAACATCTACTTTTGTAACAATCATGTTACCATCACGAAGGAACACAATTACATCATCAATGTCCGAACAATCAGCAACATATTCGTCTTTCTTAAGTCCGGTACCTATAAATCCTTCTTCACGGTTTACATATAACTTAGTATTACGTAAAACCACTTTGGTTGCTTCAATATTATCAAAGCTTCTAAGCTCTGTTTTACGCTCCCTGCCTTTACCATACTTATCCTTAAGGCTTTGGAAATAATTTATGGCAAAGTCAATTATATTATCTAAGTGGTGTTTTACCTGTTCTATCTCTCCTTCTAAGGCTTCAATCTTTTCCTGAGCCTTGTCTATGTCAAACTTAGAGATACGTTTAATACGTATTTCGGTAAGCCTCACAATATCTTCTTCAGTAACGGCACGTTTAAGATGTTTCGTAAAAGGTTTTAAACCTTCATCAATAGCCTTAATTACACCTTCCCAGGTTTCTTCCTCCTCAATAAGGCGGTAAATTCTGTTTTCTATAAATATACGCTCAAGCGACTGGAAATGCCATTGTTCTTCCAGTTCATCAAGCTGAATCTCGAGTTCGCGCTTAAGCATATCCACCGTACGGTGTGTAGAAATCTTAAGCATGTTACTAACACCTATAAACAGTGGCTTGTGATCCTCAATAACACACCCAAGCGGCGCTATAGAAGTTTCACAGGCCGTAAATGCAAATAATGCATCTATGGTTTTATCCGGTGATACTCCGGCAGGAAGATGTATAAGTATTTCTACATCTGCTGCGGTATTATCCTCTATCTTACGTATTTTAATCTTACCCTTTTCATTCGCTTTCAAAATACTATCTATTAAAGAAGATGTATTGGTAGTAAACGGAATTTGGGTAATTACCAGTGTACTTTTATCCAGTTGTGATATTTTGGCACGCACCCTAACGCGGCCGCCCCTCATACCATCATTGTAGTTTGAAATATCAGCTACACCACCCGTAGGAAAGTCAGGATAAATTGTAAACGGTTTATTCTTTAATATTTTTATGGAAGCATCTATAAGTTCGTTAAAGTTGTGCGGAAGTACCTTGGTAGATAAACCTACTGCAATACCCTCTGCTCCCTGTGCAAGCAAAAGCGGAAACTTAACCGGAAGGTTTACCGGTTCATTTTTACGTCCGTCATAAGATGCCTGCCATGTAGTAATTTTAGGACTGTACAATACCTCTAAGGCAAATTTGGAAAGACGTGCCTCAATATAACGGGGTGCAGCAGCACCATCGCCTGTAAGGATATTACCCCAGTTACCCTGAGTATCTATAAGCAGGTCCTTTTGCCCTATCTGCACCATGGCATCACCAATACTGGCATCACCGTGCGGGTGATACTGCATGGTATGTCCTACCACGTTAGCCACCTTGTTGTAACGGCCATCGTCCAGTTCTTTAAGGGAATGCATAATCCTGCGTTGTACCGGTTTAAAACCATCTTCAATGGCTGGTACTGCACGTTCCAGGATAACATAGGAAGCATAATCCAGGAACCAGTCTTTGTACATACCCGTTACCTTGGTAATGGTATCCTGAGAGTCCGGATTATCCGACTTTTCGTAAAAATGTTCGCCTTCTAAGGGCTCTAAATTTTCTTCGTCCATGTATTTACTTCCAAATTATAATTTGAAATATGTTCTTATTTTTCTTCAACGACGTCAAGCTCAACCTTCAGGTTGTTGATAATAAACTCCTGCCTGTCCGGTGTATTTTTACCCATATAGAATTCCAATAAGGTTTCTACAGAAGTTGCTTTATCCATAAGTACAGGGTCCAGCCTGATATCCTGACCTATGAAATGCTGAAACTCATCAGGTGAAATCTCTCCAAGTCCTTTGAATCGGGTTATCTCAGGCTTACCTTTCAGTTTCTCAATCGCATTACGTCGCTCTTCGTCTGAATAGCAGTATATCGTTTCCTTTTTGTTCCTTACACGGAATAAAGGGGTTTGTAATATATACAAATGGTTTTCCTTTATAAGCTCAGGGAAAAACTGAAGGAAGAACGTAATTAACAGCAGGCGAATGTGCATACCGTCAACATCGGCATCTGTTGCAATTACAATGTTGTTGTAACGCAGGTTTTCCATATCCTCCTCAATATCAAGAGCAGCCTGTAAAAGGTTAAACTCCTCATTTTCATACACGATTTTCTTGGTCATGCCATATGAGTTAAGAGGCTTACCCCTTAAGCTGAAAACCGCCTGTGTATTTACATCCCTTGATTTTGTAATAGATCCCGAAGCCGAGTCACCCTCTGTAATAAATAAGGTACTCTCAAGGCTTCGCGGGTTCTTGGCATCGGTAAGATGCACCCTGCAGTCGCGTAGTTTTTTATTATGCAGACTGGCTTTTTTAGCCCTGTCCCTTGCTAATTTACGGATACCCGAAAGTTCCTTACGCTCGCGTTCTGCCTGTAATATTTTTCTAAGCAGGGCTTCTGCTACATCCGGGTTACGGTGCAGGAAGTTGTCCAGCTTTGTTTTAATAAAGTCGTTTACAAAAGTACGCACCGTAGGCTGATTAGGCCCCATGTCAGTAGAACCCAGTTTGGTTTTAGTCTGCGATTCAAATACAGGCTCCTCTACCTTAACGCTTATAGCACTAACAATAGATTTACGAATATCGGCCGCTTCAAAGTTTTTATTGTAAAACTCCTTTATAGTACGCACTATAGCCTCACGGAAAGCCCCAAGGTGTGTACCACCCTGTGTAGTGTTCTGTCCGTTTACAAACGAATAATATTCCTCACTGTATTGAGTTTTACTATGCGTCATTGCTATTTCTATATCATCATCCTTAAGATGGATTATAGGATAGATCCTGTCATCTTCATTTATTGTTTCGCCAAGAAGGTCCTTAAGTCCTTCATCAGAGTAATATTTCTCACCGTTGTAAATTATTGTAAGCCCCGTATTGAGGTAACAATAATTCTTAAGCATTTTTACAATATACTCGTTACGGTACTTGTAATTTTTAAAAATAGCATCATCTGCCAAAAAGGTTACTTTGGTACCTTTTCGTTTAGTAGTTTCTGTAAGGTCTTCCTCCTGGGTAAGTTCACCTGCAGAGAATTCGGCAGCCTTAAGCTGGTTATCCCTTACCGACTCTACCCTAAAATAGCTGGATAGGGCGTTTACCGCCTTAGTACCCACACCATTTAGACCTACCGATTTTTTAAATGCCTTAGAATCATATTTACCACCGGTATTCATTTTAGACACTACGTCTACCACTTTACCCAAAGGAATACCACGGCCAAAGTCGCGAACACTTACGGTTTTGTCTTTTACGGTAACCTCAATGGTTTTCCCGGTTCCCATAACGAACTCATCTATAGAGTTGTCTATAACCTCTTTAAGTAGGATGTAGATACCGTCATCAGGTGAAGAACCATCTCCAAGCTTACCAATATACATACCGGGACGCATACGGATATGTTCCTTCCAGTCTAATGAGCGAATGTTGTCTTCGGTGTACTGATTCTGCTCCAGCATAAAATTTATGGATTTTCTGCTAATATATTATATATAAGGGTAAAATGAAAGTGGTACGAAAGAAACTTATTAAGAGACTAATAACTTTTCGTACATTATTTGTTTTTTAACTGTTATCCCCTGTTTATGCGGTATGCCAATACTGATTTTTCGTTAATATACAACATTAAATAACCGTTTGAGCCTACCTCAAGCGGAACTTTAAATTCAGCGATATTACCATTAAAAACAGGTTTTACATGCTTAAACTGCTTGCTCTTGCTAAAAGCATATACAACGGTATCCTGTGGTTTTATATTCTTAATTTTAAACAGCAGGATATTAGCTTTCCTATCTGTAATCATTCCCTGTTGCGGACTAAGCAATTCGTATTTGCCCTTATGATAATTACCAAAATACAGGGGTAATCCGGCAAAATCATTCTCTGTTTTATCGGTTAAAAGCCATTTCTTTTCATCAGGAAAATGGTTTAAAAAGAATATATCCGGACTGGTAAAAAAGTAACTATCGTTAAAATTATATTCAAACCTAAGTGGACTGCCTGTAGCTGTTCCCGCTCCCCATGTTAAGTCTAAAAGCTTCCACTCACCCTTGATCTTTACCGCATTCCAGGCATGGTCTTTTGCGCCCGGTCCATCACCTATATGTGCTATATGCGACTTGGATGTTCCCGGTATTATTACCGCTTCAAGACCTACCCTTTCGGCTATAGCCACAAACAATGAACAATACCCCTGACAAACCCCTTTTTGGGTTTTTAAAGTACGCGTAGCAAGATCTTCATTAAGCTCCTTCAGTTTTTCAAGTTTTTCTGCCTCAGTACGATAAGAAAAACCTACCGGGCGCTCGTTAACTCCATATTTCCCAATATCATAACTTACATGATGTGCCACCCAGGTAAATATAGCACGGGCCTTTTCATCCTCTTTGATGAAATCAGCATTTATCTTTTCTGCAAGCTTATCAAGTGAGGAAAAAGAATCAGGATAGGAACTTACTTTAGAGTCAACATGTGAAAATTCCTGAGCGTTTAAAGAAAAGCCCAAAAACAAAACAATTAACACTGTAAATCTAAAAAAAGGTTTTTTCATAGTCCTAAATAAAACAAGAATCCTGCCAGTTATTTATACTTATTCAGTATTGCCTTATCATACGTAGTCCAAAGACATGCCTTTTGGTTAGCGGCCTTAAGAGCACAGTTTGTCCAGGTATTACAGGTGTAAAAAAGATTGTACTTGCCCTCCCCTTTGTAAAAAGCATCATATTGCCCATAACTGCGGTTGGCTATCCATATTACCTCTCCGTTTTCATCATACTGAAAACTTTTCTCGATGTAATCAACCAGCTTTCTGTAATCCTCTTCTGTTATGGTAAGCCTCACACAATCTTCATCCTGATTTACCGTTTTGTAAAACCTTGTATGCATTGCAGATGTACCCATATAAAATGCAGCCCTAAAGGCAGTACTTGCCTTTAAGTCACTCCATTTGGGGGTGTTTAGATAAAACCCCTTATCTCCCCAGCCAAAAGCCACATACTTAGCTGTAGTATCGTTAGCTTTTGTCTCATTGTAAAGTATTTGCCCTGTCCAGTCTTTTACATCATTCTTTAGAGGCACTATAACATCGGTATGCACCCCGTTAGAGTTTACATAGACAACAATATCTCCTTTTTCAGCATCAGTGTTTACCGGAATATATGATAATACAAAGGTTGCAATTATATAGACTGCTATAAAACATAACAGTCCTATAATAAGCTTCTTAATGATTTTAAAAATACCTTTAAGCGTTTTGCTCATAGTCAAAGTTGCGTATAATATCCTTTAACGCAGCATCATACTCTTTATTGGATATCTCTCCCGCTTCAACATCAAAATTTTCATTGAAGGAAGGCAACGAGAATGTAGCTTTAATATTACCGCCATACCACTTAAGACTTATTTGTGCAGCTTCGAGCGAACTTGCACCTCCTCTTTTACCGGGTGAAGTAGACATTAGCAATAAAGGTACATTAGCAAAGACTTCCTTCTTTTGACGAGAAGCCCAATCGTATATGTTTTTAAAGGCAACAGTCATACCCGCATTATGTTCTGCCACAGAAATAACAAGAATATCTGCCGACTCAATTTTTTCTAGAAACTTCCCTGCCAGTTCCGGCTTACCTATTTCCTTCTCCTTATCCACGCTAAATAAAGGCAGCTCATAATCGTTAAGATCCAATATCTCAACGTTTCCTCCTTCAAACAGGTTTGCGGCATAGGTTGCCAGTTTTTTATTTATCGAATTTTTGCTGCTGCTTCCGCCAAAGGCAAGTATTTTCATAATAAAGGCTTTTATTGATTATTGATAAAGTTATTAAAACATTGGGCATTTTTTTTATTTACTTATGCCAAAATTATTATAAATAAAGACTTTTGTATGCACTCACTCCTTTTGCCTTATATAAATATTACTATTAAAAGTTCCCTTTGAAAGTAGCTTAACAAACTCCCTTCGTGTAGGTTGTAAAAACACCTTAGTTGTATCCTCATTAATAGTAATATCTTTCACTATCGGTTTCAACATCTTACAATCTTCCTTGGCCGAAAAATAACTCCATATAAGAGTATCCTTTTGCATGGATAATATCCTTACATTCCAATAAACCGAATCTTTCTTATTAAGTACAAGGCTTCCCTTTATATGCTTTAGTTTATCATTCTCCGAAATACCAAAAACAGTATCTCTTATCATTGTGCTAAAATAAATGGTATCGCCTTTCTGTTTTGCCTCATAAACCGTTTTTAAACCATTCTCGACAAGAATAAGTTTTCCATCACTATAAACTACAGAATCTTTTAAAGAGCTTAGTTCTGATTTATTTATACTTCCTTTTATAAGGTATTCATAATAGATGTACTTATCTGTTATATACAAATCCCGCTCCTTATCGGTAATTGTATACACTCCCCTGAATTTTAAAGGAAAAGAATTTAATTCAGAATCCTTAACAGGTTGGGCGTCCTTAAAATAAAACTCAACTCCATACAGTTCATGCATCGCAGATTCTTTACAGGATACAATTAATAGAATTATAAAGAATAAAAAAGTAATTTTTTTCATAAATATTGAATTTCATCAAATATAAAAAAAGCCCTGCTGGTTTGCAGGGCTTTTTTATTTCTGTTTTCTATATAATTATACGTTAAACCTAAAGTGCATTACATCACCATCCTTAACGATATATTCTTTACCTTCAACTCTTAGTTTACCGGCTTCTTTTACTTTAGACTCAGAGCCAAAGTTTACATAGTCATCATAAGCAATAACCTCTGCACGGATAAATCCTTTTTCAAAATCAGAGTGTATAACACCAGCTGCCTGAGGAGCAGTATCTCCAATCTGGATAGTCCATGCACGAACTTCTTTTACACCCGCAGTAAAATAGGTTTGAAGGCTAAGAAGCTTATAAGCAGAACGAATTAATGCACTTGCACCCGGCTCTTTTAGACCAAGGTCTTCAAGGAACATCTGGCGCTCTTCATAAGTTTCAAGTTCAGTAATATCAGCTTCTGTACCTACAGCAAGGAACATAACCTCTGCATTCTCATCCTTTACCATTTCACGTACTTTCTCTACATAGGCATTACCCGTAGCAGCAGCACCTTCATCAACATTACATACATAAAGTACCGGCTTAGTGGTAATAAGCTGGAAAAGCTCTATTAGCTCTTCCTCGTCCTGATTTTGAGGCTGTACAGTTCTCGCTGATTTACCTTGTAAAAGTGCTTCTCTTATTCTTTCAAGCAAAGCTGCTTCTACCTGAGCTTCTTTATTTCCTGTTTTAGCAGTTTTCTTGGCTTTCTCAAGACGTTTTTCAACCGTCTCAAGATCTTTAAGCTGAAGCTCAATATCAATAGTTTCTTTATCTCTTATAGGATTTACACTACCGTCTACGTGAACTATGTTGTCGTTATCAAAACAACGAAGCACGTGAATAATAGCATTACACTCCCTTATATTTCCTAAAAACTGGTTTCCTAAGCCCTCACCCTTGCTCGCTCCTTTTACAAGACCGGCAATATCAACAATTTCTACAGTTGCAGGAATTACACGCTCCGGGTTAACAAGCTCTTCAAGCTTTTGAAGTCTCGGGTCCGGTACGTTTACTACACCAACATTAGGTTCTATAGTACAAAACGGAAAGTTTGCACTTTGTGCTTTTGCATTAGATAAACAATTGAAAAGTGTCGATTTTCCAACATTTGGCAATCCTACAATACCTGCTTTCATTATTAAGTGATTTTTTAAGGGTGCAAATATAAGTTTTTGAAATTAAATAACAGAACCCCCTGCTGCCAATTTAATTGTAAGTTTTACCAATACTTTAGGTTTATCTAAAAATATATTTAACATGTGGTGGTTAACTTTGTATAATAACCTAAAAAGCTATGAGATTATGAAAAAGCTAATAACAATGTTGGTGCTGGCCATAGGTTTTACGCTTAATGCACAAAACACCAATGTAACAAAAGAAACCAAGACAACAACTGTAACGGTTGATGATGGTACAGCAGAACCTAAGAAAATTGTAAAAACCCAAAAAACAGAAGCGGTACAGGATATCGAACTTAAAAATGCACAATCTAAAGCATTAAATAAAGATATTAAACCTACGCCTGTTAAAGTTACAGAAACCACTACTGTAGCCGGAGACTACACTCCTCCTACAGAGATTGGTAAAAAAATAAGCTATATATATGATGACAGAACTTACACCCTTGTTGCCGATAAAACCGGATATCATATAATGAATCCGTCTAACAAAGATGTAGGTGTAATGAGAAGGACATCAAACAACAGTTATATATATAGGACAAAAGACAAGATTTCTGTAAGTTATTTTGATACTCAGGGAAATCTGGTTATTGAGACATATGATGATAAGTCAGACAATATTACCATACAAAGGTATACAAGAGTAAAACAGTAAGATTAACCCAAAAATTGCTATTAAAAAATCCCCTCTTATAGTGGGGATTTTTTATGCTTTATCAAATTCTCGACAAAAACATTTAAATTCTAACTAATATATCACCTCTGTCCTTTTTTTAACTACAAGCCAACAGGTTATATAATTTTGAATAAAAAAGGATACAATGAAAACTATAATTACTTTACTTTCTGCTCTTTTTATGAGCCTATTATCTCAGGCACAGGAAACAACATTTACCTGGGTTGTTACTCCTGAATTTGAATTAAGTTTTAATCCGGACATGGTAGGCTATGTTAATGCCATAGACAATTCAGGAAACATATATATGGCCGGATTCATGAATAATGGTACTCCTTGCTCTCCGGAAATAATGGGAAACCTTTTATACAATAAATATGACACAGAAGGAGAAGTGGTTTTCTCTAAAATATTCAATGGAACAGGCGCTATTTTTAATTTAAAGATTGATACTGACGACAACACACTTATGGCAGTTGGATTTCAGGATAACATAACAATTAACAACACTAGCATTACCGCTCCAATACCTTTTCAGACAAAATTGTTACTAATAAAATTAGACAGTAACGGAGAACTGCTTTGGTATTATGAACCTGTTATGGAAAATGCCGAAGAATGGGATGTTGTAACTGATTTTAGAGGTGTCACTACCGATAGTAATAATAATATCTATATAGCTTACGACAACTTTTTTAACTCCTTTATTACAAAACTAACACCTGAAGGAGATGAACTGTTTACAATTACACAGAACAATGTAAACAGAATCACTTCTGTTAGTGTGGATCCCAGCGGCAATATTTATGCTGCAGGATCATGTGCAACAATAAATGCAACTTATGCGGGTGTAGCAGTACCTCCCACAGGAGAGAACTTTAACTATAATACTTATGTTGTAAAATATAATAATACAGGTGAATACCAATGGTTAAAATATGTAGAAGATATTACCTGCCCTGCACCACAGGTAGTTGCTTATAGTGATGATGAAATTTATTTCAGTTCTTATCTTTTCGACAGTTTAATGTTTGATGATATAACAACTGATGGAGGAAATGCTTTTGTTGATTTTTTCCTGGCTAAACTTAATGCACAGGGTACATACCAGTGGGTAAGAGAAGTTCCCGGAACCATAGGAAATGCAGAGTTGGGCAATAGAAATTATCTTAATACTGATAACGAAGGAAACATATACATAACCGGAAAAACAAGATGGGAAACCGATTGGGGTAATGGAGTAATAACTAATACAGATGGTTTTAGCAGTGATGCTTTAATTTTAAAGTACACACCACAGGGAAATTTAACCCTTGTAAAGACTATAAATGGAAGTGGTGAAAGCAGAGTTGATAATATTGCTGTAAGTGAATCAGGAGACATTTTTGTTACAGGGATAAGTAATGGCACTACCCTTTTTGACAATATAGAGTATGAATTTGACGAGTTTACAAACTTTAGCTATATGGCAAAATTGAGTACCAACTCATTAGGTGTAGAACAAAACAATATTACCGATGTTGCCATATATCCTAACCCATCTGCCAACTATATACATATTAATGGTATACAGGAAAATAGTAAAGGATCTATATACAATACACTAAGCCAAAAGGTAAAGGATTTTGAAATCCAGCCTAATGAAAGTATTGACATTAGCGATTTATCCAAAGGGACATACATTATAAAACCTGAAGGATACTCCTCTATCAAATTCATTAAAATTTAGAACTGCTAATCTGTATATACTGCCCTTTATGTTTTTGAAGAACATAAAGGGCTTTTTTTGTCTTACACGCTTTTTTTCATAATACTCAACATTATTTTATACCCTTTTTTAGCTAAATAGGTATTTAAAAAATACTATTTTTCTTATAATTTTTATTTTTTAATAAAATTAATAAACAAATAATACAATAAAGCCAAAATGTTAATTTAAGGTAAAAGTTTAGTAAATTAACAATTAACACCTCTTAATCCATATTTTAAATAACAAATATTCAATTTTAGCATTTTATATTAATAATTTTAAAATTCTAAACTTTTTAACATATTTTGTTATTTATAACACAAAAAATCATTATCTAACTTTATAGTTATTTTTTGTTTAATTTCTTTATATTAAAGCTACAGTGTGATAATTAACACAAAATGTGCCTTAATTTTTTATAAATTTAAAACCCTTTTAACAAACTAAATATTAATCTATGAGAAAAATTACATTCTTAATTTTTTTATCATTAATTTCCATGTGTTCTTTTGCACAGTTGCCGGATGCACCCGAAGACTTTGAAGGAACATTTCCGCCTGCCGGATGGAATGTTTATGATAATGGTTTTGGAACCTTAAAAGATTGGGTACAGACACCAGGCGGTACAGCCGAACCATTCCCTGCCTACGAGGGCACTTACTCTGCAATGGTAGACAGAGAAAACGTGCCGGATACCGATCCGACACCACAAGACTGGTTAGTTACCCCTCTTGTAACTTTGCCTGATAACCCACAGTTACTTTTTTATTCTCGTTTGGGTGTAAATGGTGATCAGGGTGGTCTTTACCGTATAATGGTATCTACAGACCCAGACCCTTCTAACTTAGCCGCTTATACACAAATAACTCAGTGGACTGAAACACAAATCAACCCTGTACAGCAGGAATATACCGAAAAAACTGTACAACTTACAGGTCTTGGCGGGCAGTCTGTATATCTGGCCTTCGTAATGATAGGTGACGATGACGACAGATGGCTTATTGACTATGTAAGAATTGTTGAAGAATGTTTACCTCCCACTGCCTTAACAGTTGCTAATATCGGGCTAGACTCTGCAGAATTAAACTGGACAAGCCCGGCAGGTGTTACTTCATGGGAAATTGAAGTAATAGAAGCCGCTTTACCTTCAACAGGTATAGGAGAAGTTTACTCAGACCTCCTTCCTTATACTGCAGAAAATCTTGATCCTGATACAAACTATAAATTTTATGTGCGTTCTGTTTGTGGTGTAGGAAACTACAGTGCATGGGCAGGTCCGCTAAACTTTAGTACGGCAGCCCTTGGCGAAACTTGCGGGGCTCCTATAGAAATAACGACATTGCCTTATTCTACTACAGATAACACCTCAAACTATGGAGACGACTACAGTGGTTCACCGGGGGCATCAGGCTGTGGTACAACAAACAATTATCTTAATGGTGATGATGTAGTATATGCTTATACTGCAACTGCCGACGGAGTAATTAGTATAGATATGACAGGTACTGGCAATGCTGCCGGTATTTTTGTTTATGATGATTGTGCAGATATTGGTGTTAACTGTTTAGCTGGTGGAGTGGGTAACGCTACAACACCTGTTTCCCTTCCAACAGTATCAGTATTATCAGGAACAACATATTATATAGTAATTTCTACTTGGGCTACACCTCAGTCTACACCTTATACATTAACAGTACAGGTTGTAAACTGTCCTCCTCCTACAAACTTATCTGCAACAAATATTGATAATGACTCAGCAGATCTTTCATGGAATGCAAATGGTTCAACAGAATGGGAAATTGTTGTTCAACCTGTAGGTACAGGTATACCTGCCGGATCGGGCACAGGCATCACTGTTAACAGTAACTATAATGTAACAGCTACAACCGGAGGTACTCCGTTTACAGAAGCTACTACATATGAGTACTATGTAAGAGGCGATTGTGGTAACGGTACATTTAGTGCATGGGCAGGTCCATATATATTTATGACAACTCAGCTTCCTGCAGCCATGGACTTTACTGATGGTTTTGAAGCTGCATCCGGATGGAGTTTAAGCAACGGTACAGCGCCTAACCAATGGGTAATAGGTAATGCCGTAAATAATGGAGGTAGTAACTCCTTATATATAACAAATGATGCAGGTGTTTCAAATTCATTTACAAATACTGTTACTTCAGTAGTACATGCATATAGAGATATCCAGATGCCTGCAACTGTAGATCAGTTACTTCTTTCTTATGACTGGAGAGCAGTTGGTGAATCTTGCTGTGACTATCTAAGAGTATGGGTCGTACCTGCAACATTTGTACCTACAGCGGGCACACAAATTACTGCGGCTGCAAGTGGAGGAACTCAGTTTGGTGGTAACCAAAACATGAATTCAAACTTCCTTACTGCAAACTATGTAGTAGATGCTTCTGCTTATTCAGGCCAGGTAATGCGATTAATATTTGAGTGGAGAAACGATGGCAGTATTGGCACTAACCCTCCTGCTGCGGTAGATAATGTTAACCTTTCGGTTATTACCTGCCCTGCTCCTACTAACTTAGTTCTTGATGATCTGCAAATAGATCAGGCAACAATTTCATGGACAGGACCTTCATCGGTTTCACCTACTTTTGACTACTACTTATCAACAACAAATACACCTCCAACAGATGCTACAGTTCCTACTGATAATGTACCGGGAACAACTGCTGTTTTAGATCCTCTTGACGATTCTACAGGTTATTTTGTTTGGGTAAGAAGCAATTGCGGAACAAACGATTATAGTTTCTGGGTTGGACCATTAGCGTTTAATACTCCTCAAATTCCTGCCGACTTAAACTTCTACGATGATTTTGAAGACGGTACGGTAGAATGGACATTAAATAACGGTACACAACCTAATAAATGGATTGTTGGTACTGCTACAAGTAACGGTACAGGAAGCTCTTTATACATAACTAACGATAATGGTGTTTCTAATGCATTTACAAACAACACTAGTTCTGTAGTCCATGCTTACAGAGACTTGCAGATGCCTGCTACAGCAATAAGTGAAATAAGTGTTTCTTTCGATTGGAAAGCGGTAGGTGAATCATGTTGTGACTATTTAAGAGTTTGGATGGTTCCTATAACCTTCACTCCTACTCCTGGTACAATGATAACAGCTGCAAATAGTGGTGGTTCACAAATTTCTCCGGGTAACCTTAACATGAATGCAAACTGGACAACTGCCAATTATGTAGTAGATGCTTCCGGTTATGCGCCAGGACAAATAGTTCGACTTATTTTTGAATGGAGAAACGACGGTAGTGTGGGTACAAATCCTCCTGCTGCTGTTGATAATGTTAATGTATCTGTAATAACATGTCCTGCACCGGATGGTTTAGCGGTTTCTAATATCACAGAAGATTCTGCTACAGTGACATGGAACCCACCTACAGATCTACCGGATAGTTATGATTACTATCTTTCTACATCAAATACCTCTCCTGCTCCGGATGCGGTAGTAACAGATAACGTAGACCCTACAACTGTAGATTTAGATGGATTAGATCCTTCAACGACATATTATATTTGGGTAAGAAGCAATTGTGGTACAGATGATTACAGTTTCTGGGTAGGTCCGTTAGTATTCAATACAACACAAATACCTGCCGATACTAATTTCTATGATGATTTTGAAGGCACTGTAGAATGGACACTTAATAATGGTACACAACCTAACCAATGGGTAGTTGGCACTGCAGTGAGTAACAGCCCTACAAGTTCACTTTACATTTCTAATGATAGTGGTACAAGTAATGCTTATACAAACAATTCATCGTCAACTGTACATGCATACAGGGATATCGCAATACCGGCTACGGGTGTTGGTGAGGCTATCCTTCAGTTTGATTGGCTTGCCATGGGAGAAAGCTGCTGTGACTACTTAAAAGCATGGATAGTACCGGTTACTTACACTCCTACTCCTGGTACAATGATAACAACCGGAAACAGTGGAGGAGTTCAGTACGGAGGTAACTTTAACCAAAGTAGTACCTGGACTACAGAAACATATATATTTGACGCATCTTCTTATCAGGGACAAACTTTACGTTTAGTATTCGAATGGAGAAATGACGGTAGTGTTGGAACAAACCCTCCTGCTGCGGTAGATAATGTAATATTACAAATACTTACATGTCCGGCTCCTGTAGATTTACTTTCTTCAGGAATGCAGGGTACATCATTTGTAGAACTATCATGGACTCCGGTAGGTAGTGAAACACAATGGGAAGTTGTTATACAACCAATGGGTACAGGTAATCCTGGCCAAACTCCTGCTGAATCGGTAATTGTTACTGATGATCCTACTTACACTCTTGATATTGAAGAAGGTGTATACTATGAATTTTACGTAAGAGCTCTTTGTAGCGAGACAGATATAAGCCTATGGGCAGGACCGCTTGTATTCTCTATCTTTAACCCGCCTGGATGTGCAAATGTAGAGGTTTTCGATCCTGAACTTGAGCTATTACTTCCTAATAGTGAAATTGTAATTTGTCCGGAAGAAGACAACTGTGTTCCCCTTACTGCAAATTATCTTCAAACTGGTGAAACATCATCTTACGAAATAGAAAGTATTGACTATGCTCCACCGTTCCCGTTCACGGGTGGTACTCCGGTATCAGTTGGTACAGACGACGTTTGGTCGCCGCTTGTACAGCTTCCTTTTGATTTCTGTTTCTTTGGAGAAATCTATTCAGAAGTTCTTGTTGGTTCAAACGGAGTAGTAACATTTAATACTGGTAACCCGAGCGGATATTGTCCTTGGTCATTTAACCAAACAATCCCTAATGCAGGATTCCCTATCCTAAATGCTATTTATGGTGTTTATCAGGATATCGATCCAAGCATTGATAATGATGTAGTAAACCCTGATATTAACTTCCAGGTATTAGGTAACTATCCTTGTCGTGCACTGGTTGTAAACTTCTCTGAAGTGGCTCAGTTTAGTGGCGGTTGTAACAATGACCCTGCTATTGGCGGACAAACAACTCAGATAGTCCTTTATGAAATATCAAACGTAATTGAAATTTATATAGGTAACAGAATCCCTTGTACTTCTTGGCAAAATGGTGCCGGTGTTGTAGGTCTTCAAAATGCTGGTGGCACAGAGGCATTTGTTCCGCCGGGAAGAAATACAGGTCCTTGGACAGCTACTGAAGAAGCTTGGAGATTTACACCAAACGGAACTTCAAATGTTGTGTTTGAATGGCTTCAGGATGGTGTATCATATAGTGATCAGGAAGAGATTACTGTTTGTGTAACCGAGCCTACAACAATGACTGCACGCGCTACCTATACAAACTGTAACGGAGAATTATTAGTTAGAGATACTAATGTATTACTTCGTTTAGCTGAAGAAATTGAAGAGCAGGAACCTAACGACCTTGCTGTATGTAATACTACAGGAAGTGCTACATTTAACCTGCCTGATAGTATGGTGGATATTATTGCAGGGCTTACAAACCCTGAAAACTTTACGTTTACTTACTATTTAACTGAGGAGGCTGCAAACCTTGGAGGTGATGATAATTTACCGGACTCTTATACAACAAGTACTAACCAGACTATCTATGTAAGAGTACAGGAAAATGGTAGTGATTGTTTTACAGTTTGGTCTTTTGATGTTATTATTGAAAATAATCCTCCTCAATTCACTTTAGACGGAGACTTTGATGTGTGTGAAGGTGAAACCGTTACAATAACAGTAACTCCTATTAACTTTGACCTTACTGAAGCTACATATAGCTGGACTTTTGAGGGTGCGGCTTTACCAGACACAGGAAGTACTATTACCGCTACAGAAAATGGTATATATGAAGTTGTAATAGATCGCAATGGATGTACTGCCAGCGAAGCTGTTCAGGTAACCATTACTCCTCTTCCTGTTGCAGATATAATGGAAGATGTTACCACTTGTGATAGTTATGTATTACCGGCTCTAAGTGCAGGAAATAATTATTATACAGGTCCTGCAGGTTCAGGTGAAATGCTTGTGGCAGGTACCGAGTTAACATCTGATCAGATGATTTATATCTACGCTCAGGTTGAAGGTACCGACTGTTCTGACGAAAGCAGCTTTATGGTAAGTGTTGTTCCTACTCCGGTACTTGGTATAACAGGTGGTTGTGAAGGTGGATTATATATTCTTGAAGTTTCTCTTGACAGCAACTACAACGAACAAAACTCTGTTATTGAATGGACAGGCCCTAACGGATCTACGGTAGGTACAGGCCTTACAGTTACAGCTGAAGAGATAGGTGACTATATGGTAACCGTTACCCCTGTAGGTGGTGATATCTGTTCTTCTGTCCTTGTACAGAGTGTTGAAAGTATAGCCTGTCTAATCCCTCGTGGTATCTCTCCAAATGGTGATGATATGAATGACAGGTTCGACCTTAGAGGATTTGGTGTAACCAAACTGAGCATCTTTAACCGTTATGGTAAAGAGGTTTACAGTAAAACGGATTATACTAACGAGTGGTATGGACTTGACGAGCACGGAAAAGAACTTCCTACAGGTACTTATTTCTACTCACTTGAGCTAAACGATGGTACCAACAAAACAGGCTGGGTTTACATCAACAGAGAAGACTAAGATATACTTAAGGTATGACAAAG
>NZ_JUIW01000003.1 GCF_004151245.1 Flavobacterium beibuense
GAGAGCCAGCCACTTGTTGACTGTAAAGAACAAGTAGTTCGCCATCTTCAAGAGTTGCAGCAGGGTATAGGGTAATTACAACTGTAAATGTTTCACCGTTACAGTTATTTACAACAGGTGTAACCGTGTAGGTAGCCGTAACCGGAGCGTTGGTAGTATTAGTTAATGTCTGGCTGATTTCCGATTGCGGAGTCGCCTGAGCACTTCCACCTGTAAAGCCTGTACCCGCCGGAGCTGTCCAGGTGTACATAGTGTTTGCAGGAACGTTGTTTCCGTTACCATCGGTAGGTATAACGGTAAATGTTTCATTACTACAGGTTTCTTCATTAATATCGTTAACCGACGGTAGTGTGTAGATTGATACCGCAGCAGTTTCTGATAGGATTACAGAACAGCCTTCAATTGGGAATACAATTTCACAATAGTAGTACAAAGTTCCCGGGTTGGTGTCTGTTGGCTGGTATGTGGCAGATGTTGCTCCTGCAATAGGAGTGCCTGTAGTTGTATCGTTTACTGTATTACTGTACCACTGGTAGGTTGGTGTGCCTGTGCCGTTAGTATAGTCCACATTAAGTTCTGATATTGGTTGACCAAAACAAAGGTCTTCTGATTGTGGTTGTGTACTCACTAAAGGTGAAGGGTTTACAATAACCTCTGCAGTATCACTTGTTACCTCACAACCCGACACTTCTGCTGTAATTATACAGTAGTAATAGGTTGTCCCTACGGTAGTGGCAGGAGGGGAATAGGTGTCTGTTGTTGCACCAGCTATTTCAGTTCCTCCTATATTGTTGTTTGCTGTATTACTGTACCATTGGTATGAAAG
This sequence comes from Flavobacterium beibuense, assembly GCF_004151245.1. Lineage (GTDB taxonomy): Bacteria > Bacteroidota > Bacteroidia > Flavobacteriales > Flavobacteriaceae > Flavobacterium > Flavobacterium beibuense_A. Next base: position 827 of record NZ_JUIW01000003.1, read on the forward strand.
TAATCCTACCCCGCCTGTAGCGATTACAGTCAGATCTTCTGCAAACGGACTCTGGCATAACGACTGGGTTGCCAATGGTTGTTGTGTAACTACCGGATCTGGTACTACAATAACTTCGGCTACTTCGCTGGTAAGGTTACCACACCCGTTATTTTCAAAATCAACAGTTACATAGTAATAATAAGTTCCTTCGGCTGTAAAAGCAGGAGGTGTATAATTAGCCTGATCTGCTCCTGCTATTATTGTACCGCCTGTATTGCCGTTGGTTGTATTGCTATACCACTGATAGGTAGCATTACCTCCGTCACTATCATAAGCTACACTTAGCTCAGAAGCAGTACCGCCAATACATAAGCTTTGTGTTTCGGTTGGTTGTATAGTTATTACAGGTATAGCATTTACATTCACTTCGGCAGTATCCGATGTTATTAGCGAACATCCGCCTACAGGGAAGGTAATCACACAGTAGTAATAAGTAGTACCTTCTGTTGTGGTAGAAGGTGTGTAGGTAGGGCTTGTAGCTCCTGCAATTTCGGTTCCTGTTGTACTGTTATCAACACTATTAGAATACCATTGATAGGTTGGTGTTCCCGTACCGTTTGTATAAGTTACGGAAAGCGTATTAGGTGTGCCGTTTAAACATACATTGCTGGAAAGAGGTTGCTCACTAAAAACAGGAGCAGCTATAATGTTTACTTCGGCAGTTTGCGAAGTAACGGTACACCCCAACCCGGTTTGAGATACAACGCAGTAATAATATAATGTACCTGCAATATCTGTAGGCGGGGTAAATGTAGCTGCTGTTGCTCCTGTTACGGGTGTGCCCGAAGTGTTATCGTTAGCTGTATTACTGTACCACTGGTAATTAAATGTACCTACACCTCCCGAAGCTGTAACTTCCAGCGGAGTGGCCGGTGCATTTTGACAAAGCGACTGAGTAGCTAATGGATGTACGTCTATTACCGGGTCTGGTTCTACGGTTATGATAACAGTGTTACCTACTGCGGTACATGCAACTCCGTTAGAAGTGCTGCTAACAACACGCCTGTAATATGTTGTAGCGGTAAGCACTCCCGGATTATAAGTATCTGCTGTTGCCCCTGCAATATCTGTAAAAGTGATATTATCTGTTGAGCTTTGCCATTGATAGGTAAGTGTTCCCTGACCTGTTGCCGGAATTGAAACGGTAATCGTATTTGGCTCACCACCTGTACATATGGTTTGGTCATCTTCAATTATACCTTCATAAACATCATTTATTATTATTTCTACAAAGTTAGTTGTAGCGGTACATTCCACACCGTTTAAGGTACTGGTAACTTTTCTTCTGTACCATGTATTTTGAGTTGCAATTGGCGGATCATAAGTAGCATCTGTAGCTCCCGGAATATCAGTATAACCTGTTATGTTACTTGTTACAGAGCTTTCCCACTGATAAGTAATTGTACCCTCTGCAGTAGCTGGGGTAACTTCTGTAAAGGCTACCGGGTCACCACCATTACAAATAGTTTGTGAGGCTGCTATTGTTCCCTGATCCAGTTCGTTTACAAATACGGTAACATCATCGGTAGCGGTACAGCCATTAGAATCCGTTACGGTTAGTGTATAAGTGGTTGTACTTGTTGGTGAGGCCTGAGGGGTAGCTGTGTTTGCTCCCGTTAATCCTGTTGTTGGTGACCAACTGTAAGTATATCCGGATCCTGAGCCTCCTGTTGCAGTGCCTTCTAAAGCAGTACTGCCCGAACAGATAGTAACATCGTCACCCGCTTCAGCAAATACGATTGGGCCGATAATTATTGACTCTGAATCGGATATGGTGCCACAGGCATTAGTAACTTCAACACTAAAAGTGTGTGAGCCCGATGTAGTATAAGTTACGCTCGGGGCTTCATCTGTAGAGGTAGATGGTGTACCTCCCGGAAAATTCCAAAGGTAAGTAGGTGTACCACCGTTACATTCGGTAAGGGTTACCGTTGGTGTTATAGTTACCTCGGTAGCACCACATAAATCGTCTATAGTATCTATAGTTACTGTTGGAGGTCTTATTACAGTAACTGTTTTTGTTATCTGTTCACTACCACAAATATTAGTAGCGATAAGTCTTATGGTGTATGTACCTGCAGCATTAAAAGTGAAATCAGCTTCATCAGAATCAGCAGTTGTGCCATTAGCAAAATCCCATTCCGGAGCAGTATTAGAATCACAATCGGCAGGAACAAATGTTGCACTCCAGGTATAGATAACATTACACGAATTACTTTCGTCTGTAATGTTTGTTGTTTCAATCAGTAGCGGTGCACAACCTTCTGTAGTATTCAGGGTAAAGTCCGGAGCAAGTGGACTCTCAATACAAATAGTTTGTGTATAATTAGAGTCACCACAAGGGTTTGCGGTTGTTAGTGTAACCGTATAGGTACCTGGTGCCGAGAATGTATGACATTGATCGGGAGCGCCTGTAGTATTTACGGTGACAATATTGTCCGGTGATGAAGGATCTCCAAAATTCCATGTATATTGTGTCAATTCATTACAACTTGGTCCAAATGTTCCCTGTAGTGTAGTGTTGGTAAAGCATACGTTTTCATTAGTACAAGCCCTTGCAGGACCTGTAAATTGTGCAGTAGGATTTATCCTTACCTGTACATTACCGGCAGTATATGGAGTACTGTCACATGCATTTGTAACAGTAAGTGTTGCGGTGTAACTTCCGTTAGGGCAGGAAGTCGCTGCATAACTATGGTAAATTGTGGTTTCTGTAAGCGGGTGATTTAGTGTTACAGATGTTTCATCACCAAAATCAAGTATGTAGGTTGTTCCCGGTGAGTTTAGTTCCCAGTTGCCTATGGTAAATGGTACTATTGCCGGAGCACAAAGCCCGGTTGTAGAACCTAACGTACCTAAACTTCCCGCAGGATTACTCTGGTTAGCCACCACATATATTTCTGTATTATTACAGCCATTAGCACCAAATGCCGTAACAGCAAGGTTAAAGGAACCTAACTGAGTGTAAGTATGGTCTAGCGGAAAATCGGTAAATGCAAGGTTTGTTTCTGTATTACCGTCTCCCCAGTCTATGGAATAGTTATTAGCGCAGGTGTTTTGCGAAATATTATCTATGGTAATGGTGTAATTGGAACTACCCTGTGACGGACTGTTATCACAATTACTGAAAGGATTAAATACATTCTGGTCCTCAATGGCTACATGTGGCCTTTGTTTAATAGTTACCGGAGTAGTGTAGGTTGCGCTACATCCGTTAGCATCGGTAACGGTAACGGCAACATCAAAAACCTGAGTACCACACCCTATACTGTTAAAAGGATGTGATGGAGTCATTTCTGTAGAAGTTACTCCGTCGCCAAAGTTCCATGAATAGTTAAAGGGCGGCGTACCGCTGCTTATATCCGGAGAGAAAAGTATATCCAGTCCGGAACATTGATTGTCTACAAAATCGACATCGTTTATAACCGGAGGATCAGCTACAGTAACCGTAAATGATGTCCTTGTTGAAGTTTCTCCATTAAGACTTGCTTCGGCATAATAAGTAGTGGTTACCGATAACGGGTTGACACTAAAGCTTGGACCGGTACTTAGTAAGTTACCGCCTGTTTCTGCATCATACCACAAAATTTGAGCCGTAGGTACAGCAGTTGCATTTAAAGTAGCTTCACCAGGGCCGCACAATATAGACGTACCCATTACTACCGGTGGATCTATATCAAAAACACTTACGGTGCCTGATAAAGCCGGTAACGTGAAAAAAAATAGCAGGGGCGCGAAAAGAACGTAAAATTGTTTCATACACAATTTTATTAATAGTGGGGTGGTTAATAATTAGTTTGGTGCAGCAAACCTACGAATATTTTGTTAAGGAACAGTTAACTAAAAAAAATAAGAGAAAATTATTGCTAATTATCTAAATTATAGATAGTTATTTTTTATTTTCTCCTGTTGTTTTATAATTCTTTATAGATGTTGAAAGTCTGTTATATGAATATAATTAAACATTAACCAGAGTATGATAAATATCAGTTTTTGTGTCGCGGCGATATCTAATATTTGCAGATAAATTATTTGCATAATGACAACTATAAAAAATCCGCATAGCTTTCATATTCCCGTTATGGGCCTTGCCTATACTATAGATACCCCAATTAAAGTGGCACAGTTTGGTATAGACTCAGTAATTTCCATTGTAGATGATGAACTGATTGAGAAAATGCATGCTTTTTACAGCGAAAAATTTGAACTTCCGTATAAGGAAATTTCAAAAAAAGTACTTGATTACAGGGCAGAACGTATAACGGCCTATTTAAATACGGTAGATAAAATTGTAAAGCAGAGCTATGGCTCCTTTTGTGCAGAACTGGCTAATAGCCAAAAGGCACTAAATAATTTTATTGAAATGCTTCCTAAAGTATCTCACCTAAGGAAAGGCCTGCAGTTTTACGCTTCAAGTCCATTTGATAAAACAAACGAAATACGCAGTTTTCTCTCTAAGCATTTCAGGCCCGGGGCGATAGATGTAAATATTATGACTAAGGTTGATAAAGCCAATTATAATAATGATGATGTATTGCCTTCCTGCTATAATGACGCCCATGCTTCTTTAAGAGGTTTTGCACATAGTAGACTGGAATCATCGGTGGTACTATCTGCTGGTATGAACCCTTCATTGTATAATTATCTGGCTGAATTTCCTGATTTTTTTCCGGATGAATCCGGAAAACTTAAAAAGAAAGTTATACTAAAAGTAAGTGATTTCAGGTCGGCTTTAATACAAAGTAAATTCTTAGCCAAAAAGGGTATTTGGGTAAGTGAATACAGAATCGAATCCGGGCTTAACTGCGGAGGCCATGCCTTTGCCACAAACGGACTTTTGTTAGGGCCTATCCTTGAAGAATTTAAACAACAAAGAGAGGAGCTTATAAATTCAGCTTATGAATTATGGGTTAAAGAACTGGAACAAAAACAAGCTTTTATCCCTAAAGAACCTTTAGAGGTAAAGATAACTGTTCAGGGAGGTGTAGGTACAGCAGCAGAACATCAGTTTTTGTTGGAATATTATAAAACCGATTCAGTAGGTTGGGGATCGCCTTTCCTTTTGGTTCCTGAGGCAACAACTACCGATGCGGCTACACGTAAACTCTTAATTGGAGCGACAGAACAAGATTTTTATAAAAGTAATATATCGCCTTTGGGAGTACCTTTTAATACCGTTAAAGGAACAACTAACGATGGTATTAAAAGTAGTCGTATTGAGCAGAATAAAGCAGGCAGCTCGTGTCCTAAAAAATTACTTGCACTGCATAATGAGTATGATGGGAAAGGAATTTGCACAGCATCCAGAAAATACCAAAAGCGTAAGCTTTTTGAATTGGAGCAATGTAAGCATGAAATTTCTGAAGCTGATTATAAAGAAAAACACGATACTATTGTTGTAAAGTCATGCCTGTGTGTCGGATTGGCCAATTCGGCATATATGGAAAATGATATTCAGATAAAAGGAGAGGAGCAGGGGGTAGTAATTTGCCCGGGACCCAATATGGCTTATTTTGATAAGGAAGTTTCTTTATATGATATGGTAAGGCATATTTACGGATACTCATCTGTTTTACAGCACGCAAAACGACCAAATATATTTATAAAGGAGTTAGAACTTTATATTAATTATTTAAAGGAACAGCTTATTTTTGAAGGGGGCAGGACTGCCGTACAACTAAAGAAATGGTCGGTTTTTAAGGATAATCTTTTAACAGGAGTCAATTATTATGAAAAGCTGTTTAATAATAATGACTTTTTTGAGGGAAAGGAAGAAATATTAATTAGTCTTCAATATTACAAGGTACAATTGGAAAATATAATATTGAATTAGAGTCCATATTACCTCAGGTAATTAAGTAATAAAAAGCCAATTCATAATTTATGAATTGGCTTTTTATTATATTATTTTCCCTGGATGTGATAATCAATAACCACATTATTTACTTTCATTTCTGTTCCGGAGTAAGTGATTTCTCCTTTTGAAGGTACCATTACTATAACTGCAGGTTCTTTAGAGCTGATTTTAATTTTAGTTGAATCGGAAACATTCTTTGCAATAAAAGTACCCGAAACAGTATTGTATAAATCTACTGTTTGTCCTTTAGGAGTTTTTACTGTTATGGTTTTGCTCTCTTCATGAGGGTTATAATAAAGATAGGTAGGATAAGCTTTATCATGAAAGAAATCCGTAGCCAGCAAATCCAGTTGTAATATACCCTCAACATCAGTTTTTTGGATAATACTACCAAATATACCTACATGCCCGCTACCATACACACTTAATTGCGATTGAGGTGGGTTTTTACCCGCAACCCATAATGGTCCGTCACCCTGTGCAACCGGAGCTTTTACATCCTGGTATTCAGGAAGGTTAGATTGTTTTATAATTCCTTCATAAGCAATAACTCCTTTTCCGGCATTAGCCAGCTGTGGAATAGTTTCATGCTCATCAGGCATATATTGCGGGTAAAATAATTTTGAAGCATTAGCAGCATTAAGCATCCATTTACCAATAGCACCGGCATAAGACTGATCATATCTTACCAAAGGCACTAAAGGCCATGCTGCATCATATGTATTCATTAAAAAGCCATAGCCTCCGTGATCTACAGTGCTGCCCACTGTGCCTGAAATATCAAAACCATTCCATTTATCTGCCAAAACCCCCCATCCTTCGCGACAGATGGCTGTACCGTCAAAACTCCAGTCCAGCATTTTGTCTACGTCATAATCTTTACCCAGTTCGGCATTTATTCTTGCAGAAAGATAAGCACCAAAAGGCATTAGCAGTTCATATGTAGGATTTTGAGATTGTGACTGTAAAGCTGACAGGGCAGACAAGGCTCCATCAAGATATTTTTTATCACCAAAATTTTTATAGGCAGCATATAAAACCCATGCGTGACCGGCTGCTGCATCGGGCTGAATGCAAATATTATTTTTCATAGGAACCATTTTTCCATAATCAAAATAAGAATAGTTGTAATCGCCTTTTAGTATAACATCAGCTTCATAAAACTTATCGGCAATTTTTCGTGCAATTTCTTCAAGCCCGGGTTCATTAGGGTATCTTTCATATATAGCATAGAACAATAAGTTAGGGTACACATCATACCACCAGTCACGCCCATAGCCACCCCCTAAAAGGGCAACTTCCGGACAGGTATTATTCATCATTATATCCCATCCTGTTTCGCTGTTAAAGTAATTTTTCAGCATTCCTACATAATCAATTCCCCTATCGTTGGTCTTATCAATACCAATTAAGGTGGCACCAAGTGTGGCTCCCATGTTTGCCAATGCTTCATGAAACATACCTTCGTTATTATCAGGCCCCTGCCTAACATCTCCTATTGCAGTATATAGTCCTACCACATCCTGAGGATAGTTTTTTTGAGATTTATCGATCCATACTAGTGGCCAAAATTCTCCTGTTGCGTCAAAATCAAATACAACATTATTAAAATCATGTGCCATTTTGTTATAGTCAATTATTTCAAAGGGCTGTGGCATATCAGCCATTTTATTAACCCTTTCTATAGGCTTTTGTTCAACTCGTGGCTGTACAGAACAGGCAGATAATAAAAAGCATAATATTAAGGTTTTTAAAAAGGTATTCATTTGTTGGTGTTTTAAGGCTTAAACTAAATTTGATGCTGTTTCTTCCAATACTTTAGGTGTCTCAACAGCCTCTTCTTCCGGGGCTATTTTATTACCCTGTGCAATTATTTTTTTACCGATAAATATCGAACATAATTGTAAAAGTGCAATTATCCCTATGGCATATCTTAAAGCAAAATCTTCTGATACGGTGTAATATAATACCAGGAATGTAGCTGCACCAAATAATCTCCCTGCATATAAACCTGCTTCGTGGTTAAGTATATATACAAACTCTCCTCTTTTTTCTATTTTGGAAACAATATCTATAACCCTTAGTTGAATAGGGAAATAGGCTAAATCCATTAAAGGCTTTGCTATAAGTAGTAAAAGAAGGAAAATAATAACCCCGGTCTCGTTAAAGACAGCGCCATTAAGGCAGGCTCCCACTGCAAACAGTATAAGTCCTACTGCGAAAATTTTAATCCTGTCTGAAGGTTTGGAGAATCGTCCTATAAAATAAATGATTATTGCGGCAAGTATGGCGCCTATTGAAAGTGCATTTCCTAATGCACCCTCTTCGCCAAGAATTTTGAATATAAGCATAGCAGGAGCCGTAACCAAAAAGCCCTGTGCCAAACCTTTAAACATAGCCAGTGAAAGCAGTTTATACCATAACGGATGAAATTTAAAGAAGATATATTTTTTTTGGATAGGGTTTTCAAATCTGCCCCTGTAACAAACCATAGATGCGGCCATAGTAATTACAAATACAATTGCGGTGATTATAACATAAGCACCATGTTTTTCTTCTTCTCCGTTTTTAGATTGTATAAACCAGCCGATAGCTGCCGGTACTACAATAGCGATAATAGTATAAAAAAATGTTTCCAGACCATAGTAATAGTTACGGTTGTTGTCGTTAGTAGTAGATACAGCCAGATAATCGCGGTTAGACCAGTATAATCCAAAAGATAATCCCATAGTAATACCTGCTACTCCAATACCTGTAAGATTAAGTGTTTTGAGTGACATCATGATTATCATGGAAACACCGCTTAACATCATTCCTACAGAATATAGTTTTTTGATGTTAACGTGTTTTAATAGAAAACCATTAATAAGAAATGTTATAGGGATGCCAGTATATATGGCCAACTGATATATTACAACCTTTGAGGTATCGTTAGAATTTCTCATTATGTAAGCTGCTACAAATATGTCTATAACAGGTAATACAAGAGCGTAGACCAGATTGGTAAGCACAAGTATTCGAAAATTATGCGACTGTCTTTTAAAATGAGTAACCTCTGTTGTAAGTTTTTTTAGCATTAGTTATATTTTAAAAGTGAAAGGATTTCTTTAATAGAAAAATCTGCAGCGCAAACAAACTCATCAGATGCGCCATAATAAACCGTTACGGTATCATTATCATTTTTTAGAATATGACCGTTAGTAAATACAACATTTCCAAAAAAGCCGGTCAGTTCATAATTGGCAGTCGGAATCATTATTGGGTCTTCCGTTCGGGCAAGTACTTTTGAAGGGTCATTAAGATCCAGTAATAATGCCCCCAGACAATACTGATGTTTATCGTTTGCTCCGTGATAAATTTCCAGCCAGCCCTTTTCAGTTTTTATAGGGGCAGCTCCCGCGCCTATGCGTTTGCTGTCCCATTGCTCTTTACGGGTTTTGGCTATACATTTATGATTTCCCCAGTGAATACTGTCGGGAGATGAGGCAATCCATATATAATTACCGCCTATGTCTACACTGCTTGGCCTGTGAAGAGCATAATAAAGACCGTTTATTTTTTCTTCAAAAATGGCACAGTCCTTATTGTGGGCAGGGAATATCATTCCGTGCTTTTCAAAGTTTTTCCAGTTTTCGGTAGTTCTTAGGCCTACACCCACACCATTATCAGAAACAGAAGTAAACGTAAGGTAATATTTCCCTTCAATTTGGGCTACCCTGCAGTCTTCTATACCAAAGGTTTCTAATATACCTTCGCCTACCAGCTTAGGATAATCTTCCGGTTCGTAGAAATTTATACCGTCGTCACTACATACTAACCTCAGGTGAGATAATGTAGTAAGGTAATCTGTTCCTTTATAGTTGATAACTCTTGCATCTGTTGCAATAAGCTCGGGGTCATTTTTTTCTATTTCTATAATTGTTATATCTCCTGTTTCGGTAAGGATAGGGAAGGAAATAATACCCTCTTTTTGTTTAGGCCTTTCGGCTACTCTCACTATAAGCCAGCTTTTTTCCTGAAACTTAAAGGCACCCGGATTAAGAAGGCATGTAATTTCAAGGCCTTCAGTACTGGGAATTAAATCTGCCGGAGATAGTAGTGGGTTTTGTGCAAAACGTTTTGCTATGTCTTTCATTTTATAATTATTGTGGTAATTAATTGGGTTAACCCGGGGCTGAATGGGCAGCTCCCGAGTACTAACCCAACAAGTATTTAGTAACCTTCGTTTTGTGTTAAAGTTCCTGCTGATGCATCTATTTCTGATTGCGGAATAGGATAAAGCATATGCCTTGGCAGGAAATTCTTACCATGATCCTGCATTACTTCCTGTGCGATTCCCCAACGTTTAAGATCCAGCATTCTTTGGTTTTCAAAGCCCAGCTCAACACGTCTTTCAGAAATAAGCCAGTTTTTTACGGTTGCCATATCGGTAGAAGCAGGCCTGTCCGGCAATGTGCCGGCAGGAGGAACTTCTCCGTTTGCATCTACAGTGGTTCTGGCCCTTTCCCTAACCTGATTGAGAATAGCTATAGCACCTGCATGATCTCCGGTTTCATTAAGAGCTTCGGCTTTCCAAAGCAAGGCATCCGCATAACGTATGTAAACTTTATTGTTAGGAGCATCATCATTACCTTTATTGGTTCCGTCAAGGCTTCCCAACATCTTGTTTACATTTTGATTATCAACATCTACTGTATAAAGTTTGCGTGGATCGTTCGTTTCAAAAGCATTTAAGAAATCATCAGACGGAGCAAAGAATCCCCAACCAAGAGGGGCGCAGATACCGTTTCCTCTTCTTGGCGTTGCATTAGTTTGATGGTCAAATGAAAAAATTACTTCATTATCATCATACTCACTGGTAAAACTGTCAAAATAGTTTGCGTTAAGGCTGTATCCTAATGCCGGAAGCTGGTCTACCAATCCCGGAACTTCTGCCCAATTTTGCGTGTATAATTGAGCTTTGGCAAGTAATGCTATCGCCGCACCTTTAGGAACCCTCCATTTTTCAGTGTCAGAAGAGTATTTAGAGTTAGGAAGTAAATCTTTCGATAAAACAAGTTCGGCTTTTATATTATCCCAAACCTCATTTTTGTCTACCCTTACAGCAACTTCAAAAGCTTCCTGATATGTTTTTACCGGTCTTAAAATTAAGGGAACATCACCAAAATTTGTTACCAGCGAAAAGTAATAGTATGATCTAAGGAAATATGCTTCTCCTAACAATTGATTTTTTCTGGCTGTTGTAATGCCTGTAATAGATTCTATATCAGGGTTTGTAAGTAGTTCTATGGCAATGTTCAGCCTTTTAATACCTTCGTAGTTGTACTTCCAAAGTCCGTTAGGTCCGCCGTTAGTTGAGGTAAAAGTAAAATTGTCAATATCATCTATCCAGGGTTGGTCTCCGTCTGTAACCCATTTCTTTTTCATATCATCAGAAGCTATATCCTGAAGAATATAATCGTTTTGGAAAACAAGCCCTCCGGCCCAGTCCCATTCTCCTAAAATATTAAGCCTGTTAGAAAGCAGGTCGTAAGAAGACTTTACTGCTGTTTCTATAGTAGCTATAGTAGGAGTGGTGTTTGCCTGTTCCTGGGTAGTAAGACCTATTGGGTCCTGAGTAAGTTCGTCGTCACAGGCAGTAAGTGAGATGATACTTATAAATAGTCCTATTTTTATATAATTTTTCATGATTCTTTTTTTTCTAAAGTTTTACCCTTGCTCCAAAAATAACCGCTGTTGATTGCGGATAAGTACCTTTATCTATCAGTGAAGTAGATTCCGGATCCAGTCCTTTGTAATCAGTAAAGGTTAGTAAGTTTTGTCCTGAAACATAAAGTCGCAGATTGGAAATTCCTTTAATAACATTGTTTAGTGTATAGCCTATCTCAATATTTTTCAGCCTTAAGTATGAAGCATCTTCTACAAACTTGCTCGATACAAAGCCACCTCCGTTATTATTAAAGGTTAGGCGAGGGGTAGTGTTACTGGTTCCTTCACCATTCCAGCTGTTTAAAACATCTGTAGTTGAGTTGAACGGACGGCTGTCGTAATCCAATATTTGTATCATGTCGTTATACCTGTCTACATCCTTAACTCCCTGGAAAAGGAATGAAAAATCAAAGTTTTTGTACGAAGCATTAAATGCAAGACCGTATGTTACCTTAGGTATAGGGTTTCCTATAAATGTGCGGTCATCGGCATTTATTTGTCCGTCGTTGTTAAGGTCTCTAAATTTCATGTCTCCCGGTTGTGCACCATTAGCATTAGTATACAGGTAAGAATCAACTTCAGTCTGATTTTGGTATATACCGTCAAAAACGTAACCGTAGTATGAGCTTATCGGCTGTCCTACCTGAGTTCTTGTATGGGTGGCATCGTCTTGGATGTTTTGTACATACTGTTGCAGCTTAGTCACATCATTATCAAGTGTGGCTAAATTTGCATTGATACCATATTTAAACTCATTATCGTTGTTTTTGTAGCCAAGTGAAAATTCAAAACCTTTGTTTTCTACTTGTCCGGCATTTACATAGGTTCTGCCTATAACACCTACTGATACCGCCGGTAACCCTACGCTTAGTAGTATATCATCGGTAGTTTTATTAAAATAATCTACCGAGAAAGATAGTTTGTCATTTAAGAAACCGAAATCTATACCTACATTGGTTTGTGTGGTGGTTTCCCATTTTAAATCAGGGTTACCGTAACGTACAATATTTACAACACCTCCTGTGGTTGAAACCAGTGTTTCATAAGCATTATTAGGTATTTCCTGATTACCTGCCTGCCCCCAGCTTGCTCTTAGTTTTGTGTAAGATAACCAGCTGATGTTTTGCATAAACTCTTCTTTGGATATAATCCAGTTAGCAGAGAATGAAGGGAAATATCCCCATTTGTTGTTAGGTCCGAATCTTGAGGAAGCATCTGCTCTTAGTGTAGCTGTAGCAAAGTATTTATTGTCGTAACCATAGGTTCCTGATCCGAAGAAAGATAAAAGGCTCCATTGACTGGCAGAACCCGAACTATATGGGTACGGAGTATTGTCGCTTCCTAACCCACCATAATCAAGGTAACGGAAAGGATCGGTAGTATTATCATAATTTGATCTGCTTCCGCCTATAGCATCAACCTTATTCTTAATAAACTCTGAACCTGCCAGAATATTAAGGCTATGAACTTCATTAAGGGTTTTTACATAGTTAAGTGTGTTAGACCATGTAAAGGTTACATCCTGACCTCTATTTTCATTAAGGCTGTTCGGCCTGTTGTTTCTTCCTAATCCGTAGTAAACATTACCAGGGTCTCCTATGTTAGGGTCTCCATAATTTTCAGCAAAGTTTTTATTGTGAGAGAATCTGATATCTGCTCCAAGGTTACTCCTGAATTTTAATGATTTATCTCCTAAAAGAGCATATTCGGCAAATACATTTCCAAATGTTTGGTATGTATTTCTCTTATCATCAGTAAAATGTACAATAGCAAGAGGGTTTGATGAATATTCATATATCTTACTCCATCCGTCGTTAGGCCCCGTATAAAAAGGAAGATCTGTATAAGGGTCTCTAACTGAGTATGTAGGGTCGTTTATATCTTTGTATACAGATAATACCGGAGGTCGTATTAAAGCATGGCGTATAACTCCCGGAGCATCTCCACTTGAAGAAAGTTTATCCTGAGACTGGAAGCTAAGCTGCACATTAGCACCTACAGTAAACCTGTCTGTAACGTCTGCATTAATATTAGTTCTCAGGTTTACCCTTCTGTAAGCATCATTATTTTCTGTAACTATACCGTTTATTCCATAATATCCACCCGAAACCATGTATCTAACCTTATCAGAAGCTCCGCTGGCTGAAAGTTGAAGGTTGTTAGATACACCGGTAGTGAATAATTCATCAAGCCAGTCTGTATCGGCTAAATCGGTTCTTGTTCTTCGGTCAAAAGCATAAGGGCTTTCTGCTGTAGGATCATTCCCAATTGTATTGTGCCAAGCCATATCTTTTACGGTAAGATATTGGTCGGCATTTAAAAGATCAGGTAAGTTTGTAGCATTATGAATTCCTGTAAAAATATCAACATCAAAGCTCGATATGCCTTTTGTTCCCTGTTTAGTAGTAATTACTACCACACCGCCTGCTGCCCTGGAACCATATATAGCTGCCGAAGCCGCATCTTTTAAAACCGTCATAGACTTTACATCTCCCTGATTAAGGAAAGATATATCACGTGTAGGTACACCATCTACTACATAAAGAACATCATTATTACCCAGTGTGCCTTCTCCGCGTATTCTTAATTTTATTCCGTCTCCGGGAGCACCCGTATTTGCAGCAACAAATACACCGGCAACCTGCCCCTGTAAAGCCTGTGCTACATCCGGTATCCTGGTTTTGGAAAGATTATCCATATCTACCTGAGCAACAGCGCCGGATATGGAGTTTTTCTTTTGTCCCACATAACCGGTTACTACTACTTCATTTAGGTTTACTGTATCTTCCTGCATTACCACATTTATAATTCCGCTTCCGTCATTAGCAATCTCCTGTGTGCCATAGCCTACAAAACTGAATACTAATACTGCATCTGACGGAACATCATTTAAAACATACCCACCATCCATATTAGTTGATGTGGTTACAGATGTACCTTTTATTAATACATTGACTGATGGTAAAGGACCTGTTTTATCTGAAACAGTACCCTGAACAGTTTGTGCAAAAATTACACTACCTGATAACATTGCCCACATAAGGAGCAAATTGTAAATAATTTTCCTACTCATATGAAAAATGTAAAATGTTAATAATTAGTAAATTTTTTTTCATGTTCGTAATTTTAGGTTAGTTAAATTATGATATTTATTTTTTTTGGGTTACGAAAACGTTGTAAATGTAATTATGAGGCATAAAAAATAGTGTACACTATTTCTTCAAAAGTGTACACTATCTGTAAAATGTTGATTTCTAAACTATTCTAAAATGCAGCAGCCTTGTTTTTAAATTGCAGCTGATAATTTTTAGGAGTGGTTTTATATATCTTTTTGAACTCCCTGTAGAAATAAGAACGATTATTAAAGCCCGATTTGTAGCACACTTCTGATACGGTTAATATATTTTTACGGAGAAGCTCTGCAGCATATTTTAATCGTATAGTCCTTATGAGATCGCCCGGCGACAGATTAAAAATTTCTTTTGTCTTTCTGTATAACTGTGAGTTGCTAATACCCATTTCCTTTTCAATAAAAGCGCTGTCGAGTTTTTCATTATCTATATTTTCACGTATCAGGTCTATTACTGTTTTTATAAAAGTCTTTTCATCATTATTAATAGGTATTTCAGGCAGGTTGTCTACAAGTGTATCCTGAACAAAGTGTTTTAGAATAAGCTCTTTTTCTTCTAAAAGCTTTTGTATCCTTACCAATAGGTGATCAGGATAAAATGGTTTTGGTATATAAGAGTTTGCACCACTTTCAAGCCCTTCAATCCTGTGTTCTACAGAGCTTTTTGCCGTTAGCATTATAAATGGAATATGGCAGGTCCTTACATCTGTTTTAACTGTACGGCAAAACTCAACACCATCCATAACAGGCATCATAACATCACTTATAATGATGTCAGGTGTTTCGGTTTCCATAATTTTCAGCGCTTCATTACCATTAAGAGCAAAAATCAATTCATACTTATTACCTAAAAGATCTTTAAGATAGGTATGAATTTCTTTTTCATCTTCGGCAATAAGAATTTTCTTTTTATGGCTTTCCGCCTTATCAATAGCAATAATTTTTTCAGGAATGTTTTCCTGTTCGGGTAATGTTTCCTCAAGAATATCCTTAAGCTGGTGCGAGATAAAAGAAGGGGTAATCCCTAAATCTATTTCTGTTCCCGTGAAAAACTCTTTTTCACAAGGGATTATAATGGTAAATACAGTATTCTCGTCAGGAATGCTGGATACTGTGATTTCGCCTCTCAATACGCTAACAAGCCTTTTTACATAGGCGAGCCCTATACCTGTCCTGAACATTTCGGTATCAGATACCTGATTTGGATCTGATAGGAAGAAACGATCAAATATTGATTCCAGCTTTTCTTTAGGGATACCCTTACCGTTATTAGTAACCGCTATTTTTAACTTTTTATCAGGAGAATCTTCTATAAGGCATTCAAGATTTATTTTACCGTTAGCAGGGGTATACTTAAATGCATTTGACAGCAGGTTAAAAACAATCTTTTCAATTTTTTCTTTATCAAACCACCCTTTCATAGTATGTGGAATGTTTAGCGTGTAGTCAATATTTTTATCAATAGCCCAGTCATCAAACAGTTCGGCAATTTGCTCCATAATATTTACCAGGTCAAACTCCCTTACTTTTACATCAAGATGGTCGTGCTCAGCTTTTCTGAACTCTAAAAGTTGTTGTGTAAGAAAAGAAAGTCTGGAAGCATTTCTCTTGATCATATTAACAAACTTTTTGTTGCGGTCATCAAGATTATTTGTTTCGGATAGTTTTTGAGCGGGACCACTAATAAGTGTAAGAGGCGTTAAAAACTCATGCGCAATATTGGTGAAAAATGTTAATCTGTTTTCATGTAATTCTTCTTCTTTTTGCCTGAAAAGAATGTTTTGTTTTAAAGATTGTCTTTTTAAATAATAGCTTCTGACAAAAAGAATAAAGCAAAGAGCAAGGACAAAATATATAATTAACGCTGTGTTAGACTGCCACCACACCGGCTTAACTTTTATATTTATGGTATGTACAGGATCTGTCCAAACACCATCACTGTTAGACCATTTCATCCAAAGAGAATAATTGCCCGGGGGAACGTTTGTAAACGAAATTAATTTTCGGTTATCAATGGTATTCCATCCTTTATCAAATCCTTCCAGTTGATATGCATACGTGCATTTTTCATTATTTATATAAGTTAGTGCCGTAAGGTGTATGTCAAAAAAGTTTTGATTGTGTTTTAATGTTATAGAAGGAGGTGTATTGATGTCAGGAGATACTAATAATCCCTGATAATAAGGAACAGACTGGTTATGACCGCTTATTTTATCTATAAACAAATCGGGTAAGTCATTAGATTGAGTGATATTTTTAGGAAGGAAATAATTAAAACCCTTTATTCCGCCCATGAATATATAACCCGACTCACTATCACGATAAAAGGCCCCATCTGCAAATTCATTATTCTGTAATCCGTCATTTTTCACATAGTTGGTAAACTTACCCTCACTTATATTAAAATTTGAAAGGCCAAAGTTTGTACTTATCCACAGGCTTGAATTTTCATCAGGTATAATTCCGTGAACAGTGTTGTTAGGAAGTCCGTTGTTTACAGTATAGTGTGTAAAAAATGCTTTGTTATTATCGGTTAAGCTGTCTAATCTGTTAAGCCCATAGCTGGTTCCAATCCATAAAGTATTTTTTGCATCAACGGCTAAGCATAAAATGTCATTACTTGAAAGGCTTTTGTCGTGAGGATTATTCTTAAAGGAAGTAAAACCATCGGTTGTTTTATCAAAAACATTAAGTCCGCCCAAACGCGTTCCTATCCATAGTTTGTTATTATCTTTTGGAACAATAGAAAATATAATATTGCTGCTTAAAGTATTAGGTTGTGCATTGCTGGCAATATATTTTTTGTGATCAGTAATTTTAAGTTTTTTGCCGTCACGTTCCATTTTTAGCTTAATCATGCCGTAGCCGTTAGTACCCAGCCAGATATTGTTATCCAAATCCTGGTATATGGCATATACTGATTTAAAATAGCCACATTTGTCGCTACCTGCGATATCTTTCCAGTATATTAATTTAGATTCTTTTTCATCATAAACTGTTATTCCATTATCATCTGTTCCAAAAAGTATAAGGTTATCTTTCGCTTTAGAAATAACATAAACAGCATTGTTTATCATGCTGTTATTTTCATTAAAGTAAGTGTATGATAAAGGTGTTTTAGCATTAGGGTACAGGTCACTTTGAATATGGAACAGCCCTTTGCCTTTTGTACCTATCCAAATAGAGTTGTCGTCAGATTTAAGAAAAGCTCTTACTATACCGCCATCAATCTCAGGAATATATGCTTTAGAAATATTATTAAATGATTTTTCCTGCAAGGATATTTTAAGGATTCCGTCTCCATCGGTTCCTATCCATAATAACCCTTCTGTTCCCTTTGTAATTGAAGTAATCTTATATTTAGATAAGAGTGCTGCCCATTTTGTGTTTGTTATGTTACCGGAAAAATCAGTTATAAGATATTCAGATTTTTCCGAGAGTATAATTTCTTTGTCGGTATGCCCGATAATATTTTCTGTTTCTTTACTTATAGGAATTTTATCACCTGAAGCTTTTAATATTGTACTTACACCACTTGTGTTAACAATACATATACCGTTATCAGGTAACGTGTTGAATGTTCTTATACCAGAATTTATTTTTACTGAATTAGAAACTGTTTTGTTCTTTCCTGATTTTTTTATATTAATAGTATAAAGGTCATTATCTTCAGTTAATGCCAATAATTTTTCATTGTTTAAAAACTGTAATCTAAGTATTGTTTTTCCTTTTAATACGGATATGTTTAGATGTTGAAAAATTTTACCGTCAAAATATCCTAATCCCCAGTCTTTTACTGAACAAAAGACTTCTTTATCTGCATTTAGAGCTAAATTAAAATGAGATTCAGAGAGGGGAGTGCTCGTGTCTGCTGAAAAGTAATAATGAGAGAATGTATCTGTTTTTTTATCATAACAGTTTATTCCATGCATGGTAAGCACCCATATTTTTCCCTCTTTGTCTTCAACAATTTTTAAGACAACCTGATTGCTTATTGAGTTTTCATTACCTGGCTCCGGTCTGTAAGTCTTAAATGAGTTTCCGTCATAACGGTTAAGGCCATCCCAGGTACCTATCCATATAAGGTTTTGTGAGTCCTGAAAAATGCAGTTGACAGAACTGTTAGATAACCCTGCAGAATTATCCAATTCCTCAAGAGAATATTCCTGACTTATTTTTTCGGGGGATAACTTATGCTCTTTGCTGTTTTGTGAAATCTCATTTTTTTCCTTTTGGGTATTTCCGGGATTTGAATTATTGCAGGAAATAAATAATAAGGAAAAGCAAAGGCTGATGATTAGGAATAAACTTACTGTATATGCAATCTTTTTGAAAGCATTTATAGTTATCAATATTTTCTTTAAAGTATTGACGGGCTTTAAGATTAAATAGTAAAACATAAGTAACAAACCAGGTGGTTTTAAATGTAATAATATTTATTTTATAAATACTCCGGTTGACTACTTAATTCTTGTAAAGATTTTTCGCAGTAAGATTTATAAAATCAGTTAATACCCTATTAAAGACAATTATCTCTTATGAGGATTAATATAGGTAACTGACAATAAAGATTTGTCAGTACTGGCTATACTTTCAGCGTAGTGATATTTAAGATTTAAGATAATTTTATTGTGTGTTAAGGAGTAGTATTTATTTACCCGATGCAGAATACAAAATAGTTTAGGCTTTTAAAATTTTGAATCGGCTAAGAGAACATTGAGTAGAATAGAGGTTATACATATGCTAACTAAAAATCAGATAATTAAGCATGGAACAAGTATGTTCAAATCATTTTGCAAATTGGCGGATTAAATTCAGAGTTATTAAATATATTAGCTTTTAATATACAAATGCGACAGAACCGTATTTAGTGCTATTACAGTAAAATTATTTTTTTGGAAGGGGTAAATATCTTATTGATAATGGAGGTCGATTTAAAATGTTTTATCAGGGATTTGAAAGATCAGTAGATTAATTATAATAAACATGGTATTATTAGGATCTATACAAGAGTATAATAAAGTTGATGGAGCGAAAACGCTTACTGAAGTTTTAAATAAAAAAAATTATAGTATAGAGGTTTTGGGTAAGATTATTCTTTATTTACAACAAGGAGTAGCAATTTCGTATTGGATGGGAGTTTTTACGGATGTCTTTAATAATAAGCAGATAGATTATGTATATTATTCAACAGATGGAGTATACATCTGGCCTTCATATCTATCCTATTATATAACTAATTACGGAATGCATTTACCTGAGGAATTTTTGGAATTTTTGGAGAAGAAAAATTATTCTATTCAAAATATAGAGTACATCAAAAAGAATGTGTCGTTTTATGAAAATGAACTTATATCAAAGATGTAAGTAAGGTTTACTATAGTCAATATGAAAAAAAAGATCATATACCTTTTTAGTTTCTTAACTTCTTTCAGGTTTTGCCCAAAAAGAAATCAATATATGGTATTTTGGAAATAACGCAGGATTAGATTTCAAAAGTGGAGCACCAGTAACCTTAACTGACAATCTAATGCAGACATTTAAAGGCTGCGCTGTGATATCGGATGAATTAGTACAGATGCTTTTCTATACTAATGGAGAAATAGTTAGGGATAAAAATCAAAATATAATGCCTAATGGTACAGTACTTCTGGGCGGTGTATAAAGTACCCAGTCAGCTGTCATTATACCCAAACCGGGTAGCCAGAGCTTGTATTATATATTTACAAGTACTGATTCTTTTTTAATAGAAATGGGTAATAACTATGGCGTTCGTTATAGTGAGATGGACCTTAGTTTGAATAGCGGTACGGGTGATATTACAGTCAACGATTTACTGGTTGTAAATCAGTTCTTTATGATAGTGTCTGTGGCAAAATCGTGGCACTTTTTCCGATGCAGCAGAATTGCACCGAAATTGCACCGTAAACTTTGCCAGCTTTTGAAAATCATGTTGAAACAGGTAGAAATAAAAAAACCTGCAAATCAATAAATTTGCAGGTTTTATAGGCTTTTCAGAAGATTTTGGTTGGTTTTGCAAACTTTGCAAATTCTGTTTCCAACCGTCTCTGTGGAATCGCCGGGAATCGAACCTAAGTCCGGAAACCTGCATATTTATTGATGTTTTTAAATTTTCAAAATTGTATTGCACCCAATTTGCATCAAGTACTCACGTGTCAAATTAATTGATCGTTAGAGGGGAATACTAATACAAAGTTAATCATTTATACCCTTATAAAGATTATACTGATAGTTGAATTTACGATGCAGAAAGTAAAAACCTAATATTTATTAGGTTTTTCAGACTTTGACATACAAATTATGCGCATATCTGAACAAAATATAACAAACAAAAACAAAAGAGCCTTATATTTTCAAGTTAGTTATATTACTATGTAAGAAGTTGTAAGAACACATTAAGCCAATGGTTGGAGCAAATTTATAAAAAAAAATATGAGACCATTTGTCGGGATGTGAAAAACTAAAACATTGTAACTCTATTTTTTTTACCGACATCTACCGCTACTTTCTTTAGTCACAATATCTATCCAGCTATTCTGCTGCGCTATAATTATTAATGATCTTATTCCTAAATAATCTTTATGGCGGAAATGTACATTTTTATAGCCCGAAACTACTCCAATAATTTTTTTCCTTTCACATAATTTTGAAGATATCCATTACCTGGCATATAAAACTTTGCACAGTATGATTAGACTTATTCCAGGCAATCCAAGAGTAATTTTTTTCTGTTGGCGTTACAATAACTGTAATACACAATGACCATGAAAATAGTAGATCATAAACCTGCATTATTTAAAGAAGGAGAAAAAGCCAAGATAGCTGAAAAGTTTCCGATTGGACACTATCGTGTACCGATGTATGTAAGGGGAAAGACTGTTTTGATCGTAAAGAATCTTGGCAGGCATATAAATCCAGAACTAGAAGCTTTCGGAAAGAATGCCGGCGATGAAGAATGGTATTATCAGGTAACAATTCCTCAGAAGGAGCTTTGGCCTGATTATGAAGGCAAAGATGATGACTTGCTTGAAATAGAAGTATTTGAACCTTGGTTGGACCCGATAAACAACGCACTATGATGAACGAACACCACCACGGTCATGATCATACAGATGGTCATGAGCATGACCATACACCAATTGTAAATGAAGAAAAACCCGGTTATTATGAGATACTTGAAATAAGTATCCGGGAATTATTGATAGAAAAAGGAATTATCAAGGCTGATGAAGTAAGAAAACAGATTGAGGTTCTCGATTCCCGATCGCCGGTATTGGGGTCTAAACTTGTTGTAAAAGCCTGGCTTGATCCGGATTTCAGGGTTCGGCTTATTCACAACGGGAACGCGGCAGCGGAGGAAATGGGAATAAGTATATATGATAATACTGAATTTACCATATTGGAGGATACTCCGGAGGTCCATCATGTCATCGTTTGTACACTTTGCTCCTGTTATCCCAGACCGATATTAGGACTTCCACCGGATTGGTACAAGAGCAAGGAGTATCGCGCACGTACTGTAAAGGAACCCCGTGCCGTATTGGCTGAATTCGGAACTGTGATCAGCGATGATGTGCAGATTGTTGTGCAGGACTCAACTGCCAGCCAACGCTACATGGTACTGCCATTGAGGCCACAGGGAACAGAAAATTTTACAGAGGCTGAACTCGAAAGTCTTGTAACCAGGGATACTATGATAGGGGTAACAATTCCCCGGATATAACAACAAAACTCATGCGATATGTCAAGTGAAAGATTAGTGAAAAAACTGCCTAACGACATAGGTGGAACCGGATGCAGTACCGACAAGGTTCATATTTTTGAAAGAGAACTCTATCCTTGGGAAAAACGTTGCCACGCATTGTTGGACGTCTTGGATTATCACAAGATTATTAACACCGAAGAAAAACGAAGGGGGACAGAAAATATAGGTAGTGAGATGGCTAGCCAGTTGTCGTACTATGAAAAATGGATCGTTTCCGCTTCCAACCTCTTGCTTCAAAAGGGCATTCTGACTCCCGATGCGATAGCGGTGAAAACCAAAGAAGTCGCAGCAAGGTTCAATGTAACACTTTAAGCTATGGAATTATCAGGGATAGTATTGATGTTTATGCTCGGATTGCGGCATGGGTTTGACCCTGATCATATTGCCATTATCGATGGAATAAGTGTTCGACTGTCCTATTCCAGTCCGAGGGCAGCCCGATGGGCAGGAACCCTATTTGCTATTGGACATGGCTCTGTAGTCACGTTTATAGCTGTTATTATAAGTGGCTTCAGCCAACAGTGGAACCTTTCAGCTGATTTGTGGCATTTTTTGGATTGGATACCGGGCATCCTACTTATTTTAGTTGGTTTGATGAATCTTAAGATGCTTCTCAGACGAACTGCTTACACGCCTCAGGGTCTAAAAGTCTTTTTTATGCCAAAGACACTCAGAAACAGTAGCAGCCCTTTAGCAATTATTTTAACTGGTGTTTTATTTGCAACAGTATTTGATACAAATACGCAGGTTGCCGCATGGGCTTACACGGCATCAAGTAATTTCAGTATTCTTGGAGCATTGGTATTGGGCTTGTCTTTTTCTGCAGGACTGATCCTGACAGCTACAATGGATAGTAGGATTATGTATTTTTTGTTGAGGCGATCGATGGACAGTTCAGCGGTTTCGGATTATCGAAGAAAACTGGGTTGGTTGATAGTCATACTTTCTCTGGTGATGGGGTGTTATAAGGTCACCACACTGCTTTATCCGGCGCTTTCTCTTGATGACACCGTCCTTACTGCGTTTGGAATAGGTTTTTTTATACTCATGGCTATATTTTACGGTTACCTGTATCTTACAAAATCATTACAATTCAATCAGGAGGAACATGGCCATTAAAGACTTAACGCATATCCATATGCATCTGTTCCTGTGTAATGGCGGGAGCTGTAAGGCTAAAGGTGCGGAGGAAAGCACTCTGCGTATTCGTTCCCTGTTATCAGAGAAAGGAATCTCGGACAGGGTTCACACTACCATAACCCTTTGTAATGGCAGGTGTAACGACGGACCGGTAGTAATTAGCCAGCCTGATGGTATATGGTTTAAAGAAATTACTGCCGATGCCTGTATGGCTTTTGTAAACAGCTATATTATGAATGGTGAAACTCCGGAATCCATAAGGTTATATAAATATGGGGATGCAGTCGTAAATACAGCTGAGATAAAAGTAGGGAAGGCTCAGGTGAAAAAAACTAAATAACTGATTATAAATAATCTAGTTATTAATTCTCAGGATATGTTTAACTTTATAGTAATCAGGTTATTTCGGTTATCCTGATCTAAATTTGACCTACTTCAATCCCGATGATCACTAAATCTCCAAAACCATGAATAACGATATTTTCCAAATCAAAAAGCTTTTAAATACCAAAAATGGTACGTTCACCTATTATTCTCTTCCCGAGATGCAGAAGCTGGGGTATGATATTGACGCGATGCCTTTTTCCATCAGGATACTGTTGGAGAATGCTTTACGTAACTATGATGATTTTTCCATAACCCGAGAGAATATAGACACATTACTCAACTGGAAACCGGCGCCGTCTGATAAAGATATACCTTTTAAACCTGCGCGTGTTTTGATGCAGGATTTCACGGGTGTCCCTGCAGTTGTTGATATTGCTTCTTTACGCGCGGAGATAGCCAGAAAAGGTAAGAATCCTGATGAAATCAATCCATTGATTCCGGTAGACCTGGTCATTGACCATTCAGTGCAGGTCGATTATTTCGGGACCGAATATTCTTATGCGCGCAACATTGATGAAGAATATAAACGCAACAATGAACGCTACCAGTTTTTAAAATGGGCGCAGCAATCTTTCAGTAATTTCAGTGTTGTACCACCTGGCATGGGTATTTGCCATCAGGTTAATCTTGAATATTTGTCAAAAGGTGTTATAGAACGTAATGGAGAGATTTTTCCCGATACTTTAGTAGGAACAGACAGCCATACTCCTATGGTAAACGGTATTGGAGTAATAGCTTGGGGAGTTGGAGGTATTGAAGCTGAAGCTGCAATTCTGGGGCAGCCAATTTATTTTATAATGCCTGAGGTAATCGGCTTAAAGCTTACAGGCAAAATACCTGTAGGCTCAACGGCAACCGATATGGTGTTAACCATCGCAGAACTTTTACGTAAATATGGCGTAGTTGGCAAATTTGTGGAGGTCTTCGGTTCTGGACTGGATAACCTTTCCGTACCAGACAGGGCCACTATAGGGAATATGTCACCTGAGTTTGGCTGTACTGTGACCTATTTTCCTATTGACGAGAAGACATTGGAATACATGCGCCTTACCAATCGCTCCGAAGACCAGATAAAGCTCGTCGAAGACTATTGCAAATCTAATTTGTTGTGGCGCACAGGAAAGGAAGTTATCACTTATACCGACATAATTGAACTTGACCTTTCTACAATTGAACCGACCGTTTCAGGGCCTAAAAGGCCGCAGGACAAAATACTGCTTAAAAACTTTAAAGAAACATTTATAGACGTACTTCATAAAAGCTTTGGACGTAAATATATAAAACCACAGGAACAGCTAACACGTTGGTTTGCAGAGGGCGGAAGTGCGGTGCCTATTACCGCAGAAACACAAATGCCTCCGGAGACAAAAATCGAGGAGAAGATAGAGGATGGTATGAAATTAGTGTCAGTGACTGTAGGGCAGGAACAGTTTATGCTCTCAGACGGTGCTGTGGTTATTGCTGCTATTACTTCCTGCACCAATACGTCTAACCCTTATGTAATGATAGGAGCGGGACTGGTTGCCAGAAAAGCCAGGGAACGAGGGCTAAACGTTAGGCCGTGGGTAAAAACATCCCTTGCACCAGGCTCTAAAGTGGTTACTGATTACCTTCTAAAAGCTGATCTGCTGGATGATTTCGAATCAATGAAATTTCATATTGTAGGCTATGGCTGCACATCCTGCATTGGAAATTCAGGCCCGCTTCCCGCCCATATCGCAAAGGCAATAGATGACCATGAACTTGTGGCGGCATCTGTATTATCGGGTAACCGTAATTTTGAGGCGAGGATACATCCGCAGGTAAAAATGAATTTTTTGATGTCACCTATGCTTGTTGTCGCTTACGCCATTGCCGGAAAGGTGGACATCGACCTGATCAGCGAACCTATAAGCTATGATCCGAACCTTCAGCCGGTGTACCTTAAAGACATATGGCCTTCCGATGATGAAATCCATGAGGTACTGCGTTCTGTGCTTTCACCGGAGCAATTTGCCAACAATTACGGAACCATTTTTGAAGGTAATGAAATTTGGCAAAACCTTAAAGTGCCCGATGAAAAAATATATGTTTGGGACGAGACTTCGACCTATATCAAGGAAGCGCCTTTCTTCAAAGACCTGCCGGATAATCCCCAGCCGCTTAAGGATATCAAGAACGCCAATGTCCTGTTGGTTTTAGGGGACAGTATTACAACCGATCATATATCGCCTGCAGGATCGTTCAGGGATACATCAGATGCAGGAAAATACCTGGTGGGCAGGGGAGTTGGAAAAAATGATTTTAATTCTTACGGTTCGCGTCGCGGGCATGATGAGGTGATGGTAAGGGGTACTTTTGCCAACGTAAGGATTAAAAACAAACTTGCCCAAAAAGAAGGTGGCTACACCAGGTACATGCCTTCGGGTGAAGAAATGAGTATCTACGATGCCGCAATGCGTTACAAAGCTACCGAAAGGCCATTGATTATTCTCGCAGGTAAAGAGTATGGCAGTGGATCATCGAGGGACTGGGCAGCAAAAGGTACCTTTTTGTTGGGAGTGAAAGCAGTGCTTGCAGAAAGCTATGAAAGGATACACCGCAGCAACCTGGTTGGTATGGGTGTTTTGCCCTTACAGTTTAAGCCCGGCGAGAGTGCTGAAAGCCTTGGGCTGACAGGAGAGGAGCAGTTTAGCATATCGGGTATTGCCAATGATATCAGACCGCTTAAGGAATTGGATATCACGGCTATTAAAACTGATGGTGCTGCGATACATTTTAAAGTCACAGCAAGGCTGGACTCTAAAATTGAGATAGAATATTACAGGAATGAAGGCATTTTACAATATGTCCTAAGGCAGTTCTTAGAAAAGGCTTAACGGTAATTGGCGATTATTATGCCGGGATAATGAAATTCCGTGTCATGGAGATACTTTGAAAATTGCTGAATCCCCCGATTACAATCACATCGAGGGATTCAGCAATTTTAGCCATTAATTTCTCTTCGCACTACCGGTGCTACCTTATCAGCAACGAGTTCGATTGCTCTGGCCAGCTGGGGGAAAGGAAGCCCGTTCATATCCAGCTGGAGAATGTACCTGTCGTGATGGAAGAGTTCGTACTGGTGCATTATCTTATCAATCATTTCCTGCGGGCTACCTATCGTAAGGGCTGTCCCGGGCCCTGTCATTGCCTCAAAATCATTACGTGAAATACTATACACCTGATTTCTCAGTTTTTTGACAAGGTATTGCATAGTATAGGAGAATGTAGGATAAATCTCTTCACGGGCCTGAATGGGAGTTTCTGCCACATAACTGTGGCTTGAAATAGCAATTTTAAGTTCCTCTACATTATGTCCTGCATTCCGGGCCGCTTCCCTGTAGATATCCACCAGGTGAGTGAAACGCTCCGGAGGCCCTCCCAGTATTGCCAAATTTAGGTGCGCCCCTTCAGCACCTGCGCGGGCTGCACTGGCAGGTGTTCCGCCCACACCGA
The DNA here is from genome assembly GCF_004151245.1 of Flavobacterium beibuense. Lineage (GTDB taxonomy): Bacteria > Bacteroidota > Bacteroidia > Flavobacteriales > Flavobacteriaceae > Flavobacterium > Flavobacterium beibuense_A. The sequence continues at coordinate 28,355 of NZ_JUIW01000003.1, forward strand.
CCCAAATAGGCAGTTGAGCCAGTGGGCGGGGTGCTATTTCCGCCTCAATCAGGGGAGACCTGAACTTTCCCGTCCAATTGACGACCTCATTTTTATTGAGAATCTTTAATAGCTTCAGGTTTTCGTTAAAGAGCTCGTCATAGTCCAGCAAGTCATAGCCGAATAAAGGGAATGATTCAGTTGAAGATCCCCTGCCTACCAGTATTTCGGCCCGGCCGTCCGATATCAGGTCAAGGGTCGCGAATTCTTCATAAAGGCGTACAGGGTCGTGCGTACTGAGGACTGCTACAGCCGTACTTAACTTAATGTTTTTAGTAGCCTGGGCAATCGCCGACAATAGCACGATAGGAGCCGATAAGACAAAATCACTGGTATGGTGCTCTCCTATCCCTATCACGTCAAATCCTGCATCATCAGCAAGTTTTGCAGCCTCTATGATTTCTTTTATACGCTGGTGCTGGCTGGTTTTCTTTCCGGTTATAGGGTCAGGAATAATGTTTCCGAAAGTATAGAACCCAAATTCAAATTTTTTCTTCATCCTTATCGTGATTTGATGGATAGTCTCTGCATTTGGGCAGGTATAGCCCTGGTAACTGTTTTAAAATTTGAACTTTGCTACAGCTTGCAATGCATTAGTTAGTGCCATTTCCTTTAAATCGGGCATTGCGGTCCCCTCAGCTCTAAAGGCGGTAACATCATTCAAACCGATAAAGCCAAGGACAGTCCTTAGGTAAGGTTCTGTAAAATCGAATTCCTTTGCCGGTCCTTCAGAATAAACGCCACCTGAGGAAATTGCCAGATACACCTTTTTGTTCAGCAGCAATCCTTCCGGATAACCCTTTTCATAGGTGAAAGTAATGCCCTGCCTTACGATATGATCGATCCAAGCCTTAAGGGTAGAAGGGATACCGAAATTATACATTGGCGCATCAATAACAATTATATCAGCTTCAAGAAGCTCACCGACAGCCTTTTCAGAATATGATGCAGCCTCATAGAGCTCAGGAGTTCTTTGGTCAACAGGGGTAAAGAAAGAAGTCAGGTGGATTTGCTCGATATGCGGGAATCGCTCATCACTTAAGTTGCGCGTTGTCACAATCGCGTCAGGATGTGCGTTCTGGATTTCATCAACAATTGCATTGCCAAGGGCTAAGCTCTGGGAATCACTTTTTTTTGCGCTTGTTATGATATGTAAAATATTCATTTCTAGGTATATTTTTTGTTTTACTTGACAAAGTTACGTACATTTACTAACCAAAAGTTAGCGCTAACCTAGCAGTAAGCACTAACCCACAGGTTAGTAAAATAGAATACAATACAATGGAACAGTTATCAGAAGAAATTGCAGATGATTTATGTACTCCCGCTAACTCAAGAGCGATAAGGGATGCTTTGGACGTACTTAGTGGCGGTTGGAAATTGCCTATTTTGGTTAGTTTATCCCACGGTCCAAAACGTTTCAAAGAAATAGCAAGGGATGTGGAGGGGATTAGCGATAAGATGTTATCCAAGGAGCTAAAGAGCCTTGAGCTAAACTTGCTGGTAGTAAAAAATACTATCGATGAATTCTCGTCTATAGCTGAATACGCTGCCACCGAGCATGCCTATACCTTACATGAGGTGATGGTATCGCTAAGTGCCTGGGGCAAACTACACAGGAAAAAGATTACCGGAAAGTAATTGTCATCCCTAGTAAATCCCGATAAGCCCTCATACGATCTAACTGGCCACGGGCAGGGTCCGTTCACTGGTGTTTTTCCGGTAAAAATCAGTCAAAAAGTTGTACTTTTCCGATAAGTGCTTAATTTTTAAGTGTTTAATTTTTGAGCCTTTAAAATTAAAATATATCTTTGATTAAGATATTGAACGTTTACACCATGTAGTTGTTACCCTTATATAACGATTACATTATTAATCAGCTCGGAGCAAGTGTACCGCGGAACCTCCACAATACATATTGTAAGTGATAGCGAACAACTGTTGCAGCCGATTAAATCATAAAATGCTATAAATTGTTTTTTCGCCAAAACGGTTTAAGGCAGCTAAAATTCCCGAAAACCTCGCTAATGCCCGATACTATCGAGCCGTTTTTGAGTTGCGCCCACAACTTATAAACATGTTGTACAGGCAAGCATTAACGAGTACCCTTTTAAACATAAAAATCAGCTGAAGGCATAGTTATTTGCGGCATTTATGTCCATGTACTTTCCTTTTCTGTCCATTCTACGGTATGGGACTGGAGCATAGCTTTGTAGTGTCTTAATCTATAAACTATAGTTATGCCGATACAGAAAATGAAAAAAGGTTACAGGAAGGCCAGGTATATTGTCTACAGGGAGACCCTTATTGATAAAAGAGAGCATTTTTGGGCATTTTTGGGAGCATTTGCAGGTATGGGGATTATATCCTGGCTGCAGTACCTGGTGTTTCCTGAGGAAGATTATATCTTCCTGATAGGGTCCTTCGGCGCTTCATGTGTACTTGTTTACGGAATTATACAGAGCCCTTTGGCGCAACCCAGGAATCTTATAGGGGGACACCTTGTCGCTGCCACTATTGGGGTAACGGTGCAGAAGCTTCTGCCTGTAGAGATTTGGATTGCTGCCCCGCTATCGGTCGCATTGTCAATTATCGCCATGCAGATGACCAAGACCCTGCATCCTCCTGGCGGCGCTACCGCACTTATTGCAGTTACAGGATCCCAACAGTTGAAAGAACTGGGATACTGGTATGTGATCTCACCGGTGTTAAGCGGAACTCTTATATTATTAGGCACCGCTTATCTTTTTAACAATATCCCCCATAACAGGCAGTATCCGGCACACGATAAACCAAAATTTTACAAGAATATCCGCAAGAGGGTTAAAGACAAAACTAACATAAAATAAAGGACATGGCAACAACAATAAGTGTAAGGAATCTACCGATAGGCTTTCAATCCATTATCAGTAACGGAAGCCATGGTATCCTTGGGGATGAGCCCCTGGAGACCAACGGAACTGGACTTGGGTTTTCCCCAAGGGAGCTGCTGCTTGGTGCAATAGGAATGTGTAAGGCGGCAACCGTACGCTTTATCGCTAACAAACGTGGTTGGCCTATCGGGGATGTCGAGGTGGAATTAACAATGGATGCCGTGCGCACTGATGACGGAGGTTTCACGACCCATGTTAAAACAGGCATACATATTCAGGGAGAGCTGACACAAAAGCAAAAAGAAGATCTCTTTCGGCATGCCGATAAATGTTTTGTAGTTCGCCTTATAGAAGGTGACTGGGAGTTTGATCCACCTCACGAAACAAAAAAGGAAGAGCTCCCCGCGTTGTGAGACCTTTAGAAAATTAATCTATTAATTAATCAATTAAATATTTATAAGTTATGAAAACAAGTACAATACATCATTTTGCAAAGGCCGGCTTTATTCTGATGGCTTTGGTGGTAGGATCCTGTAATAACAACAAAGGTACTGAAGCCGTTTCGGACATGTCAAATGAAGTCGCGGAGGAAGCGGCTATCACACCGGTAGACTTTGCTACTGACCCGCATCTGGATAAAGATGTAAGAGCATTTTTAGGGAAACTTAATAATGGAGGTACACCTTTGGAAAAGATGGAACCTATAGCTGCAAAGCAGGTACTGGTGGATGCCCAGGCATCGGTCAAAGTCGATTTGTCGGGTATTGAAGTCTCAGAAAAGACCATAACCCAGGACGGCCTGACGGTCCAGCTCAACATCGTGCGCCCTAAAGGCGTGACAGGGAAACTACCTGTGTTTATTTTTATTCACGGTGGAGGCTGGATATTAGGCGACTTCCCCACACATGAGCGTATGGTAAGGGACCTTGTCGTCCTTACGGGTTATGCCTCGGTTTTCGTTAACTATACCAGAACACCGGAGGCGCAGTTTCCCGTAGCCATAAATGAGATTTACGCGGCCACTAAATGGGTATCAGAGCATGGCGATGAAATCAATGTAGACGGTAAAAACCTGGCAGTGGTCGGAAACAGCGTTGGTGGTAATATGACCGCCGTAACCGCCCTGATGGCCAAAGAAAAAAATGGCCCTAAAATTAAAGGATTGGTAATGATGTGGCCTATCGTCGATGCAAACTTTGAAACGGAGTCCTATCAGCGTTTCGGTAAGGACCGCTTTTTGAGTACGCCGTTGATGAAATGGATGTATGATTTTTATATACCGGATCCTTCGAAAAGGAATGACATTCATGCTTCGCCGCTCCAGGCTACTACCGAGCAGCTCAGCGGATTGCCGCCTACACTTATCATAGTGGCCGAAAATGACGTGCTAAGGGATGAGGGTGAGGCTTTCGGACGAAAGCTCAACGAGGCAGGAGTGCAGGTGACTACAACCCGTTATAATGGGATGATCCATGATTTCGGATTATTGAACGCCCTTGCCACGCTCCCGGCTACTAAAGCCGCTTTTGAGCAATCTGCCGGACAGCTTAAACAGTTCCTGGGAAAAGAATAACGGTACGGGAAAGGAACCTTCGGGATGAAAATAAAGATGGCCTTTTGGGCCATCTTTTTTATCGTATCGAAATATTTATAGTTCCTGAATCTGCCTGATCATCTGATTGGTGAATCCCCATTCATTGTCGTACCACGCCATAACTTTTACAAGGTCGCCATCCACCACGCGGGTCATTTCAAGGTCCACGGTAGCGGCGAATGTGCTTTTTATGATGTCCGAAGATACAAGTGGCTCATCGGTCACATCTACAACTCTGCGATAACGTTCAGAGGATGCTTCTTCGGTCAGTATAGCGTTGATTTCCTCTACTGTAGTGGAACGTTCGGTAACGAAAGTAATATCGGATATAGAACCAACCGGTACGGGAACCCGTACGGCGATACCATCGAATTTGCCTGTGTACTGCGGCAGTGCTTTTGTTACCGCAATTGCCGCGCCTGTTGCCGCGGGTGCGGAATTCACGGCAGCGGCCCGTCCCATTCGAGGCTCTTTCTTAGAGGGGGCGTCTACTAATGTCTGTGATGCGGTGTAGGCGTGCGTAGTGTTTAGAATGGCCTTTTTGATCCCTATCCTGCGCCCCAGGATTTCAATAATGGGACCAATATTGTTAGTGGTGCAGCTGGCACAGGAAAATACCGAAACTTTACCTTCTTCTGTATTTACACCGTGGACTATGGTCGGGGTGTCTTTTGTCGGGCCGGAGATTACTACAAATTTGGCACCAGCCTGAAGATGTTTTTGGGCGTCAGCCATATTGGTGAACAGCCCGGTGCTTTCGATAGCGACATCTACCTCAAGGTCCTTCCAGGGTAAGGAGGCAGGATCCTTTTCAGAGGAGTAAAGAATGGATTTGCCATCTACCAGCAGTGTATTGTCTTTAAACTCTACTTTCCTCTCAAAGCGTCCATACACGCTGTCGTACTTTAAAAGGAAAGCCACATTTTCAATGTTCATAAGGTCGTTGATACCTACCACCTCCAGATCGGGAGTGTCTAAGATGATTTTCAGGGCGGCGCGTCCGATACGGCCAAAACCATTTATACCTATTCTTTTTTTCATGTTTCTTATATTTAAAAATTTAAATAAAGCAAAAAAGTAAATCAATTGTAGCTTTGGGTATTTTTGCATGCCAAATCTTATTTCGGATCGCACATGAGGGCATACCCAATATAGTAAAGCGGAATCCATTATTCCGGTACTTCTTTCAAGGAGATTAGCGGATCTTATGAAGTATAAGCAGGCAGGCTATGCCTGAACCGACATAGGACAAATATAGCATAATATTTTGTAAATTAATCGAATGGCGGCGGATTAGTACTGTAAAAGCACTGAGGCCGTCCCGGTATAAATTAGAGATAATGAAAAGATTACTTTCCCCTTCCTCAGAAACTTTGCTTGCCGTAAAGCTCGGTGAATCCGAAGGCATTACCGTGCCGGTCCAGTTCAATGAATATTCGGTTTTTATAGTGCAGCAGGGAGAGGGTGTCTTTTATTCTGATTTCAACGTGCTTCCCTTTACAGGACCGGTCATACTATTTACAACGCCTTTGCAGATGATCAGGATGGAACCGCTATCGGAGATTTCCTATTCATTGCTGCAGTTCCATGGTGATTTTTACTGCATTGAATATCACAGGGAAGAAGTGGCGTGTAATGGCCTGCTTTTTAATAATATCTATATTGAGCCCTCCATTATACTGACGCCAACTGACGCTTTGGTTTTCGCCGGGCTGATGGAACAGATAGTACAGGAGCTGACTGTGCCCAACCCCTCGCAAATCGTGCTCAAGTCGATCGTACAGCTCTTCCTTGCAAAATGCAGCCAGATAAAGCTAAATTCACAGGCCGCCGAGGCGCCGACAATCGTAAAAGATGGTCAGATGGAGGAGTTCAAAAGACTGCTTGAAGAAAATTTCCTCACCCTGCATAAACCTTCAGACTATGCTGGTTTACTTGCTATGACTACAAACAACCTAACCAAGCGCTCGACCAAATATTTCAGGAAGACCCCTTCTCAGCTGATTACCGAAAGGCTCATACTGGAGGCTAAAAAGCAATTGCACCTTACCCGCAAAAGCATTAAGGAGATTGCCTACAGCCTGCATTTTGAAGATGAGTTTTATTTCAGCAGGGTATTTAAAAAACATACCTTGGTTTCTCCCCAGGCCTTTCGCGATAAGACAGGTATATCCATCGTGGCTGATTTGTACAGGTAATATCACTTTTTATCCATGTTTCTGCCTTAGCGGGCGGTGTAACTTTGCTTTAAACAAATTACATCATGAAACATTCAATTATCAAGGCAGTCGCCGGACTTGAAGATACAGCCAAATCTACTGTGCGTTACGCTATAGTTATAGTACTGCTGTGGATCGGTGGACTGAAGTTTTTCAATTATGAGGCCGACGGGATTACCCCGTTTGTTGCCAATAGCCCCTTTATGTCATTTTTTTATAACGCTCCCCAGGAATATGCCCAGCATATCAATAAGGAAGGCGAATATGTGGCAGAAAACAGACAATGGCATCGCAACAACAACACCTATGGCTTTTCGGCAGGGCTGGGCGTCTTTCTCATCGGTGCCGGCATTTTGATAGCACTACACAGGAAAGCCCCTCTTTTGAGTATGGCCGGAAGCATGCTGGTCTTCCTCATGACTCTGGGAACGCTATCATTCCTACTGACTACGCCCGAGAGCTGGGTCAGCAACCTGGGGGATTCGGATTATGGCTTCCCCTTTCTTTCTGCACGGGGCAGGCTGGTAGTAAAAGATCTGGTAATACTGGGTGGAACCCTAATTACCATGAGCCAGTCCGCCCAATACTATCTTAAACAGAATAAATCAGTTATTAATTAAATATTTAGAATCATGAAAACTATAAGTGTACCTGCCAAAGAGCAGGTGAGTGAACAGTCACAGGCGATATTCGATGCTATCCAGAAAAAGATAGGCAAAGTACCTAACCTGTATGCAACCATCGGTTATTCAGCAAGCGCGCTGAAGGGACTTTTGGATTTCGAGCAGGCATTTGCCGGGACCGCATTCAGCCCGGTAGAAAAAGAGGCCATTAACCTGGTGGTTTCCCAGGTCAATGAATGTGATTATTGTCTTGCCGCCCATACGATGCTGGCGGGAATGAAGGGCGTGGCCCAGGAAGAGATACTACACTTTAGGCAGGGCAGGGCCGAGGATGGCAAGCTCGCATCGGTATTGCAGCTGGCACAGTCCATCGCGGCCAATAAAGGGAATGCACCTGAGAATCTGAAAGAGGACTTTTTCTCTCATGGATATGATGAGGCTGCCCTTATTGAGCTGATTGGCCTGATAACCGCGAGGACGTTTACCAATTATGCGTATTCGGTAACCCGCATACCTGTTGATTTTCCTGCCGCACCCAAGCTATAATCATACCCTGGTAATGCAACACAAACCACTGCAAGACTTCCACTGTTTTTAATGGAGGTAGATTTTCACCCAATGCTCAAAGGCCGTTTGCCTGCCTGCAAAAAATAGCAAAAAAGTACTTTTTTATGCTGTAAAACTACAGCAGCCCTGGGCCCGGTTTGACCTAATTTTGAAATAGTTAAAATCATTCAGCTTAGCGGAGCTGGCTTGTGAAGATTTTTAGTCTAATCCATAATCTAAAACTAACTATTATGACACAGATAAAAAAAGCGCCGAATTTTCTCGAAGACGGACATCTGGTACCCGGGGTAAGAGCTTTTCTGAAAAGTATCAATACGGGGGGACCAGGGGTTGAGACCCTTTCCATTGAACAGGCAAGGAAAGTACTGGTTGACCTGCAGAATGCAACACCGGTCAATCTCTCTGGTATTGAAGAATCGGAAAAAACTATCACTACTGAAGGGCATCACATAAAACTGACGATCGTAAGGCCTGAAGGTGTAAAAGCTACCCTGCCAGCCTTTATGTTTATCCACGGGGGCGGATGGGTGCTTGGTGATTACCCGACCCACAGGCGCCTTGTCAGGGATATTGTTGTAGCCTCGGGATTTGCGGCAGTTTTTGTCAATTATACACCTTCACCAGAGGCACCTTATCCACAGGCTACCGAAGAGATCTATGCGGCGACAAAATGGGTTGCCGCCAACGGACATGAAATTAATGTTGACGGCAAAACGCTGGCGATAGTCGGCAACAGTGTCGGGGGCAATATGACGGCCGTTACTTGTCTGAAATCCATGGCCAATTCCGGTCCCGTCATTAAACTGGCGGTGATGATGTGGCCCATTGTGGATGCCAATTTTGAACATGAGTCCTATCAGCTATTTGGTGAAGACCGTTTTCTGACTACCCCTCTGATGAAGTGGATGTATGATACTTATACCAAAGATCCCAAGGAGCGTAAGGAAATATATGCATCCCCGCTTGAGGCTACTGTCGAGCAGCTTAAGGGGTTCCCGCCGGCCCTTATACAGGTGGCGGAAAATGATGTACTGCGTGATGGCGGGGAAGCCTTCGGAAGAAAACTGGCAGAGGCAGGGGGAGAGATCTGTACGGTACGCTATAATGGTGTAATCCACGATTGGGGACTGCTCAACGGCCTTGCCGGCATCACGGAGACCAAAGCGCTGATTGCGCAGATATCGATTGCCTTAAAGAATCATTTGAAATAACCGGTAAACTTTAATATTATGAGCAATTTTGACATGAACCGCAGGAAGTTTATAGAATCCACCGGCATTCTTGCCGCCGGGCTTTTGGTTGCGCCACGACTGATGTTTGATGAGAAAACGCATGTACCCATCCAGGAAAGCCCCGTTACGATAATAAAAAATGCAGCAGCCACAGCTAAGATCAATGTAACCAAACTCAGGGGAAATTTGTCCATGCTGGAGGGATCAGGAGGCAATATCCTGGTGTCCTATGGCCCCGATGGTAAATTGATGGTGGATGGGGGAATAGGGGTTTCCAAACCCAATGTTTCTGCTGCACTGAACGGTATTGGGAAGAATCCTCTGAAATACCTTGTCAATACGCATTGGCATTTTGACCATGTTGATGGAAATGAATGGCTGCATGAGGCTGGTGCTGTGATAGTGGCGCACGAGAATACGCTTAAGAACATGTCAAAGACCACACGTGTCGATGACTGGGATTATACATTTCCTCCCGCACCGGCCGGTGCCCTTCCGGAGAAGACATTTAAGAAAAAAGAAAAACTCTCTTTCAATGGCGAAGAGATAAAGATGAGCTACTATCAGCCAGCTCATACCGACAGCGATATTTCGGTATACTTCCCTAAAGCAGACGTGTTGCATGTCGCCGATATATGGTGGAACGGGCATTATCCCTTCATTGACCATAATACCGGAGGCAACATTAAAGGCATGATTGATGCGGCGAACATCAGTCTGCAGAACAGCTCTAAGGACACTATCATTATTCCAGGTCACGGACCGGTAGGAAACAGGAAGCAACTCACAGAATACAGGGACATGCTATCGGACATTTATGATAGGGTTCGTACCCTTAAAATGCAGGGCAAGTCAGTTAATGAGGTCGTGGCTGCAAAGCCGACAGCGAAATATGATGCAGTATATGGCACCTTTATCATCGGTCCGGATTTCTTTACCCGTCTGGTGTACAGGAGCGCGTAAATGCAAAATAAATGAAACAATGAGGTAGTATCCGCCTAATGGCGCTACCGATTCCGTAATGTTTTGGTTAATTGGACTGAGGTGCTGTGGGATCGTAGCTTACGCTCCCGCTGCACTGATGTTTACCTCTTAGTTGTGCTGAAGCGCAGAAGGCTGTTTTATGGATTCTATGATTCTCTTTTTGTGCGCCTTTCCCCATTTTATCATCTGGTAAATAAGGTCACCATACTCTTTTGAGTATTCGGTAAAATGATATTCGTAAACTGAAGAATCATTACCAAATTTCCTAATGATGAGTTGGTTTTCTTCCAGTTCTTTCAAATTTCTGGATAACATTCTGTTTGTAATGCCCGGGATGCTTTGTTCAATATCTTTAAAACGCGTATTCCCATTACAAATAGAGTAGAGGATGGGTAATTTCCATTTGCCACCTATAACATAGATGGTGTCCATCAATGCCCTGGAGGCCTCTAATTGCTGATCTTTGATGCATCGTGCCATAGTGTAGTTTAGTATCATCGATTATACTGGTTACAAAGTTATACTAAAATGACAATAAATTTGCACAGTTAATTAATATTTAAAAAGTAATCAAAAATGAATAAGATAAAAGTAGGAATCGTAGGGGCAAACCCTGAAAGGGGCTGGGCTTCTATGGCACATATACCTGCGCTTAGCGCATTACCGGGATATGAAATTACAGCCTTATCGAGCAGAAACAGCGGCAACGCGCAGCTCCTAAAGGAAACTTACCCTGTAAGACACGTGTACGGTTCCACTCTTGAACTCTCAGAGAGTAATGATGTAGACATGGTTCTGGTTGCTGTAAGGGTTCCCATGCACTATAATATAGTCCGCGAGGTAATAGCTGCCGGCAAAACCGTTTTCAGCGAGTGGCCTCTTGGCAAAAATTTAAGGGAGACCGAAGAGCTTGCAGCACTGGCCAGGCAAAATAATGTAAAAGGCTATATTGGGCTTCAGTCAAGATCGGTGCCGGCCATCCGCTTTATAAAGGATTATATAAGTCAGGGACATATTGGAGACGTATTATCGACAAGTATGATCGGTTCGGGAATCATTTACGGGGAATATACACCCCTTGCCAATGATTATACGGTAGATCCCGAGAGCGGTGCAGGAATGATCAACGTGACCTTTGGCAATGCCGTCGACGCCATGTGCTTTGTCCTTGGAGAGTTCTCTGAGCTAAATGCTACCACAGCCACGCGAAGGAAAACTACCACCATAGTGGAGAACGGCCAAAAGATTCCGATGAAGATCGCCGACCAGGTAGCCGTAAGCGGCATACTGGAGAGCGGTGCGGTAGCAACCGTTCACTTCAGGGGCGGAATGTTATCCGGTACCAATTTCTTTTGGGAGATCAACGGCACAAAAGGAGACATACAGATTAGTGCTGACGGGGGCAGCCTCGCAGTATTCGAACCTGTTATAAAGATGAGTACTGGAGAGAACGGAGCAATGGAAGTCGTTGAGGTTCCTAAGGCCTACAATCTTGTGGCTGATCAGGAGCTTGACTACATACCTGCAAGTGTAGGACAGAATTACACACTGATACAGTCCGGTGATGCCCCAACATTTGATGACGCTGTTGTGCGCCACAGGATGATCAGTGCCATAGAGAAGTCTGCAATGACAGGCAGACGAGAATCTTACATATAATTATGAGAGCGATGATCTTAAAGGAGCAGGGAGGAATAGAAAATTTCTCCCTTTCCAATATACCCATGCCGGCTGCAGGGCCTGACGATGTCCTGGTAAAAGTTAAGGCAATCAGCATTAACCCTGCGGACGCTATTGTCCGCGAGAATCCCAGTGTCAAGTGGATATTCAACGGTGAGGAGCCGATGATCTTGGGCTGGGACCTTTCCGGGGAAGTGGTGCAGACCGGTGTCAACGTGAAAGAATTTGTGGTTGGCGATGAAGTTTTCGGGGTGGTCAGGCATCCCGGGCATGGCAAGGCCTACGCAGAATACGTTGCGGCTCCCGCTTCGCATCTTGCCCTTAAGCCCAAAAATATCACGCACATTGAGGCAGCGGTAAGTACTCTTGCGGTGCTCACCGCTTTACAGCCGATGCGAAAAGTCGGGATCCATAAGGGAAGTCGTGTGTTTATAAGCGCAGCAGGAGGAGGCGTGGGGCATTTCGCTATACAGATAGCCAAATTTTATGGTGCGCATGTCATTGCCCTTGCATCCGAATCCAAAAGGAAATTCGTGATGAGCCGTGGCGCGGACGAATTCATCGACTACCAGACCCAAAAATTTGAGGAGGTGGTCGAGCCGGTCGACCTGGCCATCGATGCTGTACGTACTGAGGGCCATGTTTTACGGACCCTGAATATTGTAAAGCCAGGAGGCACCCTGATAAGCCTATGGTCCGGCGTGACCGGTGAGGAAAGCAAAAAGGCTGAAGCTTTGGGTGTGAGGGCCTTCTACAATGCCATCCAGTCCTCGGGAGAAGATATGAAGTTCGTAGCAAAACTCCTTGAGGACGGGTTTATATTCCCTCACATATCGAGGATCTATGAATTCGAACAGATACCCGAGGCCCACAAAGAAATTGAGAGCGGACAGACCCGAGGCAAAATAGCCGTTGAGGTATGCTGATTATAACCGCTATTACAAGAAAAAGAATATGGAATTGATAAGAACAGGATTTGGATTTTCATCAAGCTCTGAGGAGGTACTCCAAGGAATAGATCTCACAGGAAAGAGCATAATAGTTACCGGAAGCTCTTCAGGCATCGGTATAGAAACCGTAAGGGTACTTGCCATGGCAGGTGCTCAGGTTACCATGGCAGTAAGGAATGTGGAGACCGGAAATACCGTGGCCAATGAGATTATGGGTACCACGGGCAGCCGCAATATCAAGGTAGCCGCATTGGACCTTGCCAGTTTTGACTCGATAAACGCCTTTGTATCGCAATGGAGTGGAAAGCTTGACATCCTCATTAACAATGCGGGAGTTATGGCACTTCCGGAAGTGGAGCGTACCGAGCAAGGCATCGAGATGCAATTTATGACCAACTACCTTGGGCATTTTGCCCTAGCGCAGGGCCTGCATCCGTATCTCAAAGCGGCAGGCAACGCAAGAGTAGTGGTCGTAAGCTCAAGCGGGCACCTCTTGTCCCCGGTAATATTTGATGACTTGAATTACAACTTTAGGGTATACAATCCGTGGGATGCATATGGCCAGTCCAAGAGCGCCTGCATCCTTTTTGCAGTTGCTGCCTCGCAGCGGTGGATCAAGGATGGGATTACTGTCAACGCCCTGAATCCGGGCGCCATACAGACTAACTTACAGAAACATGTCGGAGGTAAGCTTCGCTCGGCTCCCGAGCTGCACAAGACACCTGCCCAGGGTGCTGCCACCTCCTTACTTCTGGCGGCTTCCCCCTTACTGGAGGGACACGGCGGACACTACTTTGAGAACTGTAATGAGGCGCCAACCGTTACCGTAAGGCCCGCCAATTATGAGGGTGTGGCCGCTTATGCCAAAGACCGGAACAATGCCGACAGGCTTTGGGAGCTTTCTCACGAATTGACAGCACAATATATTAAATAAACAAAACAACAATGAGCATTATAAACGGTCATACCGATACCCTGGCAAAGATCCAGTCCGTAATGTCTGCCTATTGCAGGCTGCTGGACCTTCAGCAATGGGACAAGTGGAGAACCCTGATGGCGGACCACGCTACTTTTGAGTTTGAGAATACAGAAGGTGAGCGCATCGCATTTTTTGAAAATCCTTCAGAATTTATCAGGGTCTGTATAGAACATCTTAAAGATACCGTTACGGTACACCATCTCCACAACCAGGAAATAATGGAGATCAACTCCGATACGGCAGAGATGATCTGGGCTATGGAGGATCGCCTGTATTTCGCAAAGAATGATACAAGGGACGCATCCTACTTCCATGGCTATGGGCATTACCACATCTCTTTTGTACGAGAGGGAGAGCATTGGCTGATCGCAAAACTTGGGCTTACCAGGGTACGAATGGAGCAGGAATAATCAAGCAAAATACACGACCTTTATAGTACTAATTTAAAACAAAACTTATGGATACTGTAAAAGATACAATGAAGGCACTGGTTCTGGAAGAATTCAATAATGAGTTCGTAATGAAAGAAGTAGCGCTTCCACTGCCCCTTGACGGGCAGGTACTGGTTGCCATAAAAGCAAGCGGTATAAACCCTTTAGACCTGAAGATCAAATCAGGTAATGCAGCACATGCAAGGACAACACTGCCGGCGATTCTTGGGATCGACATGGCAGGGGTGGTTACCGCAGTCGGCAAAAATGTAACGGGTTATAAAGTGGGCGATGAGGTCTATGGAATGACAGGTGGTATCGCAGGGGTACAGGGCTCCCTGGCCCAGTTCGCAGCTGTGGACGCAGACCTGTTGGCGCATAAACCCGCCAACATCGGCTTTAAGGAAGCCGCTTCGCTTCCCCTTGCCATAATCACTGCCTGGGAAGGCCTTGTAGACAGGGCAAATGTGGACAGCAGTAAAACTGTGCTTGTGCACGGAGGGGCTGGAGGCGTAGGTCATATAGCGGTACAGATTGCTAAATCTTTCGGAGCTACAGTCTATGCCACCGGTGAGCCGGCAAGCAGGAAAGCTATAGAGAGTTATGGAGCCACGCCTATAGATTATACCACTGAAAGTGTGCAGGATTATGTTGAGAAATATACTGCTGGAGAAGGGTTTGATATTATCTTTGATACTGTTGGGGGGCAAAATCTTGATAATTCCTTTACAGCAGTAAAACACTACACCGGCCATGTGGTGAGCATACTGGGCTGGGGAACACACAGCCTGGCGCCACTATCCTTCAGGGGAGCGACCTATTCCGGTGTGTTTACCCTTTTGCCCCTGATAACGGGAAAAGGCAGGAAACACCATGGAGAGATCCTTACCAGGGCCGCTGCGCTCATTGAGTCCGGCCAGCTAAGGGGAACTACCCACCCGGGCTCGTTCTCACTCAAGGATGTGGAGCAGACATGGAAGGAGATGAGCAATGGCAATATAAAAGGCAAGGTTGTCATCGAGATCGAATAAGGTGCTCCGTGCATCTACAAAAAAAAAGCAGGCGAGGGCCTGCTTTTTGCTTTATTTCCTTTTTCGGTATAGAGGAAAAATACCTTTTTATACCCCAAAACTACCTCGCTATTTCAAACGCGGCGGCTTAATTTTACATTACAAGCAAGAAACCGGAGTGGACTGCACCCACAGCCATTCAGGGATTGATTTAATAACTCTTAAACAATTTAGTTATGCCTTTTGTAAACATTAAGCTAGTAGATGGTGTTTTTACACCCGATCAGAAACATGAGCTCGCAGCAGCCATTACTGATGTTATGGTAAAATTTGAAGGCTCAGAAGCTTTCAGGGAGGTAGTGTGGGTACTTATCGAGGAACTGCATACTGACGGCTGGCACATAGGAGGCCGACCATTTGAGGGTCCTAAGTCGCTGATGCAAACCCTTTCCAACTCGAAAGACATCTATGAGATGATCGATGGGAAACCTACCTCAAGGGCAGAATTTGCCAAAGCAATGCCCTTAAAGAAATAGCCGGTTAGTACCGCAATACAAACGCCCCCATATTTTTTTTTATACTAACCCTTCCCGGTGGCAGCCGGCCGGTCACACTAATAACAACAGAGCAGAAGGCGGCAGGATTTTCCTGGTTTTGGACACTCTTGATCATTCTGACAGCTATTCTTTCTGCCTATTCACTTTTTGCTTCTGTTTTTTCGGCCGGATGCTTCCCGGGTATTTTTAGTTTTCTTTCAAAGAACTACCAAGAATCTGATAAAGTAAATCCTATGCAACGTATCTTTCCTATAGCATTATTTCTACTACTTCTGATGTTCAAAGTGGTTGCCCAGGAGCATCCCGATATGAAGCTGAAGCAACTCGGCATAGAGCTTCCCGCTGTAGCCAACAGCAACATTTACCTTAATCTTGTAAGACAGGGCAACCTTATTTATCTTTCAGGAAAAGGGCCTTTGTTGCCCGATGGGACGTACATAACCGGTAAGGCGGGGGGTGACCTTAGCCCGGAGCGGGCCAGGGAAGCTGCACGGTATTGTGCCATTTGGCAGCTTAAGATCCTGCAAAAGGAGCTTGGAAGCCTGGAAAAGATCCGCCGTATCGTAAAGGTTAGCGGCTATGTGAATTCAGGTCCTGACTTTTACGGACAGTCAAAGGTAATCGATGGATGCTCAGAACTGCTTATCGAGATTTTAGGGGAATCCGGCAGGCATGCCCGAACAGCAGTAGGCGTTGCCTCCCTGCCCCTTAACTGGGCAGTGGAAGTTGAACTGATCGTCGAGCTGGAGCCTTAGTACTACTATCAATTACAGAAAATGATACCCCACTATAAATATAAAACCTTAAACGCAGCAATTACCTTGCTGCTATTGTTGTTTGCGCCAGGGTCAGAGGCCCGGGGGCAGGGCAGTACGGTATCCCATACGTTTTATCTGACCGGTAATGGCGGCAGGGAAGGTGATTCCACGGTACTTGAGGCCCTTGGCCGGTCCCTTGAGGGGCAGGATGAGAATACCTCGGTACTGTTTCTGGGCAACAATGCCGAATCCAAAACCGCTTTCCCCGGGACACACCGTCTTGATCAGCAGCTTTCCGCGGTAAGAGACTTTAAGGGGAAGATTGTCTTTGTTCCCGGATATGATGACTGGAAGAAAGGGGTAAGCGGGATAAAAGCACAGCAGGAGTACATCAATTCCAGGCTCTCACATAAGTCCTTCTTTCCCACAGATGGCTGCGCATTGAAGAAAATCGAAATAAATCAGCACTGCGACCTTCTCCTTATCGATTCCCAATGGGCCCTGATGGACTGGGATGATCTGCCCGGGCTGAACCGCGACTGCGATCTTAAGACAAAAGAAGATTTCTATGCTGAACTCGAGCATGAGATCAATAAGAGTGAGGGCAGGATAGTGCTCATTGCCA
The DNA here is from genome assembly GCF_004151245.1 of Flavobacterium beibuense. GTDB lineage: Bacteria > Bacteroidota > Bacteroidia > Flavobacteriales > Flavobacteriaceae > Flavobacterium > Flavobacterium beibuense_A. The sequence goes on from NZ_JUIW01000003.1 coordinate 45,476, forward strand.
TGTGCCATCCCGTTGCTTCCGGCGGCAGGTATGGCAGCTCCTATTCTTTCGGCATTGACAGGCGCGATATTGCCAACAAGCATTACAAGGAGTTCAGCGACAGGCTCCTTACCATGGCACAAAGGTTCCGTGATATTCTTTTTGTTGCCGGACACGAGCAGAACCTTCAGTTTATACATGCCCGTGGGATCCCTGTTGTGATCAGCGGCTCAGCCCGGCAGGGTGATAAGCCCCGCCACGCCCCGGATACGGGATTCGTGTCCGGAGATAGGGGGTTTGCACGCATTACCATATACAGCGACAAAGCTGCTGATGTGAGCTTTTTTGATGCATCGAACAACTTTTCAGTCCCCGTATTTTCAGCCCCGGTACTACAACCCCAAAAAAAAGAGGATACCGCCGGTTATGGGGAATATGATACCCCGGCATATGTCTACCGCTCGGTCTACAGCCCTGAAGAACTCAGGCGTTCGGGTGTATACAGAACCCTTTGGGGCAACCACTACCGCAGGGATTACATTACGCCTGTTAAACTGCAGACCGCACTTCTGGATACCCTGTATGGGGGACTGCGGCCAGTACGCCATGGCGGTGGTCACCAGACCAACTCCCTGCGTCTTGCGGATCAAGGCGGTAAGGGCTACAACCTGCGTGGGGTAAAGAAAGATGCCCTGCGGTTCATGCAGTATTTTATCTTTAGCAGGGACTATCTCACCGCTGATGCTTCGGACACCTATTTTGTGGAGCTCCTGGAAGATTACTGGACCACAGCCAATCCCTTTGCGCCCCTTACAGCTGCCGGGCTCAGCAAGGCCATTGGCCTGCCACAGGCAGAACCCCGCCTTTATTTTCTGCCCAGACAAAAAGCCCTCGGATCCTTTAATTCGGATTTTGGCGATGCGATGTATTTCTTAGAACCGCGCACCGCCGGGGAACAGGCGGGAGAGGCAACCCGCCAGCTTAAAGACAGGAGTACGATGGACCTTATCGGTATACTCGCGGGCCAACATAAGGTGGTTATTGACGAGTCGCTTTACATTAGGGCGCGGCTCTTTGATAATGTTATCGGTGACTTTGACCGTCATCATGACCAGTGGCGCTGGAGGGAGCAAAAGCTGCCTGACGGTTCCCTGCATTTCAGCCCCATACCCAGGGACAGGGACCAGGCCTTCGCTGATTTCGACGGTATGATGATCAGGGTGATAACGGCCTTACATCCGCCGCTGGGCTTCATGCAGCCTTATGGTCCAAAATACAGGCATCTGAGATGGTTCAATGACGCTGGTGATGATGTGGACCGTGTGGTCCTACGCTATGATACCGAGCAGGACTGGATCCGGCAGGCCCGGTTCATAAAAGAGCAGCTTACCGGGGACCTCCTGAAGGAGTCTTTCGAACGTATGCCGCAGGGGGTGGATAGGGAGCGGCAGAACAAGATAATGGAAGCGCTCGCCGCACGTCTGGCGGCTATAGAAGATCATGCCGTGGCGCTTTACCGCTATATAAAATCCAGACCCCTGGTGACAGGGACCAATGGTCCGGACCATTTCATCGTCACGCGAAACGCCGATGGCAGCACGCATATTCTGGCTTACCGCATGCAAGGGGAAGAAGCCGGCAATATATTATGGGACACCGAACTCCATAAAGGGGTGACCCGTGAAATCAGGATTTATGGGCTGGATGGGAACGATACCTTCGAGGTAAACGGGGATGCAGCCGGTGCAATACCTATCACAATAATCGGCGGGCGGGATACTGACCTGTACCGTGCCCGCAGCCCCGGACACGTCAGGGTTTTTGATTATGCCTCGGAGCACAGCGATTTCGAGTCTCCGGTACGCACTACCCTGAGCGACAGTTATGAACTCAATACCTACAATTATAAGAATGCCCACAGGAATGTTAGTGCCATACTGCCGATACTGGGGTACAATCCTGATGGCGGTCTCGGTGTGGGTGTGGGCTACAGCTATACCGTGAATGCCTTAAGGCGAAACCCCTACACAGCCAGGCATATTGTCAAAGGCAGGTACTTTACCGCTACCTCAGGTGTCGCCATGGATTACCAGGGTGAATTCGCCCAGGTCCTAGGCAAGGCAAATCTCGGGATAAAAGCAGGTTTTACCACCCCGGACTATACCTGCAATTTCTTCGGATATGGCAACCGGACACCGGACTACGGTGAGTTTGATGTCGCCTATAACAGGGTGAACCAGCGCCTGGCTTATGTAGCCCCCTCACTGATCTACCGGGGCTATTACGGCGGTACATTTACCTTCGGGCTGGGTTACAGCCGAAGCGATATTGAAAAGACAGAAGGAACTTATATCGCTACTGCCCCGATAAGCCCGATGGTTTTCCGTGGACAGGAATTCTACAGTGTGCAGGCGGGCTATATGTATGAGAATTTCGACGAGCAGGCTTTGCCCGGTAAAGGCATAGCTTTCGGGCTGAGCGCGTTTTATACGGCCAACTTTGCAGAAAACAGGGGTTTTGCCTGCCTGATTCCCGAAATCAGGCTCACCACCAAGATTGACCCGCAGGGAACCCTGATATATGCAACCAAGCTGCAGGGGAAACTCCTGCTTAATAATCAGTTCGAATTTTTCCAGGCGGCCACCATAGGCGACGGGGACGGGCTGCGCGGACTGAGGCAACAGCGCTTCAGCGGAAAGGGCAGCTTTTATCACAATTCCGACCTCAGGCTGGGTCTGGGGAGGCTGCGCAACGGCATCCTGCCAATGACCTTCGGGCTGTATGGCGGCTTTGATTATGGGAGGGTCTGGCTTGAGGGTGAGGATTCCTCAAAATGGCATACCTCCCAGGGAGGAGGTCTTTTCTTTACCCTGGCCGGCTTTACTACAGCCAATTTAGCCTATTTCAATTCCGCAGACGGCAACAGGATCAATATAGCCCTGCAGCTGGCTTTCTAAGGGGAGGGAAAGTTAAAAATCCCGCCACCGGTAAAGGTAACGGGATACATGCTTTTTTCTGAATTATGCCCTGGCAACCACCTGAAGGGCCTTAGCATTGTTTCTGTACTGAAGAGGCGAAATCCCCTTGTACTTAACAAAAAGTTTATTGAGGTAACTCTTATCAGAAAAGCCGAATTCATCAGCTATCTCGCTGATGCGCATATCACTGTCTTTAAGCCGGCTCTCAATGAGCCTGAGCTTGTAAAACAATATATACTCATGCAGGTTCTTGTTGGTATTGCTCTTGAAGTATTTTCCCAGGTACGCAGGGGAAATAAAGAACTTTTTGCTCATTTCCCGTATGGTAAGCTTTTTTGGATCAAATATATTCAGGTGGATGTAATGAAGCATATTAACCGCCCTTTGCTCTGCGCCCAGGGCAATGTCGCCGGGAAGCAGGCTTTTAATCTCCTTTTGCAGTAACAGGAGTATCAGGTAGACCAACTGTTCGGTATAATCCCTGTTTGCAGCCTTTGGTAATTCCACCTCCTTCAGTACATACTCGGCGAGTTGGCGCCCCAGGATGCCATTTTCCCTTAAGTGCGTAATATAACACGGGTTCTGGTTGGCATAGTACAGAATATGGACCAGCTCCGGCATGGCGCTCTCAGGGGATTTACCGCGGCTTACAAAGAGACAGGTAAACCTTATCTTCAAAAACCGGGTAGGTGTTGCCGCCCTGAGGTAATGTACCTCTTCACCGGGTGTTACCATAAAGAGGTCGCCCGGCTCAAAGCTCAGGGAAGCCTGTTCCAGCTGATGTGAACCCCGTCCCTCAATGATGTATACCAGGGCAAAAGTCATCTGTTTGTGCAGGCACATCCTGCCGCCTTCCGCTACTGCCTGCACTTCAAATTGGAGGCAGTCCTTATAGTTTTCGTTCATCATGATACGGTAATTTTGGTTAATCAAAAGGTCACCTTATCCCTTTCAATGTTCACGCCTTTCGTGTAATGTTCTGTTATTCAGTTTTTTAACTTAAATTAACGGAGCATCTGTTCACGTTGTCTCGTGGTTTTACCACGAGACAACGTGGTTTTTACCTTCGCACCCGCGGTTCATCAGGTATTTGCGGGGCGGGCTGCAATCATTTTTTTATATCATATTTTTTTCTTAAATTTCTGATGCTTTGTAGGGCGCGGGGCTATGTACCAAAAAAAGGATAGCTATACGTACCTGCCAGGGACGGATCATTCATTTAAGAACAATTACCATGAGAACACGGTATATTTTGCTTGGGTCAGCCCTATCGGCAATGCTGCCTGCGTCAGCGCAGCAACACAGTGTCACAACGCTGTCGCGCCTGCATAAGGCACTTTCACAGGAAAAAGGCAATGATTCGCTCACCAGGGCCGGTCTGGCTGAAATAGGGCACTGGCATGTGGAAGCCTCCCGCAGTCGGCGTTTTCCAAAATCTTCTGACAGTGTTTATTACTATGCGCAGAAAATAGGGCGCTTGTCCCCGGACAATTCAACCGGGCAGGCGTATGTGTTCCTTTTAAAGGGTGAAATGGCAAAGCAGCAGCGCGATTACAAGAAGGCCCAGGATGACGCGAACAATGCCTTTGCATTATTCCAAAAAGCGAAAAACCCGACAGGAATGGCTGAATCTTTGCTGCTCTCGGCCACTTCCTATGATGAAAAAGCGGATGAGAGCCGCCTTGCCATGGCCGAAAAAGCCCTGGCAATCTACAAAAACGCCGATGATAAACTCGGGCAAGGGAAGGCACTCCGGGCACTGGGCACCATGCACCTGAGCCGTACCGAGTATAAGGAGAGCCTTGTGTGCCACCAGAAAAGCCTCGAAGCCCTGAAGGGCATCAGGGGGCATGACCAAGAGCTTGCGCAAAGCTTTGTTGAGGCTTCCGGGGCCAGTTATTTCATGGGAAGTATCCCTGAATCTTTTGATTACGGCCTTCAGGCATTACGACTTGCGGAAAAGGCAGACCCGGATTCCTATACCAGCGGTAATGCGCTAAACAACCTGGGCAGGCTTTACCATACCACCGGGGAGTATCACAAGGCGCTTGCCCATTACCAGAGGGCGGTAGCTATCTTAGAGGGCTACATCCCTGATGATCTTGGCACCTCTGCCATCAGCAACGCCGCGCAGGTGCTTGTGGATATGAACCGCAGAGAAGAGGCACTCCTTTACCTGGAAAAGCTTCAAAAAAGGACTTTTATCGGCCCGGTCTCCAGAAGCTCGGCGATTTTCCGATCCATCAAGATCTACTGTGACCTTAAGGACTATTCCAGTGCCGTGGCATATGTGCGACAGGCCGTGGGCATTATTGATGCCGCGCCCCTTGCTTCTACCACCAGCAACCTCTACGCCCCTGTGGCCCGCTACTACTTTTCAACCGGCCAATATGGCAAAGCCAGGGAATATCTGGAGCAGTACAAAGAGGTGGCTAAAAAAAATAAGAGTAAGATCACCTACCTGCAGATCTACAAGCAGCTCTACCAGATAGATTCCGCACAGTCCGCTTTTTTGCCTGCCATGCAAAACCTCAAGCTTGCCTACATATACAGGGATTCGATGTTCGGTGAGAAGAACCGCCAGCAGATTGCAGACCTGCAGGTCAAATACGACGTGCTCAGAAAAGACAGGGATTTGCTGCTCAAGGAAAAAAAGAACAGGGAGCTGCTGTATCAGGCCAGTGTGCAGGATACCCGGCTTTCCCAGTCCAACACCACCCGCAATATGAGTATTGCCGGTGCTGTCATACTTGCCCTTACCACAGGGCTTTTCTATAGCCGTTATCGCAATAAGCAAAAGATCAACACCATACTGGAGCATCAGAAAGAGGTAATCACTACCAGCAATGATACCCTTACCCGGCTTGTGGCAGAGAAGGAATGGCTGTTGAAGGAGATTCACCACAGGGTTAAAAATAACCTTCACATTGTAATGAGCCTGCTCAACGGGCAATCCTATTTCCTAAAGGACAAGGCCGCCCTTGACGCCATACAGAACAGCCAGCACAGGATACAGTCCATGTCGCTCATACACCAGAAACTCTACATGTCCGACAACCTTACCGCCATCCGTATGCCCGAGTATGTGAATGAGCTGGTGGATTACCTCCAGGAAAGCTTTGCCCTGCCGCGCTCTGTCAGGTTCAGCATTTCGGTGGAGAATGTGGCCATGGATGTTTCCCAGGCCGTTCCGGTCGGGCTAATCCTCAATGAGGCAATAACCAATTGTTTTAAGTATGCTTTCCCTGATCAGAAGGGAACCATAACAATAACCCTGAAGCACACCGAAGAGGATACCTTCCTTTTGGTAATTGCCGACAACGGATGCGGAATGCCCGAGGGCTTCTCGGCTCAAAATGCCCAATCGCTGGGAATGAAACTCATCAAAGGGCTTGCCGATGACCTGGGGGGAACCCTGGAAGTAACTACCGGCGCAGGGACACAGGTCCGGGTGGCCTTCCAGTACAAGCAATTGATCTTTACCCCAAACAAACAATAGCTCAAACCCCGAAAAACCATGTCACTAAAAGTAGTAATCGTAGAAGACCAGTTCATAGAGGCGAATAACCTTCAGATCATGCTTGAGAAAGCGGGCTATACCGTATGCGGGCTGGCAAGGTCAGTGCCTGAGGCACTGGTACTCATTGCACGTGAGAAGCCTGAACTGGCACTGGTAGACATACAGCTCAGCGGCGATTCTTCCGGGATAGAACTTGCCCAGGTGCTCAACGAGCGCAATATTGCCTTCATCTATGTCTCGGCCAATTCCAATCACGAGGTCCTGATGCAGGCCAAAGCGACCCAGCCCTACGGGTTTATAGTGAAGCCCTTTCGGGAAAAAGACCTGCTGGTAACCCTTGAAATAGCCCTTTACCGCCATGAGAACGGTCTGGAGACGGCCGTAAAAAAAGAAGAACAACTAAGGCTCGGGCTTCTGAGTGTCATCCAGACCAAAGACAGTGTACAGGAGAAGATGCTGTCCATTGCAAAGGCGCTGCAGGCATTTCTCTCCTTTGATTACCTTGTTGCCTGCACGACCTCCGCTACCGTGCCCACGAATTTCATGAGCTATTTGCGCATCGGCTTTGATGAATACCAATACATAGGTATGCCTGAATTCGAGGTCATCACCAGGCGCACACGGGAGGAGATCGCTAACCTTGAGCCCACCCATACCCACGATGAGCCGCGCAGTTTTTTTGTGGGTGAGGCCTTCGAGCAGATGCTGGTAAAACACCCGGTGCGCAGGCTTATAGCCGAGACCTTCAGCCTGGCTTCCATGTTCCTGCTTCCCATGACCCTTTCCGACGGCAGCTGCTACTATTTTACTTTCTTCAGCCGTAAGGAAGACGCCTACAGCAGCGCACAGATCACCCTTCTGGAGCGGCTGAGCAATCCCCTGAGGGCAGCCATGCAGGACATGATGGAGACCGACCAGCAGTCGCACCATAACCTTGATACAGCGGCGCAGCTGGCAAAACAAAAAAAGAACGAACCCCGGCTGGCAGCAGCACACTTTGAGGGCATAATCGGCAGGAGCCATCTTTTGCTGAATGTATTTGATAACGTTACCCATGTTGCCCCTGTGGATACCTCGGTGCTGATTCTGGGAGAGAGCGGTACTGGAAAGGAACGCCTTGCGCATTGTGTCCATGAGCTCTCACCGCGCAGGTCACAGCCTTTTGTTCGTGTAAACTGCGCCGCACTGCCTTTCAACCTGATCGAATCGGAGCTTTTCGGCCATGAGAAAGGTGCCTTTACCGGGGCTGTGGAAAGGAGGATCGGCAAATTCGAGAAGGCCGACAAAGGAACCATATTTCTGGATGAGATCGGGGAGATGCCTCCCGAGCTCCAGGCCAAACTCCTTAGGGTGCTCCAGGAAAAGGAAATCGACCGTATCGGCGGCAATGACCCCGTTAAGATTGATGTGAGGGTGGTGGCTGCAACCAACCGTGACCTGGAAAAAGAAGTGGCCGCGGGCCGCTTCAGGCTGGACCTGTTTTACCGTCTCAACATATTTCCTGTTACCCTGCCCCCGTTAAGGGAACGCAGGGACGATATCCCGCTGCTGATAAGCCATTTCATTACCATCTATAACCATAAAGCGGATAAGGCGGTAAAGGGCATCTCCAAAAAAGGCCTCAATGAGGCACTGAACTACCACTGGCCGGGCAATATCCGCGAGCTGGAGAACCTGGTGGAACGGGCGGTACTGGTCTGCGGCGGCGATGAGCTTAACCGGCTGGAGATTCCCAATTACGACAACCATGGCTTTATCGTAACCGAGGAAGGGGGCGCCTTCAAATCCATAGATGAAAACGAGCGCGACCACATACTGGAAGCCCTTAGAAAGTGCAGGGGCAAGGTCTGGGGACCTGACGGGGCGGCAGAACTACTGGGGCTGCCACCTACCACATTGCATTCCAAAATGAAGCGTTTCGGCATCCGCAGAAATACAGGATCCTGAGCGTATCTTCCGTGTCCCTGATGCATAAAAATAGCACGGCGAGGCATTTTTCCGCGCAAAAGCGATAAAATCATCGGTGTTATCCGGACTTGCAAAACGTGAAATGTAGGTCTTTACTTTAGGAAATTCAGCACTTATGGATTTTCATCCTGGCAAATTGCAACGAGAAGTAAAAAATACTAACCAAAAGTTAGTGGTTTAAGGTTTTGAATTTCAGTTTATTGTCTAAATATGTCCTTTTTTTTATGGCATATGTCACACTATTTAGGTGCGTCCGGACAGCTATTTGCATTGATATTACTGTAGTTTTAGCACCGTAAAAAAATGCTTTATACTATGAAAAGAACATTATTAGCTTTGGCCTTCTTTGCCACTTGCATGGCTGCCAATGCACAGAATCCCGTAATTGAGGGCGACACCAAACTGTGCCCGAATTCCAACGGCACGGCCACCATCACCGGCAGCGAGGTCTATGACACCTACCAGTGGTATTTCAGGAACTGGCCCTCACAGGGGGATTATACCGCAATTGCCGGTGCTACCTTGCCTTCCTTTACCTATGACTGGTACACATATTCAGTTACTGAACTAAAGGTGAAGGTGACCAAAGACGGCCAGGAGTTTGAGTCCAACGCGCTGCTTATTGATTCATGGGACTGGACAGGACTTTCGGTAATCCACAGCCCGTCGGAGCATGTGGTATTTGACCCCGACCTTGGCGGCTATCTGCTCTGCCCGGGCGATACTATCGGCAATTCCATCAATGAACCCTTCACCGTGGCCCAGTGGTATAAGGACGGCCTTCCGATCCAGGGTGCTAGTGCCACGAGTTATGAGATTACCGAACCGGGTGACTACCTGGTAATGGCGGCACCGTACATGTGCCCTGAGAATTTTAGTCCTTCCCTGGTCATACATGTACTGGAGAATCCGGATTGCATTGTGGCGGGAATAAACGACCCTAAGGGTATGGGGGGGATCCTGCTCTATCCCAATCCGACCCGGGACATCCTTACCATGACAATCCCGCAGGGTATAACAGGAAACTACCTGATTTATGACCTTACCGGTAAGGAACTCCTGAAGGGGACACTCAATGCCGACACCACCGCAGTGGATATTTCAGGCCTTCGCTCAGGATCTTACCTGGTAAGGCTAACAGGCGAAAACGGCAGTGCCGTACGCATGGTCATAAGGGAATAATTACCTAAGCGGTTTTTAGGCCGGACATAAGCAAGAGCAAATAGTTCTCCGACCGGGCGCGTTGGCCATAAGGGCATAACGCGCCTTCGGATTATAATGGGGCGGATGCTAACGATCCCTGTTTTCATAGAAGAAATAGATCCAGATGGTCCGTGAAAGCATAAAGTTATACGTGCTGGTAAAGACTATCAGCACTGCTATTACGATAAATACCCAGAGCGGATTCAAATCCAGGATCCCCCACAGAAGTGCGATCGCAGCAATCATTATCCCCGCTGCCAGCCCGTAGCTGACATACATGGCGCCAAAGAAGAACCCTGTTTCCTTTTCGAATCGGAAACCGCAGTTAGGGCAGGATACATGCATCCTTGGCATCCGTAGCAGCAGTATGTTGCCGGAGCTCTCAAATATCTCCCCTTTCTTACAATTGGGGCACTTGCACTGCATTATTTTAATTAGTTGCATAGCAATCCTTTTAAGTTAGCCATTGAAACAATTTTATCCGCTAAGTTCGGGGATAAATGTCAGGAAAAGGTGCGTTTTTTTTGCTATTTAATAGTACAAATCGGGCTATCGAAGTATTATTTTATCATTAGATATTTTGCGTATTTTAGAAGAACTAAAGAAATCTATTTAAGCAACCTTATTTGTTGAACATTTTTTCATAATATTACGCTAATTCCTACTAATATTACGATTACTAAAACACACCTTATGTATCTTAAAAGATTATTGATAAAGCGTTTCCGGTCAATCTATGAGCTGGAGACCCATTTTAATAAAGGAGTAAATATAATTATCGGGGAAAACAATGCCGGTAAAAGTGCCGTCATTGATACCTTAAGGATCTGCCTTAGCTTGGGCAGGCAATGGCGGGACATAGGCATCCGCAATCCTGAGGATTTTTACGTGGAGAGGAGTGCCGTTTCCGACGTGACCGAGCCAATTGAGTTCCAGCTTGAATTCGCAATAGAATCTGCTGATGACAGCTCGTTTTTCCATTCACTGCTATGGCAGGATCCAGACGACGCTTCTAAAATAGCATTACGGCTAAGTTTCCGTTATGAAATAGATGATAGCCTCGGTAATTCCAAGATGAAGTGGAATATTACCGGCGGCCACAATAACCCGGTTAACATGATGGAAATGCAACAGATCTATTATTCTTATCTGGAGCCTCTGCGTAATGCCGTTCAGGAACTGCGGCCTTACTCAAATAGTAACAAAGTGACTTCGTTATTTAAGGATTTGACTGAATATGAGAAGCAAAGTGACGGTACGCCAACCAAGATAAGGCTGACTAAAGAGAAAAAGGCCGAGCTTGCAGGTGCCATTGAGACAGTGCTCCAAAATGATGACTGGACCGGGCTTATAGGAACAGGACAGAATTTCATCAATACCCATCTTGAGAATGCCGATATAAAGAGAAGGGAATCAAAGATTCACTTAAAATTATTGGAATATAAGTATGACAGTATCGTAAGAGGATTATTGACCAGAAAGCAGGTGTACGCTACAGACATTCTTGGAGCGGATGTACACCTGCAAAAGTTTTTTGATGTTGAGCAGAACGGGCTAGGGGAAAATAATATTATCCTTGCCGCAACAGTCTTGGGGGACCTGAGCAGCAGGAGGGCTCAGAAGATAGAGCATTATTATGCGCTATTGATTGAAGAGCCAGAGGCTCATCTTCATCCCCAAAGGCAAAATACGTTTTTTAATTACCTGAATTCCCTGCAGAGCCTGGGGATACAGATATTTATAACTTCCCATTCCCCGACCATTACGGCCAAATCAGATCTTGACAACCTTCTGATCATCCAAAAGTGCGACCAGTACAAAACCTCGGTATTTACTCCCCGCAGCTCGGCACTTTCGCCAAAGAATAAGAGCTATCTGGAAAAGTTTCTTGATGTGACCAAATCACAGTTGTTCTTTGCCAATGGGGTCATCTTGGTGGAAGGGATTTCAGAAGCCCTTTTACTACCTGTGATGGCCAGACGCATGGGGGAGGAATATGACCTGGACAAGAACGGCATTGAGATCGTAAATATCAATGGAGTGGCCTTTGAGGCCTTCGCAAACCTTTTCAATGATGACGAACCGACCAAGAGGCTGGCAAGTTATTGCAGCCTGATAACAGACGATGATCAAAGTATTGTAAAGGAAGGGGATTTAAGATCGGAGACCGAGAGTATAGATAAAAATACCGCTACCGCCATCTTCGCACAACTTAAGATAGCAGGACATATTGACCCCACAAACAGGATAGTGGATTTCGACAGTTCAAAATCGTACAGCGTTACCGGATTCGAAACGCATGAGGCACATATAAAAACCGTGCTTGCCGCAAAAGCAGGTGCCATCTCAGCAAGGGCTGCGAAAGCATTAGGTTTAAAAAAACACCATTTGCATGTAGAACTGGCTAAAAATACTTTCGAGTATGAGCTGGCAGCAACGGCAGAAGCCAATAAGGCTACCATTGCCGCTGTCTACAACGATATGCATTCGGCGAACTATGTGGACCCTTCCGCTGCCACTGATCCGTTTTGCAGGGATCTGCTGAAAAAGCTCAAATCAAATAAGGACAAGTCGGAGCTGGCCGAGAGCCTGGCTTATCTATTGGAGACCGACCCTGCGGTAAATGCGGCCTTTATCGTTCCAACCTATTTACAGAATGCCATCAGGTGGGTGGTCAACAAATCATTATAGCATGTATGCGCATTTATCAGGGGATCAGAAAAAGGTCCTTAACTTCAATGAGGGCACGGTTGTCGTTAAGGCATGCCCGGGAAGTGGCAAGACCTATTCGATAGCGGCACGTATCTCGCGGCTGCTTAGAGAGGAAGGTGAGGGGCAGATACGTCTGGGTGTGATATCCTTTACCAATACAGCGGGCCTGGAGATTGAGGAAAAGCTCAAAAGTGATTTTGCAAGTAATGTACCGCTATTGTTCCCTCATTTTTTGGGAACCATTGATAGTTTTATCAATACCTTTATATTTCTGCCGTTCGGTCACCTTATCATGGGTTGCCCTTCCAGGCCGGAACTTGTAGGAGAACCCCATGGCTCTTGGAATACCAAGCGCTATGAAAGGGACTACGACCAGTATTTCGACAGAACAACTTATAATATTAAAGGTGAAATTATCCCATTAGCGCCCTATCAGGCGTTTCATTTTAAATCAGTTTTCTTTGGACTAAAATACTACAAAAACGATAAGACAGTTAACGGATTCATAAAGGGCATTATCGATTCCAAAGAGCGGCTTTTCAAGAAAGGCTACGCCAACCAGGCGGATGCTAACTATGTCGCCCTGCAGGTACTCAGGAAATATCCTATGATTACGCGCAACCTTGCTCATAAATTCACGCACCTTTTAGTAGACGAGTGCCAGGACACCACTGAAGTGCAGATGGCAATTATTGATCTGTTGCATGATGCGGGCTGCGCGAATATTATGCTGGTGGGCGACAGAGACCAGTCAATCTTTGAATGGAACGATGCCAAACCGGAACTGTTTGACGCCAAATTTGAGGCCTGGAATAAGATACTTCTTAAAGAGAACCGCCGCAGCTCGCAGCTTATCTGTAATTTTTTCAGGAATCTTTCATCTTTCGAGCGCATAATAGCTGTAAATGAAGAAGTACGGGATTGTACTATTGCGCCTGAAATAACAGGATATATCAACGTTAAAAAAGCGACGAAGAAGGATGCAGCAGTAATTACCGAGGCACAGAGCATCGCAAGTTTTACTATATTGCTCAATGCCTTCCTTGCACAATGCACCGGCGAAGGCATTTCGATTGATAAGAATAATGTCGCAGTACTCTATAGGGGGGCAGCTAATGCAAAGTATTTAGGGCTTGGAAAAAAAGAACAGCCGTATAGGGAATCACCCTGGATTGCAAAACATTATCATGTCCGGACGCTGTTAAAGGGCAAGCATCTCTATGAAAATGGTAATTTTGCACAGGGTTATGCGCTGATGGAGCGAGCTTATTTTGAGGCAATGCAAAGAAGGATACAGGAAGATTTTCACTGTAGCATTAAATTTATAAATGAACGCATTGAGCGCTTAGGTATGTCTGCCCATAGGAAAGAGGTTTTCTCTTTTATCCATAGCCTCCCTGCAACTTCAGGCCTGACAATAAGGCAATGGGTCGAGGCGGCAAATACGGCACTGCACACTGGTAGCTATCCATTTTTTCTGAATATAGCATTATCGAAAGCAGGAATGCTTGTTGAGGAGTATTTTGGTGAAGACAGCAATAGTGCAACATTGCACCCTTTTTATTTCGGAACTGTGCATTCGGCAAAGGGAAAGACTTTCAAAGCCGTCCTTCTTTTGCTTGGCAAACAGGCTGGAAGTACCAACTACAGTACAATTTTGTCAACGCCGCACTCAAATTTAAAAGATAACTATAAAGAGGAATTAAGAGTAATCTACGTCGCAATATCGCGACCGGCCAAGATATTGAAAATGGCAGTTCCAGAATCAGATATTCCAATATGGTCAGGGCTGCTTCAAAGTTAAATATATGGATAAAACATTACTATTGCATCAGCTCACACCCGAGCAATTGCAGGACATGATTAGGGAGGCGGTAAAGGCAGAACTGGATGATTTCAAAAACAGGCTTGCCGATAGCGAGCCGGATGTACTTCTTACCCGTACGGAAGCCAGCGCATTGCTGAAAGTCAACATCACTACGCTTTGGAACTGGACAAAGGCGGGCAAGATCACAGCATACGGTATAGGTAACAGGGTGTATTACAAGAAGCAGGAGCTGCTATCCAGCCTCGTAGCCTTTCGCCATAGATAGTAATGATTTCCAAGGATAAAAAATCCTATGGAACATTACAGACTCAAGGCGCGCCATCCCAAAAGGGATTGCGCACATCATACTTTTAAAGGTGCTGAAACGAGGCTATGCAGGTTGAGGAATAGACCCCTTTGCAGGGTAAAGCCATTTCTTAAGATTTGCCATAGCAGGCCGCATCCCATCTGCGCCAACGCAGAATTAATGAACAATTCCTGCTTTTCCAAGGCCTCGGCAAGGGAGCAGCTTGGCAAGTCCCCATCCTCTTCCCGCAAAAGCAGCTCTTTAAATTCATCGGTCACAAAAGGCAGCCTCTCTACTGTATCGTATAGTTTTGATTTTGGCTGTTCAATGTTACCGATAGAGGACAGTATAACCTGCCCTGTATCTTTCGCATTGCCAAAATCCATCCAGTACCTCGGCATATCCGAATAGTGCCTTTGCAGTCTAACCTCCTTAAGTACTTCGCCAATCTCAAAACGTGCTGCCGCGGTATCCACACAGGAAATATAGATAGCTGCCCGTTCTTTCGCTGTACTATTATTGAAAGGCTTTTCAACGGCTTTCCAAGATGTCCCAAAAAACCTGTTGGTTCGGGCAATAAGGACAGTAGCTTTCGGCAAGCCGACCTCGCAATCGGCAAAGAGCTGCCTGCCACGGTTGGCTTCTGTCACTATATCATCATCCCACAGGCTCACCTGAAACCCCGCATGCCCAAGGGCTTGCAGGGAGTGGGACATCCGCGCGAGTGCGGTCAGCACCTGCGAACCTGTACCGCCTGCCCCGATAAGGCATACGGTTACGGGGTTTGCAGGGTTTAATAATTCGGGCGCAAGGAAATGCGCTTTGGTTTTGGTTTGCATCACAGAAGGTCTTTAACGGTTAAACGGGTTTTTACAAGCGCATCAGCGGGGAAAGGGTGACCCTTGTCCATCAAATCCCTATACAGGCTTGTTAGGTTGCCTTTTACAGGGTTATGGCTGTCGATATGGTGGCTGAAATAACTGCCGAAAAAATAGCTTTCCCAAGCCTTTACAAATTCCTCGAGGCTTGCCGCACTACCGATTCGGATATCGACATTGCCCATACATACGTTGCCATTGCTGTAGAAGTTAAAGAAGGGGGCGTGGTACAAAGGTGTATTGGCTTTAGGTTTGGCTTTGGTGACAAGGGCAAAGAGTTGCAGCTGTTTTCTGTCGGCTTTCCACACAAGGGCAGGCAGGTTTACCTCGCAGCTTTCCAGTCCGAGGCTTTCGGTAAAATGCAGTCTTTGTATTTGTGGCTTGGTGTGCCAAAGCACGCTGCCATTGCCTGAAGGGTCGATGTGCAGCACACCTGTGGGCAGGAATCCTTCTGGTTTAAGAAAGGCTTTTGCAGCCTGCCCTGTTGTATCAAGGGCTTTGGCAAGGCTTTGGGCTTCCCTTACCGATAGCGGGTGTGGGTTTACGGGGCTGCCTGCCTCATCCATATCGTAGTATTCGATATAGGGGCTTGCGCTGCCCTTTGCGGTAAAGACCACAAGGGCACAGGCAGGGTGGTAGAGCATCATATCAGGTGTCATAATCCGGATTGTTTAAGATATAGCATAAATCATCGATAAGGGGGAAAAGGCGGTACTCAAAATCAAGGCTGTCATCCTGTTGTGTGCGCCCGTCAAAGCAACGCCTGAGTACAGGCTCCTGAATATACTGGCATTCGTTGAATTCGGAATTGATGCACTGCTCAAGGCTCTCATACAAACCCCCTTTGGTTGTGGCGACAAAGCCGATGTATTTCTCCATGGTGATGCAGTCGTTATCCTCATAACCGTCATCGGGGTCGGGCAGGCAGTCGGTATCGGCATGGCGGTAAAGATGTGCCTCGGGATAGTCCTGCCACAGCCCAAAGGCGCGCTTGGCGAGTGCCGCGCACTGCCTTGCGAAATCATCACCCGGAGCAAAGCCCTTTAGCCAGTCCCCGAAATTATTCAGGTGGACGGGATTCCGTAACCGCCGTAACATAACCTGCCCAATATGGGAGGCTGCGCTGACCTCGGCGGCGTAGCGGTCAGGGCAGTCGTTGTCCTGAGGGTCATCTTCAATCCATTGGGCGAGCATCTCATAATTCCAATACAGGTAGCTGCCCTCATCCCTGTAATACGGTACGCCTGCGATATGGTAGAGGTAGGCAAGGATGCAGAGCAACAGCCTTGCTTCGCCTTTTCGCCTCCGCTGCCGCATTAACTGATACAACGGGGTTACAGGGATATAGTACAGGGTGCTGTTGGTGGCATAGCTTTCAGCTGCGGTAAGGAAGGCAGCCCCGTCATCGTACTTTTCAAAATCAATCGCAATGCACCCGCGATGCGCTTCCCTCAGCAATCGGCGCGCCTCGTGCAGGGCTACCTCCCTGCCATAAGGATAGGGCAGGGTGTCCGTGGCAATGGGCGTAATGCCGTAATGGCTGCACAGGAGGGCGAAGTTTTGGTAAAAGCCCGCCTTTTCCTTTTCGCATCCCGTCCCTTGCGCGGGAATTTGCGGAAGGAAGCGGGTATTCAGAAAACCATAGGCAGCAGGGGGGCAGGGGCTGATTGCAGGCGGTCGGAAAGCACCTCGGCTGAGTCCTTTCTGCGCTTTAGGGACAGCAGGAACTGCCCTGCGTTTTTGTGCAGCAGCTTTTGTCTTTTGTTTTGGGGCAGGCATAGCTGCCCTGATACTAGGTGTCGCATAGTCCATAGCTTTAAAATTAGGTTTATCCTTTTGTTCCCATACTGGTCTCAAAACGGTACTGCACCGTATCGTCCTTTATCTCAGGACCGATGGTCTTTGCGGTGGTGAGCATCGGGTAGGTGTGGGCATAGAACTGCATCACTGCCTCCGCGCTCCACCTCGGGTCAGGGTCGGAAAGGGCAATATCATTGCCCTTCTCCCTCATCATAAAGACCCTCGGCATCTGTATGCTCTGTAACATAATCTTTAGTGTTAGGTTCAACTTCTGTAGAATTGGACTGCCCGCCACCGAACAGGTCGGGGCTGAATTTAGCCGAGAGGCTTTTCCTGCGCCCGCGCAGTTCCTCAGCCTTTTCGGGGAACTCGGAAGGCTGCGGGACTTTCATCCACGCCTCCCTGAATTTCCCCTCGCCTTCCAAGGCATCAACTGATGCCATAAGGCTTTCGTATTTGGAGGGTTTGACCTCGGGAGTGCCTAATGGCTTGTCTGCCATTTCGGTTTTCTTTTTTTCGGCGGCGGCATTCTTCCTTGCGGTTTCCTGCCCTTTCAGGAACTGCTCCATATTGACAAGCAGGGCAGAGGAATGGGCTATCGGCTCGGCTATGGCAGGGAAGAATCCCTCGCAAAGCTCTTTTGCGCTCCCCTTTAGGATGAGGGGCGGGATATGCGCTTTGGCGGCATCCCCGCACGCCTCGTTTACAAGCAGCACCGAAACAGTCAGGAGTTCCGCATCCTTTTTGACAGTCATTGCCACGCAGCCCTCAAAGGGAATGGCGGCAAGGTGGGCGAAAAAATTAGTGATTGCCATAATCTGTAGTTTTAGTTAACCAAAGAACAGCTCAACAGCCTGTTTGTATTTGCGGCTGGTGCTTCCTTTGGCATGTTTATAAATGCAGTCTGTGGTAAAGAGGGCATGCTTACCTTTAAAAAGTTTCTCAGAAAACAAGGTGCTGTCCCTGGCAAGCCTGCTGCCATATAAAATAATCTGGTCGTTTACCTCTTCAGCGTTGCCGTACCAAAAATCAAAAGTGAAAAGCCCGTTAACCCTCGAGCCTCGGAAGTTATCTTCATTAAGGCTAAGGTATTGATAGGCTTGGGCTATCCTCTCTAATATCTCTTCAAGCTGTTCGGGGAAAAGCACAGCAAAGAGCTTCGCCTTTTCAACATTGTTCATTATCGATAGTGGTTTCATACGATGTAAGTTTAGTGCAGCCCCTGTACGGGGGCTGCGGTTATCAGTCAGTTCAGGAAAAGTGCTGCCGCGCCGTAGCTTTCAAAATGCCTGCACAGGTCAAAGGCTTTCTGACCTCGCGTCTGCGCCGTGCCGCCAAGGCAGATGGATTTGAGCCTGTCCTCATCGGTCTTGAACTTACGTACATTCTGATAATAGCCCGTTATGGCATTGTATGCACCGAAGAGCGTGCCTTTGGTGGTTTCCATCGTTTGGGTCTCATCTGCCATCGCATACTCAAAGGCGGCTTCGCAGGCATTTCTGTACACCGCCGAACACTCGTCTTCTGCGCCTTTTTTCAAAAGGTCAAGGGTTACCGCATTGGGGCATAAGGCTAACTGTATCAATTGTTTTACCTGAGTGTCGTGAATAGTTACTTTAGACCAGTTGTTGAAGATGCCCTCAAGTTGTGCCGAGAGGGTATCGGCAAGACCCATTACCTTATGCGCCTGCTCGAGGCGTTCTTTTGCCCCTGCCGTGTGGCGTATGCGCACCACATTGGTTGCCGAGCGCAAAGCCGCATTCAGGGTATTTTGGCAGACGATGCGCACGGGGGTAAAGGCTGCGGTGATGCTTCCGCTTCCATCGTGGGAGGTGGTCAGGAAAATGTACTTCTGTGTCACATCATCCCCGCTGCCCACACGGATATAGCCGGGCAGCTTGGCGGTAATGAAGATGCGCTCCCCATCCCCCAAAGCCCCTGCGGTCTCGTATTGGATACCGTCCCCGCCGCCTACGATGGCATCAAAGAAAGCAAAGGCATCGCTGTTCTGCACAATTTGGTAATCCTTGCCCACCACGCCAAATACGGCGTTGGTATCGGTGCGCATGGTAGCGTACTGTTCGGGTACGGCAAAGCTGATGAGCGGGTCTTGTCCCTTTGCAAAGAGAGGCGCTTTAACCACCGTGTAATCCAGTCCCGCAAAGGCAATCGCTTCCCTGCTTGAGGGATAGTCCTGTACAGTCTGACCCAGTCCGTGCCACGCAGGCTGCCTTACGCTAAAGAAAGCCTGCTGCCCTGTCAGCTCGTTGGTATTTATGTTATGTGCCATGATCAATTCCATTAAAAGTTAAACTTAATTTCCGCTGTTCAGAACGGCAGGTCATCATCTGCTGCGCCGTCCTGATTTACCACAACTGCCTCGTGTACTTCCATCGCCGTAGTATCGGTTTCCTTCTGCGCCGCTGCCTTCATATTTGCGCCACCGTGCAGGGTAATTTTGGAGGTATGGAAGTTCAGCCCCGCTTTTGCCTGTCCTTCACCGTCAATCCACGCACGCACGCTCACGCGCCCCGACAGTTCCACAACACTTCCTTTGGTCAGGTATTGGGCGATGCCCGTGCCTATCCAGTAGGAGCAATCGAAATACTCGGTCTGGGTCACACGCTCCCCGTTTTTAGCCTTGTAGCTGTCATTCACCGCAACGGAGAAATTCACCACCTGCCTCTCATCGGACAGGGTACGCACTATGGCGTCCGCTGTCACACGTCCTGTAATTTCCATAATCAAAAGATTTAAAGTTTGACATAAAAAATCTGCTTCCCTAAATCCGCATAACATTTTCCAAAAGAAAAAACGGAAAAAAAGAAAGCCAGTTCAAAGCGGGCGGTAAGGGCGCGCAGTGCTATAAGTCCCAAAGGGTGGACCAGGGGCGAAAGCCCGGGCCATTATGCGCACGCAGCGCACGTCGCCCGCTAACTTAGCTGCCCTTTTTGGCCGTTTTCGAATGGGAAATGTAGTTTCCTGTATTCCTGATCAGATTTGAAGTGTAAGTAGAAAAGCAAAAAAGCATAGGGGAAGTTCCATATGCTTTTGAGGCCCCGTCAGGCTGATTTTCTTTATGACTTTTTGTGGCTTATGGTAAAAGCTTATTTCAGGTCGGAGAAGATTTCTTTTAAATCGTTCCCGCTAAAATAGCATCTTACCAGGTGGCATGTGCCTTCAAAGGAATGATTGTAGATTTCTAAAGGCGAATTGGGCATATATTGTTTAAAAAACTCTTTCATCTTTTCAGCTTCATGTTTGTAGTTACAGCCAAGGGTGGTATAACCATAATCCTTGGGACCCGGACCAAAAACACTTATTTTTGGGTCTCTCTTAAGTAGCACGAAATCGTCCTCATTATATACTATTTTCAGATTGTAGTTATCCCTGGTCTTGTAAGGGACCGTACTGTTTCGCTTAAAATAATTGTCTGTAAGGGTAGCGCTGCCGATAGCAGGGGCAATCATGTAGACATTAACCTCAGTGTTTGTAGGTGTTGCAATGGTGTCGCCATCGATATCGAACAGGGCATAACAAGCGACTTTTGCCCCGAGGCTGTGGGTGATGATATTGATTCGGGGGGCTTGCTGTGAGTTAAGTAACAGGTTCAGAGCTTTTCCGACCTGTATCGCATTATAGGACTGGGCCTGCTCAAATAGGAGAAACAGGGGCTTGTTCTTCCAGGGTTTTGCAGAAAAACAGCAACCATAGAGGCCGTCCCAATACACTTCGACAATGCAGCGATGCTGCGCATCAGCTATACTGTTTTTCATGGTTGTGTAATCTTCCACTGAAGTGAACTCGCTATTTATAGTAGGTGTAAAAGGCTTACGGAAGCCGTGTATCAAAAAGGTTACCGAACTGGAGGAATACGAATCACTGTTTATTTTTTGCCGGAGTCTTTTCAGTATTTCAGTATTAAGGGTGGTAAAATTATCATCTGTGAAAACTCTTCCCTCACATTGGTACAGCATAGCAATTTTTGCAAACTCATCCGGGTTATCCCGGTAGAATTTTTTAAGCGAGCCTCCAGATGCCACCAACAGATCACAGGATATAGTATAGTCGGGGTATAAAGTGCCATCCTTATCATAGTATACGGCCAAACGGGTGTCAGAAAGGCTGCGGTCGCCATAACATACATTAGCAGTTTGTCCCACTACGGGGAATACCATCAGCCATAACAACAGTGATAAATACAGTTTACTCATAGTTGTTTATCGTATTTTAAGGTAGTTGCTGGCATTATTCCAGAAGAAATCTTCCCGGTTTTCCTGAGAGAATCCTATTTCGTCAAAAAGCTTTATATAGTCGCTCATATAAGTTTGGTTGATGCCTTCCTGGAAAAGCATGTGCCAGTCACTGCCATAAATGATTTTTTTTGAAAATGAGGGTTGTGCCCGGAATAGCTTTTGCAGCCTTAACCTCATATAGGAATAGCTGCGAGGGTCCGATAGTTCGTCAAGGTAGGCCGTATCGCAGTATACATTTTTAAATTCCAGACAGAGCTTATATACGATTTTTGCATACGAAGAATTCCAGCTGTCCTGTTGCTCATCCTGCCCCAGAACAATGTCGTTAATGTGCTCGGGTAGTATCTCATCATTTGGCAGCGGCTCGGCAAACCATCCTTCTCCGCCACCGGCATGTGCCAGGCATAAGCGCAGGTCAGGATATTGCTTTAAAGCGTTGTACCAGAACATTGGGTTGGAATTGTGACCCGAATCTTTTTTTGGATACGCTTCAAAACCACCCATATTGCAATGGGCAAAGATTGGTATGTCATTGTCCTGACAATACGTGAAAAGGGCATCAATATGGTTTCTGTATTTCGGGTCATTAAAAGGACGGTAACCTAAAGGGGGATAGAATTTGATTCCTCTGAAGCCTTTATTCTCTATAGCATCCTTAACCAGATTCAGGCAATTTGCCCTGCTTGGGTCAAAGGCTACAAAGCCATAAATTTTGTTGGAATATTTCTGATTCAGCATTGCCATGTTATTGATCTGCTCCTCGATGGTGAAATACGATACGTATCTGGAGGGCTCAGGGGGTTCATTGAAATAGTTATCGACGTCCATCAAATGGTGTATGTATAATTCAACGCCGCTTCCATCCTTGTTCATAAGGTATTTCAGTATATTTTCCTCACTGTTTTGCATGAAACGGAACCATTTGAAATAATTGGACATCTCTTTTACTTTAGTACATATCCAGTCTATAAGCCGCTCAAAAAGGTTACGCAGTTTTCTGAAGATATTCTCGTCAGTCTGTTTCAAAAGACCTGCATCAGCAGGGAAGTGCACAGCTTCCAGTTCGCTGATGAAGTTTTCGGCAAGGGCCTTTTCCTGAAATTCCAGCAATCCTTCCTGTACCTGTGGGTCAGAAAATTCGAAATCTGAAACGCTGTTTACAAGGTCTTTCTTTATCCGGTAAAAATCCATTTTCAGGAAATCGGACCCGATTGACCTGTCGAGGGTGTTTTCATCAAAAACCATTTTTTTCCCGACCGGCATAGCTGCTGCATACGTGCTTCCGGTATGACGGATCAATAGTTTTTCAATGGCAAAGGCTATCCGTGGTGAAACAAATGGATGAGCATACCTCACCAGTATTCCTGCAACAGGAAGGTACTTAAGGTTAAAGAGGTGGGTGTGAATGTCGATTACTTTTCTCATGGTTATCAGTTTGTTATACTAAAGTTAATGCAAAATTTCCTATGTATAACCCCTTATGCCAAACGAATTCTTTTTATCGATAAATGGTATTCCCAATTAAGCCTGAGTAGGGCCGGTTCCATGCACACATAGAGGATTCAACAAATTTTGTCTCCCCTTTACTTAAAAATAATAATAATGTATATTAAAGTATACATTTAGCTTGTTTTTATGTATATTTGTATATTAAAATATACTTTATGTTAGAGGTGGTAACAATAAAAGAAACGCGGCTGAAGATCGGTGAATGGTGCAGGCAAAAACGGCTGATGTATGAGCTCTCCCAAGAAGATTTGGCAAAAGCTTTAGAACTGTCCCGCTTAACGATACGAAAGCTTGAGGAAGGCCATAATGCTACTCTTGATACTTTGCTAAAGGTAATAAACCATTTTGATATGCTGGGTGAATTATATGCAGCTATAGACAGGAATATTTCAGACAATAACATTATATCATTATATTAATTATGGCATCCAATAAACTTATAGAGGTAATCGCTTTTGGACTGGAGATAGGCAAGTTAGGGTATAGCCTGGACGAGAAAAGGAGTTATTTCCAGTACAATCCCCAATTTCTGGATTCGGGACAGTATTCAAAAATGTTTCCTTATATTTTCAAGCGTCATAAACACCTACAGATATTTACCCAGTATGAAGGAAAGTCATTTAAGGGATTACCACCCATGATAGCCGATTCCCTTCCCGACATGTTCGGAAATATTATCTTCAAAGAATGGTTTGAATCCAAAAACATGGCCTTCGACAAGATTACGCCCCTAGAACAGCTGAGCTATGTTTCCAACAGGGGCATGGGCGCTTTGGAATACAGGCCCGTAGCCAATATACCAAAATCGGGCGAGATCAATTTTGATGAAATAGTTTCAGTACTACAGAAGGTGCTGGAGGTAAAGACCGGTATAACAGAGCAGGGGCTGAGTGACCTTGCGCTTCTCAATATCTTTAAGATCGGTACCTCTGCCGGAGGAGCTCGTCCAAAAATACTGATTTCCGAACATAAGCAGACAGGAGCGGTCATTCCGGGCGATATTGAGTACTCAGATAATTATACACATTATCTGGTAAAACTGCATATGGATAATGAAGCGGGGTACAATAGGGAAAAGGTCGAATATGGATACCACCTGCTTTCAAGGGCCTGCGGCATCGAAATGATGCCCTGCAAACTGATTGATAATAAACATTTTGCAACTGAGCGCTATGACAGGCAGTACGGTGAAAAACAGCACACCCTGACTGCTTCAGGCCTTACAGGTTGGGACTTTACAACGCCTCATGAATCAACCTATGAGAATTTGTTCCAACTCGCCCTTGGCCTTAAGGTACCTCATTCGGATATCAGGGAATTGTACAGGCGTATGGTCTTCAATGTTGTCTTTTGCAATACCGATGATCACCTGAAAAACCATAGCTTTATATACAACAAAGACAATGATTCCTGGACTCTTGCCCCTGCGTATGATATCACCTATCCGTTGGATGCCCTGCATAAATTCCTCAATACCGCCAGAGCCCTTTCCATTAATGGGAAACGCGCTAATATCATATTAGAAGACCTTATGCCCATTGCGGAAGATATGGCCATAAAGAACCCAAAAAAAATCATTGAAGAAGTCCAGAGCATCATACCACAATGGGAGGGCATCGCCAATGAACTGGAAATTCCGGAGCAGGTAATAAAATCAATAAACAGCGATTTCAAAATACTTTTGGGCTAACCAAGATAAAATGTAACCATCCAGTTATTTATGAACCTTTCAATAAACAGATCTAATTTTACATATGTGACAGGACTTTTTGCGTGCATGGCATTTGTCCTGTTCTTCAGACTACCGGTAAATCGTTTTCTGGCCAGAATTTTCGTAAAGCCACTGATCAGCCATTTTGATAATTCACTTGCCAGCGCCGTTGTGCTCATGACATTATCCCTGGCAGTATGCGTATGGCTCTGGCTGTGGAGTAGTAGCAAATTCCTGTGGCAATTAGCAATATCGGCAACATTTTTATACATCGTAAGCCACATCGGTAATTTCTGGACTTTCTATAGCTACAGCCTGATTCCTTCTCTCCATACCTGGGATGTCATTGTTATGCTTCTTATTCTAACTGCACTGACAAGAACATTCTTGTATAAAAAAGCTACTGTGGAAGCGAATGCCACAGGACAGGGTTTTGTAGAAGATAATGCGATTGAGCTGCCAGAACACGATAGTTTTAACCGGAAAGAGCTTGCTAAAGGCATTGCTGAGCTCATCACGTTGACGAAAAATAAAAAATCATTTGCAATAGGTATTTTGGGCGCTTATGGCAGCGGTAAGACCTCTTTTATAAATCTCATAAAACAGTATTTTGATAAAGCAGGGGTCGAAATTATTGATTTTAATGCCTGGAGTCCTGATGGTGCGCAAAATATACAAAGGGATTTCTTTGACCTGCTTGCTTCAAGGTTAAATAAAATTGATTCACGGCTCTCTACAATGGTGCTTGATTATTCGCGGAAACTGGCCCGGACAGATTCGGGCTTTGAGAAGGTGATCAGACAGCTCGGTTTTGCCGGCAGGCTTTTCGGAAGCGAAACCTATACGGACGATTATGAACGTATCAATGCGGCGCTAAAAGTATCCGGCAAAAAAATAGTTATCATCATCGATGACCTGGATAGGCTATACCCTGAAGAAATCCTTGAGATATTGCGCCTTATCAGAAATACGGCAGACTTTGCCAATATATTCTATCTGGTGGCTTATGACAGGGATTTCGTAAATGAGGCTGTCAGTTCCCTCAATGCGAATGTAAAACACAGTTTTCTGGATAAGATTATGCAAATGGAAATACCGCTTCCAAAAAGGGATCACGACGCTCTTTTGATCCTCCTTGAAGACCATTTGGGCAAATTTATCAATGAGGAACATCTGGAAGCTTACCGAAACCATATCCTTCCCTCAGGCTTTGGTGGAAAACATGAATTTTCCTTTGAGGAGGTTTTCAGGCAGTCCCGGGATGTAATCCGGTTTGCCAACAGTTTTACAATTACCTATTCCAAACTATCGGAAGAGGTAAACTTTGAAAACCTTTTCGTTTTGGAACTTATCAAGTTCCGCTTCCCTCAGGTATACGACAGGCTCTACGAAAGCAGGGAGGATTTTATCCACACACCGGGTTCCCGTGCACTACACGCGCAGGTTTATGAGCTGAAGAAATATGGAGAGGGTAGGGAAAGTAAGTTTGAGGCCGAGCGTATCCTTAGAGCGGAAGGCTACTATAGCGAACCGGATATTGACCTGATTGTACGTTTATTGCAAAACCTCTTCTTTAAGTTTGACAGGATTGTGGAATCGAAAAATGCAATCCTGTATCCAATGTGCTTTGATCGTTACTTCCGCTATCGCCTCTCGGCTTCAGAGCTATCGGAAAGGCAGTTTAAAGAGGCATTCGCTGGAGGCCTTCCCACAATGCAGGCTTTAATCGACCGATATCAACAAGATGATCTGCTACGTAAGGTACAGGCACGGCTATTGCAGATCAAGGCCAAAACGAAACAGGAATTCGAACTGCAGATCGAGAGCCTGTTTTATGTGGGATCACACTATATCGTATCCGACAACAGGCGTACCTTCGATTACCAAGCCCTGGTCCGTTTACTATGGAATCATGAGCATGCTATTGATAAAATGTATTATCGAAAGGAGACAAATGGCCTTGGCTCTTTTCTAACGCGTTTGTTTACAGAGGCTGTACACCCCTATATTTTTTACCATTCTCTGATTTATTATATAAAAGAAGATAAGACGGAAGTGGGAATTGAAAAAGAAACACTCTTAGCCTATCAGATCAGTTATTTTAAATCCCATGTAGAGAAAGAAGGTTTAAGTGAAGAGGCAATATATATGTTTTTTGGGACGAAGAGAGACGAATTTATACCGCTTCCTGACGACTCAAAAAGAGGCCATATGAAAACGGTGATTGAGAAGGATATGGCAGTGGCTATACGAGAGGTTTTACCTGCCTATGACCCTTTTTATTTCCTTAAGCATTCCATTAAATACGATATGCGTAACGGAAATATTTATACGATTTCACCACAAATTCTGGAAATATTCAGTTCTCCTGCTGAATTACGTAAAGTGGCTGAAACCAATAGTTTTATAGATGAGACCGTACGCACAGAATATCTCGCTTTTTTTGATCTCAGCCAGGCCAATGGTTTTGATAAATGGACTGAATACGAATTCACCACTGACCTTAAACCGAATTAATAACTACCGGATTGCTTACACCATCACTTGACCATTATAGAGATTACCCGGGATTGGGATGTGTTTGGTAAAATTGGTAATCACTGTGCCGCTGTGGGACCTTTAAGTGAGTTTCTTATCAGTTGGATGAGTTCGATTATCAGCAACAAAACAATGTAATAGCCGGCCATCGTTAACAGGGTTTCCTTAAAACCTTTAATAATTTTAGAGGCCAGCCAAATCCCTAAGAAAGGGGATATAATTTTTCTGATACGATTAAGTATGGAATTGATGCTCAAACAGCATCCTGTAACTGTAACCGCAGAGGAGCATAATAAAATGACTTCTTTATTTTCCCTTAAACCAGTTTTAATATTTCTGACAATCGAGTTGAATAACGCAGTCAAGGCAATAAAACCTAAAAAAGTCAGTGAAAGGAAACAGATTGCAAGGTGTTTGAGTGTAACTAAAGAAAGTAATAATGGTGCAGTTTTCCCAAGTATTACGATTGTAAACAATGCGGAGCCGATAGGTACCAGCACCTTTTTGAAAGTAGTTGTATTCATGGCGTATATAAATTAATTAAGGCATATAATGCTACAAATGTATATAAATATTTGAAATCTAGTATAGTGTAAAGAAAAATACAGATAGACAGTTATAAATATTGCAACCTGACTCCTCTGATTATCTCAGCCTGTACAAACACTTATAATCCTTAATTAAATATAAAGGACGATAGATAAACGCTCCTTTGTTGCAGGTTTATTTTATCAGCCGGAAGGTGAGATTGATTCTAGGCAGCATATCTTTGGCTGACTTAGGTATATGATGCTCCCAATAAGTATTGGTAGTTCCGGACATCAAAAGCAGTGTGCCGTGATGAAGCAATATTTCCAATTGCCCTGCGTCCTTATCGCTTTTATGCCTGAAACGGAAGGGCCTTGTCTGGCCAAATGTAACTGAGGCAATACAGGGATTGCTGCCAATCAGGTGTTCCCTGTCCGAATGCCAGGCCACACTATCATTGCCGTTACGGTAAAGGTTCAGAAGTACTGCATTGAACTCAAGTCCTGTTTCTTTCACCACCTTTTCTCTCAGCGCCGATAGTTCCGGAGTCCAGGGCAGCGCTTTCTCTCCGGCCTCTTCGGCAGATCCGTACCATGCCACCATTCGGGGAGCAGTTACGATCTTATCATACATAGGCATTGCATACTCCCGCCATGGCGTAGTGTGCAGCAAAGAGGTATAATAGGAATCTGCCTCCTCTTTTGGGATAAAGCCATCGCATTGCATGAGCTCCAGGTCAGGCAGGTCATATTCCTTTTTCGGCATGGAGCCCACGGTAAATAAATCTGTATCGTTGAATAGTGTCATAACTTAATTGTTGCTAATGTTCCTAATCCGAAATCTTTCAAATTTCATTCTATAGTCCTGGTTTAGTTTATCTGAAATTCCGTCCTTTATGGAATACCGCCTCAGGGCTTTTATCTTCAGGAGCCAAAACAGGCTGCGTGGGCTCTTCATGAGAAATATCATTCCTGTTGCGCAGCAGGTAGGTGAGGTTATAGCAGGCTGTTGCGACAACGTGGATGACCTCGCCTTCTATCTGCACTTTGCCCTGCACCATCAAAAGGCGTGACTGGACAATATCACGGCGGTAGGTCTCAAACACTTTTCCCCAAACCACCAGATTAGCAAAACCGCTCTCATCCTCAATAGTAACAAAAATCACGCCTTTGGCAGTGCCGGGCCTTTGGCGTACGGTAACCAGCCCGGCTACAGCAACAATGTCCCCATTTGCCATTTTGGGAAGATCTGCTGTAGGTAGTATACGCATGCTGTCCAGCTGCGGGCGTGCAAAACTTACAGGATGTGCTTTTAAGGAGAGGCCGGTAGTTACATAATCCTCAACTACATGCTCGGCATCAGTCAGCAGCGGCAGTTCCAGCTGTCCTTCTCCGGCACTCACCGAAGGTTGCCCTTCAAACATCCCGATAGGGCTGTCTGATAAAGAAGATACCTCCCATAGTGCCTTTCTGCGATCAAGCCCAATGGAGCGGAACACATCGGCATCCGCCAGCCTCTCCAGTGTTGCGAGTGAAAGTCCAGCATCCAGCAATGTATGTACATACCGAAAGGCTTTTTTCTGACGTGCAGCCATAAGCAATTGCACATCATCAGACGACAGACCTTTTACCTGCCTAAAGCCAAGACGAAGGGCAAAGTAGCGACCGGATTTTTCCTCAAGGGTATTGTCCCAAAAGGAATGATTGATATCCACGGGCCGTACTTCTACACCGTGCCTGCGTGCATCAATGACAATCTGGGCAGGCTGGTAAAATCCCATAGGCATGCTGTTGAGCAGTGCTGCGGCAAACACATCAGGGTAATAGCATTTTATATAAGAGGATACATAGACCAGTAAAGCAAAGCTAGCTGCATGGCTTTCCGGGAAGCCATAGGATCCAAAGCCCTCCAGCTGACGGAAAACCCGACGGGCAAAATCTTCCTGGTATCCTTTGGCTACCATGCCGTTTACCAGTTTTGTTTCCCAGTCACTCACCTTGCCTTTGGCCTTAAAGGTGGCCATGCTTCGCCTCAGCCCATCGGCTTCGGCCGGGGTAAAGCCCGCCGCTACGATAGCAATTTCCATGGCCTGCTCCTGGAAAAGCGGCACTCCCAGGGTACGTCCCAAAATTTCCCTCAGCTCTTCCGAGGGATATTCTATAGGATCGGTACCGTTGCGACGCCTCAGGTAGGGGTGTACCATATCCCCCTGGATAGGGCCGGGGCGAACGATGGCTACCTCTATGACCAGATCATAAAAGCACTTTGGCTTCAGGCGTGGCAGCATTGACATCTGGGCACGGCTCTCGATCTGGAAAACCCCAAGGGTATCCGCGTGGCTGATCATCTCATATACCGCAGGATCATCTTTTTTGTTGATTTCCGCCAGGGTATATGCCTTGCCATAGTGCTCTTTGCAAAGGTCAAAGGCTTTTCGGATACAGGTCAGCATCCCCAGTGCAAGCACATCCACCTTTAAAAAGCCAAGTGCTTCTATATCGTCTTTGTTCCATTCTATATTGGTACGCCCTTCCATACGGGCATTGAGTATCGGGCACAGATCGGCAAGTTTATCACGGGTGATGATAAAGCCACCGGTATGCTGGCCGAGCTGCCTTGGAAACCCAACGAATTCCCGTGTCAGTTCCAATGTTTTCATCAAATGCGGATCAGAAAGATTAAAGCCTTCTGAGGTGATACGCCCTTCTTCCAGCTCATCGCGGAATTCCTGTATGGAGGCAGCCAGCCTGTCCACCGCATCGGTTGATAAGCCCATAGCTTTTGCTACATCCCGTACGGCTCCCCGCCAGTGTACCTGCGTTACCGTAGCTACAATTGCGGCGCGCTCACGGCCATATCTCTCATAAATGTACTGGATGACCTCTTCACGGCGCTCGTGCTCGAAATCCACATCGATATCAGGCGGCTCATCCCGGGCATCGGACATGAAACGCGCAAAAAGCACCTTGAATTTGGAGGGGTCTACCGAGGTTATCCCTAAACAATAACATACTACCGAATTGGCGGCAGACCCACGCCCCTGGCACAGGATATCGCGCTGGCGCGCAAAGCGCACAAAATCATATACCGTTAAAAAATAGGAAGCATACTCCTTGCGCTCCATAAAGTCAAGCTCATACCGGATGGTTTGGGCAATCTTTTCAGGGATCTTGCCACCGAATTTCTCCTTAGCGCCCTGCCAGGTAAGCATTACCAGTTCCTCCTGCGGGGAGCGTCCTTCTGAGGTGATCTCCTCCGGGTAGATGTATTTTAGGCTGTCCAGGGAGAACCTGCATGCATCGGCTATCTCGCATGCAGCACCAAGCGCCTGAGGGTATTGCCGGAAGAGCCGCTGCATCTCATCGGCAGGTTTGAGGTAACGCTCCGCATTCTGATGCAGGCGAAAGCCTGCCGTATCTATGGTGCATTTCTCGCGGATGCACGTTAATACATCCTGTAGTTGCCTGCGATCCGGCAGGTGGTAATGGACATCGTTGGTAGCGACAAGTGTTAACCCCAGCGTTTCTGATAACTGCCGGATCCTGTGCATACGTTTGTTATCATTGGCCTGATAGGAACGGCTGATGCCCAGATAAAGATAACTGCCCAAATTATCCCTGTATTGCTGCAATTCCGCCTTGTAACTGTCCTCAAAATCAAAAGCCTCATTCAGGGAAAGTGGGGGCAGGGCGATAAATCGCATCCCCCGGGCATGTTGATAGACATCGGCCTTATAGAGGTGGCATTGCCCCTTTTCAGCACGTTGGTTACCGGTGGAAAGCAGCTGTGAAAGCCCGGTGTAGGCCTGCTTATCGGTTGGGTAGGCAAGCAGGGGAGGCCCGTCCAAAAGCTCCAGCCTGCATCCTATAATAAGGCGTATCCCTGCTTTTTTTGCCGCCACATGGGCACGTACCACACCAGCCAGGGTATTATGATCGGTAATCGCAAGCTCCTTATAGCCCAGCCTGGCTGCCTCTTCTACAAGTTCATGAGGGTGCGAGCCTCCGCGCAGGAAGCTGAAATTGGTCGTAATCTGTAATTCTGTGTAGCTCATGCAAAAAATCCATGTAAAAACCATTTGGGGCGCTCACCATCATAGGGGCCGGAGCGGAACATCCAATACCGCGCACCATTCTCATCTTCAACAGTATAATAATCCCTGTATAGCCCGTCTGAGAGCCACCATTCCTGCTCGATACGCTCAGGCCCGTCGGCCTTCACGACAGTATACCGCTGCCTTTTATAAAGAAATAGCATTGGCGGGTAGTCGGGCAGCAGCGCAGTCACCTCAATGGCTTCAGGCAGGGGAAGCAGGTGAACCGGACGTGGAAGGTCGCTGCGCCAGCCTGTTGCAGGCTTCTCCCAGATAGGGGTAGCCCTTTTCATCGAGCGTTCGGGCCAATGGTGCTCTACAGGCAGATACCGGCTTATGTTAGAGGGATTAACTTTTGCTGCCACGCGGTCCAGCAGTTCTGCAACCTTCCTGTCATTTTGTGAGGCTGCATCCCATAGGGCTGCCTGTTCCCGGGTCATCTTTTCAACTTTTGGGGCTTCCAACACAAACAATTCAAAGCCTAATGCCGGCTCCAGCGTGGCAATCTTATGCTCAAAAAGCCGGAACAAATGGTTAACATTCCGGGAAGGGTGTCCGGTACCAATGCTTATCTGCTGTAGGGCACCGTCAACCCTGTAGGCCCGGAATATGCACTGGCGCAGGCCTATTCCTTCCGACTCAAAGCGATTGCAAAGCGTATCGAGAAGTTTTTTCAGCGCAATGGTTATTCCTGTGTTCGAGGCAATAGGTTCCATACTTGAGAGTCTCTCCTGATAAGGTTCAACCGGTTTTACAGGTACCATAAGCTCTATTTCCCTTCCCAGGGCCTGGGATATCCTTTTGGGCAGTTCCTGCCCGAAACGCCTGCGAAGCACTGAAGGAGGCATATCTATAAAACTGCCTATCTGCTGCATTCCCAGCTTTTTCAGCCGTGCCAGGATTGTGACATCCAGCCTAAGCGCTGCCGCAGGGAGGCTTTTCAGCACTTGCCGCTGTTGCCCAGGGTTTACAATGGCCCGGTGACTGCCAAAGCGCGCCACAGCCCATGCAGTAGCGACAGTGTCGGCTATGGCTATCTGTACCGTATAGCCATAGCTACCCAATTTTGTACTTATATGCTCAAGGTAGGCAGCCTCCCCACCCCAAAGGTGCGTACAGCCGCTACTGTTCAGTACCAGCCCATCAGGCAGGTCCACAGCCGCAAAAGGCGTATAGCGTATGGCCCATTCCGCCAAAGCCTGTAGTAGTTTTTCAGCCCTGCCGGCTTCAGTTTCCATTACTTCCAGCTTTGGAAAAAGAGCCTTACAGTCCGCCAGTACCATTCCGGTATGGATGCCTTTTTGTGCTGCCTTTTTGCTAACAGCATCAATAACCATCCTGCCATGCCGCCGGGAGGCCAGCACAAAAGGGCTGGCCCTGAATTCAGGGTGTCTGCGTGCCACGTAATCCGTGAGAAGGTGAGGGAATGCTATGGAAACATACCGTGCCATTATCCTGTATAACGTTTGTTTAAAAGCGGTTCTGAATTATTTTTCTCTCCCAAAGGCACAAAGCTGCTTCCCGACCAGCTGACCTGCCATGAAAGAGGCCTTCCGTTGCGTACCTTGAGCAGTTGCACATCCCATGCGCTGAAACCCACTCCGGGCAGATTGTCAACAGATACACTGGGTAGCGTAGTTATCTTCCAACGGGTAGTACAGGCCAGGGCATTCTCAGCGCGGGGGCAGAGACGGTGAATGAAGCCGGTTACCCCGCTGTTCTCTACGGCCAGCTGTAGCCTTCTGGAATCTGTAAAGCTGAGCTCCCTTATCTCGCTTATGACTGCCGTAAGGGCCTCACATTTCAGGGCTTCCTCTAAAATCCATAGCGCATCTTTGGGATGCGCAGCATTTATAAATACGATACGGTCGGGCTCCAACCCGAAATTCCTGAGCCCTGAAGGATAGATATCCCTGTTTCTTGAGATCCACAGGCAGAGGCCGCCTTTTCGCATCAGCCTGCCGGTGAGTGCTGTAATGAATCCTCTTGTTGCGGCAGCATTTGTAACCTCATAACTGATAAATTCATGGATAGCCCCGGTTGGAAATACCTGTCCCGGAAAAGCGGCTGTAAAGGGAGCAAGATCACCATGGGCTGGTTCACGCAATGGTTTGCCCAGTCCCTGCATGGCATCGATCTTTGCCTGGAGCTGCCGTACGATTTCTATTTTCTCTGCCGAAGGGATCATGCTGAATTTTATTTCTGAACTCTATTACGATACAAAATTAGACCAGAATGAAACAAAATATTATATATTTGCTGTTACAAATAGTAACAATTTGCTTATGTCTCTATTTTCCGACAACATCAGGTTCTTAAGGATCCAAAAGAAAATTTCACAGGAAAAGCTCGCCGAGGAGCTTACTATAACGCGTGCAAGATATGTCAAATATGAGTCCGGGACCTCAGAGGCCCCTTATGATATCCTGAGACGCATTGCTCAATACTACCACTACAGTATTGATATCCTGTTATCGGTTGATATCCGAAAAGTGGACACCAACGGATTAATACGGCTGGAGGATAACCGTATCCTTTTGCCCATTACGGTAGATCAGGCCGGGGAGAACACCATAGAGATCATTCCCCAGAAGGCAAAAGCGGGTTATCTGAACGGCTATAGCGATCCGGAATTCATAGAAGGGCTGCAGCAGATATCGCTGCCCTTTCTGAAAAACGGAAAATTCAGGGCATTCCCGGTGACAGGTGATTCCATGCCTCCGCACAGGGATGGTTCTTTTATCGTTGGCCGTTATGTAGAGAGCCTGGGAGAAGTCAGGGATGGCAAAACCTATATACTGCTTACCAAAGAGGAGGGGATCGTATACAAAAGGCTAAACAAAAATGGAAAAAATAACCTGACGCTCATTTCCGATAATACTTTTTATGAGCCCTATAGCGTTAAGCTTTCCGATGTGCTCGAGATATGGGAATATGCCTGCAGTATTGCCACCAAAGAGTTTGAACCTGACGATATGCAACCCCAAAGCATCCGCGAGCATCTGATAGGAATACGGAATGAAATAAAAGCATTAAGCAAAATAAAACAATAATCACGTCACAAGACATCTATTAGAAACATGGACAAGGGCATACGTCTTAAAATAAGAAAAGAGTTAACCACAGAGCAGGAAAAGAAAGTAATACAGTTAAAAGGAACGCTCATTTCAGGGACTTATACTGATATTATCCATATCAGTGATGAAGGAGAAGATTTTTATATCAATCATTTTGTAACAACGTCAGAAAAAAAGCAGCAAGCCCTTGAATTTATCACATTATACCTAAAGGAAAAAGAGTTGGAAAGCATTTTATGGATATTGTAATGCCTAAGCCAGTGGGCTTTAGACAGTATTAAGCAGGCAGGATAAAATTTCATCTACCTCTTCCTGTCCCAGGCAAAACCATTCGCCACGTACGCGCTGATGTAAATATTTTGCATGTAGATTTTTTTCAAAATCTGCTGCCAGTTTGCGAGTCATGAATCTTCTACTGCCTAAGGTTGTTATTTCCGGATCTTCGGAACGTAACGTTTTTTCCCTGTAATCGGGATTTTTAGACATTCCAATTTTATAGCGCCTGTTTTTACAGTCCTGCATGAGATATACATAACATGCTGCGGTTTTTGAGGTCTGATCCTTACCCGACCTGAATTTGTTTTCAAATACATAATTGGAAAACTCAAGGCATTCCGAATAATGTTTCTCGGTTAAAGATATAAATGGGGTATGACTTTCCTTATCGTAAATGCCATCCGTGCAAGGCTTTTCTCCGGCAATCGAAATCCGGTTGTCGGTATCATAAAGATTGACCTCGGGGCACATGTTGCTAAAGGCAAGATAACCTGTACTTTTGGAACGTGAAGGCTGCTCGGATATGACAGGGATCTTCTTTTCATTAAAATCATCCGGCAGTACTCCTTCACTTATAAGTGTCCTGACGTAATCATTGGTATAATTTACTTCTGAATAATCCGAAAAGAAATAGATGGTCCTTGCATGCCTTTCGCAATATTGTAGCAGGGGACAGCGTGAAGGCAAGCCAAGATCAAAACTTTTTTTTTGGTAATGCTCCTTATTCATCAGTTATTGCCTTTTAATCCCTTATAAATTTCAAGATGTTTTTCCAGTTCAAATCCCAATAATATCAGCCGACGTATGCCATCTGTAATGGAATGTTTCAGAAAGAGGTTTGCCGAGGTGCATTCTACAAGCCACAGATCAGTCTGAAAATCTGCATTTTTTTCTTTGCCGTAATAGGGCACATTAAAAATAATAAAAGTACTCTCTTTTATCCTTTTATAGAAAAGTGGCATTCCCTTTTCAAAATTTCCTTTTGTATCAATAGCCTCCTTAAAGCCCTCTTTTTGCATGAATGCTTTAAATGCAGTTTCCCTGTTTAGGTTTTTTATACGAAATTCCCTAGGCATCAATTTTCTCATCGTGTCTTATTTTGGAGTTTCCATCTGTCCGATTATCTTATTGACCTCCGTTTCCGTATTTTTTAGCTTTTCCTGACAAAAAGTGATTAATTCTGAGGCTCTTTTCACTTTATCAGCCAAAAGATCAACCGAGATAGTCTCGTTTTCAATTTCACGGGCTATACTTTCAAGCTCGGCGTAAGCCTGCTCATATGTCAAGTTCTGTTCCATCATAGTCTGTTTTGTTCTGTATTGTTGCAGTCAGTGCGGTTTGTGAGAGGATTACATCAATTTTCATTCCCGGTTCAAGCATTTCAGGATTACTGATTACCTTACCTTCCAGTTTAATTATAGCATAGCCTTTTTTAAGGAGATTCCTGGGTGAGATCATTTTAAAAAGTGTGGTGAAATTATCGAGTTCCCTTTTCCGGTTTTTATTGTATTGAGCGTTAGCAG
Organism: Flavobacterium beibuense; assembly: GCF_004151245.1. Lineage (GTDB taxonomy): Bacteria > Bacteroidota > Bacteroidia > Flavobacteriales > Flavobacteriaceae > Flavobacterium > Flavobacterium beibuense_A. The sequence continues at coordinate 82,139 of NZ_JUIW01000003.1, forward strand.
TGCTGATACGCTCACGGAGATTTCCAAGGCCGTTGTTTTTGTGATTCATGATACGCAACGGTGAGGCCGTCAGCCTATTAGCTGTTACATGGAGTTTTTGGCTGTTGCTAAGGAAAATAGTACCGGTAGCATTTATTGTCAGCAGATTGAGCTTAACAAGGGCATCTTTCCTTTCGCTTAATGTATCTTTTACCGTATTGGCCAGGTTATGTCTCATCTCTATGAGTGCACGCCCATGAACGGTAATTAATTGCTGGGATGCAATTATTATATCCTTTTGAAAGGAAAATAGCCTTTCTTCAAAACTCCTGTTATGAGCAATAATAAATTCTGCAGCTTTAGTAGGGGTTTTGGTTGGGGTATGGACCATCATATCGGTGATACTCTGATTTTTTTGGTGTCCGATACCTGTTATGATCGGGATAGGAAATTTGGCAGCTGCACGCGCAATCCTATAATTATCAAAAATTAAGAAATCAGTTTGTGCACCACCGCCACGGGTTATCACTACAGCATCATATCTTATCCCGGAATCATACACAGCAATTAATTTCTCCAATAAAAGCCCTGCATTTTTATCTCCCTGTACCGTAGCAAAATAGTCATCTACCTTAAAGGCGTAACCAAAAGAATTGTTTTCAAGGGTGTGCCTGAAATCTTCCGCTCCCGCTGAGATGGACGAAGAAATAAGTGCAATACGTTGTACTACGGGGTTAAGCTTTAAACGATTATTATCTGTTATATAGGCTTCACCAATTTTCTGTATGAATTCATTCTGAAGGACAAGGCGCCGTAATGTCGCATTGCGTTGCTGCTCCAGTTGCCCCAGGGTATAACTGGAATCAATATTTAGTAGTGTGATCGCCAATCCGTAAAGCGGATGGTATTCCACGCTCACCTGTAATAATACCTGCAGGTTATTGGTAAATCTCTGCCCGGTTGTATTTTCGAATTCTGCAATACGCAATGAACCGTTACCCCAGGCTTTACCGTTGATCTTAGCAATTATGGCATTTGACCGAGGGTCTTTTTCCACCAACTCAAAATTGTGGTACTGCTTATCGGCTTTATAGGAATGGCTGGTAATATCAGCAATCACCCAAAAGCGCATTTCCCTGAAAGCATCTTCTAAAGTACTAGCTATGCTTTGGGTAAGCTGGGAAAGCCGAATGGGATGGTTAACCTGTGTATTCATAATGCTAACCAAAGATAATATTTATTATAAATAATAGATTGGAAGACAGACAGAAAATGTAGGCATAAAATTATGTATTCCTAATCAAAAGCATTAAAAAAACTCATTTTTTTCTGATTCCAATATTTAAGACCATAACCGTTATTGTAATTAAATTTTTGTTAATTTGAAATATAAAACCAATATTGATTATGAGTTTCAGATTAATTGCTATACGACCACTTGAGGGATGCATCGATAAATTTTTAAAGAATCTTGAAATTGGAAAAATTTATCCTTTATATAGTGAATACGAGTATGCTTTTGAAAATGGTGACCCTAAAGCAGAGCTACTTTCAATTGCACCCAAGGCTTCGTCGGTCCCCTCGGATTTTTATGACATCAATAATCTGAGTATCAATATTTCAGCTATTGTCGGAAAAAACGGAAGCGGTAAGAGCAGTATCTTAGAGCTTTTCTTTTGGGCCATTAATAACTTTGCCACCAATTTCCTGTATGAATCCCAGGAGAAGCAAAAAACACATAGTATTACGGCTAATCTCAAGCAGGTGGAAGGCATTTTTGTAGAATTCTATTTTACAGCACTTGATGAAATCCTAAATGAAGATCATGATGGAAATAAAAGAAAAGATAAAGAAGGCCTAATTATAGAAAAAACGAATTATTATAAGATAAAAATCGGGTCGGCCATAGAAAAGAAGCCAAATTATGAAGCCTACAGAATGGAAGACGGAGAGTTTCGTCTATTGACCGAAAAGGACGCTTTTGGATTGAAGGATCTTTTTTATACAGAAGTGGTAAATTATTCCCATTATGCATACAACAGTAAAGAACTGGATTTCTGGATCGACGGGCTTTTCCATAAGAACGATTCCTACCAGACCCCACTGGTGCTCAATCCCATGCGCACTGAGGGTAACTTTGATATCAACCGCGAAAATGATCTGTTGCGACAACGCCTGCTTGCCAATATATTACGCCCTTCAGCTAAGGATGGGAGCGCCGATTTCAGAAATTTCGGTGATAACCTTAAGGCAGACCACTTACTATTCTCATTAAAAGACAAAAAGCAGTATGTAGAGTATGGATATGACAAAAACACTGATAAACCACATACTATACATCTTAGGATATTTGAACTCCTCGAATTGGAAGATAAGCTGGTTGAGGAACTGGTCCGTTATTATCTGAAAGATTCCACAGCGCTTGTAAATACAGAAAGACCATATTATCAGGAGGTACGAAGTTATATCTTATATAAAATTGTGAGCATTTCGGAAAAATACAAGGAGTATAACGATTACTTCCCTTATTTTAAAAAAGCAGACAGGCAATTATTGTTAAAATCAAAAGGTAAAATATCAGATGCAAAAAATATTGAAAAGATTATATTCGATATCGGAAAGAATTTCGATTATAAATTTCTAAAAAACCTGGCCGATGATACAAGCCATATCACTTTTAAACTTAAACAAAGCCTTAATTATCTTATAAACGGGACTATCGATTATCCTTTGGACGAGCCAGTTACCATTGAGGGGCTCTCCAATAAAATTTTTGCACTAAAATCAGGCAGGAAACTTATAGAGCTGCTGCCACCACCTATATTTAAAGTAGACATTATTTTAAAATCGCTTAGGGGGGATGACAAAAAGGATATTTTTATGGAGCGCCTCAGTTCGGGAGAAAAGCAGCTGATCTATTCGGTCAGTTCCATACTGTATCACCTGTCAAATCTTAATTCTGTTTCAGAGAATAAGGTACAATACAGGTATATAAACCTTGTCCTGGAAGAAATAGAACTGTATTTCCACCCGGAATATCAAAAAAAATATGTAGACTATCTCCGAACCAGTATCGGCAGGCTGGGATTGGATAAGATAAAAGCCATAAACATTATCCTGGCAACACATTCACCCTTCATTCTTTCGGATATTCCCAAACAAAATATCTTATATCTTGATATCAATAAAGAAAGTGGTTTTTCCAAGCCATTGGATTATAAAAAAATGAAATCATTTGGGGCCAATATATCAGATTTGCTGGCGGATAGTTTTTTTATAACTGACGGGCTCGTAGGAGATTTCGCAAAAATTAAAATACAGGAAGCACTAAGCTGGCTTCACAAAGAAGGCAAAATAATTAAGGATATGAAATCCGAACCAAGGAATCTGAAGCGCTTCAGTTCCAGAGCTGGAGAACAAAAATACTACAAACAGATCATTGAACTGGTGGATGAGCCACTGGTAAAACAAAAGCTGCGATCCATGTACCTTGCATTTGTCACGGATGATCAGCGGGCCAAAGAAGAAGAAATCGCAAGACTGGAAGAGGCTATCACTAAATTAAAAAAGGATAAAGATGCTTAGTGTAAACTTCGGTAAGGCCTCAGAACAGTGTCAGGATTTCTGTATGGGCAAAAAAATAAATGGTGTTTTCCTAAAAGGCATGATCGGGTGGGTAAGCAAAAGAGCCAATAAGTATTTATCAGGCCAAAATTTGGCACTTAATCCTGACCCCGGACATCTTGAAGCCTTACAAAACTTAAAGGCTGCACTAACCCCGGTACATATCGCAGCAATACTGGCCTGTCTTCCCGAGGGTTTATCTGAAAAAAGTGAAGCGTACACAGTTTATCGGGACCTGAAATTAACCTATGCCACAAATAATGGAGAACTTGTAACGGGATCGGTTCTGGGGCTGATATTTAATTACAAAGCTTTTCGTTCCTATAAGGCGAGTATATACAACGGTTATACCCTGGCAGAACAATTGGGAATTGATTGTTGTCCGTACTGCAACAGGCATTATACGACAACCCATCATACATATTATGTAAATGATAATGGAACAGCAGTCGAAAAAAGAGTTTTTCCTGAATTTGACCACTTTTACCCCCAGAAATTACATCCCGTACTGGCACTCTCATTCTATAACCTGATACCCAGCTGTACGGTATGCAATACCCATTACAAAAATTCGAGGGACTCGGCTCATCTTTTTCATCCTTATACCCTACACCAGCACGGAGCTTTTAGGTTCACCGATTTCCCTAAAGATGTGGCATCCCTTTATGGCGGAGGATCCGCTATATCAATTGGATTTGAATACAACTGTACGGATGAAATGCGAATCCGCCTAAGCAACTCAAAGGCTTTTTTTGGGATCAAAGATATCTATGACAAGTGTCATGGTGAACTGATTCGTGATATAATCTTCAAAAAAATTGCTTTTAGCAAGCGATATATGGAGGAGCTTGCCGGGGCCTACACCCTTACTTTTGAAGACGCCTACAAAATAGTTTTTGAATGTCATTTTGAGGATGAGAATGTCCATAAACGCCCTTTCAGTAAACTTAAAAAAGATATATTTGAAAGTCCAGATCTATAGTGAAAAAGGCAGCAAATCAACGTATTAGCTCCTGAAATTTTTCATGCAGAACCTTCTTATCAGGTAATTGTGTCTGATATTGCGCCACCATGGTAGGTGAGAGGCTTCGGCTCAGGGAGTATTCTACGACCTCGTTATCCTTGTCCTTGCAAAGCAGGATGCCTATACTTGGATTTTCATAAGGCTTTTTGATATCCCTGTCTAATGCTTCCAGATAGAAATTAAGCTGTCCCAGATGCCCGGGCCTGAACTTGTCCGTCTTGAGCTCAATGGCGATCAGGCATTGGAGCCCGCGATGATAGAATAGTAAGTCGATATAAAAATCACTGCTCCCTACCTGAAGCTTGTATTCCTGGTCAAAAAACAGGAAGTCCTTACCCAGTTCCATGATAAAATCTTTCATTTGGGCAATCAGTCCCTGTTGCAGGTCGCGTTCGCTATAAGGTTCCTGAATATTCAGGAAATCAAACATGTAGCTATCCTTAAAGGTATTTGCTATTTCCGGATGAATTTCTCTCATTACCGATGAGAGTTTTACATTTCCCATGATAGTCCTTTCAAAAACCCCGCTGCTGATCTGCCGCTCCAGTTCCTTTACGCTGAATTTCTCCCTCTTACAAAGGTTCAGGTAAAATTCCTTCTCTTCTATTGATTTTGTTCTGCCCAATATGGCCAGATTATGGGTCCAGGTAATTTCTCTCATCAGCGATGAGAGTTTTGGATAAGCCTTGTAGGCCTCATAGAATTGCTTCATTCGCCAGAGGTTCTTATCCGAAAATCCTCTTACCCCCGGCTCCTTTAACTGCAAGTATTGGGCCAGGTCACTGACTACCGATTGCCCCCATTCTGCATTGTTAACCCTGCGGCTTATATATTCCCCTATATTCCAGTAAAGATCGATCAACTGGGTATTAACGGCCTTTATGGCCTTGCTGCGTGCCTGCCTGATGAGCTGTGCTACATCGGCAAACTGATCCTGTATAGACTGCATAATTGAATGTATTACTTTTTTATTACCATATAAGCCAGTGCGGGATCACTGAGCAAGCGTTCCATTTCTGATTGTATGATTTCCTGGATGTCCTGTTTTACCTGAGTATAATTTCGCTGAACCATAAACGGCTCAAGTTTTCTTATCTCCTGAATATCCCGGTATGCCATTTCTTCCGTTCTGATCTGATCATGGTCGTTCTTAATCTCGCAATGGAAGGTTTTCAGTTCAATCTTGTTCAATGGGTCATCGGCTACCATGCCTACGAATTCCCCGGAGGACAACGCCGCAATCTTTGAGGCGGGAATAGCGGATTCCAGCTGTTTGGACCGGCTGATGGAAGTGTCATTGCTATTAATGGACAGGCTTTCCCTGTCCTGCATAATTTTTCCGAACCGCTCCGAAAGCTGTTTTGCCGTATCACCGGTAACCTGCCCACTGATGATGTTACCCGTAATATTCATAATCACATCGGCCTGTTCCCTGCCGTAATCCTTACGTAGCTGGCTGAAATCCTGGATACCCAGGCAGGTTGCAACCTTATTGCTACGGGCCGTAGCGATGAGGCTGTCCATATTGTTCAGGTATATCGTAGGGAATTCATCAAAAATAAGGCTGCTTTTCTGTTTCCCTTTTTTGTTGACCTGCTTTACCAGCCGTGTCACATAAAGGGAAAGTACAGCTCCGTAGATCTGGATCTTTTGGGGATTGTTGCCCATGCAGACAATCTTCGGATCATCAGGGTTGTTGATATCCAGGTTAAAATCATTTCCTGAAAGCACATAATACAATTGGGGAGAAGACAGGCGCGCCATAGCCACCTTTGCTGATGCGATCTGCCCCTCAAGCTGCTCCATGACATCATTGAGGTAAGCATTGACAAAAGGGTTGATCAATACCTCGATTTCCTTTTGGGTACGCAGCAGGGTAAACATGCTATCATAATCGACCTGCATGAGCTCGATGACATGGGGAAGGGTACAAAATTCCCCGTCCTTGTATTTCCTAAGGTACCAGATAATGGCCGTCACAAAATTGATGGGTGATTCGACAAAGAAATCTCCCTGCTTTTTGATCCATTCCCTGTTTAGCCCCATCAGTATGGTACGCGCCGACTCCGCTGCATCAGTGATATCTGTCATAGCCGAGGGTTCTAAAGGATTGCATCGGTGGGTCCGGCTCAGGTCATCAAAATTGATGATATAGAATTTCGGTGGTACAGCATAACAGTCCGTGTGTTTCAGCCAGGTATTGTAAGCAATCCTTGTGAGGTCATCAAATTTGAAATCATAAACGAACATGGTAAAACCCTTGCGGATATGCTGGGTTATTACATGGCGGATCACAAAATAGGATTTACCCGAGCCCGGCGTACCGAGTACCATAAGTGCCCTGAAAGGATTGATGATATTAATCCAGCTGCTGCGTACTTTATCCTTAAGGTGATAACATGCCGGCAGGTTAATGGAAAATTCGTTCTCCAAAAGCCTTTCTTCCTGGGGAATAGTCTCATTGAGCTTATTGAATATATCACGCCCGTCCAGTTTCCTGCGGATAATGCGTGAGAGTACTGTACCGGCCCTGAGCAAGTATAGATAACCGGAAACAGTAGTCATCATATAGAGCAGGGCAGTGGTGCTTTTTTCAAGCCTGCTATGGAAAATCAATTGGGACGCAAAGTATAGGACCAATCCGATTCCGGCATACTTTAAGGCAATCCTTTTTTCAAGCTTTTCATCTTTTTTTCCCCTTGCGCCAAGCAGGCTTATGAGAAGGAACAACAGGCTTATGAGCTTTGCTTTCACAAAAGGTGTAAACAACCCTGTCAAAATTATATTTGAAAGTATGCGGTCTGAAAGGCCACTGTGCATACCCCAGGCAAAAAATATCCAATAGCACTGATAATAAAAATGCAGAAAGAGCACCACAAGGCTGATAAGCCTTGTCATATCAAGTATTTTTCGCAATGCCTGCTCATTTTCACCCGTCTGCATCCCATGCTATTTTTAATTGTTATCCGAGGGCCCTTTTCTTCTCCTTCTTTTCTTTTTCCGTTTAAATTCCCGGGGCAGGAAAGCTGTAGATTGCTCTGCTTTTGTAAAGCTTTCTATTATTCTGGATATGTCCTTTATTATAGGGTTTATAAAGGCATCATACCTAATATTCTGCAGCTTCGCCAGACTCTCGCCAACTGAAATTTCTGCCTGTTTTTCAGTCTTCCTACCTACAGGAAAGCGCTCCTGTATTGCTTTGGCACTATACTGCTTTCCTAAAGTGCTTCCGTTAAAGACACCTCCCGTGCTATGGTCGATATAGGTAATCCCATAAATAAATCCCTGTTCATTTACTCGTTTCACTAATGCAATCCCTTCTTTTGACAAGCTGTTTTCCAAATCCTGAAATCCGGCCTTGGTATTTCCATACGAGAGCTTATCGATAACATTCATTATCCTTGCCTTTTTAGGCTGTGCCGTAATCTTATTGCTGATGAATTTGGTGGACAGCCTTGATAGGGTCGGGCGGCTGTAAAACAGGCTTGCTTTTATGGGTACACCCGTAGCATTTCCCTGTTTGTCAATGATGTGGTACAGTAATCCCTTATGGCGATTGACACTTGAATTTTCTTTACCATTGTCGGCCCTTACATTGTATAGTCCCAGTACCGCATTCAATTCGGCAAGGCTCGTATAACTGTATTTGTCAATTACTACATCCAGTACGTTTTGAATCGCGGCTTTGGTTTCAGTCGTTCCATAAGTGATTTTTTTTGCCGAAACAGCCTGAAGCCTTTCCGTATGCCGTTTTTTATCCTGGGCTTTGACCAGTCCGAATTCAGTTTCTACTTCTTTTCTGGCGGGTTCGGATTTGCGTATGGCCAGATGGTGCAGGTCTATCCTTTTACCGGAAGATTCGATATTGGTGGTTACCAGATGGATATGCGGATGCCCCGCATCGTGGTGCTGATATACCAGGTAAGGTTGGTTCCCAAAACCCAGTTTTTCCATATAACTACCGGCTATAGCCTTCAGCTTATCCGTTGATAAACCATTTTCAGACGCATCAAAATTCAGGGAAATATGTAAGGTGTTCTGCATTACGTTCCTGTTCAGTTCCATCTGTAACATTAATCGTTTCATTTTCATGGCGATAGTCATAAATGGCGCATCAAGTGGATAATTCACAGCAGCGATGCACACTGCCTTGCCCTGCTTTACCTTGTTTTCATTGTAGTTTATTATCCTTTGCATACGGCCGCTTACCTTAATTACCGCAACCATTCCTCTGTGAGTGTTTTAAGGATGGATTTTATCTCTGTTGTCTTTTGTGTAAAAACAGTCGACTGAGTGTCATACTCCCCCTGCCACAAGGCAATTTCCCCGTGTCGTAATGTATGCAGCTTTTTTGCGACCTGATTGATGTTGTTGCCTATGGCGTTGAGCTCCCTGTTAAGGATAGCCATCTGCTCCAACAGGGCATCCTGAGATAAATTCCTGTAAGTAGTTATAACAGGACGCTCCAGTAAGACCGCCCGGATGTATTCACTGAATGTCCTGCAGGTCGTCCGTTTAAATTTCTTATGTATCCCGTTATATTCTCCCGTGGTCAGCCTTACATGAACTAACCTGATCCTATTGTTTTTCACTTTCATAACCGCTCTTCATTATTGCCAAATTCATTTCCCAACGAATCACAATGTAAATTTAACCATGTTATAATACGCATACAATCCCAAGTAAATTTTACATCTAACAGGGAAGAAAAAACTGAAGTTAAGTGAGGTTTTGAGGAGAATTACATTAATATATATTCTAGCATTCGTTTACAAATACGATTTTCTGACATATGTCACAGCTTGGAAATATCAAATGTTAAAAAATTCATATATTTATCAACCAAATTAAATAAAATCAACTAATTCATTAATGCTTACTATTCATCTATTGCCAGCCTTATATGGTGACACAATCTTAATAGATATCGGCCAAACGCAAAATTCCACTAATAAGAATATACTTATTGATTGCGGCTTTAGCTATCGCGACAGATTATTACCATTATTAAGAGATTACAAAACAAGCGGTAAAATAATAGATCGTTTTATAATTACCCATTATGACGACGACCATATTAGGAATGCTTCAAAATTCCTTGAAGAAAATGGTTTAGCTTCCTCCCCAAATATAATTGAAGTATCGCAAGTCTGGCTAAATGCTTTTCGGCACCTCCAGTTTCAAAAAGTGGAACTTCAGAAAGCCGACAAAAAAGAGTTAGAAGTACTAAAAAATTTTATTACAACAAACAATCCGGATATAGATCCAGAAGGAGGTGAAATTGGAGCAAGGCAGGCATCCCTGCTTGGTAAACAAATTCTTGCGGGAAAATATTCTTGGAACGAGGATTTCAATGGCAAGGCAGCATGTATAGAAAACAATCCAAAAGTAAACATTAGTGATAATATTTCTATCGAATTATTAGGCCCCGATAAACTGCAACTTGAAGTTTTGGAAGACGAATTCAAATCAGCTTTGAACGACTTTGGTATAGAGTATTCAGAAAATGAGCTTGTTGATGATGCCTTTGAATTATACAGCAGGTACAGTTCTTGCCAAATATTGCAAGATCAATCTGGAGAAATAAGTGGCGATTCAATAGTACCAGTAACGGCTGAACTAATTAGGTATATAGCTGATCATCATGTGTATAACCGCGATAGAGCACCAGGCAATGGCAGTTCTATTTCTTTTATTTTAAATGCAAACGGTAAAAAAATACTAATGCTTGCAGATGCGCATGCTGAACCTATAATGGAAAGGCTGAAAGAATTACATCCAGGTAAACAGCAAATTTATTTTGATGCAGTGAAAATCAGCCACCACGGAAGTGCTAACAATAATCCAAAAGAGTTATTTGATCTTATAGATAGCCCACTATATTTTATTTCAACAAATGGCAAGCATCCGTCGCACGTTCATCCTGATATCCAGACCGTTTCGTTTATCGTTAATAGGCCTATAAGATGTTTCAAAGGGAAACGTAGGTTAATTTTTAATTATTACCCCCAGCACTTGTCCGGACTTTTTGAAGAAGATCTTCAAGTTGAATTTAATTATACTGCTGAGGTTTCTACAAAAATTGAACTGCCATGATAGACACAACAAACCTTGCTGATTGTACATGGAAAGTAATCAATCCTGGGGGTCAACCAAAGGGCACTGCTTTTTTTGTAAGTGATACGTTATTATTGACTTCGTTACATGTGGTAAGTTTATATTTATCCGCCACTTTCACTATTCAGGATCGTAGCGGCAAGATATTGAATGCGACCGTAAAAGATCATTGCCAAAAAAATGATTTGGCCATAATTGAAGTATTGAGCTACGCATCTGACAAATATGTACCTCTCCGTTCTGAAGAGCCTGTTAACGGTGCAAACTCTGCTGCATTTGGTTTTCCTGCCACTGTGGAAGGTTTGAAGGTTGGAAAAAAAATTGAAACAACAATATCAAATATTATAACGGTTGAGCATCCACATGATATTGTTCTCGACGTTAACGGTGGAATATTAACTACTTATAGCGGATTCTCCGGAGCTGGTGTGATAAACGCACAACATGAAGTTACCTCTATTTTAAGATTTCAAGATGTTAATTCCGTCGGCGCTGTGAGCGTAAAAAAGGCAGAGGAATTTATTTCGAGAAATGGTATTACGATTATATCGGACGAACTCGATGACTTTTCCCATTATCTCAAAGCTGCTTTTGAACATACCCCCGATGATTTTAAAACGATAGGCTCTGCGTCAGCAGCCCTTGTCGCACAAAGAACCTCGCCACAGCAAATTGCTGAAGCACTTAAAGGTAAATTGATAATTCCAACCCGAGCAGGTAGTTTAAAAGAAATTATTGCATACCTGAAAAGTCAAACAACGCTTAGCAGCGAGTTGTGGCGTACTTGGTTAGAACTTTTGAGTTATGTTCAACTTTTAAAAGGTAGTTATACAAATATTAATGCAATTTCGATTTCCCTGCCTAATGCAGAAGTTTCAAAAATGATTCCCGGAGTTGAAACTAAAATTCAACACGATATAGAGTTAACACTACAGTTTTTCTTTGCAGAAGGGAAAGATTATTTTTCGATAGCAAAAAAATATCTGACCGAAAAAAAAATTGAAGATTCCTTGCGAGAAAATCATTGTCACCTTTTCCATTCTCATAATCCACTGTTTGGAAACGTTTACCTTACAAGCGATGCCAAGAAAAATATTATTCATGATATTTCTAGCCCAACAGGCAGCGGGCTTCTTATACCCGATAACATTAATATTGGCGTCCTGAGTTTTGCTCAATTAACTTCCCACGTAGCGGCAAGTACTACCCTACAGGAGGCAACTACCAACTTAATTAAAATTTTTACTGATGCAATTAAATAAGTCTGACGAAATTATAAAGAAATTATCCCAATATGATGAGTTTTTTCAAACGTCGGGTACAGAATTGTGGCAAGCACCTTCGGCGAATATTAATTTAAATCTGTTTTCTAAAATATATGAGAAAAATGAAGATTTGAAGAACAACTATATTGAATTACGCGACCACGTTGCTGTTAGTTTCCAAGGCAGAATGCTTGATAAGTCAGTGGAAAGATGGAATCTTTATCTGCTTTATCTTGTGAGGGAGGAAGTCCCTGAGGAACTTAAACAACAAATTATTCAGGATAAGTTTTCCAGCAGAAAAATGGTATACAACATTGGTCAGGATGAAGTTTCAAAAGACTATATTGAAAAACTGGTTGCAAAGACGCTTATTGATATTGAAATACCGCAACGCGATACCACAACTGACAAACTTTATGAGCTGATTAAACTGAATCACCCACGGGTTGAAAATGCTATTTCACAAATAGGCATGATGAACAATAGAGATAACTTGCCAACACTTATTAATTTGCTAAGCCATGACTAAGATAAAGAAAATTAAGATAGACGATTTCCGTATCTATAACGGAAGCCAGGAGTTTAGTTTTGAAACAGGAAAGGAGTTGGCTAATCTTATGGTGATTTATGCCCCCAATGGATATGGGAAAACTTCCTTTTTTGATGCTGTTGAATGGTGTTATACGAGTAAAATCAGAAGGTTTGAATCATTGGTGTTATCAAGTGAGATTAAAGGCAAGGATTTTTCCAGCGGCGACAAAATTCTCTTGACAAACAGGACATCATTTAAAGATGGTCGACACGGGATGGTTGAAATTTGTACTTCTGAAGAAAAGATACTGAAACGTACATCTACTGAACGTAAAGGGGTAAATGTCGACTACAGGTATGACTATCTGACCAAGAGCGATCAGGAACTCGGGGAATTTGATCCTGATGTGCTTAATCGGCTTGTAAAAACAAACATTTTAACACAGGACCAAATTGATGAATTTCTTCGTCATACCAAGCCCGATGAAAGATTTGTTCAATTAAGCCAATTTTGGCCAGAAGGCCAAAATGCACTTTCCATACTTGAAAAGATAGACAGTTACTACCGTTCACTTGAAAATGAGAGAGCTGACATTAAGCGAAGAATAGGTGATTACCAAAAGGAACTAAAAAATCTTTTGAATGAAGGGAAAAATATAGATAAATTAAATAAGATTATCGAGGATCTAACAAATAATTCAAAAAGCGGATTTAATGTTCAACCTCTAAACGCAAATGTAAATCAAGAAACCTATGAGGTGATCCTCACTACAACCCAAACATTCGTTGAGCGATTGAAGATAATCATAGACGGAACCTCATTACAGATAACCAGGCTTAGTGAGTTGCACAAACAGCTGGACTCATTTCTACAGGCTGAAAAAGACTTCGATTCAGCCGAAAAAGAATTATCACAGCTGACGGAACTGTCAAGGGCTTATTCAGATTTTAATCTCTATAAAAAAACCTTGAAAGAAATCGAAAGCTCAGCTACATCAGCGAAATCCATTATAGAAAGTTATAATCGCCTTAGCGAATTATTTGATCATGTTAAAGGTATTTATGCTAGATCTGACGAGCAGTTAAAAATTATGGAAGCTACCAGATTAATAATTGACGACCTATATAAAAGACAGAAAAACTACAGGGTTAGCGACGCAAAATTTAACAGTATATTGCGAGAATGGCATGAAAATATAACCCTAAAGGAAAGTCAGATATCTATATGGGATTCTGAAGTTGAAAAATATAATTTTTGGAATGGTGAGAGATCGCGAATTGAAAAGATTCTTAAAGAGAAAAAAAACCTTTTGAAAGGTAATATACTAAAGATCGATGATAACCTTGCAAAACGCAGAGTTCTTAATGCGATTATAGAAAATGGAAAATTTGAAACTTTACCTGATGGTGTTCAGCAAAACATAAGCGAAGTACTGGACGCGCGTAGTGAAAAAATTGCCCTAATTGCATCAACAAAGGAAAGCATCATTAAATTTCAGGCTGAACTGGAGAATGCAAATTCATTAGCGGAGATTTTCGACAAAATTGTGACGTGGGGAGAGGATCTCGTATCTAGGACAGACGTAAATCATTGTCCTTTATGCGCCACTGACTTTAAAAATACTTCTACTTTGTTGGCTCAGATAAAAAAACAAAAAGCGGTAGAAAGTAGAGGTAAGAACCTAAAAACGGATCTTGATGATTTAATAGCAAAACAAAAAGACTACGATACTGAAATTGCAGATTTCAACAAACAAATTATCAACCATATAAAAGACCAAATTATTCTTCTTGAAGAAGACCTATTATCTTTGCAAGAGGAACGTGATGACTATACAAGCGAAATAAGTAACTTAGAAAGTTCTTTAGAGCATGCTAACAACTCCTCTACAAATAGTATTAATGCTCTCAATCTACAAAATCACATGGCTTTAGAAGGGGTAGTAACAGAGTTTAATCAAAACAAGTCGGACCTGGAGAAAAATTTAGCGGATATTAAATTAAAGTATCTTCGACTAGAGAACATACAGAAGTATATTCAGCACCGTATTTCAAGTATTGACAATGAGATAGGAATTTTACGTAATAAAATCTCAACTTCGCAAAATTTAATTGATATAGCTTTATCTGATAGACTTGTAATTGAAGCTGAAAAAATACTGAACCATGTTAGTCTTACTAAAGAAGATTTTTCGAAAGGCAATATTTCATCACATACTTTAATAAAACATGAAGAGCTTGATTCTATAGTTGCCAAAAAAGAAGAAATCACAGGTTTTATAGATCAATTGAATGTAAAACTAAAACAGTTTACAACACAAATCCCAGAAGAAGAAATAGAAGGTCTACGCATTCAAACTGAACAAGTGCTAATAGCTAATAATAGAAAGATCACCGAGTATAAAACCTCATTAGCAATGTTTTCAGATGATGCCCAGCCAACGGCTGATTTTTTCGTTGCGAAACTCATCGAGAAAAACGATGATCTGGAAGGAATAAAAAATGAACTGAAAGCACTGGAGAGTCTTGTCGTGGACTTAAAAGTCATTGAAAAAAATGTGCGTAAGAATCATTTGGAGGACGAGATTGAAAGGCTAGACAAAGAACTACCTTCAATTGATATCGCATTTGAAGAAGTAGAGAAAGCGCGAGCAGCCGCAAAGGGCTACATAAACAATGAGATTAACAATCATTTCAGTCAGGATGTTATAAACCAAATTTATTCCAGAATAGAACCCCATCCGAATCTAAATCATATCATGATCAATCCTAAGATTACCGATAAAGGAATGCCTGTAATTGATATCAAAGCCGTTAGTAATAATGAAGAATTACATCCGTCATTATATTTAAGTGCTGGACAGTTGAACGTACTGTCATTAAGCATTTTTTTAGCTAAAGCTTTCGAAAGCCGAAATGATGAAATTGAGACTATATTTATGGATGACCCCATACAGAACTTAAGCGATATAAATGTGCTTTCATTTATAGATTTAATACGGACAATGACCACTAAATACGATCGACAAATTGTAATATCCTCACATGACGAGAATTTTTTCAATCTCATTCGTAATAAGATGCCTACTGAAGAATACAATGTACGGTACTACCAAATAGAAAGCTTTGGGAAAGCCAAAATTTTAATTTAGTTAATGTATCCTATTATTGGAGTGAACTAATAAATATTTTAGATAATTACACTGTTTTTCATCTAATATTGAGATGTCCTACTAGTACGGGCAGAACCTGCCCCCGAGTTCCGAGGAAAGGGCGGCAAGAATGCGGTTGTGATACAACCGTTCATCTTGCCGATTGCACCTGAAATGGCAATCTCTTCAACGTCTGCCATCTTACCAACCTTTTTGAGTCTGTATTTTTAGCATCTCGAAAGTGCGTTGCCAATGCAATTGCGCAATGCTTTTTCGCTCCCTTCAGAGCTAAAAGGGCAAAATCCTGACTGAATAAGAAAGGTATTTGCCAGGGTGTCAGATAAACTTTATGCAGGTCCTAATAAAGTAAATAAATATACTGTAATCGTCTCTTGAAACATATTAAGTACAAGCTGAACCCAGGTAAATATTGACTGGGAAAAATCCGATTGGCTATCCTAAATTTGTATAAGCGTAATACTAATTTAAAACCGTAAACGTATGCTGACAACAAATGAAGTAGCCCAGGTGTTCGATACGATATTGAGCAGTCCGGGAATGAATGAAGCGGTGAGGATTGATCTTAGAATCTCCCGAAAAAATGTATTATTACTGAACCATATCATCGAGCGTGGTCTCTCCCTTAAGGGAGATGAAGGGAGCTTAAATCTCTTTGCCGCAGCATCGGGTGATACCCTGGAAGAATTAAAGACGCTTGCCAGTGATTGCCTTCAAAAGGCGGGCCTTGTGGAACTCAGTGAAAAGCTGGCGCAACTGAGCAGTGCCGGTAAAAAGTAATCCTCTTCAATCGGAATAGCCTGACAGCCATTCCGATTTTTTTTGCACTTTTTTTTAAAATTTCTGCATCGTTTTAAAATGCGATCTATAACAGAACCGAACTAACTTGGCCTAGTGAATTTTTGGTTGTCTAACTTTATCATAACCTTACATGAAACTACGCCCACAACTAAATAACAGCCTGATCCAGATAGCCTCTTATCTCTATGTGCTCTTATTCGTTTATGCTTCTGTAAGCAAGATACTTGATTTCGAAAACTTTCAGGTACAGCTTGGCCAGTCTCCGTTGCTCAGCGCTTTCGCGGGATTTCTAGCTTATGCGGTGGTAGTGGGGGAGCTCGGCATCTCATGCCTTCTGGTAATTCCAGAGCTCAGGATGTCGGGGCTGTACCTCTCTGTTGCACTGATGGCCATGTTCACTACTTACATCATAATTATCCTGAATTTCAGTTCCTTTATCCCCTGCTCGTGCGGCGGTGTCCTGGAACATCTGGGTTGGAGGGAACACCTTATTTTCAATCTCGTCTTTATTGTTTTTGGGGTTGTTGCAATTGTGCTTTCAGGCATAGATAAAACTAAAACGGTTTTGTTGATCTGCACGCTGGTTGCCGCACCGTCAATTATAGGATTGTTGTATCTAAGGTCCGAAGAAATCATGAGCCAGGAGAATCCCTTTATACGAAGATTCCAGATGTTTGCATTATCGGAAAGGCAAAGCACCGACCTTGAAAATTCTTCATTTTATTTTGCGGGCAGCGATGACGGTCAGATCTACCTGGGCAACCACTCCGCGCCATTACACATCATCGCCTTTGATCCTGGACTAAAGGAGAAAAAGCATTACACTATTACTTTAGATAACGACAAATATCCATTTCGCTCGGCGGAGATCCGAATTGCCGCGCCTTATTTCTATCTCTATGACGGCCTGATACCGATAGTGTATAAGGGAAGGATAGGGGAGTGGAAAGCAGAGACTGTCTACCAGGGAAATCATTATTTTACAAAGGGTATCGCCGTGGATTCCCTGCGGTTTGCCATAAGGGGACAAAAGCCACAGACCGGCGAACATATATTAGGGAAATTAGGAGTGGGCGATACACCTAACATTACTTATGCTCCTGATCTACTGGAAAAGCAAATCGATGGGATTTTTGATACCGATGGTACATTTTGCTACAGCGAAGGGCTCAAAAGATTTGTCTATACCTATCATTATCGCAATCAGTTTATCGTAAGCGATAAGGATCTTTCGTTGCTCTACAGAGGCCACACCATTGACACCACTACAAAAGCCCGGCTGAAAGTCGTACACCTGAAAAAATCAGGGGATACTAAGCTCGCTGCCCCTCCCTATATGGTAAACAGGAATACAACTTTATACAATAATCTGCTGTTTGTCAATTCCGAGCTCATAGGAAGGTTTGAGGAGCGCAGCGTCCGGGAATACGCCAAGGTAATTGACGTGTATGATATCCTTAGCAACCAATATAAATTCAGCTTCTATCTTTATGGTAACGACAAGTATAAACCTAAAGAATTCATAGCTACAAAACACGGCTTCTACAGCATTATCAATCAGGAATTGAATCACTATAACTATGGCAAACCCACACTTAAAAGCATGGTAAACAATACTAAATAAGCTATCGGCCGAGTGCAGGGGCAAGACCGAAAACCTGTAAAAAGAGTAGGTCACCAACTTTAAATTTAATAAATTATGAAAACAATCATCAAAGCTATGGTGCTGCCTGTCGCAGCGTTCGCCCTGGCAAGCGCGGGAGCGGTAAGCACCAGCGATTCAACAGTAAGCAAAACGGCAAAACCGCTAATAACAGCTTACATCCATGACCCGCTTGAAAGCAGCTGTAAGGCTGTTAGCGTAAACTGTAATACCATCTCGGGACCAACCTGTACCTACAGCGTTGGAGGGAATACCTGGACTGCATACAGGAGACTCTCAGATCAATCACCATGTACGCTTCCATTATTTATGGATCAGCCATAAAGTGTTGCACTTATTAAAAAAGAATGCAGTCCTTTTAGGGACTGCATTCGTGCGTAAAAACTTATCTCAGACCTTTGGCAATCCATTGGTGAGTCCTGTCATCTTTTAGAAAATAAGCGAACCATTCCCGAATGCGGACAGTAAGGTCTTCCTGCATCAATTTGTTCCTTATCACATGGCTCTCTTTAGGATAGGCCAGGAATATATTCTGTTTGTTGAGGCGCCTAAGGGCGATATGCATAGCAATGCTTTGGCTTATCTTAACGGTCGAATCATCCTTGCCTGACCATAACAGCAGGGGTGTCCGGATAGCAGCAGCATGAACGATCGGAGAGTTGTCCGCATAAGCCTGATGGTCTTCAAAAAAGGATTTGCCCATCCGGTATTGCTGGTTCTCGAAACGCCATGCCTCAGGTTCTCCGATATCTTCCCCAATACTGAAATACGTCCCTGTCACATCGCTGACCCCGGCACCACTGACTGCTGCTGCAAATATGTCGCTCTTCGTTACGGTGATGTTGGTTTCATACCCTCCAAATGAGTGTCCTATCAGCCCAATCTTTGTCCGGTCAATACTTCCTGTTTCAAGAGCGGCAGCTACTGCGGCGGAAATGCAGTCTGTTGCCGATTCGCCGGGGCTGCCGATGGTATAATTTATGTCCGGCATAAGCACAAAGTAGCCATCCAGGGTATAGTTGGCAGTATTGAAACCATCTTCATTATGCATCGACGGATTCTTATACTGATGTAGCCTTTGAGAGAGTGATTCGTAGATAAAGACAATCATGGGATACTTGGTTCCCTGCATATACCCTGCCGGATAGAACAGGGCCGCGTTCAATTTATTTCCTTTGCCATCGGAGTAACGGACAAGTTCGGACCGTCCCCATTCGTATTGCTTTTGATGTGCATTAGAATAGTGTATTATCTTTCTCTCATTGGTTTTAGCGGATATAAAAACCAGACGGGGTGCAGCCTCAAAGGATTGCTCCCTGAAAATAAGGTTCCCCCCACAATCGCCGCTTATCTGGTCATTCCATGTGTTTTCGGAACAAAGGTTTACAAGAGCAGCATCTTTTTTCCACAGGCAATATCGCCTTGTGGCCTTTGCGTTATCATATGCAACAAGGACCATCCTGTTAGTGTTAACAGCTTTGCCGGTCAGGTTAAGTTCTAACCGAAAAACCATATTGTGTTCCCTGCCATTGGTAATCCTGTGTGCCTTTCCACTATGTACATTGATAAACCAGATATCGAATTTGTCATAGAGCAATAGCCCGTTACCATCTTCAGACCATCCGGCAACACCGTAAGGTATGACCGGTGGGATGTGGTTTTCTCCCCCGGTGTCCCATTTCGTATCGATGCCCAAAGTCAGATTTCGATGTACCTGCTTTGCAGGATCATAAAGGTGCCAGTCCTCTCCCGTGTAATAGGCCAGCAGATCCGAGACCGGTGACAGGCTGATCATTGAGGGATCTGAAGACTGTTTTTCCAGCATGACTGTTTGGCTTTTGTCTTTTATAGAAATGATATGATAGTCTTTTTCAGGATAAAATTTATAATTGACGGGATAGGAATTTGAACCTGTTGCGATGGCGTAGTTTTCCCTGCCTGTCAGCCCTACCTGCGTCATCCCTTTAGTGGTAATCCTGTTTACCATTCCAAGGTTCGGGTACCAGACATAACGGACTGCATTATTTTGGAAACCTTCAATCCACTTTGCCGTCGGATATAGAAGCGGTGTATTGCTATACCATATCTCAGGGCTGTCGCTCACAGGACCTCCGGCAATGTCCCTGTTGCTCCGCCCATCCGCTGAAAAGAAAACCTTATCCCCATCGCTGGATAGTACCAACCCACCTTCGATGTCAATCCTTCTCCCTGCTGGCTGGAGCTTATCACCAATATTGCATTCCTTCAGATTATTTTGACTGCGATTATAACAGCAGATTTTAGAGAACACAGCTTCACTTTTAGCTACGCTTTTCACAAAAGCCACTGACGATCCATCCTTCTGCCATGCCAATGAAGTGTACCTATATGCTCCCGATGCAATTTCCATGGCAGACAAGGTATCCAGATCAACAACCCATACTTCAAAGTGCGGACCCTTTTTCACGATGTAGGCCATCGCATTCTTATCCGGGCTGATACTGTATTCGACCACATCAGTAATCTCGCGCAGCACCACTCCTTTACGATCCCTTATGAACATCGTAGCCGGGCTTCCCGAAGTGGCAGAGGAGGTCACGATATACCTTTTGTTGTTGACGGCATCAAGCCATTGTACCCCATTGAGCCTTATTCTTCTCGAATCCGAAAGCGATATGATCTCATAGCAGAAAGGAGATTGGCGATAGGCAAAATGGGAATCGCCTATAAATCTGCCCTCTGTGCCATTGGGAAGCAGGAATTTTTTTGCCTTGCTGCTGTTCGTTACAAAAAGGGTATCGGCGTTCTCGTAAACCATCCTGAAGCTGACCCAGTCCGCCTGTTCGGCGACATCTACAGTATGCAGTGTGCCCCATTTGCCATAATCTTTCTCCGTAACCTTTTTTTTAGTGCCTCCCTGCCCAAAACAGGGCAGGGACAGCACATTAAAAAGAAGCAAAAAACTAACTGCAAAATAAATCGAAGCCCCTTTATCGGTATTGTTTTTCTTGCTCTTATTCATCGCAATAGTATTAGTAACCCGGATTTTGCGGATTCAGGTTAGGATTGGCGAGAAGTTCCTGTCCGGGAAGCGGCCAAAGCCTGTCGTTGGTATCCCAACCCGGTTTCGTGAGCGATAGCACTGCGTCCAGCATTCCAAAACGCCTGAGATCCATAAAGCGGTGCCCGAATTCGGTAAATAGTTCCCATTGGCGCTCTTTCAGAATAGCCGTCAATACATCCTGCTGAGAAATTGCGGTTGTACCGGCCAGTCCGGCCCTGGCACGTATGATATCCAAGTCCTCCTTTGCACCGATAAGATCGCCCTGCCTGGCACGTGCCTCGGCCCTGATCAGGTACTGTTCTCCCAGACGCAATACAATGGAATATTCCGTTGAACTACCCACAACGGCCCTCATCCTGTACTTAAAAGGGTGATACCATACAGAACTGCCGTCAGTTATCTCCCGTATCCAATGCTGCCTCCTGAGGTCCCCTGTCTCGAAGGCGTTAACAAAACTTTCCTTCAGTGCTACTACGGGAGGCGGGCCCTGATTAAAAATGAAAAGATTTCCTTCATTGGTATTGTTTCCTTCTGCTGCAGGACTGAATTGCCAAATCGTTCCCGGATTTTCCTTCAAAAATGCCATATCCGGATCATTTTCGAGTACATAGGAGGGATCATTGATGATCGCCGAGGCGCTGTCAGCGGCTTCACCCCACCGTCCATTGTACAGGTATACCCTTGCCAGCAGGGCAGTAGCCGTCGCCTTAAGCGGGCGTACCCTCTCCCATGAGAAATCCTCCTGCGGCAATAATTCGTGCGCCTGGTTCAGATCATTAATTATTGATTGATATACCTCTGCCGTAGGCAGTTTCGATACCCTGCTGTTAGCCAGGTAGTCGGTCCCGGTCACATAAGGAATGTCCCCGTAAAGGTTTACAAGATAAAAGTGCATCAGAGCCCTTATAAACAAGGCTTCACCAAGGAAATGATCCTTATCCCCGGAAGCCAAAGCAGATTTCGGAATACCCTCAGCAACGGCATTGGCCGCGTAAATGATATTGTAACTGCTGTTCCAGAGATCCCTTACAGGTGTGGCCTCCGCATAGAGGGAATTCGTATAAAAATTATTGGCTCCGATATCCTGATAAAAATCGAGTTCATCGGCATATAGGCCGAGGCTGCAGGAGATCCCACCTATTTGGCCCGTCATCAGTCCTGAATCGCGCATTTTGCCGTAGATGCCAACGATCACCGCATTTGCCGTTGTTTTATCATCAAAAACTACATCGCCTGTAAGTTGTGAGTTGGGCGGATCCACCTGAACGAAATCATCACAGGACACCAGCGTGATACCCGCAATAAGAATCCACAGGGTCAAGGAAACAGTCCCGGCTATCCGTGCGGTCCTGTTTGTGCTTATCAAATAGTTTGTCTTCATAAGTTAGCTTTTTAAAATGTTAATTGCGCACCGAGGGAGTAAATTTTCAAAGGAGGGAGGTAACCGGCATATTTGAATTCGGGATCGCCTCCCTCATAAGGGGTGAAAGTCAACAGGTTCTGTCCCTGGAAGAAGAGCCTGCATCGGATGCCTCCAAGAGCCTCTGATGGCAGATTATAGCTCAATGCTATATTTTTAAGGCGGATGTAAGACCCGTCAACGATAACGGCGTCGCTTGCCGCATACTGATAATACCCAGCTACAGCCGCGCTGTTGGCACCGGTAGTAGTTATCTGCTGTGGACCTTTGTCCCCTGACTGCTGCCAAAAGACCTGACCCGAAGGCTGATTGTAGGGCAGGCCGGCGGCGGAACTCGGGATATAGTCATAGTTCTTCTGTTTGGTGAACTGGAACAGGAAGTCAAGCTTCCAGTTCTTATAGCTCAACTGGTTTTGGAAACCCCCAAAGAATTTAGGGGTAAGGTCAGCGATAACCTGCTTATCATTGGCAGCGGTAATCGCCCCGTCACCGTCAAAGTCCTGTACCTGATACACCCCGGTCTGCTCATTCAGTCCGGTATAATGGTACAGGCGTGCTATATTGAGGGATTGGCCAATGATATAGGTATTGGCATAAGGAGAGGATTCAAGCCCCGGAAATTCGATCAGTTTGTTTCGTGCTATCGTCAGGTTCAGGCTGGATGTCCAGTTGAAATCCTTAGTTTCAACATTGGTTGTACCTAAAGTGAATTCAAATCCCGTATTCTGCACTGTAGCGGCAAGGTTGGCATTCACCGAAGCGAATCCTGTGGTACCCGGTAAAGGAATACCTACCAGTTGGTTGGAAGAGCGGTTGCGGTAATGGGCTACCGAGAGACTGACCCTGTTTTTCAAAAAGCCCATCTCTAGGCCCATTTCCAGCTTCTTGTTCACTTCCCAGCTAAAGTCAGGATTGTAAAGGCGTTGCGGTGTAAGCCCGATCACACCCTGATACGCTATCCCTGAAGAAGCATAAGAGTTCAGGAACTGGTAATCGCCGATCTGGTCATTTCCGGTGGTACCATAACTGGCACGCAGTTTCCCAAAGCTGAGCACTTTGCTCCCGTTTAGAAAGGCTTCGTTAGAGAACAGCCATGCCATACCTACAGCACCAAAGCTGGCAAACTGTTTGCCGGGGCCAAAGCGGCTTGAACCGTCCCTTCTCCCAGTTAGATTAATAATATAACGGTCCTGCCAGTTGTAGTTCAGCCTCCCGAAGAATGCCTGATAGCGATACACGGCCTCATCATTGGCTGTAGTAAATACGGCACCGGCAGAGGCAAGGTCATAAATGAGGCTGTTGCTGGAGAATCCGTATCCTATCTGGTAGAGCCTTTTCGATTGCTGCTGTTGGGCCGTTGCCCCTGCAAGCACATCCAATACGCCGCCTGCCATATCCTTTTTCCAATGCAGCTGCGGCTCGGCAATCCATGACTTGCGGCTCGTCAGGTTAGTAAGCAATAAAGACTCGCTGCTGCCTATCCCGTAGGCCGGATTATACATGGTAGAGGGCATAATACGCTCCTCGTTGTTGCTCAGGTCCGTAAACCCAAGATTCAGCTTGACCTCAAAGTCCCTGAAAAGCTCGTAGCTCATGAGCGTATTGGCCAAGAGGTCGTTGGTCTTGATAGATGCCTTACTCTCCAGAGCCGCCAACGGATTCTCGAAAGTACCATCCTCCCAGTTGAGGCTTCCGTCCTCGTTATATAGTTTGGGTGCATTAGGCGCAAGCTTACGGGAAATAGCCGTAAGGTCTGTAGAAGGCAGGTTGTTGTCCTGACTGGTATAGTTGGCTGTAACCGCAAGCCTGAACTTATTATCCTGCGAGCGGTGATTCATGTTGAAATGCGCCGCACCCTTATCGTACCTGAAATCCCCCGGTGTTACCGTAGTCTCACTGCGGTAGGTTCCGCTAAGCAGGTACTGGGTATTTTCCGATCCTCCCGACAAAGATAACTGCGCTGAGGTTATATGGGCTGTCCCACCGATAAGCTCTTTCTGCCAGTCGGTATTCCTGTTTTGATCCCACGTACCGTTGATGTCATAAGCAAAATCAGGATAGGTGTCGATGCCATCATTGGCGAAAGCCTGACGACGCATCTCCAGATATTCAGGCGTCTGCATCAGGTCAATCATTTTTGTTACCTTACCAATAGCGGTAGAGGCAAGGACATTCACCGATGTCTTCCCAATCTTTCCCTTTTTGGTTGTGATCAATACCACACCATTAGCACCCCGCGAACCATAGATGGACGTAGCATCAGCATCCTTTAGCACTTCAATACTTTCGATATCCGAAGGATTGATGCTGTTAAGGGGAGAGGTAAAGCTGGCAGTCGATGTTGAGGTATCGGGCGATCCGATGGTTTCGGAGGAGTAGGGTACCCCATCGATGACATAGAGCGGCTGGTTGCCATCCCTGCGAAGGCTGTTTATACCACGGATCTTTATCTGGAAACTGCCTCCAGGGGAGCCTCCATCCTGTATGATATCCACACCCGCCATACGTCCCTGCATGGTCGCAAGCACATTGGTCACCGGCTGATCCCCTATATCCTTGGAAGTAATCCGAGAAATGCTTCCGGTACGCTGCTTGTCTTTCACCGTATAATATCCCGTATTGATCACCACCTCTTCAAGGCCAGAGCTCTCAGGTTCCATCACGACATTTATCGCACCTGAGGATACCGTTTTTTCTACCCGCTTAAAGCCAATAAAGGAAAAGATAAGGGTGTCGCCAGCCGAAGCTGCGATGGTATAATTTCCGTTCGTATCGGAGTTCACGGCTATGTTCTTGCCTTTTACGGCAATTATAACACCCGGCAGCGGCCCAGAGGCATCTGTAACGGTACCGTGTACCTGCTGCTGGAAAAAATAGGTACCTGTGGAAGCCAAAACAGTGTTGGCTCGGGCAGGGCACCATAGAAACAGCCCTAAAATAATGGCATAGAAGCCCTTATCTATTGAAATTATTTTCATAATTTTGAATAGTTAAATGAAACAACATTTTGTTTAATCATGCCTTCTGCTGGCACCGCCAAGTAACAGCAGAGGGATTTTTTGTGTCTGTAGGTTAGTCTCTCATGGGCATGGGTAGGTTTTATCGGTTAATGATTAGTTATTTGCGTTTTGTAGTGGAATTGAACCAAAGTCTGCTTTGGAGATTCCGGGTACGGATGCATGCCGGCCCACAAGGAATGAACCGGTAGAGGAAGAAACAAATTGCTGTCTTACATGCATCCATCAGAGCTTAAAAACCATGAGATACTTGTACAGAAACGGAGCTAAGAGATAAGAGGAGTTATACCAGAGTACAAAAGAAAGATGACGTGGGTTTAAACTCAGCTTATTGCCCTCTGGTACTGGTATACCTGCACGCGAATAAGTGAGCCCACGCCACCATAAGAGGCGTGAGCATTTACACTTATCATCCCACGTGCTAAAATTACCAGTTTTGAGGGCGGGACTCAAAGCAAATGCTTCATATATTTTTATAGAAGTATCGCAAATATATATTATTATGACAAATATACGAAATTAATCTGACGCGGATATCTATCCGCATTTTTTTAACAAATTAGATAGTAATTTGTTTCTATGGATAATTTTAATAAAGCAATATGCTCATATATCACAAAGAATTGGATTGCAACAGCAAAATCCAAGCGTGCTTTTGCTTTAGATCATGGAATTGATGATAAAACTGTCCGCAGAATTGCTGATGATGCCGACGATTATAAGATTACCTTAGAGTCTCTAAACAAAATTTGCGAAGCTAGAAACATTAAACTTTCTGAATTTTTTAAGCTAGTCGGTTTATAATAGTAAAAGATGCTGCGAGGCATCTTTTTTTATGAAAGATCGATATTGAAGAAGTTGTAACTTTTCCCATTTTCTTATATTTACTTTATATATATTGCCAACCAACTTTAAATTATGATTGATTTTAGTGAATTGCCAGACGATGGAATTAAATTTGAACAACTGATTAGGGAAATTCTAATTCGAGAGGGATATGATACACATTGGACCGGTATTGGACCTGATGGTGGTAGAGATTTGATTATAACAGAAGTTTTAAACGGACCTTTGTCAAAAACAACAAAAAAATGGGTTGTAAGTTGCAAACATTATGCTAATTCAGGAAGATCTGTTGGGCGTGAAGAGCTAGGCAGTCCAGTGGAAGACTGTCTCTCAATAAAGGCTGACGGATATATCTTAGTAACTAGTACTCAGCCTTCAGCACCAACAGTAACAAGATTAGAAGAAATAGGAAATAATAATAATATTACAACCTTATTTTGGGATTCAATTGAAATTGAAAAGAAATTACTAAACCCTAATACATTTTCGTTAATTCATACATTTTTTCCTGTTAGCTGTAAACAATATCAATGGCAGATATATAATGCCAATTCACCATCATTTTGGGCGGCTAACTATAAACAATACTTTCTTTATATGAGTTCTAGAGATGCTAATGCATACCCAAATCTTAAAGGAATTGAAACTATTGTTTCCCTCATTGAGCGTGTAGAAATATATAAAGGAGATGAGTATCACTCACACGACCTTCGTGTAAGAGCTGTGTACTATGATGACAAACATTGTGTACATACAGTATTTATGGATTATTTGTATGATAGAAGAAGTGAAGAACATATTGTTTCCCCTGACAAAATTTACCATCAACTTACAAGTAAATTTACGACTGAAGATCATAAGTATGTAAATCAACCTGACTGGGATTTGAACTATGTAGAAGCTTCTTTTACAAGTGATCATTTTCATCCCGATCATAAAGATTACTATCTTCCTTTCTTAAGAAATTTTGAAACCGGGAGTTTTAGGGGAAAATCTCTGAGTGATATGGCCTATTATATTAGAAAATACAAGAGGTAGAATTTATAATGGCGAGAGAAAGAAAAGATACCCGATTGCAGTCAGAAGGCGCGGAATTTTTGGTGCTTGGGAACTTGCTTATTGAAGGAATATCAGCATATAAAGCTTACCATAATTTTAAAGGTTATGATCTAATTGCCGTGAATGCTGAAAATAATACGTCAGCTCGAATCCAAGTTAAGAGTCGTTTCAAAACGGGTTGGGAAGGATTTATAATTAATAACTTTGATTGTGATTTTGTTGTATTAGTTTCATTAAACAGAGGTTTTGACAAACCTAAAAAAAATGGCGAGACAGGTATAATGGCACCAACGTGTTATGTGTTTCCTGTTGAATATATAAAAATTGCTGCAGAAGATAGAAGCGGCTGGGGAAAAATTTCGAAATCGAAGTTGAAAGACTATCAAGATTTCCAAGATAAATGGGATCTAATTCAAGAATTTTTAAGTTTGAAATAGGGAGGACGTAACTTCACGAAAATACCTTCGGTGCTTACAAGTGCATCATAGTTCAATGCATATGATTTAAAGTATTTATAAAATGAGAGATAATTTTCCTCCGAATGTTATAGAAGTTTTGAAAAAAAGAGCAGCCTTCATCTGCTCAAATCCTGAATGCAAATGCATGACGATTGCTCCTTCGATTGAGGATGAACTTAAAGTTCAATATATTGGAGTAGCTGCACATATTACAGCTGCTTCGATTGGTGGACCACGCTATAATAAAGAATTAACACAAGAGGAAAGACAAGCAATTTCCAATGCAATATTTTTGTGTAATAATTGCTCGACCATGATTGACAAAAACAATGGATTAGATTATACAGATGAACAGCTATATGACTGGAAAGCCCAACATGAAAGGTGGGTACGCAGTAGTTTAAATAAGTCGTTAACTCGTGAATCTCCCGTTTATACAGCTACTAGTGCAAATCAATCTGGAGGAATCACTGCCAATATTGTCAACTTGCATAATATTAATCAAACTGATCCAAAAATAGAACATGATAAGCGTATATTCTATGAAGCAGATAAAATTTTCAATGAAGATGACCTGAACAAAGTAATGGATAGTATGCTTACTGATGAATCTATTTGGAGTCAAGATCAAGATAAATTAGAAAATTTAAAATCTTTCTATGAAAAATCGTCAAATGATTTTCTTAATGATTCAATTGAACTCTCAAAAAATGATTTAGTTTCATCTTTAAAAAGTTTACTTATTTTTCTAGGTAGAGAATTTGACATGTATCCCTATAATCAACCAATGACTAATGGATATAGAGCATGTTTGAGACCAACTTTGAACGTAGATAGACTTGGGGTCGGTGGAGACGAAGAACACAAAGAACATGTTGCTCTTTTCAAAGCTTTAAAAGAAGTTTCAGAAAAATTTGAGGATGATTACAAGCAATATCGTAAGCTTATTAAATCTAATCTATACATCTGATCTTTTAAGAACTACCTCCAAATAATTGTAAAAGGTATTTATATACTATGGAAAGTAATAGTGATTCAATTTATGAAGTTCTTGTAAAACTCTTGGGAATAAAATTTAAAGCTCAATATAATAATAGTAACATTATATTTGAAAGATTTCTCCAGATTAAAGATATGACAACTGATCAAATTCATTTTGCACTGATTTTAGACTCTCAGAAGTTTATTAAGTTTAGAAATAGAAATGAATTTATAGAAAACTTTATTGTTTATCTGGAAGCAGAGTTGAAAGAATTAGATAATCAATTTGAAGAATTACAAAAAAATGCAAGAGAAGAACGCTGGGTTGACGAAAATGCTCTTTTCTTGCAACACGAAGAGATAGGTTACAATGGAAAAAAGCTCAATTCTATGATTAAAAAGTTTAAAAGCTTACAAAAACAAGTTTAATATTTACATTAGTAAATATTTCTTACTCGTTTCGAGAACAATAGAGCAGACATTGATGAAATAGACTAAGATATTAAATGGCAGTAAAAAACAAAACAACCACCACAGAAGTAAATGTCACTGACTTTATAAACTCGTTTGTAGATAAACAGGAGAAGAAAGATGATAGTTTCCGGCTTATTGAACTAATGCAGGAATGGTCAGGTTTCGAGCCGAAAATGTGGGGTCCCACAATCATAGGCTTCGGCAGTTATCATTATAAGTATGCCAGCGGTCATGAGGGAGATGCACCAATACTTGGTTTTTCTCCCCGTAAAGCTGAATTTTCACTTTATGTCTACACTCCAAGCGATGAGAACCAAATACTGCTAGAGAGCCTAGGAAAATATAAGATGACTAAAGCTTGTATTTATTTCAAGAAACTATCAGACATTAATCTCGACGTATTGGAAAAACTATGTAAGTCAACAATCAAATACATAAGCGAAAATAATAAATGTGGGACGTAATAATCTTTAATAAATGAATATACTAAAAGAGCAGACGTACATTATTGAAGCAGAATGCTGGAATTGTAACAATCAGCTTAATGTTGCTGTTGGCAAAAGTGACTTGAAAAAAATTATTGGAGGTTATTACGGGACTGAAAGATTTTCAGATACAGAAAGGGAACTTGCAGAAGCTCATAACATGGTAATTGAGAAGTATCATTCCGGAACGATGGGGCAATCATACGATGCCGATACTTGTACGTACTGCAATAATTTTGTAAGACAACATGATTTACTTACAGAGTATCTCCTGCCCGCTACTTATGGCGATTATGAATATAAAGTAATTGATTTATAGTATGTCAAAATTTAGTGAAGAAATTATAGCCATTGTAGCAACTTTTTTAGGATCGATTTTTTTACCAAAACATCTAATCACACTAATAAGAGAGGTCATTAAATTTATGTTTTTTTCCGTATTTCGGAAATGGTATATTTTAATTATCCTTTCAATAGCAATTATCTATTTTAACTATCTGAGCGGAAAGGTGCTGGGAGATTTTTATTCTGTTGAGTTTTCCGTCTATTTGTTTCTAACAAATGTGATTGTAATTTTTATTATCACATTGTTTCAAAAATTGTATAGAAACTACAAGCCAATCAATATTGCTTTCTATGGTTGTTTTACGATAAAAGAAAATGAATATCTTACTATTGATATAGATGCAGAGAATTTGAATGAAAGAATTGAAAAGACAATTGAAAACATTTCAGCATCATTTCACACCTATAAAAAGCATTTCATAAAGCCAATAAACATTGATTTACCAAAATTCATTCCTATTGCATTAGGCCCCAGGAAACTGAATAGGTATATAAAAAACAGAGTCAATGCAGGAAAGCATCTTGCATCAATCCATTTTACAAGAAATATAAATGATCAAAATCTTTCTATAGTTGTAAATTATAATAAAAACTCTTTAGTTCAGACTAAAGCTCTCGACAACTTGGAAAAGCTTATAAACGACTTAGCTTTAGATAAAGCTGTTCATTCTACTAAACTAATTGAAATCAGCATAAAAATTTATATGTTGTATTTTGGGCAATCAATAATGGATATGTTTATTGATTTTAAAAAGTTCACCGATGTCCATTATATGATTGATGATATGGAAAAGCTACTCAAAGGTATTGGAAATGATATAGCCGATATCCCTGATAAACATAAGTCCCAAATCAATTTATTTATAAGTTTTTGGAGTAGCTATATTGAGAGATACAGATCAATTATTTTATTGGAACAAGGGCAGACACTTGCAGCATTTCAGCATATAATGAAATCAATAAAATACAATCCATTTTACCCGTACGAAGATTACGAATCTTTGAAACAGGATTATACAAAAAGATATGCGATTGAGGTTATATCAAAAATGCCCGAATTTTATGATGATACTGAGGCCGATATTGCCAGAATAGAAGAAAATTTCTCTATTATGGGTAATTTGGTTGAACAAATAGAACATCCTTTTGCAACATACAATTATGAGATAATTAAGGAAATACTTAGGAGAGATTCTTCTCAAAAAATGATAGATTATCTGGAGGATAGTTTTTCGCAGTTGGATAAGGATAATCCTTTTATATTATTGTCAATGTCTGAAGTAATCAGATACGCGAAGAAAGGCACTGAGAAAATCAATGAGATATATGCTGAGAGGGTAGACGAGGCTATTGATCTTCTTAAGAAAGTTATCGAAATTGACAATGACTTTGCTATTATTCACTCGAAAATCGGTACTGTAATATGGATGAAAGGTATACATTACGAAAATGAAGAAATTACAAATGAAGGGATAGAAGAAATGCGGAAAGGAATGCATTACATTTCTCAAGTGGGGCTTGGAGGTTATAAGGATAATGACCGTTCCTAGTTTATTTAGAACCTATTTCCGAACCCTAAATATTGAACAAGTATATTACGATATAACAAATAAGAAACTTTACCATATGACCACTGAGCAACTTAAAGAAGACTACTATTTAGAGAGAACTTACAAAGAGGTATCAGATACAGAACTTAATTGTAAATTAACCATAATTCGAAAGGCCGACAAAGTTACAGTCACCGGAATTCAAACGAAAATAAATATTTTAGAGGTAGGGCAAGATATTTCAGATTCCCAATTTCAAATTTATCCGATTACTTGGGAAACCTATTTAGATGAAACGATTATCATGCAGTTCAATTTACTCATGTTGAGAATCAATCTTACAGACTTGCATAATACTGAAGGGAAGAAAAATATAGCAGATTTTTTTATTGATTATCCATTTCATGAAGACTAGATACTTGACGCTGTAATAAAATACTGAATTATAAACCATTGTTGCATAAATTATTTAATAAGGTGAATTGGATATGGCAAAAAAAAGGCCCAATAAATCATTTTAGGCCGAGAATACACAACGGGACACAGCCTGTTAGGGTAGTGCATCATATGCTTGTTTATATGTTTCAAAACGCTCACCCTCAATTTTTACGTGAACTGAGTGAGGAAATTGCGAAAGGAAAGATTGCACCTAAATTAGAGTTAAGGTACGGTAGGGATAGTATTCGTCAGGATGATGGAAGGCTTCATACTCCAAGAGTAGATCTAACAACCAAGACTATTGAATTGCATGAAACTTTCCTTTCTTTTTTATGGTGCTGTACCTATTCCATATACGTTCAATATCTTGAAAAAGTCGATTTTCCTCGCATGAATAGACTTAATGGTCGAGTGATTTACCCTATAAATGAGGAAAATATCCAAAAGGCGCGTGAAATGTTTGACTATGCAAGGCTTCTTATTGTCAATTTTGAAGACTGGGACAAAGATAATCTCCCTAACCCTGAAATTTATTTGGCGGAACAAAGAACTTATCCTGAACAAACAAATCTATATTATACCGAAGCTGTCAAGTTTATTTTGGGTCATGAATATACTCATTTGAAACTTCATGCGGATCAAATAGATGCAAATACACCAAACTCCAGCTATCTTGTATTCGAAGCTGAAGCGGATAACAATGCAATAGACATATTGATAGCCGGACTTTTTCCAAAAAATCATTTCGCCGCTGATGCTCAAAAACTGGCAGTATGCATCGGTATAATAATTGGTATACTATCTATGTTTTATTTTACAGCTACAACGTCAGGTACCAGGCACCCAAACATGGAAGATAGATTAACAAATGCTCTTGAACGATTGCCAATTGAAGACGATCATGAGGCGTGGGGGATAGCTTGCATTGGATTACAGATGTGGGATGAACAATTTAATCTCCAATTAACATGGGAAAACGACCCCGTATCCTATCGTGAACAGTATTATAGAATTATTGAGCAAATCAAGGCCCAGCAATAAAATTCAAAATATGTATGCAAAGCATTGTTGATATCATTAAGAGTATAGAGTCAGAATTACCTTATGTGAATCCAACTCAGATTTACAACGAGGGATGGCTGACGAGAATGTTAATGAATCAGTCTGTAAAGGAGAAAATTAAGTTCGGGGGTCTTGATTTCAAAGATTTTTCAAAATGGACATCAGAGGCACTGATATCTAGCCCGTTTATCAAAACAAAAGAAAAGCGTGAAGGATATACTCATGCGGATATTGTATTTGGAGATTTTATTGTCAATTATAAAGTAAGTGGTAAGGTTGAGGTAGAAGAAGGGGTAAAAATATTCGGTGTCATCGAAGCAAAAATGCGAAGTAGCTTAAGTAAGGGAACCACCAATTTTGAAAACTACAATCAGGCAGCCAGAATACTCGCCTGCATAAGCAGTAATACTTACGAGAAAAACTGTAAAATATATTTTATAGTAGTAGCTCCAAAAATTAAACTCACCAAAATTAACGAGCAAATTGAGATAGAAAACTTACTCGATGGAATCAAAACTAGATTTGTCGAATATGATGAAGACTTCAAATTAAAACAGAATATGGATTCTCTACTCGCTAAAGCCACTGTTTGCAATGTCTTATCCTGGAATTACGAGGACTGGATTGATGCAATTAAAGACTCAGCTTCAAAAAAAATGCTAGGAGAATTTTATAATGAAACTAAGAAATGGAATAGCGTATATTAGTTTTGCAGCTTTACACTTCAACGTTTTTTGTTCCACATCCGGAATAAAACAGATATGTACAATAAATTTGGTTACCTTAAAGACTTTAATTATACAATGCTATAAAAATTCAAAAGATTAAAAATGAGCCAATTCAAAACTTTAGCACTAAGCCCTGTTACCCCAAAAATAAATCTTCAATTTACTCACCAACAAACAGGCATTACCATACATTCGATTGAAATTCCTTTTCTTTCCAAGATCAGCCAGAACGTGCTTTCTAATTACCTTTCAAACGTTGATATAATTTTCAGATGCAGTAACGCTAACGGCTCAACTGAAAGTTTCACGTATCCTGTGAGAATAACACCTAACCAGATAGACAATATTTTTGTGCTTGATAAACATATTCCTTTA
This sequence comes from Flavobacterium beibuense, assembly GCF_004151245.1. Lineage (GTDB taxonomy): Bacteria > Bacteroidota > Bacteroidia > Flavobacteriales > Flavobacteriaceae > Flavobacterium > Flavobacterium beibuense_A. The sequence continues at coordinate 116,594 of NZ_JUIW01000003.1, forward strand.
CAGTACGAGACAACGCAAACGGGACTCTAGGATTCTTTACGGCTTTGGATATTGAATTAATTGCACCCTATAAAACAAAAGAGTTCATAGCTTACATTATATATGATGCATAAATAAAAATATTGTAAATGGAAGAGAGAATCGTACAATTGAAACACCTGTTCGATAATGGGATCAATCTTGAATTATTTCAAAAGTTGATCCAGCACTCTACAGACGGAAATTCAGAATCAACCTCAGCTTACGCTAATAATCAGGAAATTCCCGCATGGGTAGCGATGTATAACAGGCCCTTTGTCAGTTTAGGGGTTACTGAAGGACAAGTGAAATTGTTTTTAGACTACATGGCTACTCACCATAGCAGGTTCTTCAATAAATCCGCAGACAGGTACGCTGTAAATAAATACTTTAACAAAGAAGAAAAGGCTTGGAATAATTTTCAGTTTGAATTGATACTGCCAACCTCTTTTGCTATACTTTAATTCAGGAAATGCGAAATACTCAAGTCTTTTTCGTACGTTATGGCGGTAGCTTAGTAAGCTTACTAAGGTAAATTTTACTATTTTTGAACCATGAACACTTCTTCAGTAACACGCCGAAATTCCAGCCAGAGTGTCCATTCTTTACTAAAAGAAAGTGGCATGCAGGTACTTCTTCCTGAAGGAGACCCCCTAAAGACGCTCCACAGCGGAAGAGTGATGGCTAAGGCGTGGTCCAGGACGTTGGGAGCGGACAAACATCTAATCCAGGCACAGAATTTTATACGACAGGCAATAAGTATCTACTGGCAGGTTGTGCATGAGAGCAGTCTGCGGCAGAAACCTTTGCCGGCACTACAATACCATCTGACAAAGTCAAAACTGGACAATGCAACCTTGGCAGTAGCCGGCGCCGTTGGAAGAGCCGCTGCGCATTTGGGAGTAATAGAAGCAGCTTACTATCTTGGAAATATCTACACTGCTGTTTTACCTGAAGGCATTCGTTCAGGCAACGGAGTTTTTTATACACCACCCGGGCTTACTCAACGACTAATTGATATGGCGACCCTTGGTGGCGTAGCTTGGGACAAGGCACGTGTAGCTGACCCTGCCTGCGGTGGCGGGGCATTTTTAGCACCCGTAGCGCTAAAAATGATGGAAGCATTGCCTGATTTGAGCAATATCCAATTCTTAGAACATCTTGAAAGACATCTGAAAGGCTATGAGCTCGACCCTTTCGCTGCCTGGCTGACGCAGGTTTTCCTGGAAATAGCCGTTAAGGACCGAATATCCGGAGCAGGCAGAAGGATGCGCAATCTCGTGACGGTTTGCGATACCCTTGAATATTCTTTCGAAAGAGAGGAGAAGTTTGACCTTGTCATTGGAAATCCTCCTTACGGTAAATTAAAATTAAGCGAACAGACAAAACTGAAATATAAGGATAGTCTATTTGGGCATCCTAATCTTTATGGGCTTTTTACGCATTTGGCGTTAAATATGGTAAAAACCAATGGTGTAGTGGGATATCTCACTCCCACAAGCTTCCTTTCGGGTGAGTATTTTAAGAACTTAAGGCAATACATCCTAAGCACCGCAACACCGTTAGAGATTGATTTTGTTGCGGTTCGTAAAGGAGTTTTTGATGATGTGCTGCAGGAAACCATGCTGGCGACCTATCGAAAAGCGAAATTCAAAAGATCTAAGGTGCTGGTAAATGAGATTACCACCTCCATTTATGACGAGTCAATCATAGAAAGGCTGGGTGATTTTTCATTGCCAACCAAAAAGTCAGAACCATGGATCCTGCCGCGAAGCATCGGTCAGTCTCTCTCGGTTCCTGCCATGGTTAAAATGTCAAACAGATTGTCAAACTGGGGCTTTAGAATCAGCACGGGGCAGTTAGTGTGGAACCGCCACAAGGAACAACTCAATGACAGCTATAAAAAAAATGCCTATCCGGTTATATGGTCAGAAGCAGTGACACAGGATGGTGAATTTATACACAGAGCGGAGAAAAAAAATCATTCTTTTTGGTTTCATTATAATGGCGAGGAATTCCTTCTCACTACCAGGCCCTGCATCCTTCTGCAACGCACAACATCAAAAGAGCAGGAGAAACGCCTAAATGCTGCGGTATTGCCGCAATCGTTACTAGATAAGCGAAAAGCGGTAGTGATAGAAAATCATCTCAATATGATATTTCCTGTTACGGAATCCCCGCCGGTCAGCTTAGAAGTTGTATGTGCTTTTTTAAATAGCAGGGCAGTCAATGATGCTTTCCGTACCATAAGCGGAAGTGTAGCAGTTTCAGCATATGAGCTAGAATCATTACCAATCCCGAGCCCTTCAAAACTTAAGAAATTAACACAACTCGTAGCAGAAAAGGCGCATAAGGCACTTATCGAAAAAGAATGCTACGAGCTTTACACCCTATAATAATGGAGATACAATTACCACCATACATAAGCAGAGATCTAATACTTGAACGCCTCCCTATAATATTTCCTGAGGGTACCGCCAATCGTAACTACGTAACCCGAACAATGGCTGCCAGTACCATTTTTACTATGCTGTATATAGGTGCAGTAGATGGCAATTCGATCTATGCTGGCCCCAAACATGTTTATAGGATGACCGAAGAACAGGCTGTACTTCAAAGCAATGCAGAACGCCTGACTTATGGTCGTGAAGCCTTAAAAAAAGGGACACAAGTTGAGGGAACACGATGGTATGCGGATAATACAAGGGAGCCAATCCGCGATGAAACGCTACGAGAGGGCTTGCAGCAGGTTGGTGCGGTACTCGTCCTGCAATCTGTCGCTACAACATCAAGCCGGCCACGATACGCCCTCCAACGAGAGTTCTCAGAACTTTTTGATCCCGGATTGACAGGAGAAGCGCTTACCGATGCCATAACCAACTGGCAGGAACAAAACCTTACAGCAAATGCAAGGTTACGGATAAGTCTGGCCAGACGCACCTCGGGATCGGGCGATAATCATGTCCTGGTCAGATTTCCTAACGGAGAGGCAAGAAGGCTCAGTACGGGAGCCAGTTCGGATATTTCCAAGGCAGTGATAGAGGTGTTCGCCAGTTCATTTTTAGAAAATCCAGCGGTTTTATGGTTAAGTACCAGCGATGCGAAGGTACCTTATCTCGACGAATCGCTTGCAAACGATATAGGCCTGAGGATACAGCCCGACAGGGATCTCCCGGATATAATCCTGGCTGATGTCAGGCATGGCAACACCATACTGATATTTGTGGAGGTTGTCGCCACCGATGGTGCCATTACCCAGAGAAGGAAAGATGCAATATATGCCCTAACGGACGCCGCAGGATTTATGCGGGAGCATATTGCCTTTCTAACGGCTTACCATGATCGTCAAAAAGCAGGTTTCAAGAAAACTATCATCGATCTAGCCTGGGGCTCTTTTGTCTGGTTTGTCTCAGAACCTGATAAAATAGTACATTTCAGGGAGGGTGACGCAATGACACTTACCGATATGATGCGGTAGAAAAAAACAGTTACTTTATCTTATATAATGAACTGAGATCACAAAACCCTTTTAAAGAGATTTGTTCAATTCATTTATGAAGAAAGTTGGAGACATCCCTGCTTTCTTCTGAAAGGCTTTGGTAAAGTGCTGAGTAGTGCTGAATCCTGCTTCATCAGCTAGGGCACTGTTGGTATATAACCTCAACTTTGCATCGCTCTGCAATTGGGTTATTATGTAGTCGACGCGCAAATCATTCAGATATGCCGTGAAATTTTTCTCTCGATGAAAATGGATGACCTTTGTAAGGTATTTATAGTTCGTTTGGAAACCCGAGGCAAGCATTGAGGCATTTATATCCTTTTTTAAAAAACACCGCCGCTTTTCAAACAATTCCAATTTCCTGAGAATCTGCCCGACTACTTCAGGATTTATATCAAGGTTTTTTGTGGCGGAGGTCTTAACCAGGGCTGACCTGGGTTTGTCCTTATTGGCCATCAATTCCTCAAAGTTTTTTTTCCATCTTTTATTGGTGTTGAGATGAAAATAGGTGAAGTTACCCAGGCATATCATAAGAACCACAATGACTACAACAAGGATTATACGATTATTTTTTTCCCGCTCAAGCTCCTTTTGTATTGAATTCTTAGCTTCTATAAGCCTTGTAGTGTCATATTCTTTATGGATCTTTGCTGAAAGATACCTGTAGTCCCTGGCCATTAACTTATCTACCTTTAATAACCTGTTAATATAATAAAGCTGCATTTTCAGGTTCTCCTGCTGTTTGTAATAATCTATTAGCAGTTCATAATTTTGTCTCAGATCAGGGCGGATATAGTTTTTCTCCAGAAATATTCTGTCCACATTCTTAAAGTAACTTACCGCTTGCTGTTTCTCCCCAAGTTCCCAGTAACTTCTGCCTATATAAAAAAGGCCTACGGCCTCGTTACCAAAATCCCCGTCCTTTTTAATCTGAGGCAGTACTCCCTTAATAGCAGCGATGGCATCCTTATAGTCGGATACGTAAAACAGATTAACACCTTTCAGCTGTAGTATATAAGGCATTATTTTGATTCTCTTTAAACTGCGGGCTTCCTGAAAGGCCTTATCGTTAATCGTCACGGATTCAGTGATTTTGCCTAGACGGTTATAAGAAAGCGCAAGGCAATGCAACGCGTTAAGGTATGCCCGTCTGTCTTCTTGTTCAAAATAATTTACGCACTCCCTGAAGAGTGAAACCGCTTCATTATAGAACCCCAGATAGTATTTGATCAGTCCTATGTTATATTTGAGCTTGTATTTAAGATAATCGTCATTCACCCGTGACAAGTAACGGTTGGCAATGACATAGTTATCAAGGGCCTGGGTATGATTTTTTCGGTTGTAAAATAGTATCCCCTTGGTAAGGTAGGCCGAGCCGATTACTTTATTGCTTTCACTTTTTTCTGCCGCGTAGATCATACTGTCTGCATAAACCATTCGCTGGTCATCCGGCAACTCCGAAAGTATATAATGGTAAGCGTTAACGGTCTCGTCCCATTCTATGGATTTTTTGGCCTTGATAAGGTAAGCCTGGAGATAGGGCCATACTTCTTTCTGCCCGCTGTATTTCTCAATATGGCTGTAGAGCTGGTCGAAACTATGAGAGCAAAGCGAGTCAACTGCCTTTTCCTGACAAAGAACTTCAGAACATAGGAATAGGATTGTGATGAAAACTAAGGTTCGCTGTATCATTTAAAGAGACTATTGTTTTGTTGCGCGATAGCACTTTCTTTAGGACAGGCCTTACAAAGATGTAAGTAGTAGTGGGGGGGCAAAAATAATCCAAAGCTTTTATTAATACGCTTCTTTAGGGAAATTTTATGATATGTAATTCCGGAATTCAACAGTGCAATTTCTGAAAAGAAGGAAGTAACTGTTTGCAACACATGATTATGCCGGATAGCTTTGCTTTCGAATTCAGGGGGTGACAGCGACACGCTAACATTCCTCGCCCGGGCAAATGAACCGATTATAAAATCTTACTTAACATTTGCGAACATGAGAAAAGCAACAGCTATTTTTATTTTGATCCTTTTAATGACATCGTGCAGTGATGACGCTGTCCGATTTTCAGACACTGACCAGTCAGAACCGACGCTGGTTACTATCAAATCCGATACTATAATCAATCCGGCTCTCGGCGTAACACCCTTAGGTGAATTATATATCAGTATTTATGAGAGTTATACAGCGCAGGGGTATGGTTACGGGAGCAGTACGAATGTTGCTGCCAACGTTGAATCCGTTGCTATATCGGATCCTTCTTTTTCGGTATTGTTAAATAGCCAGCCTTATATTCCCGTATCCCCTGATATCGTGGCAGCCATTAAAAGCCAGGCTATAAACAGTTCCCTGTATGCTGCCCTGCAGGCAACCTCATTATCGGAAGCCGGAAAACAAAAATTATTGCAGCTATATGAGAATTTAGAAATTCTAAAAATGGAAAATATGGAGTATGATGCCGTCAATAGCTATATGCTGGAATATGATGCTTCTGTTTCGAACAATCCCGGCCTTACACCTAATGATTCCGAGATCCTATTGATCACCAGTACCATCCTGAACAACGGATTCTATGCCGAGAGCAAAAAAAGAAGGAGGGACCGTGACTGGGATCTGTCCATAGGACACATTGCCACCACCACCTATGGTGCCGACCTTGGTCCGGCTGATGCCATAACATATTCCCTCTCCGGTAAATATAGTTTATTGTAACATTATGATTGTTTTTGATCGTTATGGATGACGAAACCATGATTGCTCTAAAAGAGGATATTGTAGCAAGATTGATACGATCTCCCCATGCGCTGCAAGGTGTTCTGGCAGAGCATTACTTTCATATCGTTTATGTCTTAAAAGGCTGCCTGACTATCAAAAGCAACACTATATTGTCTCTGGAAGCGAAGACTATTACTTGGATCGAGAATGGATTATACGATGTCAGAGCCAATGAATTAAGGTCATTGAGATGTTTTGTAATTTCTTTTTCAAGTAATTTTTTTAAACATGAGGGATTACGGTTTAAGCATCTGAAATTCCAGGTAACCCCGGTGCACTTTGGAGGAGGTCGGTATGATCCTGCTCCGGCGGAGCACCGGGTTATCGTTATACTATTGGAGGGCCTTTTCATCTCTTATTCCGCCACACATGAAATAACATCAGATTTTCTAGTTTATCTGATCGGCCTTCTATCGGGGAAGTTTAGCGAGCGGCTTGAAGGATGCCTCAGAAACGCCATTTCATTGCTGACCCCGAAAGGGCAACTAGCCAGGCGTTTTATTGATCTTGTAGAACTTCGATGCACCGAAAGCCACGAGGTCTGCTATTATGCGGACAAGTTATGCATTACACGAGGGCATCTTACCAGGATCATGAAGGAAACAAGTAACAAAACGCCGAAATTTTATATTTCTGAAGCGCTGATCTCCCGATCGAAGACGCTCCTACTGGATGGGTATGCTACAATTACTTCCGTTTCTGACTCACTTGGATTCAGCAGCACGGCGAGTTTTAGTACATTTTTCAAAAAACATATGGGAAAGACCCCCTCAGCGTATCGGAAAAGTTATTTAAAAACATGAGAAAATGGCACAACACTATCCCCTAGAGTGGCTTGACACCCTCATCTCGCTAACCCTGAACCCCGCCAAAATATATCTTCAAGACCTTACCAAGGATGATATCCAAAGCCTGTCTGAAAAAGCACTTATAGAAACCACTCAGATACAATCTGAGCTCAAAAACCAGGTCTTTTCATTACATAAAGAAAGTCAGTTGCGGCTGTTGGTCCAAAAATACCATTCTGCACTGATCATCCTGCTTGACACGGTGAAAGGATATGAAAAAAACGATGCCTTTGAAAAGTCCGAATACTGTAATCTCTCCAGGACAGTTGTATCCTGCCTGGATGAGCTGTTGTTTTTTATTGAGGTAAGGTTTGCGAATTTCCTTAGTATGGAGGAGCGCGTGCCCTCTACCTATCTCAATGTGTCCCGAAAAGAGCTAAAGCTAAAACTGGACCACCTCCAAAAAAAACTTGTAGCGGATGTAGCAGATCCCATTTTCAGCTCTCTTGTATTGGATAACCTCTATAAGTTCGTAAATGCCAAGAAAACAGAAAGTATCACTTTCAGAGAGCTGCTTTATCGCAAAGAACTTGTCCAGAAACTTGAATTGCTCGGGTTATCCGAGACCCAGACCAGCATATACAATGCCCTAAATGAGCTTTTGATCTATATGAATTTCAATAGCAGGAGTTACATCAATTATTTTACCCGGTGTATCGCCAATAAAATCAATGGGCTCGCCACCAAGACGGAACGGATCGACAGCCTTCATTTCCACTTCAAGGAATTTCGTCAGATGCATACCCACCGCAGTATGATACTCTACCCGGAACACCAAACACTAAAGGCGATATTGAGCAATTGGTTTGAGCAGGAAATCGCCTATCTGGAAAAGACTATGCACCTTGCACCCAATCCGATAAAGGAACTTAAGAAGAACAACCTGGGGCAAACCAAAGTGACCGATAAGCTTACCGTCAATCTGTCCGTCGACCAGATCGCACTCATTTTACGAGCAGCAGATGAATCAAAGTTGCTGCATGCCCGTTCAATGAGCGATGTATTCAAAAAGATTGTGCCCCATCTTTCTACAGCCAACAAGAGTGAACTATCCTATGATTCAGTGCGATCGAAATCCTATAACGCGGAAGAAAGAGATAAAGCCATTGCGATCGAAGTCCTGGAAAAACTCATTAGGAAACTCAAGACCTATTAGGCCTTATTATATAGCCAGGGTACAACCTGGGGTACAACCCAAAGTTGTACTTTTTACATCTTGAAATATAGCATTCCTTTGTTTTGTAAATGTTTACATCCGGAGAAACCGGAATATAGCTGATAAATGTTGAACGAAAAATGAATGCTTATGTTTACAGAAATCTCATGGTCTGCCTACCTGACCACTACAACAGTTGTACTGTTGTTATGGTATTCCTTCCTCGGGGCTAAAATATACTACTACGACATCAAGTCCCTTTGGAGCGGCATGTTGAGAAGCCACCCCCAAACCCTGCCGGGCGAAAACGATGAAAGTACACCCTTTGAATCCACACAAACTACCGGTCAGACAGTAACAAATATTCCTAAAAAAACAATTTTGACCGACTTTGAGACGGTTGAAGAATTGGTTGAAAGGGTAAAATCATTGGTTACAAATGCTGTGGAGCAAAGAACGGAAAAGGAAAATTTCCTACCCGGGATCAGAAAGGTACTGGGTGATTATCCTTCCCTTGGAAAATCACGGTTCCGCGGTTCGATAAACGAGTTTATTGTCTCTGAAGGCGAAGAGCAGGGTATGGCTTCCCTCACTCAGGAAGAAGTCGATAAGCTATGGGTAGACCATTAAAAATTATGCGGAGGTTTGGTCCCTGCTCATCCCAGTGCAGCAAGGAAACGTGACAGAAGGAAAGGGGAGCGTAACAGCGGCACAGCCTCCGCTATTTTTAAATATGCAACTTTTAAATGATGCGATATGAAAAACATGAATTGGAAATTAAAAGCGACAAAGCCGTATTGGCTTATGGCATTTATTGTCCTGCTCCCGGCCCACAGTATCTATGCCCAGGATGGCATAGCCGGCATAAATGAAGCCAATCAGCAGGTCAGGAGCTACTTTGACGCCGGTACCGACCTTATGTATGCTGTAGGGGCCATATTGGGGCTCATCGGAGCAGTAAAAGTGTACCAGAAATGGAATGCGGGCGATCCTGATACCGGAAAGGTTGCGGCAGCCTGGTTTGGCAGTTGCGTTTTTCTTGTGGTCGTTGCTACGGTCATACAGTCTTTCTTTGGCATCTGATTGTCCAAGCGATGTCCAGCAGCGTTTACAAGATCAATAAAGGGATCAACCAAAGCATTGTATTTAAAGGGCTAAAAGCGCAATACATATGGTATCTCGGGGCTGGGGTACTAGTGCTGATGGTGCTTTTTGCATCTATGTATATAGCCGGTGTGCCGTCACTGCTTTGTATTGCACTTATCGGTATTGCAGGGACTTTATTGGTGGTCAGGGTCTATAAGATGAGCCATAAGTACGGGGAGTACGGAATGATGAAGGCACTGGCCAGAAGACAGCTCCCCAGTGCTATAAAGTGTTACGGCAGAAGTGTGTTTTTTTGGAATAAATAATGTAAAGGACGATGAAAAAGGAAACAAGATTGGAAGAGGTATTCCCGATCATGGATGTACAGCACGATTGCATCCTCTCAAAAATGGGCGATGTCACCATTGCCTATAAAGTTGAGCTGCCCGAGTTATTTACCCTGTCAGATCAGGAATATGAGTCATTACACCAAACCTGGCTAAAGGCTATAAAAGTACTGCCTAAACACAGTATCCTTTACAAACAGGATTGGTTCCTGGAAAAGGGGTACGTCCCCGATTTTACTAACGATGACACAAGCTTTTTAAGCAGGAGCAGCGAACGGTTCTTTAACGAACGCCCGTTCCTTGACCATTCCTGCTATCTTTTCATTACCCAAAAACCGGAAGGAAGAAATGGATCTACCTCCTTGTTTTCCAGTCTTCTCAGAAGGACACTGGTTCCTAAAGAGTCGCTTAATCCAACGGCACTACAGGATTTTCTTGATGCAGCAGGACAGTTCCGCAGGATTATGGAAGACAGCGGTTTTGTATGTTTTTCACGACTTTCGGACCAGCAGCTACTCAGCCTTCCCAGGCAAGTGGGGATCCTTGAGCAGTATTGCAGCCTTTCCGATACCACGGGAAATTATATGTATGGAGATATCGCTTTTGAAGACGGCCTTTTGATCAATGGCAAGTTTTGCCAGTTGTACACCCTTGGAGATGCGGCCGATCTTCCGGCCTTGTGCGGTTCGAGGATCACCTACGACAGGTATTCTACCGATAAGACAAAATTCAGCGTAGGCTTTGCCTCGACACTTGGCCAGTTGCTTTCCTGCAACCATATTTACAGCCAATACCTTTTTATCGATGATCCGGCCAAAACCCTGAAGCGTATCGAGAGCAAAAGGCTTCGGCTACAGTCGCTCTCTGCCTACAGCAGGGAAAACCATATCGCAAGGGATGCTGCCAATGACTTCCTTAATGAGGCCATCGGAGCCCAGCGGTTACCTGTCAAAGCACATTTCAACGTACTTGTCTGGTGTGACGAGAAAGAGCAGCTTAAAGATCTCAAGAATAAGGTCTCCTCAGCCCTGGCGCAGATTGACGCAGCAGCAAAACAGGAGACCGTTGGGGCAGCACAGATCTATTGGGCAGGAATTCCGGGAAATGCTGCTGATTTCCCTATCAATGATACTTTTGACACTTTTGCGGAACAGGCCGCCTGTTTTCTGAACCTTGAGACGGGCTACCGTTCCTCCATAAGCCCGATAGGGATACGTTTGGGCGACAGGCTTACCGGAAAGCCGGTGCACGTGGATATTAGTGATGAGCCGGTTCAAAAAGGAATATGCACCAACAGGAATAAATTCATTCTTGGACCATCGGGCAGCGGCAAATCCTTTTTTACCAATCACATGGTGCGCAGCTATTATGAGCAGGGAACACATATCGTTCTGGTTGATGTGGGGCATAGCTACAAGGGGCTCTGCGATATGGTAAAGGGCTATTATTTCACCTATGAGGAAAGTAACCCTATCCGTTTCAACCCTTTCTATATCGGTGAAGGGGATAAGTTGGATACCGAAAAAAAGGAAAGCATCAAGACCCTGCTGCTGGCTTTGTGGAAAAAGGACGATGAGACCTATAACCGCAGTGAATATGTTGCGCTTTCCAATGCCCTGCAACTCTATTATTCCAAGATAGATAGCCAGCCTGATCTGTTCCCTTGCTTCAATACATTCTATGAGTTCCTAAAGAATGATTTTCTGGAAGTCCTCAAAGGTGACAACGTAAAGGAAAAGGATTTCGATGTCAATAATTTCCTTTATGTTCTGCGACCCTATTACCGGGGCGGAGAGTTTGACTACCTGCTTAATGCTACCGAAAATCTCGAGCTGCTCAAAGAAAGATTTATCGTTTTTGAACTGGACAACATTAAGGATCATCCCATCTTATTTCCGGTGGTGACCATCATTATCATGGAAGTCTTTATCAGCAAAATGCGAAAGCTTAAGGGAATCCGTAAAATGATATTGATAGAGGAAGCGTGGAAAGCTATCGCAAAGGAAGGTATGGCAGAATACATAAAGTATCTGTTTAAAACAGTGCGCAAGTTCTTTGGTGAGGCGATCGTGGTTACACAGGAGGTAGAGGATATTATTTCTTCACCGGTTGTAAAGCAGGCCATTATCAACAACAGTGATTGCAAGATCCTGCTGGACCAGAGCAAATACCAGAACAAATTTGACCAGATACAGGAACTACTGGGGCTCACCGAAAAAGAAAAGGCTTTGGTGCTATCGGTCAATAAAGCCAATGACACCTCAAGAAAATATAAGGAAGTCTTTATTTCACTGGGAGGAATGCAGTCCAAGGTATACAGGACAGAGGTATCATTGGAGGAATATCTTGCCTACACTACCGAGGAAAGCGAAAAAGTAAAAGTACAGGCCTATGCCGCACGCTTTGACGGGGATATCCGCAAGGCGATAGCAGCACTGGCTCAGGATATTCGTGACGAATCTAAAAAGTAAAGCCATGCGTATAAGAAACAGAATTACCATAGGGCTGTTGTGCCTTCTGTTCATTAGCGTAACAGAAGCCCGAACGGTTGCACCGGCGCCGCCACCGCCGATTTTCGGGATTATAAAGGCAGCCGTCAAAGCAGCGATTAAGGCCATTGACCTCAGGATACAACGATTACAGAACAAGACCATCTGGCTCCAGAATGCCCAAAAGGAAATTGAGAATACCCTTTCAAAGCTAAAACTCAATGAGATATCCGACTGGACCCAAAGACAGCAAGATCTCTACAAGGAGTACTACGACGAGCTTATGCAAGTGAAATCCGTCATCAGTACTTACCAGCGGGTGAGGGACATTACCGAAAAGCAGGCAAGGCTGGTGGATCAGTATCAGAGGGCATGGGCGCTTTTCCAGCAGGACACCCATTTCAGCGATGATGAGATTGAATATATGCAAAAGGTCTATTCCGGGATCCTCGGCGAGAGCCTGTCCGATATGGATCAGGTTTTCATGATCCTGGAATCTTTCTCTACCCAGATGAGTGATGCCCGGAGACTGGATATGATCAATGCAGCTGCAGACCGGATTGACAGGAACTATGATGACCTCACCCGCTTCAACCGGCAAAATATCCTGCTTAGCCTGCAGCGCGCCAAAACACAACGTGATGTAGATTGGGTGAGACGATTGTACGGTCTTAACCATTAAACTGAGCAGTTATGAAAAAAGTATTGATAACAGTTTCCGCATTATTTGCCTGCGCATGCATTTTTGGGCAGTCTTCCCAAAAAAAGGTGCTGCTGCAGCAAATCGCCGCACTTAAAGTGTACGGAGGCTATGTACAAAAAGGCTATTCCATAGCAAGAAAAGGGTTGAATACGATAAGTGATTTCAAGGATGGAGAATTCAGCCTGCATTCCACTTTTTTTAGTGCCCTAGCGACTGTCAATCCCAACATCGCCGGTTATGATAAGATTGCCAAAATCATTGGCCTTCAGCTTAAGATCCTAAAGCAACGGCAGGAGGCGTCGGATCTCCTGTATGACGACCTGTATCTGGGGAACGAACGCCAGTACGCAGAAAGGGTTTTTGGCAGGCTTATGGCCGATTGCCGTGAAAATCTTGACCAACTACTCGTGGTGCTTTCCGATTCTTCACTGGTGATGGAGGATTCGGACCGTCTTGCCAGAATCGACTATCTGCATGGGCGAATGCTTGACAACTATGCCTTTTCCAAAAGCTTCAGCGCAGAGTTGGAGGTTTTGCTGGCCTCAAGGCAGCAGGACCAAAATGATATCAACAAAGGAAGAGTACTGAACAAGCTGACCGCCGAACCATGAAAAAGCTACTTGCCTCAGCCGTTTTTATGCTGATCTGGCTGTTACCTGCCAAAACAACGGCACAAATGCAGGAATTGCAGCAATTGGCCCTAAACATTGAAAAACTGGTGCAGTTCAGATCCATTCTGAAGGATATGAAAAAAGGTTATGAGATACTCAATGGAGGCTATAATACCGTAAAAGAACTGTCGGAAGGCAACTTTAAACTGCACGAGACATTTTTGGATGCCCTGCTACAGGTGAGCCCGACCGTACGCAATTACAAGAGGGTCGCCGATATTATCGACTACCAGATTCTCCTTGTGCAGGAATATCAGGCTGCCAGGAATGCCTTTGGCATCAGTGGGGCGTTTAACCCTGATGAGCTGTCATATCTTACCACGGTCTATGATAATCTTTTCAAGCAGAGTCTGCGTAATCTTGACGAGCTCACAGGAATATTGACTGCCGGGAGTATGCGGATGTCGGACAATGAAAGGTTAGAGGCCATTGACAGGATCTATGACGATATGCAGGAGAAACTGCTCTTCCTGCGCGACTTTAACGGTGATGCCAAAATACTTGCATTACAGCGTGCTAAAGAAGAACATGATGTAAAAGCGCTACGCATACTGAACGGAATCAACAACTAAACCCCACCGCTCATGAAAAACCTAAGAACAGCTGCGCTAACTGCCGCTACAGCATTGTTATTGCCTTCTTCCGCCCGGTCGCAGTCATTTGCAGACGAGATGGAGAGTCTGCACGGCACGCTGGAACAATTGTATGATGAGATGATGCCACTGTGCTCGGGCCTTATCGGCGTGGCCCAGGGAATTGCCGGATTTGCCGCGATATGGTATATCGCATCACGAGTCTGGCGGCATTTGGCCAATGCGGAACCCATCGACTTCTATCCCTTATTCCGACCTTTTGTGATTGGTTTCTGCATCACGATATTCCCATCGGTGCTCGCCCTGATCAATGGCGTTATGAAGCCCACGGTAACCGCTACAGCGGGAATGGTAGAGGATTCCAACAAGGCTATAGAAGTTTTGCTGCAGCGCAAAGAGGAAGCGATCAAAACTACGGACACCTGGCAGATGTACGTGGGTGAGGACGGCGATGGGGACAAAGAGCGGTGGTACAAGTACACGCACGACGGCGCAGAGTTTTCCGATCAGGGGATCTTCGAGCGTATGGATACCGGAATGCAGTTCTATATGGCAAAGATGTCTTATAATTTCAGGAACTCTGTAAAGGAATGGATGAGTGAAGTACTCCGTGTGCTTTTTGAGGCCGCTTCCCTGTGTATTGATACCCTGCGTACCTTCCAACTGGTCGTATTATCAATTTTGGGCCCGTTAGTTTTTGGCATAGCAGTATTTGACGGATTTCAGCATACCCTTACGGTTTGGATAGCACGTTATATCAACATATTCCTTTGGCTGCCTGTGGCCAATATTTTCGGAAGCATTATCGGCAAGATCCAGGAAAAAATGCTTCTGATCGATATCGACCAGGTCAACGAGTACGGAGATACTTTCTTTAGCCGGACCGATATGGCTTATCTGGTATTTATGATCATCGGCATAGTAGGGTATTTTACGGTCCCTTCTGTTGCCAATTATATAGTGCATGCAGCAGGTGGTGGTGCACTGCCGCAAAAAGTGACCAATGTATTCACCAGTGCTGCGACCTCCACAGTCTCCAATACGGCCGGTGCTGCCTCTGCCAGTACGGGTATGGCGGCAGATGCAATGGGAAATGCTGCATCAAAGCTATGGCAAAGCATGTCAGGACGCGGTGGGTCCTCGGAGTATTTCGACGACAAGGATAAGTACATGGGTGATAAGCTCAAAGGGAATTCCTAACCAAAACCGTTTACTATGTTTACCAAACTCAAAAACATCGATAGCGCTTTCCGTTATGTAAGGGCTTTTTCTATTGTGGTGGTGCTGAGCTGTGGCTCAGTGAGTATATATGCTCTGTATAAGAGCTATACATTGGTAGAACTGATGCAGGACAAAATTTATATCCTTGCCAATGGCAAAGCACTGGAGGCCTATGCTTCCGACCGCAGGGATAACATCCCTGTGGAGGCGCGTGACCACGTTAAAACCTTCCATAGCCTTTTCTTTACCCTGGATCCGGATGATAAGGCAATAAAAGAGAATATCACCAAGGCGCTCTATCTGGCTGATGATACGGCAAAACGCATCTACGATGACCTGAAAGAAAACGGGTATTACGCCGGAGTCATATCAGGAAATATCAATCAGACCATCAGGGTGGACAGCGTGCGTATCAATACCGATAGCTACCCCTATCAATTTCGCTGTTATGCAATCCAAAAGATCATACGACCAACGAGCATTGTCAGGCGAAGCCTTGTGACCGAGGGCAGCCTGAGAAATGTCTCCCGCAGCGATAATAATCCGCATGGCTTCCTCATTGAGCGTTGGACTACACTGGAGAATAGGGATATCAACTCAGAAAACAGAAAATAATGCTATGGAACGCCAAAACGACCGAAATACGAAACGCGACTTCAGGAATAGCATCCGTGGCTATTCACATTACGTGTATCTTATGGCTAAGTCCCGTTGGGCCGGATGGATGGAGCGTAAGACGGCCAGACTGTCGGTAGCAGGAGTATACGTGCTCTTCGGAACCCTACTTTTTAGTTTCGGAAGCTATTGCATTTTTTTGATATTTCATGGATTTTGGGGCAACAACAGCCTCTCGCCAAAGCTTGAGCCGATGCGGCAGGTGAAGACCGCAGGTTATAGGGCGGGCCCCGCACCTTCAGACCTGAACCAACAGGATTACTATGAGATCACTCGTTTCGAAATGCAGATAGACAGCCTGTGCCGCTACAATCCGGTGCAATATGACAGTATTCGCCGTGCACGTCCCGGGCTACTGGACAGCATCAGGATGGTAAGTAATTATTATGAATCAAACTATAAAAACAAAAAGAATGGAAAATAGAAAAGACTCCCAAGGGGGAATCAGGCAACGAAAACTATTGCTTGTCCTTCCGTTGTTGGCTCTGCCATTTGTGACCCTGTTGTTCTGGATCATGGGTGGGGGAAAAGGTGAAGTTACAGACAGTCCAGAGGTAAGACAGGGATTCAATATCAAGCTGCCCCAATCCAGGCTTACGGGGGAGGACCCCATGAACAAGCTCAATTATTATGACCGGGCTGCCCTGGATTCCATGAAATTTGAAGAGCTTAAGAAAAAAGACCCCAATTACAGGGTCCCGACGACGGAAGTCCAGGATAGCTTAAGACTTCATGAATTCCCTAACAGAAAAAAGGGATTGATCATGTCATCCTATCGCGATCCCAACGAAGAGAAGGTGTACGAAAAACTCGAAGCCTTAAAAAGGGCCATCAGCGCCCCGCCACCGCTAGCTGAAAAGACGAAGAGCAACTATAGGGATCATACGCTGCCCCCTTTACCCGTCAGGTCACAGGAAATGGAATCCATAATGGAATCTTTGGATAATGGAATCGATGGCGACCAGGAGCTCAAGCAAATAAGCGGGATGCTCGAGAATATACTGGATATACAGTATCCGGGACGTATGCAGGAAAAGCTAAGGAAGGCTTCCGAAGCGGAAAGAGGCCGGGTATTTCCGGTTTTTGGCACCAACGAGGCTCAGCCGGTAACGCTGCTACAGGGGGCCGATACAAGGGGCAACGAGGTTTTCGTAAGCAGGAAGAAGACTAATGGCTTTTATTCCCTGGAAGAATCTGCGCCAAACCAGAATGCCCAGATTGCCGCTATCACTGCCGTTATAGCGGAAACGCAGACTATCGTGAACGGCACTGTAATCAAAATGCGTCTTACACAGGAAATTTCCATTAACGGGACAAAAATCCCTAAAAATGTATTCATTTACGGGACCTGCTCCTTAAAGGGCGAACGCCTGGAGGTAAACATTCCCAGTATCCGTTACAACAATACCCTGTTTCCGGTTGAACTAAGCATCTACGACCTCGACGGCCTTAGCGGGATCTTCATCCCGGGAGCTATCACAAGAGATGTAGCAAAGGCTTCTGCCGACCGCAGCATGCAAACCTTAGGGGTAAGCGCTCTGGAGGATTCATGGGAGGCCCAGGCTGCGGGTGCCGGTTTCGAAGCAGCGAAAAGCCTGTTCAGCAAAAAAGTAAAGCAGGTAAAAGTAGTATTAAAAGCCGGCTACCAGGTACTACTGCGAGATGAAAAACAAAAAGACAAATCCTAGAAAAACCTATTATGAAATTTATACAACTTCTACTAATTGCAATGCTGGCCTTTGCATGTCCTATCGGTTACGGGCAACAAAGAGCCAAACTAAATCCGGCCCTGACACAGGATATCGCTATAGCTTATTCTAAAACAACCACTTTGGTGTTCCCATTCGCTGTTTCGGGTGTGGATAGGGGGAGCCAGCATATACTGGTCCAGAAAGTAAGAGGAATGGAAAACGTGCTTCAGATCAAAGCGGCCCAGCAGGGCTTTGCCGATACCAATCTCACGGTATTTACCAGTGACGGAAAACTCTATTGCTTTGCCGTCTGTTATGATGAATCCCCTGACTGCCAGACCTACACTTTTCCTGACATGAAGACCGGAAACCTTATCCAGTTCAGTTCAGAGGCATCAAATGAGAAAGCGCTTCTGGAAGCTGCCGAGCATGTTTTTCATATACGAAAAAGAATAAATGGAATTACCGAGCACAAGTATGGTATTACATTGTCAATTACGGGCCTATTCATCCATGACGACCTGATTTATTATCGCATGAGAATCGATAATGAAACGAATATAAGTTATGATATCGACCAATTGCGCTTCTTTGTCAGGGACAAGAAAAGATCCAAGAGGACCGCTTCACAGGAACTGGAAATATATCCTGTTGCAATGCACCGGCTGGCAGGCAAAATCCCTGCGCAATCAGGCACCACCTTTGTGTCTGTCCTGCCAAAGTTCACCATTCCCGATAAGAAGAACCTGGTTATCCAGCTGGTCGAAAATAAGGGTGGAAGACATCTGGAACTGGACATCAGTAACAGAAAGCTGGAAGGACCTTCAGTACTTAAGCCACTTTTAAATCCCTTACGATGATCATTGATATCGCTGAGCACAAAAAGCTATTAGAAACTATGAGAATGATGCATCAGAAAGGTTTTCACTTCGTAGTATTCCCCATTGCGGAAATAACCTGGACCAGCGAGGTGTCCTGCTTTAAAACCCAATGGGAAGCTGCTGAGCACTGCTATGAGATGTCCAGCGATGTCGATTTCTACAAAAGCCTGCCTATGGATTCACCTATAAAAGACCTTGAGGCGATAGAACATGCCAATATTGATACTACGGTTCATGAAGCTTATGAGATAACCGGGCTGTCAGCGCTTTATGATAATCCAGCACCACTTATAAATAACAATTTAAATAGTGATATTATGAATGAGAAAAATTTTGACTATCTCAAAGACCAGGTCAAATATACCGGTTTTGGAGAAGCCCTCGAGGGAGAGCTGCGACAGCATCTGGAGCAGCTCCAGCCTGAATTCAGCATGAAGCACGATGCCTTTTACGGCAATGACAAGGTCTCTGCCGAGCTGAATTTTAAAAAATCTGAACAGAGTGACCTGTATTTCTTCAATTCCTACAGGGTGCAGCTTCAAAAAGAGGGTTCTGAAGAAACTCTCGCACAGACCATCTACATCAACAGAGGAAATAATATAACCCTAAAGGAGGCGTACAACCTTATGGAAGGCAGGTCCGTTAATAAAGACCTGACCAATAAGGCAGGTGAGGAGTACAATGCCTGGATACAGATGGATTTCAAGGATGCCGACAGCAGGGGCAATTTCAACCTTAAGCACTATCA
This sequence comes from Flavobacterium beibuense, assembly GCF_004151245.1. Taxonomy (GTDB): domain Bacteria; phylum Bacteroidota; class Bacteroidia; order Flavobacteriales; family Flavobacteriaceae; genus Flavobacterium; species Flavobacterium beibuense_A. The sequence goes on from NZ_JUIW01000003.1 coordinate 135,998, forward strand.
TCAGAACTATGGTTTTGACCTGGAGGCTGCCCTGTCGAAGCATCCCATAAAAGAGCTCCAGAATAGCAGCCATAAGGAAGACCTAATGAATTCGCTCAAAAAAGGTAACCGCCAGTCGGCTACTTTCCTGAAAGACGGAAAAGAGATCAAACAATTTATCGAGGCCACTCCGCAGTTTAAGACGCTGACCCTTTATGATGCCAGCCAGAAACGTCTTGATACAAGGCAGGAGCAAGAGCAATCCAAAGAGGTCAAACAGTCTCAGAGCCAGGGCAGCAAACAAAATGTCGGCGTAGACGACCAGGGTTCCGGAAGCCAGGAAGAAAAAAAGCGATGCCACAGGAAACAATCGCTATAGTAATGGAAATCGATAAGCCTCTAACCGACTTTTTTGCAGCCATCGGCAATGATTACCGCATAAGCAGCACCCATATAGGGGTTTTTGCTGCTTTGCTCCATTACAGGAAGGCTAAAGGCTTTATCAATCCTATCCAAGCCTTCAGTTTCGAGATCATGAAAATAGCTAAAATCTCAGCGCCCAAAACATACAGCAAATGTGTAAGGGACCTCAGTGACTTTGGCTACCTGCGTTATGAGCCTTCCTTCAAGAAGAACCAGGCCAGTAAAATTTATATCAATGAGTGACGGTCCGGTAGACCGTATCATATAATTCAAAACTGTAAAATTATGGAAGAGGGTATATCGAAAGAAGATTTGCGCCAGTTTGGAATTTCTCTTCTAAAGGCGGTGCGCGACCTTGTCCAGCCGGGCATTGAATCCAGCAAGCCCGATACTGAACCGGAATGGCTGAAAAGCCGTGCGGTAAGAAAGTTATTGGATATCTCTCCAGGAACACTGCAAAACCTCCGTATCAATGGTAAAGTACGTTTCAGGAAAGTTTTGGGTTCCTACTATTATAACAAACCGGACCTTATGGAACTGTTCAGTGAGAACAAAAATTGATTATGGATACAACTGTAATTGCAGGGTTTATTGAAAAGACCCAATCGGACGGCAGGCTTCGTGCTTGTCATGTCGCTATAATGACAGCCATTTTCATCCTGGCGTTCCGTCAGGATAGGGTAACGGGTATCAAAGTCAGCCGCCGATCAATAATGCGGTTGTCCCATATTGGCAGCATAGCCACCTATCATAAGTATTTCAAGGACTTGCAGGAATTAGGATATTTCAGTTACGTGCCTTCCTATCATCCCGGACTACGAAGCGTTTTAAATCTTAACCTTTAAAAATGATAAAGCCCGCAATCGCGGGCTTTCTGTTTATATTATCCTGTATTTCTAGCGCATTTTTTCAAAAGCTACTGCCGCTTTCAATTCAGACCTGAACTGGGCTGCGTCCTTTTGATTGCGTATCGACCTTGAAAGCGCATTATCAGGCCTACCTACATCGACAGCCTTATGTGTCGCAGGTACGGCTTTACTTCCTGCTGCAACGCCTTTGATGGCATTAATGGTATGTTGCAATTCTCCTTTCATAGTAATAAAGATATAAAGATTTCGTTGAACAATCAAAAACTATTCCTTTAAGTTTATCAGATAATAGCGGTACAAGTCAACTGTTTGTCGTTGAAAATCAAATGGTTCCGGCAGGTTTGAAATACGGGCCTCCGAGTTCGTCTGTCTCTACATTGCCATTTCTCAAAAGCCGTACATACCAGTCCACGCCGGTTATTATAAGGATATCGCTTAGGGCCTGGTAATTCGAACGGAACATCCGGTGATACAAATAGGCACGCCTGTCATCGGAGCCATCGATACCTATGATGGTACCCGGGTATTGCTGCAAAAAAGCAATGGCTAATACTATAACAGTGGAAAATACCCTGTTGGTATTGACATGCGGCAATGAAACTTTATGCAGAAAGCCGCCATTGCCGTCAGGCGGGCCAAACCCAATGTTGAAAGCATTGGGAAGCAGAGGGTCGTTGATATCCTTAATCTCAACAATCAGTTCCTCCTGTGTGCCGTCTTTCTGAGGTGACATGATACGATAATTCATCATATCTTCGCTTGCATAGTGCGGCATGATGGTGTCCTCAAGATCTATTATAATCATCTGCGGTAGGTTAAGTGTATAAAATTATAAATTTAGCAGAACAGGCCTCCTTTAGATTTGGTATTTTTCCCGAATCGCTTTTATTTCTTCCTCGAGTTTCCGTATCAGTGCAAAAGCTTCCTGAGGAAGTTCTTTCACCTCAGGGTTAAGCTTATCGCGAAGGCCTTTCATTTCCCTACCGATCGTCTGCTCGGTCGTAATAGCATATGATTCGGTCTGACGGATGGATGTATGCCCGAGCATTTCCTTCACAACGTGTATTGGCACGTCATTGTTCAAAGTCACTGTACTTCCAAAAGTGCGTCTGGCCTTGTGGGTATTGAGCTCGCATTCCAGACCGCAGATTGCGGCTACTTCTTTAAGATAGGCATTCATTTTTTGGTTGGAAGAGACAGGCAACACCGAATTCCTGGAAAGGCATAGTGGATGTGCTTTATACTTTTCTATAATTTTGAGCGCTTTAGGCAAAAGCGGAATGTTCGTGCTATTACCGGTCTTTTGCCTTTTTGATATTATCCATTGCTCACCGTCGATTCCGATAGCGATGTCTGTTTTCTTCAGTTGATAGGCATCTATGTAAGCGAGGCCGGTGTAGCATTGGAAAATGAATATGTCACGAATCACCTCAAGCCTCGCTGTTGAGAAAACGGTATTTTCGATAATTGAGAGTTCCCTTGCTGTCAAAGGCTTTTTATTGGTCTTGGTTACCCTTTTTTTAAAAGCCCTGAATGGGTCCTGTGCTATGATATTTTTGTCCATGGCTCTGTAGATGACCTTTTTCAGACAGGTAATATACTTCAATGCCGAATTGTTGACGCAATTACGTACAGTCTTCAGGTAAAGGTCGTAACTGCTGATGAAATCAAAATCCAGATCCCTCATTTCGATGTCCTCAGTACGGTACTTGTAGAGGATAAAATCCTTAATATGGGATTTGGCAATCTCATACCTTTTATAGGTAGCAAGGGCATAGTCAATCCCTATAAGTGCCTTTACCTCTTCATTATGCTTTGCAAACTCATCCAGTAGGGTTGCTTTGGATGTCATCCTTCCCAATACAAAATCCATAATCCGCTCTGCTGAAATACTCTTTTCGGTGTACATGAGATCGGTTTTGAACTTATTGATCTTCATTTCCATTGTATCAAGGAAGTGATTCAGGGTTTTTGCATCCTCCTTAGTCCCAACAGCCCTTTCACGCTTTGCATCCCAACGCTGGAGGTCCCAGGTCCTTTTGGTTGACGTTTCCTTTCGGATGCCATCAACGGTTATCCTAAGGTAGATGTACCTAAGGCTTGTTTCTTTTTTTTGGGGTTTCATAAAGAAACTCAACCCAAAGCTGCTTTCTAACATAATCCAATGTTTAAGTTAATAAATTTACGACTATGCCACTCTAAAGTCAAGATGTATATCTTTTGAACACCTTGATTATCAATGATTTGATAAGTATTTTGATGCTATTTCGGTGCACTTTTTTATCCAAGGTAGGATTGCACCAGAATTGCACCCTGGATATTATGCACTTTTGAAAAATTTGTTGATACAGGCAGAAATAAAAAAACCTGCAAATCGTAAAATTTGCAGGTTTTAAAGGCTTTTCAGAAGATTTTGGCTGGTTTTGCAAACTTTGAAAAGTTTGTTTCCAACCGTCTCTGTGGAATCGCCGGGAATCGAACCCGGGTCCAAACAGGGAAGCAAAGAGCTTTCTACACGTTTAGTTTTCGCTTGGATTTTCGATAGTGTGCAAGACCGAAAACTGCCACACACTACCTAGCTTCTAAAGTCTCGAGGCTTCTGCGAAGCAAAAAAACCTCCAGGTCTATTTTTTCGGTTCTCCTATACGAAACGCCATAAACCAGAGCTTTTCAGGAGAATCCCGCCTTCCTACCTAGTAGGAACGAGGCTTAAAATCTTACTATAATTCAGATTAAGCAGCAAGAGCGTAATTATTTTCGCCGTTTAAAAGTGTTGAGACTTGTATTAACGAGAATCGTCCCCTTCTCGACGTGCTTACTGTTCAATTCGGCCTGCTGTCAAAACCAGTCGACCCCATAGTAAGTTTCTTAATAAGGTATATCTAATAAAGATACCAAATAAGACAGCAAATTTAAGCATTTTTATTTTTATTTTTTAATTGCTGAGGCATTCAAATTTTGTTATATTTGAGCACTGTTTTCAATCTAAAGTTATATTATTTTATAAAAAACGTTTTCGAAGACGGTATGATAACATTATTTTATCTTTAAAAAAGTTGCAATGAAAATCGGAATCATTAAAGAAAGAAAGTCTCCGCCAGACAGAAGGGTAGTGTTCTCACCACAAAAACTGGCCGAGCTGCAGAAGCAGTTTCCGCATGCAGAAATTAAGGTAGAACCTTCGGATATAAGGGTTTTTAAAGATGAAGAATATAAAGCACTGGGTTTTGAATTGAGTAATGACCTGAGTGACTGTGATATTTTATTAGGAGTAAAAGAGGTACCTGTAGAAGCTCTTATTCCCGGTAAAAAATATTTTTTCTTTTCGCATACCATTAAAAAGCAGGCTCATAACCGCAAACTACTTCAGGCTATTATCAATAAACATATAGACCTATATGACCATGAAACTATAGTAGATGCTAATAACAAGCGTTTAATTGGGTTTGGTCAGTATGCCGGTAATGTAGGAGCATATAATTGTTTTAGGGCATTTGGTTTAAAATTTGATCTTTTTAATTTACCTAAAGCAGAAACCTTGCCTGATAAGCAGATGCTTATTTCAAAATTAAAAAAACAGTTCCTGCCACCTGTAAAAATTGTTTTAACAGGAAAAGGAAAAGTAGGGATGGGTGCTAAAGAAATTTTAGATGCCATTAAAGTAAAAGAGGTGAGCGTAGAAAACTTCCTTACTAAAACTTATACAGAACCTGTTTATGTACAGCTTGATGTTACAGATTATAACAGGCGTAAAGACGGTAAAGAAGCTACTAAAGAGGATTTTTATATAAATCCGGATAAATATGAGTCAGATTTCGAAAGGTTTTCTACTGTTGCAGATATTTTTATAGCCGGTCATTTTTATGCAAATGGCTCTCCTGCTATAGTAACCCGTGATATGCTGGCTTCAAAAAACAATAAGATTAAGGTAATTGCTGATATTTCCTGTGATGTTGCCGGACCTATAGCAAGTACGCTAAGAGCCTCTACTATTGCAGAACCTTTTTACGGTTACCACCCGGGGCAAAATACGGAGATAGATATGTATCATCCTTCAGCTATTGTAGTGATGGCTGTAGATAATTTACCTTGTGAATTGCCTAAGGATGCCAGTGAAGGTTTTGGTGATATGTTCCTTAAACATGTTATCCCTGCATTTTTTAATGATGATGCCGATGGTATACTTAAAAGGGCATTAATAACCCATAACGGAAATCTTACTGAAAGGTTTAAATACCTTGAAGACTACATAAGTGAAAACAATGAAGTGCCCCATAATTAAGGGGCATTTTTTTTATAATGATATTAGTTTACTAAATTTGGTATGTTAAACTACCCTCATAATGAAAGTAAGATTTTTGCTTACCCTTTTTTTAATAACCACTTTTAAACTTACCGCTCAGGATTTACTTCCCTTTGTAGAGAACTTTACAAAGGCAGACTATAATGGAGATAATCAGGTTTGGAGTGTAAATCAGGGTGATGATAATGCGCTTTACTTTGCTAACACACATTATTTTTTACGTTATAACGGAGTAAAATGGGAAAAATATTCGTTACCTAATAAAACCATTATTCGTTCTATTTATCCAGATGGGGATAAAGTTTATTGCGGCTCTTATCGTGAGTTTGGTTACTGGAAAAGGGTCAATGGACTAATGGAATACTTTTCATTATCAAAAGACAAGAATGTTTTTACCGGAAGTTCTGACAATGAGGAAATTTGGAAAATATTTAAGCATAATAGTAAATTCTATTTTCAGTCTTTTAATGCCTTATATGTAGAAAATAATGGTCAAATAGAGAAATTAAGATTCCCTTCGCTTGTTTCTTACTGTTATGTGGTAGATGATAAAATATATGCTGCCTCAGTTCAGCATGGTATATATGTCTTAAATAATAAGATTTGGGAAAAGATTACTGCATGGACACAGTTGGAAAATAATGTTATTCACGGTATGGAAATGAATAACGGTCGCTTTTTTATATTCACAAAAAACAATGGAGTTTTTGTGGGTGATGAAAAAGGTATAACCGCATGGGATTCTCCTGTAAATAATCTGCTTAAAAAAAATATTACTCTTTGCGCCAAATTTATTGATACTAACAGGTTGGCTATTGGGAGTGCTTTAAGAGGTATTTATATAATGGATATAAGTACCGGTTCATATTATAATATAAACAGGCAAAATGCTTTAAATAATAATGCCGTACTCTCTATTACTCTCGATAAGGAAAAAGACCTTTGGTTAGGGCTCGACAATGGTATAGCACATGTGGAGGTTAATTCTCCTGTGTCAGTATTTTTTGATAATTCGGGTATTTTAGGATCTGTTTACTCACTTTCAGTTACTAATGATGAATATCTGTTTGCGACTAATCACGGACTCTTTAAATATAGTGATAAGTCACTAAAAACGGTTGAAGGTTCACAAGGGCAGGTTTGGGATATTTATAAGCATGGTTCTGAGTATATAATAGGTCATAACGACGGTACTTTTAAGTATGATGGTAAATCATTTGTTAAAAAAGGGGCTATAAATGGTGGTTGGCGCTTTATTAAAAGCGATTATGATCAGGCCTATTTTCAGGCTAATTATGCTGGTATAGCTGTATATAAAGATATTAATGATCTAAGCAATTATAAAAAGATAGACAGTCTTAGTAAGCCTCTTAAAAACCTGGCGCAAAACAAACCTGGTGAAATTTGGGCAGCCGATAATTACCGTGGTTTATACAGGATAACCTATGATGCTGGTTTTAATACAATCCGTTTTACAGATGTGTCTAAGCAAAATGGTATAGATAACGATTATGCCGTTAAGATTTTCAGGTATAGGGATGAAATATTGTTTTATATAAATAATACCTGGTATACCTATAATAGTATTACCTCTAAGCTGGAAGAAAATGAAATCTTTAATGATTCTTTTAGAAATATAACTGATGTTTCGCCTATTGATGATAATCGTTTTCTAGTTATTAAAAATAGTTTACTTTATTTAATAACCAGAGATGCCGAAGGTTTTGTATGGCATATGTTACCTGAGAAATACTATCAGGGTAAACTCATAATGGAAGATACACGTGTATTTAAAGGTGGAGATAATCTTTTAGTTAATCTTGATGACGGATTTTTAAGTTTTGATGATTCCAATACTGTAAAAATGAAGTCAGATATTATTATTGAGGCTTTTTATAAAGACATACTAATAGACCAGGATATCAGGATAAAATACAATCAGCCGGTTGAAATGAATATTGTTACCGATTATTACGGATATAACAAGCCAGATTTGTTTTACAGGCTTAATGATGATGGAAATTATATACCGGTTAAAAATGGCAATGTAAATCTAAATAACCTTAGTAGCGGACAGCAGGAATTTTCGGTATACTATAATAACGGTAAAGAGTATGTTGAAGTTGCCAACTATAAATTTCAGGTAGCATTGCCGTGGTATTTTTCTGTGTGGATGATACTTGTATATGTATTGGTCATTTCTTCGGTATTCTTTGTATACTATCGTTGGAATAAAGTTAGGTATATACAAAAGATAAGGTTAAATGATGAAGAGCTTAAGCACAGAAAAGAAATACTTGAGCTTGAAATGGAGGCTGAGAATAAACTAAGACAACAGCAACATGAAAAGCACATGCTTGAAATGGAAGTGCAAAATAAAGCTTCGGAGGTTGCAGGTAAGTCATTATCTATCGCCAAGCATAGCGAAATGATAGAAAGTATTCAGGAAGCATTAGAAAGTAAAGCCGAAGGTGATGAGCTTAAAGGAAAAATAAAGAAAATTATTAAAACCAGTTCACTTAGTAAAAATGAATGGCAAAGTTTTGAGAAAAACCTTATAAAAAGCCACGAGGAATTTGTAGACAGACTTACACAAAAATATCCTGCCCTTACTTCAAAAGATATTAAACTGAGTATCTACTTAAAGATGAATTTATCCTCTAAAGAAATAGCTCCTTTAATGAATATTTCTTACCGCGGAGTAGAATTACATCGATACAGGTTGAGAAAAAAACTAGACATAAATCAGGAAGACAGTCTATATAGCTTTATGATTAATGTATAATTAAGATTGTTTTTTTGTCTAAAAACTATTTTTCAACTATAATATTTAGCATATTTCAACACATCAATACTACATCATTTGCTATTATAATGATGTACATGCTTCTTTTTTAATTTATTGAATATCAATTTATTGCGTGGTTTTATTGTATGTATGATGTGTTTAAGATATGTTTGAAAAAGGTATACTACAACGTTATAGTCACTAATTTAGTCTGCAACTAACTTTAACATAATCGATTTATGAAAAACTTTATTCTTGGAGTATTTCTTATGCTTGGTGGTTATATAACCTATGCACAGGAAATAACAGGAAAGGTAGTGGATGAAAGCGGCCTGCCTATTCCTGATGTTTATATTGTGGCTACACAATCTAACACAAGTACAGTTGCCGATTTAGATGGTAATTTTATTATCACGGCAAAAGAAGGGGAGCCCCTTACGTTTTCAATGCTTGGATTTGATACTATGACAGTAAATGCTTCAACCGGCATGTCTGTTACTATGAAACCAAGTGCCGACTCTACACTTGAAGAGGTAGTAGTTGTAGGTTACGGTACAACAAAAAGATCTGATTTAACAGGTGCTGTGGGTACAGTTAAGGCAGAACAGTTTGCAAAACAGCCTCAGTACAATGCAATGGGGTCTATTCAGGGTAAAATTGCGGGTGTTAACATTATTAATAACGATGCCCCCGGTGCTACTCCAACTGTACGAGTTAGAGGTTTGGGTACGGCTGTAGGTGGAAGTAGCCCTCTATATGTTGTTGATGGTATTGTCGTGGGTAGTATTGATAATATCAACCCTGGCGATATTCTTACCATGGATGTACTTAAAGATGCTTCATCTGCTGCAATCTACGGTTCTAATGCTGCAAACGGTGTAATCCTTATTACTACTAAAAAAGGAAAATCCGGAACAATGAAAATTTCTGCAAGTTCATCATATGCAGTAAAATCATTGCTTAACAAAGTTGAAATGGCTAATGCAGGTCAGTATGTAACCTATTTTAACGAAAATCTTACTTTCCAAGGAAGAACCTCAGGGTTCTTACAGGAAAATCAGCCGTATGATACTGATTGGTTAGATGAAACTACTGATTTAGGCAAAACTACAATCAATAGCATTGCTATTTCAGGAGGTAGTGACAATGCGGATTATTATGTAAGTTATAACAACTATTCTGAAGACGGTATCCTTGAGAATCAAAAGATAGCAAGAAATACTTTACGTTCTAATACTTCATTTAAGGTATTAGATAACAGGCTTAAACTAAGCCAAAATGTTACTTATGCTCATACAAGAATAAACCCTAAACCTTTTGGTGCGTTTAATGACGCTTACAGACAGGCTCCTATAGTACCTACGCATTATGATAATGGTGCTTTTGGTCAGTCTTTCTATAACACTACAACAGGTATGGTTGGTTATGTTGCCGGAGACGGTGAAAGCATTGGTAGACTAAACTCTATAGGTAACCCTCTTGCTAATGTTTACTACCAAAACGAAGAAACTAATGTAGATTATCTTCAGGGTATGTTTGATGCAGAGTTAAAAGTGACAAGTTGGTTAAAAGTTAACTCAAGGCTGGGGCTTACAAAGAGTTTTGCTAAAACAAGAACTTTTAGTGATATTAAAGGAATTTGGTTAACAAATGACCCAACAAGAACAGAGCAGCAGTTTATTGATAATCAAATAGCAAACCCCGAATCTGTAACGTGGGCAAACAACTCATTAGAATATAAAAATGTAGAGAGTTTCCGTTACAACTGGGATACCTTCTTTACAATTAACAAGTCTTTTGAAAACCATAACTTTACCGTTATAGGAGGTATTACTAAAGATAAGAGAAATGATGTTTATACTGCAAGGTTAAAAGACTGGAATGTACCTTATGAGGAGCAGTACTGGAATATAGACCAATCTCAGGGGTATACAGCTGAAGCATCACAATTTTACAGTACGCCGATTCATTTGCTTTCTTATTTTGGCCGTATTGAGTATAATTATAATGAAAAGTATTTAGTTACTGCTAATATAAGAAGAGACGGTAACAGTAATTTTAAAGAAAATGCTGAATATTGGGGTACATTCCCTTCTTTCTCTGCGGGATGGGTACTTTCCAAAGAAGACTTCTTAAGCAGTGTAAGTTTTATTAATTTCCTTAAAGTAAGAGGTGGATATGGTGAAATTGGTAATGCAAGTGTTCCTTTCAATTTAACAACTTTAAGATCAGGAAACAATAGTGGTTCATATAATTATGTATTAGGACCAAACCAGGATATGGTATTTGGTAGTTATTATTCTTCTCCGGCTCTGCCTATATCATGGGAAACCACAAAAGAGTGGAATGCCGGTCTTGATTTTGAATTGCTTAACAGAAGGCTGACAGGTAGTCTTGATTATTACCACAGACTTACAGATGGCGCAAACTTATTAATTAATCCTGTACTTAATTCTGCTGCTAGTACTGCTTTTTATGATGAAGCATGTGATATCCTTAACGAAGGTTTTGAAGTAGGCCTTAATTGGAGAGATACTCTTGGAGACGATTTTAACTATTTTATAGGAGGTACATTTGCTAACAACAAAAATACAGTTCAAAATGTTAAGCCCGCTTATGATGGTTATACTGGAGGTAGTTTAGCTAACGGTCAGATAACTAAGAGGCTTACAGAAGGTCAGCCTATTTATTCATGGTGGATGTATGAGGCAGATGGTGTTTGGCAAACTCAGGAAGAGATTAATGCTAACCCGCATATTGCAGGAGCACAACCGGGTCATTTGAAATATAAAGACCAAAATGGTGACGGAAGGATTGATGATGCCGATAAAAAGACATTTGGTTCTTATATCCCTACCTTTACTTATGGTATTAACATCGGATTCAATTACAAAAACATAGATTTTTCTGTTGATGGTTATGGTGTAGGAGGTAATAAAGTGTATAACGGACTTAAAGGTACACGTATAGACGGAGGTGAAAACTTCCCTGTCGATATGTTCGATGGTCGTTGGACTGGTCCAGGTACTTCAAACTCTACACCGGGTGCGAACAGAGATTCAAGAGCTTCAAGCTACTATCTTGAAGATGGTGATTATTTCAGAATTAACAACATTACTCTGGGTTATACATTTAGAGAACTGTTTAAAGGTATAGAATCAGTAAGAGTATATGGTACAGCGCAAAATCCATTCCTGTTTACTAAATATTCAGGATTTACACCGGAGATTAACAGTAATGGTTTACCGGGTGAAACTACAGGTATAGAGCTTTCTGCTTATCCTAACACTAAGAGTTTCATTTTTGGTGTATCACTAACATTATAAAATTGGCATTATGAAAAATCAATATAGAAAAATAGTTTGTATGTTTTTTGCAGCCGCATTTTTAGCAGGCTGTAGTGAAGATTATCTGGATGTACCGTCAAGAGAAAATCTGGAAACAGATCAGGCAACTCCCGATGCTCTTGTTATAGGTATATATGGGCAGCTTACAGAGTGGGATTACGCATTCTCTTATCTTGGAATCACTGAAATCTTATCCGACAATGCAGATAAAGGTAGTTCACCTTCAGATACAGGAGGAGATAAGCAGGAACTGGATCAGTTATTGTTTACAAGTAGTTCAGGTTCTTTTGGTGCTATGTGGTCTAACTGGTATAAATCTATCGGTCGTGCTACGGCAGCTATTGAGTTAACAGAGAATTATGAAGGGATAAGTGATGCACATAGAAGCCGCTTAATAGGTGAGGCAGAGTTTCTTAGAGCTTACAACTATTTCTTTCTGGTAAGAGGTTGGGGCGATGTGCCGTTACAACATGTAAACCTTGTAGAAAGAGTTCCTAAAGAAGAGGTATATGCTTATATAGAACAGGATCTTTTAGATGCTATAAACAGACTACCACAAAAAAGTGAATACGCTTCTGAAGATTTAGGACGTGCTACTAAAGGTGCTGCACAGGCATTACTTTCAAAAGTATACCTGTATCAGGAAAAATGGCAGGAAGCTTATGATATGGCTCAAACTGTAATTACTTCAGGTGAATATGGTCTTGAAACAGATTATGCTGTGCTTTGGAGAGCTAGCAGCGAAAATGGTACAGAGTCTATATTTGAAGTACAGGCAAGAGGAGAATCTGTAGCTCACGGTGTACAACAATATTCGCAAACACAAGGTGCCCGTGGTACCAGTGGTTGGGGTTGGGGCTTTAATACACCATCACAAAACCTTCTTGATGCATTTAATGCAGAAGGTGATGTTATACGTAGAGATGCTACAATCATTTTTGCAGGTGAAACACTATTTGACGGACGTGAGGTAAGTGCATCGGTTGAAAACCCTATGTACAATGAAAAAGCTTACTCCAGTGCAAATGCAGGAGATGGTGACGGAGATAAAAACATCCGTGTATTAAGACTTGGTGAAATATACCTTATTGCAGCCGAGGCAGCAAACGAACTTGGTAATACTGGAGCGGCTCTAACTAACCTGAACATTGTAAGAGACAGGGTAGATCTTGATCCTGTAACAGGAATATCAGGAGATGCTCTTAGACAGGCAATTTGGAAAGAAAGAAGGCTTGAGCTTGCTTTTGAGCACGACAGATGGTTTGACCTGATTAGAACAGGACAGGCAGCAGCAGCTATGCAGGCAAACGGTAAAACGTTTATTGTAGGTACACACGAATTATTCCCGGTACCTTACAATCAGTTGATCCAAACTCCTGAAATGTCTCAAAACCCTGGTTATTAATAAAAAATAAATACATCTTCCTCTCACTATTACTTTGAGAGGAAGATATCTTAGTATGAAAGTTAAAATTACAAGTCTTAAAAGTTTAGTATTAGCCATTCCGGCTTTATTGTTTGTAGCCTGTGGTTCGGGAAGTTCTAAATCTGAAGAAGATAAAAAAGAAACCACCGAAAAGAAGCTTACAGATGAGCAGTTAGTTGATGTGGTACAAAAGGAAACCTTTAAATATTTTTGGGATTATGCCGAACCAAATTCGGGATTAGCCCGTGAACGTTTCCATCCTGATGGTAACTACCCGCAAAACGATGCACATGTTGTTACAACAGGGGGTTCAGGTTTCGGACTTATGGCTATACTGGCAGGTATAAACCAGGATTACATTACCCGCGAACAGGGGGTAGAAAGGCTTACCCGTATTGCAAACTTTCTTGAGAATGCCGATCGTTTTCATGGTGCATGGCCACACTGGATGAACGGTAATACAGGAAAAGTACAGCCTTTTGGAAAAAAAGACAATGGTGGTGACCTTGTGGAAACCGCTTTTTTATGTGAAGGTATCATTTGTGTAAGGGAGTTCTTTAAGGATGGTAGCGAAGAGGAAAAAGCGCTTTCTCAAAAATTTGATGCTCTTTGGAAAGGTGTGGAGTGGAACTGGTATACAAACAATCAGAATAAACTGTTTTGGCACTGGTCTCCGGAATATAACTGGGAAATGAATTTTGCCCTTGAAGGTTATAATGAATGTCTTATTACTTATGTACTAGGTGCTTCTTCACCGGATCATTCTATTAAACCTGAAGTTTACCATGAGTGTTGGGCAAGAAACGGAGGCGGAATCAAATCAGATAATGTTAAATACAACCTTCCTTTACTTGTAAAGCACAATGGTGCCGAAGAGTATGGCGGGCCACTGTTTTGGGCACATTATTCTTATGTAGGGCTAGATCCTAATCAGTTGGCAGATAAGTATGCTAATTACTGGGATGTAAACTACAACCAAACTAAAATTGACTATTTGTACTGTGTGGAAAATCCTAAGCAGTATAAAGGTTATGGTGAAAACTACTGGGGCCTTACTGCTTCTTATACGCGTAGTGAAGACGGTAGCGTAGGTTACACGGCACACATGCCAAGTAACGATAGGGGAGTTATTTCTCCTACGGCGGCTGTGAGTTCTATTGTATATATGCCTACAGAATCTATCGCAGCAATGCGTAATTTTTATGAAAACTATAAATCTACTATTTGGGGTCCGGCTGGTTTTTATGATGCACACAGTGCAGAGTATGACAACTGGGCAGCAAAAAGATATCTGGCAATAGACCAGGGGCCTATGGTAGTTATGATTGAAAACTACCGTTCAGGATTACTTTGGGAATTGTTTATGAATGCTCCTGAAGTTCAGCAGGGTTTAACAAAACTTGGATTCCATTCAGGTAAATACGGATTTTAATGAAGAGCTTACTTAAAACAGCTGTTGCCGCATTATTATTTAGCGTTCCTTCTTTTGCTCAGGCGGTAAAAGAAGGTTCGTTTAATGTTAAGATTCAGCATGAAAAACAGTTGGATTATTTATTATACGAACCGGAAGATACTAAAGAGGAGAAACCGCTTATAATATTCCTTCACGGTTCGGGAGAAAGAGGTAATGACCTCGAAAAAGTAAAGGTTCACGGACCTTTAAAATACTTGAAAGACCATAAGCTGGATGCTTATGTGTTAGCACCACAGTGCCCAAGTGACCAGTATTGGGACTCAGAAGTACTGTATAAACTGATTCAAAAGGTTCAAAAGATAAACAATATAGACAGCAGCCGAATTTATCTTACCGGACTTAGCATGGGGGGCTGGGGAGCATGGAACCTGGCTTTTTCACATCCTGATATGTTTGCGGCACTTGTACCTATAGCCGGATTTGTAGACAGGGTACCTATGATAGAAAACTGTAAGATAAAAGATATACCAACACGCATTTTTCATGGTTTGCTGGATGATGTGGTAGATGTAAGTTATTCAATGGATATTTATAAAAAGCTTAAAACCTGCAGTAAGGATATAGAGCTTACCATTTTTGACGATGCTAACCACGATAGCTGGACAAGGGTATATGATAACCCTGAAATTTATGAATGGATGTTAAAGCAGCAAAAGCAATAGCAGCTGATTAATGTTGAAAGGATTCAATTTACATTACAATAAAATGAAATACACTAAAACCGCACTATTTTTATTAGCTTTCTCGCTAAGTGTACACGCACAAAAAGGGAAAAACGACAAAAAAATTAAACCCCGTGAAGAGTTTGTAACAGAACTTATGGGGAAAATGACCATTGACGAAAAAATAGGTCAGTTGGTTCAGTTTACTGCCGATGGTACCATTACTGGTCCTAAAAGCGGTAACAACTTTATAGATGAAATTAAAAAAGGTAATGTAGGTTCTATACTTAATGCCACAGGTGTTGAGTACACAAGAAAACTACAAAAACTTAATATGGATAACTCAAGGCTTAAAATTCCTTTGCTTTTTGGTTATGATGTTATCCACGGATACAGAACAATATTCCCTATTACATTAGGGGAGGCTGCCAGCTGGGATTTAAAAGCGGCAGAGCTTTCTGCAAGAATTGCTGCAGAGGAAGCAGCAGCATCCGGTGTGCACTGGACATTTGCACCAATGGTAGATATTTCACGTGATCCAAGATGGGGCCGTGTGTCTGAAGGATCGGGTGAGGATACTTACCTGGGGTCTAAACTGGCTTTTGCAAGAGTAAGAGGTTTTCAGGGTAACGACCTAATGTCTCTGGGTACTATACTTGCATGTACTAAGCACTTTGCTGCTTATGGTGCTGCCGAAGCAGGCCGTGATTATAATACTGTAGATATGAGTGAAAGGGTGCTTAGGGAAACTTATTTGCCACCATTTAAAGCTACGGTTGATGCAGGTGTAAGAACTTTTATGACATCGTTTAATGAAATATCAGGAGTTCCTTCTACAGGTAGTAAGTTCCTTGTAAACGGTGTTCTTAAAACCGAATGGAGCTTTGATGGTTTTGTAGTAACCGATTATACAGGTATCAACGAAATGGTACCTCACGGATATGCTAAAGACAACCAGCATGCCGGCGAGCTTGCCCTTACAGCAGGTGTTGATATGGATATGGTAGGCGGAGTTTACCTAAAAAACCTTAAAAAATCGCTTGACGAAGGTAAAGTTACTATCGCGCAAATTGATGATGCCTGTCGTAGAATACTGGAAGCAAAATATGATTTAGGTCTTTTTCACGATCCTTACCGTTATAACGATGAGAAAAGGGAAAAAGCAACCATAACTAAAAAAGAATACCTTGATGCAGCACTAGATATTGCAAACAAATCAATGGTGTTACTTAAAAATGACAGCAATGTACTTCCGCTTAAAAAAGACCAAAAAGTAGCTTTCGTTGGTCCCCTAATAAGCGATGAGTGGAATATTATAGGTTCATGGGCTGCAACAGGAGACCGTTACGGTTTTGCAGTAAGCCTTCAGGAAGGTGTAAACAACCTGATCCAAGATAAAAGTAAAGTAAGCTTTGAAAAAGGTGTTGAAATTCTTAAGGATGACAGAAGCATGATGGCTAAGGCTATTGAAAGCGCCCGTAATGCCGATGTTATTGTGGCTGTAATGGGTGAATTTGAAAATATGACTGGTGAGGCCGCATCCCGTACCAACATCGATTTACCGGGTATACAGAAGGAGTTTCTTGCTGAACTGAAAAAACTAAACAAACCAATTGTACTTGTATTATTAAACGGAAGGCCGTTAACCCTTACTTGGGAGAATGATAATATGGATGCCATTCTTGAAGCTTGGTGGCCGGGTACTATGGGTGGAGATGCTATTGCACAAACACTTTATGGTGTGAGCAACCCTAGTGGTAAACTACCTATGACGTTCCCTCGTAATGTAGGTCAGGTGCCTCTTTACTACAATCATAAAAATACTGGAAGGCCATACCTTGGTAAAACCGATCCTGAGCAGAAATACAAATCAAGATATATTGACGTAGACAACAGCCCGTTATATCCGTTTGGTTACGGTTTAAGTTATACTACTTTCAGTTATTCTAATTTAAAACTGTCTTCAGATAGAATCAACTTTACCGATAAGCTGAAAATCAGCGTTGAAGTTGCCAATACAGGTAACTACGATGGGGAAGAGGTTGTACAACTTTATATTCAGGATAAGGTAGGTACGGTAACACGTCCGGTAAGGGAACTGAAAGGCTTTGAGAAGATAGCTCTTAAAAAAGGCGAAAAGAAAACTGTAGAGTTTGAAATCTCGGCAGAAGACCTTCGTTTTTACAATATAGATATGGACTTTGTTGCAGAACCGGGCGATTTTGAAGTATTCGTTGGCGGAAGCTCTGCAACTGAAATGAATAATAAATTTGTGTTAGTTAGGTAATTTGGAAATTGTTTTTTGCTTAACAAAAAGGCTGCCCTAAGTGGCAGCCTTTTAATTGTATTATAGTTACGTTCTTTAAAAAAAATTTCTGTTATCGCCTATCAGGTTAAGGTTACTAAACTTACCCCTGTCAAAATCTATCCTGCTGGCTTTAACCGCTATCGGGAAATGCATGTTTGCCGAAGAGGTCATTTTAAGCACATTCTGTCCCATTTTAGAGAAGTCCAGATTGCCCTGCCCCGCGTTATTAAGCTTAATTAGCAATTCGCTGTCAAGCGTAAAATCGGTTTCAATCTCTACAATAAGGTTTTTAGCAAAAATTGCTCCCGTAATTAAAAGGATGTTATTGCGGTTGGCATTTTTTAAAAGGATAGGGTTAGGATGAACAAAATCGGCTGAAGACAGGTAATTGATAATGTTACCTATGGCATACTCTTTTGTGATGGAGTTATCATAACTGATAGTTACCTTATAGCCTGACTGTATTTTAGCAGACACATTAAAAGCGCCAAGGCCTAATGATTTTAAAATATCTTCCAGCAATGTGATTCCTATATTAAAGCTATAGTCATTTTTTGTGCTGGAGTTTACCGTAAGTGCATCGGTAGTTATTTCATTCAGCTCAACATCGCTTTTAAAAGCGTGGTCAATCGATTCATAATACAGTTCAGCTTCATCAAAGCTTCGTTTAAGCCAAAGCTGTAAAGGTTTATGGTTTCTAACAGGGCCTTCAATTAAATCGTAGCCCAAATCGCGTAATGTTTTGGTAAGATTCATAGTTGTTTGGTTTTTATGCTTACTGTATGATGATATACAGCAGGGTTGGATGCATTTGTAAAATTACATATTGCTTTTAAAAAGCCTTAATGAAAAGTATTTTTTTTAAATAACGCCTCAAAACTGAATAAGGTATTTATAGCATCACATTTTTGACGCCTGCTTTTATCGTGTTAACGAAAACCTTTGAATTTATCAATTCTGCATTTTATGTAGTATTATGCGGTATAATTTTAAGGGACTGGTCAAAAATTAATACAATTTTTAGCAGATTCATTTAGTATGGTACAACCTCTTATATGTATATTTATGAAATTTTTAACTGACGAAAATTTACGCTGTTCCTTACAGTTTAATAAGAACAGTTTTAACCGGCTTCCGGCATATCCTTTATCCATAGAAGAGTTTACCGCTTAGTTTTAAGTATCACGGTTGTTCTTCGGCACCGGGAAAGGAGCAGCCGTTAATTTAATTCCGGTTAATTAGTAAACATGAAGAAATTAGTAGCATTAGTTAGTACATTATTACTCACAATAGCTGGTTACAGCCAGCAAACTACTTACTGTAATCCTGTAAATGTAGATTACGGATATTGCCCTATTCCTAATTTTGTGCAGCAGGGTAAGCACCGTGCTACTGCCGATCCCGTTATTACATACTTTAAAGGCGAATATTATCTTTTTTCTACAAACCAATGGGGGTACTGGCACAGTAAAGACATGGTTGACTGGAAATTTATATCACGTAAATTTTTAAGGCCTGAGCATAAGGTGTATGATGAGCTTTGTGCACCATCGGTGTCTTTTGTTAACGATACCATGCTGGTAGTAGGTTCTACACACGGAAAAGAATTTCCTATATGGATGAGTACAAAACCTGCTGTGGACGACTGGAAAGAACTGGTATATAAGTTTGAAGCCGGTGCTTGGGATCCGCAGATATTTTGGGATAAGGATACTGATGAGGTATACCTTTATTATGGTTCCAGTAACCTGTACCCGATATATGGTGTAAAGCTTAATAGAAAAACGTTCCAGCCAGAAGGTAACGTTATACCGCTTATAGCCCTTAATGACGACGAACACGGATGGGAGCGTTTTGGCGAATACAATGACAATACTTTTATGCAACCGTTTATGGAAGGTGCTTTTATGACCAAACATAACGGTAAATACTATTTGCAGTATGGTGCTTCTGGTACTGAGTTTAGCGGATATGCCGACGGTGTATTTGTAAGCGACAAACCACTTGGTCCATTTGAATACCAGTCGTTCAATCCGTTTTCATACAAACCGGGAGGTTTTGCAAGGGGAGCAGGGCATGGAGGTACATATCAGGATGTTAATAACGATTACTGGCATGTTTCTACTATAGTAATTTCTACAAAAAACAATTTTGAAAGACGTATAGGTATATGGCCGGCAGGGTTTGATAAGGATGGTGTAATGTACTCTAATACTGCCTATGGCGATTATCCTACCTATTTACCGGCTCAGCATAAAGGCCATACAGGCCTTAATTCGTTTACAGGATGGATGCTGCTTAACTACAACAAGCCTGTACAGGTATCTTCTACCTTTGGAGGTTTTCAGCCTAATTATGCCGTTAATGAGGATATTAAAACATACTGGAGTGCAAAAACAGCAGACAAAGGCGAGTATATCATTACCGATTTAGGAGAGAAAAGCACAATAAATGCAATTCAGATAAATTATGCCGATCAGGATGTGGATATAATGGGTAAACCGGAAACCACTACAGGGCATAAATATATTATATATGCTTCAAACGATGGTAAAAAATGGAGTATACTTGCAGATAAAAGCAAAAATACCAAAGATGTACCTCACGATTACATTCAGCTTGAAAAGCCTGCTACGGCAAGATATATTAAGCTGGAGAACATACAAATGCCAACAGGTAAATTTGCCATTAGCGGTTTAAGGGTTTTTGGTAAAGGTAACGGTGAAAAACCGGGTGCTGTACAAAACTTTGCCCCCCTTAGGTCTGCACCAAGAAAAAAAGGGGAGAGGAGAAACGTATGGTTCAAATGGCAGCAGGAACCTAATGCCGATGGTTATGTTATATACTTTGGCAAATCGCCTGATAAAATGTATGGTTCAATTATGGTTTATGGTAAAAATGAGTTTTACTTTGCAGGCCTGGATAAAACAGACGCATATTATTTTCAGATAGAAGCATTCAATAACAACGGAATTGGTCCACGTACCGAGATCAAAAAATCCGAATAACAACTATTAATAATAAGTAAATTTATGAGTTCAGAACAACAAACAAAAACCAATAATCCAGCGCTGTATACGTTAATTACAGTTTTCTTTTTCTGGGGTTTTATTGGTGCATCAAACGGGGTTTTTATTCCCTTTTGTAAAGCAAAATTTGGTTTAGACCAATTTCAAAGTCAATTAATTGATTTTGCTTTTTATGGAGCATATTATATTGGCGCTATTTTATTATTTGTTTTTAGTACGCTGGTTAAACGAGACATACTTAACAGTTGGGGCTTTAAAAAAGGTATTATCAACGGGTTAATAGTTAGTGCTGTAGGTGCCGTAGCTATGATATTCTCAGTTCAATCGGGAAATTATTTACTAATACTTGGTGCTTTGTTTATTGTTGCGCTTGGTTTTTCCCTTCAGCAAACTTCAGCTCAACCTTTTGCAGCCTCTTTAGGAGAGCCTCATACCGCATCAAACAGGCTTAATCTTGCAGGAGGTATAAATTCCCTGGGTACTACTATCGGTCCTATTGTAGTTTCAATAGCTTTATTTGGAGTTGCAGCAGGGGTTAATATAGAAGAGTTTGCACAGCGTCCTGAATCACTAGATAAAATGGAAGTACTTTACATGTTTGTAGGCGCTTTGTTTGTTATTGCCGCAGCATTGTTCTATTTCTCGAAAAAGCTTCCTTCGGGTAAGCTTGATGATACATTTGAACCTGCTAAAAAAGCAATGAATACGCTTTTAGGGATAACATTGCTACTTATAGCCATTTTTGGATACATCTTTTCAAGATATGAGGATCCTGAGTTTGTAACCCGTTTTGTTGAGAACAGGGAGCAGGACTTCTTAGGCTTAGGGTTAACTGTTGCTACTTTACTGATAGTAGTTTTAGGTCTTTTATTTGCTAATACTGCAGCAAGAAAAAAACCGGAAGGTTGGGGAGCTATGAGATATCCGCAGTTAGTTTTGGGTATGTTGGCAATCTTTACCTATGTAGGTGTAGAGGTAACTATACAAAGTAACCTTGGAGAACTTTTAGGTGAGCCTGCATTTGGTTCGTTAACAGGTTCTGCAATCGCTCCTTTTATATCAATGTATTGGGGAAGTTTAATGATAGGACGCTGGGCCGGAGCTATCTCAGTATTTAATCCGTCAAATAAAATGAGAAAAATACTTCTTATCGTAGTACCTTACCTTGCTTACGGTGTAGTATTAGTCGCAAATGCTATTTCAGGCCAGGATATCACTCCGCTATATGCATATGCTGCTATTATCCTTATACAGATAGGAGGATTCTTTATGGGCCAGGATCGTCCGGCAAGGACACTTATGATTTTTGGTTTCCTTGGTATGGCTGCAATGGTTATAGGTTTACTTACAGAAGGTAATACTGCAATTTATGCCTTTATGAGTGGTGGTTTATTCTGTAGTATTATGTGGCCTTCAATATTTGCTTTAGCAATTGCAGGTATAGGTAAATATACTTCACAAGGTTCAGCTTTCCTTGTTATGATGATTTTAGGAGGTGGTATTATCCCTCCGCTGCAAGGTAAAATTGCTGATATTATAGGTATTCATAATTCGTATTTTATTCCTGTACTTTGTTTTGCTTATCTTGCCTTTTACGGGTTTAAAGTAATGCAGATATTAAAAGATCAGGGTATAGCTCATGAGGTTGAATTGGGAGATGCCCACTAAAATATAAAACGCATTCTTATTTAAGCCCTGCCGTATGGCAGGGCTTTTTTTTTCATATGATGTTGACTATCTTTGGTCAACTAAAAAATATACTTTATGAAAAGAATCCTGATTATTGCAATACTTGCTGTTGCTGTAAATGTAGTAGCCTGTAATGATAAAAAAACAGATGGTGCATCAAATGATGCAACTGATGTAACCGAAGTTGACAATACTACGGTTGTAACACCGGAGCCTTCAGCAAATGCCGAGACCAAAAGTGTTACCGTAAAAGGTATTGTTATAAAGGTTGAGCATGGTAAGGACGGGTACACGGCTAAAATTAAAGACGGGGACGGACAGTATTATTTTGTTACTGTTAGCAGGGCTAATCTTACCGAACCAAGTAATTACAGAGAGGTAAATGTTAATGATGAGATTACTGCAAGCGGTGAGCAATGGGAAATGAACGGAGAGGTTCATATCAAAGCAATCAGCGTAATCATATAAGTAAAAAGCCCCACTTTAAGCGGGGCTTTTTTAATTAGGCATTTGCCGTTTGTGCAGTGCTGTTGTTCCAGTCTATTTTTCGGGAGAAATACATAATTGCCCCCAGTATCAGGAATAAACCAATGCTGCCCACAAGCAATGCATAATCTTCAAGCTGTATTATTACATAGATAAAGGAGTAAAGTGCGCTGAGTGAAATGGCGATAAACAGCGGAAACTTTGCATTTTTAAGTATGGATAGAGAATACAGCCCAATCATTACCACTACAGCTACAGCAGCTATTACATACCCTAACATAAAACTGCTGTGCTCTGTAATGGAAATAAGTAAGGTGTAGAACATAATAAGGGCAAGCCCTATCATGCCGTATTGAAAAATATGGATGCTTACTTTGCTTATTGTTTGGATAAGGAAGAAAACCAGGAATGTCAAGCCTATAACCAGGAAGCCATACTTGGCAGCCCTTTCCGATTGCTGGTATTCATCTACAGGAATAATAAAACCTGTTTCAAATGTATAATCGCTAAGATTAGGTAGTGTACCAAAATACTGCTGTGTAAAAGGCCTGTTTAGGTAAGAAATACTCCAGTGAGCAGGAAAGCTTTGGCCTTCCACAGTACCGGTTTTAGGTAAAAAGTTTCCTTTAAAGCTTGGCGAATGCCAGTTAGAATTCATTGTGGCTTCAGTTTGTTTACCAATAGGTACTATACTTATGTTTTCACTACCATGATATTCAATATCAAAGTTGAAAACAGTTTTTTCATCCTTAAATAATTCCCTTATATCCATTGGAGAAGTTTCAAGATCAGAAGTATTAGAGGCTGTACTTAATTGTGCAGTTGGTTCAAACGTAAGTGTTTTATCACCCACTTTTATATGCACACCACCCTGAATGCCTTTTATATTAGTAGTTCTTATCAATATTGTTGCCTGATCCCAGTTTATGTTTTGGGCATCAATTTTCTTAGAACTAAAATCAGGCAGGCTGTAGTTCCCTTTAAAGTTTAACTTAGATGTATATACTACAGATTTATATATACTTCTCTTTTTGCTATCAGAATCTACATCTACATCTATATTACTTTTCAACTCATCAGGAAAGAAATAAGCATATTCCGTATAAGGAGTGCGTTCATAAGTCACCTGTTTGGTCTTTTCGTTTTCTACCCTTGTTTCATCATAAATTGTGTAAGGAACTTTAAGTATAGGGCCGTAAAACGATACGCTGCCACCCCATTTCTGATTAATTTCTTCTACTACTTCTTTCTGTCTTTGTGAGCGTTCAAAAATGAGGCTTTTTACAAATTGTAACGGGATAAGTAATATAAGCGTAAGCAATCCTACCATTATTATTTTTGCCGTGTTAGACTGAAAAAAGCCCTGAGGTTTTTGGGTATTTTCTGTTGTGTTTAGATTTTGTTCCATCATTATTTTATTTAGGGTTAATTGATTATTATATAGATTAGTATAGCCGTTGGTACATTAAAAAACAGTAGTAGGCTTTTATATATCAGTTCCGTTCGGTTTTCCTTGTAATAGCATATATACTGCAGGTTATTTACAAACATTATAAAATTGAATATTGCAGCAGAGGCCATATAAATAAAGAGAACTATTAATACCAAAAAGTACCCGGCTAAGAGTGATATGCCCAAGGCTATCAAACCGCTTATAAATGTTATCAGATATACTTTTTTGGTAAGCCTGATAAGATTTTGCGATACTTCATATGTGTAGTATTCCTTTTCCATGTTATAATCCGAATATGAAGAACATGTAAATAATTGCTATAGGTATATTGATTAATATCCACGCTGTTCGCATAAGTATTTCCTTTTGATGCTTTCGATAAATAAAGGAGACTACTATTAAAGCTAATAAGAACAGCAGGTTTACAACAATTGCCAGTAAGACGTAATAGAAACCAATAATTATTATAGATAAGGAGGTACTATCAACAAAATGCAAACAAAGGAATACTGTACCTATTGTAAATGAAATTGTTGTGAGTACTATTGGTATATGTAGAATTTTATTAAGCCGTTTATATTCTATTGCCAGAAGGTTTTGCATAATCTTATAGTTTTATAGGGAGGGTTGATGAAAAGTAAATGATGTATATAATAGCCGGAGGTATATTGGCTACAGTGAGTATATACCGCCAAAGGCTTGTCGTTGGCCTGTAAAAGGACGAGAATATTAAAAGGAATAATACTGCCAGCAAATTAAGTATGGCAACCCCTGAAATGAATCCACAATAGTATTGATTACTAAAACTAACTTTATCGATTTGAAGTGAATAAAATAACAGGGGAGTGCCAATGCTTAAAGCTGTGGTAAGGACAGCTACCGGCAGTATTAAAATTATTATGGCTTTAATGGGTGGTTTGGTCATGATTACTGTATTAAAAAGGCATCTTTTATTTTGTTAACCGGGAGATGAAGCATTTTAAAGCAGTCCAGGTCATAAAAGCGAAATGCTCTTTTGCCGTCTTTGTATCTTTTATAGAAATACTGTATATAATGAGGGTACAATAGTGTGCCTGTTACTATACTGAAAACAGTTTGCGGGCTTTTGTCTCCGTTGCCAAACAGATAGCAGTACATGGCAACTTCTTCGGTATTGCTAACCTCTTTTGTAATAAGCAGTCGATAGATATCTTCCTTTTCCGGGATTGGGTCCTGCTCATAACTGTTGTTGAATAAAAATTTACCTAACTGGTTTCCTAATGTGCCCTGAGGATAGGTGATAAGGTCTTCTAAAGTCAGGTTTGATTTTGGCCTTTCAAAATGTCTTATTAATGTTGTTACGAGTATCATAGCTTTTGTTTTTACTTTGAATTTCAAAGTGTATTGATAAATTTTTTTAGTCTTCAAGATCAGGGTGCATAATAAAAGCCAGGAACATAAATATCCCGAAACCAAGTGTCATTCCCCATGATGTTTTACAGTCAGGGTAGGTGGTAAGGCTTTGAAAGACCGATACTAAAATTTGAAAAGGCCTGTGCAGTACATCCCAACTGTTGTAGCGTAAAAACCGACCCAGATAAATACCAATTCCGGTAAGGAAACTTATTACCAACATCGCTACCCAAACAGCAAAGTAATTGAGCCTGACAGCCAGCATATAGAACATATGTTTCATCGATTTGATGCCGAATAATAATCCGCTTAATGAAAAGCTTATCAGTAACAGCACATCAAACCAAACCGGTACAGTGCTTTCCCTTTTTAAGTGAATAAAATCGGTAATGATGTAAGGCGCATTAGGCAGGAACATGAGCCAGGCAAAAAAGAGCGGCCAGAAATACAGCTTTTTTTCTATAAGGTGAGGCCTGTCTATCATGTGTCCTGTTAATGCTAATGGTATGTAGGCTAAAAAAATGTTCCAGACCAAAAAGAAATAGAATGCCGAATGTGTTATAACCAGTCTGGTTAAAAGGAGGCATACGGCAAAACATCCCATGGCTATTAATATACCATTGTGTCTAAACTGTTCGTTGATTGCTGTTTTTACTATTTTCATATTTATTATTTTAAAGTACTTTGAAATTCAAAGTTTAAGTGTAAAAAAATTTTGTTAGCCTTTTTGTATCAGTTTTTCAAGAGCATCAATATGATCTTTAAAGGCTTTTCGACCTTCTTTAGTAGCAATATAACGTGTATTTGGTTTTTTGCCAATAAACTGTTTTTCTATGGTAATATATTTTTCCCCTTCAAGGGCTTTGGCATGGCTGGCCAGGTTACCATCGGTAACACCTAACAGTTCTTTAAGCGTATTAAAATCGGCATACTCGTTCACCATAAGTATCGACATGATGCCGAGACGTATCCTGTGGTCAAAAGCCTTATTTATATGTTGTAAAATATTCTTCAATCTTATTGTTTTCGGTCATACTTAAAGTGCATGAACGTGCCGTAAATTATATGACATACCCCAAAACCTAATGCCCAAAACTCGAGTCCGTATCCCATATATGCAGTAGAGAAGAGTCCGATAACTACTATAATCATACCAAGATAGCGTACATCTCTTACTGTATATTTACTTGCATTGATAAGGCTAAGTCCGTAAAAAATAAGCATTACGGGGGCTATAATTCCATAGTATCCGTTTTTTAACAAAAGTAATCCAAATATGCCTCCCGTGCATAGGGGGATAAGGAAATTTAGCAAAAGCCTTTTAGACGTTGCATTCCACATTGTCTCGCCATCTTTCCTTGTTTTTTTATAGGTAAGGATAATTGCTGTAGTAACCGATAACACAAGAACAGCCAATGCAATAAATACTATCTGTTTAAAGGTTTTACTCTCTAATGTATAATGCTCTTCTGCTATACAATGTACAGCATAAGCTCCTGCCAGTGCATAAACACCTGCTAATATTCCCGAAAGTCCGCTTAATGACAGGAACTGTGAAGATCTGTTCATCATCTCTTTTATGTCCTGTATATCCTTTAAGTAATTATCCATGTTAAAGTACTTTGAAAAACAAAGTAAGTTATAATTTTTTAATCCTGCAATATTTTTTTAGAAAAAATTAATAATAGGGAAAAGGTGTAAAACAAAGCGCCCTAAATGGGGCGCTTTATGTGTGTTTTTCTTTTTAGATTCTAAAGATGCCGCCTACGGCTACAATTCTTTCAAAGAAAGAGAAATGCTGTGAGGCTCTGTCTGCACCCGAATAGGTCGTACGAATATCATGCATATCTATATAACCGCTTTTAAATTCTCCCTGTATAAAGAAGTATTTAAAAAAGGTGAGGTTAATACCGGCTTTTGCAGCCACGCCATAACCTGATATATGAAAATCATCGTGCCTCTCCATACCAAGCACCTTAGCGTTTGTTTTAGGGTATAGAATACCACCGCCTAAACCTTCGGTTAAATTAACCTGAAACTTATCGGTGTTGGTTATACCTAAGTATTTGGAGATATCATCAACACGGGCAAATTCTACGTTAACGTAATTTAAACCATCAGTATGTTCAAAGGTTAAAAAATCTTCGGTAAGCGTAATAGGCACATTGTTATAAATACCATTAAAAGCAGCTCCGGGCTCACTTGGATCCATATCAACATAACCGTTAATGTTTGTTACCTGATTTTGGGTCATAACATACTTCATGTGGTCTATACCAAGTGAAATGCTGTAATGATCGCTTATAAAATAACCCATACGCAAATTGGTTTGTGGTATGGTCATTTTAGTTGGGTTTACGTAGTCTACATGCCATCCTTTAGGCTTGTCATGCGCTTCTACATCCTGTAGGGTAAAATTATACCCGGGTCCGGAAAAATTAATATCAGATTTTGAGTAGGATTCTCGGTTTCCTCCCCAAAGTACAAAAAACTTTCCTTTGTTGTGTGCTGTGTATTTTTCAGGGGCATTAGTTGTTTCCTGTGCAAAGGTGTACTGTGAAAAAACACAAAAAGATAGTACAACCAATAAAAATGGTTGTTTCACGATAAAAAATTAAATAAAAAAATGTGTTTGTTAAAAATTATTGATAGTTTTTCTGATCGCTACCAGCTTTTCCATCAAACCTTCAAAATAATCAAGGTGCAGCATGTTTGCACCGTCGCTCTTAGCGTTTGCAGGATCAAAGTGTGTCTCAATAAAAATACCGTCTACACCAACAGCAATACCTGCTTTGGCTACGGTTTCAATCATGTCAGGCCTGCCACCGGTCACACCGATAGTTTGATTAGGCTGCTGTAGGGAATGCGTAACATCCAGAACGGTAGTGGCAAACTGTTTCATTGTAGGAATGCCTCTATAATCAACAATCATGTCCTGATAGCCAAACATAGTTCCTCTGTCGGTTACCATTACATTTTCGTTATTACAATCCAACACCTTCTGTACGGCATGTTTCATACTTTCAGGGCTCATAAACTGGCCTTTTTTCAGGTTTACTGTCTTTCCGGTTTCGGCAGCAGCAACCACAAGGTCGGTCTGGCGAACTAAAAAAGCAGGAATCTGCAGTACATCAACATACTCGGCAGCTTTTGCTGCGTCTTCATTTTCGTGAATATCGGTAACGGTAGGAACGCCAAAAGTCTGCGATACTTTTTGAAGTATTTTAAGCGCTTTTTCGTCTCCAATACCCGTAAAGCTGTCAATTCTTGAGCGGTTAGCCTTTTTAAACGAGCCTTTAAATACATAAGGTATCTGCAGCCTGTCGGTTACCGAAACAAGTTTTTCAGCTATCCTTAACGCCATTTCTTCACCCTCTATGGCACATGGGCCTGCAAGAAGGAAAAAGTTGCCGCTATCGGTATGTTTTATCTGAGGTATATTTTGTAAGTTCATAGATACTTTAATTTGTGGTGCAAAGATAAAAAATAAAAGCCTTAGTAGTACACTAAGGCTTTTATGGTTATTTTAGTTCTTTTATGCCAAATCCGGCAGGTGCCATAACTGCTCCTTTTTCATAAAGGTTTATGTATATTATTTTAGGCTGGGCAAGTCCCTCCCAGGTTACTTCATAAATATCAAGAAGCCCTGCACCCATATTATTCCTTTCAGAAGGGAAAGGGCAGCAGCTGTCGGTTTTAGTATAGGTAAGTTTTTCTCCTTTAGGCCCTGTAAGCGCATTAAAAAAGCGTTTTACGTTTATTTCGGCCGTTTGTATAGACATAAAACCAAGATTAACAGGCCAGTCCTGATTGTAACCATATTTGTTATCCTTAGCGGTTTCTGTAATTATAAAAGCCTGCTCTCGGGTAACATTGGGCATTCTGGCGTCGTTGTCAATATTTTTTATGGTGTTTCTGGTACTTATGCACGATGTGGCAAGGGTTAGTATCAGTATAGAGAAAAGTATTTTTTTCATAAGTATTGTTGAAATGCACTTCAAAGTTAAAAGAAATTTTTGTTTCACATAGTTAACGGAAAGTGTTAATCCTAAATTGCTATTTTTGTAGAAATTTGAAAAACCACCATTATGTATAGTTTTTATGGTACCTGGCCGTGGTATATATCCGGTCTTCTAATTGGGGCAGTAATGCTGTCGCTTATATTGTTTGGAAAAAACTTTGGTATGTCGTCTAACCTGCGCACTATGTGTTCGGCAATGGGGGCAGGAAAAACAGCAGAGTTCTTTAACTTCGACTGGAAATCGCAACGCTGGAACCTTACTGTGGTACTTGGCGCCATGCTGGGCGGATTTATAGCTACACATTACCTTAGTGACGGAAGCGGTGTAAACCTTAATCCGCAAACTGTTGTGGAGCTTAGGCAGATGAATATAGACGAGCCGCAGGGTAAGTTATTACCTGATGCCCTAACAAGCGCTGAAGCTTTACAATCGCCTAAAATACTTGCCATACTTTTACTAGGTGGTATACTGGTAGGCTTTGGTACACGTTATGCGGGAGGCTGTACATCCGGTCATGCCATATCAGGGTTAAGTAATCTGCAACTACCTTCGCTTATAGCAGTTATCGGATTTTTTATAGGTGGCCTCATCATGTCGTGGTTGCTTTTACCTCTAATTTTAAACTAAACGAAACATGAAGTTCTTAAAATATTTACTGGTAGGTTTAGTATTTGGTATCGTACTTACAAAATCTGAAGCGGTGTCATGGTACCGCATTTATGAAATGTTCCATTTTCAGTCGTTCCATATGTTTGGGATAATAATGACTGCCGTAGTAGTTGGGGTAGTGGGTATACAAATAATAAAACGCAACAATGTAAAAGATACAACAGGCCAGCCTATCGTAATTGCCGATAAGGAAAGAGGTTTTACCAACTATATGGTAGGAGGTATACTTTTTGGGTTAGGATGGGGACTTATTGGTACCTGTCCGGGTCCAATATTTATACTTATAGGAGCAGGTTTTTACGGAATAGGGGTAGTGCTGCTCGGTGCTCTTGTAGGTACTTACCTTTATGGTGTATTAAGAAATAAATTACCTCATTAATGTTTTTTGAGCAGGAACTAATATTTTATATAGGCCTGTTATGTGCCGTATCTCCTGTTGTTGTCTTAATATCTATTCTGTATTTTTATAAAGTCAGTATAAAGAAATGGAAAACAACCGAAGGACTGATATTGCGAAATACTGTAGAACGGGATAAAAAAGATACTGACGGAGGTTGGAGAAACTATGTTGTTTATGAATATTCAGTAGATGGCAAACATTATCAGAATAACGACAGGCATACTCAAAACTTAATATTTAGCAGTTCCTCAAAATATCAGATAGTACCTAATGAAAGATTTGTTGAAGGAAAAAAAGTAAAGGTTTTCTACAACCCTCAAAAGCCTCATAAATCAGTATTGGATGATAAGTTTGATTATTATAATCTGGCAGTATTGTTTTTTACTATAATTGGAATATTAATTGCTTATTACGATTGGAAATAAACAAAAAAGGACGCTTATAAGCGTCCCTTTTTTTTAACTAACTAACTCAAACATAAACTAAAAAATCAATTTGAATATACCTTAATGTAGTCTATAACAAACTCCTGAGGAAAAATGCTGTCGTCTACTTCAGGCCCGCCAAAGTTTCCTCCAACGGCTACATTCACTAAAAAGTAAAAAGGCTGGTTGTAGGGCCAAACCTCCTGGGTTTTGTTTTTCGGTACAAACTTGTAAACCGAATTGCCATCTACAAAAAACTCAATAAAGTCTTCTGTCCAGTCTATTGCATAGGTATGAAAACCCTGCTCTATATCTTTAATTTCTGTTTTCTTTGTATTAATGGTGTTACCATGACTATCCTGTGTATGTAATGATGTAAAAGCCATATGAGGCTCTTTACCTACATATTCCAAAATATCAATCTCACCGGCCATTGGCCAGCCTACTTCACCAATGTTAGAACCTAACATCCAAAAAGCGGGCCAAATTCCGTTTCCTGTAGGAATTTTTGCTCTTGCTTCTATATAACCGTACTTAAATTCTTTGTTTCCCTTTGTGGTTAAGCGGGTTGAGGTGTAAGTAGAATCATTTTCTTTTTTTGCGGTAATTATAAGATTACCGTTTTCTACCCTGTGATTGTTTTTAGTATATACCTGGCGCTCGTTATTACCCCAGCCACAAATGTTAGGGCAGCCGTTGCCAAGCTCATAATTCCATACTGTTTCGTTAAGGGCAATGCCGTCAAAATTTTCTTCCCACAGTAGTTCGCGCTCATTTTCTTTTTTGCTTTCACTACAGGAAACAAAAGCAGCGGTTATAAGGAAAAGGAATGATAGTTTCTTCATAAATTTTCTAATTAGAATAAGTAAAACCTGCTTCCAGCGATGCTTTAGAGTCTCCGCCTACATAAACCTTAAAGTCTCCCGGCTCGGCCTCCCATCTGTTGTTTGCAGTATAAAATTCAATTGTCTTTTCATTAATCTCAAAGCTTACGGTCTTTGTCTGTCCGGCTTTAATTTCGGTAAGTTCAAAACCTTTAAGTTCCCTAACCGGCCTTGTTACCGACCCAAATAAATCCTGCAGGTACATTTGCACTACTTCCTTACCATCTGTTTTTCCGGTATTGGTAACATCAATACTTACAGTAATGTTTCCATTAGCGTTAAGCGCTTTATTACTAAGCTTTAGGTTACTGTATTTAAAAGTAGTGTAGCTTAACCCGTAACCAAACGGATATAGAGGGTGGTTGCTCTCATCTGTATAATGCGACCAGAAAACGCTGTCTCCGCCATTATAATTCGGCCTACCCGTACTTTTGTGGTTGTAATATAAAGGCATTTGCCCCACAACTCTGGGGAAGCTCATAGGTAGCTTACCGCTTGGGTTATAGTCACCATACAGCACCTGAGCAATAGCATTACCGCTTTCGGTACCTAAGTGCCAGGCTTCAACAATGGCAGGGATGTTTTCATCAGCCCATGTTATGGCGAGCGGCCTGCCATTAGTTAAAACCAGAACAATGTTTGGATTGGTTTTGTAAACTGTTTCCAGCAATTCCTGCTGTACACCCGGTAAACCTAAATCGGTACGGCTTCTTCCTTCACCTGTCTGCAAACCGTGTTCACCAAGCACCATAATAACCACATCGGCATTTTTAGCAGCATTAACAGCAGCTTCGAACCCGCTTTTGTCGGTCATGTTTATTTTTGTCTCAACGGTAAATGCAGGGGTGCCCAATGCAACATCAGCACCCTTTGCATATACCAGTTCATTGCCTTTGTATTGTTCAAGCCCTTCCATAACCGATACGGCTGTACCATCATCGGCGCCTATTCTCCAGCTTCCAAGCGGACTCGTTTTATCGGTAGCCAGTGCCCCGATAACAGCTATCTTTTGTCCCTGTTTTTTTAAAGGGAGTACGTTGTTTTCGTTTTTAAGCAGCACGATGGATTTTTTTGCCATATCAAGCACTCCGTCGTGGAATTCTTTTTTGCCAACAGTGGCTTTTTCACGTGCTTCGTCGCAGTATTTGTAAGGGTTGTCAAATAAACCAAGTTGGAATTTAACCCTCAATATACGGCGTGCGGCATCGTTTATTTTTTCTTCAGATACTTTTCCTTCTTTAACCAGTTGTGCTAAATATTCTACATAGCCATGAGATTCCATATCCATGTCAGATCCTGCATTGGCAGCAAATTGAGCAGCCTGCTTCAGGTTTTCGGCATAGCCGTGATTAACCATCTCACCCATAGAACCCCAGTCTGAAACCACAAAACCTTTAAAGTTCCATTCTTTTTTAAGGACTTCTGTTTGCAGGTATGCATTTCCTGTAGCAGGTATTCCGTCAAGATCGTTAAAAGAGTTCATAAATGTAAGTGCCCCTGCATCGGCAGCTGCCTTAAAAGGGGGGAGGATGATGTTGTGTAAGGTGTTTTTATTTACATCTACAGTATTATAGTCTCTACCTGATTCGGCAAATCCATAACCGGCAAAATGCTTAACGCAGGCCGCAACATTTAACTCTCCTAAATTGCCCTGAAAGCCTTTTACCCTTGCAACGCCTATAGCGCTGCCCAGATAAGTGTCTTCACCAGAGCCTTCCATAACACGCCCCCAGCGGGCATCACGTGTTATATCTACCATTGGGGCAAACGTCCAGTTAAGTCCCGATGCTGCAGCTTCGGCAGCGGCAATGGCAGCAGAGTTTTCTATAGCTTCCATATCCCAACTGGCAGCTTCGGCAAGCGGAATAGGGCTTATAGTTTTGTATCCGTGAATAACATCGTAACCAAAAATAACAGGTATTCCCAGCCTTGTTTCTTCTACGGCAATTTTTTGTAATGCCCTAACGTCTTTTACACCCCTTACATTTAGCATAGAGCCTACCCAGCCTCTTTTAATGTGCTCATACTTTATGGCTGCATCGCCATCTTTAGGAGCAGGGCCGGTAACGTTCCAAAAACCGTTGTACTGATTCATCTGACCTATTTTTTCCTCAAGGGTCATTAGGTTAAGAACCGAATCTACTTTGCGGTCTATGGGCAATTGTTTTTCCTTTACGGAAACCATATCCTGTTTAGCAGTACCGCAGCCTATGGCAATAAGGGTGGCTGCCAAAACATATTTTGGTAAATTTAATTTCATTATTAGGTTGTATGATTAGTAAAAAGAAAGGCCGGCCGTACCGGCCTTTCAGTTACTATGAAGTAAATTAACTATGAAAAAACATTATTGGTATACCTTAACATAATCAACTTCCATTGTAGACTGGGTAAAGGCAGGATCTATATCTCCGCCAAAGTTTCCGCCCATAGCCACATTAAATATCAGGAAGAAATCGCTGTTAAATGGTGTTTCGCTACTGTTAGTAAAACTGTGGAACTCATTACCGTCTACAAAAAATCTTATTTTTGTAGGACTCCATATTACACTGTAGATATGGAATTCATCTGAAACTCCTGCAACATTTGTAGAGCCCGTATTGCCATTTCCACCCGAGTTACCCGGATAGTGAAGTGTACCATGGATTGTATTTTGCTGGTTGCCCACATGCTCCATAATGTCTATCTCACCACAGCCCGGCCACACATTTGTAGCATAGTCAGACCCAAGCATCCATAGTGCCGGCCAAGTACCGCCGCCTGTAGGCAGTTTAGCTCTTATTTCTACTTTACCATAAGTGAAATCAAATTTCCCTTCTGTTTTCATTCTTGCAGAAGTGTAATCAAACCCGTTAGAGTTTTCTGCCTTAGCAGTAATTTTAAGCATTCCGCCTTCTACTACTGCATTGTCTGCAAGGTAATATTGTTGTTCATTGTTACCCCAGCCGTTTGATCCGTTGCCTAGTTCCATAGTCCATTTGCTGGCATCAGGAGCACCGTCTGTATCAAAATCGTCAGACCATACCAGAGTATCATAATCAGGCTCTTCACCGCCTGTGCCTCCCTGTTCATCAACAGGAGTAGTGGTAAAGATATGGTACCATGCAAGCGCTTCGTTACCACCCATTACGGCTCTAACGTGCATTTCATTTTCAGTAATAGAAAGTATTTCATAAGTAGAAGTACCTATGTAGTAACCCATAAAGCCACCATCGCTAAAGTCCATAACAGTACCTCTTTTCTGATCATCAGGAACAAGAGAGCTTGACGGGCCTAAGCTTACCACTTTTTGACCTGAAGTATCATAAGGTAAACACTGGTCATCTGGAGCAGTACTACCGCCTACACTGTTAAATGAAGCATTGAAGAAGGTGTTACCGCCATTATCCAGCGTGAATTTTATAATTCCGTTATCAAGAGAGAATGTAAGTACATTTTCATATAAACAGCTGCTTGAATCTGCACCTGCTTTTTCAAACGGAGCCGCAGCATAATAGCTAGGTACCCCTGTATTGTCTGAAGTATCGTTAGGACCTACACCAAGGTGACCCGGAGCCGCAGCGTACCAATACCATACTTTTGATGTTCCTCCTGTTAGTAACTGCACACCTTCGTCGTCAGAGAAGTTACTTAATACAGTAACCTCAAAGCTCGTAGATGTTGTTACACCGCCTGTACCGT
This sequence comes from Flavobacterium beibuense, assembly GCF_004151245.1. Lineage (GTDB taxonomy): Bacteria > Bacteroidota > Bacteroidia > Flavobacteriales > Flavobacteriaceae > Flavobacterium > Flavobacterium beibuense_A. The sequence continues at coordinate 171,704 of NZ_JUIW01000003.1, forward strand.
TAGCAAGTACTGTTACGGTATAGGTATTTACTCCATTTTGTGTAAACCTTTTTGATATTACACCTGATGGTGAGTTAGTTGACGATCCGTCACTGAAAAGGTATTTATAGCTGATTGCATTATCTGCAGTCGCTGTAAAGTTTACGATACCCGATCCGTCTCCGTCAGGATTTTCGGCATCCTGACCTGCAATTTCATAATCAACCGTTAGGTTGGTAGGGGCGGTTATATCCCCAAAGGTTGCATCGTCTTCCTGACATGCCCATAGCACGGCTACAAAGGCAAACAGAAATCCTAATTTTGTTATATATGTTTTCATAAGCTATTTTTTAGTTTGTAAGTTCTATATCATCAAAATAGTACGTTGCACCTGTTCCCGGCTGGTTAAAGTCGAAGAAAAGAACCACGTTTTGAAAGTTGGCTGCATTGTCTATTCCCGTAAAGTCATACACAAGTTCTTCCCACTGGTTAGCTACTGTGGTAGTTGCAGGAAGTTCTGTAGTTATTGTAGGACCGTTATTCTCTAGTTTTAAAAGAACAGTTATACCTGCCTGTGGTGACCAAACTTTCATTTTGATTTTTTGCTGAGTAGAGAAATCTATCGGAGCTACAAGCGGTATATGTACACCAGCCCATGTTTCTGCTCCGTTATTTTTAACTACCTGACCTACAAATCCGCTGGTGTTGATGCCAGACTGATCAGGGTTTGCCACTTTTGCACCAAAAGCATTACCAAATCCGTTAAAGGTATACTCAATGTCATACTCAAAGTTTAACGGTATAACCACTGCCTGTGGCGGAGCTGCCAGTTTAATATCATCAAAATAATAAGTTTCGCCAGAACCATTTACTCCAAAGTTAAAGAACAGTACAATTCTGCCATACTCATTGTTAGTATCAATTGCAGAGAAGTCGTAAGTAAGTTCTTCCCACTGGTTAGCTACTGTAGTAACCTGGTCTACTTCATAATTAATATTAGAGTCAGCAAGGTTTTCAACTTTAAACTTAACGGTTACTCCTGCGGCAGGAGACCAAACCTTAAGCTTAACCTGGCTAAGCGAAGCAAAGTCAATAGGAGCGTCCAGTGCAAGTGAAGTACCTGCCCAAACTTCAGCTCCCGAATTTTTAACCTGCTGTCCAACCATAGTACTTGTATTGATGCCAGACTGATCTGGGTTTGCTACAACTGATGTGGTAGCGTTACCAAAATCGCCAAATGCATAGTTTAGTGTCGAATTTTCAAAATCAACAGGTAATAATAATGGGTTTGTAATGGTAACCTGTTGTGTTACTGTTGCTGTAGCTGCACCACCACTAAAGGCAGTAACAGTAACATCATAAGTACCTATGTCTGAATAAGTGTAAGATACCTGATCTCCTTCGTTAAACTGTACCGGAGCTGCAGATTCGTCTTCACCAAAGGTTACTTCGTAGAAAGTCTCATAATCGGCAGTAGCAGATACATTGATTGTGAAAGGATCACCGTTTACTGTAGCAATGTTTACCGAAAGGTTTTCCGGAGCAACAAAAGTTACCGTAAGCTGCTCTATTATTTCAGTTTGTTTACCGGTAATACCGTTACCTACAATCTTTACATCATAAACCCCTTCTGCATAGTTATGCTGGGCTTTTTGTCCCGGTATTACTGTTGCAGGGTCTGGAGTACCATCGCCAAAATAGATACTGTAGTTAGCTACACCTTCGCCATTAGGCTGTATGGTTACTAAACCTGTGTTGTCCTGAGTAATGGTAAACAGTGCCGACAGGTTAGTAGGGGCAGGAGCATTATCCAGAAATCCTGAATCAAACTCATCATCGTTACAGGCTGTAAACAACGCCGTAACAAACAATAATGTAATTATATATTTTAAACTTTTCATATCAGTAGCATATTAGTAGTTAGGATTTTGTTCCCAAAGTCCGTTAGAGAACTGTATCTCTTCGATAGGAATAGGGAATACTTCATTTTTATTAGCAGTAAATCCAGGGATTGTACCTGAAGCCTGTCCTGTTCTTACAAGGTCAAAGAAACGGTGTCCTTCACCTAAAAGCTCAAGCCTTCTCTCGTTTAGGATAGCGCTTGTTAACGCATCTCCTGCACCTGCAAGATCATGATTCTGGTCGCCAAAAGCCCTTCTCCTAACTTCGTTAACATACTCTAATGCTTTAACGCTGTTACCTGTTCTGCTGTAAGCCTCTGCAGCCATAAGTAGTACATCAGCATAACGTATAGCACGATAGTTATTAGGGTTTGTAAGATTTAAGTCTCCCGCCGCCTCATCACTTCTTTTTCTCGGTATGTACTTTCTGTTAAAGTATCCGGTATCTTTATAACCAGGGCCGTAAGTAGCACCTGTTTCGGCATTCCATTCAACCATATCAAGGATGGTGACATCTTTTCTCATATCATCGGCTTCATAGATAGAAGCAGCTTCTTCTGTAGGAACATTGAAACTGAATCCTGAAGTATATAATGGTCCGTTATAGTTTCTTGGTCCGCTAAAACCAACGGCTACGTTACCTTCGCTACACTGAAGACATCCAAATCCTGCACCTTCAACATCTGTATATTGTATTTCAAATACCGATTCGGTACCGTTTTCACCAGTCTCTTCAAAAAGATCCATGTAGTCTTCACCCTGTGTAAGTGAATACATTCCGCTGTTTATTACGTTTTCAAGCATAGGGCCTGCAAGAGCATAATCTCCTTTGTAAAGGTAAACTTTACCTAAAAGTGCCTGTGCGGCTCCTTTACTAACCCTGCCAACCTGAGGTGCAGTAGGTGCTAAATCTGCAATAGCCATTTCAAGATCACTAATGATAGAAGCATAAACGTCATCTGTATCCGCTCTGGGAATAGTGGTTTCATCTCCAAGAGCAAATCTTGCATCTCCTTTAAGAGGTATACCTCCAAACCATTTTAAAAGTTCAAAGTTATAATAGGCATGTAAAAAACGTGCCTCAGCTATAATTTGTGCTTTACCTTCAAAATCAGTTTTATCTTTAAATTCAAGTATGTAAGCAGCTCTGTTTATACCTGCAAACATCCAGTTCCATACATCCCTAAGGTTAGAGTTAACCGGAGTATGAGTCATTTCATCTATCTGCTGCCAACCGATAACGTCGTTAGCGCTCTCACCGCCAGACAAAGTATTATCTGAAGCGATTTCGCCTAATATTACATTTACATACGTTGACTGAAGGATATCATAAGCTGCAATAAGCGCATAGTTATAATCTTCTTCAGAATTGAAGTAATTATCTGAAGAGATACTATAAAGAGGAGCTCTCTCTAAAAAGTCGTCGCTGCAGGAAATATTAGTTACTGCAAGTATACTGAAAGCCATAAAGGCTGTGATAATTTTTCTTTTCATTTTTTTAGAAATTTAGGTTTAAACCAATTAAGTATGTTCTTGGAACAGGGTAGAAACCAAAGTCGATACCTGATGAAAGCGGAGCACCGCTGGAAGCACCCGGATCAAAACCACTGTATTTAGTAAATGTATACAGGTTATTAACTCCTGCATATAATCTAAGTTTTGTAATACCTGCTTTTTCTGTAAAATCAGGATTAATAGTATAACCTAACTGAACATTTTGTATTCTAAGGTATGAAGCATCTTCAACAAAGAAATCTGAGAATACATTGTTTGAAGTTGCAGCTGTAGTCATTCTTGGTACACTGTTGCTTGTACCTTCACCTGTCCATCTGTTAAGTGTATAGTTCATTCTGTTTACGTCAGTAAGGTTTCTTTCATAGTTTCTTACCATGTCGTTGCCTAATGATGCAAAAGTATAAACAGCAAAGTCAAATCCTTTGTAATCTAACTGAAGGTTAAAGCCCATAGTTGCATCAGGAATAGGATCTCCAATTTCTGTACGGTCATCAGCATTTATTACACCATCACCATTAGTATCTACAAAACGGATATCACCAGGTTGTGCAGCAGCTCCAAGTGCCGATTGGTCAGGGTGAGCAGCTAATTCGTCAGCATTCTGGAATATACCGTCTGTTTGGTAACCATAGAAGTAACCCATTGGGTGCCCTACTTCCATTCTTGTAGGTTGTGGCTGGCCTACGGCAAACTCACCACCGCCATAAAATCCGGTACCATTATTTACTTCGGTAACTTCATTGTTTATAAAGGTAACATTATAGCTCGCTTTAACATGGAAGTCATTTCCAAAAGTATTATCATAAGTAAGGGCAAATTCAAAACCTTTATTTACAACAGTTCCTGCATTAAGAGTAGGGTTCTGTCCGCCTGGGCCATAAGTGCCTAATATACCTGATACAGGGATACCCGGAATTAACAGATTTGCTCTTGTATCTTCAAAATAATCTGCCACAAACTGTAGTTTGTCATTAAAGAAGTTAAGGTCTAAACCAAAGTCAAGTTTTCTTGCTTCCTCCCACTTCAGGTTAGGGTTAGGTAATGCTCCAATAGCAAAACCGTTAACCAATGCTCCGTTATAAATATAAGTAGCCTCTCCGTTTAATAAACCTACATATAAGTTAGAACCAAATCTATCGCTACCAAGTACACCGTAACTTGCTCTTAATTTAGCAAAGTTAAGGATAGAGTTTTCTTTATTGAAGAAATCTTCTTCAGAAAGTACCCAACCTCCGGTAACCGACGGGAAGTAACCTACACGGTTGTTTGCTCCGAATTTTGTTGATGAATCTCTTCTAAGCATACCTGACACAAGATATTTACCTTTGTAGTCATACTGAATTCTTCCAAAGTAAGATACCCTTCTGTCATCATAAGAATAAGATCCGGCTGTTTTACTGTCTGAGAATCCTGTAGTAAGGCTTATGTCAGCAAACTCCCAAGAGTTGTTTGGTACATCAAATCCTGTTGCATAAAGTCCTTTACCCCATGTTTTGAATACTGTTGTACCTAAAGTACCGGTAAAGTTGTGTGCTTCATTTAAAGATAATTTGTAGGTAGCAAAGGCATCAAAAGTATAATCGTTATCGTCAAAAGCATTTTGGTTTACGCTGCTTCTCACATTGTCAAATACTTTACCTCCGTAAGATATTTGTTTGTTGAATATTCTTTCGTCCCTGTTTTGAGTATTAAAACCTACACGTCCTGTTACAGTAAGGTTTTTGATTACCTCATAATCAGCACCAAAAGTTCCGCTTAATTTTTTAAGGTTGTAATCGTTGTACGTGTTAGCTATTTGTGCAAGCGGGTTAATTATCTCATTACCAAGGTTACTTCCCGGAATGGAAGAACTACCTGTTGGCAATACTGTAAAATCACCGTTTGCATCATATGGACTATAGATAGAAGGGGTATTAATAGCATTGAATAATACCGATCCCAGTACGTTTTCGTTAAATCCCTGTGTATCTGTAGTAAGGTAAATAACGTTAGTGAAAAGTTTAAGTTTTTCGGTTAAATCGGCATTTAATGAAATACGTGCAGTATTACGCTCAAAATGCGATTTGTCTCCTCCTATAATACCATCCTGGTCAAGGTGAGATCCACTCACGCGGTAAGTAACTTTGTCGCTGCCTCCCGCAACAGAAAGGTCGTGATTGATGATAGGCACACCGGTATCAAACACTTCATCCTGCCAGTCTGTACCTTCACCTAAAGAAGAAACGTTAGGGAAAGGTATAGGCTGTCCGCCGTTAGCATACTTTTCATTTAATAAAAGAGCATATTCAGTAGCATTTAGCAACGGAAGTTTTCTTGTAGTTTCCTGGAAACCTGTGTACGTATTGTAAGAGAAAGATGTTTTAGAGTTTTTCTTTCCTTTTTTAGTTGTAACAAGTATAACCCCGTTTGCACCGCTGGTACCATAAATAGCAGCCTGAGCATCTTTTAGTACTGTAATGTTTTCTATATCGGTAGCATTAATATCGCTAAGGCTTCCTATATAACCATCTATTAATACTAATGGTGCATTGTCTCCGTTAGTGGCTATACCTCTAATTCTTACGTCAAGTGCAGCACCCGGCTTACCCGATTGTGTTGTAACATTAACACCACTTACGGTACCCTGTAAAGCTTGTTCAACTTTAACGGGTCTCATGTCTTCCAGTGTTTTGCTGCTTACAACACTTACAGCACCTGTAACTTCTTTTTTACGTTGTGTACCATAACCTATCACTACAACTTCATCTAAGGTTTTGGCATTTTCTGTCATTGAAACCGATATGTTTCCGGTTCCCGTAACATCTTTTATTATGGTATCATAACCTATAAAACTAAACACAAGTTTCGAACCTACAGGGGCTTTGATGATATAATTACCATCGATGTCTGTAGCAGTCGAAACTTCGCTGTTTTGTACGCTGATGTAAACACCGGGCATAGGCATACCGGTAGCAGCTTCATTTACTGTACCCTTAATCTCAACATCCTGCGCACGGCAAAACGATGAAATCAGAATAAAAGCAATTAAGAGTAATTTAGACTTCATATAATAAATTGTTTTTTGTGATTATCTAAAATTATATCACAATAAATTACGAAGAATAAAATTAACCTCAACAAAAATTATACATTCCTAAAAAAGTTAAGCCTTTGTTATGGTATTCGTCTGATACAGAGTGTTAAGGGTAAGTTAAGCACTCAAAAAAAATCTGATAAAAAATGCTTTACAACGTTGTTGTTGTGGTAATGTATAGGTGATTTTGCAAAATGTTGTAGTATGCTAGAGCGATAGTATGTACTCAACAAGCCCTAATTCGTGAGGTAAGTCCATTTTTTTGCGCAAACGATATCGTTTTATCTCAACACTTCTTACAGAAATGTTAAGGAGGGGAGCTATTTCTTTTGATGATAAATTCAGTCGGAGGTAAGCACATAATCGAAGATCGTTAGGTGTTAATGACGGATGGATTGATTTAACCTTCTTAAGGAAATCTTTATCGGCATTATTAAATGCTTCCTTAAACATATCCCATGTGTCATCCTCATTAATATTTTTATTAATGGTTGTAATTACCGATTTGATATTTCTGTCGGTTCCGGTGCCTGTTTTCTTTAAGTCTTCCTTAATCATGGAAAGAAGCTCATTCTTTTTGATGAGGTTCATGGTAGAAACGGCAAGCTCCCTGTTCTTGTTTTCAAAATCCTGCTCCAGCTGCTCGTTTTTAACCCTCATAAGCTCCTGCTCATTTTCAAGCTCTTTTATTTCAAGCAGCCTGTTGTTTTCTTCAATTAGTTTTTCTCTTTGTCGCTGGTAATAGTTCTTGTAGGCCCTGTTAATAAGGTATGCGGCAATTATTGCAAATATTATATATATAATTATTGCAAAATTAGTAGCATACCAGGGTTTTAATATGGTAAAGGTATATGTGGCTGTATTTACAGAAACTGAGTTGCCCGTTTTAGCTCTTACCTTAAAAGTATAGCTCCCTGCGGGCAGATTTTTAAAAGCGGTAACAGGTTTGTTTGTCCACTCGCTCCATTCGTTCTGCATTCCTTCCAGCATGAACTGAAATTCTGTATTGGCATATTTGTTATATTCCGGTACGGTATAGAAAAAGGTGAGGTTGTTTTCGGCATATTTAAACTCTCCTTCCTGGTTTGTAATTACAGGAGAAGGTTTTTGGTTAAGCGAATTGCCTGTAATACCGGTAATGGTAATAGTATTGCTCTTAAAGTTAAGTTCGTTAAGGTTTATGGTATAATACCCGTCTGTAGTACCAATCAAATAAACATTTTGGTTTATTTGGGTAATGTTTTCAAAGCCGAGCATTGAGTTTGTTAGTGATGAAGGTATTGCTATGGAGTTTTGCTTTAATTCGGTAGTTAATTTACCCGAAGAAAAATAATTCATATAGTTTCTGGTAAAGAACCAAAGCTTTCCGGATTTATCCGGCATTAGTTTTCCAGACATGTATTCGTCCTGACGAAATACCTGAGACAGCTTTTCATCTTTCTCAAACTTTTTGTTTTTAGGATTTAATGTATAAAATCCTTCTTTTGAGGCATAATAGATGGTGTTATTAAACCTTGCCAAACTTGCATTTTTTCCTTTTTCCGGTGTTTTATAGGTTTCAGAATCTTCCACACGGGTATAGGTGTTGTTTACTTTAATCCTGAATACACCTTTATATTCATGGCTTATGTAAATTTCATTATTTCCTAAAAGGGCAAAGTACCTGCTGGAATAATCAAAACCTTCAATTTTGTTTTTAAACTTCCAGCTCCCGTTGTTTTTTTCCAGTATTGATATGCCATAGTAGTTGCCCTGAACCAACATGTTTTTATTAGTAGGATGGGGTTCAAATTTCCATGTTCCTGATGCGGCAAACAGTTGCCTTGCCTGATTTCCTGTAATAATAAACGTTCCCGAATCGTGACCACAAAACAGGGTATCATCATATTGATATAAAGACCAAACCTGACCTTTTGTGCCGGGTATAAACTTAAACTCCTCATCAGATTGGTAAGTTTTATAGAATAACCCCTGATTGGTACCTATATATAATGTGTTGTGATATAATGCCGAAGCATATACGGTACCTAAAAATCCGGTATCATCCACAAAACTCCTTACTGCCGATTGAAGGTTAATACAGTTAATACCATTATCAAGGCCTATCCATACATTTTTATCGTCATCCTCATATAAAGACAAGGCAGTATTATTGCTAAGCCCTTTGTTTTGGGTTATGTGATAGCGCACTTTTCCTTCTGGCGATAAAATAAAAATACCGTTAGAAACAGTACCCAATGCCAGGCTGCCATCACTTAACTTTTGCCCGCTGTAAATACTACTTAGTTTTAGCTCCTCATCGGCCTCGGTAACCCATTTAGTAACTTTACCATCCTTATATTCCAGTAATCCATTGTATTGCGTTTGTATAAGAAGGCCTTCATTATAAGGATAGATGTTTATTATTTTATTTTCGGTAAGTAACGGATTAGTGTCAACCTGTCTGCTTTTGCCATTTTCTATTTCATAAAGCCCTGTGCCAAAGGTTTGGTAAAATATTCTGTTACCAACCCTGAATATTTTATTAACTCCTGTTTCCGGCTTAAAGATGGTATACGTCTGTTTTTGGGTGTTATAAATAAAAATCTGGTTTAGTGACTGAAATATTACCCAGTGGTCATATTGTGCTATATTCCAAAACTGCTCGTCATCCAATATTTTGTTCTTAATCTTTTCGCTTAATGAGGTATAGGTAAGGCTTCCGTTTTCCTGTCTTGTCCAGTAGCCAAACTCCATATAGCAGCCGGTGTAAATCTTATCACCAATTACTTTAACCGATCTTATAATTGTTTCGTTAGGCGAGGGGTAGAGTGTCCACGCCGTACCATTATACTCCAGCAGTCCGCCGTTGTTGGCAAAGTACATAAAATGGTTCTTGTCCTGGGTAATCATCCAGTTTTGGTTACCCGCATTATATATTCCCGTACTGTATTTAAGTATAGGAGGAAGATCCTGACAAAGTCCTGTAAGGGTATAAAAAAACAGGAGTAGTGTTGTAATTTTTTTCACGAAAGCAAGGGGAGTTTAGTTTGTTTACTACGAATATACAATTAGAAAATAAATTTTGCACTTACTTTAAATAACAAAACCGCCCAAGCTATGTTTAGGCGGTTGATACTCCTTAGAAATTAATTGAAGAAAAAGTTATTGTTTAATAAAGCGCGCAGTTGTTTCGGCTTCACTATCAGATACACTTATTATATATACACCTGATGTTAATGATGACACGTTGACAGCTGCAGTTTCCTGTTGAGGAGCATTTTCCATAACCTTTTGCCCCATCATGTTATAGATGCTTATGTTTTTAACCAATTGAGTATTGGCTATAGTAAGCATATCACTAACAGGGTTAGGATGTAAGGTTAGGGTATTGTGAGAAAAACTATCCGTATCCAGTTCCTGCGCCTCAGTAACAACAATATTACCGTTGTCATTTTCATGGGCAGGATTTCCGTTTAGTCCTGTAACCGAGAAACCAAACTGAACTAGTAATCCGCTGGTTAACTGATCGGCAGGAACGGTAATTGTAAAGTTTTCACCTTCAATAAGCTCTGCAGTTGCATATACATCAAGTGAATAATTGTTGTCAGGATTTAATGCCTTTACAAAAGCTACGGCTGTATAGTCTTCTATAAGTGTGTTGCTGGATACATATCCTGTAAAAGTTACATCCTGACCCACCCATTCAAGGCTTTCCTGATAGGTACTTCCTTCAAATACTTTGTTGCCATATTCGTCGTTTGTCCAGTAGGCAGGATCATCCCCTGTGTTATATACATTGTAATTAGGATAAAGTGTAACGGTGTTATCTCCGGTATTAATTACTGTTTTGATATCTCCTAATCCCCACGGACTTCCCCACAGGTAATCCTGTGTTTCGTTGTTTTCAAAGATATTAGCATATCCTGTCCAATTTGCCGAAGCATCTACTGTAAATTCCAGTTGCGCCTGTGCTTTAAATAATGGTAACGACAGTAGTAAACCGCTTAAATACAGCTTGGCGTTTTTTAGTAATTTTTGTTTCATAGGTTTGGTATTTAATTGATTAGGTATAAAAATACATACCAAACGAAAACGTTGTAAATTTTATACCTATATACAAACTATACAAAATGATAAAACCATAATTTTTATACTATTAAATTGTGAATTGCTTTATTTTTTAGCTATTATTTTATTAAGTGTTTAATCTTGTTCTTAAAGATATTGTTGTGGTTAATGTGTAAAATGTTAAGGTAATGTATAGTTTTTAGCTAATGTTTTTCAATTCAGATCTTACCTGTTTGGTTGTCAGTTTATTAAATGTGTGTTAATTATGGGCAGTTTTCCTTTTTTAACAAAAATAGCACAATAATATTGGTAGGTATTGAATAATAAGGGATTATAAAAACCATAATTTATAACGCTTTGTTAAACTAAATTTAATTAACGGTTTCCTTAACATTAAGACGTATTAGCCTTTATAGATTTGGGATTATTAACCTAAATTAAAAAATAGCAAAATGAAAAAGTTCAGAATTTTAGCATGCACATTATTAGTCACGGGATTTGGTTTAACTTCTTGTAGTAGTGATGATGATGCACAGGATGTAAACAATGAGGTTCAGATTGAAGGTACTTACAACCTAACGGCTGTAAAGACTGTAGAACCTACAGACTTTGATGAAGACGGTACTTCTCATGAAGACCAGATGCAGGAAACGAATTGTTATGATGGTACTAAGTTAGTTTTAAACGCTGATAATACTTTAACGTACCAAAAAAACAGTGTTTTAATTGATGTTACCGAAGGAAATTCAGCATGTACAGAGGCTACTTATGCCGGTAACTGGGAGCTTTTAAGCGGTGCAGGAAGCGATGTTATCCTAAGACTTACTTATGTAGATAATAATGACGATACAGTAACAATGAATGTTGTTAAAACTGGTAACGAAATAAGATATACTAATGAGTTTGGGACTTACCCCGACAGAGATGAAGAAACAGGTGGTGCAGTATTAACCTTTGGTGCAGTGGAGTATTTATTTGTGAAATAATGTAGAATGAATGTACCAAAAGTAAAAAGGGATGCTATATGCATCCCTTTTTTATTATACTAATTCTGCGCTTAAGCCTGCTTCAAGCAATTGTGTGCATTTTGGCTTTAGCTTATCATATTCTCCTGTTTTAACCGTGCATTTGCCATTATAGTGAACAATTATAGAGCATTGCTCAGCCTGTTCAGGTGTATGGTCGCAAACCCTTATAAGTGTGTCTATAACATGATCAAAAGTATTTACATCGTCATTAAACAAAACTATTTCGCTGTTGCCGGTAATACCTTCTTCAACTAATACTTCTTCTAATATTTTTTCTTTTGTGCTCATATTCAGTAATTTAATTCCGGATGCTAATTTACATATTTTAATGCAACCCAATTATTTCTGCTAAACTTTTTTATAAACTTCATTCCCTTTTCTTTACACGAAGCATCTATAAACGGAATGTCTTCTTCATAAAAACCGCTAAGTAATAAAGTGCCACCATCATTAAGGCTGTCTTTATACTGCTGCATATCATCCAGCAATATGTTTCTGTTGATGTTAGCAATAATCAGGTCATATTTTTTACCTCCTAAAAGGGCTGCGTCGCCTTCATAAACGGTAATATGCTCACAGTTATTGCGCTCTGCATTTTCTATAGAGTTAAGGTAGCACCAGTTATCTATATCTATAGCATCAATGGGTTTTGCTCCCCTCATCTCGGCAAGTATGGCAAGTATGGCAGTGCCACAACCCATGTCAAGTGTTTTTTTGTTCTCAACATCTGTCTCAAGCAAATGCTGTATCATCATGAAAGTGGTTTCATGATGCCCTGTACCAAAACTCATTTTAGGCTCTATAACAATATCATATTTGGCATTGGTTTTTTCGTGGAAAGGAGCCCTTACATAACAGGTGTCATCCACTTCAATAGGTTCAAAGTTTTTCTCCCATTCCTCATTCCAGTTTACCTGGTCTATTTCCTCAAAAGTATATTCTATTTTAAATTCAGGAGAACTTAAAATATATATGTCCTCAAGAACATTTTCAGTCCAGAATTCTTTTTGGATATAGGCAGAAAGACCCTCTTCCGTTTCTATGAAACTCTCAAAAGGAGTTTCTCCCAATTCTGCAAGTAGTATCTCCGTTCCCGGATCTTTTGGTTCTACTTTAAAATGATATCCTATATATACGTTCTGCATAACTTTAATTTTTCGCAAAGGTAACATTAACATAACATACCGCAGTAATAATTAATATTAAGTTTGCGCAAACTTTACAATGGTGCTTTATGGTAGTTAATTCGCGACAAAATTACCAAATGTTTGCCAGATTGAATGTGAAATTTGCATCAACGTAAGGTTAATAAAAAAAACACGAAAACACACGAAACGAACGAAAATGAAAAACACGTTAATCACACTATTATTATTTGTTGGTATAGCCGCCTCTGCTCAGGTGACTATAGAAAAGACAAAAAATAATAATGACCTTAAACTTTCTGCTTTACCATATTACAGCTATGGTAAGGGGCTTGGACTGACTTCGCCGGATAGTCTTTTTCAGTTTAACATCCGCTTCAGGATGCAAAACAGGGTTTCTTATCTTGAATCTGACGGAGTAAGTACTATAGACGGACAAATAAGAAGGTTAAGGCTGCGCTTTGACGGTTATGTGGGTGACCCAAAATTTCTTTATGCAATTCAGTTGTCATTTGCACCGGGTGATGTTGGACAGGCACATGAGGGAGAAAATGTAAATATCATCAGGGATGCGATTGTATTTTACCGACCTAACAAACACTGGAACATCGGTTTTGGTCAAACAAAGCTTCCGGGTAACCGCCAGCGTATTAACTCATCGGGAGCATTACAGTTAACAGACCGTACTATAAACAATGCCAGGTATACAATAGACAGGGATTTTGGTTTACAGGTGCACAACCTTAATGAATATATGGACAAGTTTTCCTATAACCTAAAAGGAGCCATAAGTATGGGTGAGGGAAGAAACTCAACTAAAGAGCCGGATAACGGTTTGGCTTATACAGGTAAAGTAGAGTTATATCCTTTTGGGGCATTTAAAAGTAATGGTACCTTTTTTGAAGGTGACCTAAAGAGGGAAGAAAAACCTAAAGTAATGGTTTCCGGTGCTTACCAGTTTAATAACAAGGCAAGAAAAACACAGGGACAGCTTGGTAACTATCTTTTTGAAAAGAGAGATATGCAGTCGCTTTTATTAGACGGTATGTTTAAGTACGACGGTTGGTCTTTTCAAACGGCATATATGCAAAGAACAGCTAAAGATCCTGTTACCTACAATCCTGATGATGTAACCGATTTTAACTATGTTTTTGTTGGTCATGGTATGGATTATCAGCTTAGTTATTTATTTCCGTCAGATTATGAACTGATTGGCCGTTATTCAAACCAGAAAGTACATAAGGATATAGAAATGTATTCTCCAAATTCTGATCAGTACAGCATTGGTGTTACTAAATATATTTGGGAACATGCATTTAAGGCTCAGATGGAAGTTTCTATGGACGATCTTCATTATTATAATGGTGACTCAAGACAGATATGGCTTGTGCGTTTCCAGGTAGAAATAGGTATATAATTGCTAAAAGAAAATACATATAAAGTAAAAAATCCTGCCCACCGGCAGGATTTTTTTTGAAAAAAAACACGAAACTACTTAACTGCTACTTAACACTACTTAACTACCAGTTTCTTTACAATGCCTTCAGATGTTTTTACGATGTATATACCCGAAGCCATATTTGTTGTATCTATTTTTAATGCCTGTTTGGCACTATGTATCATTTTTCCGTTTAGGTCATAAACCTCAATATCAGCTGCACGGTTAAAGTATGCGGTGCCATCTACAGCAGGGTTAGGGAACACCACAAATGTTTTTGGTGCCTGTACAAAATCTCCTGTACCAAGGTTTTCGGTATTAACCTCATAGATACTTAATGTACCGCTAATCTCGTTAGCAATAATTACATATCCTTTACCGTCAGGGCTGTTATCCTCACTTATGTAAGTTATACCTTCCGGACCGTGATCACCTTCATAAGCTGTAAGGCTACGGCTGTTTTTGTAGTCTGTAAACTTAACATCAGCAGGATCTGTTACATCATAAACCATTACACCACCTACGCGCTCAAGGCCAACGAAAGCAAATGTTTTACCGTTTATCTGTGCTACAGTTACACCTTCAGGCTCAGGACCTTTAGCACGGCTTCTTCCTTTAATTCCGTTTTCTTCGCTATCAGAGTTAAACAAAGTGCTTATAGAAGCATCGGTAGAAGTATACATTTCAAAATCGTCTCCACTATCGTAAACAATTTCTTTAGTATCGGCATTAAAGATGGAGAACGAACGTGTACCAAGACAGAAGATCTGTTCGAACTCAGCATCCTCATCAAGATTACCATTAGCATTGGTAACTCTCATACGGCCGGCATTAAAGCTCTTTTTAAGCATTGCAGCCTGAGGGAAAATTGTAGCATCAAGGCTGTAACCGTTGTTGCCTATTGTTGTTCTTTCCTCAAAGTTGTCATATTCTTTCTCATCACCTTCGTTAGCGGTAATGATATAGTTTACACCGTTTACGTTGTAGTTAGCAACCGCATCCGGAATATAATATGCCTGTATTGGCCAGTTTGCGATAAGAACTTCACCATTGTTATCAGAGATGTCAAATCCGTTACCCGGCAGGCTCATATCTTTAGTTCCTAAAGACCATACATCAGCAATAGTATTGTTAGTAAGGTTTATTTCTGCAATAGCATTGTTTTCCTGTAGGGTAACCCATGCTTTTTGAGAATCGGCGCTTGAAGTGATATATTCAGGTTCAAAATCCTGAGAAAGTGTACTTCCTGCATATACTTTTCTTACTCCTGTAGCTAAAAGTGCAGCTTCCTGAGCATTGTAATCTGTAAAGTAAAGTGTTGTAACGTTAGCCTGTGCTACAGTTTCCACACCTCCTGAAATATCTATAATACTTACCGAACCCTCCGGGTCTACAGTGTAGTCACTTTTTGGCTGACCTTCGTTTGCTGTAAGTACTTTTGTTCCGTCCGGAGTGAAAGAAATATTATCCGGCAGGGCACCTACAGTAACCTGAGCGATAAATGTACCGTTAGTATCAAAGAATACCACGCTTCCGTCAAGATGCTCTTCAGCATTTGGAGATGCAACTGCTACAATACCATCGTGAACAGCTACACTGGTAACTCCGCCATACGTATTCATATTTATAGATGATACTACTGATGGTGCTGTAGGATCAGAGAAATCTACAATATCAAGGTAACCTGCAACAGCACTTGTAGTAAACAGTTTTTGAGTAGCAGGATCGTGAACTACGATTTCGCAAGTACTCTCGTTTGTTCCTGAAGGGTCAAAACTGCCAATGTAATCAAGCTCAATGCTGTGGTTAGGGGTAGGAGCCATTCTGTCGTTATCCTTAATATAGATCGTTGCAAAGCTGTCTCCGGTTATGTTTATACCTACAGGGTTTTCAAGGCTTAAAACAAAATACTCAGCAGCCTGTTCCTCTTCGTTGTCATCAATAATTGCAATAGCAATTGTTTGTGTAAGAGAACTTGTTCCGGTAAAGTTCAGGGTTTGTGTAGTAAGAGTAAAGTCATTAGCGTCTGCCGTACTGAACGGAGAAGCTTTAACCACAACGTCTAACGAAGCAGTAGCCGGACCTTCAAGATTAAGAATAAGGTTAAGTGTACCAGCATCTTCGTTTACTACTATAAAAGTCTCATCAAAAGAGATAAGTGTATTGTATGTAAAAGTATAGCTGTACTCACATGCCATTACTACAGCATTCTCATCTGTAATACCGTTAACAGTCAATGTATATTCCATACCTGCTTCAAAAGCTGTAGTATAAGTAAGTGTTACTACGTTTCCGTTTGCAACTGCTGTAGTAAGTCCGGTAATACCTGTATAGTTGGTTAATAATGCAGCACTTGTTGCATTAAGTTCGTTATTAAAAGTAAGTTCGATAGTTGTAGCATTAACTACAGCTACGTTTTGAACTGTTGGCGAACTAGGGAAGCCCCATGTTGGCCATTCCTGTGCAGGAGTACCTGCTGCAACACCTACCCAGTTAGCAGGGTTTAATATAGCAGCTTTAAGTTGAGAAGGAGTTCCTTCCTGAGTACCGTTGTAATATGCGTTTGCAGTATTGCCGTCAACGTTACCTGCAGCAGTACTAAGGTTAACAGAGCTTGTACCGTCAACTAATCCTAAAGGCAGCATAGAGTTGCTTCCGCCACACTCAGTATTTGCAGTTAGCCATGCGTTAGATGACATTGCAGTAATATAGTTAGGAGCTGTAGCTGTACCGGCATAAACAATAACCTGGTCACCCCCTGAGCTAAGTCCGAAATCACCACCAGTTACAGTACCTGTACTGGCAACAAGAGCACCTGTTTGTATAGAAATAACCGAACCTGCAGGTACACAGTTTGTAGCAGTCCAAACGATACCGTCTGTACATTGTGGTTGTAGGTTAGTAGTATATTTAGAATCGGTAAGCGTGATGAATGTACCCGGAGCGATATCAACAAAAGTAACCAGGGCAATTTGGTCTTCCGTTCCGCTAGCATTCATTCTGTAAGCTACAAAAGCCATATCTCCTGCTGTAAATGCAGTTTGTACTGATATAGTAGTAAATATAGCCGATTGTGTTTCGGTAATTGCATTGTCGCTCATATCTTCTATAGTGTTAGGAAGAAGGGCAACATAGTACTGCTGACTGTTTAAAAGAGCAACAGTTGGGGTAATTGTAATGGTGTTGTCTGCGAAAGTAGCATCAAAAGGAACAGCAGTTCCTGTAGCGTTGTCTAAACGAAGTTCTACTACTGCATCAATATTTGTATTAGTGATTGCTGTATTGTCAGCAAGCCTTACGTCTTCATTAAAAGAGATTGTAGGCAGTTGAGATACTAATATATTAATAGCTTCATTTGCCGGAGTAATTGTAGCAACCGGAGCGATTGGGTCACCACCGCCTATTACAGCACCTTCGGCTGTAAAGTTGTCAAAACGATTGTTACCGCCTGTACCGCCACCACCTTGCTCAAACTCAACTTTTAGTTTAAAGTTGGCATTGTTGTTTGCGGCTGTAATAGCTGTAAGATCCAGCGTTGCAAGCCCAGGATCGCCATTGTTAGGAGTTACTGTGGTTAAAAGGGTAAAGTTTGTACCATCGGTAGAGTAGTACCAGTTTTGAGTACCGGCACCTGAGCCCGAACGACGGGTAGCAAATTTTACCATGATATCTTCAAAACCTGTAGTAGGCAGGGCAAATACAAGGCCACCTCCTATAGGATCATTAAAACGTAAGTGTGAACCGGCAGCATCGCCGTTTTGTGCATTCAGGTTCTGAACGTCAAAGTTCTGTCCTGTACCGCCTGCAAAATCGATAATACTACCTGTTCCTGCATTAGCAGTGATTGATGAACCTGTTACATACGACTGAGACGGAGTAGTGATAGCTATTTCCGATGCATTGTCGTTAAAGTTCCAATAGTGGATAAGGGTTTGAGCTCCTGATAGCTGAGATACCAGTAAAATCCCTAAAACCAGCAAAAGTTTTGTGAAGTAATTTTTTGACATACGATTTTTTTGTGGTGTTTAATATTGCTGCAAAAATCTATGTCTCTTTTTACTTTACCATTAAATGTGGAATAATGAAGTATTAAGATATAACGATGTAGTGTTTGTAAATAGTAAAATTTATGTAAAGAAGGTAATGTTAAGGTTAACTACCGGAATATTTGGAGTTAAGGCATAAAAAAAGCGGCAACATTGTTACCGCCTTACTATTTGTGCTTGCTTGAATATTATATAGCATTTACTATGGCAAGGAAATCATCCGCTTTAAGAGATGCTCCACCTATAAGTCCGCCGTCTACATCAGGTTTAGAGAAAATCTCCTTAGCATTGTCCGGTTTCACGCTTCCTCCATAAAGGATAGAGGTGTTTTCAGCTACATCTGCACTTACATTTTCTTTAATAAGTGTTCTTATAAAGTTGTGCATTTCCTGTGCCTGCTCAGGAGAAGCAGTTTCACCTGTACCAATAGCCCAAACCGGTTCGTAAGCCAATACTACGTTTGGCCACTGGTTTTCGCTAATATGGAATAATCCTTCTTTTAACTGGCTTTCCACTACGTTAAAGTGGTTGCCGCTTTGCCTGTCGGCTAGTTCTTCGCCAAAACAAAAGATGATAGTAAGATTGTGCTTTAGAGCAGTATTTACCTTTTCGGCAAGTATACTGTTAGTTTCACCAAAGTAAGCTCTTCTTTCAGAGTGGCCTAATATAACGGTGTTTACTTTTATGCTTTTTAGCATGCTAACAGAAATTTCACCTGTATAAGCGCCGTTTTCTGCCTGATGCATATTTTGTGCTGCTACTATTACATTGCTTCCTGCTGTTTTGTTAACTGCACTTTCCAGGTTAACAAAAGTAGGTGCCACTACAATTTTAGCAGTAGGGTTTTGTGGTTTTTTAATTAAGATTTCGGTCAGTAAATCTTTAGTCTGCTGGCTGTCATTATTCATCTTCCAGTTTCCTGCAACAATCTGTTTTCTCATTATTTTAGTTGTTTTAGTGTCGCTATAAGTTGTTCGTCATCGGCTTCAATAGCTTTAAAAAGCGCTATTTTACCTTCTTTGTCCACTACCATGTAACGTGGAATCCAGTCCAGCTTTACAGCTTCGCTAAATGCTCCGCCTTTCCATTTAGAGCCTATAAGGTAATGTTCGCCTTTTACATTGTATTTGTCTATGCCAATTTTCCAGTCTTCTTCGGTTTTATCATACGAAAGGAATAGGTAAGTAACGTCGGGAAACTGATCCTGCAGGTCGTGTACTTTAGGCATTCCTTTTATACAGTCCGGACACCATGATGCCCATATATCAACTACAATTACTTTGCCTTTGTATTTTTCCAGTATTTCTTTAAAAGGAACTTCGGTACCATCAGCCGATTTCATATTATCCTCAAGAGCCTGTTCAGAAAATGTTGTTGGGGCAGGTCCGTCATTTTTTTCTCCACACGAAAAAAGCCCGAAAAAGATCAATGGTAATAACAGTATTTTTTTCATTTTTTAATTGTTAGAACAACAAATTTACAATAAGTAAAGCAACAAATATCGTTTAAAAACTAAATATTTAGCAGGAAAACTTAAGGAAAAACAATTATATCGTTTTCGTAAAACAGCAGTGTATCTAGCTTAACCTTATCTTAGGGTCAAGGTAGGCGTAAATGATATCTACCAGGATATTGATAATAACAAAAGTGGTGGCTATTACCAATACCGATCCCATTATAACAGGAAGGTCAAGGGTGTTTAGGGCTTCTACAACCTCTTTACCAAGTCCGTTCCAGCCAAAAATGTATTCCACAAAAACGGCTCCGGCAAGCATGGAAGCAAACCAACCCGAAATAGCAGTAACTACAGGGTTAAGCGAATTTTTAAGAGCATGTTTGCGGATGATGCGTATTTCACTCAATCCTTTTGCTCTTGCCGTACGGATGTAATCCTGACTCAATACTTCCAGCAGGGAGTTACGCATAAGCTGTATTACTACCCCAAGCGGACGTATACCCAATACTATGGCAGGCAGGATAAGGTTTTTCCATTTTATGTATTTGCCTTCGCCAAAGTCGTCTACTTCATAAAGGCTGCCCGTCATGTCGAGATGCGTATATTTATGTAACAGGAATCCGAATACCCAGGCAAATAATATGGCAGCAAAAAAGGAGGGAAGGCTCATGCCTAATGTACTTACCAAAGCAATAAGCCTGTCCAGCCAGGTGTCTTTATATAATGCCGATATTATACCCAGTATTATACCTATTATAATGGCTATTACAATGGCCGATATTGCCAGTACAACCGTGTTTGGTAGTGTATCACCTATAACCTGAGTAACCTTCTTTCCGTTTTTCTGGAAGCTTTCACGCAGGTAAGGCGCTTTTAGTACAGTTGTTGTACTGCCTATGGTAAAAAGCTTTACTGCACTATACTTGCCATCAGTAAGATGTGTATAATCATCCGGATTTGTACTGTGAAACGAAATAAACGACAGGTCGTTTAGGTAGTACAGGTATTGTTTAGAGATGGGTTGGTCAAACCCGTATTTCTTTTTGATAATGGCTATCTGCTCTGAGTTTTCGTTTTGATCGAGCATCAGTCGGGCAGGGTCGCCGGGTAATACCGTAAACAAAAAAAATATGACTGTAATCACACCAAAAAGTGTTAGCAGTGCATATCCTGTTTTGTATAAAAGGTATTTTATCAATGGGATGTTTTATTAAATGATTGAATAAAAGAGTATACCCATTTAAAAAAATAGTAGCCATAATTACTGCTAAGTATATAACCTATTGCTCTCATGAATATTCCATTAGCGGTAGTTATATCATGATTTGCAATAAAAACATGATATAGTCCCAAGCACATTGGTAAAAAACTTAAATATGTTCTGAACACCTTCATAAACTCTTATTTCTTTTTTAAGATGTCTTTAAAAGTTCTTACAAAAAAGATTACAGACAATACCATAGATGCTGCCAACAGTACCCATCCTAAAACAAGCATAATGGTGCTTAGTGTAGTTTCGGTAGAACCTTTTCTGGTTAGCATAAAGCCAAGCAGATAAAAGAAAGCGATTGCAAATAATGGGGCAGGTTTTCTTTTTGGTGCTTCCGGCTGGGTATTCTGATTGTTGTTTTCTTCCATAATTAGTTGCCTGAATAAGGTTGTTTGTATACTTCTTCCAGTTCGGCAGGTACAAACTTATTATCATTAATACCTTCCCATTCTTTAATAACGTTACCGTTCCACAGGTAGCTTACTCCCGGAGTATCTTTAGTATTGCCTATAGCATTCCAAAAGGCAACCACATCAAGAACTTTGTATGGGTATTCTGCACCTGCATATTTAAAGAAATCAGGAATCTTTTCAGGTTCTTCATCCATAAATATGATATACATTTCAGGGAAGTTTTCGTCTTTAGCCTTTAGCTCTGTAAGCTGTTTTGCAGCTTCCATGCAATGGTCGCAGCCAGGGGCAAAAAATGCCATGATTTTCTTTCCGTTATCAACCTCGGCAAAGTATTTAGAGTAAGCCGACTGTACTGGAGCAGGTCCGTCTGTATCTACAGCACCATTGCCTGTAGCCGTAGCTGGATTTTCTGTATCATATTGAGATGCTTTAATAGGAGCAAGCATAAATACCATAAGCACACTAGCTAAAGTAATAGTGGTAACTACCCAGAAGTTCTTTCTGTCAAACCCTTTAGGTAATAACCTGCTAAGCCATATAAGTAATGCTACGGCAATAACATTTTTAATGATTGCCTCAACTGGCGTCATTGGCAACAGTTCGCCAAAACAGCCACAGTTACCACCCGCACCGCTTAGGGTTTGTATGGTTAAGTGAACTATAAATACAACTAATAGTAAGATAGTACCCGGAATAACCAGTTTTTTAAGGAAATGCGACTGTAAAAGTAATAGTCCTAATGCCAGCTCGATACCAATAAGTATCCTGGAGAAGAAAACAGCAACCTCCGGCGTAAAGCCCATAGGGTAAAGCTGCTTAACCTCAAAGGTTGAGATAGCAAAATAAGGTGATGGGTACATTTTGGCTATTGCCGAAATTATGAACAAAAAGGCGACAATAAGCCTTAATAGTACAGGTAAAAATCTTTTTGTGCTTTCCATTGGATGTATAGTTTTCTCAAAAATAGGGGATATGTCCCCAGCTTTTGTTAATGAGATGTTATTGGTGGAACTTCATGTGTATCAGTGCAAATACCGCATAGTTTATCATATCCTGATAATTGGCGTCTATCCCTTCCGATACTATGGTTTTTCCTTTGTTATCCTCAATCTGTTTAACGCGAAGTATTTTTTGAAGTATAAGGTCGGTTAGCGAACTCACCCTCATATCACGCCATGCCTCGCCATAGTCATGGTTTTTAGCCTCCATAAGCTCTTTGGTAAGGGTAATCTTTTCGTCATACAGCCTTGTGGCTTCATCTACACTTAGATCGGGCTGCTCTGCAACGCCAAGTTCAATTTGTATAAGCGCCATAATGGAGTAGTTAATAATACCTACAAACTCAGGAGCTTCACCTTCGTCAACCCTGCGGGTTTCATTTTCCTGAAGGCTGCGTATGCGCTGTGCCTTAATAAAAATCTGGTCGGTTAGTGAAGGAAGGCGTAAAATGCGCCATGCACAGCCATAGTCCTTCATTTTGTTTGTATATAGCTGCCTGCAGTAGGCAATTACGTTATCATATTCCTGAGAAGTATTCCTCATTTCGGTGTATATTTGCTTGAAATTTTTTCAAATGTACTAAAAAGCACCCAACTCCCAAAGGCGCTTTTTTAATAATACGGCTAATTATGACCATTAACTGCAAAGGCACTCTTATAGACCTTACACAACCCAAAGTTATGGGGATACTTAACTGTACACCCGATTCTTTTTTTGACGGAGGGAAGTATAAAGCGGAAACCGAATTTATAAAACAGGCAGAGCGTATTTTAACCGAAGGTGCCGATTTTATTGATGTAGGAGCTTACTCAACCAAGCCTAATGCCGACTTTGTAAGCGAAGAAGAGGAACTGGCTAGAATGGTGCCTGCCGTTGAGCTGATACTGAAGCATTTTCCGGAAGCGATTATATCGGCAGATACATTTAGGGCAGCCGTTGTCAAAGCAGCTATTGAGGCCGGTGCTGCCATAGTGAATGATATTGCTGCCGGAGGCCTTGACGATAAGATGGTGCAAACGGTAGGGGAGCTTAAAGTACCTTACATAATGATGCACATGCGTGGTACGCCGCAAACCATGACAAAGCTTACTGACTATGAGGATATCGTAAAAGAAATGTTGCTGTATTTTTCTCAAAAAACAGCCGAAGCCCGTAGTTTTGGTATAGATGATATTATTATAGATCCCGGTTTTGGTTTTGCAAAAACACTGCAGCAAAACTATGAAGTGCTTAACAAAATGGAACTGTTTAAAATGACAGAACTCCCAATATTAGCGGGTGTATCCCGTAAATCGATGATCTATAAACTGCTTGGTATAACGCCACAGGAAGCACTTAACGGAACTACCGTATTAAATACCGTAGCACTAAGTAAGGGTGCCAATATTTTAAGGGTACACGATGTTAAGGAAGCGGTTGAGGCAGTAAAAATTATGATGAATTTTAAATTATAAATTTTAAATGAGGTTTCGCTTCATTCTTTACAAATGAAGATGCAGCTTGTCATCCCGACGCAGGAGGGATCTCAATTTAAAATCTAAAATTCAGAATTTAAAATAATGCCTCTTACTGATGATGATAAGGCTCATTCCTCAAAATGGTAAAGCCCCTGTAAAGCTGCTCGATAAAGAAAAGACGTACCATTTGGTGACTGAAGGTCATAGCCGAAAGTGATATTTTACCCTGTGCTTTAGCGTATACCGCCTGTGAGAATCCGTATGGGCCGCCAATAACATAAACCAGTGTTTTTACCCCTGAGTTCATCTTCTTTTGCAGTTCTTCTGAAAAACCAACACTGGAAAACGATTTTCCGTTTTCGTCAAGCAGAATTAGCTGATCGGTAGGGGAAAGCTTAGATAGTATCAGTTCACCTTCCTTTTCCTTTTGTTGCGCTTCGCTAAGGTTCTTTACGGTTTTTATGTCCGGTATAATTTCCAAATCAAACTTTACATAAAACGACAGCCTTTTTGTGTAATCGTCTATTAACGTTTGCAGGGCTTTGTTATCGGTTTTGCCTATAGCGAACAGTTTAATATTCATGCTTTTTAGAGTTGCAGCGTTTAGAGTTGCAAAGATACAAAGTTATATAGAAGCTGTCATTTCAACATTAGGAGAAATCTCTAATGTGCTTTTCAACAGCAGTTTTGTTTTCCTTTTTGATTCTTTTTAAGCTGAAATACTTCATTATAAAAATAAATGGAGTTGTAAATATATATGAGGTAATAATTACTAATGCAAAAGCAAGGGCTTCTCTGTCAGGAAAATTAGCATTCAAGACAGATCCTATTATTGCGGGGATAAAGAATAATAAACTATAAACAAAATTTAAGATTAATAAACCTAGAGCTATTATACTATTTTTTGATAGGATAAACTTTTTATTTCCAAAAACTAAAACAAAAGGTATAAACAGCACACATGCTCCATATATAACAGATTGTAAAATACAGATACCGCTATCGTCTGCCAAAAAAATGGTTAATCCAAGCAAAAATGTCTGTATAGCTGCAATACTATAAAACATTATAAGCCGCTTCCACGGATTGTAAGGTTTAGGTTGTAAAAATTCTTCTTCGCTTAATAAATCATTCATGCTGTAATAATCTGTTTTTGCTTCTTTTTACGAAGGTAAATTAAAATAGGCAGGCATAGTAAAAATGAGACGATTCCATAAAGAGTCATAAATAATACCCCCATAAATATTTTTTCATCAATGATAGAAGTTAAACTGTCTTTGTTCATACCATTTATAAACCCCATTGTTAATCGCCATAGTATAGAAAAGAAATAAGAGCAGTACACTCCCAGCATCACGGCTAATAAAATAGTCTTATATTGTGTTTTGTAGATATTCTTTTTTTTTCCGAAAGTAATTACAAAGGGTAACAGGAATATTGAGCCAATGCAAATGTATAAGGCAATGGTTGAAATGTTTAGAGTCATGTCCGGCTGTCCGAAAAAAAATAATATCATATTAAAAAGGAATACAATGCTTATTTCAATTCCATAGCACAGGAAGAACCATCTCCAGGGGTTATAGGCTTTAGGTTGTATAAATTCCTCTTCGTTAAGTAGGTTTTGCATTATATAGTTGCTTTTTTACGTTTATATTTTACAATAAATAGAATAATAAGTAATGAAACGGCTCCATAAATCATAAAAACTAATAACCCTGTAAAATCCTGACGTTTAAAAAAGTGTCCGGGTAGCAGTAGAGAAAAGTTATTTAACTTTAAAGCTTCTCCAAGCTTGATATGTAATGTAGTAAAAAACCAAGAGTTAAAAGCCATTAGTGTTACAGCAGTAATAAGCGTTGGGTAGTCGGTATGGTAAATAGTTTTGTTTTTTCCAAAAACCATTATGAATGGAGAAGTCATAATAAATACGAACATTGCTACAGAGGCAATTGATGTAATTCGATGAGGAATAATATTTACCAGATTTATTACAAGTCCCAAAAAAACAAACGCTATCCCGTAGTAGGTAATAAACCATTTCCACGGATTGTATTTTACTGGCTTGACAAAATCTTTTTCGTTAAGTAGGTTTTGCATTGGTGTGGTAAGTAAGGTTATAAAGCAAATATAGAAAATTACCCTTACGTTACCTCTGCAAACATTCGCTTCCCATTTCCAAAAAAAACCATTACTTTAGCGTTACTATAATAAATACTGATGATTTCGGATACTCAATTTCAAAAAGAACTCGATATAATTATTGCAAATGCCATAAGGGAAGACGTAGGTGACGGCGACCATAGTTCGCTGGCTTGTATACCCGCAACAGCTACAGGACGCGCTAAACTTTTAGTAAAGGACGAAGGCATACTTGCCGGGGTAGACTTTGCAAAACAGGTATTTGCCTATGTAGACCCAAACCTTGCAATAGAAGTGTTTTTACAGGATGGTACTCCCGTAAAATATGGCGATGTAGCTTTTCATGTTTCTGGTAGTTCGCAGTCTATCCTTAAAGCCGAAAGGCTTGTGCTTAACGCCATGCAGCGTATGAGTGCCATTGCAACAAAGACAAAAAAATATGTAGATATACTGGAAGGTACGGGTACAAAAGTATTGGATACCCGCAAGACCACTCCGGGAATACGCGCACTGGAAAAATGGGCCGTGAAAATAGGAGGGGGCGAAAACCACCGCTTTGCCCTGTATGATATGGTAATGCTTAAAGACAACCACATCGACTTTGCAGGTGGAATTACCCAGGCCATTACAAAAACAAACGAGTATCTTAAAGCTAATAATCTTGACCTTAAGATAATTGTTGAGGCACGTGATTTGGATGAGGTTCGCGAAATAATAGCAAACCCGGGTGTACACCGTATATTGCTTGATAATTTTGATTATGAGCAAACCAGAGAGGCCGTAGCGCTTATTGGCGATTACTGCCAAACCGAATCGTCGGGAGGTATAAACGAAAATACCATGCGCCATTATGCCGAGTGTGGTGTAGACTTTATATCATCGGGGGCGTTAACCCATTCAATCTATAATCTTGACTTAAGCTTAAAAGCCTTTTAATGTCACTAGAACTGGAACATAAACTGGAGCGCACGCCCGTTATAAAGTACCTGGTAAAGTTTGGTAAAAGTATCAAGCTGCCATGGGGGGAGGGGCTTACGCTGTATCACCTTACAGAGCTTTATATAACCGGTATTGTAAAAGGCGACGTGTCTTACCGTGCCGGTGCCATTGCATTCAGCTTTTTTATGTCGCTGTTTCCTTTTGCGCTGTTTATACTTAACCTTATACCTAAAATTCCGGTACAGGGCTTTCAGGCCGACTTTATGCAGTTTGTGCAGGAAAACGTTCCGCCCAATACTTTTTATGCCATAAAGGACATTCTGGACGATATTATGGAAAACAGTTACGGCAGCCTCCTTTCTACAGGTATCTTGCTGGCCATTCTACTGATGTCTAACGGAATGAACGCCATCCTTAGCGGATTTCAGTCGTCACTGCACATTACCATAAAACGCAGCTATTTCAGGCAGTATGCAGTTGCAATCGGGCTGTCGCTAATGCTGTCTGTAATATTACTGATCACTGTTGCGGCTATCGTTACATTACAGGTAATTATAGAGCAGCTTAAAAGCCGTGGCTTTTTAACCGATGATGTTATTTATTTAGAACTTGGCCGTTATGCTTTCCTTATCCTTATGGTATTAACAATTACTTCGTTGCTCTTTAAGTTTGCAGCTAAGGAGACGAAGGGTGCAGCATTCTTTAGCTATGGTTCGGTTTTTACCACTATACTGTTTGTAATAACGTCTTATGTATTCGGTATTTACGTGCTAAGGTTTGCGCAGTACAATAAACTATACGGATCAATTGGTACGCTTCTTGTACTTATGCTTTACATATGGATTAACTGTTTTATTTTGCTTTTAGGATTCGAATTAAATGCGTTAATTCATAAATTAAAACGGAAAAATTTATATATTTAACAAAACTTAAATGCATTTTTTATGAAGAAGTACTTTTTAACAGTATTGTTTATTGCAATAGCCGGAGTATTTTCGGCAAGTGCTCAGGTAACCGGAAAATGGAAAACCATTGATGATGAGACTGGTGAGGAAAAATCTATTGTAGAGATTTATGAGAAGGATGGTAAAATTTACGGAAAAGTAGTAGAGATACTAAATCCGGCGAAGAAAGATGCAAAATGTACTAAATGTTCGGGTGCGGATAAAGACAAGCCTATTTTAGGACTTGTAATTATAAAAGGACTTACAAAAGATGGTGATGAATATACCGATGGTGATATTCTTGATCCTAATAAAGGAAAACTTTACAGCTGTACCGTTAAGCTTGATGGTAAGGACAAGCTTGATGTAAGGGGATACGTTGGATTTTCGTTCATCGGTCGTTCCCAAACGTGGCACAGGGTAAAGTAAATACCAAATAAACAAACACAATAGAGGGAAAACACTCCGGTAACGGAGTGTTTTTTTTTATTTTTTAGTTTCTGAGTTGTTAAGATGCTAAGTTGGTTAAGTTGTATGAGTGAATATCAATACAGCAAGCCTTAAATATATTATCCGGTTGTTTTATATTTGTATTAAAATCTAACTACAAGCCTGTATGCCCTTTTTTATAGAAGTAATTTTACCGTTAGCGCTGCCAAAACCCTTTACTTATGCCATTAATGAGGCAGAGTATGGTTTTATAAAAAAAGGCATGCGTGTGGCAGTACCTTTTGGGCGTAATAAAATTTATACAGGCCTTGTTATCGATTTGCATCAAACTCCGCCACAACTTTATCAGGCAAAAGAAATTCATCAGATACTGGATGATTTTCCTATAGTAACCGAAATTCAGTTAAAGCACTGGGAATGGATAGCTTCTTATTACATGTGTAGTATAGGCGATGTGTATAAATCGGCTATGCCAAGCGGCTATCTTTTAGAAAGTGAAACCATTATTACTTCTAAGAAAGATTTCAGTATAAATGATACTCAGCTTTCTGATGAGGAGTATCTTGTATATGAAGCGCTGCAAACGCAGTCGGCACTCAAAATACAGGAGGTGGCAGCCATTCTCAACAAAAAGACAACCCTGCCGGTAATCAATAAGCTTATTGCTAAGAATGCCATATCGCTACAGGAAGAAATAAATGAAAAATACAAGCCAAAAACCATACGCTATATTAGGATGCAGCCTGAGTTCCTTCAGGAAGACAACCTGAGCGGACTGATGGAAATACTATCCCGCGCCCAAAAACAAAGGGAAGCGGTAATGTATTATTTCCAGTTGCAGGCAAGGGAAAAGAAACCGATAGCCGTAAAGCATTTTATGGAGGCTTCGGGAGCTACGGCAGCGGTGGTGAAATCGCTTGTAGATAAAGATATTTTTGAGGAATATCATCTTGAAGAAGACCGTGTGCAGTTTGAAAAGGCAGATGATTCGGCGTTTGGATTAAGTCCTAAACAGCAGGAAGCCTTTGATGGAATTAAAGATAGTTTTGAGGAATTTCAGGTTACGCTGCTGCATGGTATAACCTCCAGTGGTAAGACCGAGATTTATATAAAACTAATAGAAGAGTTTATAAATAGTGGTAAACAGGTATTATACCTGTTGCCCGAAATAGCCCTTACCACTCAGTTGGTTGTTAGGTTAACGGCTTATTTTGGTAATCAGGTGGCGGTTTTCCACTCAAAATATTCCAATAACGAACGTATAGAAACCTGGCAACACGTATTGGAGGATTCCGAAAAAGCAAGGGTAATAATAGGGGCAAGATCGGCTTTATTCCTTCCGTTTAAGGATCTCGGACTAATAGTTATAGATGAAGAGCATGAGCAAACATTCAAACAACAGGATCCTGCGCCGCGCTATCACGCCCGTGATGCGGCTATAGTGCTTGCCGGAATGTTTGATGCTAAGGTGCTGCTTGGGTCGGCTACTCCGGGAATAGAAACCTACTACAATGCTATCGGAGGGAAATATGGTTATGTGGAACTTAAGGAGCGATACGGAAACGTAATGCCTCCCGAGATTGTATTGGTAGATCTTAAGGATAAATACAAGCGCAAACGCATGACGGGCCACTTTAGCGATACGCTTAATGAAGCTATTGCCGAAGCGTTGAGCGAGGGCAGGCAGGTAATATTGTTTCAAAACAGGAGAGGATTTTCACCATGGGTGGAATGTATGACCTGCGGGCACGTACCGCAATGTCCGCAATGTGATGTGAGTTTAACCTACTATAAGTTTAAAAACCAGTTGCGCTGCCATTACTGTGGCTATAGTATTGCAAACCCTACGCATTGCCATCAGTGCCACTCGACCGATTTGTCTACCAAAGGTTTTGGGACAGAGCAGATAGAAATGGAACTTAAAGAGCTGTTCCCGACTAAAAATGTGTGGCGAATGGATCAGGATACCACACGGGGTAAATTTGGTTACGAAAAAATTATAGATGCCTTTAAAAATAAGGAAATAGATATACTGGTGGGTACACAGATGCTTGCCAAAGGACTGCATTTTGATAATGTAAGCCTGGTAGGTATCCTTAATGCTGATAATATGCTGTATCAGCCTGATTTTCGTGCTTTTGAACGTGCTTTCCAAATGATGGTTCAGGTAGCAGGGAGAGCCGGGCGTAAGGATGTTAGGGGTAAGGTGCTTATTCAAACCTATAATCCGTTGCACAATATAATCCAACAGGTTACCGATAACGATTATCCGGCCATGTATAAAGAGCAGGTGTATGAAAGGCATAACTTTAAATATCCTCCTTTTTACAGGCTTATAAGGCTAACGCTACGCCAAAGGGATTATGAAAAGCTAAAGGATGGCGCACTGTGGGTGTACAATGTGTTGTCTCAAAATTTAAATATGCCAGTACTTGGTCCTGAAGAACCTGCAATCAGCAGAATAAGAAATGAGTACATCCGTACGATAATGATAAAACTGCCTCAGGGGAATTCGTTGGGGGGTACGAAAAAGGCAATACGAAAGATACTGGACAGTTTTGACGCTGTCCCGCAATATAAATCAATAAAGATTACAGTTAACGTAGATCCTTATTAAGACGACGATTTGTTAAGCGCCTGCGCGAGTTCTTCCTTTTTGTTTCGGCTCAGCGGAATTTTTACCGGGCCAATCTCAGCAAATTTGCTGTTAAAGCGTTCTATGCGGTCTATGTTTATAATAAACGATTTGTGAACACGCATAAATTTGTCGCTTGGAAGTTCGTTCTCAAAAGACTTCATGGTAGATAGCACCAAATGATTTTCGTCTTCGGTAATAATCTTTACATAATCGCCATAAGCCTCAATCCACTTAATCTTAGAGATAAAAATCTTAAAGTTCTTAAGGTTACTTTTTATGAAGATAAAATCACCTTCGTCTTCCGTTCCTTCCTTTTTAAGGTTCTGCAGGTTAAGCGCTTTTTCAACGGCTTTATTAAAGCGGTCTTTTGTAATAGGTTTATGCAGGTAATCTATTGCAGCATAATCAAATGCTTTAAGCGCATAATCGGGTTTAGACGATACAACAATAATCTGAGGTCTTTTTTTAAGCCCGTCAAGTAGGTCAAACCCGCTTTGTACCGGCATTTCTATATCCAGAAACAAAAGGTCAACAGGTTTGCTCAGTATGCAATTACGTGTTTCCGATGCATTAGAGAAATCACCTACCAGGTTTAGATCCGGGTGATCGTTTACGAGCTTGGCAATCGTGATCCTATGTATTGTGCTATCGTCAACAACAACACAGTTAAGTTTCATGATTAGTTAGATTTGTAACGTTTAGCAATGTTTTTCTTGTTTTAGTTTGGATAAATACAAATATAGATAAAAAATCTACTTTTTAACTTTTAAAAAACTACTTTTTGCGCTTGCAGGTTTAATTTTATTGACTAAATTTGCACCCAATTTTATAACAAATAAATACATTGTATTATGAATCATTATGAAACTGTTTTCATCTTGAATCCC
This sequence comes from Flavobacterium beibuense, assembly GCF_004151245.1. Classification (GTDB taxonomy): domain Bacteria; phylum Bacteroidota; class Bacteroidia; order Flavobacteriales; family Flavobacteriaceae; genus Flavobacterium; species Flavobacterium beibuense_A. The sequence goes on from NZ_JUIW01000003.1 coordinate 203,471, forward strand.
GTTTTATCTGAAACCCAGGTAAAGGAAACAGTAAGTAAGTTCGAAGATTATCTTACTTCTAAAGGGGCCGAGATCGTGGCAAAAGAGGACTGGGGCCTTAAAAAACTGGCTTATGAAATCCAGCACAAGAAAAGTGGTTTTTACCATTTATTACAATTTCAGGCACCTGCTGATATCCTTATCGGTTTTGAAACTGAATTCAGACGTGACGAGAGAATTATGCGTTTCTTAACGGTAGCTCTTGACAAACACGCTATTTCATGGGCAGAGAGAAGAAGAGAAAAACTAAAAGCTAAAGCAAACTAATTATGTCAAGTATAGAACAGTCAGCTAAAGGAAAAAAAGACGGGGATATCAGATATCTAACGCCTTTAAACATAGAGACGAACAAGACTAAAAAGTATTGCCGTTTCAAAAAATCAGGTATCAAATATGTAGATTACAAAGATCCTGACTTTTTATTGAAATTTGTTAACGAGCAAGGTAAAATCCTTCCTCGTCGTTTAACAGGTACTTCTTTAAAATACCAAAGAAAAGTGTCTGTAGCTGTAAAAAGAGCACGTCATTTAGCATTAATGCCATATGTGGCTGATTTATTAAAATAAAAAGGAGGCAATATTATGGAACTTATACTTAAACAAGACGTACAAAACCTAGGTTTTAAAGATGATGTTGTAACAGTTAAGCCGGGATACGGTCGTAACTTTTTAATACCTCAGGGATTTGCAGTTGTTGCAACTCCAACAGCTAAGAAAGTTTTAGCTGAGAACCTAAAACAAAGAGCATTTAAAGAGCAGAAATTAGTTGATGACGCTAAGAAAACAGCTGAAGCTCTTAAAGCATTAGAGATCAAAATTACTGCTAAAGCAGGTGGTGAGAAACTATTTGGTTCTGTAACCAATGCAGATATCGCTGAAGCTTTAGAGAAAAACGGTCAGGCTATCGAGAAAAAATTCATCAACAGTGGTATCGTTAAGCGTACTGGTAAGTACACTGCTAACGTAAGACTTCACAGAGATGTTATCGTTGAGCTTCCGTATGAAATCGTTGCTGAGCAGTAATTATCAAAATTATAGCAAAAGCCTTCCGTTTACGGGAGGCTTTTTTTTTACACTTGTTTCCTTTCTAAAAATTGACAGGGAAGTGTTAATAACAGAAATAGTAGTATGAAATACATAAGGTTAACAAAAGAACAGTTTGAAGAGCTGCACGAAGAGTTTGCTAACTTTTTAGCTTCACAGCAAATTGATAAGCCGGAGTGGGATAAGCTTAAGGCTGAAAAACCTGAGGTTGCCGAGCAGGAACTGGATGTTTTTTCAGACCTGATTTGGGAAGGTGTACTAAACCAAACCGAATACCTGGAGCATTATTCTAAAAACCACATTTTTTTATTTAAGCTGGGTAAGGAAGAGATGGAGAGTATAGTTATTCATTCTCATGTGCCTCATGCCGACTTTTTAACGGAAGGCGGACTACAGTGGCTTAACGAAAATATTTTTAGCAAGGAAGTGGAAATCAAACGTGGTAAAAAATCGTTTGGTGAAGACAGGAATGCCGAAGTTTTTGATATTTTAAAACAAGGCGCAATTTTAAGTGACGGAGAGCTTTACAAGCAATTTGAAGATATGTTTTAATAAATCGCCTTAGGGCGATTTTTTTATAATAAATGGTTTTTAATTTTTTTGAATTAAAAATCGTTTCCCGTTATTTAAAAGTTGGCTAAATTAGTACCGTAAACTAACTTTTTATTAAATGGATATCCTTCAGACTATTCAGGCGCTTAGGGAAGAGCTTAATCAGCACAATTACAATTACTACGTATTAGATAACCCAACCATTTCCGATTTTGAGTTTGATGCAAAACTTAAACAATTACAGGAACTGGAAGCCAAACATCCTGAATATTTTGACGAAGATTCGCCTACACAACGTGTAGGTGGTAGTATTACCAAGAATTTTAATACCATTCAGCATGAATACCGAATGTATTCGCTTGATAATTCCTATTCGAAAGAAGAGCTTTTGGAGTGGGAAAAGCGTGTACAAAAAGGTTTGGGTACAGAAGATGTGCAATACACCTGTGAGCTGAAATATGACGGAGCTTCCATAAGTATCTCTTATGAGAACGGGAGGTTGGTTAAAGCGGTAACAAGGGGTGACGGTTTTCAGGGTGATGAGGTTACTAATAATATAAGGACCATTCGTGCCGTACCTATTAAGCTGAAAGGCGACTATCCTGAAAAGTTTGATATTCGTGGCGAAATTATACTTCCGTTAGAAGGATTTGCCAAAATGAATCAGGATCTTATTGAAATAGGGGAAACACCTTATGCTAATCCGCGTAATACGGCTTCGGGAAGTCTTAAATTGCAGGATAGTGCTGAGGTTGCAAGACGTCCACTGGATTGTTTGTTATATTCAATTATAGGCAGTAACCTGCCGATAGCCACTCAGTTTGAAGGGCTTGAAAAAGCGCGTCAGTGGGGTTTTAAAGTGCCTAAAGAAGCTAAACTGGCAAAGAGTATAGATGAGGTAATGGCTTTTATTGATTACTGGGATACCCATCGCCACGAACTTCCGTATGAAACTGATGGTGTGGTAATAAAAGTAAACGACCTGCATCAGCAGGAGGAACTTGGCTATACCGCAAAATCACCAAGATGGGCCATAGCCTACAAGTTTAAGGCAGAGCAGGTTTCTACAAGGCTTAACTCAATATCCTATCAGGTAGGTCGTACCGGTGCTATTACTCCGGTAGCAAACCTTGAGCCTGTACAGCTGGCAGGTACTACGGTTAAGCGTGCATCGCTTCATAATGCCGACCAGATTGAAAAACTGGATGTGCGTGTGGGTGATGAGGTTTTTGTTGAAAAAGGAGGGGAGATTATCCCTAAGATTATAGCTGTCGATTTTGCCAAAAGGCCAGAAGACTCTATGCCTACGGTTTATATACACCAGTGCCCTGAATGTTTTACCGAACTGGAGCGTAAAGAAGGTGAAGCACAGCATTACTGCCCTAATTTTTACGGATGCCCTCCGCAAATTATAGGCAGGGTACAGCATTATATTTCGCGTAAGGCGATGGATATAGAAGGTCTGGGAGGAGAAACGGTTGCTTTGCTGTACAACTCAGAGCTTATTGAAAACTATGCCGACCTATATGATCTTAAAAAGGAACAGATTGTTCCGTTAGAGCGTATGGCAGATAAATCGGCAGAGAACCTTGTAAACGGTATTGAAAAGTCAAAAGAGATTCCGTTTGAGCGTGTTCTGTATGCTTTAGGTATACGCTATGTGGGTGAAACTGTAGCTAAAAAACTGGCAAAACATTATAAAACTATAGATAATCTTGCGGCAGCATCGTTAATGGATCTTATTCTTGTGGATGAGATAGGTGAGAGGATAGCTCAGAGTGTGGTTGATTTTTTTGCCAACGAAGAGAACCAGAAGATTATAGAACGCCTTAAAGGTTATGGGGTTCAGTTGGAAGCAGTAGCAAAAGAAGATACTACAGTAAGCGATAAACTAGCCGGAAAAACGCTGGTGGTTTCGGGAGTGTTTGAGAAATTCTCACGCGACGAACTTAAAAAAGCTATAGAAGATAACGGTGGTAAAGTAGGTAGTTCCATTTCCGCTAAAACCGATTATGTGGTGGCGGGAGACAATATGGGACCTGCCAAACTGGAAAAAGCCAATAAGCTGGGTGTTGCCATAATAAGTGAAGACGATTTTATAGAGCTTGTAAAATAATTATAGATACTAAGGTGCTTAGTTACTAGGCGCCTTAGCTTTTCAGTAAATTCATTTGAGTAAGTATCTCAAAACCTTTTGGGTCAATTTTGTCCAATATAAATTTTTGATTTTGAACATTGTCCTTTAGGCGAAAGTTTATTTCCAGTATATTGCCTTTTTGAGTGATGCTGTTTATTTTAGATAACGGAATTTTGTAATTAAAATCTGTTTTTAGGTTGAGATACTTAAATACGAAGTAATAAATAGCTGAATAGCTAAGAAATATGATTGCTACATTGATAAATGACATGTTGTAAAATATTATAGATAATAATATTACTATTGATGAAAGAAGGAATATTGATTTGTAAATTATTGTAGTAATAGGTTTTTGGGGAGGGGAAGCCTTTTCTTTTTCTTTTAATTTTTCGATGTAAGACCAGTTTCCTATTTCGTTTAAATACAGGTTTTCATCATCAATATTTATATAACCAAAACGATATTTAAAATACTGTTTTTCCATGTAATTATTGTGGTTGGTTATCGCAATATATAAATAATTATAATTATCTATACCGTAATGCTTCTCCCGTTAAAGGTTTTGGAGCCATTCTCAAAGTAAAAATCAACCTGCCCTAGGTTAAGTCCGTAACACCCAACCTGATTGATAAGTACTTCTTCGCCGTCAAGGTTTTTCTCTATGTAAGTTTTTTTAAGGAAGGTATGGGTATGACCACCTATAATCAGGTCAATGTTTCTTGTTTTTTGAGCCAGTGTAATATCACACACTTTATCAGGATCATTTTTATACAGAAATCCAATGTGTGACAGGCAGATAACTAGATCACACTTTTCATCCTGTTTAAGGGTTTTGGTTATGTCTTTTGTAACTTCAATAGGGTCGTTGTATACTGTTTCTTTGTAAAGACGTTTGTCTACGAGTCCGGCAAGTTCAATTCCTAAACCGAAAACACCAATCCTTATTCCGTTTTTTACAAAAACCTTATAGGGCTTAACAATACCGTCCAGCATGGTGTTTTTAAAATCGTAGTTGGCAGATACAAAATCAAACTTTGCATGAGGCAGTTGTGCATAAAAGCCGTCTATACCATTATCAAAGTCATGATTACCCAAGGTGGCAAGGTCGTACTTTAGCATACTCATCAGCTTAAATTCCAGCTCTCCGCCATAGTAGTTGAAGTAAGGGGTTCCCTGAAAAATATCACCGGCATCAAGCAGCAGTACATTTTCGTTTTCCTGCCTGATGCTTTCTATAAGTGTCGCCCTTCTTGCTACACCGCCCATGTTAGCATTTCGAGGATCATCGGCAGGAAAAGGGTCTATATGGCTGTGTACATCATTAGTATGTAGTATGGTAATCTTCTTTACAGGGTCGTTAAAACTGCTTAACGATAAACCGCCTAACACTAATGCCGAACCGGCTGCTGTTTTCTGTATAAAGTCTCTTCTTTTCATGGCTATTCGTTAACTATACGTTGTGAAGTAATAACCGGAAGCGTATCCACTTCTTTAAAATAATCAATAAGCAGGTTTCTAAGTTTGTAGTCCATATCATACTGTGCAATGGCTTTTTTAAAGAAATCCATATTGTCCCCGCCGTTAAACAGATAGTCTGATGTGGCTACATAATAAACCTGACTATCGTTTATGGGTTTGCCCTGTACCGTTATGCTCTTAATGGTGTTGTTGGAATCGATAACAATCTGCATGCCGCTAAGCGGGTGCGGTTTTTTGCCGTCTATCATATACTGGGCAATCTCCTTAACCTGTTCGCCTTTAAGGGCTGCAACTATAAGGCTGTTTTCAAAAGGCATAATCTCATAGGCGTTTCGTGTAGTGACATTGCCTTTAGGTATTATAGAGCGGATGCCACCGTGATTCAGCAGACAAATGTCTAAATGTTTGTTTTCGCGGATCAGTAAAAGTTTGTCAGCTGTCTCAAAAGTAACATCGGCCATAAGGTTGCCGATAGAGGTTTGCCATTTACCCTGGCTCTTGTCTAAAGTCTCTGGACAGTAGGCCAGTACACTGTCTAAATCTTTATTGATATGATTGCGGTAAGGAGTAATAAAATTCTCAATTTCGGTATTATCTTTGTACTCTGTTGTAATGCTTATATTTTTTCCTTCAATCCTGTTGTTGTACAGTTTGTTTGTGCTACAGGAGAGGATTAATAAGAAAGTTAAAAATAAAACAAACCTGTTTAGCGTTGTGTTATACTTTTTAGGTAATGGCATTGTACTGTAGGTTATTTAAATTAATTTTGCAATCAAACAAGTAAAGGTACTATGTTTTTAAAGTTTATTAAGGGCGTTGGGCTGAAAAAAAACATTAAGAAATGTTTAGCTCAGTATGAACCCGCAGGTATGCCAGCTAAGGTGGTAACCGTAGGGTTGTTGATGGACGAGGCATGGTTTACCGACAGGGAACGTGTTGTAAACGAGATTACCGGATATGGTATAAAAGAAGAAAACATAAGTTTGCTTGTTTGTAAGAAAAAAGTTTCGGCAAAAGAGGCTGCGCAGCTTGATTATCCGGTGTATACGAGAAAGGATATCTCGACAGGAAGCAAGTTGAAAAAAGAGGAAATAAAAACCTTTGTGCAAACCCCTTTTGATATGCTGATAAGCTATTATGATACCGAGAAGCCTTTGCTTATGCTGGCTACACTGGAGTCGCAGGCTAAGTTTAAGGTAGGTTTTGCCAACGTAGACAAAAGGCTTAACGATTTTACCATAGCCGAAGGCGCTGAAAGGTATAAAGAGTATATAGCAGAACTTTTCAGATATTTAAAAATCCTAAATATAATATAAACAGAACTATGCAGTCATTAATAGGTACGGGTGTTGCACTGGTAACCCCTTTTAAAAAAGATTTTTCAGTTGATACCGATGCGCTAAAGAGAATTGTGAATTACCAGGTTGAAAACGGTATAAACTACATTGTTGTTCTTGGTACTACAGCAGAAGCAGCTACTTTAAACAAGGAAGAAAAAGAACTTGTAATAAAGACTGTTATTGAAGCAAATGCCGGAAGACTTCCGCTTGTTCTTGGTGTGGGAGGTAACAATACACATGAGGTGGTAAGCGAGCTTAAAACACGTGACCTTTCTGCTTTTACAGCTATACTTTCGGTTTCTCCATATTATAACAAACCTACACAGGAAGGTATTTACCAGCACTTTAAGGCTGTGGCCGGGGCTTCGCCAATTCCTGTAATACTATACAACGTGCCGGGAAGAACAGCAAGCAATATGCTTCCGTCTACGGTAATACGTCTTGCGAACGATTTTAAAAATGTAGTTGCTATTAAAGAAGCGGCCGGAGATATTGTTCAGGCAATGAAACTTATTGACGGTACTCCTGAAGGTTTCCTTGTAATATCAGGTGATGATATGATTACCCTTCCGATGGTTCTTGCCGGTGGTGCAGGTGTAATCTCTGTAATAGGCGAGGGCTTCCCTAAAGAGTTTTCTCAAATGGTGCAGTTAGGTCTTGAGAGAAAAGTAGATGAGGCTTATAAGTTACATTACCTTTTAGCAGATTCTATTGATATGATTTTTGAACAGGGTAACCCTGCAGGTATCAAACACGTGTTTAAGGCTTTAGGGCTTAGCGAAGATACAGTAAGGCTTCCGCTTGTTAATGTTAACGAAGATTTAGCAGGAAGACTTAACGCTTTTGTTGATAAAATTCGTTAATTTAGTGGTGATAAACCATTAAAACGAAAAGCCATGTTATCTGATAAAATGCAGTCTGCGCTTAACGAGCAGATAAAAGTTGAGGCTGAATCATCACAAATTTACCTGGCTATGGCTTCGTGGGCAGAAGTAAAGGGGTTTGAGGGTATAGCTACGTTTATGTTTAAGCAGTCTGATGAAGAAAGGGCGCACATGCTTAAGCTTGTAAAATATGTAAACCAAAGGGGAGGCCAGGCAGCTATCTCTGCTCTTGAAGAACCTAAACTGGATTACACTTCTTTTAAAAAGCTTTTTACCCAGCTTTACAAGCATGAGGTTAGGGTGTCAGAATGCATTAATGATCTTGTTGATATTGCTTTATCCGAAAAAGATTATGCTACACATAACTTTTTACAATGGTACGTTTCTGAACAGATAGAGGAGGAAGCTACCGCAAAAGTGATACTTGATAAGATAGACTTAATAGGTGATGATAAAGGCGGATTGTACCTGTTTGATAATGATATGAAGGTTTTTTCTTCTACAGGTCATAATATCGTACAATAAAAAAATATAAAAACAGTTTAAAGAGATGCCTGCGGGCATCTTTTTTTATTGTTTTACAACCGTAAAAAAAGATTTTGTATTCTCTAATTATTAACTAAATTTGCAGTTGCTTTTAAAACTGCGGCCAAATTATGGCGTAAACAACAAAACATGAGCAGATACTTTTATTTATTATTACTAGCGGTACTTTTTTCTTCGTGTAACGAATACCAAAAAGCCTTAAAATCAGATGATATTAAGCTTCAGTATGATGTTGCCGTAAAAATGTATGAAAAAGAAAAATATGCTAAAGTGATAACCCTTGCCGAGAAACTTAAACCGGTTATGAAAGGGAAACCTTCAGGGCAAAAACTGTTCTTTATTTACGCTATGTCTATGTACAAGCAAAAGCAGTACTATAATGCAGGTTATGAGTTTAGCAGCTTTGTTAGCAGCTATCCTAAAAGCGATATGGTTGAAGAAGCCGCTTTTTTAAGTGCTAAATGTTACTATATGCTGTCTCCGGTTTACTCTAAAGACCAAAATGAAACATATAGGGCGGTAGATGCTCTACAGGCTTTTATAGACAGATACCCTGAGTCTCAGTACATGGATGAGGCTAACCAGTTAGCAAAGGAGATGAGAGAGAAGCTTGAGAAAAAAGCATTTGAAATAGCTAAGCAGTATCATACAACGGCTGATTTCTTTGGTGATTATACGGCAGCCATCAAAACGTTTGATAACTTTTTGATAGACTTTCCGGGTACAAAACTTAAGGAAGATGCTTTGTTCTATAAGTTTGACTCCTCTTACAGGTTTGCAATAAACAGTATTGCAAGTAAAATGGAAGAGCGTTTGCTTGATGCAAAAGCAAATTATAAGGCGCTTCTTAAATACAGGCCTGATACTAAATACAAGCAGGAGGCAGACGAGATGTATGCTAAAATTGAAACGGAATTACAAAAATTTTCTAAATAAGAACGAGTGATGGATTTAAAGAAGACAACTGCTCCGGTAAACACAGTTACCTACAACAAAAGCAAAATTGAAGAGCCTACAGGTAACATCTATGAAGCTATTACTATTATAGCTAAGAGAGCAAGCCAGATCAATACCGAAATTAAAAAGGAACTGATCGAGAAGCTTGAGGAGTTTGCTACTTACAACGACAGTCTTGAAGAGATCTTTGAAAACAAAGAGCAGATTGAAGTGTCTAAATTTTACGAAAAGCTTCCTAAGCCTCACGCACTAGCTGTACAGGAGTGGCTGGAAGAAAAAGTTGCTTACAGGGAACCAAACAAATAATTTACCATGTCTGTTTTACGCGGTAAGAAAATATTACTGGGAATCTCAGGAGGGATTGCCGCCTATAAAACAGCTTCACTGGTAAGGTTACTTATAAAAGCAGGCGCCGATGTACGCGTGGTCATGACGCCTGCTTCTAAAGATTTTGTTACTCCGTTAACGCTTTCCACATTATCTAAAAACCCGGTTCATTCTTCCTTTTTTGATGAGGAGGATGAAAACGCGGTGTGGAACAACCACGTCGAACTGGGCCTTTGGGCCGACCTCTTTTTAATTGCTCCGGCTACTGCAAATACCATGTCTAAAATGGTTTCGGGCAATTGCGACAATCTTTTACTTGCTACTTATTTATCGGCTAAATGCCCGGTGTATTTTGCTCCGGCAATGGATCTTGATATGTACAAACATCCTTCTACAATTGCCAGTTTCAAGGCTTTGCAGGAGTATGGTAATATCATGATACCAGCCGAATCCGGTGAGCTTGCCAGCGGACTTTCGGGAGAAGGTCGTATGGCAGAACCTGAAAATATCGTTGCGTTTATTGAAAAGGATATTGAAAGGAAACTTCCGCTGCGAGGAAAAAAAATACTTATTACAGCAGGTCCTACATACGAAGCTATAGATCCTGTGCGTTTTATAGGTAATCATTCTTCCGGTAAAATGGGGTTTGATATAGCTCATGCAGCAGCAAAAGAAGGTGCAGAGGTTATTTTGGTTAGCGGGCCTACCCATTTAAAAGTGCAGGGTGACGGCATTACACTTGTACCTGTTGTTTCGGGCAGGGATATGTATGAAGCCTGTCATAAGTATTTTGATGATGTGGATGTGGCTATCGCTGCAGCTGCGGTTGCAGATTACAGGCCTAAGAACGTTGCCGACCAGAAAATAAAGAAAAACGAAGATAATCTTACGCTTGAGCTGGAAAAAACGACCGATATTTTAAAGTCGTTAGGCGAAAAGAAAAAGCACCAGTACTTAATAGGCTTTGCGCTTGAAACCGAGAATGAAATTGAACATGCAAAGCAAAAGATTAAGAAAAAAAACTTAGATTTGATTGTTTTAAACTCACTCAATGATAAAGGAGCAGGTTTTGGAAAACCTACCAATAAGGTTACCTTTATAGATGCAGCGTTTAATACAGAGCCTCATGAGCTTAAATCTAAAGAACAGGTGGCGCAGGATATTATTAATAAAATTAAAACACGGTACAATGTATAGATATTTAGGATTATTGTTGATGTTTCTTTCTTTTACTGCAAAAGGACAGGAGCTTAACGCTACGGTGCAGGTTAATGCCAGCTTTATTACCGATGCTAATCCGCAAATATTTAAAACATTACAAACATCGCTTACCGAGTTTATAAACAACACTAAGTTTACAAGCAGGAATTTTGAAAGAAACGAAAGAATAAACTGTTCGTTTTTTATCACAGTAACAGCATACGAATCAAATCAGTTTAATGCTACATTACAGGTACAGTCTGCAAGGCCTGTATTTAATTCTACTTATGAGTCTCCGGTTTGTAACTATAACGATAAGGACTTTGGTTTTAGTTACACGGAATATGAAAACCTTGTATATAACCCTGAAAGTTTTAACTCAAACCTTGTAAGTGTTATATCGTTTTATGCAAACATGATTATTGGTATGGATGCCGACACCTATGTGGTTAACGGAGGTTCTCCATACTTTACGGTTGCACAAAGAATTGTATCGTCTGCACAGCAAAGTGGTTATAAGGGTTGGAGCCAGCAGGATGGTAACCAAACCAGGTTTGCACTGGTAGACAACGTACTTTCTAACACTTTTGAAGATTTTAGGGTAGCACTTTATGACTACCACCGCTTAGGGCTTGATGTTATGGCAGACAACCCTAAAGCAGGAAAAGAAAAAATACTTGAAGCTATTAAAACGCTTAATAAAGTTAACAGGGCAAGGCCAAATGCATTTTTAACCCGAGTGTTTTTTGACGCAAAAGCCGATGAAATTGTATCGGTTTTCTCGGGAGGGCCTATGGTTAGTATTAACGACCTTGTTGATATCTTAAATAGAATTTCTCCGCTTAATTCTAATAAATGGAGTAATATTAAATAGTACATTTGTGTAAGCAAAAACACAGCCACCATTTAATATGCTACAATCATTATCAATTAAAAACTTCGCTCTTATAGAGCATCTTGATATCGAGTTTTCCGATAAGCTGTCTATCATTACAGGTGAGACAGGTGCGGGTAAGTCTATATTATTAGGTGCCCTTGGGCTTGTATTGGGTAAGCGTGCCGATTTGACATCACTTAAGGATAAGGAGCAGAAATGTGTTATCGAGGCACATTTTAAAATAAACGGCTATAACCTCAAGGAATTTTTTGCCGAAAATGACCTCGACTATGAGGATATTACAATAATTAGAAGGGAAATACTTCCCAGTGGTAAATCGCGTGCATTTATAAACGACAGCCCTGTAAACCTGCAGGAGCTCCAGGAACTGGGCGATTTCCTTATAGATATACACTCACAACAACAAACCCGCGAATTATCTGATGAGCAGTACCAGATGCAGATTCTGGATGCCATTGCAGATAATACTGCGCTTATTACTAAGTACAAAGGAGAGCTTACTGCTGTTAAGTCGGCACAGTCTGGTTTAAAGAAAGCGAAAGAGCAAAAAGAATCATTGTCAAAAGAACAGGATTACAATACATTTTTGCTTGAGGAGCTTATGGCAGCAAATCTTAAAGAAGGAGAGCAGGCAGAGCTGGAAGCAGAACTTGATAAGCTTAGTAATGTAGAGTTTATTAAGGAATCGCTAGCCAGAGTAGTTTCCATAGCAAACGAAGAACAGATGGGAGTGTTGCAAAATCTTAAAGAGATTAAGGCTTCGCTTCAAAAAATAAGTGGTATAAGTGCCCAGTATAATGAGTTTCATGAAAGAATTTCCAGTCTGCTTATAGAGTTTGATGATATAAACAATGAAGTAGGGCAGGACGCGGAAAAGCTTGCAGACGATCCGCAGCAGCTGGAACTGGTAAATCAAAAACTACAGCTGATTTACATGCTGCAGAAAAAACATCAGGTAGCTACTGTAGAAGAGCTTATTGTTATAAGGGAAGAACTGGATGGTAAGGTTGTAATGGCAGATGAACTTGACAGTACAATAGAAAAACTGGAAGCTCAACTGGAAAAAGCAAAAGCGGAAGCTGATGGAACTGCCTTAACAATTTTTGAAAACAGACAAAAAGCAATACCGGTATTAACCGATAAGGTTACTGCTATACTTACCCAGCTGGGTATGCCTAATGCACGTTTTCAGTTTAATATTACACATAAGGAAAACTATACGCCAAACGGTAAGGATGAAATAAGCCTGCTGTTTTCGGCTAATAAAGGTACAGATTTCGGGCTGCTTAAAAAGGTAGCTTCGGGAGGGGAGATGTCCAGGATTATGCTGGCTGTAAAAGCTGTACTGGCTAATTATTCTCAGCTTCCTACCATTATTTTTGATGAAATTGATACCGGGGTTTCGGGTGAAATTGCCAATAAGATGGGTGACATTATGAAGGTAATGAGTAGCGAAATGCAGGTGTTTGCCATAACACACCTGCCGCAAATTGCAGGAAAAGGCGTGCAGCATTATAAAGTATTTAAAACCACACAGGCTGATACAACAGTTTCAGAGCTTAAATTGCTTACTGAAGATGAGAGGGTTAGGGAAATTGCAGAAATGCTTTCGGGTAAAGATATTACCGATTCTGCTCTTAACCATGCTAAGGCGTTGCTCAACTGAAAAAACAGCCTATATTTGTAAAGAATTAATTATTTGTATTGATATAAATTACTTCTAGGTATGATTATAGAACCAAGAATGAGAGGATTTATTTGCTTAACTGCCCACCCAACGGGAGCTGAGCAAAATGTAAAGAATCAAATTGAATATGTAAAGTCTAAAGGACCTATTAACGGTGCTAAAAAAGTACTTGTTATAGGTGCTTCTACAGGATTCGGACTTTCATCAAGAATTACCAGTGCTTTTGGTAGCGATGCAGCTACTATAGGTGTGTTTTTTGAAAAAGCACCAAGCGAAGGCAAACCGGGTTCGCCGGGCTGGTATAATTCGGCTGCTTTTGAAAGCGAAGCAAACAAAGCCGGACTTTATGCAAAAAGTATAAACGGAGACGCGTTCTCCAAAGAAATAAAAGAGCAGACTATTAATCTTATTAAAGAAGACCTTGGTAAGGTTGATCTTGTAATTTACAGTCTTGCTTCTCCGGTACGTACACATCCTGAAACAGGTGTTACTCACCGTAGTGTACTAAAGCCTATTGGTGGAACATTCAGCAATAAAACAGTTGACTTCCATACAGGTAAGGTTACTGAAATTTCAATTGAGCCTTGTAAAGATGATGATATTGAAAACACGGTTGCCGTAATGGGAGGTGAAGACTGGGCTATGTGGATGGATGCACTTAAAGCAGCAGATGTTCTTGAAGACGGTGCTCTTACAGTAGCTTACTCATATATTGGCCCTGCGCTTACTGAGCCGGTTTACAGAAAAGGTACTATTGGCCGTGCTAAAGACCATTTGGAAGCTACAGCTTTTGAAATTACAGACAAACTTAAAGACCTTAACGTTAAGGCTTATGTTTCTGTAAACAAAGCATTGGTAACTCAGGCAAGTTCTGCTATTCCTGTAATTCCGCTTTATATTTCATTATTATACAAAATAATGAAAGAAGCAGGCATACACGAAGGCACTATAGAACAGATGCAGCGTCTTTATGCAGAGCGTCTTTATACAGGTGGAGATATTCCTGTTGATGAGAAAGGCCGTATAAGAATAGACGACTGGGAAATGAGAGATGATATTCAGCAAAAAGTGGCTGAGCTTTGGGAACAGGCAACTACTGAAAACCTTGAACAGTTAGGTGACCTTGAAGGATACAGAAAAGACTTTTATAACCTGTTTGGTTTTGATTACGAAGGAGTAGATTATAAAGCAGACGTAAACGAGGTTGTTCCTGTAAAGAGTTTACAATAAGATATATAAATGGAGGTCCCGCTAAGGCGGGACTTTTTATTTTAACCAAAATATTTGAAATATGAATAATTTACTTAAAGGTAAGAGAGGGATTATTACCGGAGCACTGGATCAGAATTCCATTGCATGGAAAGTTGCTGAAAAAGCTCATGAGCAGGGTGCAACATTTGTATTGACTAATGCTCCTATAGCCATGAGAATGGGAGAAATTAATGAACTTGCAGAAAAGACAGGTTCTCAGATAATTCCTGCAGATGCTACCAATACAGAGGATTTAGAAAATTTATATACCCAGGCTCAGGAGATACTGGGAGGTAAGATAGACTTTGTACTTCACTCTATAGGTATGAGTGTAAACATTCGTAAAAAAATACCTTATGTGGAGTCTAACTACGATTATTTTATGAAAGGGATAGATGTTTCGGCATTATCATTCCATAAAATGCTTAGTGTTGCTAAGAAAATGGATGCTATAAGCGAGGGGGGAAGTGTAGTGGCCTTAACCTATATGGCTGCTCAGCGTACCTATCCTTTTTATACCGATATGGCAGATATTAAAGCCATGCTGGAGTCTATTGCAAGGAGTTTTGGATACCATTATGGTGTGGCTAAGAAAGTACGTGTAAACACGGTATCGCAATCGCCTACAAAAACCACGGCAGGTGCAGGAATTAAAGGGTTTAGTGACTTTTATGATTATGCAGATAATATAGCCCCACTGGGTAATGCCGATGCCGAATCGTGTGCAGATTACTGTATTACATTGTTTTCGGATTTAACCCGTATGGTAACCATGCAAAATCTCTTCCACGATGGAGGGTATTCTTCTACAGGTGTAAGTGCATCTATGATGGAAAAGTTATATCCTGAAGATTAATATTTTTAACATATATTTTACAATAAAGGCTCCGGAAGGAGCTTTTTTATTTTATTTTAAGTAAATCTTAAGAATTATGTTAAGTTAAGATGTTAAAGAATTAACATAAAAACATTATTTAAAATATAAATAATTAGAAATAAGTAGTCTGTAATGAATAAAATATAACAAAATATAACAAAATGTCTTTTTTCTTTAAAAATATCACCCTTTGTGAAATACTCTAAATTTTAAGGTTAAAATTTATAATTTTATTAACTATTAATTAAAATTGATGTTTTTATGGAAAAAACTACACAAACTTCCTTTGTTAAAGGGGGGATGAAGGTATTGCATTACCTTATCTTGAGCATCCTTTTCTTAACAATGGGCAATGATGCTTTTGCACAGGGTTATGTAACCCTAGGGACACAGGGCTCCCAAAGCGGTAATACCGGACAAAGCCCTGTAAGCGGTTATTATAATAGCCGCAGGATTCAGATTGTCTACTCAGCCTCAGAGCTATTGGCCGGAGGTGCTGCGGCAGGCAACATTGAAAAACTTGCCTGGGACGTTTCAGCCGTTTACTGGAGCGGGGGAGGACTTCCAAACTACACTATTAAAATGACCCACATCACTACGGCTGATATTCCTACAGCAGATTATGTGGAGCCATTAACTACAGTTAAAACTGCCTTTAGTTACATTCCTGCATTAGGTTTTAACGACATTACTTTTGATACTCCTTTTAACTGGAACGGTACAGACAATATCTTAGTTGATATTTGTTTTAATACTGCGCCATACCTGTCGGGTGGAGTACACGGGCAATGTTGGAACTATACAGGTGTAGCTAATAATTTCCGAAGCCGTCAGGCGGATGGATCAGATTTGTGTGGAAATGCAACTTCAAACAATAACTCTTCGTCTAAGCCAAGAGTTCGTTTCTTCATGCAGCTTCAGCCACCTTGTAGTGGTACTCCTGAAGGAGGTGCTGTATCAGGAGATTTAGTACGTAGTGCTTGTTCAGGTGCTACACCTTCTGTAATTACAGTTACAGGTGCGAGTCCGTTAGCTGTGTCTGGTATTTCATATCAGTGGCAGCAATCTATTAATGCTGGTACAGACTGGACAGATGTTACAGGCGGTACGGGAGCAACAACAGCTTCATATACTCCGGCAGCTTTTGCCGGTGCAAGTATTCAGTACCGTTTAAAGGTAACTTGTGCTAATGGTGCTGCAATGGATTATTCTGATGCAGTAACTTTTAATCCTGTTATTGCTCCTGATACTCAGGCTACAGCTTTAATTTTAGGTAATATTGGTAATACAGCAGCTGCTTTAAGCTGGACGAACGGAAACGGTGGTCGCAGAATGGTAGTGGTTAGTAATGTTGCTATTGTAGATCCTATCGATGGAATAGGTATAGCGGCTTACACAGCTTCTTCTACTTATGCAGGTGGTCAGCAAATAGTATTTGACGGTACAGGTTCATCTGTTACAGTAACTGGTTTAACTTGCGGTACTTCTTACTTTGTAAAAGTTTATGAGTATAACAGATGCGGTAGCGGTCCTTATGATACATATATAAATGTAACAGCAGGAACAAATGCGCTTACAATTACTGCTCCTGCCAGTGCAGGTGCTTTACCAATAACAAATAACTTTACGGGCTATACAGGTGCAAACTTAGGTGTAGTATTTCCGGGATGGTTTGAGGCTGCTATTTCAAGCACAACAAACGTAGAACCTACGTCGGCTAATCCTTCGGGAGTTTCTTCAGATTGGATTAACAGTAATGCTTTAGGTGTTCCTACTGCTAAGTTTAACCTATATTTAGGTAATGCGAATGCATGGATAATAAGCCCTAAAATAACACTTACTGCAAACTCAAGGCTTAAATTTAAAGCAGCTATAACTGATTTTGCAAGTTCATCTGCTGATCCGTCACGTATGCAGGGTACAGATGATAAAGTTAAAGTTATGGTTTCTGTTGACTGTGGTGCAACATGGACTCCTCTTTATACTTTTGAGGCAGCAAACACAACTACATTAACGAATGTATTAACAGACTATACTTTAATGTTAGGGGCTTATACAGGCCAAACCATCCAGATAGGTTTCCAGGCAACAGACGGTCCTCTTGATCAGTCACCTGATTATGATTTCCATATTGCTGATATTCTTATTGAAGAGCTTCCTGCATGCGATGTGCCTGTATTGGCAGCTCCTTCAGACATACTTAAAGACGGTGTAACTGTTTCATGGACTGCACCAACGGTAGGTGTTCCTACGGGTTATGAGTATGCGGTTATAACTTCTGATACCGCTCCGGCATCAGGTGATTCTACTACAGAAACTTCTGTAGACGTTACAGGTTTACTTCCTTCCACTACATATTATGTATATGTAAGAACACAATGTACAGATGTGTATAGTGACTGGGCTTTAGTTCAAACATTCACTACACTTTGTGATTACCCGGACATTTTAACTACCGACGGTGGTTCAGTTTGCGGACAAGGTGAGGCAGAACTTAATGCTACTACTGAAGACGGAGGTATACTTGCTTGGTATGATGCACAAACAGGTGGTAACTTACTTGGTGAAGGTGCAATGTTTACTACTCCTTTAATTACTGAAACTACTGACTTTTATGTTAGCTCTGGTGTACCAACTCCAGATACAAATGTAACTATTGGTAACGGAGGCAGTACAAGTTCAAGCGGTGGTAACTCACCTTACTATCATGGTTGGGGCGGAGTTAAAACACAATATATTTTAAAAGCTTCAGAGCTTAACGCAGCTGGTTTATATGCAGGTCCTATTAATTCTGTTGCCTTTACAATTACCTCATTAGGTACTTCAACCTTCAATAACTTTGCTGTAAGTATGGGGGCAACTACTCAAAATGCAGCTACTACTACACATATTGACGGATTAACTCCTGTATACAGTAATGCGGCTCAGCCATTAACTGTAGGTGTTAATACTTATACTTTTACTACTCCGTTTATGTGGGATGGTTCAAGTAACATTGTGGTACAGGTATGTTACAGTAACGTGAATTTTGGTGGTTCATCATCATCAGTACAGTATGATAACGTAGGCTTTGTATCTACAACTTATACTTATGCTGATAACCAGAGTGCAGCAGATATTTGTGCAGCCGTAACCGGTGGTGTTAATGGTTCTGGTAACACAACAACAGTTAACAACAGGGCTAAAATGATTTTAAATGGTACAGCTATTTGTTCAAGCCCTAGGGTTGCGGTAACTGCAACTGTGACAGAAGCACCTGCAATTGCAGCAGTAGCTTCTATGGAAGCAATATGTGAAGGTGGAAGTACAGATCTTTCTGTTACTAGTGATAACCTTGATTATGAATATGTATGGATGCCTGGTGACCTTTCTGGTGCTATGCAAACTGTATCTCCGGTTGAAACAACAACTTATATGGTGACAGCTACAGATCCTAATACAGGATGTGTTGCAGTGCAGGAAGTAACAGTTGTGGTTAATCCGCTTCCGTCTGCTGTAACAATAATGCCTGCTTCTTCAGATGTTTGTCAAAACTCTGTTGTTGCCCTTATGGCTTCAGGAGGAAGTACAATTATTACACAGCCATACTGTTCTCCTACAGTAGGAGAAGATGGAGCTTCTGGTGACTACCTTAACAACTTTACTTTTGCAAACATTGTAAACAATGCTTCTGGTGATGCAGCTAGTGACTATACTTATTATAGTGCCCTTACTGCTAACGTAAGTGGCGGACAAAGCTATACTATATCATTACAGGCTGGTAACCCTACCTGGACTGAATACTTTAGAGTTTGGATTGACTACAACCAGGATGGTGTGTTTGGTGCAGACGAGAGTGTTTATAACTCAGTAACAGGAGGTAACTCGTCAGTAGTATTTACAGGTACAGTTACAATCCCTGCAACAGCTTACAACGGTGTTACAAGAATGAGGGTGTTCTGTAGCTATAATGTGTTATCAGATGTGGCAGACTCTTGTTTCTTTGATGGTTATGGCGAATATGAAGATTATAATGTAAATATTACAGGTGCTGCAAACCCTGTAGATTATGTTTGGTCTCCACAAGGAGGTCTTTATACAGATGCTGCTGCTACTATGCCATATACAGGCCAACCGGCAGGAACGGTATATTACTATGCTACAGCTGATGCAAGCTACACAGCAACCGTAACAAGTGAATTTGGTTGTTCAGTTTCTGCAAGTACAGATCTTACAATTGTTGTTACTCCGGCTCCAACAGCTGATGCAACACAAACATTTTGTGCAGGTGCCACTGTAGCAGATTTAGTAGCAGATGGCGAAATGGTTAAATGGTATTACTCATCTACAGGGGGTAGCCCTCTTGCCGATACTGTAATGCTTAACGATGGTACAACATACTATGCTTCACAAACAGTAAACGGATGTGAGAGCGTAGCAAGAGTTATGGTAGCAACTGTAGTAAATACAACTCCTGCTCCTGTAATGGAAGAATATGTACAGGTTATTTGTAACTCTGGTACTGTGGCAGATTTAATGGCAACAGGTACAGATATACAATGGTATACTGATTTTGCAGGTGGCGAGCCACTAGATCCTGCTGCTGAACTTGAGCCAGGTATCGCTCTTTACTTTGCTTCTCAAACAGTAGACGGATGTGAGAGTTTAATGAGAGCTCCTGTAGCGGTATTTGTAAATGTGGTTGATACACCAATGGCAGATGCAGAACAAACTTTTTGTGGGAGTGCTACTGTGGCAGATTTAATGGCTGACGACGAGGTTATGTGGTATGCAGACGAAATGGGAGGTGAGCCTCTTGCAGCAGAAACAGCTCTTGAAGACGGCTTAACTTACTACGCTTCTATGATGTATGAAGGTTGTGAAAGTGCAGTAAGGGCTGCTGTTATGGTAACCATAACTACAGTAACTGAAATTGAAGGTGAGTCTATGCAGGAAATTGCAGTTGATGCCGGAGTAGATGCAGTTATCGAAGATATTGAAATAACTGTTGCAGATGGTGCTACAGTTGCATGGTATGCTACTATGGAAGATGCTATGAACGGAACTAACCAGTTAGCTCCGGGAGCAGTACTTGTTTCAGGTAATACTTACTATGCAGTACAGTATATAGGCGACTGTAGTAGTGCTCCGTTTGGAGTAGAGGTTTCAGTTACTCTTGATGCCAGAGATTTTGAGTCAGCTAACTTTGCTTACTGGCCAAATCCTGTAAAAGATGTGCTTAATGTTTCTTACTCTTCAGCTATAACTTCGGCAACGGTATACAATATGCTTGGTCAGCCGGTTATATCTCAGCAAATCAATGCTCTTGAAGGTACTGTTAACATGGCTAATCTTTCAGATGGTACTTATATAGTAGTAGTTGCTACAGAAACTGCAACAAAAACTATAAGAGTTGTCAAAAAACAATAATCCATATTATAACTAAACAGTCTTTTTGGCTGTTTTAGTTTCAAATATTCAAAAGCCGTCATAAAAATGACGGCTTTTTTATTTTATTTTAATAACATATTGATTTTAATTTAACAAAGCTTCAAAAAATATAACATTTTATTATTGTCGTGTAATTGATTTTTTAAATAAATATCAATTGTAGTACAATATTTACATTAAAATATAACAAAAAATCGTTTTATTTTAAAAATAACATGTATATGTTAAAATTAACACATATCTGGGCTGTATTTTTATATTTTTAGCAAACTAATTAATTAAAATCAATATAATTTCATGAACAAAATTACTTCAAGGGTTAATTTCCGGCCTTACCTCGGGAATTTGACCGAAAATCGGTTTTCCCGATTTTTACTCTTTTTTGTTATGTGTCTTGCCTTTACGGGGGTAAATGCACAAACAGTTACAATTGGTTCCGGAACCAATACTTCAACGAACTCTACGGTCGGTTCTGGCTTAGGTCCTGTAAACGGATATTATGAGTACATGCGTTATCAGGTAGTTTACACAGCTGCAGAGATTACAGCAGCGGGTGGTGCCCAAGGTTTTATTGACGAAATGGGCTGGAATGTGGCAGCGCTGCCTAATGCAGGTACACTTCCTAACTACAAAATCAGATTTGCATTAACAGATGCTACAGATTCAGCTTCAAATAATACGGCTGAACTTACAGAAGTTTACAGTGGAGACTACACTCCGGCGTTGGGATTTGATATGATAGATCTTACAACGCCTTTTTTATGGGATGGAACCAGTAATATCTTAGTTGATGTTTGTTATGGTTCTGTGACATACACAGCAGAGTTTGGTACTGTTTATACCTACGGTACTGCAGATAACAGCAGTAGGTTTGCAAGATCAGACAACTCTTCAAGATGTGGTGTTGCTACAGATATTGCAAATAACTTTAAACCACAGATACAGTTTACAATGTCTCCGCCACCAGCATGTTTCCCGGTTTCGGGATTAGCGGTTTCGGGCATCACAAACAGTTCGGCAGTTATTTCATGGAATGCTCTTACTACAGCACCTGCTGACGGATATGACTATTATGTATCTGAAAGTAGTACAGCACCTACAGCGGCAACAGTTCCTACTGATAATACAGATGAAACAAGTGTAATTCTAACACTGGACCCAACTACACAATATTATGTATGGGTAAGATCTGATTGTGGAGATGAAACTTCAGACTGGAGTTCTGCAATTACTTTTACAACTTTCCAGATTCCTGCAACAATGCCATTTAGTGAAGATTTTGAAACTTCACCAAACTGGAATGTTGCAAACGGTACTCAAACAAACAAATGGTTTATTGGTACTGCTGTAAATAATGGAGGCTCAAGCTCATTATATATATCAAATGATAATGGTACTACCAATGATTATAACAATGGTTCAACTTCTGTTGTACACGCTTACAGAGATATAACACTTCCTGCTAATATTGTTCAGGCAATGGTTTCTTTTGACTGGAAAGGTACAGGAGAAGATGGTTACGATTATCTTTCTGTATGGGTAGTTCCTGTTACTTATATTCCTGTTGCAGGAGAAGAAATTGAAGACACAGACGGTTTACAGGTTGTGGAAGAGCTAAGCCTTAGCGGCGATGCTTTCTTAACTGAACAATATGTAATTGATGCTGCAGATTATGCAGGGCAAACAGTAAGACTGGTATTTGAATGGATAAATGATGACGGAGTAGGTTCATCACCAGCTGCGGCAGTTGATAATATTAGTGTAACTGAGGTTACTTGTTTTGCTCCCGAAGAAGCAAATCATGTGGTTACTTATGAAGGGATTACTTTATCGTGGACAGCTTTAGAAACTGCCCCAACAGGAGGTTACGACTATTATTATAGCACACAAAATACAACTCCTACAGATGAAACAACACCTACAGGTAATACCGAAGAGATAACCTTGTCGTTAACTACACTTGATCCTGATACGGTGTATTATTACTGGGTAAGAAGTAACTGTAGTGGAACTTACAGCGAGTGGATAAGCGGTGGTTCTTTCAGAACTGAATGTGATGCTGTAACTCCGGTGGTAATGCAGGATTTTACAGATTATACAGAAAGCATACCGGGCGATTGCTGGAAAGAGCAAACAGGAGTTTTAGGTACTGCAGTTGTATTAGAAAATACAGATAGTAGCTGGCAAAGCGGTAACTATAACAATAATTCGGGAAATGCTAACGGTAAAGCGGCTTACATTAATTTATATGAAGAGTTAGACGATTGGTTTGTATCTCCGGCTATTGATTTAGGTGATGGCTCTGTAACGTATCAGTTAAGTCTTGATGCTTCAGTAATACCTTGGTCTGGCAGTACTCCAATTGCAGATATGGAAGACAAGTTTGTAAAAATTGTTGTTTCTACAGATGCAGGTAATACCTGGGATCTTGTTAATGTTATAAAAACATATGGCGGAGATAATATCCCTGCCGGAGGAGTATCTGATATTATTTCTCTTGAGGGTTATACAGGTATAATTAAAATAGGTTTCTACGCCCACAGTGAGGACGATGCTCCGGATAGTAGGTTCTATATTGATAATTTTGTTGTTGATGTTCAGCCTGCTTGTGCATTACCTATTGATTTAGTATACTCTGATGTAGCACAAAATTCAGTTCAGATATCATGGACGGCTCCGGCTACAGCTCCGGCAAACGGATATGAGTATTATGTAAACGAGGATGGCACAGTTCCTACTCCGGCTACCGAAGCTACAGGAAGTGTTGAAGCAGGTGTGTTAACTGCTGAAGTGACCGATTTAACATCGGGTACAAGAAACTATGTATGGGTAAGATCTAATTGTAGTGAAGATGCTCAAAGCGAATGGGTTGGTCCGGTATCGTTTATGACAGCTTGTACTCCGTCTGACTTAACGGTTACTGAGCCGGGTGAGGTTTGCGGACAAGGTACTACAGAGCTTGAGGCGTCAAGTACTACAGGTACTGTATACTGGTTTGAAAGTGAAGATGCTGCTTTACCTTTAGGAGAAGGTACTACTTTTGAGATTCCTTATATTACTGAAACTACGAGCTTCTATGTAAGTAGCGCTCAAACAAGTGTTGGTGCTCTTGTAAAAGTTGGTCAGGGTGCAGCTACTACAAATACGTACAGCAACCCGTTATACTCGGCTTGGAGTAACAACCATACACAACATTTAATTACAGCTGCCGAACTTACAGCTGCAGGATTATCTGCGGGTGATATTAATTCAATTGCTCTTGATGTTACATCTGCAGGAACACTGCCTATGAAAGATCTTACAATTAAGATAGGTACTTCTTCAGCTGTTAATATGGAAGCTTTTGTTGCAAACGATGCGTTTAGTGTTGTATATACTAATGTGTCATACCTTCCTGTAACAGGAGTTAATACATTTGATTTTGAAACTCTGTTTAACTGGGATGGTACTTCTAATATAGTAGTAGAGTTTTGTCATGGTAACAGTTCGTCATCTGCAACAATGAGCAGAACTGTGAAAAGTGACGTAACAGCTTATGTTTCTACTATTAAACATCACTTTAGTGAGAGTACTTCTGGTGCAGACGCATGTGCTGCTACAGAGGGTGGTACTGTGCTTACCTATTCAGTAAGGCCACAGTTTATATTTAACGGTAACGGACTTTGTTTCTCAAGCCGTGAAGAGGTTGAAGTTGTAGTAACAGATGCTCCTGATATTACTCCGGCAGCAACAGAAGAGGCAATTTGTATAGGTGGTAGTACAGATCTTTCTGTAACAAGTGATAATACAGATTATACTTATGTTTGGACACCGGGTGACCTTGAAGGAGCTTTACAAACAGTATCTCCTACAGAGACTACAACTTATACGGTAACAGCTACCGATGAGGTTTCAGGATGTATAGAAACAGCTACAATTACAGTAACTGTAAACCTTCTTCCGGATGAAATAACAATTGCCGAAGAACCAATTGAAATTTGTGGTAATGCATTACAGCCGCTTACAGCTCAGGGAGCTAATGTATCTGGCGAGGTGGTAATAGGTAACGGTACAACTGCTCCGTCAACTACAAGTTATCCTAATCCGCTTAGTGCATACTACGGAGGTGTTAAAACACAAATATTGTATACAGAACAGGAGCTTTTAGCTCAGGGTCTGGTTATAGGTGCACAAATTAGCTCTTTAGCTTTTGATTTTAATGCTTCGGTTGCTAATGCATGTAACGATTTAACTATCAGGATGGGTAGTACTACTAATACAAATATGGAAGGTGGCTTTGTAACTTCAGCTGCTTTACAAACTGTATATAACCAAAACTTTACTTCGGTAAGTGGTACTACAGGATTTGTTGACTTTAACCTTTCAACATCTTATACCTGGACAGGTGGTAACCTTATTGTAGAGGTAGTACACAATCAGGGTAATAATGGTAACGGTAGTGGTACAAGAACAAATACTACCACAACAGGGTTTGCAAGTGTATACTATGGTGCGAAAGATGGTGTTACGCCTGCAGGTGTGGCAAGTTTTGACGCTCTTACTTCTTATGATACTTCAAATTCATCTACAAGCAGGCCAAACATAAGCTTTAACTACAGCGTGGTTAATGCTGTAACATGGGCACCGGCTACAAACCTTTATACAGATGAAGAAGGTACAGTTGCATATACAGAAGGTGACGATGTTGATATGGTTTACTTCATGTCTAACGAAGCAGGTGAGTTTGCTTATACGGCAACAGCTACTAATGCTGCCGGATGTTCGGTTACTGCCGATGTTACGATTAATGTGAACGTAACAGAAACTCCTGTTGCAGATGCAGAACAAACATTTTGTGGTGCTTCTACCGTGGCAGACTTAACTGCTGATGGTAACGATATCCAGTGGTATGCTGATGAAACTGCTGATGAGGTTCTTACAGAAGAAACTGCTATTGAAACCGGAACATATTTTGTTTCTCAAATGATAGATGGTTGCGAAAGTGCAAGGGTAGCTGTTGAGGTTACGGTTAATATTACTCCGGCACCACAGGGTGAATCAGTTCAGGAAATAGGTGTTTATGCAGGCGAAACTGCTGATATAAGCCTTATAGAAGTAACAGGTGTAGAAGGTGGTGTTATTACATGGTACCTTACAGAAGAGGATGCTATTAACAACGAAAACTCTCTTGGTGATGATTATGTAATTGAAAATGAAGCTACTTACTATGCTGTACAAACTCTAGATGGTTGTCCTAGTGAGCCTTTTGCGGTAACGGTTTCTGTAGTGCTTGACACTAAAGATTTCGATTCAGCTAACTTTGCTTACTGGCCAAACCCTGTAAAAGATGTGCTTACTGTTTCTTACTCTTCGGCTATAACTTCGGCTACAGTATACAACATGCTTGGTCAGCCGGTTATATCTCAGCAAATCAATGCTCTTGAAGGTACTGTTAATATGGCTAATCTTTCAGAAGGTACTTACATTGTAATAGTTGCTACAGAAACGGCGACTAAAACAATAAGGGTAGTTAAAAAACAATAATCATGTTATAAAACGGGTATTTGAATACTTGTTTTAAAAAAAAGTAAAAGCCACCATTTTTTTGGTGGCTTTTTGTTTTTTTAAGAGTAACTTTGTTAAAAAAAAATAGCTAGATGTTTTTCTCTCTTGTTATACCTGTTTACAACAGGCCCGATGAAATACAGGAATTACTGGAAAGCCTTACAAAACAAACATATAAACAGCAGTTTGAAATAGTAATTGTTGAAGACGGTTCTTCTGTTACCTGTAAAGATGTGGTGAGCAGCTATGAGAACAGGTTGATGATTTCTTATTACTTTAAGGAGAACAGCGGTCCCGGCGACTCCCGTAACTACGGTATGAGAATAGCAAAGGGAGACTATTTTATCATTTTAGATTCCGATTGTATTTTACCGCCACACTACATGCAAAGCATTGCAGATAATCTTGAGAAAGATTATACCGATTGTTTTGGCGGCCCCGATGCTGCACACGAATCTTTTAGTGATGTGCAAAAAGCCATAAACTTTACCATGACCTCATTTTTAACTACAGGAGGGGTAAGGGGCAAATCAGAGAAAATAGAAAAGTTCCAGCCAAGAAGTTTTAATATGGGAATTTCCAAACAGGCCTTTGAAGCTTCGGGAGGATTTGGTAATATCCATCCGGGCGAAGATCCTGATCTTTCCATAAGGTTATGGAAGCTGGGCTACACTACAAAACTGTTTAAGGATAGCTTTGTTTTTCATAAACGCAGGATAGATTGGGAAAAATTTTATATACAGGTAAATAAGTTTGGTAAAGCAAGGCCAATACTGGATTTGTGGCATCCTGAATATAAAAAGCCGGTGTTTCTGTTTCCGTCGATTTTTATGTTCGGACTTATAGTTTCTCTTATATTACTGTTAATTAATGTGCATTTCTTTATAGATGTTTATATTTTGTACTTCTGTTTACTGTTTGTACTCTCAGCTATACAAAATAAAAGCCTTAAAATAAGCTTTCTGTCGGTAGTGGCTGCGTTTATACAGTTTTATGGTTATGGTTACGGCTATGCGGAATCATTGCTAAAAGTGCAAATCCTTAAACAAAAACCGGAAACAGCTTTTCCTAAATTATTTTTTAAATAATATGGGTACAAAAATTATTGGTTTAACGGGAGGTATAGGCAGCGGAAAAAGCACCATGGCAAACTATTTTGAGTCATTAGGAGTTCCTGTCTACATCGCTGATGAAGAAGCCAAAAAAATATTGTATCTGCCGGATGCTGTAAATGAGGTAAGGGAAGTGTTTGGTGAAGAAGTGTTTACTGAGCAATTGCCTGACAGGGCTAAGCTGGCTAAAGTGGTGTTTAATAACCCCGATAAACTAAAACAGTTAAACCAAATAATACATCCTAAAGTAAGGGATCATTTTACAAACTGGGTTACATTGCATAAATCGCAAAATTTTGTGATAAAAGAGGCAGCCATTCTGTTTGAAAGCGGAAGTTATAAAGACTGCTACAAGATAATACTGGTAACTGCCCCAAAAGGCCTGAGAATTAAGCGTGTTATGGAGAGGGATAAGATAACAAAAGAACAGGTTTTAGAGCGTATGTCTAACCAGTGGGATGAAAAAAAGAAAGAAGAGTTAAGTGATTATATAATATACAATACAAACCTTGAAGCTGCGAAAAATAAGGCGAGAGAGATATTTTTAGAATTGAATAAAATGTAAAAATTGCAGCCTTTGTTAATCTTTGGTTAATATATTAAAGGTTTAAATGTTAAAATGTTAATTTTGTAATGATGAATAAAACAAGATTCCGGTTATTGGTGTTCTTTATGAGCCTGTCGCTTATAGGTATCATTTTAGTTCAGCTGTACTGGATAAACTTATCATTAAAAATAAACGATGAACAGTTTAAGTCTCATGTGCAGCAGATACTTAACATGGTGGCTGAAAAATTGAGGGATGACGAAGAGCTTAGGTTCAACAACTTATATTATCATGTAAAAGATAGTGTGGGGCACAGGCCTACAAAAGCTGATTTTGCTAATTACATGTATAAAGGCGATTTAAAGGAGCATCAAAATACGGTTTACTCTGATTATTTATCGCAAACTTATAAGGAAGAATTAGATTTCTTTGATAAAAATGAACAGGAAGAAAAAGTTAGTTCATTAACAGAAAATTCTGGTGAAAATGGCATGACTATTGATGAGTATAAGCTTTCTTTAGAAAATGCCAGAAGAGAAGATGCAGCCAGAGAAAAACGGCATATAAAGTATCTTTTTGATTATTATAATACAGGAAGACCTATTGAAAGTAGGATATCTGAAAAGTTCTTTTTAAAAACGTTGAGGTCTGATCTTAAGGAGAATAAGGTAAATAAGGAAAATAAAGTTGATATAGATTTTGAATATGCTGTCTATAAAAACGGGCTGGCAACTAAAATGAGGTCTAAAAACTTTAGTTATGATCCTAATCTTAGTTATACCGCATCGCTATTTCCCGGCAGGGATGATGACATTTCAGAGAACTTTTACAGTTATAGGTTAATGGTTAGTTTTCCGTCTAAGAAACAGTATATACTTTCTAAGATTTTAGGTATAACCATGCTCTCTGTAATATTTACGCTCATTATAATTATTGCATACTTAAGCGCCATAAACCAGCTTATTAAACAAAAGCAGATTTCGGAAATAAAAACCGATTTCATAAACAATATGACGCATGAGTTTAAAACGCCCATTGCAACCATAAACCTTGCTCTGGACGCTATTAAGAATCCTAAGATATTGGGTGATACCGAAAAAGTACAGCGGTACCTCCAGATGATACGGGAGGAAAATAAAAGGATGCACTCTCAGGTGGAGAATGTATTACAGATATCTAAGCTGGACAGAAAGGAACTGGATATTACAAAAGACCAGGCCAACATACACGATATTATTGAAGACGCTATAGAGCACGTTCATTTAATTATTGAAGCAAGGGAAGGACATTTAACGCGTCACTTTCATGCAACAAGGACAACGACATTGTTAAACGATGTGCATTTTACTAACGTATTGGTCAACATACTTGACAATGCAATCAAATACTCTGAAGGTGAACCTGAAATAGATATCTATACCGAGAACGTTAAAGATTTTATTCTCATTAAGATCAGCGATAAAGGCTTGGGGATGTCTAAAACAACTCAAAAACGAATTTTTGAGAAGTTTTTCAGGGAACATACGGGTGACATACATAATGTTAAGGGGCACGGGCTAGGATTAGCCTATGTAAAAAGGATTATAGACGATCACAACTGTAACATTTATGTAGAGAGCGAGAAAGGAAAGGGAAGTACGTTTATAATTAAAATGCCACTAATAAATTAAAAAAAAGATATGGAAGAAACACACAAAAAAATTCTTTTAGTAGAAGACGATCCAAACTTTGGAGCGGTTTTAAAAGATTACCTGTCAATTAATGACTTCGAGGTTACTCTTGCCAAAAACGGTATGGAAGGCTTTGAAAAATTTAAGAAGGACAATTTTGATCTTTGTATTCTTGATGTGATGATGCCTTATAAAGATGGCTATACTCTAGCCAGAGAAATCAGGGAAAAAAATAAGGAAGTGCCTATTATTTTCCTAACGGCAAAATCTATGAAAGAAGATGTGCTTAAAGGTTATAAGGTAGGTGCAGACGATTACCTTAATAAGCCTTTTGACAGTGAAGTACTGCTTATGAAGATTAAGGCAATCATCCAGAGAAAAGCATCTGAAACTAAAACGGATAATGCTAAGTTTGAGTTCCAGATTGGTAGATTCCACCTTAACTCTAAGCTACGTTTCTTAACTTTTGATAATGAAGAGCCAATAAAACTTTCTCCAAAAGAAAACGAGCTTTTAAAAATGCTTGCGCTTCATGAAAATGATTTAATGCCAAGAGAGCTTGCACTTACTAAAATTTGGAGAGATGATAACTATTTTACATCTCGTAGTATGGACGTGTATATTGCTAAACTTAGAAAATACCTTAAACCGGATGAGGATGTTGAAATCCTTAACATTCATGGAGAAGGTTTCCGTTTAGTGGTAAAAAATAAAGTAGAGGAGAAATAATATATTTATAATCCACTATAGCGGGCTGCCTGAAAGGTTTTTTATGAATTCGATCTCATACTTACTTTTAGGCAGCTTTTTATTTATACCCAGTTTAGCTCAAGGGCAAAACTAGGTTTGTCTTCTTTTGCTACTACAAAATAGGTTTGATTATCCTGTTGGCCTTTTTTAATCGTTATTTTATCACCCAGTTTTAATTCCCTCAAATAATTCATGTCAAAGCTTTTAAGCTGCTGTTTTAGCAAAGGCTTAAAGTCAACGGCATCAAGGCACCATTCCAAGTATTTTACATTATTGGCATGAAATACTATATCAAGATCAGATAGTAGTACTGTTTTTTCGGTAGCAGTTTCATTCTCTCTCGTTACCTCCACTTTTTTAAATGATTCATTAGTAGGCATCCTGTCAGGGTACTTTTCAAAATGCTCGTGTGGCAATGCCAGTGCTTCCGATTTTCTCAGTTTGGTATTAAACACCGCCCAATAGGTTAAGGCACCTGCCACTTTCTTGTCGCCTATATACATTTCCAATGCCCTTATAGACCGGGAACCCTGTAGATCTAAAATCCATGTTTTTACGGTAACGGTATCCCTCCATTTAGGTAAATCCTCCACTTCAACCCTCATACGACTTAATACCCATGCCTGGTCATGTTGCTGCATATCGGTAAAACTCATTCCGCCCAACTCGGCGTGTGCACCGGCTGTAAGTTGCATAAGGTTACAAAGCTCGGTATGCTTTAAATGTCCGCTTGGCAGGCACTGTAAAAAATTAACTTCCCAGTCCTGAGAAAAAACCGATGTAAATTGGGGAGATATTGGCATTATAATGTGTTTTCTATGTAATTGATAATATCCTGCGGTGGGGTTTTAAAATCAAACCACTTTGCGTCTTCGGTACGTTTAAACCAGGTCATTTGTCTTTTGGCAAAGCGGCGTGTGTTCTTTTTTATTTCCTCTATAGCAAAGTACTTGGTAAACTCACCATCAAAATAACTGAATAATTCACGATATCCTACGGTTTGCAATGCATTTAACTTTTTGTTCGGATACAATGCTTTAGCCTCTTCAATAAGGCCATTGCTTACCATTATATCCACACGCATATTGATGCGGTTATACATTAGCTCCCTTTCGGCATCAAGCCCGATTATAATAGGAGTAAAGCGCCTGCTGTTCTTTTTGATATTAAGAAAAGAGGAGTAGGGCTTGCCCGAAGCAATACAAACCTCAAGGGCACGCATCATGCGTTGCGGATTTTCTTTAGCTACATTGGCATAATGCACAGGATCTCTTTTTTCGAGTTCCTTTTGCAGCCACTCTATTCCGTTCTTTTCGTAGTTGTCTATAATTTCCTGTCGTATTGCAGGGTCTATGTCCGGAAAATCATCAAAGCCCTTTAAAACGGCATCGATGTATAATCCCGATCCGCCTACCAGAACAGCAAAGTTGTTGGTTTTATAAAGCTCTTCAAGCTTTTCTATGGCATCGCGTTCAAAATCGCCTACGGTATAGTCTTCAAAAACGCTTATGTTCTGAATGAAATGGTGGGGTGCAGCAGCCAGTTCTTCTTCGCTCGGTACCGCTGTGCCAATATTCATTTCCTTAAAAAACTGCCTACTGTCTGCCGAAAGTATTTCGCAGTTAAAATGTTTGGCAAGCTCTATAGCCATAGCGGTTTTGCCAATGGCGGTAGGGCCTATTACGGTAATAAGATATTTTTTATTATTGGTCATTCCTGCTTTTTTGTAAATGATAGCCACAATTGTAGCAATAACTGGCATTGTCTTTATGATGATCGGCATTACAGTTTGGGCATCGCTGTGTGTTA
Organism: Flavobacterium beibuense; assembly: GCF_004151245.1. GTDB lineage: Bacteria > Bacteroidota > Bacteroidia > Flavobacteriales > Flavobacteriaceae > Flavobacterium > Flavobacterium beibuense_A. The sequence continues at coordinate 235,550 of NZ_JUIW01000003.1, forward strand.
TTTACATCGTTGCGTTCCTGCATAAACTGAGCTGTAACAAGTCCGGTAGGTACGGCTATAATTCCGTAGCCCATTATCATAATTATAACAGATACAAACTGCCCTAAAGGTGTAATTGGTGTAATGTCTCCAAAGCCTACAGTAGTAAGAGTAACTATCGTCCAGTAAATGCTGACAGGGATATTTGTAAAACCACTTTCGGGACCTTCAATCATATACATTATTGTACCCAGAATTATACATAATATGATGACTGCAAACAGAAATACCGCAATTTTTGCCCTGCTCTTTTTTAGCGCTATAAGTAATTGGTTTGAAGCACCAACAAAATGTACCAGTTTTAGTATTCTGAAAACACGAAGTAGTCGTAAAGCCCTTATAGATAAAAGGAAGCTTAATGATAGCCCAGGTATAAGTATGTCTACATATTTTGGTAAGGTGGAAAGGAGGTCTATTATACCGTAAAAGCTTAATATGTAGGATAAGGGTTTTTTTACAGCTATAATACGCGAAATGTATTCTATAGTAAAAAGTATAGTTATTACCCACTCTGCAATGGCAAGTTCTTTTCCGTAAACCAGTCGTATAGATGCTACGCTTTCCAGCATAACTGCAACAATACTTATGATAATAACTACCAGTAAGGCAAGGTCAAAAAACTTACCTGCGGGGGTATCGGCCTCATAAATTACTTCATGCAGCTTTTGCCTGGATTTTTCTGGAATAACGGCGTTTTTCAAAGTAGTGGATTAGATTACTCTCAAAAATACTAAATCTACTAAAAACGTACTATTTTTAAAGCTTTCTTTTTTCTGATGTAGCTCTTAATAATGTTCTTGGCATCCTTGTTATTTTCCATAGGGACAAGAATGTTTTTAAGGATATCTATTTTTGTAATCTGATAGTTAAGGTTAAAGAAGGCATAGCCTTTGTACTCGCCTTTTTCTATAAGTACAGCACTGCGTTCTTCCAGTGTACGGCCACGATCTATAATAATCATGCTTTGGTTGTAGAAACTGTTATTATCTACAAACTCCTGTACACGTTTGTTGTATTCTTCGGCAGGTTCATTACCTATACACGCTCCATTACAGGTGTTAAGCTCATAACCGAAACAACTCGCTTTAGAAGGTGATTCCAGTCCGTTAACCTTTTTGCAAAGTTTATATTTCTCTACAATTTTATGTAAAGCGTTTTTACCATCGGTAACGCTGGCAAAGGAAACCACCTCTTTTTTACGGCCGTCGGTTTTTTGTAACGTCAGGCACAGGTAACCATCCTTATTTTTTTCGACATAAACAGACCATGGGAAAACCGTTTTCTTTTGAGCACGGTTATATATAGGTTTGTTTACTTTTATTTCCTGGCATTCCTTAAGCAGGGCGATAAGTTCGCTGCCTGTTTCCTCATACTTAACGGCAAACACATCACGCTGTATGCGTTTAGATTTACCTGTAGTAGCCGTAAAGTGCTGGTTAAGTCTCTTTTTTATGTTGGTACTCTTGCCTATGTAGATAAGGTCGCCATTTTCTTTATATATGTAGTAAAGCCCCGTAACAGAGGGTATACCTTCCAGCAGGTCAAACAGTTTAGGGGAAATTCCTTTTTTGCTGTCGGTTTTAATAAGGCTTTTTACAATCTCTTTGCCGGAGTCTTTAGCGAGTAACAGTTTAAAAAGCTGCACGGTTGCCATAGCATCTCCCGAGGCGCGGTGCCTGTCGCTCATAGGTATTCCCAGTGCGCGTACCAGCTTACCCAGGCTATGCGATTTCTGTTCTGGCATAAGCTTTTGTGAAAGCTCTACCGTACATAACGACTGACGTTCAAAATTATATCCCAGTCGGCTAAACTCTGTGCGCAGTACCCTGTAATCAAATTGGGCATTATGGGCTACCACAATACAGCCTTCGGTAATTTCTATAATGCGTTTTGCTACCTCATAAAACTTAGGGGCGCTGCGAAGCATGGCATTATTAATACCGGTAAGTTTTATTACAAATGGCTGAATGGGTCTTTCGGGGTTTATAAGGCTTATAAACTGGTCTGTTACCTCGTGCCCGTCATATTTATAAATGGCAATTTCGGTTATTCCCTCTTCATTATACTGTCCACCAGTAGTCTCTATGTCAAGTATTGCGTACAAAAAGCCTGTTTCTTGTTTAAAAGTTTTAAAGTTGCAAATTTCGGATAAAAATCCCGAATTTTAATGTCTTAAGCCAAAAATACTGCTACCCACCCTAATCATGGTGCTTCCGCAATCTATAGCGATTTTATAATCGCTGCTCATACCCATAGAAAGGGTTTGCAGTTTAAAGTTGTCAGTTTCAGGGTATTCTTTAAGGCGGTCAAAGATTCCTTTAAGATAAGCAAACTCTTTTTCAATCTGGTGCTCGCTATCTGTAAATGTAGCCATGCCCATAAGTCCGGTAACCACAATGTTCTTCATTTCCTTAAACTCATCAGAGTCAATAAGCTCCTTTAGCTCTGCTTCATACAGCCCGAATTTAGTATCCTCCTCGGCAATGTGCATTTGCAGCAGACAGCTTATAACCCTGTTGTGTTTTTTAGCCTGCTTGTTTATTTCTTTAAGCAGCTTCAGGCTGTCTACCCCATGTACCAGGCTAACAAACGGAGCCATATATTTTACCTTATTGGTTTGTACGTGGCCTATCATATGCCATTCAATGTCCTTAGGCATTTGTTCATGCTTATCGGTCATTTCCTGGATTTTGTTTTCTCCAAAAATGCGCTGCCCCGCCTCATAAGCTTCCGTAAGGTCGCTAACTGGCTTTGTTTTGCTTACTGCTACAAGAGTTACATGTGCAGGAAGGGATTGTTTTATAGTAAGTAAGTTATCTTTTATTGACATTTTCTGATAATTCGATGATTCGTTTTTCGACTATTTAGAATTAATCCTGAAATCTGATACCAAATTGATTAAATCTCATAAATCACAAGGCCGCTTCTGAATTTAGGTTCTATATACGTACTCTTAGGAGGCATGATAAGGTCGTTATCGGCCAGTTCCTTAATCTCGTTTATAGAGGCAGGGTAGAGCATAAAGCCCACTTCAAAATCGCCACTGTCTACCTGTTTTTTTATTTCGGTAATCGGTTTGCTGCCGGGTATATAATCTATACGTTCGTCATTACGCAAATCGCCTATACCTAATAACGGATTGAGCACCTTAGTGTACAATATTTGTGCGTCCAGTGCTTCCATTACCGACTTAAAGTTAGTGTCTTTTAGTGAAAGTGCATAGAAATCACCGTCTAAATACATGCCGTACTGGTATTTTTGTTTTGGTTTCCATAGCTCCTGTTGCTTGTTCTCCACCACAAAATCCTTTTCCAATGCCTTAAGGAAAGCCTGCTTGGTAAGTCCGTTAAGGTCGTTTATAATACGGTTATATTCGTATATCTTAAGGTTGGTTTCACAGATAAGGAAACTCATAAAGTAGTCCAGGTTAGCATTACCCGAAGCCTTATCCTGATCATAAAGCATTTCTGCCGAAGCCGAACGGTGATGACCATCGGCAATATATATATTACCTGCCTTTTCAAACTGTTCCTGTATCCATTGTATTTCGTCTTCCTCCTTAATACGCCAAAGAATATGTTTATCTTTATTTGGGGTAGAGAAGAGGTACAAAGGCCTTTTTTGTTTCCGCTTATCAATCCATTCCTGCAGTTCGTTGTTTTGCGGGTAGGTAATTAGTACCGGTTCGGTATTAAAGCCAGTTTGGTGCAGGTAATCTTTAAACAGCTCAACACGGTAGGCAAGGGTATCCTCATGTTTTTTTATTACGTTGTTCTTGTAATCTTCTATAGATGTGCCTGCTATAATACCGGTAAACGAGTTGTTTTTGCTTTGTATTTCATACAGGAAAAATACGGGAGAAGCTTCCTTTTTAAAAACATCTTCGTCTTTAAATTCCTGATACTTTAACTGTACGCCCTTAAACCTTGTAGCTGTTGCTATTTTTTGCAGGTTTACATAAGCAGGGTTTAGTATGTGTAGAAACGAAAAGGGATTATAGTCAAGCTGTGAGGCCAGTTCGGCAGGGGTATACTCGTCGTAAGAGCGTGATGTTACCAGGCTCACTTTATCGCGGGTAGGGCGCACTGCCTTAAAAGGAACTATTTTTGCCAATTTGTTTTGTTTTTAGTTTTTTCCGAAACGCTTTCTTAAGGCACGTTCGGTTTTAAAAAATAATAAGAACACCATTGCCAGCAGGGTTGGAGTGCTTAGTAATATATCGGTACTTTTACTAACGGGTAACAGGGAAATAGCTATTCCCATTACTGTCATAAACGCTCCTCCCTTAATAAGAAGCAAGGCAGAATGCCTTTGGGCAAAATCCCATCTTTCCTGCGAACTCATTGATGACGAGGTGCGATACCCATACAGGTGGTTTATTTTTTTAGGAGGGAAAAAAATCATAATGCCCCCTACTATAATAAATATTATCCCTGATAAACCCAGTACTGATAACGACTGACTGTCGCAATTAATGTTCATGGCTTATAGATTTAAAAAAGACGGGTTTTATAACCCGTCTTCAAATATACTATTTAGCAAACAATTATTTAGTGAACATTGCTGCTACTTTCTCAGCTTTTTTGCTTTCAGAATAATCGTAGAAACCTTCTCCTGATTTAACTCCAAGCTTACCTGCACGTACCATGTTTACTAAAAGCGGGCATGGTGCATATTTAGGATTTTTAAATCCGTCGTACATTACGTTAAGGATAGAAAGGCATACATCAAGACCAATAAAATCGGCTAACTGTAACGGACCCATTGGGTGAGCCATACCTAACTTCATTACCGTGTCAATTTCATAAACTCCGGCAACACCGTTGTATAGTGTTTCAATTGCCTCATTAATCATTGGCATAAGTATGCGGTTTGCCACAAAGCCAGGATAATCGTTAACCTCTACCGGAACTTTACTCAGCTTAACCGATAAATCCATGATAGTTTTTGTAACCTCGTCTGAAGTGTTGTAACCACGGATAATTTCAACCAGTTTCATGATAGGTACAGGATTCATAAAGTGCATACCTATTACTTTGTCCTGTCTTGTAGTTACAGCTGCTATCTGAGTAATAGAGATAGACGATGTGTTAGTAGCTAAGATTGTTTTCTCCTCGCAGTACTCGTTAAGCTGCTTAAATATGTTTAGTTTAAGATCTACATTTTCTGTAGCTGCTTCTACCACAAGGTCTACACCTACAACACCGTCTTTAATATCGGTATAGGTAATAATGTTACCTATGGTTTTAGCTTTATCATCTTCGGTAATAGTGCCTTTTGCAACCATCCTGTCAAGGTTTGCAGCTATGGTAGCCATACCTTTGTCCAGAGATTTTTCTGAAATATCAATAAGTTTTACTGTAAATCCGCTTTGTGCAAATGTATGGGCAATACCGTTACCCATGGTTCCCGCACCTATTACTGCTATGTTTTTCATTATAATCTTTTGTTTGTTTAAAGTTTGCCGAATTTATTAAAATCCGTCTGTAAAAATAGCAAGAATAATGGCAAATTTGCAACCATAACTTATTTTTAAGCGAATTTGTTTTTGAATTCGTAATTATTACGGCTGTAAACTGCCAATACTTATAGCATTCGGTATTTTGTTATTTAGTGTCCTGCAATGACTTAATGATTTCCTCTTCCTGAGAGGTTAGCAGGATTGAGTTATTTTTTTTCCAAAACTCATCAATATAGTTTGTTCCTGCTTCATATAGCCCTCTTTCCCTGTACTTTTCTTTTTTATTAAAAGAGGTAAGGTCGTTGGTAAAGTTGGTTACAATAAGGTCGCTTTTAAATATAACGTGGTCGTCAAACCTTTTTTTATTTTTAATGTATATGTCGCCATAAACGCAGGAATAAGAAAGCATATAGCTATTATCTGTAGCCTTAAAGAAACATTTGTAAGCTATATCATCAAGCCTGGCCTTAACAATTATAAAATTACGCAGTTTAGAGTATTTTTTATGCGATGGTGCCATATATAAGTCCATGGCAAGGATAAGTTTTTTGTTAGGGTCGTAAGAAAGGCTTCCGGCATATAAAGGTTCTTCTACTTCGGCTAGAGGCTGATAATAGATGGTTTGTACATCGTTACCATCTGCATCCTGTTGGGATTTAATGATGAATGAATATTTTTTAAACTCCTTTTTGTCGAAAATACTTCCTAAAGCACCAAAGTTACAGTCTCTGGAAATGGCTTTACGCAAATCAAGAGGGGAAGTCATATCTGCAGCTTCCGATTCGGGAGTATCAAGTTTAAAAGCACGACTTTGTTTAACAACTACATCGCTTTCAATTTTTTTACGGCTTTTGTCTACGTTGTAATCAATAAGCCCGTCAGAGAACTTGGTATAGGTGTCGTTTATCTTTACAAACTCCCTATAGTAAGTACTTAAAAGAAACGGAGCGTTTAAATGATTGTATGAGTTTTTTATCAACTCACTAACAAACTCATTAATTGGTGTATTTAATACAACAACCTCTTCCAGTTCAAGGCTTTTTGGTTCCAGGTAAAAAATATTGCCCTCGGGCAGGTTATTAAGGTCTACCTCAAGTGTACCGTAGCCTAAATAATTGAAAACAATGGTTTGGGTACCATCGGGGTAACTAAGCTGAAATGCACCCTCGCTGTTGGTAATGGTATTGTGCTGTAAATCTTTTGTACTAACCGTTACCAAATCCATGTTTTCGGTAGTCATTATGTCTTTTACGGTACCTTTTAAAAAGTTTTGTGCAAATCCTGTTGTTGCGACAACTAATAATAGCAGAGTAAAGAGTTTTTTCATGTTAAGTGGTGTGTGTTGGGTTAAAATCTTAGGGCGCCGGTTATTTCAGAAAAAATATTAAGCCTTTTATATCCGTGATCGGTTAAATGCTCTTTTATAAAATCAGCCATCTCATCATAGTTGCTATGGTATTGATTGGAAATTCTGGCTACAATTTTTCCTTTGTACATTAATGGATAAAATCATATTCTAGTATTTCACTTCTAAATCCACTTTTTTTTCTGATTTTCCTGATGTAGGTATGAAAACCTTCCAGATCTTTAAGCCTGTATTTTCTTTCTTTCCCTAACCCGAAAAACTTTCTAACAATAACTTCTCTCGAGTTAAGTTCTACTTTAATTATCTTTAAGCGTATCTCATACAATAAAACAGATAATAAAATCCAGGTTGATGCTATTGCATATAGTATCAAAAAGTGGGGAGGGAAATTATTTTTTCCTATAAAAATATTTATACTAAATATTAATCCGATAGGTATTAATACCAGAAAAGGAATATAAATAAATGATGTGAATTTAGATTTTATAACCATCTCTTTATACTTAAAGTTACATGACTGTATATAGAAAGCCCCGGCTATAAAGCCAGGGCTTATTATTGTATTATTTACTTATTCTCAAAGCAATCTATAATGCGATAGGCAATCCTTAATGCTTCTGTACCGTCTTCAAGAGTTACTATCGGGGTAGTATCGTTGTTAATGGCATCAGCAAAAGTTTCCAGCTCATCCAGTATAGCATTGTTTGCCAAGATATCCGGATTTTCAAAATAAATCTGTTTTTTAAGACCCTCGGCATTTTGAAGTATCATATCAAAATCGCCCGGTTCCTCAGGAGCGTCCTTCATCTTTACCACCTCACACATCTTATCTAAAAAGTCTACCGATATATAGGCATCCTTTTGAAAGAAACGTGATTTACGCATATTCTTTAAAGAGATACGGCTTGAGGTTAAGTTGGCAACGCAGCCGTTTTCAAACTCAATACGGGCATTGGCAATATCCGGCGTGTCGCTGATAACAGAAACTCCACTTGCTTTAATGTCTTTTACTTTGCTTTTTACTACGCTAAGTATAACATCTATATCGTGTATCATTAAATCCAGCACCACAGGCACGTCTGTACCTCGAGGGTTAAACTCGGCAAGGCGGTGGGTTTCAATAAACATAGGGTTTACAATCTTTTCTTTTGTAGCTATAAAGGCAGGGTTAAAGCGCTCTACGTGACCTACTTGTCCTTTTACATTATTTTGTTTGGCAAGTGTAATAATTTCCTCAGCTTCCTCAACGGTGTTAGATATAGGTTTTTCTACAAAAATGTGCTTTCCGGCCAATATGGCATCCTTTGCACAATCGTGGTGAGAAAGGGTAGGGGTAACAATATCTACCACATCTACAGCCTGTATAAGCTCTTCTATAGTGTCAAATTTGCGGTAGCCATATTCTTTAGCTACTTTATCGGCATTAGAGCTGTTAGGATCATAAAATCCTACCAGTTCATATTTTTGGGACTGATTGAGCAAACGCAGGTGGATTTTCCCTAAGTGCCCTGCGCCCAATACTCCTACTTTAAGCATAAGGATAAAATTTTTAACAAAAATAAGATTATTTGGGTGCAAAATACAAAACACCCCTTATAAAAATATCCCCTTTTGCCAGATAGTGCTATTATTAAATTTTTCTAAAAAAATACTCTTGCGCCTTATGGAAATTGTTTTCTATTTTTACAAAATAAATTTATTTGAACATTGAAAGATACAGCAAAACATCAGGGACTTCGTAATCAGTTGGTAAGCGTTTTAGAACAAAAAGGCATTACCGATAAAAATGTTTTGGCTGCTATCAATAAAATTCCGCGCCATCTTTTTCTGGATTCCAGCTTTTCAGATTATGCCTATCAGGACAAGGCTTTCCCCATAGGGGCAGGACAAACCATATCCCAGCCTTACACGGTGGCCTTTCAGTCGCAGTTGCTTGAGGTAAAACCGGAACATAAAGTACTTGAAATAGGTACGGGGTCTGGGTATCAAACGGCGGTGTTGTGTACTATGGGTGCAAAAGTATACAGTGTGGAAAGGCAAAAGGAACTGTTTAAAATGACCTCTTTGTTATTGCCTAAACTGGGTATAAGGCCTAAACATCTTTCGTTTGGCGACGGATATAAAGGACTACCCAATTTTGCCCCGTTTGACAGCGTGATTGTTACAGCAGGAGCCCCGTTTATTCCTAAGCCGCTTATGGCACAGCTTAAAATAGGCGGTAGGCTTATTATTCCTGTAGATAATGAGCAGGGGGTACAAATTATGACTATGCTTATAAGAAAAACCGAGACCCAGTTTGAAAAACATGAGTTTGGTGAATTTAGGTTTGTACCATTGTTGGAGAATAAGAACTAATACTTCATAAATAAAAAAGGTTGACATCAGTCAACCTTTTTTATTTGTATATCTTTTTAATCCTGTCAAGATCGCGTTTTACATCACGGTCTTTAATGGTATCACGTTTGTCGTAGTTTTTCTTACCGCGGGCTAATCCTATCTCCAGTTTTGCCAGACCTTTTTCGTTAGTGAACAAACGAAGCGGAACTATGGTAAGGCCTTTGTTCTGCACACTTTTTAAAAGGCTTTTAAGTTCTTTTTTGTTTAGGAGTAGTTTTCGTTCGCTTTTTGGCGCATGGCTAAAATTTCTGCTATAGGTATACTCTTCTATATTCGTATTGATGGCAAACAGTTCGTGTCCCTGAAATTCACAGAAACTTTCGGCAATAGAAGCCTTGCCCAAACGAATGGATTTTATTTCAGAACCTGCCAAAACAATACCGGCCGTATAACGCTCCAGTATCTCAAAATCGAACTTGGCTCTTTTATTTAGTATGTTAACCGTTTTCTGCATAAGGATTGCAAAGGTAAGTACAATAGTTTAATGCGGCAAGGGATTGCCTTTGCCTGTAATAATTATATTTTTAAAGCATGTTGCCAGGTAAAGCTGCTGTTTAATGTATTAAAAATACTGCTTACCTTTACCCTATGGAAACAAAACGCTCTAACGACCCGCTTCACGGCATTACCTTAAAAAAGATAGTGGAAGACCTGGTAAGTTTTTATGGCTTTGACACTCTTGGCGAACTTATAGATATTAAATGTTTTAATGATAAACCAAGCGTAAAGTCGAGCCTTACTTTTTTAAGGAAAACCGACTGGGCACGCAAAAAGGTAGAAGACCTCTATATACGTACCCTGCCTAAAATGCAGCAGGACTAAGCCTCTGCAATTCCTTTCCATTTTTTAATCAGTCTGGTTAGCGGATACATATAAAGTATTATAATAAGTAACCAGCAGTAAATGCATAATGTCAAATTTTCATCAAGCCATTTTTGAAACGGAGGATGTTCATATGATATTAAATATGGATTGTATGTTTTCTCTTCTACTATCCTGAAATAATACCATGCATAAGCATAGGCTATTATAAATAATGTAGGCAGCAGCCATAATAGTACATTGACTATAATACCTGATATCTTTTTACTTGTTTTTATCTTATTACGATGAAGGAAATAGAAAAAGCATAAAGCAATAATTATTGTCCATATCATAAAGAACAAGGTCATTTCATCTATTATTATAAACTCATTTAAAAAATAATAGGCAACCAGTGAGAAGATAAACGTAACAAGACCCAATACGCCTATTGATACCGCTGCAATAAGCCAGCTTTTTGCAGAAGTAACCCTAAATGAAAAGATTAAAAGAGATACTGAAAAACCAAATATAAAATAGCCTATGATGTCTTTATAGTCAATTGGCGATACATAAGCTCCTGAAATTCTGTCGTAGCCATTGTATAACTGGCTAAAAGGGACATAATATTTGGGGTAAATATGTATAATGCCATCTATGTTTTTAGTAAAGTTATTTTCAGTATCGTTTGTTTCCGTATACTCATTGTTTTCTTTTCTTTCATCATAAATAGCATCCATACTGTGTTTGCCTACTATCTGAAAGTCTTCATACATGTCAGGTTTGTAAACAAAATTCAGCCATTGTTCAACAGTAATGTTGGCTTTAAGCCCATGTTCATTGGCTAAAGCAAAAAAATCGTTCAGAACTTTTCTAACAGAATCTTTTTCCCTGTTAAGCATCCACTTTTTTACCTTCCATTCGTTAAGTGAATCATTTATATCAGGCTGTATAAAAAAAGATTCCTTTTGCCTGTTCATTAACGAAGTAAGCTTGTATTCATTTTCAAAATAGCATACAGTATCCCATTCCCTGTTATAGTAGTCGTCATCTTCATCATAATTGCGCTGATGATGATTATATGCAGGAATTGTTTCAATTGCTTCTGCTTCTTCATGGTACTCCCTTAATGAATCAAGTGGTTTTTTATTTAAAAGTTCATTATACATGGTTCGGTCAAAACGATCCCATGAATGATATGAACCATTAACAAAAAGCGAAGCTTTACTTATTATATCGGCCCTTTTTATTACCTCTTCCTTATCAAAATAGTTTCTTGCCCTCAGGTCATAAGCATATTCATATATTGGTATGTAGCTAACATTTAGAAGGCATACAATTAGTAGTATTAGCCATTCTTTGTAAAGCGAGTTGTTCTTTTTAGGATAATATGACTTAAAAGCATTATTTCTTACATAAAATACCAGCCATAGTATTATAACAAGCAGTGCAATTACAACCGCTAAAAATGCTGCTATGGGTTTAAAGTCCCTTAATATATTATAACCATAAGGATCTGTAAAGTCTACTGCACCTGTAATATACCCGCCAATAAAAAATGCCAGGTTAACAACCAGTGTTATAACAAGTACCGGTATAAACTTAGTGTTCCATAATAACGGATGGCGAAGCAGCAGGTGGTTTTGTATTTTTTTAAACATAGTGTAGGTGTGTAATTTTAAGAAACAAAAAAGCGTCTTGTAGAGTTAGAAATATCACGCAGGTAAACCACAGGAATGTTTTTATCTATAATGGTTTTCATAAAACCATTTAGGGTTACATTGCCGTTAAATGTAGCAATGTAAGTACCTCCGTTAAATTGCAGGCTTATAAGTCCGGCACTAAGCAGGCAGTCGTTAAGCACACTTTGTGTCCACGGACTCTCAAATTCCACAACAAGGTGTTTTTCTGTTTCCTGATCCTCTCCTGTTTCCCTAAGGTTTTTCTGTTGGCCGTGTCTTAAGAAAATAACTTCATCTGATGTTTTTTCAACCTCGTATAACTGCTGCGAACTTAATATAATGCCCACAGGCCTGAATGTCGATTTTGCAATAGCTCTAAAGTCTTCCAGTATGGTTTGCTGTGCCAGTATATCAAGGTTAGCAAGTGGTTCGTCTATAAGGAGCACTTTTGGTTTTCTTAATAGCATACGTGCCAGTTCAAAACGCATTTTATATCCTGACGATAAGTCTTTCCACTTGTGTTTTCTAAAGTTTCTAAGTCCGAGCCTGCCTACTATCAGTTCAACTATTAGCGGGCTCTCTTCCGGATTATATCCATAGCTTGAAGCCGTAAACATTAGGTTATCCATCATGGAGCCATACCATGTATCGGTGCGTTGCGGTATATATACCAGTTTGGTACGCAATTCATAAAGGTCACTGTAATTAAACTTGTAGTTTATTTTTCCTCCGGTAGGATGTAATTCTCCGCAAAGGGAACGAAGCAGGGTAGTTTTACCGTTGCCGTTTTCGCCTACAAGGCCTATAATATCACCTTCGTTAAGGGTAAGGTTAACCGGGCCTAATGAAAATGAGGAGTATTTCTTTTTCAGTTCAGTGGCTTCCAGTATGGGCTGTGCAGGATGTATGGTTAGCTTAGCCAAAAAGGCATGAAGTTCTTCCAGCAGGGTTTCCAGTTTTTCTTTTTTTGAGCTGCTGCCCATATTTTCGTCAAGCCAGTCCAGCAGGTTACAGGTTTTTTTGTAAAAGGAAATATCCTGTGTGTCGAGAGTAAAATCAATTATTCTCTTAACTGCCAGTGTGTAGTCTTCAAACCTCAGGAAATCTTTAATCTCCTGATACTGTTTTTCAAATTCGTTCATGAGTAAAGTGTGTGAAGCCCAAATATATTAAATAGCAGGATATTATTAACAAAAAAAGCCCTGCAATTTGCAGAGCTTAGTAATCAATATAAATAAAACTAAAAATTATTCAAGTTAGTCAGGATCACTTACAGTTATTGTTTTAGTTATGTAAGTGTACTGTGTATTATCGTCGCTGGAACCACTTATAAACTTAAGATTATATTCTCCCGGTTCATCTGCAGAGAAAACATACTCTTCTATTTGTGTGTTTGTAAGACCCGAACACTGACAGCCTTCATATTGTACAGCAGCATAAATACTTTGTGTATATACATTGTCTTCACTGGTTACCTGACCTTCATGGAAGCCTACAAAAGTGGCGCAATTACTAACAATAGGGAAAGAAACATTTAATGTTATTTCTTCGCCTGTAAGTGCCGCTTCAGGGCCGGTTACATTAGTAACAAAAGGATAAATGGTTTGTGAGCAATAATTCTCATCATCGCTTAAACATCCTGTAAGGGTTGTAAGTGCCAGTAAAAGTGCAAATACTTTAAACTTCTTCATAATGTGTTGGAATGTGTTTTATGTTATTTAGATGCGGTATACCCCAATTGGTTGCGCAACAAAGTACAAATTTTAACTATTTTTTAGGATTATGCAACCGCTGCCTCCCTGTTATATTTGTTCCTGTACTCAACGGGAGAAAGCCCGGTCAATTTTTTAAAGAGACTGCGAAAGGTTTTTGCATCGGTATAGCCTACATCATACATTACCTCGTTTACATTTTTGTTACTGGTTTCCAGTTCTTTTTTGGCAGCTTCTATCTTAACGCGTTGTATATATTCTCCTGCTGTATTGTTGGTTGCTTTTTTAAAGCGTCTGTCAAAGTGCCTGCGCCCTATGGCAAACTTATCCGCAAGGTCGTCTATAGAAATCTTTTCGGCAATGTTTTTTTCAATAAACTCCTGCGCTAAACGTATTGGCTCGTCCTCATGATTTTTTTGCCCGTTAAACATAATAAACGGTGACTGACTTTTACGGTCTATTTCCAACGCAAATATTTTTGATGCTATAATCGCAATTTCTCGTCCGGCGTGCTTTTCGGTTAAATGCAGCAGCAGGTTCCAGTAAGACGAAGCACCCCCACTGGAATAAAGTCCGTTTTGTTCGGTTACAATACGGCCGTCTACAAGGGTAACTTCAGGAAACATCTCCCTAAACTCATTGGCTGTTTGCCAGTGGCTGGAACATTCCTTGCCGTTAAGAAGTCCGGTAGAAGCCAATAGGAAAGAACCTATACAAAGGCTGGCTACTTCGCTGCCGTTCTTATAGTGTTTTATAATCCAGGGCAGGAAATCTTTGTTTATTTCTATAGCTGTTGCTATATCGCCACTTATAGCCGGTATAATAATAAGATCGGTTTTTTTAATCTCGCTTAAAAGGGCATCTGTGCGAACTGCAAAAAGCCCTCCGTTATACTCAACTTCCCGGGTTAAGCCTACGAACTGAATCTCAAAAATGGGTTTTTGGCCTGCGGCTTCAAGAAAACTGTTTGCTCCGGTGAATATTGTGCGGGGATCTACCAGGCTTGCCATAACGGCTTCGTTAGGTACCAATATCGAAACATGTATCATAATTCCTTTTATTTTTTACAAAACAATAATAAGGTGGCAGTGATAAACATGAAATTAAGGGCTAAGGTAATAAAATTATTTATGTCGATAACAACACCCTAAAATGTCTTTACAGGCACCATGTATCTGATTTATACAGCGGTAACTTTGTAGTACACTATTAAACAATAAACCTTGAATACCAATGTCCAAATTACTCCTCCAAATATATCTCCCAAAAGAAAACTGATCCTCTCCATGAATATTACAGAGGACGGTTTTCTCTCGGGGCCAAACTGTGAACTCGATTGGCATTTTAATACCTGGACTACCGAAATGGCCGAATGCCTTGCCGAAGAACTTAAAAAAGCAGATTCTATTATTTTTGGAAGGATAACCTACAATGCCATGGCAGCCTATTGGTCTGTTAAAGGGATAGACCTTACAGGTCCGGTTGAAGACCGTGCCTTTGCCGAAATGCTTAATACATATACAAAGATTGTTTTTTCGGATACGCTAAAATACGCGGTTTGGAATAATACAATTACCGTAAAGGAAGACCCGGAACAGTATATTAAAAAAATGAAGAAGGAGGTAGGTAATCCGGTCATGATATACGGCAGTGCCAAACTGGTAGGGTATCTTATTGAGAAAAACCTTATAGACGAGTTTCATTTATGGGTACACCCCGTTAAGCTTATTAAAGGGAAGCCTTTGTTTGGTGCTCCTGTTTTATCTTTTTTAGAGTTAGAAAAAACCAGGCAGTTTCGCAATGGGGTAGTGCTGCATTACTATAAATTAAAGGTTTAGTTATTGGAGTAATTTCTATACCTTTATAGAACAAACCATTATTAAAATGACCCGATTTATTACATTACTTTTCGTTTTATTAGTGATTTTCGGCTGTGCAGTTAAGACCGACGATGGCCTTTCTCAAAAACGCTATAATAAGATAAACGCTTATCTGGATGAAAAAGACTTTTTTCATGCCCGTGATACTTTTAATTACTACAAATTAGAAATAGCTAAACCACAAAGACTGATTTTAGAAGCTTTTATAGACAATGCTTTTAATGATCCTGAATCATCCAACAAAGTGATAGATGAGATTTTTGAAAAGTACCCCGATGTGGTTAATGATTCTGTTAAGCAAAAACTACTGGAGGTACAGCAGGGAAATTATGTGCATTTGTATCATTATGAAAAGGCAAACCAAACGGTAAAAGAGATACTGGACAATTATAGCGGGATATTGTCTAAAGATGAAATAGACGATTATAAGAACTCCCAAATTATATGGACGGCGCTTTCGGGTCAGCCCAAACAGGAAGTAATTATACAAAGAAATACAACACTTGCCATTAAAAGGGATGTGGCACAGCTCGCTAACCTTACAGTACAGGCTAATGGTATTGATACCGACTTTATTTTTGACACAGGGGCTAATATTTCTACCGTTACACAAAGCACAGCCAAAAAACTCAACATGAAAATGCTTGATGGCTCTATACAGGTAGGTGCCATAACGGGATTAACGGTACAGTCGCAGCTGGCTATATGCCCCGAGTTTACATTAGGGGATATCACGGTAAAGAATGCCGTATTTCTTGTGTTTCCCGATGAGGCACTCGCTTTCCCGCAAATAAACTACCAGATAAACGGTATTTTAGGATATCCGGTTATAGAGGCTATGAAACAGATAACCATTACACAAAAAGAGGAATTTATAGTGCCTAAAGTACCGGTGCAGTATCCGTTGCGCAACATGGCGCTCGATTTTTTAAACCCTGTAATTTGTATTGAGGGAGAACATTACACGTTCGACTCCGGTGCTGTGGGGACTTCGCTATACAACAGGTTCTTTTTTAAGCATAGGGAAGCCATTCAGGGTAAATACCAGGAAACCGACCTTAACTTTGGCGGGGCAGGGGGAACGCTATCCAAAAGAGGATATTTTATCTCTTTTGAACCTGAAATTGAAGGACGCAAAATTGTACTGGACAGTGTACAGGTATTTACTGAAAACATAGGCGATAAGCCCAATATGTACTACGGTAATATTGGCCAGGATGTTATAAAGCAGTTCAATAAAATGACCATTAACTTTAAGTATATGTACATAAAGTTCGATTAAACAGTAAAGGGAAATTACAATGCAATTTCCCTTCTTTCTGCTAATTCTTTTATTTTTTGCGAAGCGGTTTTTTCAAAATCAACGCTTGAGTCAAAATATTTGTCACCATCGGTAAGAATGGCAAAGTCGCCTATTTCCACACCCAGCCATGTATGGTCTTCGTTGTCTACAGTAAGGGTATAGGTATAACCAATATTGGTAACACGCTCTTCCCATGTAGGTACATACAACTCGTAACGCAACATTTGGTTCGGCACAAACTCTACTACTGATAACTTAGAATATCCCGGCCATTCTATTACGGTTGCAGGATGAATTTCAAAATCGCCAAAATCTTCGGGAAGCTGGTCCCACTGGCGTATGTATTTTGGTTTGGTAAGCACTTCCCATACTCGTTCAAGGGGTGCATCAATCCTGATATTGTTTTTTACAATTAGTGATTTACTCATAGCTTTTTTGTTTTTTGAAATGTTTACGATTCGTCTTTAGTTCTTTTCACCAGTCCTATTCCTGATATAAAGAAAATAAGCCCTACCACACCATATACAATGGTCATTTTTACATTTTGCTCTGATGTAGAAGTTGCAGCAAAAATATAAGCGGCATAAATAAGCCCAACAATACCAAGTACAGTAAGTATGGCGCCAAAGGTTCTTTTTAAGTTCATAAAAATTTAGGTTTTTTGTTATACTTAGTAAGATGTGTAAACAAATTTCAGGCTTATATTTTAAAATTGCGCAACACTTTTTATTTATTTAACATTTAGATTATTTTACTGTTTTTAGTTTTATTTAACATAAAATCAGGGAGTTAAAATTATCTTTCAAAACCCTTTATTTTGAAGGTGAAACATTTAAAACTGTAGTTTTTTGCCTGCCAAATTTATCTTAAACAAAAGTTATTTAGTCATAAAGTACTGGTTTCAAACGATATAAATTTAGAACTTGCGGTCTAGAAATTTACCAAAATCAAATACCTATGAAGCTACTATACTTTTTCCTTTTGATGTTTGTAATACTGCTTGGAGGATACCTGTATGTAAACGACTTCAGTTTCGACAATACATCCTTTAGCGGATACCTGTTAAATACGCTGTTTTTCTTTTTACTGTCGCTGGTAGGTATTATTACTCTTGTACTTGCGGTAGTATCCATAAAAAGAAGAAGCGCCCATAAAGGTATTATGACTATCAGGCAATATTATGAATACAAAGAATACAAAACAGACTAGATTTGAGTTTAGTTAATCGATAATTATAGAAGGTGTGTTAATTCAGAAACCCGGAGGATTATTATAATCTTTCGGGTTTTTTGCATACTTAGTAAGTCAGGTTCTAAGTTTCTAAGGTACTTTTTTTACTCACTATCAAGGTTCTCGTTAAAAACCGTAGGCAGCATTTTAGGGATAAACTTAATAAGCAATGGTAATAAAAGACTTCCGCCCGGTAAAAGGAAAATAGTAAGCGACGGAACGGTTTTACATATTTCCAGCAACTGTTTCTTTACCTTTTTCTTTTCTCCTTCGTCAAGGCTTCGGTGGGTAGAATGCGTTAGTAAAAGCATCAGTTCGCCGTTATTGGATATTTCCTTAATAAGCCTCTTTTTGTTTCGGTTAATAAGCAGCGATACTGTTTGTGCCGCATGCCCGTAAAAATGCTTAATAGGGTTGGAGTAACGGAAATACGGAATCTCCTGTTTATATTCCTCTATAAACAGGTTAAACGATTCAATACTTTGTTCGGCAGTTTCAGGGCTAAGGTTAAGTAGCCATGCAAGATGATATAGAAAATCCGTTTCGGTTTGTTCTTCCACACCATCGCTCCACACAGCCATACCCGCCATGTCAAGCAGGTAATTCTTTTCCAGGTCCGATTCCGCAAAACTGGTATCGGGCATGGTGATATCGCCGTTGTTTATTTTAGACAGCTTGGTATATCTAACAGACGATTCAAACAGTTTGATAAGTAAATCGTCGTAGTATGATTTCTCTTTTTTTGTGGTAAGCGCAATAGCCACTATACCCATAACTGTTTCTTCCAGCCTGCGCAGGTATTTTTCCGGCAGGTCATTATACAGCAGGTACTGGCGAAAAGCAAGTACATCCATAAACAGTAGCGCATTGGTAAGTATGTGCGAAAAGTTACGGCTTATAATGTTGTCGTTGGTCTTAATCCTTTGCTCCAGTATTTCTTCAAGCTGATGACTTAAATTACCGGCAGGCAGTACCATTTTAAGCGGATTGAAACCTTCACGGGTCATAGCCTTGTAAAAAGAAATAGCCTTATTTATAAAATCGGGTTTATCGTCTTTTTGGGTAATAAGCCTGTATAGTGCAAACTGGGTGTTAAGCAGTGCTGCTTTTGTGGTTTCTTCCGATGTCCATCCTTTTGTCTCGGCATCATCAAGATCGTTAAAGCTAATTACGTGTCCATATATAAAACCGGTTTCCCTAACGCGAAGATAAAACTCGCGGGAACTGCTATATCTCTGCGGATTGCTTTTAAGCTTCGCAAAAAACTTGTCTATCCAGCCACTGGCAGAAGGATTAATCATGGTGGTGTTAATTGTACTGCAAAGCTATGATTTTTTAAATAGTATGAAACCTATTTAACAAGAGTTAAATATATCCTATAATTTGGCTAACAAACATTTTACAAATCCATTATCCGCTACTTTTGTAAGTAAACCGCTAATTTATAAGAGTATGACACTTAAAGCAGGCTACCCGTTTTGGCTTATTAAAGACGGACTCCCATTTACTTTCCCGAAACTTGACCATGATGTAGATACCGATGTTGTTATTATAGGAGCCGGTATTTCGGGAGCACTGGTTAGATACTATCTTGTAAATGCGGGTATAAAATGTACTACCATAGATGCCCGTACTATAGGACTGGGCAGTACCAGTGCCAGTACGTCGCTGCTTCAGTACGAAATAGACGTGCCCTTATATAAACTGAGTGAGATGATAGGGAAGGAGAAGGCACAAAGGGCTTATCAGTTATGCGGAGAGGCTATAGATAAGCTGGCACAGATAACCAAAGACTTTAAGCTTGACGAACTTAAAAAACGTAAAAGCCTGTACTATGCTGCCTACAAGAAAGATGTTTCCTGGCTTAAAAAGGAATATGAAGCCAGAAAAGAAGCAGGTTTTAAAGTAAAGTGGCTGAATGAAGAGGAGGTTATGGAGCAGTTTGGTTTTAAGTCGTATGGAGCCATATTATCTGATAAGGCCGCCGAAACCAATGCCTATATGCTTACCCATTGCCTTTTACAACAGAAAGGGAAAAACAAATCGCTTGAAATTTACGACCGTACTCCCGTTACTGATATAAAACATAATAAGAATGGGGTAGTACTTACAACCGAATCGGGGCATACCCTAAAGGCTAAAAAGCTGGTATATGCTACCGGATATGAGGTAGTAGACTTTATCGATAAGGATATCGTGAAGTTGTTATCTACTTATGCGGTGGTGAGTGAGCAGTATAACGAAAGGCAGTTTTGGAATGATGAGGTGCTGATTTGGAATACTGCCGACCCATACCTTTATATACGTACCACATCAGATAATCGTGTACTGGTAGGGGGTAGGGATGAGGATTTTTCCAATCCGGCTAAAAGGGATAAGCTGATTTCCAAAAAGACAAAACAACTTACTAACGATGTAAACAAGCTTTTCCCTGAACTTGACTTTAAACCGGAGTTTAGCTGGACAGGAACGTTTGGTTCCACTAAAGACGGATTGCCGTATATAGGTCCGTACAGTAAAAAGCCTAATAGTTATTTTTCGTTGGGATTTGGAGGAAATGGTATTACCTTTAGTCTTATAGGAGCCGAAATTATTTGCGACCTGCTACAGGGTAAAGATAATCCTGATGCCAAGCTTTTTTCGTTTGACAGATAAACTTACTACTTGATATGAAAATAAAATATGGAGCCACTAAGGTGTGGACACTTTTAAAAACCACCTTTTCTGAGTTTAATAACGATAATGCCATTAAGCTGGCAGCTTCATTGTCTTATTACACCATATTTTCTATAGCTCCGTTATCTATCATTATCATTTCTATATGTGGCCTTGTATTTGGGGAAGATGCCGTAAGGGGAGAGTTCTACGGACAGATAAACGAATTTGTAGGCTCAAAGGCTGCGGCACAAATTCAGGAAGCGATAACTAATACAAAACTTTCCGGCGATAATATTTTCAGTCTTATAGTAGGATTAGTAATATTACTTATAGGTGCCTCGGGAGTATTTGTAGAGATACAAAGCTCCATAAACTATATATGGGAACTAAGGGCTAAACCCGATAAAGGACTTAAAAAATTCATACAAAACAGGCTTATGTCTTTTTCCATGATAGGGGTTATTGGCTTCCTGCTTATGGTGAGCCTTTTGGCTAATACGCTTCTCGATGTGCTTAATGAGAGGCTGCACTCCCTTTTATCAGATAGCACCGTCTATTTGGTATATGTACTTAATTTTGTCGTAGTATTTATAATTATAACCCTGCTGTTCTCTGTAATCTTCCGTACACTGCCCGATGGCTATGTAAAATGGAAAGATACTTTTGTAGGATCTGCCACCACAGCCATATTGTTTATGGTAGGAAAGTTTGGCATCAGCCTGTATTTGGGCAGCTCTAATGTGGCTACTGCTTTTGGTGCTGCGGGTTCTATAATTATCATACTGGTTTGGGTATACTATTCGGCTATAATACTATACTTCGGAGCCGAATTCACTAAGGTCTACGCACGCCTGTACGGCAAGAAAATTACCCCTAAACCTTATGCGGTTAAGATAAGGAAAGAGATAGTGGAGGTATAAATCACATTTAGTATTTCCCTAACACTAATTGGCAAACCGCTAACAATTTAGTCATATTTTATGTGTTAATTTTGGAGTATACAAAAAGAGATAATCCAATAACCTAAATAACAAAGAATATGAAAAAGAGATCAATTTTAGGGAAAATGCTGTTAGGTATGGCTGTTTTCACTTTGTCTTTCGGAATGACTTCATGTAAAGACAATAAAGAAAAAGATGCAACTGAAGTAGCAGAAGACCAAAACGAGGAAAAGTTTGACGATACTAACGAGGCTAAGGAAGAAGACTCTGATTATCTTGTTTTTGCAGCCGATACTCATATGAAGGAAATTGAGCTGGGCAAACTGGCACAGCAAAAAAGTACAAATGCCGATGTAAGGCAATATGCAGAAATGCTTATTACCGACCATACAAAGGCTCTTGAAGATTTAAAGAAAACAGCAGAAGCAAAAAACATATCGCTGCCCACAGCTTTAAGTGAAGACGGAAAAGACGCTTACAACAAACTAAGTGAGGAGAAAGCAGAAGATTTTGATAAGAAGTATGTGGATATGATGGTGGATGGTCATGAGAAGGCAATAGAGAAGATGGAGAAGGCCAGCGAAAAAGCAAATGATGAAGATATAAGAATGTGGGCCGCCGATATGTTACCTACGCTGAAAACACATCAGGATGAAGCTGAAAGGCTTGAGGACAAGCTTGATGCAATGAAATAATTATAAGAAGGGAGAAATTGCTATGAAAAACCTTTTATTTATAATTGCTTTTGTACTAGTTATACTGTGGGCTTTAGGAAGTTTTGTGATACATGTGGGAGGAGCACTGATTCACTTACTGCTGTTGGTTGCACTAATAGCGATATTGGTTAATGTTCTTAAAGGAAATAAGCCCCTGAAATAAGAATACACAATGTTATTAAGAAGCCGCTGCGATACATTCGCAGCGGCTTTTTTGTTTGTAGTGGTAATTAAAAACCCCGCCATTGGCGGGGTTTAACAAACTAAACTAAAAACGGAATTTTCATTTTACATTAGTGGTGATTAGTAAATGTAAGCGTTCTCGTCTACCAGTTTTGCTGCAATGGTTTCCCTTAGGGCTACAACATTAGGCATATTGGTATATTTAGTGAAGCGTTTTAGGCCCATAAGCATCATGCGTTGTTCGTCGCCTTCTGCGAATGAAGCAATACCTTCTTTACCTTTAGTATTTACGGTGTCTACAGCTTTGTATAAGTATAACTGAGCCATAGCAATTTGTTCTTTTACGTTTTCTGCTCCTTTGTTCTTAGCCAGTTTTTCTGTTCTTAAGATAACAGATTCTGCCATATAGATCTCGATAAGGATATCGGAAGCAGCCATCAGCAATTGTTGGTGCTGGTCAAGATCCGGACCGTATTTTTGTACGGCACTACCGGCAACCATAAGGAATGCTTTTTTAAGCTTGCCGATAATTTCTTTTTCTTCAGCAAAAAGCTCAGAGTAATCCGGTGTATCAAACGATGGGATGCCCATAAGTTCCTCAGCTACTTTCATGGCAGGACCTAAAAGATCTACGTGGCCTTTCATTGCTTTCTTAACAAGCATACCTACCGATAGCATACGGTTAATTTCGTTTGTGCCTTCATAAATACGCGCAATTCTTGCGTCTCTCCAGGCACTTTCCATTGGAGTATCTTCAGAGAAGCCCATACCTCCGAATATCTGGATACCTTCGTCGCTACAGTTCTGGATATCTTCCGATACCGCCACTTTAAGTATAGAGCACTCAATAGCAAATTCCTCAACGCCTTTAAGCTCTGCATCCTGATGAGATTCACCAGCAGCTACACGAGCCTCAATACGGTCTTCTATACTTTTTGCCGCACGGTAACATGCACTTTCTCCGGCATAAGCACTGGCAGCCATTTCAGCCAGTTTAGCACGTATGGCACCAAAGCTTGAAATAGCAGTGTTAAACTGTACTCTTTCGTTAGCATATTTAACCGCTCCCGAAATTGTTCTTCTTTGTGCATCAAGACATGCAGCGGCCAGTTTAATACGGCCTACGTTAAGGGCATTCATTGCAATTTTAAAACCATTTCCTCTTTCAGAAAGCATGTTTTCTACAGGTACTTTAGTCTCGTTAAAGAATACCTGACGGGTAGAGGAGGCACGGATACCCAGTTTATGTTCCTCTTCATTCATAGAGATACCGTTACTTGGGTCGTTCTCCACGATGAATCCGGTAATGTTTTTGTCGTCTTCTATACGGGCAAACACAATAAATAGGCTACAGAATCCGGCATTAGATATCCACATTTTTTGTCCTGTAATTTTGTAATGCGTACCGTCTTCGCTAAGTACCGCTTTGGTTTTACCAGAGTTGGCATCACTACCTGCACCCGGCTCGGTAAGGCAGTAAGCGCCAAACCATTCACCGCTGGCAAGTTTAGGTACATATTTCTTTTTCTGTTCTTCAGTTCCGTAAAGGGTAATTGGCATAGTACCAATACCTGTATGAGCACCAAATGCAGTTGAGAACGAACCTGTAGCACCTGAGATATAGTCACAAACCAACATGGTAGAAACAAAGCCCATCCCCAGTCCGCCATACTCTTCCGGTACGGCTACACCAAGAAAGCCAAGCTCCCCGGCTTTTTCCATACACTCTTTAGTGTACGCATAATCCTTATTCTCAAAACGGTCTTTATGGGGCCATAACTCACGGTCAACAAATTCCTTAACCGTATCACGCATCATAACCTGCTCTTCCGAAAAATCTTCGGGTGTGAATACATCTTCACATTTTGTTTCTTTTACAAGAAACTGACCGCCTCTTGTTATATCTTTTACTTCGCTCATTTTTAATAATTTTTTATAGTATAGACTTTTAGATGATAGATAATAGATAACAGACTTATATGGAAACCAGAGTGTTTTGGAAACTCATTGTCATTTTCTGGAATTCCTCTATTTTATTTTCAATTACTACTGTATTACTTTCAGAGATATAACCTCTGTGATGTGCTAACAGCAGTTGCGTATGCAACTCAAAAGAAGAACCTAAAGAAACATTGATAAAATGACTAAACGATTTTGTACTTCTGCTTGAACCTTCTGCAATGTTTGATGGTATGGATATTGAGCATCTGTCCATTTGATTTTTTAACCCAAACTTTTCGTGTGAAGGAAAAGTATCTGTTAAGTCAAGAACTTCTTTTGCTATTTCCATGGCCATTTGCCATATCTTAAGCTTTTTAAAATTGTGTCTTTTAAAATCACTCATTGGTAAGGTGCGGTAAGTTTTTAGTCTATTATCTTTTGTCTTTCGTCTCTAAGTCTTTTTACATTAATTCATAAACTCCCGCAGCCCCTTGTCCGGTACCTACACACATGGTAACCATACCGTATTTGCTTCCGCGGTTTTTCATTTCATCAAATAACTGAACAGACAGTTTTGCACCTGTACATCCCAGTGGGTGACCCAATGCAATAGCACCTCCGTTTACGTTTACAATATCCTTATTAAGCCCAAGCTCGCGGATAACAGCAAGCGACTGAGAAGCAAAAGCTTCGTTAAGCTCAATAAGTTCGATGTCGTTTAGCTTTAATCCGGCCATTTCCACAGCCTTAGGAATAGCTTTTACAGGGCCAATACCCATAATTCTCGGTTCTACACCGGCTGCCGCATAGCTTACCAGACGTGCAATAGGTTCAAGGTTAAGTTCCTTAACCATTTCTTCGCTCATTACCATTACAAAAGCGGCTCCGTCACTCATTTGAGATGAAGTACCCGCTGTAACGCTACCATCGGCAGCAAATACAGGACGAAGCTTACCAAGCGCCTCAACCGATGTATCGGCACGCGGACCTTCGTCTTTTGTTACAGTATAATTTTTAGTAGCTCTCTTACCATTAGAATCTACATAAACCTGCTCTACGGTAATAGGCACAATCTGTTTGTCAAATTTTCCTTCTGCCTGTGCCTTCAGTGCTTTTTGGTGTGACTGATAGCCAAACTCATCCTGGTCCTCACGGCTTACATTATATTTTTTTGCAACTGCTTCGGCAGTAAGTCCCATTCCCCAGTAGTAGTCTTCGTGGCCGTTTTTAGCCAGTTGGTAATCCGGTACCGGTTTGTAACCTCCCATAGGGATGTAGCTCATGCTTTCTGCACCACCTGCAATAATACAATTAGCCATTCCGCTTTGTATTTTGGCAGTAGCCATAGCAATGGTTTCCAGTCCCGATGCACAGTAACGGTTTACAGTAACTCCCGGTACATCCTCAACCTTAAGTCCCATAAGGGAAATAAGACGGGCAAAGTTTAAGCCCTGTTCGGCTTCCGGCATAGCGTTACCCACCATTACGTCATCAATTCTTGTTTTGTCCAGTTGCGGAAGCTCATTCATGATATACTGAATGGTTTCTGCGGCCAGTTCGTCAGGCCTTTTAAAGCGGAAAACCCCTTTTGGTGCTTTCCCCACAGCCGTTCTGTATGCTTTTACTATATATGCTGTTTTCATTTTCATTAGATTTTAGATGTTAGTATTGAGAATTGAGACTTCTCCAATACTTTTTTGAAATGAATAATTCATTTTTTGTATTTCAGTAATCAGATTCAATATTTCATCAACTTTATATTTCTCAAGCATACCAAGTTCACAAGCCAGTATTAGTTGAGTATGTAATTCATAACTTGAGCCGTTGGCTATACCAAGAAAATATTTAAACTCTTTATTTGAGTTTCTCCCGGCTCCTTCGGCTATATTTGATGCTATTGAGATAGTTGCTCTTTTAATCTGAGATGTTAAGCCAAATCTTTCGTCAGCAGGTAAATCAGCAATTACTATATAAACCTGCTTAGCAAGCTCGATTGATTTTTGCCAAATCTTTAAATCTTGTACTTTATGCATCTTATCTCAATTCTAATATCTTAATACTAAATACTAGTTACGAAGCGGTTTCCCTTTAGTTAACATAAACTGAATACGTTCCAGAGTTTTTCTTTCACCACATAGCGACAGGAATGCTTCCCTTTCAAGATCAAGAAGGTACTGCTCTGTAACCAGTGTAGGTTCACTAAGGTCGCCACCAGCCATAACATAAGCCAGTTTGTTGGCAATTTTCTTATCGTGTTCAGAGATGTAATGTCCGGCTTCCATACTGTCGGTTCCCACAAGGAACATACCCAGTGCCTGTTTGCCCAGTACTTTTACATCATTACGTTTAACAGGTTGTGTGTAACCCGCTTCGGCAAGAAGCTTAGCATGTTTTTTAGCTTCGGCAATCTGCCTGTCTTTGTTTACAACAACTACGTCTTTACCGTGCTGAAGGATACCAAGGTCATAAGCTTCGTAAGCAGAAGTCGAAACCTTTGCCATACCTATGGTAAGAAAGTATTCCTGCAGTACGTTAAGTTCTACGTCGTTTTTGCGAAAAGTGTCGGCTGCACGAAGTGCCATCTCTTTAGATCCGCCACCGCCCGGGATAACCCCAACACCAAATTCCACAAGTCCGATGTAGGTTTCGGCAGCAGCCACAACCTTATCGGCATGCATGCTCATTTCACAGCCACCGCCCAGTGTCATACCGTGAGGGGCAACCACTACCGGTATAGCCGAGTAGCGTACACGCATCATTGTGTCCTGGAACATTTTGATAGCCATATTAAGCTCATCATATTCCTGCTCTACAGCCATCATGAATATCATACCAATATTAGCACCTACCGAGAAGTTGGCTGCCTGGTTACCTATAACAAGGCCGTCGTATTCTTTTTCGGCAAGGTCTATGGCTTTATTTATGCCCTGAAGCACACCACCGCCAATGGTATTCATTTTAGACTGGAATTCAAGGTTAAGGATACCGTCGCCAAGGTCTTCTATAATGGCGTCGCTGTTGCTCCATACCTTTTTGCTTTCGCGAATGTTGTTAAGTATGATAAATGCATCCTGCCCCGGAATTTTTTTCTGGGATTTTGATGCAATGTCGTAGTAGTAAGTAGCTCCTTCTTTTACGGTGTAGAAGCTTGAATTGCCCGATGCCAGCATATCGTTAACCCATGCTGCAGGGGCAAGACCTTCGGCTTTCATAAGTTCGATACCTTTTTCAACACCGATGGCATCCCATATTTCAAACGGACCATTTTCCCAGCCAAATCCGGCTTTCATGGCATCGTCTATTTTGTAAAGGTCATCGGTGATTTCAGGTATACGGTTAGAAACATAGGCAAACATACCTGTAAAGTTCTTGCGGTAAAATTCGCCTGCTTTATCAGTACCTTTTACCAGTACCTTAAAGCGGTTTATAGGCTTATCTATAGTTTTTGTAAGCTCTAGGGTAGCAAAAGAAGCTTTCTTTTGCGGACGGTACTCCATAGTGTCTAAATCCAGCGCAAGGATGTCTTTATCCACTTTTTTGTAAAAGCCCTGTCCGGTTTTGCTTCCCAGCCATTTTTTTTCCATCATTGTGTCGATAAAGCCAGGGACTTTAAACAGTTCGTGAACCTCATCATTAGGGCAGTTCTCATAAATACCGTTTGCAACGTGTACAAGGGTATCAAGACCTACCACATCTACCGTACGGAATGTAGCCGACTTAGGGCGGCCAATTACCGGACCTGTAAGTTTGTCTACTTCCTCTACGGTTAAGCCCATTTCCTTAACCTGGTGGAAAAGGCTCATAATGCCATAGATACCAATACGGTTACCTATAAAGGCAGGGGTGTCTTTAGCAACTACCGATGTTTTACCAAGGTACTGCTCACCATAGTTATTTAAAAAGTCCAGTACTTCCTGTGAAGTTTTAGGACCCGGTATAATTTCAAAAAGTTTTAAGTATCGTGGCGGATTAAAGAAGTGTGTTCCGCAAAAATGTTTCTGGAAGTCCTCGCTGCGTCCTTCGCTCATAAAATGGATAGGGATACCCGAGGTATTTGATGTGATAAGTGTTCCCGGTTTACGGTATTTTTCTATCTGTTCAAATACTTTTTGTTTTATGTCAAGCCTTTCTACAACTACTTCAATTACCCAGTCACAATCGGCAATTTTAGGAAGGTCGTCGTCTATATTACCGGTAGATATCCTTGATGCAAATTTCTGGTGGTAAATAGGGGAGGGTTTCGATTTAAGGGAGTTGGCAAGGTGCTCGTTAACAATCCTGTTTCTTACTACCTTATCGTCCAGCGTTAGCCCTTTTTTCTTTTCGGCTTCCGTAAGTTCTTTTGGTGCAATATCCAGCAAAAGAACCTCAACACCTATATTGGCAAAATGGGCAGCAATTGCCGATCCCATAATACCGGAGCCTATTACGGCTGCCTTTTTAATAGTGCGTTTCATTTTTTATAGTATGTATTTTAGTTGTTTGTGAAAATGAAACAGCCCCGGTAAAGGCGGTTCCATCTCTTATTATTTTGTTACTGTTTTTTCTGCTTCATTCTCTTCACCCGCATATATCTGCTTTTCTGAGATAAGCTCGTTTATTACTTCGGCCACCTCAACAAAGTGATCCAGTTTTTGTTGAGACAGGCGTTGTTTTACTGCCTCGTTAAACTTTAGTACTACCTCTTTAGAGAGTTCTCTTTTTTCCCTGCCCAGTTTGGTAAGGTGTATAATAACCCCACGGCCGTCTACAGGATTTTTTTTGCGGACAATAAGCCCTTTATCTTCCATCGATTTTAAAGTACGTGTAAGGCTGGTAGCCTCCATTCCCATTTGCGGACCCAATGCCGTAGAAGAAATTCCTTTCTCTTTGTCTATGGAAAGCAAAGCAAACCCAATGGACATTGTTGCACCATATTTACCTGCCTCTTCGTTGTACATTCTTGCTACTGCCTGCCAGGTTGCTCTAAGGATGTAATCTATAGTTTTGTCTTTCATATATATTGGTTTCTCAAAGGTAATAAAAATTTATTATGCATGCATATTAAATTTAAAATAATTTTATCTAAAATTAAAAAACTCTCCTAATATGGAGAGTTAAATATACGCAATACTGAGGTATTCTTAAATATTATGCGTGAATATTATCAGTTAAGTAAATGTTATTTTTGAGGAGGGGCTAAGCTATTTAGTTGCTGAGGCTCTTAGTTGCTGATTTTGAAAACTGGAAGCGTTTAAGGCAACTGGCAAAGGAAGCCCTTAAAGTTATGAATGAGCCGGAAGAAAAACCAGGTTCTTTTTATATATGAGCTTAAAAGCTTTTATTGTTATTAATTTTCCACTCATGCTCTATGTTATGCATCACTAACGCATTGTCAAACTTTATTGAGCCTTCGGGAAAAAGATTTTTATCGTTAAAGTACGACGATTCTACTTTTGTAACATGAAGGGGTTTTACCTGCCATGTGTAGGTGTCCAGTATTACACTGTCCAGCCCTGAATTGCCGGGGGTGTAACCAATTCTACCACCTTTTAAAAAGGCTGAGGCTGTTTCTATGTCTTCAAATACCGACTCCGAATTAAATTGATTGGTTTCACTTGCTTCAAGATTCATAAAAGCGGCATCACTGCTTGAAAAACTAAGGGCACAGTGTTTTCCCGCTTCCGAGACATTAAACTTAGCTTTGTTATGTTTACCCGGAAAAACCCTTCCTCCTGCAATAGCGTTGACGGTTGAGGATGTATCTCTTCGGGGTATATAAACTCCTTCTTTAGTTTCACCGTTTTCATCCCATTCTATAGCAAAGCGATGGGCAGCATTTTCTGAATTTACCCCAATAAACTGTGGTAACCCTTTAGGGCGAATGTTTTTTAATCTGATTAGGCAAATACCCACAATGGCTTTACCATTTTGCAGTTTAGGCCTGAAAGGGTAGGGAAGCAGATTCTGAATTACCTTCGGATCGGCAGTATAGTTAATTAAAATACGCCTGTCTATATATCCGTGAAGTGTAGGTATTTTCATGGTAAGGTTTTATTACGATAAAAATACTAAACATTATTAATTCTTCTCGGTAAATGTATAACTGTTTTCTATAAGTCCGTTGTCGTTAACATTATAAGCACGGTAGTAAATATACTTTTGCTTAAAGTTTATCCAGTTGTAGTTTTTCTTTACCTCGGTTTTAATATCCTTTAACTCATTACTAAGGGAAACAGAATCACTAAGTCTTATTTGGGTTGTATAACTGATAAGCGGGAAAATACCCTCGGTATTTTTAACTACTGTGAGTTGTTGTATAATGGGTTTAGTATCAATATTCCCTAATATATAAGGCATGTAGTAATTTGTGCTTATTTTTTTATCCATGCTTTCATAATCCCTTATTATTTCTTTTTCCTCAGGGTATTTAATAAGCTTTTGTGCAGGCTCCAGTAATTGCCTTGCCAGGTTAAGTTGCTGATAGGCATCCCATTCATAGCCTTTCTCATGATATTCCTTAGCCTGTGCATAGACCTGAGCAGCATTCTTGCCATAAACACTTAAAAGCCCGGCAGTAATTTCTTCTATTTTCCAGTCGTTACCTTTTTTACAGTAAATTACTGTAATAAGATAATCGTCTATGCCCATATAGGAGCTTTTTAGCAGGGATACATACGTTTCCTTGGCCTCGTTTTGAAAAGTAAGCGTATAGCCGTTTGTTGCTGAGTTTATGGTTGAATTATCGGGAACCGTAGTGTGCTTGTTGTGAAATTCCTCATACACTTCGTGATCGGTAGTAAGATAGCCTTTTCTAAAAGGCCATATAACACCGTTTAGTTTTGCCACAAGAAATTTGTTGAACTTTTCCGAACCCAGTTTTTCCAATACTTTAGAATTACTGTCAGATAGTGCTTCAAAAAGGCTGTCGTTCTTAGCTTTTATAGTTTCCCTTAGCTTAGGGTCTATATCATTATTGACAATGGTTTCGGGTTTCTGATAGCAGCTTTGCAATGTTGCTGCCAGTACTAATAGCAGTAATAAGGTCTTCTTCATTTTAAAAATTAGTGTGGTACTGGTTTGTAGCCGACGAAAATAACTATTTATTTTAAAATGGTAAAAACAAAAAAAATCAAATATTACTATTTACTCTTTCCTGTTATTCTTGGTAGTAAAGTTTATAGAAGGTATCTCTGTTGTCTTGTCAATATTCATATCTGTAATGGTTGTAGTTTCCATAAAATATGTTTCATGATTTTCTATAACAGTACCATTTACTGTAACATTTATTTTATTATCTTTTATTAAATCGCCAAGACAAACAAGGTCAGTCTGTTCCTTTCGTGTTATATATACCTCCTTAGTATTTTTATCGGTACGTATATCGGCCACATTATCAGGATCTATAAAATAATGGGTAATATCTACCTGTTTGTTGTCTAAAAAGGTTTTATAACCATTAACGGATGGAGTTTCCTGTGCCATAACAGCAAAGGGCAGGAGCAGAAGTATATAAATGAGTTTTTTCATGTTGTTATTTATTTAAAAAAGCTGCCCTAAAGCAGCTTTTGTTTTTACCTGTCACCTTCGGTGCGGTATATCTTGTCATACAGTTTCTGGTATTTTTCCTTAACGGCCTTACGTTTCAGTTTTAGGGTAGGGGTCATTTCTCCTCCGTCTACCGACCAAATCTCAGGCGTTATCTCAAATTTCTTAACCTGTTCCCAGTGACCGAATTTCTTGTTTACATCGTTAATTTCTTCCTGTATCCTGTCGTGTATCTCTTTGTTGTTGGCAATATCTTCGTTAGAGCTTACTGAAATACCTTTGCGTGAAGCCCATTGTTTTACAAACTCAAAGTCAGGCTGTATAAAGGCAGCTGGCATTTTTTCGCCTTCGCCTATAACCATAATCTGCTCTATAAAACGGGATTGCTTCATGGCATTTTCTATAAGCTGAGGTGCTACATATTTACCTCCCGAAGTTTTAAACATTTCCTTCTTCCTGTCGGTAATCTTCAGGAATCCGTCTTTGTCTATTTCGCCTATATCTCCTGTATGGAAATAACCATCGGTCATTACCTCTTTGGTTTTCTCTTCATCCTTATAGTACCCCATCATTACGTTAGGGCCTTTACAAAGTATTTCACCATCTTCGGCAATCTTAACTTCAAGACCGTTAAGCGGTTTACCTACGGTTCCTATCTTAAACCCGGCATTACGCTGGTCGTTTACCGCAATTACGGGAGAGGTCTCTGTTAGTCCGTAACCCTCCATAACGGGTATTTCAGCTGCGGCAAACACACGTGCCAATCTTGGTTGTATAGCAGCACTACCGCTTACCATAAGTCCAAGCCTGCCGCCAAGCCCTGCTTTCCATTTACTGAAAATCAGCTTGCGGGCAATAGCCAGCTTAAAGTCATACCAGGCTCCATTAGCGCCATAAGGTTCATACTCAAGGCCCACTTCTACTGCCCAAAAGAACAGTTTGCGTTTTATGCCTGTAAGTTCGCTTCCTTTGGCAATAATCTTGTCGTATACTTTTTCAAGAAGCCTAGGTACCGCCGTAATAACATCGGGGGTAGCTTCTTTAATATTATCGCTTACCTTTTCAATAGACTCGGCAAAGTAGGTACTTACGCCATAGTATTGGTAAAGGTAAAGTATCATTCTTTCATAAATGTGGCAAATAGGCAGGAAGCTAAGCGCTCTGTTTCTGCCTGCTTCAAATGGAACCCTTTCGGCACTCATCAATACATCCGAAACAATGTTCTTGTGCGAAAGCATTACACCTTTAGGCCTTCCTGTAGTACCCGATGTATAGATAATTGTAGCAAGATCTTCTTCGGTTATAGAGCTTTTAATATCCTCCACTTCCTGCTGATTGCTTTCGTCTTTACCCAGTTCCAGAATCTCGTTCCAGTTCTTGCAGCCTTCTATCTGGTTAAAGGAATAGATTTCTTTTAAACCTGTTACCTTGTGCTTAATAGAGCTTACCTTTTCGTATAGTTCCTTATCGGAAACGATACAGTAAACCGACTCCGAATGGTTAAGAATAAACTCCTGGTCGTCTTCGCTTATGGTAGGGTAAACAGGTACGTTTTGAGCTCCCGTTTGCAGTATGCCTATATCAACAATGTGCCATTCGGTCCTGTTGTTAGAGGAAATAACGGCTATTTTGTCGTTTTTCTTTATTCCCAGTCTTAGTAACCCGCGGGAAAAAGCATTGGCTTTGTCCACATATTCCTGTGTGGATGTTTTTACCCATTCGTCACCATATTTGGTAACAAGTGCATCGGGTAAATTGTATTTTTCCAGTTGGTGATACGGGAAGTCGAATAAACGGGTGATATTGCTCATTTCTGTTTGTTAATTGCTTATTGCAAATTATGAAAATATATAATATAAAGCAATTTTTTTGAGATTATGATAAGTTAACAATATAACCTTTTGAAAACTATGTAAATAGAAGGTGGTAAATAGTATTAAAAATGGATTTTAACTATCAAATAATAAACTTATAATTTTCATTTATAAAATTTGCTTAATCTGCATGTCGTAATACTAATGGTATATTTGCCCCGTTTAGTAAAAAGCTTTTATATACTATCTTAAATGACCTTGCGAAACTTTATTTATGCTGTTTTATTTCTTAGTCCCGTTATTACTTTAGGACAGGTAAAAACCGACACAGCTTATATAGCTGATTACCCTCAAAGAGTAATGCTTTCGGGTTTTTTAAGTCAAAGCAGCGTACAGTTGGGCAAAGATGAAAAAGATTATATACCTAACAACCCTTTAAGGGTAGGGGTGGGTATTTCAATAAAAAATACAGTAATCAATTTTAGTTACAGTTTTGGTATAGCTCCTCTGGAACAGGATGGGAAAGGTAAAACCAAATCATCAGACCTGCAGATACACCACTACGGGCGCTATTTTGTTTTAGATTTATTTTATCAGAAATACAAAGGTTTTTACAATGATGCCGAAGGGGATGAAGCAACACTTTACCCGGATATGTATGTGCGAAATTTAGGTGCTGAATTTGCCTATATTTTTAAGGGAGATAAGTTTTCTGCAAAAGCTGCTTTTCAGCAAAATGAGATACAGCTTAAATCTGTAGGGAGTTTTATTTTAGGAGGAGGAGCTTACTTTTTTAAGGTAAACCCGGGCGGAGTGTTATGGCAAACAGAAAACAGCCTTAAAAACGTTCAGTTTGGGATTAATGGCGGATATGCTTACAGTTGGGTAATTGATGAGCGATGGATGGTCACAGGCATCCTTACAGTGGATGTAAATGTAGGGAATGATCCGCATTTGCTTTCTGATTTGAAAATAGAGGCTTATCCGACTGCTTTTGGCCGTGGCGGATTAATATATCATAAAAATGACTGGGCACTGGCAGCAACATTTTTAGTAAACAATAAACTTATGTATACCGAAGATGACGGTGAATTAAGCTTTACCGGTATTAATTTCCAGTTATCGTTTGTAAAGCATATTGATTTTTAATTATAAAATTCAGCTTTTAGGCTTCCTTTAAAACGGGTTTATAATTTTTTACTGTCAGATAGGTAAATGTAAACATTACCATTGATAAAATAAGATGTATTCCGAAATCATGAGACCATGAATAGTCGGGTATATGGATAACGGCAAGTGATATTAGGGAAAGAACTACAAGCTCTATTAAGTAAGCCGGCGATAAGGTAATTTTAAAAAACCTGACAAGAAAGTAAGTTATAAACAGCATGAAAATTAAAAGTAAAACTGCATAGACTATCACAAAACTACCTGTATTTAGAAGTATAAGAAAACTAGCGATTACCAGCATGAGGAAAACAAAATAACTGATACTTATCCTTATGAATGACAAAATGCTTATGCCAAAAATGTATTGATGGAGTAGTGACGGTAATATGCAATAGCTTAAGTAGGAAAAAATGAGTGATCTTTTAAAGATTGTATTTTCCAGTTCACCAAAAATATAAAACCAAAACAGGTTAAGCAATACCCCAAATAACAGGAATGGTATAAGAAAACGGTCATTTGCTAATGACTTAAAGTAGCTTTTCATATAAAAGGCTTAAGTTGAAAATTGTCAATACTCCTGAAAGGTCTAAATTCAATTGGGAAAAGAGCAATAACTACTATTATAAGATATTTAAGCATGGGTGTGGCCTTAATTAAGGTTTAAAAGCAAAAATAAATATAGAAATTTATTCCCAACCTGTAACCAGTAAATTTCTGGCAGCTTTTTCTCCGCACTTCTGGTATTTGTTGTAGGCCTGAGCTGCCCGTTGACGTATTTGAGTATTGTTCTCACCGTTTACATATCCTGTTATTGCATCGTGTAGGGTGTAGGCTTCCGGACACATAAGCCCTGTAGTCCATACTAACGGATTTACATTTGCCTCTTGTAAGTGTGGCCCAAAGAACCTTTTACTCACACAGGCAAGTATAATTACATTACGTTGTTTATTGTCGGTATTGATGTAATCTTCATACAACTGAAAATCCATTAAGCCGTCGTGACCTATATAAGCCACAAGCCCGGAATTTCCTGCTACCCCCAGCGTAGTGTTGTTTATGGTAAGTGTGTCTGTTAGTTTGCCGCAGCTACTGTTTAAAAAGTCTTTTGTGCATTGTTTTATGTGCTTACCGTTATAGGCATCAGCTATCAGGTAGTGGTTTTTTGTAGTATGTTTAAACACCAGCCTTTCCATTACCAGCGAATCTTTTTTCTCTTTTTTAAGGAGTTTCCATTCGGCGCTTTTTTTAAAATAAGTGCGTATGCCATACCCACAACCCCAGTATAAGTTGTTGTGTGGATCCTGCCCGTTGCCTATAGCTTTTGGTACGGGTACGATTCCCTGGTATTTATTATCGCATAAGGCCACATAAACATGAATGGTTTTGGCAAGTGTATCATAGCTTGCGGTAGCAATGGGAGCTCCCATTTCTGCTACCGGATTTAAAGTAACTTCAGGTTCGTTTAGAGATTTATCCTCCGTCTTTTTGCCGCAACTAAGCAAGGCAAGGCAAATAAGTAGAAATGGTTTAGTAAGGTTGTTAACTATCATTACTATAGTGTTATGTTGGTAATACTATAACAGTTTAATATGAAAAATATTATAAATCAGTGTTTTACAGATAAATTAAAGCATTACATCGATAAATAAATATACCTACTAATGGCGATGTTTTGCTGTTTGTTAAATTGATAATTTTATCACATAAACCAAAAAATCTAACCTTATGAAAAAACAATTACTATTTATTTTATCTCTCATAACAGCAGGTGCCTTTGCACAGGATGTTACTATTAAATCTCTTAGTACAAAAGGGATAATAGGTGTCACTGAACCTGATGCGGTTGTAAAAGTTGACGGAGATCTTGACGGAATACCTGAAGACGAAGGAATGGCCGACTCTAACGGGAATTTTATAGTAACCTTTGCTATACAAAAAAGTTCGGGAGCAAAACTATGGGTATGGAGTGAAATACAAAAAACCAAAAGGCTTAGTAAAGATACAAAGCTTGAAAGAGGAGATGTCGTGTCCGTTACTATAGGTACAGATTTTACGGCTACATTTCAGGCAGAAGATCTTTCAAATAAAACCAAGTTTTACAAGGCGACTATTTTAACCACCAATTTTAATATTCCTGTAGCAAGGTTTGATTTTTTAACCAAGAGTGCACAGGATGATTCTAAAGGTAATATCACCCTTTTCAATTCGGTAGGAGCAGGACTGGGACTTAATTTTGGTGAAAAGAAAGTTATATATGACGATCAGGGGAATGTAACCGAACAGGATTTTAGTAATGTGGTGGGGTTACATTTAGGAGTACTGTTTTCGGCAGGTACAGGTGAAGATACCAATAATGTTTTTGCACCTGTTTTAAACCTTACCATACTGGATTTTCAGATAGGTGTAGGATGGGAACTGGGAGATGTTGCTACTAATATGAGCGGTACTTTTATGACGGTAAGTTATGCGATTCCATTATACAAACTCAGCAGAACCGGATTTTTTACACTTAGTGAAAAAGAAAGAAAAAGTTCAGGAAAGCGTAATGAAGACCCTGGTGCAAGATCAAAATTTGCTGATAACTAAAAAAAAGCCCCATAAAGGGGCTTTAGCTTTTAATAAAAATCAACTTAGAATTTAAGAGCAAACTCTTTGGCAAATTCCTCAAGCTTAATTTTTCCTTTGGCCTTACCATCGGTAGTGTTAAAATGTTCCTGTATGCGGCCGTTACCTAAACCACGTCCCATATCGGTATACATTTCGGCAATATCCAGCGGCAGGCCTGCCTGTGTCATCCCTTCAATAAGCTGCTCGTCGGTAAACTGGACCCATGGCAGTTCCGGCTTTCCTATGGCAGAACCTAAAACGGCAGCCACTTCCTGCGGAGTGCGTATATCGCTTATGGCATAACGTATTTTGTTTGTACTGTTTTTATTTTCAAGTTCTTCGGCTATAACGGCAGCAATATCCCTTGGGTGTACCATCGCCATCTTAATATCGGCAGCATAGTTAGCACCTGTAATACCTGCATTTTTAATAAGAGGAATATCATTAAAGAAGTTGTAGTAAAAGAAACCTGCCCTTACAAAAGTGAAGTTTACGTCGTCAATTTCATTGTACATGTTCTCTATGTTATGTATGGCGGCTATTGGTCCGTTACCATTGGGTTTGTCGGCGCCTATACTGCTAAGCATCACTACACGTTTTACACCCGAGTCTTTAATAGCCTGAGCCAGGTTTTTACCAGCTTCTGTAGTATTAGCCACTACATTGGTACCGCCCAGATTAGGAGGAGTCATTGCAAAAACGGCATCAGCTCCTGTGAAGGCATTGGTTAAAAATGCCGTATCGTTAACCGAACCTATTGCTGCTTTAGCACCCAGTTTTTCAATATCCTGCTTTCTGTCGGTACTGCTGCTCACAATGGTTATATCGTTTCCTTTTGCAATTAATGATTCGGCTAAAGGCTTAGCCACGTTTCCTAATGATCCTGTTACTGTTATTTTCATGATTTTACTTTTTTATTTGTTGAAACAAAGTTACTTTTGTACTTACTTTTATACAAGTACTTACCCTAAAGTATGTATCTATGACAGCAATTAAAGAGACCTCTGTAATACAGGAAAACAAGCAGTATGCGCTTGATATCTGTCCTGTTACCTATGTAATGGAAAAAATTGGTAACTACTGGAAACCCATTATACTTTATCATCTTTCCAAAGGCCCTATTCGCTACAGCGAAATAAAAAGGGCTATTCCGGCCATAACCGAAAAAGTACTTATACAGCATTTAAAGCAACTGGAAAGCGACGGACTTGTGATACGCAAAGCCAAGCCGGTAGTGCCGCCATATGTAACCTATAAGCTTAGTAAGTCGGGTAAAGGGCTAATGCCAGTTATTGATGCTATGGCAAGCTGGGCAATAAATGAAAGGGCTAAGGAAGACAAACAGTAACCTGTTTATAAATACTTTTAAAAAAAGAAGTATTTTTATGGTGATATCTGCCTCATTTTTGGCACTTATATATAAACGCTTGTGTTATGATTGCAAAAAATGATACAATAACAGAACCTGTAACCCGAAAAGAAGTGTTGGAAGAGCTATATATAAAAGCATTTCCGGCAGTGGCAGGGTATGTAGGTAAAATGGGCGGTTCGCTCGATGAAGCAAAAGATATTTTTCACGATGCCCTGATAGTTTATATGGAAAAAAGCTATGAGGGTGTTGAGGTTGCAAACGAGTCGGCATACCTGTTGGGTATTGCCCGCCATTTATGGAGCAAACGCTTTAACCAGTTAACGAAGGTTACAGTTGGAGAAACCGTTTT
Source organism: Flavobacterium beibuense (assembly GCF_004151245.1). Lineage (GTDB taxonomy): Bacteria > Bacteroidota > Bacteroidia > Flavobacteriales > Flavobacteriaceae > Flavobacterium > Flavobacterium beibuense_A. The sequence goes on from NZ_JUIW01000003.1 coordinate 274,699, forward strand.
GCCCAATAATGATACTGAATATACCGAGGCTGTTTCTTCAAGGCTAATGAAACTGCTTAGCACCACCGGAAAAAAATGTATGGAACTGCTTTCGGCCTTTTATTATGAAAAGCTGGATATGGACAAGCTTGCCAACAGGTTTGGTTTTTCAGGAAGCCGTTCGGCTACGGCACAAAAGTATAAATGCCTTGAAAAAGTAAAGGATACCGTAAAATCTAAATCGCTAGAGTATGAAGACTTCATGGAATGATACGATACTTACAGAGCAATACCTAAGCGGTAGTCTAAGCGATGAGGACAGGGCACTTTTTGAGGCCAGATTGATACTGGAACCTCAGCTTGCCGATAATCTTAAATGGCAGCAAAAAACTACTATGGCAGCAAGGCAGTACGGCCGCCAAAAGCTGCGTGAGGAAATAGAGCAGGTGTCGCACCATATGTTTACAGCGAGCCATTATGTGTCTTTCAGGAAGAAGGTATTGAGCTTCTTCGGATAAACCATTTCAATTTAAATCACAATCAAATCAACACCCTGTCATTAGCGGTGGCAGGATACTTATGTTTTAATCTCAACAAAAAACGAACAGTTATGGACAAAAAAGAATTTCGCAATTATGCGGTAAAACACCACAGGATAAATAGCCTGTATGTAGATAAGTACATAAGCAGGGCAGAGGCCTATGCAAGCCCTAAAGCCCTAACCCCATACATTATGGAAGAACGCCAGTTAAATATTACCCAGCTGGATGTTTTTTCCCGCCTTATGATGGACAGGATTATCTTTTTAGGTGAGCAGGTGGAAGAACGTAATGCCAATATTATACAGGCGCAGCTGCTGTTTTTACAGTCACTTGATGCCAAAAAGGATATACAGTTGTATGTAAACTCACCGGGCGGATCGGTATATGCGGGTTTTGGTATTTATGATACCATGCAATATATAACCCCCGATGTGGCAACCATATGTACAGGAGTAGCCCTGTCTATGGGTTCGGTATTATTGTGTGCGGGAGCAGCAGGAAAGAGGTCGGCATTAAAACATGCCCGTGTAATGATCCACCAAACCTCTAGTGGGGCACAGGGTACGGCTGCCGATATGGATATAAGCATACGTCAGGTGCTTAAAATTCAGGAGGAACTCTACCAGATAATAGCAAAGCATAGCGGACAGGAATATGAAACAATAAGCAAGAATGCCGAACGCGATTACTGGATGACAGCCGAAGAGGCTAAGGCTTTCGGTATGATTGATGAAATACTTGAGAGGTAATTATTTTGGTACTGTTATTACGAGAAGGTACGACGAAGTAATCTTTTGTAATTTCTACCGAATAGAGAAATCTCCAAAGATTATGTTATCATGTACTAAAAAAAACTTAATTGTCTGCTAGGCTTACATTCATTACAATTATTCTTACTAAATTAGAGAAACCTTAAAAAATAAAAAGAAATGAATGCAACAAAGATAATAGGTATACTATTGATTGTTATTAGCTTGGGAGTAGGGTATATAGGCGTAAACAGAATAGCTGACAGTACTAAAGAAATTAATTTTTTAGGTATCAAAATTGACGCCTCAAACGAATCAGGACAAATGCAGGGCTTTATATATGTGGGGCTTGCAATCGTACTGTTTGGCGGCGGACTATATGCTGTTAATAAATCAGGCAAATAACGCTTCGGAATCATCATCTAACAATTATAAAAAAGCCCCGTATTGCGGGGCTTTTTTAATTATCTTTCTCATATAACAGGTGTGTGTTGAGCTCTTGCCATCCCTGAGGTGTATAGTATTCTTTTTTAATAATAAAATCAAATGTATTATCCTGTAAGGTAACATTTGTCAAAATACCATAGTCAGCTTCTCTTTCGGTATTTCTGTTGGTAATAATTATTTGATTATCCGGCCCTGATCTGTCAAATGAATAGGAAAGGCTTGCAGGATAAAAGCATTTACTTTGAATATTATTTTCACTTTGTATATCTTGGTTTGCTGTTTCAAAAGTAAAGACCTTTTTACCCGATATTGCATAATATTCTACACTTGCTTTATATAATTCAGGCGGAAAAGCAATAACACAGTCTATTTCGCTTAAAAGATCAGTATTGGTTATATTGTCAAAATTAAGATCGAGAGGAATTTCACTATAAATTTCTTTTAAGCTGTAATGACCTTTTAGATTGCTGAAAAATTCGTTATCCGGGTCTTTTTGCGTATCGTCGCTATTGCAGGATAGTAATAAACATATGGTAAATAACGGCAGGTATTTTTGCATTTTTATAGGTGTTTTTATAAAAATAAGTATTTATCACTGGAATCGCAACCCAAATGTTATATATCTGAAATCAGGTATTACTTAAAAGAATATATATAACGGTTTATTTATAAAAAACTCCGCTATTAGCGGAGTTAAATGTATAAGTCTGTTTAGTTATGGCCCGGGGCATATTTTTTAGCGCTCTTGTCGCCATTCATTTTTTTAGCCTGTCCGGGAGGTAATGGTTTACTGTTTGTTCGGGTACTCTTAGTACCTACGCTGGCACTGGCACTGGCTTTACAGTTAGTAAAGCTGGCTGCAAACACTACAAGAAGGCAAAACGCCGCAATTTGTTTTAGTTTCATAGTTGGGAAAAGTTAGTTTTTTATAACGGAGCGAATTTATGGTAAAATTTAGTATTCACGCAAAAATTTTTTATCTAACTCATCATAAAATTAATAAGGAAAAACCCGTACAAAGCTGCCAAAGCGGTAACCATTATAATTTTTTGTGTACGTGTAAGCAAATCGATGAATTTGTAAACCAAAAACAAATGAATAACTCCTATAAGTAGATAAATTCCATGCCAGATAAACATTTGTTTTTCGAGCTTTTCAGCCCCAACAGCTCCTGATCCATAAATAAAGAAGCATACAAATACCAATAGTATGGGTAAAAGCCATGGAACAGAAAGGTTTAGCAGTACAGTAAGAATTCTGGTTAGTGTTTTCATAGTTTAGGTGTGTTTATTTTATGGTTACTTCTGCATATGTTTATGGCTTACCACGCCTTCTTTTTTAATGCGGCTTAATGCCCAGTTTTCAAGTATACTGTCGGCTTGTTGCAGGGTTAGTTCTTTTTTGTCAGTAATACTTAAAGACTTGGTTTCACCTGTTGCGGTTTTTTCCATTTCACTTTTAGGACCTTTAAAATAGTAAGGTTTTATTTTTTCAAATGATACGGTACTGTCGTTTGTAAAATAAGCAGTGTAAGCCAACTGCTCGTACATATCTTTATTAAGCTTACGCCTAAAAATATCGGTTTCAATATGCTCGCTTTCGTTGTCGCCTATGGGAAGGATTATTTTTGAAGCATGGTACGAGCCGGTTTTTTCATTTTCATTTTTTACTTCCCATACCATTCCGCCATGTGTAATCATGTCAAACTTAATGGTAGGTACTCCCAGCTTTATTCTTTGTTCGTTAAAGCTTTTGCCGTAGCCGGGATCCTCTATACATCCGGTAACGGTTAATAAGGATGCGGTTGCAAACAGTAGTGTAAAAAGGCGTGTAGGTTTCATTAGTTTGTGTTGATTATATTTTTATTTTATAAAACTCAGATTCATAATTAAGGTAAATATAGCCATATAAGTGTATACAGAGAAAGGAATAAAAGTAAGATAAAGTGTTTAATAAGATGGTTTAGCTTTTATAAATATAACAATTTATATTTGCCATCAGATAACCAATTAAACACACCAATGAAACCATGTTTAAAATGCAGTAATATGCTAACGGATGATGCAACTTACTGCCATGTTTGCAACACAAAACAATCTGAAGGCTTTGAAGCTTTTGAAACGATGGTAAAGCCCAAAGATACTTTTCTTAAAGTATTATGTATACTTACTATAATTGTAATGGGGTTTAACCTTCTAGGTTTACCTTTTAGTATTGTGGCACTTTCAGGCATAGGACTTGAATATTCTGTATGGCTAATAGTTTTAGGGGCATTATTTTCGGCAACAAAACTTACTGGAGCCATTTTAATGTTAAAGAAAAAGCTCATAGGACTTTATATTTATACTGTTGTAGCAATACTGAGTATAGGCCTATATCTTTATACTAATCTTACCATTAATATTCCAAATCTTACCAGCAATCTTCCTGAAGGGCCATCTCTCATAATTTCTTATGTTAGTATGGGAGTAAAAATAATGTTTAGTATAACTTTTATAATACTTTACTGGCTTCCGGTTAACAGAAGGTTATTGTCATAAACATAGATATATAATAATATTTAAATCCCTGCACCACGCAGGGATTTTTGTTATATATACAATTTTGATTTTGTGTGAAGTAAGCTTAAATTTTAAATTAATAAAAAGCTTAACCTACATATTTCCTTACATTTCAACTTTTTTGATAGTTTTACGGCTGTGTTAAACTAATACGTTGCATATATGGGTATTAAGAGCCGTCTGGTGCTTATGAACTTCCTGCAGTTTTTTATATGGGGTTCGTGGTTAATTTCGTTAGGTAACTATATGGGTGCCACGTTAGGATTTAGCGGTATTCAGATAGGCGGTGTGTATACCACTATGGGAATAGCCTCATTATTTATGCCCGGACTTTTAGGTATTGTTGCCGACCGATGGATTAACGCCGAAAGACTTTTAGGGATTTGCCATTTGGCAGGGGCGCTGTTACTTGTTTATGCCACAACGGTACACGATTATTTTTGGTTTTATATCGTTATGCTTTTCAATGCATGTGTATATATGCCTACCATTGCACTAAACAATTCGGTTTCTTATAACGTACTGGAAAAAAAAGGTTACAGCATAGTTACCAACTTTCCGCCTATACGCGTGTGGGGAACGGTAGGTTTTATTGCTGCCATGTGGGCGGTAGATTTTTTAGGGTGGACCCAAAGCGCCAGCCAGTTGTATGTGGGGGCATCGGCATCGTTGTTTTTAGGGCTATATGCCTTTACTATGCCGCCTTCACCACCATTGCAAAAACAAACAGAAAGAAGCCTTATGTCCTCTTTAGGACTGGATGCTTTTGTATTGCTTAAACAGCGTAAAATGGCGGTATTCTTTATTTTTGCTATGCTATTAGGGGCTGCGTTACAAATAACAAATGCTTTTGGTGGTCCGTTTTTGGATGATTTTAAAAGTGCCTATCCCGATTCGTTTGGGGTTAAGCATCCTAATTTACTGCTTTCTATTTCTCAGGTTTCCGAAACCTTTTTTATACTCCTTATTCCTTTCTTCTTAAAGAGATACGGCATCAAAACTGTAATGCTTTTCAGTATAGTGGCATGGGTATTCCGTTTCGGGCTGTTTGGTATTGGTAATCCCGATGACGGATTGTACCTGCTTGTCCTTTCTATGATCATATACGGTATGGCGTTCGATTTCTTTAATATATCAGGATCGATGTTTGTGGAGAAGGAAGCCGATCCAACCATACGTTCCAGCGCACAAGGACTTTTTATGATTATGACAAACGGACTTGGTGCGCTTGTAGGAGGACTTGCCAGCGGATGGGTAGTAGACCATTTTACAGTTAACGGTAACCGTGACTGGCAAAGCATCTGGTTTACATTTGCCGGATATGCTTTAGTACTGGCAATAATTTTCCCATTTGTATTTAAGGCAGAGAAAGAGTAGTATTAAGTAATTATTTTTTATCTGATTTTACTTAAAAACGACGTTTCAGCGAAAAAATATGCATTTCGTCGTGTTTTTCATCTAAAATCTAATAGGTGAAACTTGTCTGACTATGCAAAAAACGTAGAAGATTCTTACTAAAAATCCTGTTTTGTTATTTAAGTCTTATATAATGTAGGAAAAATCAACATATAAATAAAAATTTAATATTTAGTTTCTTACAAAGAGTTTTTTTAGTACATTCGCTGCAAGCATAATTCGCTAAAAACCACCGCCTTATAATGAAACAGATGCCCCTTTTACTGTTTTCCGTAATGCTATTGCTGGTGGGTTGCAAGCAGGAACCCAAGCATACCGCGGAAATCGTGCCTGTGGTACCACAGGTAGAATATACTATTAGCCTTCAGCCATACAATGGAGTATGGGTGCCTAAAGAGTATGTAGATTCACTAAAAACAAATCGTTCACCATTCGCTTCGTCTAAATTCCTTAAAGGAATAAACAGTGTTGTTATTAAGGCAGCACCAGACCAGGCAGAAACACCTATAAAGATATATTACGGTATTGAAGGAGAGCAGGGAATGCTCATACAAAAAGATGCCGAACCTTATATATCTTACACCACACTGGAGGGTACTCTTGAAGAAAGAATTTACCTTAAAAATGACATACTTTCGTTTGACCTTAACGGACACAGGGCCGAACTTATAAGAGTAGCCGATGTACCGAATGCCAAAGATGAATCGAAAGGGGTAAGTGATATTACCAACAAGATTTTATTTGCAAACAAGAGCTACTCGTGCCATTGCCCGCAAATGGGAGGCTATACTACCAATATTCAGCTGAATCCTGACGGATCTGCCAATAATCTTTTTGGTTACGATAATTATGAGGTGGCAACCGTATTTGTTTCTGATATCTACCCGATGGATAAGATTTACTTTAAGAAGGGAAGCGAATGGGGCAAGAGCTTTCATTACAGGGTAGAGGGTGACAAGCTAAAACTTTTTGAGGTTATTATAACTGATGACCAAATGGATGTTAAGCCGTTTTGTACACTGGAGGAAACACAGTTCTTTAAGCTTACTCCCGATGAAAAACTTTCTTATTTTGAGTCAAACAGAAAGAACCTTGACGAACTTGTAACCAGTCATTATGACGAGTATGCCACAATGGGTGACCTTATGGAAATTACAGGTGTACTTTCGTCATTAAGAGAGCAAAGTGAGAACCTTACTTTTTATATGTATGTTGCCGGACAGATCTATACTAACAAAATGGCCGACGCCTCTAACCCTATAGGGGAAACGGTTGTAATGAGTACAGATGATTATTTTTATGACATCTTTATAAAACGACCGGAGTTGTTTTATGCTTTTGTACAAAACAATAAAAATCCGTACATACAAAAAAGGCTTTGGCAAACCGTACAGGATCGTGTAAACATGCACGAGGCAACTGTAGACGGTATTAGCTATAAAGACTCTTTACGCACAAATCATATTCAGTACTGCAAAGGATATGAAAAAGCGGTTATTGCTTTTTTAAAATAATTTACCGTTTATCGATTAATTTATGTGTTTTATCATACAATTCGCACAAACTGTTTAAAGATTTTATGCCTAATCAGGCTATTCTTTAAATTTACGATGGTTACCCGTAATCGGAAACGCGGCATAGTAATTATCTTGTGTTAGTAATATATACCACTGTATGACCCTGAAAGAAAAGCTACTTTATACGGTTCCTGAATTTGACTTTAAGGAATTTGAAAACGATGATGATTTTATTATAATCTGTTTTTTTGCCATTTTCATAGCAAACAATATTAATAACCCCGATATAGCAAACCGCTGTGCCGAATGCGTTAACTGGGTATATACTACAAAACATCCCGAACACAATGCTATACTGGAACAAATAGCACTTACCCTTTTTGATGAAAACCTGTATGAGGAAACTTTTATAGCGCTTTTAAATACGAGTGTGCAAAAGCACTTTGAAAAGTCTATTGCCATGTGGAGACAGGGGAGTGTGCAGTAGTGAGTACCCTTTACTTACAATACCTAGTAAACAGATTGAATGTATACAGGCACTGCCTGATTTTGAGGAGATTTATAGGTTTTAAATAGAGAGTCAGTTTTAACGCTCCATAAAATCTATATATTCCTGTAATAATAGTTTCATATCGGTAAAGCTTATGGTAAGTTCGTTATCAATAATTACATTAGGAGGGGCTATTTCAATGCAGTCGTTATCACTGGCTGCGTCACAATCTAAGGCAAAATATTGCTCGTAATATTCTCCGTTTTCAGCATTAATAATTTCTTGAATTAATCCTTTGCATTCAATTTTATGCATTATTGTTAATTTAAAAGCTAAACTAATTAATAAGGGATTTTTCCCTATATAGTGACATTTAAATCGAATAATGTCTCTCTTTAGTTCTTTTGAAAACTGTAACCCATATTCTTGTCTTTTACTCATAGGGTATAATACCATTTAATGTACTATAATAATAAGAATTGTTTCCAATACTTAAAAATCTCTAAAAGATGTTTTGTGGGTATAGAAAATAATACGGATGTACTGTTATTATACTCGGGAGAATCGTAAAGTTTAGTTACATCATGATTCACTTCTACGGTTATGGTAGATTCGCTAATGAAAAAATTTTGGAGCATAGCGCCGTTTAAAACTAATTCTAATGCTCCTATGACATCATTAACATCTTTACTATTGTGACTGTCCATTACTAACTGATTTAAGTAAAGATAAGGTGAAAGCATTATTTTGCCTCAATATTCAATAGTTTGAAATGTAATGTTGTATGTTTTTAAAACAGACATTTTTCAAAAGTCTAAAATCTCCTATCCAATTTACTACCTCACCATAGAGAAATGGCCTTTAAGTTCGCGGCCATCCTGACGTTTTACCACAAACCAGTAATCGGTACTTGGCAGTCGGTTACCGTGGAAGGTACCGTCCCAGCCTTCATAGTTAGGCCCAAAGGTGGTAATAAGCTTACCATACCTGTCGAAAATATAGATTTCCATGTCAGGTTCGTGTATAGAGTACTGTATACGCCACCTTTCGTTTACCCCGTCGCCGTTTGGCGTAAAGAAACGAGGGTAGGTAAGCAGGTATACTTCACCCAAATCGTTACCACAGTTGTATTTATCCCTTACATAAACATTATAAGGTCCGGCAGTGAGTCCGGTAAACTCAGGCGAATCCTGATAGACAATTCCATCCAGTGAGTATTCAAAATCCTGAGGGTATGGTGAAGGCTCTACCATTACGGTTATCGTATTGTCGCTGGTAGTCCAGTCGGTAATATCAATATTTTGTATACGCGGTATGGCTGTAGTAGTAACACTAATTGTTTTAGTACTTTCGCATCCGTTTGCATTTGTTGCTGTTATGGTATATGTACCCTGTTCTGATAATGTTATTGACTGCGTAGTTTCACCTGTAGACCATTCGTAGCTATCAAACCCGTTAGGGGCAGCAATGGTAACATCATCGCCTTCACAAAGGGCATAGGTGTCTTCCATATTTAGTATTGGAGCTTCCTGTAGTATCAGTTCAAAAGTACTTACAGAAACACAGTCAGGGTTAGCGCTGTGTGTAGCACGTGCATATATGGTTGTATTGCCAGATGTGTACATATCCGGTAGCGGGTTGCTTAATGTTTCGGCATCTGCCTGAGTTAAGTGAAACGTTATAGTTATCAAGTCAGGGTCCTGTGCACCCAATACAAAAGCAGCTTGTGCCGCCAGGTTAAATTCCTCTTCGCCGCATTTAGAAATATCGGGAGCGTCATAAGCCGTTACCAGCGATGGTAAATCATTTACATTAAAAATCATAGGTACCACATTTCCGCAAGGGTCTTCCACCTGTACTGTATAAGAGGCAGGTTCAAGCCCAAGGAAAGTATTGCTGGTTCCGTTATTTATGGTAAAGGGTTCCCCGTTCTTTTGTATTATGGTGTAGGTTAATGGTTCTACACCCAGCGCATTTACCATAACATCGGAGTTTTCGTCGCCGTTGCATGATATATTAAGAATGTCTAATATTTCAAGCCCATCAGGTACTTCAAATTCTTCAAGAATTTCTACACATATTTTTTTGTTTACTCCATAACCGTAAGCCTCAAAGGTTTTTAGTACTCTAAAAGTACCATTGTAAGGAATGCTGTATGCGGTTTGGTTATTAAGTAACGACATAGCATTTATCCCGTCTTCCGGCTCAGTACCTTCTGTATAATCATCGCCTATACCTGGCGTGGTCCATGCACCGGTTGCTTCATTATATTGTTGCAACCAGAATTTTACCTGATTTATGGCGTTGCTGGAATGTGCCAGGCTAATATCAAACGAACCACATTGCAGGTTAATATCAATATCTGTTGAATTTACCTGATATGCTGTGAAAGTTTTGGTCACGGTATGAGATCCACAAACATCAACTACCTCAAATGTATATGTTCCCGGTGGCAGTCCGTCCATGTATGCTGCCGTATTGTTAAGTAAAAGAGGAGTCATATCAAAAGGAATCGGTTCGGGAAAACCCTCTGGTGCCGCCGTTACTGTGACTTGGGTAACGGGTGTATTTGTAGAAAATACAGATATAGATGTTAGTCCGGGAGTACAGTCTACACGCGATCTGGCATCAGCACTTCCGTCGCCAACCTCAATTACAAAAGGTATGGGGTCGTATACTTTTCCGCATACATCACTAACTACCACTACATAGCTGCCTATCGGCAGATCCATTTCAAGTTTGTTAACGGCAGGGTCAGCTTCCATATCATAAACATAAAACTCCATAACGTCATCCGGTAGCGGATTAGGATAAGTATCGGGAGCTACCATAATTTCTGCTGTTGCCATTTCCAGTCCGGGAATTGATATCTCAACAGAGCCTATATCTGTACCACATTCGGCATCTGTAGGGGTTGCTGTAGGTACAACTTCTATCTCTTCCACCTCTATGGTAAATGGTTGGGTACGTCCGCATGCATCTGTTATAGATCCGGTATAGGTTCCGTAAGGGCATTCATAATCGTCGTCTCCAAAGGCAATTTCCTGTCCGGCATCTTCTGGTAGTATAGTAAAAGGCCCCGGATAGTCAGGGTTTGCCACTGCAGGATCCCATCCGGCAGGATAGGTATCAAAAGTTATGTTAAACGGAGCTACATATTTGACAGGGTAAATAATAAGTTTTTTGCCAAAACAGTTGGCATTATCAAAAAGGGCAACCGCTACCATAGTTATATTCACGGTACAGTTTGCCGTATAAGTATTACAGGAGTCTTCTACTGTAATAGTATATTGGTAAGTTTCTCCATAATAAAAAGGTATTACCGCAGACGTTTGTAATGTATTTGGGTCATATGCCCCTGATATGGTAACAGGTGCACTTCCGTCAGGCGGGTATACGGTAATTGTTATTGTTAGAGGAAACCCGGCAGGATCGCCGTCAACTGTCATTAATGAATTTGTAACGGTTAACTGGTCACACGCCGGAAGTTCGTTGTCGGGAAATCCCGGAGAGTTACTTAATACCAGTACCTGAGTCTGCGAAAAAAGCGTAATAGACTGCGTAACACCAAATCCGCATGCATCATTAACCCTTACGGTATATACACCCGGAGAAAGGTTAGTAAATGAAGGAGTTGGCTGAGGGGGAAATGTAGCCGGTCCTGCAATAATTTCATAGCTAACTGCTGTACCCTGTGTTATGGCAATATTTATAACTCCGTCATTGCATTCGGGGTCTACTTTAGTAAGGTCGTAAGTTACAGTTTGTGTATGGTCTTCTATAATAATTTCTATAGGGTCAGATATTGTGGCATTTTGTTTTGCAACAACCTGATAGGTACCATCGGTAAGTCCGGTTACGTTAGGGTTGATGGAGTTCCAAACTGCCGTAGTTGTGTTGGGTAATTTATATACTATATAATATACATCTATTCCTGCCTGTGCATTTTGTACCTGTAAGTTTATGGTACCGTTACCAGGGCATGTTTCATCGGTTTTAGATGTCATGCTAACGGTAAGCTGAGCCGATGCTGCGGCGCTAAAAAAAAGCAATAGAAGGGTTAGTACAAAATTCCGGGAGGGAAGCTGTATTTTCAAAGGTTTTGATTTGATTGATAATTTCATAAATAAAATTAAGTTTTTAAGACTTAATTTCAAGTTTTTTTCCGCTTCTAAGGTAATTAAAATAATTTATATAAAATCTATGTTAAATAATTTGTTTATAAAAGTTATATGTGTAACACTAATTTTAAATTTATGGGTGTGATTAAGACATGATTTGAATGTCGCTAAAAGCTTGTTTGTAAATGTTTTGCATAATGATAATATTTTTGTACCTTTGCGCACCTTTTAGCGGGACAGGTTTCTAAAAGGTTTATAATCATATATGTAAAACGCTTCCGGTAGTTTTGCCGCTGCTTAAAGAAACCAGGTAAGGCACGGAATACAAATTTTTAATCAGCAATGTCTGAACAAGTAAAAACACAAGAGGAATTTTTAAAAGAGTTTAACTGGCACAACTTCGAAGAAGGTATTGATCCTGTAGATGAGCAACACCTTAAAGAGTTTGAAGATCTGGTTGAGAAGACTTTCATTTCAACAGATAATGACGAAGTAGTAGAAGGTACTGTAGTTAGAATCACTGACAGAGATGCTATCGTTGATATCAACGCTAAATCTGAAGGTGTTATCTCTTTAAATGAGTTCCGTTACAACCCTAACCTAAAAGTAGGGGACAAAGTAGAGGTATTAATCGACGTTCGTGAAGATAAATCAGGACAGTTAGTATTATCCCACAAAAAAGCACGTACAATTAAAGCTTGGGACAGAGTTATCAACGCTCATGAAACAGGTGAAATCGTTAACGGTTTCGTTAAGTGCAGAACTAAAGGTGGTATGATCGTAGACGTATTCGGTATCGAAGCTTTCTTACCGGGTTCTCAAATCGATGTTAAGCCTATCAGGGATTACGACCAATATGTAAACAAAACTATGGAGTTCAAAGTTGTTAAAATCAACCACGAATTCAAAAACGTAGTAGTTTCACACAAAGCGCTTATCGAAGCGGATATCGAAGTACAGAAGAAAGAAATCATCGGTCAGCTTGAAAAAGGACAAGTACTTGAAGGTGTTGTTAAAAACATTACTTCTTACGGTGTATTCATCGACCTTGGAGGTGTTGATGGTCTTATCCACATTACTGACCTTTCTTGGAGCAGAATTAACCACCCAAGTGAAGTTCTTGAACTTGACCAGAAACTTAACGTGGTTATCCTTGATTTTGATGATGAGAAAACAAGAATCCAACTTGGTCTTAAGCAATTAAACGCTCACCCATGGGATGCACTTGATGCTAACCTGGCGGTAGGTGACAAAGTTAAAGGTAAAGTAGTAGTTATTGCTGACTACGGTGCGTTTATCGAAGTTGCTGAAGGTGTTGAAGGTTTAATCCACGTTTCTGAAATGTCTTGGTCTACTCACTTAAGATCTGCTCAGGATTTCGTTAAAGTTGGTGATGAAGTAGAGGCTGTTATCTTAACTCTAGACAGAGAAGATCGCAAAATGTCTCTAGGTATCAAACAACTTTCTCAAGACCCTTGGACTGATATTACTGCAAAATACCCTGTAGGTTCTAAACACACAGGTATCGTTAGAAACTTTACTAACTTTGGTATTTTCGTAGAATTAGAAGAAGGTATTGATGGTTTAATCTACATCTCTGATCTTTCTTGGACTAAGAAAATCAAGCACCCATCTGAGTTTGTAAACGTAGGTGATAAACTTGATGTTGTAGTTCTTGAGCTTGATGTAGAAGGACGTAAACTATCTCTAGGCCACAAACAAACTACTCCTAACCCATGGGATAAATATGAGGAGTCTTTTGCTGTAGGTACTGTTCACACAGGTGAGATAAATGAGATCGTTGATAAAGGTGCTACTGTAGAGTTTGGTGACGATATCGTTGCTTTCATCCCTACAAGACACCTTGAGAAAGAAGATGGTAAAAAACTTAAAAAAGGTGAGTCTGCAGATTTCAAAGTAATTGAGTTCAACAAAGAATTCAAGAGAGTTGTAGCTTCTCACACTGCTATCTTCAGAGAAGAGGAAGAGAAAAACGTTAAGTCTAACAACGACTCTAACAATAACTCTAACAACAATGCAGAGAAAACTACTCTAGGTGATATCGATGCATTAGCAGAATTAAAAGAAAGAATGGAAAAAGGTGAGAAATAATCACTGATTCCTCTTTAAATATAAAGCCCCAACATTGTTGGGGCTTTTTTTTGATATACAGGAAAGAAAAAGTATTTATCTTAGCTGATATTAAAAACCTTACCAATGTATAAACTTCTGTTTCTTTTTTTAGGTGTTACCTTAATTTCCTGTAATAATAATGAGACGGCTAATAATATTATAAACGAGAAATATAGTCGTGAACAGTTATTAGTCACTACTTTGTATTATAAAATAAAAAATGATAAACATGTACAGGAGGTAAGAGAAATAAAAGATTCTGCTTCGGTATTCCGTGAACAGATTAAACTGATTTCAGATAATTTGAAACAAGAATCCGGGTTTTTAGGGCTTACCGCTATAGCAATAACTAAGAGTGAAGGAATTACCAAAATTTGTGATAAAGGTTTTTGTGCCTGGAACTTTAGTGAAACCGAATATTATCAGCCTGATAAAAATATAAGAATAGCTTTTGGAGACTTAGCTGTAGATACTCCTGCTACTTTATCTTCAAGAGTGGTATCATCTGCAAATCCTCAGCCACTGTTTATTAAAGTAACTATTAATCTGGAAGATAAACAAGATATACGAGCAGCTTCGGGAACATATATGAATGAATTAGTATTGTTTTTTGATTCTAATGCAATAGAACTTGCAGATTATGCCCCACAAGATCATGATGGAAAGATAAGGACTCTGAGTTCGCCTGCTACAAAGGGATATTATCAAATACAAAAAGAAACTGATAGCCTATATTTTATTGATCTTTAATAACTTCAAACTCCATATTGCTCCCTTGTTCAATATCAATACGCAGGGAGTTATTATACCATAACTTATTAAGGTTTATATGGTTTTGGCCCACTTCAAAAAGGCACTTTACCGTGTCGCGGTCGTGTGCTGTCCATTGTATATAAGTAATGGGGTAAGGTTCTTCGGGTGCATGGTTGGCATAAAACTGAATGCGGTACAGTCCGTCCATAGTATTTTGATATACAAAAAAGTTACGCGGCGAGTCGCGTTGCGGATTATAAATTTCATACTCCACATTATTAATCACATAAAACAGCTTAATACTATCGGGTACTATACAGTCAATATGCGAAGGATTAAGCAAATCTTCACCCTGTTTGTTTTTTAATATAACCGTAAAAGTGTCGGTTATGTTCATACAGCAAATGTCGTTGTCTTCACCTCCGCAGGAAAACAGGCAAAACAAACCTAAAAGCACTATATACTTTTTCATGGCTGTAAACAATGTGTATTCGCTCAAATATAAATACTTTTTGTAAAGGCTGTAAAAGAGGTATAATAAGTTTGTGTTATCATGTAGGGTAAAATAAAACACTATGGTTTTAAGTTATAATGTAAAACTATTAACTTAGCGGTAAACGCCTTACTATGAAAAGAATCTTATTTTTCTTCCTTTTGTTTAGTGTTGGTTATGGATATGCCCAAAACTATCCGAAGTATACAACCAAAAGAGTAAAAGACACCGTATTTAAACAACCTGAAAAAATTGAAGATTCTAAAGAGCTTAAAAAAGAACCTACTGTCAGTTTTAAGGAATTATATGATATAGCAACCGATCTTAACCGAAGCGGTAGATATGAAGAAGCTATCGCAGTATATACAGAAGCACTGGCCTTGGCTTCACCCAGATGGAAGTATTTAATAATGCAATTTAGAGGACTATGTTACAACAGGCTTAAACAATATGATCAAGCCATAAACAATTTTACAGATGCTTTAGAAAATTGTGAGTTTCCTAATGATAATGCAAAGGGACAGTTATATTGTTCCAGAGCACTGTCTTATGGCTGGCGAGGAATGGAAGGTGACTTGGAGAGAAAATGTGCTGATTTAAAAAAAGCCCGTGAATATGGAGCTTTAGAAGGACACTCGGCTTTAGATACTGGTTGTGATTAATAAAGATAATATACCAATACACCTTACTATGAAAAGAATATTACTTGTACTACTTTTGTTTAGTGTTGGTTATGGATATGCACAAAACTATCCTAAATATAAAACCAAAAGGGTAAAGGATACTGTTTTTAAACAACCGGAAAAGATTGCAGAAGCTAAAGAGGTAAAGAAAGAGCCTCCTGCCGATTTTATGGCTTTGTATGAAAAAGCCAGGGACTTTGTCCGAAACAAAAAGTTTGAAGAAGCTATTGTAGTATTTACAGATGCACTGGCAATAGCTCCGCCAGACTGGGAGAGTTCGGTTCTTTTTTTTAGGGGAAATAGTTACTCTCTTAAAGAATTTTGATGAAGCGATAAAAGATTTTACAAACGCATTGGAAAATACTGATTTTCCTAATGATAATGCAAGGGGGCATGCACATCTTATGCGGGGACTTGTATACAGTGTTCGCGGGGAAGAAGGTGACGAGGATAGAAAATGTGCTGATTTTAAAAAGGCCAGAGAGTATAAAGCGTTAAGCGGAGATAAGGCTATAGATGCTAATTGCGAATAGATTAAAATGAAATACTTAATTAAAATATCATTGTTACTTGTGTGCCTGTTTACTTTTAACGGACTTACAGCACAGGAATATGCCAAAATAAAACATAAAAAAGGAGTGTCTGCGAAAGAAAAGACAGTTAAAAAAGAACCAGAGGTAACTCCGGTAGCCGATACTGCTGCTCCTGCCACTCCTGTAGACGACGATTTTGAAAAACTGATGCGCCTTGGAGCAAAACAGGTGGGTTCCCGTAAATATACCGATGCCTTGGCTACCTTTAATAAGGCAATGGCCTATAACAGGCAAACTGGCCGCGTGCTAACCTGCCGTGGCGAGGCATTCTCGGGTAATAAAGACTATCTAAATGCTATTAAAGATTATACCGAAGCTATTGAGCTTGGCACAACCTATGACGGCGAAGTATATTACTCCCGAGGTATTTGCAGGGCAAGCTTAGAAGAACCCGACAGGGAAGGGGCCTGTGCCGATTTTAAAAAGGCAAAAGAAATGGGCTTTACCGTAGAAGGCCGCGATGTAATAGGAATGTATTGCGATTAATAACACATAACACACCTTGCAATTAGCAAAGACAGTATTATTTACCATATTTTAAAACGTTGCCTTCAGTTGTTCGTAATTTTTATGCTTTTCGGGCTATTTGGGCAAAGTTATTTGAGTATATTCTCTAAAGAAGTCAATTGGAGTTGGTTACCCCTGTTTCCTATAATTCTGTTTTCGGGGGTGGTGATTAGGGATATAACTATGAGATTTAAAAAAAGGAAAAGAGAAGATAACGAAAAGGAAAGTACAGATAATCCTGCTGTAACATTATTTGTAAAAAGGATAGTACAGTTTTTCTTATTGTTTGTAGTACTAAAAACGTTACTGATAGCAGCCTTATTGATACTTTTTCCAGATACAGAAAACTCTCATACTGCACATAGTATAGTTAATATACTACCCATGCTGTGGTTTTTAGGAATTATATTTTGGGATTTCTTTAAAAGGTATAAACTAAACAAGGCAGGGGTATGAAATGGCTAGTTCTTTTTTCTGTTCTTATGCTTACAGGTTGTTCATCTGTGCAAACGCTTGATTTTGGTGGTGAAGGGGAAATGGTAATTATGCTAAACGATTTTAATGGAAAAGTAAAAAATCGTGGACATTTTAAGCAATCTGTGCAGGTAAATAAATTTCCAGGTTATTGGATTAATTTGATATTTAAGGATAAGGAGTATAATTCTCAAATTGACTTTTACGATCCGGTTAAAATTTGGGATATGATAGATGTTTTCGAAACATCTCAACTTTTAAGTCAAAAAAAGATTGATAATTATGAAGTAAATATATGGCAGGTAACAAGTAGTCATCCGGCTTTTAAAGACTACGGAGGTCCGTTTAAATATATTTTTATATCAAGAAATGAAGGTGACTTTGCTGTTACATTGGATAATTATTCTGCATTCAAAGATAATGTTAGTGAAGATTACTTACTCGAAGAGTTTAAAAAGATTGATTTTAAGCTTAACAGAAAAACGTAATACTTTATTAGGTATATTAACCATTATGTAGTTAACAACCATAGTATTAACGCACATTTTTAAAACCTTAGATTATGAAAAAAGCTATGTATTTTGCTTCTTTGGCAATGCTGGGTACAGCAATGGTTTCATGTAGCAATAATCAATCAGACAATAACGAAACAAATGCACAGGAAGTTACAGCAAAACAGGCTGACAATCGAAAATTTGATAACCTTGGCGATGGAATTGCCAAAGGATTAGCAGCTTCGTTTAAGGATATGGATTTCTCTAAACTGTTTGTTTATAACAATACAGCCGAACTTAAAACTAAAAGTGATAAGACTTTTGCTGAAATGATTACCGAAGCCAGAGATTTAATTGAAGAGCGTGAGGATATTACCGATTTAGTTTCAACCATTGAAATAAAAGCAGGGGAGGCACATCTTAAAGAACTGATTTTTTTAGAAAACAGCGTTAAAAAAGATATTGTAGTATATAAGGACAGAAATGGCGTTGAGGAAAAAAGCAGCGGAGTATATAGTACCCCTAGTAACTTTACACTTCTTACAAATGATTTGGAAAACAATAGTACTGTAGTAAGTGATTATCTTACAAACAACCTTAAAACAGACGGCGATAGTTTTACTTTTGAACTAAGAGTAAGTGCCGGCAAAGCCAGCGTATATGTGTATAAAGCTTAAAAGTTTATATAATTAGTGTTTAAGAGAACCTGCCTATGGCAGGTTTTTTATTTACAGCCTTACCCACAAACAGTACAAAAAGAAGAGAGCCGGCTTCACAGCGGGCTCTCAGCGTTTTTGATAAAAATAAAGATATAGAGTAAAACAGAATAGATTCTAAATTAAAAACTGCCCAAAGCATAAGCTTGTTGACCAAAATCCCTCACATTGATTTAAAGTGCGCTTTGTTTGGGCAGTTTTAAAGAAAACATACAAATAGCAGACTATGATTTTATATAATGTTTGTGTTTGTTCTTTTTTTGTATGACTTAGAAAAAATGCCCGAAACCGTAAGAGTTTTTGCAGTAATCCCCCCATTTGATAACGCAGATACTAATAGCTCCGGGCATAAAAAAAAATAACTAAATCACTAATTAATTAAGGTTATATATTGTTTAGTTGGATGTTCTTTTTAATGTTTTGTTAGTTAAAAAGAGTCCGGAAACAAGTTTCCGCTTTCACCAGGACTTGTCCCGGACTCAAAAAATAACTAATTAATTTAGGTTCATCTTATTGGCTTATATACTGTGCATTTTCATGCGTATATTCTTTTAAAATTAGCCCGAAATCAAAAGTGTTTTTGCAGTAATCCCCCCATTTGATAACGCATGTTGCCTTGCCGATTCCGGGCTTAAAAAAATAACTAAATATTAAACTATCTCAAATTGTTACGTTTATATATTGTGCCTGTACTATGGTTAAAAAAATTGCCCGAATTGAGTTTTTCATTGTAATCCCCCCAGATAGCATGAATTAAACAGGCTTCGGGCAATCATAGTTATATATAATAGCAGGGCATAAATTTATTTATATCGTGCTGCGGGCTGTTGCCTTTTGCAGTCTGTGTTTCTTAGAAAAATAGCCCGAAATAATAAGTTTCACTGTAATCCCCCCATTTGATAACGCATGTCACTTGGATGTTCCGGGCTATGATAAAAAAATAGCAAAGTAATTTAAGGTATAATATATTTTATCACTGCAAGACCTTTTGCAGGTTACCCTTACAGTTGGTTATGTCTTTTAAAAATTGCCCGAAATAAGTTAGTTAAGTAATCCCCCACAATGATAACGCTGCTAGCTTGGTTTTCAGGCAATTTAGAAATATAGAAGGTGTGTTTAAAGAATTTGTTTGTGTTTGTTCTATTGGTTAATTCTTTTTACTTATAACACCCCTATAAAGCTTATTACGCATCTGCATACCCCCACAGGTACCAGTAATGCAAGTACTATAAAGGCTATAATCTGCCACCAGTTTTTTACTCTTCTGGCAAATGCAAAATTTAGCATGGTTATTATTATAAGTGATATTATTATTGCTGTAAAAAATACGTAAAGTACCAGCATCCCAAGGTTTTCGGCTAAAAATAATGTTCTCATCTTACTACGTTTTTAAGGTTGAAAAGCAATTTGTTTATTTCAAATTAAAACAAAACTCCCCCCGGCATATTAAAGCGTTAAGCTTTAATGCCTTATTAGCATGGCAACAGTATTCTTAGGTGGTATATATTTACCTCCTTAAACTGTTAAAATTGCGTGGTAGTATTTAGTTGGTTTACGCTGCTCTTGATTTTAATTCCAAAAGCTCTTTTACGTAGTGGGGTTGCAGGTGAGTAAACTCATCACAGCATTGTAAAAGTCTAGAGTAACCGTTCTCAACGGCTGTCCAAAACAGCTGTTGTTCGTCCTGGCACAGGTTGCAGAGCTCCAGTTTCCTGCAAATAGTTTTATGCAGTGTGCTGTCTATAAAGCCCCAGCCCATTTCGTGCCTTTCGTTAAATCCTTGGGGAGGAATGTGCGATTCTAACCTTGTAATAAGGTTTAAGGTCGTTGTGCCCGGTTGAAGGGCTGCTAACTCAGTTAAAGCAAGTCTAATGATTTCATCATAGCTTTTCCATCTGATGGAAAAAACCTGATCAGAGTTTAGTTCAATGAATCCGCTTAACATGTCTAGTAATTTTGTTTGGTGGTTAATGTTTATTGGTTGGTTGGTTTGGTTGTTGGATGTGTATTCTATGTCATTTAAATATTTTTATGTTATCCCTATTATCCCATAAGGAATATCTTTGTTATCATCTTTTTCAATCAGTACTCCGTTTACGGTCAGCGGTATAGGTTGTACTTCTTCAAACATTTGGGTTTGTTCCAGTACCACAGTGTTATAATCCTGAGGATTAAGTACTAAGGTATTTTGTCTGTTTAGCCCTTTTTCTTTTACGGTATCTGTAAGTACCTGTAAGCTAATATTTTTACCTATATATTTCAGCTGCGTTTTCATATGCTTGACTGATTTGATCGAAAAGTAGTTAAAAATTTGTAAAACTTATCTTGTTTAAAACCAAAAATCGATGAACGACGTAAATTTTCCTATAAAACGTTAAAATATCGATTATGAAAAATCTAAAACAAATCTATTCAACTGCAATTGTGGCTTTTATGCTGCTATTAGGAACCGCGTCTTTCGCACAAAAGACTGTAATGGTGGGCGGAGCGCCCATGTATCCTACAAAAGACATTATTGATAATGCCGTAAATTCTAAAGATCACACTACGCTGGTAGCAGCCGTAAAAGCTGCGGGATTAGTAGAAACTTTAAAGGGTAAAGGTCCGTTTACGGTATTTGCGCCAACAAACGAGGCTTTTGATAAATTACCTAAAGGAACTGTAGAGACTGTTTTAAAGCCTGAGAACAAAGAAATGCTTCAGGGTATACTAACTTATCATGTTGTGGTAGGTAAGTGGAGCGCAGCCGATATTATGAAAGCCATTAAAAAAGGTAATGGTAAGTACACTGCAAAAACAGTACAGGGCGGTACCCTTACTTTTATGATGGACGGTAAAGACGTGTGGGTTATGGATGAAAAAGGTGGCAGAGCAAAAGTTACTATTACCGATGTTAACCAAAGTAATGGTGTTATTCATGTTGTTGATACGGTGCTTATGCACAAGTAATTAAACAACTTACAGATAAATTCAGTGTGTGACTGTTTTTTTTGGTTGGTTTGATAGAGCCGCTGTTTTTACAGCGGCTTTTTCTTTTAAAGTCATAGTAACTCAGCAACTTAGATGCTATTATAATAAAAAAAGCCCTTCTTTATAAGGAAGGACTTAGATGCTGTACTGCTTACTAAACTACTCAACAATTTTTTTGAGCCCGTCTATAACAACGGCCCAACTTTGCTGTGAGTGTTTAGCTCTTTCTTCATCATAATTGGTTTGGGTAACGGTAAGTTGAGTCCCCTGCGATTCAGGTTGTACCTCATAGGTAACCTGTAGGTAATTGTTGGTTTCGTCCGGTAAGTTGCTCCAGCTGCTAAGGTAACTGAAAGAAAGCCTCTTGTTAGGCTCATATTCCAGTACCGTGCCCTTGTCGGTATAGGTTTGCCCTTCATATTCGCCCGTAAAGAGAACAGGGCTGCCCACTTTCCAGTCGGTTTTCATATTAGAGCCAAAAAAGTATTGCTTAACGATAGAAGCATCGGTAAGTGCCTGCCATACTTTTTCTGTTGGAGCGTTAATTGTTGTTTGATAAACAGATTTGAAGCCTGTTTGCATAGCTGTTCGTTTTTTGATGAAAACAAATATAACGAACTGGCTTGTAAGCGATGAGGGGTAATACGGACTTCTTTAAGGTGTCAGTCTATTTTTGTTTTGCTTTCTCTACCGTCATATGTGGTGTCCAGTAGCCCTGCGCATCAAGATCGAACCCTGATTTGATAACCTGGGTCTGGCAGTTGCACTTAAGGCTGTACACATTATCAGGATTAAGGGCTATTAGGATGGTAAAAATGAGTGGCAGTACCGTTATAACCCAAATACCTGTAATAATGAGTTTAGACATTACTATACGCTTTATACGGTTAATTATATAGATAATAACAAAGCTTATGGAAAAATAAACCAACAGGTTGCCCAATAGCGGAAGTAAAAAAATCTGGTTAGAGAGTGAGGTATGAAACCCCGGGGCAAGATATATAAAAGGGAAACCATACATAATTACCTCACCGGGTCCGTCAGGGACATTTACCATCCACCATTTAGAAACAAACATAAACGATATTAATGTTAGTGGTATTACTAGGCTGAGTATAAGTCGTTTCATATCAGTAAGGTTATACTCAAAGTTAGTGAAAATATTGCTTTACACCTTTAATAAAAGACTAAGGCTTTTCTGTTTCTTCATATACATGTTTTGGTCCTGAATAACTGGTTATTCCAAAACCAAACCTGCTTTGTTTTACTTCAATATCAAACTTACGGGTAAGTCTATATATCTCATTATCCATAAAAAGTAAATCGGGTACATATATAAGTAAAGAGGTAAGGACTATAATTCTTATTACATAGATTTGAATTGTACTCAGGTTTATTTTTCTTAATTTATTGATAATAGCAACCAGTGTAAAACAGGCAGCAAAGTAGATAATTAAATCTGCAATGAGAGGAAGGATATAAAACTCAAAAGACAGGGAGGTATGCAAGCCCGGAGAAACAAATATAAACGGAAACCCATGTATTATTACACGAGGACCATCAATTATATCTACTACCCACCATTTGTTTAGAAACACAAACGTAAGTATCGTTAACGGTATAACCAGTTTGAGTATAAGCTTCTTCATTTGTTCCTGGATTTAGTTTTATAATCTGGAAATCAAATCTGATAATATTTCATCAAGATAGATGTTTTGGCTTTCAACCAGCTTTCCTATATCCTTAAATAGCTTTTTGCTTTTTTTTCTTCCGAATGCAACTTTCATAATATTACTTTCACACTCAATAAAGTATGTGCCTTCAGGAAAATATGAAGAGTTAATGTTTTGATTTTCAAATTTATAATTATTCATGTATTTATGTAGCTTGTTGTATGTTTTAATGTCTACATAAAAGGTATAGTTAAACATTTGCTTGTTTGTATTGTATGCTTTCTGCTCTTTTTCATTTTTTAATGCTATTTCAAATGTAGGATAAGGTTGATCCATTGGACCGTAAGGTTTAAAAGTAAAACTTTGAGAGTAACAGGTGAGTGATATAAACAGGAATAAAAGTAAAGCTATGTGTTTCATATATGGTAAGGTTAAACTCAAATTTAGTGATTGTTCCTTTACTCTTAAGTAAACAAATAAAAAAAAGTGTTTAGAAGGTTTATAACACTCCCATTGTCATTGCGAGCCTGCGAAGCAATCTGTTAAGTAAAGAATATTTTACTATAGAGAGATTCCTCTATTCTGCTGTCGCTTCAATCGAAATGGAAACAAAAAAAGCTCCCCGAAGGAAGCTTTATATATAGGAGTGTATAATCACTAATCTTTTTTGATACGTATTTCAAACATCTTGTCCCAGTTTTTACCGGTAACAAAAATGGTTTTTGTTTTAGGGTTGTAAGCAATACCATTTAATACATCAAGTTCCGGGTGAGGGGTAACCTTATGTTTAAGTTCCGTTAAGTCTATAATGTGCTCAATGGCTCCCGTTTTAGGATCTATAACAGCAACAGCATCTTTTTGATAGATGTTACCATATATTTTACCCTCTATCCACTCCAGCTCATTTACGGCCT
Organism: Flavobacterium beibuense; assembly: GCF_004151245.1. GTDB lineage: Bacteria > Bacteroidota > Bacteroidia > Flavobacteriales > Flavobacteriaceae > Flavobacterium > Flavobacterium beibuense_A. The sequence goes on from NZ_JUIW01000003.1 coordinate 298,924, forward strand.
TAATTTTGGTGTTTTGGGTATATACATTAATATAGTCTACCTCCTCAAGGGTTTCAGGGTCAAGTACCCATATCTTTTCGGTACCGTCGCTTTGATAAAGGTATTTATCATCGTGAGTAAGTCCCCAGCCTTCTATATTCTTAAAGTATTTAAACTCCTTAATCTTCTCAAAAGTATCGGCATTGTATACAAAGCCGGTGTGGCTTTGCCATGTAAGCTGGTATACCTTATTATTAAATACGGTTATACCTTCGCCAAAGTATTTTTCCGGAATGCTGATTTGCTTATAAACCTCACCTGTTTTATAGTTGGTTTTACGCAGGGTAGATATTCCGTGTCTTCCGGTACCTTCAATTAAGGTGTCTCGGTAAAACTCCAGACCCTGTGTATAAGCTTTGGTATCGTGAGGGTAGGTGTTTACAATTTCATACTTAAGCGGAGTAAAGGCTATACTACTGGTAATTTCTACTCTTCCGTCTACTTCCTGGTTTTTACCTTCAAAAAACACAAGCCCTTTTATGTTTAGGTAGCCCAGTTTTTGATTATTAAAGCTAAAGTTTACTTTTTCGTTGCCTTTTGCAGCACCTATTCTTTTGTCGTTTACATAATAAACAACCGAGTCAATTTCTTTGTTTTTTTCGTTTACCACGCTAAAAGAAGTAGATTCTTCAAGGTGATATTGCTGTTTCATGGCCGAAGTATCAAGCTTAAATAAATTTTTTTCAGAATTTTTTGTGCCGTCACAGCTCATTGCGGATGCTCCCAATAAAATGAAAGCTAATAAGTTATGTTTTTTCATGGTTTTATTAATAGCGTTCACAATATACAATTGTATTTTACAACTGGCAATTGCCTTTGCGAAAATACAAAAAGATTGTATATTTGCACCGGCAAGTCCTACACGACCAGCTCCTGCAGACTCCTCCAGGGCGGGAACGCAGCAAAGGTATGTGGTTGTAGCGGTGCGATGTAGGTCGCTTGCCATTTTTTTCCTTTATTAAGTCGGTCTCCCAATGGGAGATTTTTTTGTTTTAAGGCGTTTGAGATTTACTTCGTTGGTTAACTCCTTACTTTTTGAAATAACCACTATATTTACAACATGAAAGCCTTACCTGTTTTAATTCTTTTAATGTTTATGTTCTGCTTTTCTTGCCGAGAAACGGAATTAAAATATGGGTGTACTTTTATTGTTGATCCTAAATATTAAAGAAATTAAAATGAAAAAATGTATTCTAATTGCCTTTATTCTTATTTTTCAATTTGTAACTGCTCAGGAAAAACCCATAAATGAAGATTTAAAAAAAGAATATGACCTGATGCTCGTATCTGATAGTTATAAAGATTTTGAAAAGGCAGCTGAAAATTACGTTAACAAAATATATTTTCTCAAAACTTTTAATGAAATATGTTATGAAAGCCTCTTTTTGAAAGTCCTGAAAGAAGAGATAAAACTTACTTCTTTTAAAGACTATGAAGAAGCTGAAAAGGAATATTTTATACTAAAGGAAAAATACTCTGTCATGAAAGAACTTAATAGTGGGTTTTATCTGGCTTTAAAAGATTCAAATTTGTCGGATTTGGCAAATATTATTGCTCCTTTTAGTATGCCTGAAACAGATTCCTGTCATTGTGAAATTACTTATAATAAAAGTTTAAGCATGTTAGCATTTCAATATGAAAATGTTCTTAAAAATAAAGAGAAATCTGTTGTCAGTACATGGATTGCATATAGTAAACAGAAGTTAACAAATAAAAGGGCTTATGAAGCGTGTAAACTCGGTTGTGAGCTGAGGTAGAGTATTGTATGGCTAAATTATTATTTACTTTCTATTACTTTAAATTCTTAAGATTACTTCGTCGTCCCTCCTCGTAATGACATTACGGAAGAGAAACTGCTTACTGGGACTGAATACTAAATACATCTTTAACTTAAAATACCTATTTTAGTTAGTTATTATTTAATAAAAACTATTCTTTATGGCTGGTTTTCTGGTTGCTGTATTTCTGTTACTTATGGTAACAGCTTTTAGCTTTGGTTTAATACGTGCTTTAGTTGATAGAGAACGCAGAAGATGGTGGATGTATCTGATTGTTTTTGTTGTTATGCTATTTTTGTTAATGATATGATAGGGATTCTTCCTTACGACGGGATTACAACACGTAACTTCAAAACGCATAACCCGAAACAATTTTGTATTTTCGCCATTCATTTATAAATCTTCAAATCAACCATTAATGAAGAGAGTTGTTTTTATTACCGGAGGATCTTCGGGTATAGGTAAATCAGTAGGCGAATTTCTTGCAGAAAAAGGATATACCGTATATGGTACCAGTCGTAATCCGCAAAGGGTACCCGAGTCTAAATTTCCGCTTGTAGCGCTCGATGTTCGCGATCCACAAAGTATTAAGGCAGCGGTTAGCGAAGTAATACAAAAAGAAGGCAGGCTGGATATACTTATTAATAATGCGGGTGTGGGTATTACCGGTCCGCTTGAGGAAATTCCTGCCGAAGAGATTAAAAACAACTTCGAAACCAACCTTTTTGGCCCTATCGAGGTAATGAAGGCTGTATTGCCGCAAATGCGCGATCAAAAAAACGGACTCATAATTAACGTAACTTCCATAGCCGGTTATATGGGGCTGCCATACCGTAGCGTGTATTCGGCATCAAAAGGGGCGCTGGAGCTTATTACCGAAGGCCTTCGTATGGAGGTTAAGGGCTTTGGCGTTACAATAAGTAATATAGCACCAGGCGATTTTGCCACAAACATAGCAGCAGGGCGTTACCATGCACCACTTGTAAAAGGTTCGCCTTATGAGGTTCCTTACGGTAACACGCTTAACATGATGAACGACCATGTAGACAGTGGCAGTAATCCAACGGAAATGGCTGAGGCTGTTTATGCTATAATAAAAGACCCTAATCCTAAGGTGCATTATAAGGTAGGTGCGTTTATGCAAAAATTTTCTATAGTTTTAAAAAGGTTACTGCCTGATAAAGTGTATGAAAAGTTGCTTATGAATCATTATAAATTGTAGTTTTGCAAAAAAATTTTCCAGAAACATATTTAAAGTAAGAACATGAAATTTTTTATCGACACAGCTAATCTTGACCAGATTAAAGAAGCTCAGGAGCTTGGCGTTCTAGATGGTGTAACAACTAACCCGTCTCTAATGGCTAAAGAAGGTATTACAGGAAGAAACAACATTCTTAAGCATTATGTTGACATCTGTAATATTGTAGACGGCGATGTAAGCGCTGAGGTTATTGCTACCGACTATGAAGGTATGATTAAAGAAGGAGAGGAGCTTGCCGAACTGCACGAGCAGATTGTGGTTAAAATCCCTATGACGAAAGACGGTGTGAAAGCTGCTAAATATTTTTCTGATAAAGGAATCAAAACAAACGTAACGCTTGTTTTCTCTGTAGGTCAGGCATTACTTGCTGCTAAGGCAGGTGCTACTTATGTGTCTCCGTTTATTGGCCGTTTAGATGATATCTCTACAGATGGTTTAACACTTATCGAAGATATCCGTCTTATCTATGATAACTACGGTTATGAAACAGAAATTCTTGCTGCATCAGTACGTAACACTATGCATATTGTAAACTGTGCTAAAATAGGAGCCGATGTTATGACAGGCCCTTTAAGCGCAATTGCAGGTTTATTAAAACACCCACTTACCGACAGCGGTTTAGCTCAGTTTATTGCTGACTACGAAAAAGGTAATAAGTAATAGTTTAAAGGCTGCTTCGGCAGCCTTTTTTATTGGAGTTAATTTAAGATTCAAAGATTACTCACTCTGTCATTGCGAGGAGGAACGACGAAGCAATCTGTTATGGGGTTGAGTGTTCCCCTCTTGAGAGGGGATAGGGGTGTGTCTGTTTAATATGAATTACGAATTGAGATGTCTCCATGTCTCCATGAAATTTCCTTAGCCTGCGATGGCGTAGCGTGGTCATTGCGAGCCTGCGAAGCAATCTTAAATTATTCTTTTGTCTTGAAACAAAAGAACCAAAAATTCAAGGCTGTGACTCCTTAGACTAAAAATTATTTCCTTAGGCTAAACCATTCGAACTCGGCTATCGCCTCAAACAGCGAATGCTTTTTGACGCCTCATTCATAATTTTCTTAACGCCACAGAGCCAAATGCTATAGCTTCACTCTGCTATTAGTCTCTGATTTTGTCATTGCGAGGAGGAACGACGAAGCAATCTGTTATGGGGCTGAGTGTTCCCCTCTTGAGGGGGGATAGGGGGTGTCTGTTTAATTTCAAATTTCAAATTATGAGTTAGGCTAGAGATGTCTCCCTGCGGTCGACATGACAGTCTGCCGTATATCATTTTGAAGTCTAAATTGCAAATTTCTCCTCAATAAGCTGCCTGTTTATGGTTGCGCCCGCTTTGTTTCCCTGTGCTACAGCATTAGCAATAGACCTAAAGTGAGTAAGGCAGTCGCCCGCCGCATAAATACCGGGAACAGAGGTCTGCATGGTGCGGTCTACCTTTATAAAGCCTTTCTCGGTAAACTCAACGCCAAGTGCCGCCGGAATGTCACAATGCTGTATAAACGCCAGTTGGGTAAATACGGCATCAAGTTGCTCGGGTTCGGTATCCTTAAAATGAAGGCATATTAACTTGCCGTTATCATGTTCAATGGCTTCTATACAGTTTTCAACTATAGTTATATTGTTTTTATTTAGGCTGTTTACTTCCTCCGGTGTTAGCGTACTTGTGCCGTTCGTAAAAAGGGTAAGATTATCACTCCACTGACTTATGATTTTAGCCATTTCATATCCCATATCGGCATTACCCCAAGCCCCAATCTTTTTGTTTTTAAATTCATATCCGTGGCAATAGGGGCAGTGCAGTATAGATATTCCCCAACAATCGGCAAACCCGGGAGTAATGGGAATAGTGTCTTTTATACCTGTGGCAAACAGTACTTTCTTAGCAGTGAAAACCTGCTTCATTTTTGTTGCAACCTGAAAGGTATCATCTACCGGAGCAACATGAAGGGCGAATCCGTCAAGAAAGTACACCGTAGGGTAACATAAAACCTGTTCGCGGGCTATTTGTCTTATGGTATTGGGCTTACTGCCATCGTTAGTTAAAAAGTTGTGGGAGTAGGGTGTTTGTTTGTTACAGGGATCTCCGCTGTCTATAACCAGTACCGTTCTTCCGGCGCGGCCCAATGATAAAGCGGCTGATAACCCCGCATAACTTCCCCCTATAATTATCACATCAAAAGTTTCATTCTCTTCCATAGCTAGTCTGATAATATATAAAGTTATCAAACTAAATTTTTAGAGAAGAGTACTTTAACGTTGTGTTAGATTTTGAGCAGGATTTTAGATAATAGATATGAGATTTGAGACTTACTGTCATTGCGAGCCTGCGAAGCAATCTAAATTAGGAACTATTCTTTTGTCTTGAAACAAAAGAACCATCACGCTGTAGCGTGACTACGGCTGTGACTCCTTAGGCTAAAAATCATTTCATTCGGCTAAACCATTCGAACTCGCCTTTGGCTCAAACAGCGAATGCTTTTAACGCCTCATTCATAATTTTCTTTACGCCACAGAGCCAAATGCCATAGCTTCACTCTCCTGTTAATATCTGATTCTATCATTGCGGGGAGGCGCGACGAAGCAATCTATAAGCTTGAACAGATTGCTACGCTCCATTGCATTCCGCTCGCAATGACAGTCTTGCGTCTATCATCTATTGTCTTAAAATCTAAAACTTCGTCTTAAATCTCCTGTATATCTGTTTGTATCTTTTTCTGGCTGTGTGCGAAGGATACTTTCTGTATGGGGTAAGGTTGTTAAAGATCAAGGCTATAGCAAGCAATATTAAACATCCCGACAGCACAGGCGAAAGGACATACATATACCCCAAAGCCTTTATTTGCGGAGAAGCGGTTGCGCCTATAAGTGCTGTAGCGCCACCGGGCGGATGTAGTGTTTTGGTTATTTGCATCACTACGATAGATAACGATACTGCAAGCGGGGCAGCTACCCATAGCAGGTCGGGGAATATTTTTTGTACCGTTACCCCAATTATGGCAGATATAATATGTCCGCCAATTAAGTTTCGGGGTTGTGCCAGCGGACTTTCTATAACTCCATAAACCAAAACGCAGGATGCCCCAAAAGATCCTATCAAAAATACAAGCTCCTTTTCAGGCATCAGTCCGTACTGTAAATAAGCTATTATACCTAACCCTATAAACGACCCTATAAAAGCCCAAAAGTGTTCTTTAAAGTCTACTAAGGTTTCTCTGTATAAAACATACCGTGTTTTACGGTAGGTACGTTTAATTCGTTTAACGGGCATGTGCAGTTTTTTCTTTATAAGTATACACATTATACGGGCAAATCATTTTTGAAGTGATTTTTGCCACATAACAAACTATAAGCAGAGGGAAAAACAATGTATAATCGTTTACCACACCGCATACCAGAAACAATGCCGTTAACGGAGCATGTATACTGGCGCTTAGCATAGCTGCCATGCCTACAATCATAAAATTAAGAGGTATGATATCTTCATGTAAAAATGTATTAACCAGCAAAGCCACTAAAAGCCCTAAAAAAGCACCTATAAAAATGCTGGGTGCAAAAACGCCACCATCTCCGCCTGCGCCTAATGTAATAGAAGTTATTATGGGCTTCATTACAATAATGCCTAAAAGCAATAGCGCAACAGGCAATGTGAATAACAAGGTATTGGCTGATTCTAAATTTTCTTTTATGGCATGATAGCCATCCCCATATAACTGAGGTAATATAAGCAGGACAATGCTTAATGATAAAGCCCCCACCATAATTTTATAAGATTGCTTTTTTACTGCTGAAAACAGTTTTTTAATAACCAATACACATTTAGTAAGGTATACAGAGTTTAATCCGGCAATAATACCTAAAACAATAAAGTAAGGTATTGCCTTCCATTTCCAGAGTGGTATGGCAACTTTAAAAAGAGGGGGCTCGTTCATAAGGAGCAATAAGCTGTAAGCAACTGTTACCGAAAGTCCTGTTGCAATAACAAATGATTTAGACATCTTTTTGGTAATTACTTCATAAGCGAATAATATACCTGCTAACGGACTGGAAAACAATGCGGTAATACCTGCCGCTATACCAGCGCAGATAAGTTCATTTTTGTATTTTCTTAAAAATCGTTCTTTTTTGTGCGCTATATTCCCTATTGCTGCCGTAGAAACCACAGTAGAGACTTCTATACCTGTCGATCCTCCAAAACCTACTGTAATAAGTCCGTTTACAAAATGGGAAGGGATTTTATAAGCAGCCAGATTTTTTCCTGATTGTGTGCTTTCAAAAACTTCTTTTATGCCTTTATTCTCTTTCTTTTTAAAAAGGTAATGCCTTAAGAAATATATAACCGAAAGCCCTATTAAAGGAAATACAAGCAGGTATAATTTATTGATAAGGGTTTTTTCAAATAGGCTGGCTTCAAAATGTTCAGTTATATGCTTCAGGCTTATGGAAAGTGCTCCTGCTAAAAAACCTACAAGCAGTGATGCTATTATTAGTTTTTGCCATGTAGTAATTACATATTGCTTTCTTTTATTCTTCATAAGTTATGAGATAAAAAATTTATGCAAAAGTAAGCAGCAAATGGTATGTAAACAAAGATAAAAGAGTTTAAAATAAGCTTAGGATTAGTTTAACATTATTCTTTTGTCTTGAAACAAAAGAACCAAAAATTCAAGGCTGTGACTCCTTAGGCTAAAAATCATTTCATTCGGCTAAACCATTCGAACTCGCCTTTGGCTCAAACAGCGAATGCTTTTTAACGTCTTATTCATAATTTTCTTAACGCCACAGAGCCAAAGGCCATAGCTTCACTCTGCTGTTAATATCTGATTCTGTCTTTGCGAAGAATGAAGCAATCTATTTTATATAACCAATTAAAAACTATCTGCATTAAGATTATTAATGTAAAGTGCATACTTAAAAAGCTCTTCCCTTCCTGCTGTTGCAGTTTGTTTAAGATTACTGTCTAAAGAGAAGGTGTATGTATCTTCTCCTTTAACCTTAATATAATAGGTGTCTCTAATATGAAGAGTAGAACGATTAAACGGATTTGATATATAAATGTGATCGGTTGAAATATTTTCAAATATAGTTTCAAACCTGGCAGCATCATCGGCAGTAAAAAACATTTCTTTTCCGTTATGAATTCCGTTAAGTTTATTGTTGGCTAACCATATTCGTTTATATTCAGTAGTAGTATCAAAACAGCCATTAATTGATTTAATTTCTATTATGTCAATATCGTTACTGGCATTTCTAAAGCTGTTAATTTCATTAGCTACTTGTTCATAAACACCATAATAATCAGTAGACATTTCTAGATTGAAAAGCATAAAGTCATATCTGGTAGCATTTTTATATATGGTTTGAGAACAGCCGACTGATAAAATGCATATCTGTATAACAAGAAAAATTTGTAGTAAGGTGTTTTTCATTGTTTATGTTTTAAGTCTAAACGGACAGATCTCTAATTAATTATAAATAACAAATTAAGATGTCTCCCTCCGGTCGACATGACACTCTGCTGTTTTTAAACTGCCTACTGACTGAGCTCTACTCAATAATCATTTCAATATGCTTCTCCCTGTAGTCGTGAAGTATTCTTGATTTTTGAACAAAGCCATAAAACTTATCGTCCTTAAGTATAGGGAGGTAGTCGGCTTTTGAGGCTTCAAGCTTATCCATAATCATTTCTACCGAATCTTCCAGTGATACCGTTTCAGTGGCAGGGGCCATAAGCTCTTCCAGTTTGGAATATTTTATCTTAAACGGACTGAATATTATATGCCTTATGGCATTAAAATCGATTATACCCACCAGTCGTTTCTTTTCGTCTACAACAGCAAAAAGGCTTTCGTTTGTAGAGGTAAGCAGCTGTACCACATCATCCGGAGTTTGTGTAGGTAACAGGGTAGGAACATCGGTTTTAATAATATCAAGGATGTCTATAGAATTAAGTACGTTTCGGTCTTTGTCAGATGTAAATACTTCACCTGTTTCGGCAAGGTGTTTCACGTCCATAGAGTGAACCTCAAACTGTTTGGATACCGCAAAACTGATAGACGATACTATCATAAGCGGAAGCATAAGGCTGTAGCCTCCGGTAATCTCCCCGATAAGGAATATTGCCGTTAGCGGCGCATGGAAAAGTCCGCTCAAAATACCCGCCATACCTACTATGGTAAAGTTGCCTACAGGCAGGTCTTTATCAAGTCCGGTGAGGTTTATTATTTTGGCCACAAAAAAGCCCAGGTAAGACCCTACAAACAGGGAAGGGGCAAAGTTACCTCCGTTACCACCGCAGGAAAGCGTAAGTCCCGTAGCAAACACCTTTAGCATCATGGTTATACCTGCAAAAAGTAATAGTATCCAGGCATTGTCTTTAAATTCATCCACAAGGGTATTGTTCATAATAACTTCAGGATGCTGGCCTGAAAGTATCTTGATACTCTCATAACCCTCACCAAAAAGTGTTGGGAACAGGAATATAAGAAACGCAAGCGGAATGGCACCGTATAATGCCTTGCGGTACTGTCCCATTTTAGTACGGGCAAAATGCTCTTCTATTCGCTGGAAGGTACGCGCGTGGTACAGCGATACAAAACCTGCCAGTATGCCCAGCAGTACATAGTAATGTATGTTATGGTAATCAAAAGACTGTTCTTTAGGGAAAGTTAGTAATACCTCTTCGTTAAGTACAATGGTAGAGATAAGCGCACCTGTCGCTGCCGATATCATAATAGGAATAAAGGCCGTGATGGTAACATCAGTAAGTACAACCTCTATGGCAAAAAGCACCCCGGCAATAGGGGCGTTAAACGCTGCGGCTATACCGGCAGCCACACCACAGGCCAAAAGGAGTATCCTGTCTTTTTTAGACAGCTTGTATTTTTGTGCAAAGTTAGACCCAAAAGCCGCACCTGTTATGGTGATGGGCGACTCAAGTCCTGCCGATCCTCCTAAACCTACGGTTAGGGAACTGGTAAGTATCTGGGCATACATTTGTGCCCTGGGGATTATGCCTCCTTTTTTTGCTACGGCATAAAGTATGCGCGAGCTTCCTTTCTCAATTTTATTGTTAAGCACCTTGCGTACTACCCATACCGTTAGAACTATACCCACTACAGGCAGAATACTGTTAATATAGGGCAGCTTTAGGTAACTGTTTACATAAGTAGCAAAACGGAAAACGTTGTGGGCAAACCCTTTAAGTATAATTACCGCAAACCCAGTGGAGATGGAAACCAAAACACACGAAAGGTAAATAAAGTGCCTTTCGGATAAAAGGCTTTTCAGTAAAAAGAACAGGGTTTCAAGACGCCTAAAGTTATTTCTGAAGAATAATCTGATTTTAGAAATTGTTCTTTTGGGCATTGCTTACTACTACTATTTAGATTGAGAATTTAAAAATGCTAAGGTACTGCATTTGTAAATTATTTAGGTCTAAATCATAAATTTTTTAACGCTTCTCTAGCACTCAGGGGCTTTAGGCTGGCTTTTGTTACGAAATCCCTAACGGCCTGCGGATTGGTTTTTCCGTACTCTCTTAGTGCCCAGCCAATAGCCTTTTGTATAAAAAACTCATTACTGTGTTTATGTTTCACGCTTTGGGCAAAAAGTATATCCTCAATAGTATCTTTTTTATAACCCAGCTGGAAAATAATGGCACTTCGGTTAAGCCACATGTTATCGCTGTCGGAAAAACGGTTTATAACGCTCTCAGTCTCTTCCGGAAACTGCTGCAGGTAAACTCCCAAAAGATATTTGGAAATAGTATCTACGCTATCCCACCATGAGTGGGTAACTATAAGATGTTCAATAAGAACAATGTCATCTTTCACGAACTTCTTTTTAAGCTCTTTTATAAGCACTTCTATGGCACAATAGTGATACTCCCTTTTTTCCGCTTCATAGAGTTTAAGGGCTATATCGCGGCAGGAGGTTTTTATTTCCTGTTTATGGTTAAGGCAGGCTTCCTTAAAAATTGCCCTTCTGTCGTTTGTCTTTAAGCCATAAAAAGTAAACAGGCCCCTCATGTAGTCCTGCATGTACTTTGCGTTTTCAGCATTGGCATTGGCTTTAAAGCCAAAGGTAAGTTCGTCTATGAAATTCATATTTCCAGTTCGGCCGATTTTTCTTTTACATGATTTTGCAAATCTGCGAAAAATTCTGCGAATTCCTTTTCAAAAACAGCGTAGTGTTCCTTAAGTTCCTTAACCGAGTTCCGCATACCCGACCTGTTTTTGGTCCTATTGTCCATTTGAGTGAGTATACGCTCAATACCTTCCAGCGAAGCATAGCTTGCCAGCCAGTTATAGGTTATCATATAAGGCATCATGCCTTTGGTCTTTTCGGTAAGTATGTCGTAGTTGGCCTCCAGTATATGGTAAAAGCCCAGTGTATATTCTTCTAACGGAGTACTGCTATAGCTGGCCCAGTTCTTGGCAAGGAAATGATCGTAAAACATATCCATAATCACTCCGGCATAATGATGATACACGGGGTGCAGTCTTTTTGTGCCTTTCCTGAAAACGGGGTGGGCATCGGTATAACTGTCTATGGCACGATGCAGTAGTATTCCTTTTTGCACATCCGGCGGAAAATGTTCGTATTTGTTACCCGGAATATTATCGGCCATAAAATTGCCAATCTTAACCAGATCGTTATCGCCCGAAAGGTATATGTGTGCCAAAAAGTTCATAGGCACAATTTAGCGATAAGTTTTGTGTTGGCAAATACCAAAAAGCACAATGGCGGAATAATCCTATTTTGTTAACGTTTTTTATGATTTTGATAAACTGTTAACGAAAATGCATTATTATATTTGTGACTGAAAAAACAACCCGCTAACTAATTTTTAAAAAATGACGTTAATTAAATCGATATCAGGTATTAGGGGGACGATAGGAGGAAAAACCGGAGATAACCTGACACCAGTAGATGCCGTAAAATTTGCTTCTGCATACGGTACATGGCTAAAGAGCCAAAGCAATAAAGAAAAACTTACTGTAGTAATAGGCCGCGATGCACGTATATCAGGCCCAATGATTCACAGCCTTGTAATGAATACCCTTGTGGGCTTAGGTATAGATGTGGTAGACTTAGATCTTTCCACTACGCCTACGGTTGAGGTTGCCGTTCCGCAGGAAAAGGCCGACGGTGGTATTATACTTACCGCAAGCCACAACCCTAAACAATGGAATGCCTTAAAACTGCTTAACGAAAAAGGGGAGTTTCTTAGTGGTGCCGATGGTGCCAAAATACTTGAGATTGCCGAAAGCGAGGCGTTTGATTTTGCCGATGTGGACAACCTGGGCGAAATAACATCAAACGATGCGTTTATGGATATTCATATTGATGAGGTGCTTAACCTTCCGCTTGTGGATGTTGAGGCTGTTAAGGCTGCCAAATTTAAGGTAGTGGTAGACGGTGTTAACTCATCGGGTGGGGTTATTATTCCTAACCTGCTTGAGCAGATGGGGGTAGAGGTTGTAAAGCTGTACTGCGAGCCTAACGGACATTTCCCTCACAACCCGGAGCCGTTAAAAGAGCACCTGGGCGATATTTGCGAACTTGTAGTTAAGGAAAAGGCACACTTTGGTATAGTGGTAGATCCCGATGTAGACCGTTTGGCATTTATTAGCGACGATGGCGAAATGTTTGGCGAGGAGTACACCCTTGTTGCGGTTGCCGACTATGTACTGAGCAAAACACCGGGTAACACCGTGAGTAATATGTCATCTTCCCGTGCGCTTAGGGATATAACCGAAAAACATGGCGGAAGCTATGAGGCAAGCGCAGTAGGAGAGGTGAACGTGGTGGAACTAATGAAAAAGAACAACGCTATTATAGGTGGCGAAGGTAATGGTGGTATCATTTACCCTGAGCTTCATTATGGCCGCGATTCACTGGTGGGTGTGGCTTTGTTCTTAACTTACCTTGCCGAAAAGAAAATGAGCGTTGCTGCGCTTAGGGCTTCTTATCCGCAATACTACATGAGTAAGAACAAAATTGAGCTTACGCCGCAAATTAACGTAGACGCTATTTTAGAGGCTATGGCTACCAAATATGCTAGCGAGGATATCTCTACCATAGATGGTGTGAAAATTGACTTTGCAGAAGAGTGGGTACACCTTAGAAAATCGAACACTGAGCCTATTATCAGGATTTATACCGAAGCAAAAGGTCAGGATAAAGCCGATGCCCTTGCCGTTAGGATTATAGACGAGATTAAGCAGGTAGCGGGAATTTAAATTAAGATTTTCAGATAATAGATAATAGACGTGAGACTTCGCTTGTCATTGCGAGGTACGAAGCAATCTGTTTTAAATATAGAGCCTTCCATTTCGGAAGGCTTTTTCTTTTTATTATTTAATGATTGAAAATTTAAATATTTAAAGATTCTTACTCTGACGTTTTCCTGTTGCGTGTTACGAGTTCCCCTCTTGAGAGGGGCAAGGGGTGTATCAGTCATTGCGAGTGAAATGTAATGAAGAGCGGCAATCTATTTACATTCGGATGTTGTTCCATGTCGACCGAAGTGCAACGAAGTGGAGACATCTCGAGATTTTGTTCTGTCCTTTTGTCCTGCCACAAAAGAACGAAAAAGGCACGGCGTTTAATGCCGGAGCTTCACTCTAATGTTCTCTGTTGCGTGTTACTGATTCCCCTCTTGAGAGGGGCTAAGGGGTGTGTCCTTGCGAGGAGGTACGACGTGGCAATCTCTATGAAGGTTATAGGTTTGAATACTGTAGAGGTTATAACAAAAAAGCCCTGCAAGTTGCAGGGCTGTATATAAGAAGGTGAATGACTAAAAACTTAATGGCATATCATAGGCCATAACCGAAATTTGACCATTAACAACGGCGGGTTCCATTTTAGGGAATTTAATAAAAACCTTTTCTAAAGCTGCTTTAAGCTTAACTGAATCGGCTTCTATACTTTTTACAGAAACATTTCCCTGTATGTCTATAGCCAGTTTTATTTTTGCTTTAGTACCTTTCAGGCTGTTTAAATCTTTTCCCATTTCTTTTTTAATCCAACTGCTCAATTTATCCTTAAAACAGGTGGTTACAAATTCATCTTCGGCAGGGCAGTTCTTAAAATGAGCATGCTCAATCACCATAGGGAAGGGATGCGGCTTTTTCTTCATTTCTTCGGTTGTGCTCTTAGTTACCTGCTCATATTGTTTTGTGCTGTTGTTCTTTTTAAACTTAACATAAAAACCGTAAGTAGAGGATATGGGATTACCGCTAAAGTCGGTATTTGGAGTTATGACAGGTAGTTTTTCCAAAGCTGCTACAGCCAGCCCTTTAATTCTCTCATTGTCGGATTCTGCCTTAAAAGGAGCTTCGCCGGAAGCCTTACTATATATGGTAACTTTAACCGAAAACTCTTCTACGCCAAGAGGTTTTGCAGTATTAGATGTGTTTATTTCTTTGAGTATAAGCCCGCCTACTTTTTCACGATAACAGTCTTCCCTGTTTTCTGCATCTTCGCAACCAGGATAGATAGCGGTAGACTCGTTTCTAAAATCTAAAAAGGTTTTGCCCTGTGAAAAGGAAACAGTAGTAAATAATAACAGCAGTAAGGTGAAATTAGGTTTCATTGTATTGGTTTAATATGATGCAAATATATTGTTTGTTTTGATACAAAAAGTCCCGTAAACCAGAATGCTTTTTACTACTCTTTTAGTAATTGTTTGGAGATATGATGTGGCAATCTCTATTAATTATGATTTCTCTCGTTGCAAGGAGGCATGACGTGGCAATCTATTAAGTTTACCGTTTTGTATCTGGTCGCGGTTACAATATAAAAAAGAGTTGGTATGAGATTTTAAAATTAGAAAAATTCTTTATAGAATTCTGGGCCAATATTAAGATTCTCATAATCAATATTGACTTTCTCTAAAGCATTAACTATCTTTAATTTTAGTTCTTCATTGTAATCTGTGTCATTTATTACAGAAAAAATAATTTCGTATAATAATTCTTTATCTATAATATTATCAGCAACTGTTACTGCTATATTTTCCATTTCAATGATGAACTTATCAACGAACATTTCTAAACCATTAACTTCTAAAAAGAAAGCACCAATAGCTATAGATGTTCTTTTATTACCGTCATTAAATGCATGAAATTTATTTAGACAGAACACTAGATGGGTCAGCTTATCTTCAAATGTAGGATAATAATCATCATTTTGAATGTGGTTTAAAGGACTGTCAATATTTCCAAAATTTTTCACACCTTTTGTGCCTCCTGATAAATCAAGTATTTTTTCATGAATTGATATAACGTAATTAGCATCAAAATAATTAAGTATCATGCTATCTTTCTTTTAGTCTTTTGAAAACCTCTTTATTGTCTTCTAGTCTTTTTTCTAAATCCATGCTGCGTTCTCCTAAAAACTTTTCAAAATCCTCAGAACTCACTTCATCTATATACTCTTTTAATTTTTCATGAAGAGCATCTCTGAATGCTAAATCTCGACTAGCCATTATGCTGCGTGCTTTTTCTCTTAAAGGTTCTATAAATGCTTGCATTGATTTTTCAAACTCTGAAAAAAGTAAAAGTGATTCTGATAAAGATAATTTACGCTCTAAACTATCATGTCTTTGCTTTAAGAAATTTGCAAATCCATTTTCATAAGCGGCTATTAAATCTAAAACTTCAGAATACATAGTATTTCTTACACTTTCTTTTGTACTTAAATTTAAAATTTGTCTATATTCTTTTGAGTTTCCTTTAAATATACTTTTGTAAATTTTATCAGTTAATTGACTGTACTTAAATTTATTTGTTGTTATATAGAAGTCTAATGCATTAGTAAATTCTTGTCTATAATTATACTCTCTTATAGCACTTGGCAAAAAATCTTCTTCTCGTTGATTAATATATTTAGTTTTTCCTCCCAGTCTTTTATTTAGAACGTCAATAACAATATCTAAAATTAATGATCTTAATTTTTGTGCATTCTCTGAATTAGATAATAGCATTCCAATATTTAAAAATGCTTTATAAGTAAATACTCCTAATTGAGGTGTTTTATTTAATGCTTCAAATTCTTCTTTTAACTTTATTATGTTTACGACATTTTTGTCGTGGACATGTGTTTCTTGATTAATTAAACTAAATATTTCATCTTTAAATAATTTAAGTTTATTTCCACTATATAACTCATATCCATTTTGTTGTATTTCTTCTTTATTATTTTCAAGTATTCTGTCTATAGTTCTATTGTCTACCTCGAAGAAATTTGAAATTTGAGTTTTAGTAAATCTATATTTACCTTCAAATTTAATTCCTAAAAAGCCAACTTGCTGATATACCTCTTGAATTACAATATTATTATTTAAGATATTTTTTCTATCTATATTTGAGCTTGTCAGATCTTTTACCACAGTATAAGTATTTGTTATATCAAAAGTAGATGAATTATTTTATATAAGCAATTAATAGATTAATTGTCATATTTACAGTGTTATACGTTTTATGTTGTAATTAATAATAAGTGTATAACCTAAATGATGCAAAGATAAAATGATATTTTTTAATAGTCTTGAGAGTCCTTTTCTTTGTTCTTATTAACTAGTAGATTATTCAAATATCCATTTTCATATGTTATTTGTATTTCAAGGAATTCATTTATTATTACTGATATATAATTATCTTCCTTATCACCAGCATTAAAATTCCAAAAGCAGCTAAATTCAGCTTTTCCTATTGTTATAGCTGTTTCTGTATGTCCATCATTTTGTTCATAAGGATAATCGTATGTTTCAAAATCTTTATCAGTTGTGTAGTATTTATTGTTTAAATCGTTACAAATACTTCTGTAAGTCTCAATTACCCTGCTTTCCAAACTAGGTTTTATATAAATGGATGCTTTGGCGAATTGATTTTCATAAAATAAAAAGATTATCAATTCTGTATTATATCCGGCAAACTTTACATTATTATATAATAGATGTTCTTCATTACTGTTTTCTGTGTCAATAATTCCATCTCTGTCTTTTATTTTTTCTTTTATGGTTTCTTGTGTGGAGCCAAAAAGAATATTTAAAAAACCATCTAATTTTAAATTTTCCATATGATAAGGCGTTTAATGTTGTTAGGTCTACTAATTTAACAAATATTTTAACACAACCCCATAAAAAAAGCCCCGCAACATGCGGGGCTTTTGTCTATTATCTAGCGTCTATATTCTAAACGTCTTATTTTCTGTTCTCAATCCACTTACGTGCATTAACAAACGCTTCGTGCCAAGGTGTAACCTCATCCTGGCGTCCTTCCGGGTAGTAAGCCCAGTTCCACTGGAACATAGAACGCTCAATGTGTGGCATCATTACCAGGTGACGACCGTCGTTGCTTGCCATCATAGCTACATCAAAGCTTGAACCGTTAGGGTTGGCAGGGTAGCCGTTGTAACCGTACTTAGCCACAATGTTGTATTCTGTTTCTGCATACGGCATGCTAAACTTACCTTCACCGTGCGAAATCCATACACCCAGTGTACTTCCCGCAAGGGTAGATAACATAACCGAGTTGTTTTCCTGTACGGTAACCGATGTAAACGCACTTTCGTGTTTGTGACTGTCATTGTGAAGCATTTTCGGTTTGTTCTCGTGATCAGGGTTTATAAGCCCAAGCTCAATGAATAACTGACAACCGTTACAAATACCTACCGATAGTGTATCTTCACGCTTAAAGAAGTTCTCTAAAGCTGTTTTAGCCTTTTCGTTGTAAAGGAAAGCACCAGCCCATCCTTTTGCCGAACCAAGTACATCTGAGTTAGAGAAACCACCTACAGCACCAATAAACTGAATGTCTTCAAGTGTTTCACGGCCGGAGATAAGGTCGGTCATGTGAACGTCCTTAACATCAAATCCGGCAAGGTACATAGCATTTGCCATTTCACGCTCTGAGTTTGAACCCTTTTCACGTATAATGGCTGCTTTTGGCCTTGGTTTGCTGCTGTCTACAGCTACCTTTTTACCATTAAAATGGCTAGGGAAGCTGTAAGTAAGCGGTTGGTTTTTATAATTATCAAAACGCTCCTGCGCTTTTACTTTTCCACTTTGTTTCTGGTCTAACAGGTAAGAAGTCCTGTACCATGTATCTCTAGTTTCGGTAACGTCAAAAGTAAGGTTACAGTCGCCGTTTTTAACGGTCACTACAGGTCCTTCCATTGGTTTACCTATAAGGGTAAAGTTTACACCGTTTTTAGCAAGTTCTGCCTCAACAGCTGCATCTGCCTGAATAACAAGGGCAATGTTCTCGTTAAACAGGGCTTTAACCGTGTCTGCCTCGTTAAGGGCAGTAAGGTCATATTCAGCACCAAGGTTAACCTCAGCAAAGCTCATTTCAAGAAGCGTAGTAATTAAACCACCACTGCCTATATCGTGTCCGGCAGCAATTTTACCGTTTCTTATAAGCTCCTGAATGGTATTGAAAGCCGTTTTAAATTTGGCAGCATCCTTAATGGTAGGAACATCGTTACCTACTTTATTAAGCACCTGTGCGAATGACGAACCTCCAAGCTTAAATGCATCACCCGACAGGTTAATGTAGTAGATGTTTCCGCCGTTTCTCTTAAGTACAGGCTCTACTACTTTGTTAATGTCGTTACAGTTACCTGCAGCCGATATAATTACAGTACCAGGGGCGATAACATCGCCGTTAGGATACTTTTGTTTCATTGATAAAGAGTCTTTACCGGTAGGGATATTAATGCCCAGCTCTATTGCAAAGTTGCTACATGCCTCTACAGCTTCATATAGCCTTGCATCTTCACCTTCGTTTTTACA
Source organism: Flavobacterium beibuense (assembly GCF_004151245.1). Lineage (GTDB taxonomy): Bacteria > Bacteroidota > Bacteroidia > Flavobacteriales > Flavobacteriaceae > Flavobacterium > Flavobacterium beibuense_A. The sequence goes on from NZ_JUIW01000003.1 coordinate 317,798, forward strand.
AGCCCACATCCAGTTTGCCGAAAGCGATACACTCTTAAGTCCGTCTTTCATCGGAGCCCAAACAATGTTACTTAAGGCTTCTGCAATTGCGGTACGGCTACCGGCAGCAGCATCGGCAAGGGCAGCAACAGGCGAGTGGCCTATAGAGGTTGCAATACCTTCTTTACCTGCAAAGTCCAGCGCCATAACACCCACGTTGTTAAGTGGTAATTGTATAGGTCCTGCGGTTTGCTGTTTAGCAACGCGTCCGCCCACACAACGGTCTACCTTGTTAGTTAACCAGTCTTTACATGCTACAGCCTCAAGCTGAAGCACCTGATTAAGGTAACTGTGAATGTTATTCTCAGAGTACTCAGGGTTAGTATATTTTGTTTTAACCGTTTTGTCGGTCATGATCGTTTTAGGCGATGAACCAAACATATCCTCAAGGGCAAAGTCCATTGGCTTAGCACCTGTTGTAGCCGACTCAAACGTAAAACGGTGGTCTCCCGTTACATCACCCACAGCATACATTGGCGAACGCTCACGATCGGCAATACGCTTAAGGGTGTCAAGATCTTTTTGTCCGATAACAAGTCCCATACGTTCCTGCGACTCATTACCTATTATTTCTTTAGCCGAAAGGGTAGGGTCACCCACAGGCAGTTTGTCTAAATCTATTTTACCTCCTGTTTCCTCAACAAGTTCACTCAAACAGTTCAGGTGTCCGCCCGCACCGTGATCGTGAATGGAAACAATTGGGTTGTTGTCGCTCTCTACAAGGCCTCTCACGGCGTTTGCAGCACGTTTTTGCATTTCAGGGTTAGAACGCTGTATGGCATTAAGCTCGATACCTGAACTGAACTCTCCCGTATCGGCAGATGATACTGCTGCACCACCCATACCAATGCGGTAGTTTTCACCACCTAGTATAACTACTTTGTCGCCAGTTTGCGGCTTTTGTTTTTTAGACTGACTTTCTTTACCGTAACCAATACCTCCTGCAAGCATGATAACTTTATCGAAACCAAGTTTGCGTGCATCTTCTTCGTGCTCGAATGTTAGTACCGAACCCGATATAAGCGGCTGTCCGAATTTGTTACCAAAGTCAGATGCACCGTTAGATGCTTTTATAAGGATGTCCATTGGGGTTTGGTAAAGCCATTTGCGCTCGTCCATACCGTTTTCCCAAGGGCGGTTTTCTTCAAGGCGGGAGTAAGAGGTCATGTATACCGCTGTACCTGCTAACGGAAGCGAACCCTGTCCGCCAGCCAGCCTGTCGCGAATTTCACCACCACTACCTGTTGCAGCACCGTTAAATGGCTCTACAGTAGTAGGGAAGTTGTGCGTTTCCGCTTTAATCGATATAACCGAGTCAAATTCCTTAACGTCATAAAAATCGGGCTTGTCTGCTGTTTTAGGAGCAAACTGCTGTACGCGTGGCCCTTTTATAAAGGCTACGTTGTCCTTATAAGCCGAAACGATGTCGTTAGGGTTTTCCTGAGATGTTTTCTTGATAAGTTTGAATAGAGATGATGGTTTTTCCTCACCGTCTATTACAAACGTACCGTTAAATATTTTGTGGCGGCAGTGCTCTGAGTTTACCTGAGAGAAACCAAACACTTCAGAGTCGGTTAGGTTACGTCCCAGTTTTTCAGAAAGTCCTCTAAGGTATTCTACCTCATCAGGGCTAAGTGCCAGTCCTTCTTTTTCGTTGTAAGCAGCAATATCGTTAACCTCAAGTATTGGTTCCGGCTGTATGTTTATGGTGTAAATCTCCTGGTTAAGTCCGTTATACTTTTGCGAAAGCATAGGGTCAAAATCAGTGTTGTCTTCTGTAGTTTTTTCAAACTCTTCAATCCTCACAATACCCTCAATACCCATGTTTTGGGTAATCTCAACGGCATTGGTACTCCATGGAGTGATCATGGTAGCTCTCGGGCCAACAAAAAAATCCGTCAGTACGGATTTCTCTATTTTATGTGCGTTGCCAAAAAGCCAGTTCAGTTTTGAAATATCCTCTGTAGAAAGTTCGTTTTGCGATTGTACTGCAAATACGGTATTCGTCTGGTTTCCGAAGAAATGGATCATTAGAAAAAGTAGTTACGTTGTTGAAAGTGCAAAATTAATCTAATTTTCCATAACTGGCAATACCATAAATGCCTATTTGTGCATTTGGTTATTTGTTGATTTGGAGTAGGGTAGTCACAGCGTTTTAAGCTGTGGGTTTTCTGTCATTGCGAATAGGAACGACCTCGCTAAGCGTGGCAGGCTTTGGCAATCTCAGCAAAGAGTGTGTTGTATTTTGTTCCTGGGCTTTGTATGTTTTTAAAGAATCTTTATTTTCGTATCCTTCAAACACACCACATGCAAAATAAACTAGGTTTCCCGGTATTTTTTAATCTTGTAAAAGGTAATAAACTGTTTTGGCTGGGTTTAGCATTTACAGCTTTAGGTATTTTTGTTTTTCTGCCATTAAGCTTAATACTTCCTTCTTTGGCAGACGCTCACAAAAAATATAATCACGAGCTTATATATGAAAAGGGAATTGAAAAAGAAGCTGTAATAAACAAGATTACGGTAAAAAAGAATGTTACTTATAATAAACAGCACCCTGTTTTAATTTCCTATTCTTATGATGATAACGGAAAAAAGGTGTATGATAAATTTGAAACTCTTGATTTGCATAAACAGGATAATATGTTTTCTAACATGCATAAAAAAGTGAAAATAAAAGTATACAACGGCCAGTCGGCTATTGTTGGTTTAGAGCCCTTTGCTTTTATATTTCCGGGGTTTAAGGCTTTTTTCCCTTTTCCGCTTGCAGGAATAATTATGCTTATGATAGGAATACTGCCGGCGCTTAAAGTATACAGGATTTACAAAAACGGAACAGAGCGTGAAGCCCAAATCTATGCTTTGATGCCTGTTTCTTCTGGAGTGCTTATTACTGCCGCTGTTACCAGAAAAGCGTCTGTAGATTACCATTATCTTTCTAAAAACGGAAATAAACTACTGGGGCACGCTACAGCCCCAATTGGTTTTTTAGCCAATAATGCAGTGAATGATACCGTGAGTATATATGTATCTGCTGATGATGAAACCAAATCGTACCTTTCTCCTAAGTATTTGATGAGGAAGTATTAGTAAAACAACTATTTACCCCATACTTATAATGAATAAAAGAAAAATTAAGCTTTCTGTATTCTTTAAAATTTTACATACTAATATTTATAATAGTATAGTATTTTATTTTGGTCTCTTGTTCATAGCTTTTTCTTTAGTGTTTTTATTTTTTACTTTAATAGTGATTATAATTACCAGCATAAAACACTTTAACCAAAATATTTATATTCCTATATTGATAGGTTTAGGGACTGTTTTATGGGGAATTTTTATAGCTTTTATTGGAGGAAGAAAATCTCTTAAAACATATAATTTGTATAAAACAGGCATTGTAAGGGATGCAGAAATTGATACAATAGCTGTTTTTCCCAATAAAGGAATAAGGGTTACTTATCATTATGACGTGTCTAATGAACAAATAGTATATGGAAATACTTTTTCAAAGAATTATTTACTCATGGATAAAGAATCGGGCGATAAAATAAAAATATTTGTTGACCCAAATAATGAAAGTAATTCGGTTTTAGTTCCCCACAATATAACTATATAACAACCTACCTAAACCTTACACGGTTTCGGTAAATGCTAATGCCTTCAAAATTTAGCAGTATTCCTATAATACTTATTAAAAGTAAAATAATAAGGAGACTGAAATGAATCCAGTTATTAAGGGTTTGCGAATAGGTTACTCCTGCAATAAGGGTATACAGACTAAGGATTACTCCTAAAATAGAGATAGATAAAATTGAGATTTTAATTTTCATGATAAGTTGCTTTAAAAAAGTAGTGGGGTTAAAGCAAATTTGTAGAGTATGCCGTCTCACGATAGTTTTTTCTTAATCGTATGCCTAACAAAACTATCATTTAAGATTCAGGATTACTACAAATGTAAGCTATTTAGTTGATTTATAGTGTATAACATTCGTCTTATTATCATATAACGAAAACTTTGTGATAAACAGCAGTAAACCCATATATGTTACCTATCTTTATTGAAGTATTGTTTACGGATAAATATGTTATTCCGTTAAATACTGCTTAATCAACCAATAAATAATATGGATAACAAGTTTAATATAGCCGTGCTTATAGACGGCGATAATGCCCAGCCGAAACTGATACAGGCTATTATAGAAGAGGTGTCAAAATACGGTAAGGCAACTATAAGAAGAATATATGGCGACTGGACCACTCCGCAAATGAACGGATGGAAAGAAGTGATAAACCAGCAGTCGTTCAATCCTGTACAAAAATTTGCTTATACATCGGGCAAGAACTCAACCGACAGTTCGCTGATTATTGATGCTATGGATATACTGCACAGTAAAAACGTAGAGGGTTTTTGTATTGTATCAAGCGACAGCGATTATACCGGGCTGGCAAAAAGGATACGTGAAGGGGGTGTATTTGTTATGGGAATAGGGCAAAAGAAAACGCCTGTTGCCTTTGTACAGTCGTGTGAGATATTTACCTATACCGAAAACATTGCCACCGAAATTGAAGAGGAAGAGCATGAAGAAGAGGTTAAAACGGCTACAGCCAAAGCAAAATCAAGGCTAAAGCCGAAACCCGCCATAAGTACAGCCCTAATAGATAAGGCTTTTGATATCTCTATTAATGAGGATGAGGAGGCTTATATAGCCACCATAGGTTCTAACCTAAGGAAAATTGACCCCAGTTTTGACCCCAGGGCTTTTGGCTATAAAACGCTTACACAGCTGTTTCAAAACCTCCCTAAATACGAGATTCTGAAAAATGTGGTAAACGGACTTAATCATCCGTTGGTTAAAAAGAAAAAGGGAAGGAGATAGCTACGAGGTAGCCATCTTTTTAAGTATGGCCCATTGTTTTAGGGCAAGTCTTCCTTCTACTGCCGGGTAGCCTAATACGGTTTTGCCCGGAGCCACATCACATGTAACACCCGATCCCGCACCTACAGTAGCACCGCTGCCTATGGTTACGTGGTCTTTAATAGAAGCGCTTCCGCCAATAACTACACCGTCACCTAGTGTAACAGATCCTGCAAGGCCACTGTTTCCTGCCATAATACAAAAACGTCCCATAACACTGTTGTGGCCTATTTGTACAAGGTTGTCAATCTTACAGCCGTCACCTATAATAGTAGAGCTGAATTTACCCCTGTCTACACAAGAGCCCGATCCTATTTCTACCCTGTTACCTATAACCACATTGCCTATTTGAGGTACTTTTGCCAGTCCCTGTTGAGGGCACTGCCTAAAACCAAACCCATCGGCACCTATAGTGCAGTTAGGGTGTAATATGGTGTGGCTGCCTATAGAGCAACGCTCCCTTATTACCGTACCCGACCATATAACGGTATTAGTACCTATTTTACAATCGTCCAGTATGGTAACGTTAGGGTAAATTACTGCATTATCCTGTATTGTGGTATTGGCACCTATATAAGTACCGGCACCTATTTTTACTCCGTTGCCAATAACGGCCGTAGCATGTATTATGGCACTTGGATGTATATCTTCTTCAAAAACGGGAGGGGCAGGGGCAAAAAGCTCCAACACCTGAGACATGGCTAAATCGGCATTCTTTACCTTAATAAAAGCCCTGTTATCTCCGGGAGCAATCGCTATGTCATCATTCACCACAGCAACAGATGCTTTAGAATCCTGCCAAAGTTTCTCATATTTTTTATTACCTATAAAAGTAATCTGGTTGGCTTGTGCCAGTTCCAGTTGTTCGGGCGAATTAATTGTATTTGTTGTGCTGCCTTCTATAACGCCGTTAATAACAGCGTTTATCTGTTGTAATGTGTATGTGTTCATGTAAAAAGTGGTATTATATCCTACAGTGCTTGGTACAGAAAAATTATAAGTGGAGAGGCAGCTTCTGTCCGGTTATTTTTTAAAACTGCAGATTAATATTAGGGTGTGGAATTTAGTAAAACGCCAAATTAACATATAATATTTTTAAATAACTATAAATTTTTACGTTAATTTTTAAAATATATTACAGGATATATATACGCTAAACATAGCCGTGCTCCCGTAGCCAGTCTTTTTCTTCCTGTGCGAGTTTTACTTTATAAGGCATATGGGCATACCGGTTTATAACCTCTAGTGCCTGTGCTTTCATACAGGCATTTGGGTGACCAAACTCAAGTATAAAGTGTGCTGACCATAAGTCAACAAGGTATTGGTTTTCTTTAAAATAGAGCGCAAAGCCTTCGTTCCCCCGTCGGGAAATAAGTTCACGGGCTAAACTGCACAGACTAATATAGTTTGCATTTGTATAAATCCTTTCGTTAGAAGGAGTATAGCCGTCAAAATACATTTTTCTGCACAGAAATAAAAAGGACATTCCTGTGTTCATGGTTGGTAGTGATTTGGGTATCGTAAATTTAACCAACAAATGTTAAAAAATGTTAAAACAGATAGTGTTATTCGACAGCTATAATATGTATTTCGTCGATTTTGTGTTAAAGCCACATATTGTGCTGATTTACAGGTGGTAAAAAAAATCCCGCCTGAAGAGGCGGGATTGGGGATATAAAATTATTCGGGGGAATAATTCTAAAAAAATTATTTTCTGGTCAATACCAGCTCCATACTTTTATATTCGCTACCTCCTTTAGGGGTTTCAAACATCTGCATTTTACGGGTGTTTTCGTCTACGATTTCATAGATTTCGCGAATTTTCTTTGGCTGTTTAGTCGCTGGGTCTACAGCACTTCCTTCAAGAGTTGTAGTGCGGGTATTACCATTGTAAGTACCCTTAAGTACCATCATACCTGTACCCATATTGTCTATCCAGGTAGAAGTAAATTCATTGCTTGCATTATCAAAAGCTAATGTGGCAATTCCTTCAAACGGCATACCCATCATATCGCCGCTGTAGGTAGATTTTTGGTAACGTCCGCCAAGTATCATTTCAATTTCGCAGCCGGCAGTTTGTTTTTCGGCAGGAGCATCAGGACCCATCCAAAAAGTCATATCACAATTCCATTTGCCTTCTTCATCGGTCATAAGTTTGTGCATGTCTCCGGGAGTCATGTAAGCTTCCCATGCCTGAGCCATTGCGGCAGAGTCCATGGCCATTTGCGGAGCAGGTTCTTCGGTTTTAACCGTGTCATTCACAACGGCATCTCCATTGTCCATTTTTTCTTCCTTTTTACACGAAGTAAGGCATAGCGCAACAGCTGAAAGCGTAACATAGATTTTTTTCATAATTGTTTGAATTTGTGGTTTGTATAACAAATTTATGAAAAAAAAGTATAGGTAAACTAAGAATTTATCAATCTTCAGAGAAAGCAGCACTTTCGTATGCTCCGGCATCGGGAGCTGTAGTGTTTCGTGTTGTATTAACAATATCAAACGGAACCTGTGCAGCCGTAGAGGTATTGCCCAATCCGTTTGCTGCCGACTCATCACTGATGTTCAGTTTATTATTGGAAGGATCTTCAAAAAACGGTTTATAAGTTGTAGAATTTTGTGCTATTCTACATCCGTTAAACAATAACTGATTACCAAAGTTGTACATAGGATTATCTGTAAAACGGTTGGTACTGTCTATAAACTTAATAAAGCAGTTATTGAATTTATATTCAAACGGCAGTTCGCCCACACGGTCTAAAAGGAAACCAAAGTTTGAGGTACCGTAAAGTATACAGTTGTCAAAAGTTGCGGTAAGGTTATTTACCAATATTGCCTCTTCGGTTTCCTGATAATCGCTTATAAGTACCGGAACCTGGTTAAAGCTGTTAAAGTAGTTGGCAAAGGTACAATGCTTAAAGCTGTAAAAACCTCCCAGTGTAGCGGCAAACGATGCCTGCCCTGCCATGTTGATTACTACGTTTTCGCCATAAATAGTACCGTTGCGTGACAGTAATCCTACATTGCTGGAATTGTATAAATGTACATTTCTAAGGCGAAGTGCCTGTGGCGTACCGTTATTGCCTTCCATTAAAATACCTACCGTATTGTTTTTAATTATGGCATTATTAAAGTTGGATGTACTGCCTTCCTGCAGCCATATAGCACCCCATTGTCCAGGTATATCGGCAAAATCAGGCTCCAGCCTGTCGCCTTCAAAAATTACCTGATTCGCTTCTGTTGCGGGGTCGGTTGGGCTTCCTATATTCATGTTAGCGCCGTTACGCACTATAAGACCCGAATTAGCATGGAAATGTACCCTTGCACCCGGATTAACGGTAAGTGTCTTACCCGGAGGTACTGCGCCATATCCGTACACTACATACGGTTTGGTATTGGTCCATATAAGTTCGTTGCCGTTTTCGGTTTCATCAAGGTTAAAACCGTATATCTGGGTGTCGTCTTCTTCGCTTATTGGGATACTTTCATACTGGCCTTCGTCATTACGCTGTGGGAACAGGAATATAGCATCCTGAACCAGTGTAACCAGTTCCACTTTTTGCGGAGCCGACTGTGTGCTGTGAAACTCAATATGATCGGTATATAAAAAAGTATTTTCGTTATTGGTAAACTCGGTGTAGTCTATTGTGGTTTCAATAAAAATAAACATACTGTCTTTAGCCAGCAGTTCCACATCGTTAAATACACGTCCCGGCATACCGTCTACCATCAGTCGGTACTTAGAGTCGTTGCCCTGTGCCAGTTGCAGGGTAGGTATTTTAATATCCTTATCGCTTCGGTTGTATACTTTTAGGGTATAAGTGCTGGAGCCAATGTTTGTAAACACGGTATCAAGGTACACTGTATCTTTAGAAAACTCGAGTCCGCCCGGGTTTGGCTCAAATTCAAAATCATTTCGGCATGAAGTAAGCGAAACGGCAAATATCCCAAATACAAGCAACAGAAAGCTATAGCGCATAAATAACAATTTTTGGTAAAAGTAGCCATTAATTTGAAAAGTAAAAAAACAGCTGAATAGTTAACGGGGAAAATAGTGATTTAGTTTGTAGGGAATAGTTTTTAAAGCTGGTGACTTTTTAGGATGCTTATTGCCTTATCGGCGTATTCCATTGTAAGACCTGTTATTGAGTTGGTAATGACTAGTCGTTCTTTATACTCTGGAGGCAATCCGTTTAATGACTTGTCATCATCAATGATTACATAGTTGTCAATTTTCGGGTTATTATTAATCCAGTACAAAACCTCTTCTTTACGGGATGATAGTTTTGTTTCTTCTAATCGTGTAATTGAAGCCGTAATACCACGCAGTTCAAACATTTCTTCCCATTGTTTGATGGAATATAAATACTTATGAGATGTGGTTAATATTATAGATGCTTTAGTTTCTTCAAGTATCTTATTAAGGCTTTTTACTGCTTCTTTGCTAAAAGCTGAAAAACCGTCTTCAAGCATTTCAACCTTTTTCCAGGGAGATGCATGTAACATAACACCGTCTATGTCTAAAAGCACTAACATTTTGTAAATATAATCAAGATGCTGAATTTTATTTCCAAATAGTAAGCCTCCATTCAAAATTTAAAATTCATCATTTAAAATAGTATTTAGCAACTCTGTAACTTTCCTTAACTTTACACTCCTAAAAAACAATACATGGCATTTGATAAAGAAAAGGCACTTAAAATGTGCAACGATTTTGCGAAAAACACCTTAATGGAAACCCTTGAAATTGTATATACCGATGCCGGCGAAGATTTTCTGGAAGCAAAAATGCCTGTTAACTCCCGCGTACATCAGCCTATGGGGTTATTGCATGGCGGAGCCACGGTAGCATTGGCAGAAAGTGTGGGCAGTGCCGCTTCGTTATTGTTTGTAAACCCTGAAATTCAGGAGGCAAGGGGAATAGAAATTAGCGCAAACCATGTGCGTGCCAAGCGCGACGGTGTAGTAACCGGAACCGCAAGAATAGTACACAAGGGGAGAAGCCTTCACCTTTGGGAGGTTAAGATAACCGATGAGAAGGGCAGGCTTATATCGCTTTGCAAGATTACAAACATGATATTACCAAGGAAACGATAATTTTTTTAGACATTAAGATAATAGAACATAGAAAGTCTTAAGTCTTTCGTCTGTTATCTTTTAGTCTTAAGAGCATACAATATGACCGACCTACTCTTAAAAATACAAAACCAGTTGCAGGAACAGCGTCCCTTTGCGGTATACAGCAAGCCGGGCAGCAGTGTGGTAACCGGAATATTTCAGGCAGACAGCCAAACGCATTACCTAACCGATTTTACTCGTAAAGGATTTGTATTTGCACCGTTTGAGGGCGATGAGTACCTGTTTATTCCTGCAGTGGACAGCGATGTTATTTCGGTAACAGTAGAAGCCAACGGCTTTGCGCCTGCGGAACCTGTTCCCGTAGGTATAGATGCAGATGCCAAGTCTAAGTTTGAAGCTTTGGTAACCAATTGCGTTAATGCTATAAACACAGGGAAGTTCGGGAAGCTGGTAGCGTCCAGGAGTGAGATAGCTCAACTTACGGTGACAGATATTACCAAAGTATACCAAAACCTGCTGTATGCTTACCCTAATGCTTTTAAGTATTGCTTTTTCCACCCAAAAGCAGGCTTATGGATGGGCGCAACGCCAGAACAGCTTTTAAAGGCACAAAACCATACCATACATACTGTAGCCCTTGCGGGTACTCAGCTTTATAAGGAAGGGGAGGAAGCCGTATGGGAAAACAAGGAGAAGGAAGAGCAGCAGTTTGTAACGGATTTTATACTTAACGAACTTAAACCTTATACCAGCCAAATTACCACTACACAGCCTTATACGTTTAGGGCGGGCAATTTGGTACATATTAAAACCGATATTTCGGCAGAGTTAAAAGATGCATCTCATTTAAAGGAGGTGCTGCAAACCCTGCATCCGACACCAGCCGTATGCGGACTCCCAAAAACCGAAGCTAAACAGTTTATACTCCAAAACGAAGGCTATAACCGCGAGTATTATTCGGGGTTTCTGGGTGAGATAAACCATGATTTTGCTACAGGTAAACAGGCCCAAACCGACCTGTTTGTTAATCTGCGCTGCATGAAGGTAAACGGCAATGTAGCACAGTTGTTTATAGGCTGCGGCATTACAAAAGACAGTAACCCCGAAAAGGAGTTTTTTGAAACGGTTAATAAGAGCATGACCATGCGAAGGGTACTTTAATTAGTGTTCAGTTTTTCTGTTCCCCTCTTGAGGTGCCTGTCAAGCCAAAGCGTAGTCATTGCGAAGCACGAAACAATCTCTTTTCCATTTCGACCGAAACGCAGTGAAGTGGAGAAATCTAAATAAAGAGGTGCAAAGGTGTGTCATGCTAAGTATCTAAGTTACTAAGAACCTAACACCCTCTATATAAACCAAACTCTGTATCTTTGCACTTTAAAACTTTGCAACTAAAGATAAATGAAACTCGATATACTTGTTTTTGGTGCCCATCCCGATGATGTGGAGCTAAGCTGTGGGGCGACCATAGCAAAAGAAATTTCCCTTGGTAAAACTGTTGGTATTGTAGACTTAACCCGTGGCGAACTGGGTACACGCGGTACGGCCGAAATTCGTGATGAGGAAGCTGCCGAAGCCGCTAAAATTCTGGGTGTTTCCGTTAGGGAGAACCTGCGTTTTCGCGATGGCTTTTTTGTAAACGACGAAAAACACCAGGTTGAGGTTATAAAAATGATACGCAAGTACCAGCCGGAAATAGTAATATGCAACGCGATAGACGACCGACATATAGACCACGGTAAGGGCAGTAAGCTGGTTAGCGATGCTTGTTTCCTTTCGGGGCTGCGCAAGATCGAAACACAGCTTGACGGAGAACCGCAACAGGCTTATAGGCCAAAACTGGTATACCACTACATACAGTGGAAAAACCTTACTCCCGATTTTGTAGTGGATGTTACCGGATTTATGGATACAAAAGTGGCTTCGCTTATGGCATACAAGTCGCAGTTTTATGACCCGAACAGCAGTGAACCGGTTACGCCAATAGCTACAAAAAACTTTAAAGAAAGCATTTTGTACCGCGCGCAGGACCTGGGAAGGCTAATAAACAGCGAATATGCCGAAGGCTTTACTGTAGAAAGGTATGTGGCTGTCAATAGCTTAAGTGATTTGGTATAAAAAGAGTTTCACTCACTGTATTTAAAGTGTAATTAATGTGAAACTTATCCTTTGTTATAAAAGTATGTTATTTCGTATAAATACAGATATAGTAAGGGGTTTGGCATTCAGATGCTTATAAAATTATTGTGAAAAAAGTTTCACTAAATGAAATTTTTATTTGCAAAGAAATGAAACTTGTTCTATATTTGCACTCGCAAAACAGATGGTGATTGTAGCTCAGTTGGTTAGAGCGTCGGATTGTGGTTCCGAAGGTCGTGGGTTCGAGACCCATCATTCACCCCTAAATAGAAACCCTTAGAGAAATCTAAGGGTTTTTTGTTTTTGTTCTTTTTTGAGGTTGAGTCAGTAGTTCCCCTCTTGAGAGGGGTGGCGAAGCCGGCGTGTGTCTGTTTAATTATGAATTTCAAATTACGAATATTGAGATGTCTCCCTGCGGTTGGCTAAACCATTCGAACTCGGCTGTCGCCTCAAACACCGAATGCTCTTTAACGCCTCGCTCATAATTTTCTTCACGCCACAGAGCCCTATGCCGTAGCTTCACTCTGCTCTTCCATTTCGACCGAAACATAGTGTAGTGGAGAAATCTATGTCATTGAGAGGAAGCATGACGAAGCAATCTTTTAAAGGTAATGAGTAAGTTCCCCTCTTGAGAGGGGCAGGGTTGTGTTATCACTACTGAATACTCAACACCTCTAAAATCTCACTCATTTTGTTTGTTATATCGCCTTAATTTTTACTTTTGAAAAAATTTACAATTATGCAGTTATATTTAATACTGGGAGCAGGCGCTGTACTTGCCTACTTTGTGTCCCGCGAATGGAGTAAAAGAAATACCAACTATATAAAGCCCGGAAACAAACCGCAATACAGCAGTAACCTACAGGAGCTTATTGAGCAGTTTGGACTTAGGTATGCCGAAAAACTGGACCTTGTAGCCCAGGCAGACGGTACAACGGTACAGGTATTTGCAAAACAGGACGCTAACCACGAGAGCCCGCTTGCCACGATAACCGACAAGGAACTTAGCAAAAAAGTAAAAAAAGGCAAAGTGTATGCAAAAGTAGCTTCTATTGCAGGAGGCACTATGAAGATTGAGTTTTTTGGAAACTAATTTTTTTTGTCATTTCGAGCGAAACGCAGAGTAGTCGAGAAAACTAAACCATAAAATATAAAACCCCTTAGTGAACGCTAAGGGGTTTTTGTTTAGGTATATATACCTGTTTTTTATAATTAAGCAATTTTACCTGATTGATTTATTTTTAATAGTCTTATTTTTATAAATATAAATTTAATTTGTTGATTATGAGATTAGTGAAGGTTTCTATTGGTAATTTAAAAGGAATTGAGGGTATAGTGACATTAAATTTTAATGATTTTAATGTAATCGTAGGACAAAATGATGCAGGAAAGTCAACTATTCTAAAAGCATTGGATCTTTTTTTAAATGATAATTCTCCTAAATTAGAAGATTTAAATAATAAAGCTGAATCAAAAATTATATCAGTAGAACTATCATTTAAATCTGAAAATGTACAAATTATTATAGATGAGTCTGTTGAAACTACTTTCGAAATAGAAGAAATTTTAAGTCATGAAAATTTATTGGTAATTAAAAAAGAGTGGGATGTTAGTAAATCCAGAGTTTCTTCCGAAGTTAGTATAATTAGAAAAAAATATGATGATAATGATTGTTTACTTTTAACAGAACCTCAATTAATAGCTCTATGTGGAAAACATCAAATAAATACACAAAAGGCAAATAATGAAGAATTTAATAATCCAGAAAAAAGACAAAAAATACGCGACTTTAATCATGCTAATCATATTGGCTATGGATATTTATATGAAAATATACCTTCTGCAGGAAAAGGTAGAATAAGAACTATATATGAAGAGATAAAAAAAGTATTACCTGCTTTTGAATATTTTAAAGCGGATACATCATTATCTGAAAATGAAACAGCTATCCAGAATTTTTTTAAACGAATTAGCTATAAAACTATTTCACAAGAAATTGATATCTCTGATGTTGAACGTCATGTAACAAACAAACTTTCAGAAATATTAGAAAATATTACTGATAAAATAAATAGAGTTGTTGATGTTGAAGAAGAAGTCAAGGCTTCCATTTCATTTGATTGGACAAAATTGATTAGTACATCATTTAAAAGTTTAAATGATGGTGTTGATATACCATTGAGTGGTAGAGGTGATGGTTTTAGAAGGATAACCATGATGGCTTATTTTGAATATTTGGCTGAACAGGATAAATCTGATAAACAAAACATTATTTTCGGTTTTGAAGAGCCGGAAACCTTTTTGCATCCATCTGCACAAGAAAAACTTTTTAACAAATTAAAAAATATGTTAGAGAATGGGTATCAGATAGCAGTATCTACCCATTCACCTATAATAGTAGCTAAAACGGAAAAGAATGATATTATACATATAAAAAAAACTAAACATGGCTATATTGCTGAGCAAAACATCGAAGATATTCTTCCTATTGCTAATGATTTAGGTATAAGTGTTGATAATCAGTTTGTTTCACTTTTTGATAAAGCAAAAGCATTATTATTGGTTGAGGGTATTGATGATGCTAATGCTTTTCATCATATAGCTAAAGAATATAAAGCTAATGGATTAATTGATGCTGATTTCAATGATTTAGAGATAGCTATTATACCAGTGGGAGGATGTGATAGTATTAAGCATTGGGTAACTTTAGATTTACTAAATAAATTAGGAAAACCCTTTTATATTTTTCAGGATAGCGATAAAAATAATGCTTCACAAATTTCACCTAATTACACAAAACTTATTACTGCTGGTTTTCGAGATGAAATAGATTTCAGAATTAGTAAGAAAAGAAGCATCGAAAATTATATACCATTTAGTAAACTTAACAGTTTAGTCCCTGGAGCAGATCTTAATTACGGGGATTGGGATAATGTAAAACAAATTTGTATCCAAAACCCTCATAGTATTCGATTAGGAGGTAAAAAGGTCTGCGGAATTTTTTTTGATAGACTAACGTTTGCAGAAATTAGATCAACTTTTTTTGATGGCACAGAAGATGAATTTATGTTAGTTTACCAAAGTTTGAAAGCTTTAATTCCAAATTAATTGGCAAACTATTTGATGTGCAGTTAATTGAAAACCAATTAAACGCATGTTATGAAAAAACTGCTACTATTGCTATTGTTTCCGTTGCTGGGCTTTGGCCAACATAACTTCAGCATTATAAAAAACAACCTGGTTTGGGAAAAGGTGTTTCCCGGCACGGTAATGCCGGAGGAGATGATGAAACAAATTAAGCTTACCGGAAAATGCCAGTTTGCCGACTTTAACTACAATGTGGTAGACTTTTGCATTAACTATACTTCAGACGATTTAAAGAACTTTGGCTACAGAATGTCTCCGTACTTCCTTTCTGAGGGCGGACAGTGTACCGGTATGGTAGAGTTTAAAGAGGGACGCTATAGGGTTACTATCTTTAAACTGGATTATTATGATCCCGATGATATAATGTTGGTACTTCCGGTAAACGGAGAAATTATAAAAGACGGGCAGGTGCGCGACAGGGATGCCTACGAGCGTGCCCTAAGCTACTTTGACCAGTACTTTACTTACCTTTTTGAAAAAATAGTTGCCAGAGACGGCTGGTAAAATAATCACCTTACTAAAACCAAACCAAATGAAAAAAGCAATTACCTTACTGCTGCTTCCGTTTATGCTTGTTTCCTGCGAACTGCTGGACAACGACCCCGATAACGATGCTGATGCCATAGATACTGTTATAGATATTGTTAACGACGACGAAGATGATGGTCCGTATTATGACGAGAATCCTGATTTAAAAGCAGTAACCGTGCAAACCAATTGCAATGGTGGCTCTGTAGAAGATTACTGTATTACCCAGGGGACTTTTTCGGCTATAATAGATCAGGTAAACCACTCTAACGATCCCTGTATAGAGATTTCCTTTAATGATATAGACGGCGTTTCCCGCCACGGATTTTTTGTTTCTGCCGGATATAATGTTTATGGCTGTCTTAGGGAGTAACCTTGTTTAATATTCCTGTTATTGCGAGTTTACGAAGCAATCTTTTACAGGTTATGAGTAAGTTCCCCTGTTGAGAGGGGTTAGGGGTGTGTCTGTTTAATTATGAAATTCAAATTACGAATTGAGATGTCTCCCTGCGGTCGACATGACAACCGCTACTGTCATTGCGATGAGGAACGACGTGGCTATCTGCTGCCTACTGCTACTGAACACTGAATACTGACAACTGCTTCCTCATTAAGTATTGCATAATCTTATAAGCTATATGTAAAATTTTAGTAAAACCTTGACGGTTTATGTAAGCAGGATTTTATAATTTAGGCATACATAAACAAACAATTTTACCACCATGAACCTTAAAACACTACTTGCAGCCTTTTGCATTGCGGGTATATGTGCCTGCTCTGCAATTTGCGACGATGATGATGCGCCGCAGGATGCTGCACATATGCCTTTTACCGGCGATGTGGTAGGCACCTGGAAAACCGTTGCCCTTTATGAGTACGATGGCGACCATGTTCCGTTAGGGTGTACACAACCTGAAACGCCTAATCAGGATGTTCTTTTTACCTTTTACAGCGATAATACCTTTACCGTAGAGCACAATTGTAATGAGGCTTTGCCGTATAACGAAGGCACCTATACTACAGATGGTCATGTGCTAACACTTACTATGGGCAACGGCGAGTTAAAAGAAACAGCCCACATGACCGATACCGATGAGAATAGTAATACACTGGCCTTTAGGTTTTTTGGTATTGGTAGTGACCAAGCCATGCTGGGAGGATATAAGCTTGAGGTACAGAAAATATAACTTTTAGTTAAATTTTAAGAAATCGTTAATACATTGTTTCACATCATTCGTTTAGATTAGCAACCTGTATTTATTTAAAAACAAAAAACTATGAAAAAACTGGTTGCAGTATTGTTTGTTGCATTGGCTTTTGCCTGCAGCTCAGACGACGATGTTGAAAATGTAGACAACGGTTTACATGACCCGTACACCGGCGATGTGCTAGGAGAATGGAAAGTTGTTGCAGTGTCTTATGATGGTGAAGAGTTCCCTTTAGGGTGCGAGCTTGAAACACCAACAGAACAGGACGTGTACTTTACCTTTTTAGAAGACAACACCTTTACCGTAGAGCACAATTGTGGTGAAGAGCTGCCTTATTATGGTGGTACTTATACCAAAACCGGAAATGTGTTAACGCTTATTTTTGATAATGATACCGAAGAGGTTATTCAGGAAAAAGCACACATGGTAGTTGTTCAGGAAGATGATCCTGAAACAGAAGAAGTTGAAAGCTTTGTATTGGAGTGGAGATTTGGTATTGGAAACAGCGGAATGCTTGAAAACTTTGACGTTCAGGTAGAGAAGCAGGTTCCTTTTGAAGAAACTCCTATAATAGATTAATTAAGGAAACAATAATCAATTCAATAGATGTTTAAGGCCCTGCACATTTTTGTGCGGGGCTTTTGCTTTTTAAACCTTAATGTTAAAAAAAGACGGAAAATTTGTATCTTTAACACGAACCAATTACACACAAAAAACATGGACGCGATAGACTATACCGAGCTGGAGAGCAGGTTTCACTGTGCCTGCCAGGATGTTATAGGCGAACTTTCTATGCAGTATAAAACCAACTATCATGGCACCGGCAAGCTCGAAACCTTTTTTGCTCTTATACAAAGCGAATTTGAAAGGGTAGTGGAGATATTTTCTCACGGCAATAACCTCGCAGCAGATAGGGAAGCCATGCGCCGAATACAGGCCATAGCTAAAGAACACGCTAAAAAATGTGTTGACGATTACGGAAGGGTTAAATAAGCTTCCGTATTAGCTAAAAACACTATACTGTCTAATTATAAGTTTTTATACCGATATTTAATAATTATAAGTAAAATAACTTATATTAAAATTAAATTGCTATCTTTGAGATAAATACAACCAATTATGGTAGCAGGAGTTATAACGTCGGACATTATACAATCTACACATATTAACCCTCCCGAGAGGCAAAGGCTGTATGCCGAAATACAGCAGGCTATTAAGGAGATAGGTAAAAAGTACCCACTAAAAAGCGAATGGTACAGGGGCGATGCGTTTCAGGTAAAAACCGATGAGATTAAGTATGCCTGCCGTGTAGCGCTGCTTATTAAAACCTTTACCCGAAGTGTGGAAAAAGACCGGGAACAGGCAGGCAAAAAGAGCCCGAAGATTTATGATGTGCGTATGGCTGTGGGTATAGGCCCTATAGAGTCGGGCAGTGATACACTTGCACTTTCTAACGGAGAGGCTTTTCAGCTTTCGGGGCGCACACTGGACGAACTTAAAGGGGCACGCCGTCATTTTGCCTTTGCCACTGCCGATGGTAATAACAATTCGCTGCAAATAGAATCACAATTGCTGGATGCACTTATAAACAGTACTACAGCAGCACAATGCCGGGTGTTATACAACAAGCTGCTGGGGCATATAGAAGATGATATTGCCAAAAAACTGGGTGTATCTCAGTCTACCGTAAACCAACATGCCAATGCGGCAAACTGGAGTGTTTTTTCCGATTATCTGGACTATTTCGAAAACCTTTATAAATGATAGAAACAAGTTTATTTACAGCAGAGCAGGGTAACCTGCTGATACGTTTGCTGATGGCACACCTGCTTGCCGATTTTGTTTTTCAGTCTAAAAAGATGGTAGAGAACAAACAATGGTTCTCAAAATACATGCTTTTTCATATAGGTATAGTATATATAACATCGGCAGTACTTAGCGGTTGGTGGATCCTTAGCGGGCTTATAGCTGTACTGCACTATATTACAGATGGTGTTAAGATTACGCTTAAGAATAAAGGAAAAATAAAGGACTCCTATCTTTTTATAGCCGACCAGAAGATTCACTTTTTTGTGATACTTATAATTTGGGCAGCTTACTTCTCACTTTTCCGAAACCTGTATCAACTGGTGCTTATTCCGTTTACCGATTATAAATGGAGCCTGGTATTGTTAGGCTATCTGTTTATGACCTCACCATTGGGTTTCCTTATCGGGATTGCCACACGAAAATTACAGCAGTTAGGTGATAACCCCGAAGGCAAAAGTGACCGTAACGGTTTTTGGATAGGTGTATCAGAACGTGTTATCATATTCACCTTTATGTTATTGGAGGAATATGGTGCAATAGGCTTTTTAATAGCCGGTAAAAGTATAATACGCTTTTCTACCAAAAACGAAGATAAAAAGAGCGAGTATGTGCTTTTAGGTACCATGCTTAGCTACGGTGTTGCCATAGTAGCGGGTATCGTTATCCGCTGGATGCTTATGTTCGGATAAGTTTTTTAGTGTTAAAAATAATTTTCGGCATTATTCTTGGAAATGCTGTTTTAATCATAAAAACAATTATCAATCTAAAAAACCAACAAAATGAAAAAACTCTTTACTATTGTGGCTTTAGCAGCTACTTCGTTAATTTTTGCACAGAATAATACCGACAGCAGCAATGCGCCCAAAAAAGTGACTACCATAAGCGGTATGGGTATGTTCTCTGACCCTTCTCAATTTGGACTTTCGTTTGAATTTGAAGGACTAATGTGTGGTCATGGCCACTCTAAAAAAAGTACTCAGCTTGTTAACCTTTCTTTTGGCGTAATGCAGTATGACAGTGGTATTAGAAACAACATTAACGGACAGGGTGGTGTAATAGAAATAGGATCCAGACAGTATTACAGCAAAGGCGATAAACCGGAAGGGCTTTATACAAGTAACTACCTGTCTTACGGTAACATCAGGTTTGATCAGGATTTCCTGGAAGGCAAATTTGAGGGTAATTACAGCTATTTCTCTTTCTTTAGCCCGGAGTTAGGTTACAAGATGGTTTTTGGTAACTTTACGGTAGATCCTTTTATAGGTGCTACATGGAAAATAGAAATTAAAGGAAAAGGAGATATAGACAACAAAAATGTAGATGAATGGGCACCACGTGCCGGTATAAAACTCGGTTTTATGTTCTAAGAAATAAAAAAATCCTGTTCATTTCGAACAGGATTTTTTTATTAAAGCTATTTTATTAGCAGTCCGCCAACTATACCCATCCCTAACCATATATACCATTTTTTATACAAAGGCTGCCTTATGCTAACCTGAGCAGAGGAGAGTTGGTTCACCTCAATATAAGGGTTTGAGAAGGTAATGTCGGTAGTAAGTGTTTCCTTTCCTAAAAACCATTTACGTTTGTATCCGGTTATAATGGCTGCATCGGTATGGGTAATAAAAGAGGAGAGGATAAGGCTGTAGTTGCTGGTAACCTGTTTTTTAAGCTTTCTGTTTTCTGCCTTTAGTGCAGCGGCTTCTTCGGCAGGTGCATCTTCTTCGGGTTCAATAATCTCGGTAAGTTCACCTTCTTTAAAAATGTAGGTAAAGCCATCGGGCATTATAAACTCACCTTCTGCAGGAAGTCCGTCTACAGTTGCAAGCTGCCCTATTTCTATTACGGCATCGTCTTCCAGTTCTGTAAAATCGATTTCGGTTCCTGTGGCATCCTGTACCACTTTGTTAAACATGTTGCTGTGCTTAAACTTTGCCAGCACTTTTGTAAACAGGCTTTCCATCCAGTGCCTGTCTTTCTCGGTAAATTTGGTCATAGTATTAGATTTTAAATATGCTTTTGCAGCTATGGCTACCTGCTGCGAGGTGGTAAAGCCCAAATCGGTTAACTGATTACCTGTAAGCCATGTTTCGTTTTTAAGTAGGGGGAGTATGGCCTGCTCTTCTATATTGAGCGCACCTTTGTAAAAGTTTACCAGCTTTTTTTCTATACTTTTTAGCTGTGCGGCAAACTGTGTAAGCTCGTCGGCAGTGCCCATAGATCCGCCCCAGGGCAGGTGAATCATAAACGGAGTGTTTTCACGTATAAGCCTTTTGTTGCCTGCCATAAATATTACGGTTGCTATACTGGCTACTATACCGCTACCTATGGTGGTTATGGGTTTGCCCAGCGATTTAAGGTAGTGGTAGATGTCGAAACCCACATCTACGAGTCCGCCCTCAGAGTTAATGTGTACGTTAAAAGCAGTGGCTTTGGGCTGTTTTTTT
The DNA here is from genome assembly GCF_004151245.1 of Flavobacterium beibuense. Taxonomy (GTDB): domain Bacteria; phylum Bacteroidota; class Bacteroidia; order Flavobacteriales; family Flavobacteriaceae; genus Flavobacterium; species Flavobacterium beibuense_A. The sequence goes on from NZ_JUIW01000003.1 coordinate 339,104, forward strand.
ACCTGGCTTACAACGTCTATAAGCGCTATGCCGGGAGTTCCGTCAAAAGAGCCTATCTGGCCGGAGATGTAAATGTTTCCTGTCATTTCATAGTGATGAGAATTAAGTATTAAGTATTGAGAAGTGAGATAATAGATGACAGACTGAGAATGCAGCGTTCAGTAATCAGTAATCAGTGTGAGGGTAGGGTGTGTTGTTGCGAGGCACAAAGCAATCTTCAACTATTTTAAATTCTGAATTTTAGATTTTAAATTAGGAGATGTCTCCCTGCGGTCGACATGACAAGCTGTATGAGGTTAGAGGGGAGATTTTTAGTTACTAAGACCAAGTAACTTTTGTTGTCTCATTTTTACAGTACAAAGGTACGGCGGGTTTTTAGGTTTTTACTGAAGCGGCTTTTTCAGTAAACTTATATTTTTATGGCACTTTCAAATATTTCTGTGTTCCAATTTGACTCAGGATTTGTATAATCTATTCTTGAACGAATAATACCTTTGTTATATTTAACCTCATTAAGACTTATTGAAAAGCGTTTAATTATTTTTTCAATTGATTTATCTTTTTTTTTGGGTTTACTATTAGAAATGATTTTAGATGTTATATAAATATCATTAGAATGTTGATTGTAAATCTTTATCATTTCAGCTGTAGGTAGAATAGTATTTTTATTCCAAGGTGTAAGTTTTAAGATTGGATTAGAATCTATATATTTATCAAAAAGATCTTTATGATAGCCATTTTGACTACCATGATGCGGAAGTTTAAATATTTTTGCTTTTTCATTATCAAAAACTAATGAGTTTTTGATAATATGCAACCACCCCTGTTCTTCATTATTTCCTATTTCTAAATCAGAGCCTAAAATGATTCTTTGATCATTAAATTTAAGTAATAATGCCACTGATTTTTCGTTAGGACTATTATATGTGGGTCTAAAACTTCTTTTGCCATAATTATCAATTAAGGTGCTTATTTCTCCTTGAAAATCATCAATTGTTTTTGGAGATGGAGATAATGAATATAGTTCAAAAGTATATTTATCTTCAATATTTCTGTATAATAATTGATTGTAAATTGCATAATCAATTTTTTTATTTCTATCGTTTAATATTTGTAAGCATTTTCCGAATTCTTCAGTTGATCGCATTCCGCCCTTTATAGATTTTTGGTGATCTAAGGAAATGAACAATAAAAATTGTTTTAAATCTCTTACTAAAGATGTTACGAAAGAAGTATTTTCAGATTTATAGAGGATATTAGATAAACCTTTGATATGGTCATCATGCCAGTGAGTACATATTATAAGTTTGATGTTTTCTGGATGCACATTAATACTTTCTAGGTACTCTAAGGGCAGTGGCTTTTTATTTTTAGGATTTATACAACTATCAATTATTATCCAATCATTTTTTGAAAGCTTCAACACAATGCTTTCACCATATCCTCCTCCAGTGCCAATTAATGACACTTCTACTTCATTACTATTTGGTGCAATTTCTAGCAATTTTTTTAACTTAATAAATTGCCAAAGAAATTTTCGATATTATCATTTGCTTCATTAATATCTTCCTCACTTAACTCGATTAATCTTTGAAATCTTATTTCAGATTTTTTACTTATTTGTCCATTATCCATAAAATATCCAACAGTCCAATAAAAAATGGATCCATTATCTAAAAGCTTTAAATCATCTGGCGATATTTCATTTATATCAAATTCGCCATATTCATAAGTTGTATCATCAGATAAATCGAAAACATTAGCTGTAAATGAATCTTCATTAACTTTATCCACGACACCTTTCCACTTCTGGACTTTTTTTGAGAATTTTTTAGGAGATGGTATCTCAAAATATGAATCTAGGTTTGGTAAATCTAACTTAATAGTATTTTTATCCTCTTTTGATTCAGAATCATTAATATCCTTATCTAAACACGTACTATATTTTTTTATGGAATTATCGATTATCGATATTAATAATTCATTTTTGCTCTCGTTTTGAGAATCAAATTCATACCACGCTGCACTATTCAAAGATTTATTTAAAGCTGTACTTTGTTCCATATTTCTGAATTTATTTCATCTACTTTATTAAAAGAGGATTCCCAAATCTCGGCTAATTTATTAATTAAATGTTTTGCTTCACCGTTTGGTATATTTTCTACATGATGATTAATATTAATCATTATTGATTTACTGTCAGATATTAAATCCGATGGAGAAATTGTGACTCGATATCTTCCTTGGTCAGTTTTGTCAATATCTCCTTGTTCTAAAAAAGTTATATTAAGTAATTTAGGATTCCTAAGAACATTTTCAAATTGATTAACAGGTGAGAACCAATACCCGAAGTTTATATACTCTTCAGTGTTTCTAAGAGTATAATGTCTTAAATGATTTAAGCCAAATGAAACAAGAGGAGTTTCTCTTAATGCTGAAAAAATACTGATAATTAAATCTCTTAAAATTTCAAAATGAGATTCACTTTTTGTTTTAAAATCTATTCTTGTTTGAGATGCTTCAAAAATCAACCAGTCTAATTCAAATCGACAGATTTCAGGGTGAATAATTATGACTTTAGCATTTTCTGCTTCAGTTTCACGAATCAATCCTTTATTTAACATCCATTGTGGAGTTATTATTACAGGATTAAAATTTCCTATTATTACAGCATTAAAATTGTATATTTCTGTTTCTTTTTTTGACATTTTTTGGATTTTATTAGTGATAAAATCTTATTAGTAAATATAACAAAATATGTAAACTACAGACAAATTTAATTAATTTTTATTTATTCTAAATAGTTTTAATTTTATATTATTGTAAACAAATATACGGGAGTTTTTAGGTTTTTACTGAAGCGACTTTTTCAGTAATAAAATTTTAACATTTTGCGTTATATTTGAAGAACAACCAAATAACGCAAACCATGAAATCCCTACGCCTTACAATGCCGCTTTTGGCACTTCTGTTTGTATGCTGTAAACAGGAGGAGAAAAGAGAAGAACCGGTTTTAGGGAATACGACTTCCATAACCCACCTGACTGACCTAAAGAATACAGAGTTTTTTGCTTCACCAGATAATACCCTTACGGGTAAAAATGCCATATACTGTGCATCGTTACCTTATGCATGGACAAAAATAGGAGAGGCTATAGGCGAAGAAATAACGGTTAGCGATTCTTTTCCGCAATTGCAAAGACTTAACGAGCATAGCTTTTTTGTAAAAAATGTGTTTACCAATATAGATTATAAAACAACTACTCATATTAATGAACTAACAGGATCCATAGAGGTTTCGGCATCTTTTAGTAAGCAGTTGCCATTTGAGTATCCTATGGATAACTATAATGGCGATTTTGTTTTTAACGGTACTAAAGTAGAAGCCTTTTGCATACGTGGTGGGGAATATGAATTTAGGGCAGACATATTGGAGTATAACAGTGACAGTGATTTTATTGTCCGTTTAAACCCTAAAGATCCAAAACACGAGATACTGATTTGGATGCCCTCAAAAAGGCCTCAGACTCTGGAAGCCGCTATACAACACGTTGTTTATACTTTAAATAAACCTTCCACAGCCGAGGAAATTGAAAAGGAGGTTTTAAAAACCAAGTTTAGTGAACTTGATTTTTTGGTTATCCCTAAAATAGATTTCGATATCGATTATGATTACCCTGAACTGATTAATAACACCTTTACAACCCAAAGCGGTAAAAAACCACATACAGTGGCAGAGGTGTATCAGCATACCAAATTCAGGTTAGATGAAAAAGGAGCTGAGGTACAAAGTGAAGCTGCGATAGCGGTAGACAGTATTGTACCTGCAAAGCCTAAGAGAATGTTTGTAAACAAGCCTTTCCTGTTACTGCTTAGAAGCGACACTATGAATCCGTATCTGGCGGTATGGGTAGAGAATACCGAACTTTTGGTTAAAAATAAATGAATATGAAAAAGCACCTTACATTATTATTGTTGTTTGTTTCTGTTTGTTTTTACGGGCAGGAAGTTGTAAATGGTTTTTATATAAACGCTTACGATAATGATTATCCTATTTTGTATAAAGGTAATGGGGTGAATTATAAAGAAGTGGAGTTGATTTTGAAGAATGATGAAATGACCCAAAGACTTAGAAATTTATTTCAGTATACTCCTTTTTATATAGAACTTGAAGGCTTTACAGATGCTGACGGACGTTTTACGGTTAACGAAATACTGAAGATAGACAGGACCTATACGGCAGACATTATTGCTACAAAACAAGGCCTTGAATTAATAGGATTAACTAAAAAGACTACAGCTTTTGATGCACAGGGTTTTTGTATTGAATACAATGGCAGCTTAGCATTTTTTAAGTTGGAAGATGGAAAACTTTCAGCACCGGCGGTACTTATCCTCTCAGATAATAATATCTCTCTACCTAAAGGATTTACAAGTGGCAGACTTATCAAGGTTAAGGGCAGGCTTTCAAGTGGATTTATACCTTATCCGGAACCTGATATGTATCCTTATTTTTTTGGGTATGAATCATGGAAAGAAATACTGGCAACCGAAGTAACCCTTACAAATGACAATCAGCTTTTAGAAGACTATCTTGAAAAGCAGTCTGGGTTAAAGCCGGAACCAATTCAAAAGGAACAGGCCGAATATTTTGAAGGCGAACTGTTTTTAAGCACAAACTACGAATATAACGAACAGATGTATGTAACGGCTCTGGAAAACGGCGACCTGGTAAATACAGGAGGGGTGATTTTTAGCAACGCTATTAAAAAGATACCTAAGCTGCAATTTATAACCACTTTTGTACCCCACCTTAGAGAAGTCCATGAGGAGTACCTTACTCACGGTATACTTATTAAAGCTAAGGGTTTACGTATCTATGATGATCCTAATGCATTTAATAACCACTTTATGTACAGATATTTTATTTGGGATATAGAAAAGGTTGATGTTTCTAAAACCTTATGGGATTATAAGGCAGAAATAGTTGCAAAGAGGGGCTTTTTTGGTAAAGACGATGAAAAGGAAGTTTTTCCTTCTACCTTACAGGAAAGCAAGCAATATACTTTTAAGGGACAAAAAGACGGACACAGCTTTATGTTAATAGCTAAAAGAAAGGGAGGCTATATACATTATACATTTACAGCTACCGATGAGAGTAAAAAAGTGACTGAATTTAAAGGTAAGCTTGTTTTAAACCCGTGGTATTATGTATTTGTTTCTTCCACAGAACCCGACTCCTGGTATAGAGAGGGCTATGAAAGTACTGAACCCGACAGGTATGTTAATGGCAAATCGCTGCTTACACTATATGTATTAAGAGAAAAAGACGAAAAGGGTAACCTAAAAATAGACATTAAAAACAATTATAATACTTCGCCGATAACTATGGAACTTACCGAAGTAAAAAACTAAACCTATGAAAAAGCACCTTACATTATTATTGTTGTTTGTTTATGTTTGTTTTTACGGGCAGGAGAGTGAAGAGTTAGAAGGGTTTTATAAGGTAAACGGAGAAGAGCATTTGTTTTTTCCGTTACAGGACAGCCTTGTCAGCGCACCGTTTTTTCTTAAGTTAAATGGTAAAAAACTTCCTGAAAACTTTAATAATACTGCCCTGATTAGGGTTAAAGGCAAGAAAATTAAAAAGCCCTTTTTTGCCACAACCTATTCTATACTCTACCAAATTGAAGCCGATGAGGTTGCAGTATCTGATAATAATCTCCTATTGGAAGATTATTTAAAAAAACATCAGGTTTATAAAACAGAATTAAAGGAAGGTGAAGAGCGACTGGAATACTTTGAGAAAGAAGGTTACTATACAGGCCCATTTGAGGGACATACATTTGTATGGTTTGAAAATGAAGAATTTCAAGGAGATGCATGGCCTTTTTTTGATGAAAATATTATAGAAAATATTTATGTTAATGGAGAAAGGGGATTAGGCATTAAAAGTTCTTTTAATAAGGGAATATATTTGAAGGTTAAAGGTATTCGAACTTATGGAAAGCGATACGGGCATTATGGAGGGAGAGAATCTCAGGTTAACATTTCAAGTGTTACAGAAATTGATGCTGATAAATCGTTATGGGAGTTTATTGAACGTAAAATAAGGGAAAAAGGTTCTTATGAATATAAAAAAGAAAAACTAACTTTTCCTAACATACTTGAAGAAGGTAAAACTTATACTTTTAAGTCTATTGCTGTTTGCGATTGTATGCTTGAAGCAAAAAGAACCGGAGGCTATATAGATTATACCTTTACCGAGAAAGAGGGAACAGTCATAAAAAGCCAATTTAGTGGCAGGCTTATAGCAAATCCCTGGACTTATGATAAAGAGACGGATTATAATTGGACAGATTATCAGGTAACATATGAGAGTGTAGAAACCGAAAGTCGGGTTTATGACAATTCTAAGTTTACTGTTCAGGTATATCGTGAAAAATATGAAGATGAAAGGATACGGATTGCCATAGAAGATTACATAAACGATAGGGAATTTGGCTTAACCGAAGTAAAAAACTAATCACAAACTATAAAACCATAAATTATGAAGAACATGTTTTTAGTAATGCTAATGGCCTGCAGCAGCCTTTTTGCACAAAAGAATTTTATAGATCAGCCGTTTATAACCACAAGTGCAACCGCTGATACATTAATAATGCCCGATATTATTAAGCTTAAAATAACCCTTAGGGAAGGTGACTCCCGAGGCAAAAAAGCGGTGGAAGACATGGAAAAAGATATGGAAACCACACTTAAAGCGCTGGGTATTGATACAAAAAAAGATTTGACTTTAGGTACACTGGATAGTGAGTACCAACGCTATTTTCTTTCGGGTCAAAAAATAAACAAAACAAAAATGTACACGCTAGAGGTACACGATGCTGTTATGGCAGGAAAAGTTATTGCCGCTTTAGAACAGCAGGACATTTCTAATGTGCATATAGAAAAAAAAGACTACTCTAAAAAGGAAGAGCTAATTATGGAGCTTAAGCTGAAAGCGATTAAAAGAGCATGTAAAAATGCCAGCTTAATGGCTACCTCTGCAGGGAGTAAATTAGGAAAGGCACTTTTTATAACCGATAAGTCTTTTAAATCGGAAAGTTTATATAAAGCTGCATTGCTAGAGGAAGTAGTAATAACTAAAGGGAGGTCTTCTTCCTATGAACCGATACCTACTGAGTTTGAAAAACTCTTGTTTTCTGTAGAGGTCAATACGGTATTTGCTTTAGAATAAAATATATCAGGTTAAAAAAAGAGGCTCACTAAAGCCTCTTTTTTTGTTTTTGTCATTTGGCAACTGCTAAGCTTTTTTAAAGGATGAACTTTGCTGTAAATAAAAATCAATTAAAAAATGAAAACAGTATTAGTTACAGGAGCCACAAGAGGCATAGGCCTTGAAATGGCAAAACAGTTGGCAAAAAAAGGACACTTTGTTTACCTGGGCAGCAGAAATGCCGAAAAAGGTGAGGAGGTTGTTAAAGGGCTAAAAGCAGAAGGCTTTACAAATATTGAAGCCCTAACACTGGATGTTACCAATGCAGAAATTATTGCTAAGGCAAAGGCAAGGGTAGAGAAGGAGAAAGGCAAACTGGATATCCTTATCAATAACGCAGGGATACTTGGCGGAATGGAACAGGATGCACAAAACACATCTTTATCAATTATAAAAGAGGTGTTTGAAACCAACCTGTTTGGGGTTATAAGCGTTACGCAGGCTTTTCTTCCGTTATTAAAAAAGTCAGAGAGCCCAAGGATAACAAACGTTACTTCGGGGCTGGCATCCTTAACCCTGCATTCAGATTCGAGTTGGAAATATTATCAGGTAAAAGGCGCAGCATACGGCCCTTCTAAATCGGCATTAAATGCCTATACCATTGTATTGGCTTACGAGCTTAAAGACACATCTTTTAAGGTAAATGCGATAGACCCGGGTTATACCTCTACAGAGTTTAACCATAACAGCGGTCCGCTTAGTCCGGAGGCGTCGGCGGCATTTGTTATTAAACATACTGATACCGGTGCCGATGCACCAACGGGACATTACTTTTCTCACGACATTACAGACGGTACTGAGATAAGCCCGTGGTAATACTAAAGCAGCATCTCCGCTAAGGGGATGCTGTATTTTTATGGTATTAAATTTATTAAGACCTTTACAACTATATAAGCAACAGCATAGCGATGGATACACAGCCTTTAATTGACTTTTTACTTCAGTTTGGAGACCTCAATAAACAGCAAACAGATCTTATAAAAGCATCGGTTACAGAGAGGACCTACAAAGCAGGGGACTATTTTATGGAGGCAGGGCAGGTAGCCCGCGAAATAGCCTTTACCCTTGATGGTATTTTCAGGGTTTGCTATTATGACAAACAGGGTAATGAAGTCACTAAACATTTTGTAAGCGAACATAGTTTTATGGTAGATGTAGAAAGTTATAATTCGGGGGTTTGCAGTACAAGGTACGTGCAGGCCGTAACCGATAGTGTTGTACTTATACTCTCTAAGGATGCCATGAAAAACCTGTCGGACACTATAATGATATGGGATGCCATGATCTACAAAATCACAACAAAGGGTCTTGCCCAAAAAATGGAACGTCTTAGCAATATGTTTCCGCAGGATGCAACAGAGCGTTACCTTAGCTTTCTGGAAAAGTTTCCTAACCTCGCTAATCGCGTGCCTTTGCAGTATATCGCTTCCTATTTAGGTATTACAAAACACTCGCTTAGCCGTATAAGGAAAAACATCCGCTAAGGCTGTTATTTCCCTTCCATAAACGAAACCACATTAAACATGGTACGTTCGGTAATGTTATAGTTCTCGGCAATAAGCTGTATCATGTGGGTTTTGCGCACTTTCTTAAAATGCTTTTTGTGGTATTCGGTTTCCTTAAGGTAGGCTTCATAATATACTTTCCAGTCCAGTACATGTACCGGGATGAGGTTTTTGCCTACCAGTTTTACAAAGTTTTCGCCCAGGCTAAGGAGAATTTCATAGCGGGTCATTACCATTTATTTATCGGACAAATATCATTAGAGCGCACTTTTGCCGAAAGCGGGCATTTGCACAGGTTGCAATAGTTTCCCTGTATTTCGGTAAGGTCGTCTTTTATAAAAGCAAGCAGTTTCCCTCTTTTCGCATTGGGGCAGGCGGCACACAGTTTTGCGCGGTGGCGGGCTGTGTTTTCGGTTACTTCGGGCCGGGTTAAAAAGTTTTTCCAGCCACTAAGTATTTCATTTATCAAGAGATAAAAAGTGTAGTCAAATATTTAAAGCAAAAATAAAAAAAATCTCTGCTATTAGAAAATAATCTTATATATTTGGCCAAAATAATCTTATTAAATTTAAATCACGCCAAAATGAAAAACCTTAGTTTATTATTTGCCTTATTATTTAGTTTAGTTGTAAGTGCTCAGGAAACAAGACGAGCAGAAATTTTCCCTAACAATCATCCCGAAATTTTAATCGGTAAAACGGTTAAGGTAAAACCTCTTCCCGAGAAATTTAGAGATAAAGGCTACCCCAATTTTTACACTGATGCTTTAGCAATGAAGACGTATAGTAAAATTGATTATAAAAAATCGTCTGCTGACTCTCTTGAAAACAAGGTGTTTAAAGTAGTGTCAAATGACACTAAGTATCCTGAGATATTAAAACTGGAGTCTGCTGAAGGTGAGATTATTTACTATGAGCTTAATAAATATGACAAATCTGAATACTATTTTGAAGTAGAAGGAGACCTTGATTTACCTGAAGGTTTTTATTGTGAATATTTTCAGCCCGGACTAGATGAAGGTAAGAAAATGAGCAAGATGACAAAAAGTATTTGGGGTGTAATAGTATGGTTACATAATAATATTCAAACAGACAAACTGGAGGTAGATCTTATGCTGGCTATGCCTACTACAGCCAGTAAAGGAGTTACTGTTATTTTTGATAATGGTGAAAAACTGGAGTTACCTAATATAAAACTTGATGGAAAATTAAACGACGGTAGCAGAGAACACAAAAATTGCATATATAAAATAACTACGGATAAAGAGAAAAAACTTTTTACCGAAAACATTATAACCACTATTATTTTCGGAAAGGAAAAAACACCTGTTAATAGTGATATTCCCAGTATGCATGGAGAAATAATAAGAGGTGTTGTTGAGTGTTCTTTTAAAACCATTGAAGAAAAAAACAAGCTGTAATTGCTTTGTACAGGTATAAAAATAAAAGGCTTTAGCATTTGCTAAAGCCTTTTTGTTTGTATTAAAAGTTAGCATTGTCCCTAACCTGTACATAACTGTTGCCCTGAGTAAGAATATCCTCTACGGCAACCACAGGTGGCGGAATACTTTTTACTGCCTGAACAGTTAGGTTAGCCAGTTCCTGCATGTTTATTTGAGACGGTGCAATTTCACGCGATACTATACCTCCGCTTTCAAAATAATTACCAGAACCGCTTCTGCCGGCAGGGAAAGTGTTATTAAACGCCATAAAGTGGCGTGCCGCATTTCTGTTCATAACACCTATAAGTTCTCCTTTTTCGGCTTCAAAGCGGGTACCGTCTTCGCCGGTAAAAAGTGTACCGCCCGCACTGTGCCTTTGTCCGCCTATGCTAAACAAAGCACCTTTTTCGGCTTTAGGGGTTTTAGTAGAGGTTATCTTTTTAATGTTGGCGAGTCCGGTAGCAACGGCTGCACCTGCTGCTGCTGCACCCAGTGCCGGACCCACAATAGGGATTCCCGATAGTGACTTAAATGCCGATACGGCCGACTGGTAAGTGTCTATAGTAGCCTGTGCCACAGCCATTGCCTTACCCGCCTTACTTTCTTTCCCTAAAATGGTACTCATATTACCAAAGGTAGACGAAGCCAGGCTTAGCTTACGTTCCATAGCAGCTTCCTTAATATCGCCTACATTATCTTCGTGCTCTTGTGCTTCGGCTTTAAGAAGATCGTTATACTGCTGTTCGTTTATTAATCCCTGTGCTTTTCGTTCATCCAGTTTGGCAACTTCGGCAGCATAGCGTGCGTTCTCATCAATAAGTTCCTGCTCATACTGGCTTTGTGCATTAGCTTTATCTACTTCATAATCCAGTTGTGCTGCTGCGGCTTTTTCCTGTATTGCCTGTACTTCATTTTGAATCTCATTTTGTTTCTGTTCTTTATTAGATTGTACAAGAGCTGCATCGTTAGCTTTTATGGTTTCGTCATACTCCTGCCTAATCCTTAAAAGCTCAGTATAATATTCTGTTTCCTGCTGTGAAAGCTGTTCATTATTAGCTCGTTTGTTTTCAAGTGTTTCAGCATCAAGGTTTGTCCCGGTAAACAGTGCATCAATTTCTTTTTGCCTGAGTTCTTCAAGCCTTTTAGCTTCCTCTTTTATTAACGCATCGGTTAATACCTGTGCCCCGTCAATTTTACTTTGATGCTCCTGTTTCCATAATTCCAGTTCGGCATTAACATACCCCTGTGTGGCTTTGAAGGTTTTTTCTCCCAGTTCTTTCTGTATATTAATAACTGCTGTTTTATATTCCAGTTGGCTAATTTTCTTTTGTTTAAGCTCTTCATCAAGCAGGGCTATAGACTTTTTTGCATATTCCTGCTCATAGGCAATCTTCTGCTGAAGCGTTTTTGCTTTTTCACTGTTCTCGGCTTCAAAAAGGTCTAAAAGCTGTTGCTGTCTTTCCAGTGCCTTATCCATAGCCTGCTGCTGTATCTGTTCCCTTTTTTTCTGTTCTTCTTCGCGTTTTTGGGTAAAGCTTTCGTTAAGGGTGTTTATATTATCAAAATGTTTTTTGGTAAGCTGCTGTTCTTCCGTTTGAAGAGCAATCCTGTTAAGCTGTGCTTCCTTAAGCGCATCTATTTCTTCCTGACTTATGCTTTTGGTTTCCTGAAGATGTTGTGCATATTCATATCCCTTAGTTTCAAGGTTTTTAATTTCCTCTTTAGTAAGGTTACTTCCTGCTTTTATTGCTTTTATGGCTTGCTGATACGCATCTTCAGAATGTTTTTTCCTTTCGGTAAGATTTTTACTCTCTGTTTCATTGGCTTTTTTAAGAGCTTCCAGTCTTTCCTGTTCCGATTTGGTTTGATCTTCCGATGCCTGTGTATACTCTTCAATGCTTTTTTGGGCTTCGGCATTTCTTATTTCCTGTAAAGCCATACTGTCGGCCAGTTCCTGTTGCGCTTTTTTAAGCTCATAGGCTTCCTGTGCAGCAGTTGCCATACCTTCTCCTGCATTGGTAAACCAACTTAATATGGACTTAGAGCCGTTAAACACGTTTATAAGGTCGAGCAGGGAGTTTTTAATGGAATCAAAAACAGCACCCGCAGCTGCAGTAACCTGTGCTACCTTATCCATAACAGGCCTGAAATCTTTAAAAGCTTTGTTTAAAAAGTCTATGGCTAAATTAATCCCTTTTAATATGGCACCTATAGGTGTAGCAGTAAAGGCATCTGATGCTTTTGTCATTCCGCCTATACCTTCACTAATATCTTTAAATGCATTTTTTAAAAGGGGTCCCATTCCGCCTGCTTCCTGTGCACGTTGTTTTAACCCTTTTATGCCGCCGTTAAAAACATTAATACTCTGAAAAGCATCTATAGTCTGTTTTTTATATTCCGAAAAAGTTTTGCCCCCTTCTTTAAGGCTTCCTGAACTTTGATCGGAAGCTGTTTTTACAGATGTTATTGCTCCTGACAGTTTTTTTAGGTTTGAAGAGGCATCGTCTGCCGAGTCGCTAAGGGAATCCTGCTCTTTAGCCGCTTTTTTTGCCGATTTTGCCAAGTCATCGTGAGATTCACTGAGGTTATCCGTTTGTTTAATAGCTTTTTTAGTGGCTTCAACCTGATCCTCGAGCGCTTTAACGTATTTGCCAAGTTCTTTTTTAGATTCCTTAAACTGTTGTGATGACTCTTGTCCCGAAGAAGTAAGGCTTGCCTGTTTACCGGCAGCATTTTTTGCTGACTTTGCCAGGTAATCGTGAGCCTCACTAAGTTTTTCTGATTGTTTGGCTGCATCTTTAATAGCTTTAGCCTGTTGGCCTAATGCTTCGTTAAGCTTGGCAAGCTCTTTTTTCATGTCTTTAAACTGTTGGGAAGATGCCTGCCCCGAAGCTATGAGGTCATCTATTTTGTTTTTAAGTTTTTTTATAGCTTCCCTTACTTCATTGGCTCCCTCCACAAGGCTTTTTACATCAATGTCGAGTTGTGCAATTACAATTTTTTCTGCCATTTATTTGTTGTTAGTCAAGTATAAAAGTGTTTGATAGTGTTTTTGTGGCCTCATACCTTACCCTGAAGTGTGTTGCCGGTACAGGGGTAATAACGGTATCGGGTTGCCTTGGCGACTGCTGTACCTGTGCAGTTTTCCAGTTAACACCATCGGGCGAGTACTGATAGATCAAACTGTTTACCGGTGTAAAGTTTGTTTCGTGGTTAATTATGTAGGTAAGAGGGGTAAGCTGTACCACGCTTCGTATGTTTATAGTATTTACACGTACAACCGGAAGGCTAAACCCACTATATGCAGGAGTGTAATTAACCCTAACCAGTTCACATTTGGTAAGCCTGCCGGGGATGTAGTTGTTTATTTTGTTTACCATAAAATAAGCCGAAAGCGCATCTATATAATACAGCTTTTTAAAGTCGAAGTTGGCAATGTCACTATCGGTAAGGTAAAGCTCTGCGTTTACTATAAGGGCTTTTTCCAGTATGCTTTGCAGCGGAGCGTAATAGGTGTTTATAATATCGCCAAAAGACAGTTTGGTAAAGCTTTCCCTGTAATACTGCGAGGTTAGAATACTGGAACCTAATTCTGAACTTAATGCCATTACATTTCCAGGCCTTAAGTTGGCTCTCATTAAATAAAAGCGTTTGTCCAGTGACTTATACGTTACGGGAGGTTCGTTATCTTCAGGTTCTTCCACGACTTCTTTTTCCCATAGCTTATAGATATTTGTAGGCTCATCGAGAAAGGTTAACTGCTGTTCCGGACTGTAGATTTTAGACTTAATACTGTCTTTACTTTCTGCAAGATTTTGGTTGTTTACTGTAATATAATGGTCGTTATGAAAAGCCCCTTCGGTATTGTAGAGATACCTAAACCAGTTTTGCTGGGCATAGCTGCCGTATATGTAGCTTTCGTTAAGCTTTTTGGCAAACTTGCTGCTCCAGTCTGTAACAGGGGGTGTTTTAAGCTGTTCGGTTAACGAAAGGAACTCATAATTGTTAGTGTATTTGTCCTTAAACAGGGTAAGCCCAAAACGGTACACAATTTCCTTGATAAAGTCTTTAATGCTAAACTCAGCCAGGGCATTGCTAAAGTCCATTTCGCCGGTAGTAAGCCTTGTAAGGGTAACATCCAGCATTGGTACAAAATTGAAAAAGAACCTGTCATCAGGATTTGTAAATACCAGGCAAATACTTTCGTTTTCTTCCAGCCGTATGGTTTTAGAAAAACTGAATTCGGTATCAGGCGCAATGTTCTCTTTTGCGGTAAACAGTTGCGGAAAGTTTTCATAATGATGACTCATAAACTGACCGTAGTTTTCGGCATTTTTACACACTACCAAATTTACCGGTTGCGTACAGTCGAGTTTACCTTTTACAGTAAGCCTGTAGTTAGCGGTTTGGTCTACCTTAAGGTGCCTTAAATCGCTGCCTTCGGCCAGTTCGTTAACTTCAGGTTCATAATACTGAGTAGAGAATATCTTCCAGCCCAGGCTACTGGAGTTGTACCAGCTCCATTTTTCCGGAGTACTTTTAAATACAATATCTCCCGAGTTTTCTACGCCTTTAGGATAGGTAAGCCATAGGTTTTTAAACTCATCCGATTCAAATACAGATCCGGTGTAAGTAAACCCATAATGGGAAAATATCTTATCCCAAAGCCATGCCGCATTTATGGACGGAACCATATAGTCGATATTTATTCTGTCGGGAGCCCCCAGTAATCCCCTGCTATAAATTCGTTTCCCGTTATAGTCGGCAAGAATGTAACGGTAGGGAAGGTTTTGTGTCCAAGATTGTACTACCGTTTCAGGGGTTTTCTCGTGCGTAAGTTCGTCAAGGCCAATTGTGGCAAGTGTATCTTTTTCCACTTCCTTAAACAGGTCTATAATACCGTCATACACTACGGCTTCATAATAGTCGCCGCCATCGGTAATTACTGCCCAGCCGTTGTAAACAAAGCATTCGCCAGCATCGTTAAACAGGCTACAGCTGTTTTTTTTATATGGCACGTTAGATGAGTTTCCCGTAAGGGTCATTTGGTCCATTGCCCTTATGTTGTTTGCCGTTTTTGGGAGTTTAAATTTGTTGGTATAACTGGCCTGCCTGTCGTCCAGGCTGTTTAGGTCGTTTACCTGTTTTGTTTGGGCAATGTGCTGGCCGGCATCCAGATCTATTAACTGCCCGTTAATGTAGAGGAGAAGGGACAAGTTGGTGTTTTATGGTCAAATCTTTTTATTGAGTACTAAGTATTGAGAATTGAGACAGAATATGATGAATCGTATGAGTGAGCAGTTCCCCTCTTGAGAGGGGCAGAGTGTGTCATTGCAAGGAGGAACGACGCGGCAATCTATTTTTAAATGTTGAATTTTAAATTTTAAATTGAGATGTCTCCCTGCGGTCGACATGACACCCCTTTTGGCTTTGTCATTCCGATACGAAATGCAGTGAAGTGAGGAATCTCATACCAACTAACTGCTATTGTAAATGAATATTAAATACTTAAAAATTGCTATATTTGGGTTATAACCGCCTTACTATGAAAAGATTATTATTGCTGCCATTACTACTGTTTTATGTTGTTGGTTTTGCACAGGCAGATGTAACTGTATCTTTTCCTAAATTAGAGTTTAGAAAAGGAGAAAAAATACAAATGGAAGTAACCAACAACACTATCGATACTTTGTATGTAACCTTTGGACTGCAAAGGCTTAATGAAAAATCGGGCGAGTGGGATAGTTACAGGAAAGATGCTTTTTCTAAACCTCACGTTAAAGCTGAATTTTGTTTGGTTGTTAAAGCAGGCGAATCCCTGGAAAAATCTTTTGAAATATCCGAGTCGGAGTGGCTTCGTTCTCCGCAATATACTGATGCTGAAAACCGACGTTTACTGGACGAAGCAAAACGAGGGACTTATAGGCTTGAGGCCAGATACTGGCGAAAAGAACAGAAAAACCGTGAACTAATTTATACAGAACCTTTTGTTGTAAAATAATGAAACATAATAAGCTATTATTACCCTTATTGTTTTTTATACTGTTTTCCTGTACACAAAAGCCTCAGGAAATGCAGGAAAACCTGATTATTACTGTTGGCAGCGGAATGGATCCCAGTGAACCGAGATACGGTATAGAATTAAAAGGCGATACCTTGTTTTACTGTGAGGAAATTAATCCGCAGGAGACAGTTAAAGATACATTTTTGTATAAATACTACTATTGTATTATTGGTAAGGAAAAAGTAACCGAGATATTAGAGCGCAGCAAAGCCGTTTTTGATAACAAACTGGATTATGGGTATATAGACGATGCTAATTTTTATCAGCTAAATATTAATACCTACCTGGAGAATACTGATAAACCCGTTGACACACTTACAACTACTTTTTATATTGCTAACCTAGAAAGTGAGGAGCAGGTAAAGGTGGTGAACGATATTCTTGCCCTTAAGAATTGTGACTTAAAACCAATGAAGTATCATTTGTTTAATTCAGGGATATTACAGTATAAATTGCCACCACCGCCACCAGTAAAAATAGATGGCCCGCCAAGGAAAATAAAGTAGATTACTTTAATATTGAATTGAGATGTCTCCCTGCGGTAGACATGAAGCAATCTGGTATAGATTTAAATTAGGGTTTCTTTTTTTCTTGATCCGGATATAAAAAGATACCTTCCTTCATGTAATAGTCTAACGAATTGAATATATCGCTAATTCGGTATTCATAGTTTTCCAGCCATTCACTAAATACCTCGGGATGTTTAAAAAAATGCTGTAACTTAAATTGGGTTTCTTCAAGATGTTTTGAATTATCTACAAATCTTTTGTGGTAAAATCGCATTACATACTTTTGGTCATAACACTCTATAATCAACAGATATTCAGAACTAAAAAAGTTCTTGTCATAAAAGTTCTTAGAGATTTTACAAAAAGGCTTAAAAAATCCTCCGTTAATTATGAGCTTTTTGTTTAAAAGGTCTTCTTCAACTGGAGTCATATTAATAACCGGTTTATAGTATAGTTTGGACCATTCAAAAACATAATCGAATACCTGGTCTCTATCCATACCAGGTGCTTTAAATGTTATGGTTTTTGTAGTATCGGCCTCAAACCTAAAGGTAATTTTTTCCTCCTGTGCAAAAAGGCAAACGCACACAAAAACAAACAGCAGTGTAAGGTATTTTTTCATTGCAAAGTAAATTGTAATAGTTAGCTATTATAACTCTTTGAAATTTAGTTTATTGCCAGCTTTATGAATTAGATTGGCTACTCTTTAAATAAGAGTTTTTAATACATTCCATATACCCTGTGCATTTCTCTCTCAAACTCTTCAACAGTGTCTGAACCACAAGTTTCCATAGTTTGCATTAACATGACATAATAATCCGTATTGGCTTTGGTATAAGCTAACAGAGCTTTATCTTTTTTATTCCAGGCATCTTTAGCTTCTTCAGCACTGGAAAAATCGGTTTGGTCAATGTGTGCTTCTACCCAAAAAAGAATCTTCTCAGTAAAATTGGTAGCCCTCGGGTCGTCCATAGGCTCTTTGTTATGTACTTTGGCAAAAAACTCTTCGGTTAGTTTCCTAAGATTTACAGATTCGGGCGAGTTATGCATTTTTAAAAACTGCTCTTTAAGTGCAGCCATTTTTTCCTTACACTCATCAGTTAATTCCGTCTTAGTATTCTCAACTTCGCCATCAAGGCCAACAACGGTATACTCCTGAGCTTGTATAATATTTGTCGTAAAAAAGAAAAGGGCAGTAAAAAAGAATTGTTTCATTAGGTAAGGTTTTGGTCTAACAGCGCTAAAATAAGTAACTAAACTTTCTTACACCAGTCTGTCGCAAATAATTTATCCCATTTTTTCATATATACATCAAAATCAGTACTCCAAAAGAGTGGATTTGCACAAAATTCTATAATGTCTTCTGTTATAGCCGAAAACCTTCTTTCAAAAAGGATATCATTTTCATCAGCTGCACTCGTTACATTTGAATAATGTTTATTGATAAAGGAATAAATTTCATTTTTGGTAACCCCCATACTTTTCAATTCATTTAATAGGGCAAATACCTTAACAACAAAAGACTTATAATCATCAAAACTCATAACCGAGAGAACATGGTAATTAAGGTTATTCTCGATAAAATTTTTAAATGCGGTTACAGCTTGGTTTATATTATTTTCCATTGCTAACAGGTTGATATCATCAAACTAAAATAACGTTTTTATTATAAATATCGAATTTCAAACTATGAATTGAGATGTCTCCCCTCCGGTCGACATGACCACACTAAAGCGTGGCAAGCTGTGGCAATCTCAATTATTCTTTTGTCCTGCCACAAAAGAACCAAAAAGGCACGGCTGTGGCTCCTTAGGCTAAAAATTACTGCATTCGGCTAAACCATCCGAACTCGGCTTTCGCCTCAAACAGCGGATGCTTCTTTACGCCTCCTTTGCAATTTTCCTAACGCCACAGAGCCTGATCCCGGAGCTTCACTCTGATGTTCTGTTGTTGTGAGTTCCCCTCTTGAGAGGGTAATTATATGCTATTTTACACCAAACCATCTAAAATAAAAATTCAGATGTTTTTTAGTTTTATATGGGTTGATGGCAGGGGCAACTCAAATAAAATTCATAAAATCCGAATTCAATATAAAAATGAAATTTAAAACTCGCTTAAAATTTTCAACACACATTATTCACCAGCATCCTTAAGACCATGTTCAATTTTAGATGGTAAAACAAATAAAAATTCTGCAAGAGCTAAAGTAAAATCAATAACTTTTTGTGCATCAGATGGGGTCGGCAATTCAGCCTCGTAATCAGCATGACGCTCTTTGTTTGACTCTAATCTTACATGATGCGCCCATTCAGCCATATCTTTAGTTATTAAGTGTTCACTGGCCGCTTTATCTATTCTTGCATAAAGGCTTCCATCAATATACCCTTTTTCTTTAAGCATAGCATCTATAGAGCTAGCCGCTACCATTATTGATGCAGAAGAAGCATGTATAGTATCTATAGCTTGCTGAAGAAAAGTTCTAGCTTTAGCGGGAATTATATCATCTACTTTAACACTTTGTGGATATATTTCACGGTGATGATAATTATCCCAAGCAGCACTGACCACACTCCCGCATCGGTTGCAGCTATAAAACCCCCAATACCGATGATTCCTACCGTACATATCTCTTGTTTCAGTTTTAGCTCTCATTACAAGGCTTGGACTGTCTACATTACAAAAGGGACATTTTGGTAACTCTAAAGAATTTTCTATCATAAAAGTTCAGGTTATTTATTTTCACATAACTTAAGACCTTCTGAAATAAAGTCACTATAAGGTATCTTAGTACCAGGAATTTGGGGATTGTCTAACCATATATTCTCTATTTCTTTAACTTTAGAGTCATCTCGGGAAGCACTTTTAGCAGAACCGTTTAAAGCGTAAATTGTACCGTCTTCGGTTTTACAATAAACTTCTTTGTATGGTCGACAAAAGACTTCAACTTCATTAACTGAAAAAGGCCATTGTCCCGAAAAAGTATTTTTAGTAAACTTAGTAGTATTTTCAGAGCATGAAGTCAAGAAAGCAAATGATACTAAAAGAAGAATTTTAAAATAAGTAAAGTTTCTCATATCATTAGTAGTTAGTACTACTAATATAGAAAAACTTTTGAAAAAAAAAGGAATAATAGAACGCTACTTCATCTAATATTTCTACAGGTAATTATATATCCTTGAGAGGGGTAGGGTTGTGTTTGTATAATTTTAATTGAGATGTCTCCCACCTCGCAATGACAATACTTGCTAAACTTTTGCCTTATGCCTTTCAACTCAAAACTTAAAGCGTTATCGTGTATCGCTGCGGAAGCTCTATATCAAAAGTAAAATTGGTAAGCTGTTGTTTAGGGTTTTTAATCCTTGCGTTTGATGTTTTAAGGGTAACCTCCATCCAGTTGTTTTTTCCGTTTTGGCTAAGGGGCTTCCCCGTAAACAGATACACTTTTGGGCTTTCCAATATGCCCTGTACAATACGGCGTTCGTCGTCGTTAAGTAGTTCGGCAGTAATCTTAAGTGTATCCATACTCTCTTTGCCAATTTGGGTAGTGCGTCCAAAGGAGTTTTCCAGATTATAATAATCGCGGTCTAACTCACCTGTGTATTGCGTACTGCGGTCTATACTGTAGGTGTTTTCAAAAAGCCAATAGCTGTACCCGCCGTAGTTGTTGAGCCATTTTAGGTAAACGCCTTTTTTGTATGGCACTTTTTCCAGCGTAATAAATTTATCTGTACTGTAGTCAAACGTACTTTTCTTAAAACGTATTTCGTTAAAACCTTCCACTAGCGGGAACAGACTCTCCAGTGTTTCATAGGTACGACCATCGCTAAAAACAAGTCGGGACACACGTGCTTTGGTTGGCAGTTTTGCCGATAATGCCGTAGTGGTATTCTTCAGGTAAAAGTAGGAGGTAGTAGGCATAAAAAAGCTAACATCAAACGGATAGCCTTCCCAGTATTTAAGGTAATAATGCTGCGTACTGTTAGCCTTATTGGGAGAAAGTAAAAAATAATCGGAAGTAGTGCGGCGGTTGTAATCGCCAAGCTGTTCGGCTGCCGAAATCCATGTTAGGTTATAACCATTATCGTCGTGGGCACCGTCGTTCATCCAAATGGTAAAGTACAGGTTGGTATTAAGGTAGGAACCATTTTCAAAATTATACACATAACTGTAGGTGTTAAGTCCTTCCAGACTTGGGGTTAGGGTATCCTCAAAATTTCGGGTATTAATGTATGAGGTTACGTATGGCTTTAGGTTGAGGAAGAAAGTACCGTCTGGTGCCGGATAAATTCGCATGGGTTTATTATTAAAGGTAAGGTCGCAGTATTTGGGCTTACCCGGCAGGCTGCTGTAAAAGTTAAGCACATCGTTATTGTATGCCATACGCACACGGTAAATGTCTATGGGGTTTGTAAATACGATCATAAAAAAGTGTTGTTTATAAAAGAGGTAAGGTTTTGGGTTAGATTGGCCAGCTCGTTATCGCTAACCTTGTTTATAATCTGCTGAATGCGCTGCGGGGTTATCACAGTGCTTATTAGCTCAGTACCGCCGTGTTGGGCGCGATTATACCCTTCGCGTGCAATTTTTCGGGCAATAAGGTAGGCCAGACTACTAAGGGTAATGTCGCCCTCTATAGTGCCGGCTATGCCTTTTGCCACCAGCCATTGTTCTATGGCTTCGCTGGGGGGCTGTTTGCCGGGTTTGCGTCCGTATTCAAGGGCATTGGTATATTCTTCGCCCTTAATGGTTACACTGTTTTCTATAAGTTCTATAGTGAGGCTGTTGGCCCAGTTCCCGGTGGCGCGCATACCCAGTTCGTCATACTTGGCAATGAGTTCACTTTTCAGCAGTTCAAACTCTGCCGATAAAATACTACTGGTTAGTATCATACTTTACGGGTATTGTAACGGAATAGGAGCACAGCAGTCCGTCCATATTGGCATCAAGGGCATCGGTTACGTCAATGTTTTCCCATTGGCTTACGGTATAGCCTCTTGTGGCAAGCCTGTTGCCAAGGGTTTCAAAAACGGTAAGCAGCGGTTCTATGTTTGTGGCATATTTACCGGCCTGAGCAGTATCGCGCTCGGCAAAGTACTGTTGGTCGAAATCCGATTGCTTTACCAAGAAGAATTTGCCCGTATACTGATGGGACATAATTCGGGTTCCGCTGTTGTTGTACTCGCTTTTGCGGTTTGTAAATTCGTGCAGAAGGTAGGTTTCCCCTGCGTTTGCAGAACCTTCTAACAGGTTTAATGCGGCTTTTTTACCGTAATGGTAAATGAGGTTGTGGTCTTCGGCCATAAGCTGAAGAAGGCGTACAATGTCCATTGTTTTTTCAGGTTTTTTGAAGTTAGTATTGAGATGTGAGATAATAGATGATAGAGGATAGACGGGGGTGTGTCATTGCGAGGCACGAAGCAATCTGTTTTAAATGATGAATTTTAAATTTTGAATTGAGATGTCTCCCTGCCGTCGACATGACACAGTGTGCTGTTATGAGGATGAGGAGTTCCCCTCTTGAGAAGGGGGTAGGGGTGTGTTATACCTGTTCTTTTGTCCTGCCACAAAAGAACCAAAAAGGCACGGCTATGGCTCCTTAGGCTAAAAATTACTGCTCTCGGCTAAACCATCCGAACTCGGCTATTGCCTCAAACAGCGGATGCTTCTTAACGCCTCGTTTGTAATTTTCTTTACGCCACAGAGCCTGATGCCGGAGCTTCACTCGGATGTAATAACGTTGCGTGTTATTGGTTTAGGGTTGCGAGTTCCCCTCTTGAGAGGGGATGGAGGTGTGTCATTGCGAGGCACGAAGCAATCTAATTACTGTTTTAATTGAAAAAATCCCTACTTTTAATAATAGAAACCATTCTTACTATGCGTTATACCATCTTCCTTTTATGCCTTTGCTCTTTACTGGTTACTTCCTGTAAAAAGCGGACAGATTTTGAGAAAATGCTGATAGCTAACCAGTGGGTACTTAATTCCCGTGAAGCCCCTGATAGTATTAATACTTGTTTTGGTTTTTATATGGTATTTGATAAAGACGGAACTGATAAGACTTTTTATATTGACTCAGACAAAGAATATAGTTCTTTTTACTGTGGAATGACTAAGCTGGCGCCAGAGGAATGGTCATTTAATGAAGAGGATAGCATTTTAATATTTAATAAGATACCTCTTAAACTGCTATCTGTCACTCCTGATACTATTTTAATGGAACGCCTTGACTATGGATGGAAGCTTAATTTTATTAATAAGGCTTATTTTAACCGAAAAGGAAAGTTTGTGAAATAGCTGAATTGTATATGGTAACATTAAGTTTTAACGGAGATATAAGCATTACGGGAGACATTACGTTAAATGCTGAAAGAAATACATCGTGGAGTAATAAAGTTACTTTAAGTGTAAAGAAGTCCGGGAATATCATTTTTAAGTCGGAGCACCCTGTAAGCGGTAAGTCAGAGATAATTTTTCAGGATTTGGATAAGGAACTAACCCTTATTGGTAAAGAGCTGTTTTTTGATTCTGATAATCTATACTCACAACATTATAGAGGATATTTTTTTACCGGAAGGCTTTGCACTGTTTTTTATAATAATGAACCTATTGCCAATGTTAGTGTAAACAGGTTTATATGCAGTAAGCTTACAATTGTTTTTAATACTGATGTAACCCCAGAGATAAAACTTTATACGGTTATCTTATTGCTTATGCGTTACTGCCGTTTGGATGCAGACTAATATTTTCTGCCATTGAGATGTCTCCCTGCGGTCGACATGACACACTGTGCTGTTACGAGAATGAAGCTCCCCTCTTGAGAGGGGTTAAGGGTGTTATTCTATTCTTTTGTCTTGAAACAAAAGAACCAAAAATTCAAGGCTGTGGCTCCTTAGGCTAAAAATTACTGCTCTCGGCTAAACCATCCGAACTCGGCTATTGCCTCAAACAGCGGATGCTTCTTAACGCCTCGTTTGTAATTTTCTTTACGCCACAGAGCCTGATGCCGGAGCTTCACTCGGATGTAATATCGTGGCGTGCTATTGGTTCAGGGTTACGAGTTCCCCTCTTGAGAGGGGTTAGGGGTGTGTTATTACGAGGAAGAACGACGAAGCAATCTACTGCTTACTGCAACTGAACACTGAATACTATTTTACTGTCTTGCCAGTTTCTGATAATCGTTTTCCACTTCGTTTTGGGTTTTGGTTTGTGCCAGCAGGTTAAAGATTTCGCCATAGGGTTTGCGGCCTAAATCAAACGGGTACTGACCAAACATTTTACCTAACTGTACCAGCGGAAGTGTGTCGCTGTAAGGCTTTAGCCTGTCGGCGCCTGCCATTTGCCATAAATGTGCGTCGGTGGAGTATGATGCCAGTACATGGCTTTCGGTTTTGATCACTTCCTCAAACTGACTTACAACATATTTTTTTGCGGCAAAGTAATCGGTTATGGGGGCGTTCCAAAATTCATCTTCGGTAACGTCAAAGCAAATGGTAAAGAGTTGGCAAATGCCCTGCCAGCTGTCTATTTTAGGTAGCAGACGTATGCAGTATTTTACGTTAGCATACGGCATAAGGTTGGTATTCATGCTTTTTCCTGCAAAATTGTTTTTAGGATTTAGGTGCTCCAGTATTGCATCATACAGCAAAGTGTCGGGCAGGGTGGTGTATTGTTTTAGGGAGATGTTTTTCAATATAAAGCTTTTGAATTGAAAGATTTTAAGTCAGTTGCGTGTTACGAGTTCCCCGCCTGAGAGGGGTTAGGGGTGTTAAGCCTGCCACGCTACAGCGTGGTCATTGCGAGGAGGAACGACGTGGCAATCTGTTTTAAATGATGAATTTTAAATTTTGAATTGAGATGTCTCCCTTGGGAAGATTATTATTAGAGTGAGTAATTTTTGCTATTTTTAGAATCTAAACCTTTTCCATGAAACACCTTATCGCTTTCCTGTTGTTATTCTCCGGTATTTATTGTTATTCACAATCAGATTCTTTGGTTTCTTACAAAGACATGGTTATAAATGCCGATAATCTTTATGCTATCAGTGATAATGGAAAACTGGCTGTGTGGAATCTTAATACACTGGAAAAACAAATAATTGATACCGATACCGTTACTTATACAGCTATTAGCAAGGATAGAAACGGAGTCATTCATCTTGGGTCTAAAACGGGTTTTCTTGCCACATTTGATCCTAATACTTTTCAAGTCAGAATAGTTTCAAAATTAAAGGTTAAACATTCTAAACAGGTTTATAATATCTTTTTTAATTCGGATAATAAAATGTTTGTTGTAGTTGAGCCAGGTATATATGATCCTGTTAATAATAAATTATGGTCTGACTTTAAAATTAAGCCTGTTTCCGGAGTAGGATATGCCAGTGCTCCTAAAAGATTTCTGTTCTTTAATTACAGTAAAAAACCAAAATATTTTTTTAGAATTCCAACTTATACATTTATAGATAGTGCTAACAGAATTTGGTTAGCAACATATAGGGGCGAATTTGGAACTATACTCAATGTTTTTGATGCTGATAATGAAAAAGAAATTAATAAATACTATTTTGAAAATTATGGACTCATAGGTGTGAGGTCGTTTTTTGAGGATAATGAACATAATGTTTATATAACATCGTGTATACAACATTTTTCTAATTATGGAAGTATTTATAAAATTACAGGCAGCAAAAGCATAAAGATTTTTGACACTCATGATTATGGTGGAAATCTACCGGAAGAAAATATGTTTATAGGTCCTGGTGCTTTTAGCCTTAAAGAAAATAAACTCTATTTTTCTACACAACTTGGTGTGTACAGGACGGCGGTGCCCCATGAAAATCAAATAAAAGACTTTGAATTAGTTTTTTTAACGGAGCATAAGAACATTATTAAAATGGAATTTACTCGGGACAACAGGCTTATATATCTCACCTCCATAAATGGTATAGGTATCTATGACGGTAATAAGAACGTAATGTTAAAGTAAGCTTTCGTCTACTTATTTACCACCAGTTTTTTAAGTATGGTAACTTGCCCCAGGTGGTAATGTGTATGCTCAATAATACCATGCAGGTTACGGAAGTAACTACCATATTTGGCATCGGTAAAGTCCTGAAAGAAAACGCTGTCGTCGAGTTTTTCTATTTCATTGGCAAACTGTTCGGCTTCGGTAAGGACTTTGGTCACCAATTGCTGCCATTGTTCCCCAGAGGTTATTTCGGGTACGTCAAAACTAAACTTGTCATGAGCCTCGAGCGCACCACCCTGCAATACTTTTAAGACTGCGCTTACATAATAGTTTACATGGTAAACCAAAGCTGCAATGGTATTTAAATCTTCTGTTTTTTGTGTTGCCTGCTGCCAGGTTACGTTTTCCAGCGTGTTTTTAAGGTTAACACAGGTCCAGTTTCCGCCAAAGTGTACGTCGCGAAAGTGTTTTGCGATTTGTTGTGCTAAAGTCATAACAGTTAGTTTGGTAGCGTAAAAATAGTGAATCTCTTTTGTTCATTTGTCTTGAAACAAAAGAACCAAAAATTCAAGGCTATGGTTCCTTAGGCTAAAAATTACTGCATTCGGCTAAACCATCCGAACTCGGCTTCGCCTCAAACAGCGGATGCTTCTTAACGCCTCGTTTGTAATTTTCCTAACGCCACAGAGCCTGATGCCGGAGCTTCACTCTGATGTATCTGTTGCGTATTATTCGTTACGGGTACGAGTTCCCCTCTTGAGAGGGGTTAGGGGTGTGTCATTGCGAGGTACGAAGCAATCTGTATAATGAAAACCTGAGATTACCGCGCTTCATTGCATTACGCTCGCAATGACAGCCCATTGCGACTGAATACTGCTTACTCCAGTCCAAGTACTTTCTTATTTTCATCACTTATCTCCCAGGTATCCATTACATCGAAGTTCAATAGAATTACTCTGAGATTAAGATCTTTATATTCTTTAGCAGATTTGTACCAGTTAAATGAGGTTTCGTTTATACTGTTGCCTGCAAACTTAGCCCATGATATTACTATATAGCCGTCGTAAGCTGTGGCCGTTTCTTTATCTTCTTCAATAAAAGAGATATAATATTTTAGCCAGTCGCTTACAGGTTCTTCCTTTTTATTGACTTTTACGTCGTTTATCTTATGTAATTTTTTTAAAGTTTGCGAGCAGTTATCTCCGTTAAGTTTTACGCTTTCGCCCTTGCTGTTAAAAAAGTAAACTGACGGGAATTCGTTCTTACCGTTTTGTAAAAGATATCCCCAGGCATCAAAAATACGTAATGTACTAACATCTTTTTTATCGTAATTTACAGCATTATCGTCAAGGTATTGTAAAATGCTTTGTTGGCTTTCGTAGGTGTAAGGCGATTTTTTTTCCTGACTGTTTACTGTTGAGAATGTTAGCAGCAATGCTACTGCTATTAAGGTGTGTAGTGATTTCATTGCAAATTTTATTGTGATGTAAAAATAGTGAATCTTTTAATTATTCTTTTGTCTTGAAACAAAAGAACCAAAAATTCAAGGCTATGGCTCCTTAGGCTAAAAATTACTGCATTCGGCTAAACCATCCGAACTCGGCTTCGCCTCAAACAGCGGATGCTTCTTAACGCCTCGTTTGTAATTTTCCTAACGCCACAGAGCCTGATGCCGTGAGCTTCACTCTGATGTTCTGTTGCGTATTATTGGTTACGGGTACGAGTTCCTTCTTGAGGGTAACTATATACTATTTCCCCTTTGGGGGTTAGGGCGCTATCCTTACTCTAGCTCGGTAATCCTTACGCAGGGCAAACCAGTAGCGCATCATAATGCTGTCCCATTCGTCGGGGGAGCGGCCTATGAGTTCCTTAACGCGTTCTTTGGGGATAATACCCTGCTTACCGTCGCGGTCTATGTCCTTTAGTTTTACCTGTTCCATTTCTTCGGTTACAGTTTGCTGTACATGGTGGTTGTCACATACTTCGCCTGCATGCCTGTTTACAATCATTTCAGCCATTTTTATAGAACACTGGCTCTTCAGGTTGTCGTAATTGGGCTTTACATAGACATTGTTCTCACGGACTTCCAATGGCGAAGAATTATTTACAAACCCCTTGCATTTAAGAAAGTCTACCACGCCACCGCCCACACCGTCTTCGTCGGCAATCGTGTTAGTGGGGGCAATACCGTATTTGGACTGCAGTATTCTAGCCCTGCCCACAACCACATCGAGCCCCGACTTTGCAATTTCTTCCCGAGCTATGCAAACCCAGCCGTGCCATACTCTTAAAATGGTTTTGTCCTTTCCCTTACGGGCAACATCTATGGTTAGGTATTTGGCGCCTTCAGGCTTTAGGTGTATGGGGTTAAAATAGTCGGCAATACTGTCATGGTCAATTAAGGTGGCAGGATCATCGTCATACTCCCAGTTGCCGTAGTACAGCCTTTCCCTGCTGTTTTTGTCCAGCCGAAGCAACGACTTTAAATAACTGGGGTGCAGGTGCGGATTATCGGTAGGTAACGATTGTATAAACCTGCGATAGGGCGGGAGGGCATTATCACGGGCGGGTTTGTAAAACTCCTTATACGCCCAGTTTTTAGCAGGGTTACAACTGCCCAGCATTTTTGGGATTAGCTTGTATTCGTTGAGTTTGTATCGGATGCGCGACTTTACGATTTGCCATGCCGGATAGGCTACCTGGCTGCATTCGTCTATAAATGCGCCGGTGATTTCGAGAGAACCCAGCGAGTCAAAATTCGGGTCGGAAGGGTAGAGGAACAGGTCTTTAAGGATAATCTCGCTGCCGTTTTTCCATAGTATGATATGATCGGCTGACTTATAGGTAAACTGACTGCCCAAGCGTAGTTGTGCGGCCAACTCAAAAAAGGTATTGAGCGTGGTTTCCCTAAGTGTTTTCAGCTTGCTGCGCCCCATAAGCCAGCGCGTGCCGGGATGGGTAAGGCACATTTCCATAAGCCATAGGCAGCCCAGGGCACTCTTGCCGCCACCGGCTGCCCCGCCATACAGTACCTCTTCGGTAATATTGTCTTTAAGGTAAAATATGGCGTGTTCCTGCTTAATCAGCAGTTTCATGGGGGTTTAGGCCTGAGCCCAGGTTTAGGGTTATACTTTTAGCGGAGTCGGTATCATCGTCGTCATACTTATCGCTCCACTGCTGCGGATTCCTGTTCTTTAACCAAAACTGCTGACTACGGAAGTCGGCCGGAATGTGTTTTTCCACCTCTACAATCTCCACGCGTTCCTTTTCCACGCGCTTACCGTTTTCGTCATAATACACCTCTTTGCATTTTATGGCCTGTTTGGTAGTGATAATCCTGTCCAGCGTTGCCTGATACAGCGATGCGGCAACCTCCATGTCGGCTGCCTTTTTACCGCGAAGTACAGCCTGGTTAAAGTCGGTGTGCTGTTTTTTCCAGTTGGCTAAGGTGCTTTTGCAAATACCAAAGAATGAGGCAAGGTCTTTATCGGTAGCGCCCAGCAGGCAAAGTTTGTGTGCCTGATCCGGGAAGTTGGGATTGTAAAGGGTTTTGGGTTTTCGGGTTGAAGCTTTGGCTTCGGGCATGGTAATGGGTTTTGGGAAATATTGTTTTTAGATGTGAGATAATAGATGATAGATTTGAGATTGTCATTGCGAGCGGAATGCAATGGAGCGCGGCAATCTAATATTGTTTACTGTTGTACAGATTGCTTCGTCGTTCCTTCTCGCAATGACGGTGTGAGTTGTCATTGCGAGCGCAATGCAATGGAGCGTGGCAATCTATTGTTAAGTTTTTGGGACAGATTGCTTAGTCGTTCCTTCTCGCAATGACAGTACGCGGCAATCTAAAACAGTTCGTCATCAAAGTAAATGTCACGCCATTCTGGGTTAAGACTTTCAATCAATTGAATCTTTTTGAGCCTCGAACCTGCTTTTATTTGTTTTTCGCGTGCAATTGCATCTCCTATCATTTGAAACTGTTCAAAATAAACCAGTTTGTTGAGATTGTATTTTGCTGAAAATGAATTTGGGAAAATCTTATTCTTATGCTGTTTAATTCGGTCGGCTAAATCTGAAGTAACGCCAACGTATAAGGTAGTGTTATTGTAATTTGTAACAATGTAGATATATCCGGGTTTCATTAAGGTAAGGTTGAAGATGCAATAATAGGACTTTTTTAGATTGCTTCGTCATTCTTCCTCGCAATGACTGTATGAGTTGTCATTGCGAGCGGAATGTAATGGAGCACGGCAATCTATTGTTATGCATTATGGAACAGATTGCTTCGTCTTTCTTCCTCACAATGACAAAACTGTAACACCCAACCCTTTCTGTAAGGTAGCCGTATGATATACTCAGCAGATTACGGCCGCATCCAGTTTTTTATGGATGGAAAGGGAGGATGTCCATTGTTAACTTCTTGGTTGGTGTAGGCTATACCCATCCATTGCAGTAGGGGCAGGCCTATATAGTTTTTTCCGGTAAACTGTTCTATGTACCATTGTGAACAGTTTTTGTACCCATCTTGATGGAATACAAACTCTGGCGGAATGTTAAGGTGTGTAAGTGCTGCATACGACCAGAGTATGGCCGCTATTTCTTCGCCCATTTCGGGCCAGCTTTCCGGCATTTTATCTGTACCCATAAGCCTGCGCAGGTGTGGTTGCGCCACAGCTATATGGCCGGCTTCATGCAGTATGTCGCCGGGATATTTTAATTTGTCAGGATCTACATAAATAACGTTTTGCCCCAGCTCGAGTCCCGGAAGGAAAGTTGTTGCTGTAAGGGGGCTTTCAGCTACCCCAATCCCAACGGACTCAAGAAAAGGCAGTATGTCCCTGTAGTATGAATATGTTGTTATATCCATGTTGCAAACCTACTTTTAAAGCTTTATTAAATAGTAGGTGTTTTTACCTGTTTTAGTAAAACAGGTAATTTTACCTGGTGGTGGTTTTGAGGTATATTTTTAATAATTAGCAAGTTGTATTTTTTTGCTATATTGTAATCATGAAAACTATACGCCTTACCCTTATCGTTTTAGCAGTTACCTTTATCCTTTCGCTGATTTCCTTTTTTCATTACGGAGCCTATACCTATTCAGGGTTTTTACTGTATGATATTGAAACTTTCTTTATACTAAGCCTTAATATTGTTGTACTTCATTTTTATAATAAACGATTTGGTAAAATACCGGTTGCATGGCTTTTTAAGCTCGTAGCGGTATTAATGTTATTAAGTGCCCTGTTTTGTTCGTGGAATGTATGCCAGAAGGACGGCTACATAAGGATTTTAAATTTATTGGGCATTAAGTATTCTGCTGCTTCAATGGGGTATAGTTTTTATTTGTACACGTTTATAATAATGTACTGGGTTAATTTAGTTACCAGAGTCCTTGAGGTTATAGCGCTATTTATATTACTGGGCTTTACAGGCAAAAATCTAATTGCGGCAAGGAGGAAGGCAAGCCAAATTTAATATTGCAATTATATTAAAAACAGTATATTAGCCACATGACACTAGTGCGATTTACCGTGATTACCTTTGCATTAGGCCTTGTTTTAGGGGTTGTAATGTTCTTTCAAAGGGATAAGTTTTCTGCCATAGATGCCATTGCGGTTGCCGCTTTGCTGTGTAATGTTTTTTTGCAACGTAAGCTTCTTAAAAAACTGAATCGTGTACCCTTTTCCTGGGGTTTTTACGGTATTAATATTTTGTATGTGGTGTACTTTTTATGTACCACACATTATATTTCCTATAATCCGCCAAGCAGCTACATACGCCTTTTTGAAATTGTAGGGTTGCAGGGTCCGCAGGAACTGTGGGTGGTGTTTTTTGTAATAAGCTATTATGCCTTTTTTACCGCTGCTTTTATAGAGCTTGCTATAGTAACTTTGTTTTTAGCCAAGTACCGCGAAATTAAAGTTTCCTGATAAGAGGTTAAGTTTTGATTTTTAGATTGTTATGATTTGGTTAATAAAAACAGGTAAAAATATTAAGACCTTATTGCGGTAATTACTTACCTATACTCTTTTAGGCTGATTTATATTAGCTGTATGAATTTACTACGCTTTACAACAGTCACATTTGTTTTTTGCCTTGTACTGGCAGTTATAATGTTTTTCCAGTGGGGAAAGTTTTACATACTCGATGTTTTTGCCCTTTTTTGGTTGGGCTATAATATTGTTTTACAACAACGGTTTTTAAAAGAGCTTAGGCGTATACCTTGTTCTGCAGGGTTTTTTGTAATAAACGTTTTGTTTGTAGCCTACTTTTTAACGACTACCGAGAATATAACTACCCCTGTTTTTAAAAGTTATATCCGTATATTTGGGATAATGGGCAAAAGCATTCCGCACGATGTATGGCTAACCTTTTTAATTGCGAGCCTTTCGGCATTAATTTTAGCCGTATTGCTGGAACTGGTAGTTATGTTTTCGGGGTTTAAGGCTTTTCGCCAAAGCAACTCATTTTAAAAAGTATGGAAGAAGTTTTCAGTTTTTTGGCACAAGTCGTTTTTGAGTATATTTTTGAATCTGTTATCATCAGAAGAAAATAATGGTTTTACTCAGGTTTACATTAATAGTATTTGTGTTTTGCCTTTACTTTACCCTTGTTATAATTGGAAAGTATAAATATTATATGCCCTATGATATTGTTGCATTATGTTTTTTACTGCTCAATGTTTTACTGCAATACCTTTATAAGCTTAAAGAATTGAAGTTACCGTTTAAAGTAGGATTTTATGTTGTGCCTGTTTTATTGTTAGTGTACTTTTCTTTAGCTTCATGGTTTTTTCTAAAGCCTTTTAACGGATATCATACCCGCATATTTGAAATTTTTGGTAATAACACTCCGAAAGAGTACTATTGGCTGTTTTTTGAAATTTCTACTTACTCATTTATATTGGCCTTTGTAACAGAAGTTGTTACTGTTTCCATTGCTTTGTGGAGGTTTCGTAAAAGATGATATGTTCTTTTGTCTTGAAACAAAAGAACCAAAAGTTCAAGGCTCTGACTCCTTAAGCTAAAAATTATTTCCATCGGCTAAATCATTCGAACTCGGCTGTCGCCTCAAACACCGAATGCTTTTTAACGCCTCACTTATAATTTTCTTTACGCTACGGAGCCTAATGCCAAGCTTCACTCTGCTGTTATAACTCTAAGTATTCCTCTCTTGAGAGTTATGAGGGTGTCATTGCGAGGCACGAAGCAATCTGAAATCAAATAACAAGATTATCAAATCAACAAATCGAAATACTCCAAAAACCTTATTAACAAAGGGTGTTGAAATATTTAATTGTTAAATGTTGAAGTGTTTTGTTAATCTAAAGTTAAATTTACTATATTAGCCCTAACTAACTTAAACTGAGGTGCTATGAACTTTAGATCGCTTATTGAGGTACTTTATGATATTGTTCGTTTTGAGATTAAAGAACACCGTAATATCAGATTATAGTCCTTAACCATTTTTCGAAAAATCTTACTACCGTTAATTTATGTGTTTGATTATTAAGCAATAACCAGGCACATGAGTTAACTTTTTTTGTTTAAATTAGTCTTTAATGGCAGATTTACTATCAGAGTTTGTAACAGTTTTCTTTCAGGAGGTACTTTTTACTTATCCCGGAGCATTTGTGCGTTGGATTTGGTTTAAACGTAAAAGTAAGTTTATGGAAGTCGTCAATCAGGATACAATCTATAATTTCCTTATAAGTTTCTTTATTGTTATTGGCATAGTGCTGCTTATTGTTTTTGTTTAGTTGTATGAATGATGTTCTTTTGTCTTGAAACAAAAGAACCAAAAGTTCAAGGCTGAATAGCATGTTGTGTCATTTCGATACGCAGCGTAGCGAAGTGAGACACGAGGCTCAAAGCCGAACGGATGAAATAAATCTCAAATAATAAGGGTTTCTCCTGTCATCATAAGAACAATAAAAAAGAAAAAAAACAATATGTCAAAGAACGGTTGTCAGTTGGATGTCTAAACATCACTAACTGACTATAGAGATAAGATTGCTTCGCTGTGTTGCACTCCGCTCGCAATGACGGCACGCTACGTTGCCTATCTGAAGAACTGATCACTGCATAACTGAATACTGCTCACTAATACCTGCTGCTTCCGGTAAAAATCCTCTTTATGTTTTTAGAATAATTAAACTCGGCGTGGCTTTTAGTGTCACTGTGTGTGCGTTGCGACTGCTGTTCGGCGAGCTGGCAGCGTTCTTCAAAATACTCACGGAAAAACGACAGCACCTTGGGTATGGTAAGGCTTTCGTAAAATTCGCCATAAGTGCCGCTTATTATCTTTTTAAACAAAAAAGTAAGGTCGCTGATTTTAAGGGAGTAATAGGTCTCGTTAATTTCTATGGCACACAGCTCGATCTGGTCTTCGGTCATGGGCTTGTTAAGGTTAAGGATGTCGTTTAGGTACACCAGCCAACCCATGGTAAGCCCTATGGCAAAGTCTTTTGTTTTTTCGCGCTGTAGTGTGCCCAGTGTGGGTGCAGGAGCGTTTAGCGCTTTGTCTATGGTGGTAAGTTTGCCGCTATGGCGCATGCAGTTAACCGGACTGTAGACGCTGAGCAATTTTTCGCTTGAAGTCGTCGCTATACTTAACTTTCGACTTTCCGGCAGGTGGTTTTCCCGCATTGCCTTGTGGTTTCAGTTCAAATAGTCCTTTCCAGCCTTTGCCCATGCTTTGGTGCAGTATGGCTATGGCGTTGGTTTGCTGTCCCTGTGCCAGGGAGTTTAGTTCGGCCAGTGCGGCCTGTTCGCTTTCGGGGCTATGGTAATTTTGGCGGTGTTCTTTGTGGCGGTAGTTTTTCCACAATTGCCATTGGGTGGCAAACTCGGCCGAAGTGTAGGGAAGGAGTACAGTTGGTTTTTCTCCCATACCCTCTTTTCCTTTTTCAATTACATTTACATCTTCAATTTCAATTTCATTTTCCATATGTTTATCA
Source organism: Flavobacterium beibuense (assembly GCF_004151245.1). Taxonomy (GTDB): domain Bacteria; phylum Bacteroidota; class Bacteroidia; order Flavobacteriales; family Flavobacteriaceae; genus Flavobacterium; species Flavobacterium beibuense_A. Next base: position 373,825 of record NZ_JUIW01000003.1, read on the forward strand.
TATGTAGAAGATATGTTATTTGTATTTGAATCAGAATTTGTAGTTTTTGATTTTCTGTTTTTACGTCGGGATTCACTATAAGCTCTTCTTTTTGAGATGCTTTCGGCAATCCATTCTATCTGAAAACCTTCAGGGGTTTCCTTTAGCACTTGTTTTAATTGTTCTATTTCTGAACCGGAAAGGCTTTTTGTGAAGAAATTTAATTGTACGTGTGTTATACATATGTTTCTCATATGTTCACACATAATTCTATCATAAACAACCTGTACAGGTTCAGTTAAACATTGTATATCGCGTAAATAGTCTCCCGGGTAAAATAAAAACGCAGGATCTTTCATTAGACTCTTACAACATTGTCAATTATTACGTTGTTGTAAACACCTTTAGATCCGCTAATGTGAAATTCAAGGTCGGCAACATCGCCCGGAAGCATGTCGTTAAGCAGTTCGATTTTTGTACCTACAGCAGATGGGTAAAACAATTTACCATCTTCCTGTTCAAACTGCATTTGTTTAATGGCTGTTCCTTTTTTTGTGGTTTTTGTATCGCCTACAGCTACTACGATACCTCTTATTTTGTATTGCATGGTTGTGGGTTTTAAGATTTAATAATTTAAATATTTAACGATTAATGGTGTCCCTTTGCGGGGTAGGTGTTTTTTAATTTTAAACGTTCAGCAATTCAATCTTATAAAAATGAAATTAACCATTTATGCTTTAACGATTTCTCAAGTAAATGTTAAAAGTTGTTATAAAAACTAAGTTGTTAAGAACCTAATTATTTAGGTACTGAGTTCATCATACACAGCCTGTTTGCCATGTGGTTAAAATCGAGCGTACCTACCTCTTTTTTGGTGAGGTTTACATACACTACCGTTGGGGCAAGGTTTGCCAGCGCATGAAAAAAGTCGGCGGCATTCTTGTTGTCCTCCAGTTCGGTAAGGTCAATTTTGTTTTCGTTATCGTCCTTAAAAAGGTTTTCCAGTTGGTCTAATATCTTATTAGTGTATTCTTCCTGTTTTGTTTTCATGTTTTCGATTTTAAAGGGATTAGTGAAAAGGCATAAGTTATTCCAGCCCATATGCCAGTTAATTGTTTTATTATCTCAATACGGGTGCAACCGATTGTGCTACCAGGTTGTTGTACTGTATGCCACTGTTTTTGGATATCTTTCCTTCCAGCATTACGCTCACCTGTATTTCGTCGTTTTCTTTCAGTCCGTGAAGGTCATCCATTTTACGTCCGCGAAACTCCACAAAGGCCCTTTGACGATGATCGGGGATAATGGTTACTACTTTTTTTTCGTGTCCGGCTGTGTTGCGGTACTCAATGCTTTCAATGTTTCCTGTAATTGTCATGGGATTTAGATTTTAAAGATTTAATGATTGAAGAATTATTTGAAGTTTCAGGTTTGAGTGTTCCCCTCTTGAGAGGGGCAGGGGTGTGTAAAATCCGAAATAAATACCTGTTACCCCGCAAGGGCATACTGCTCGCTGGCGGCTTTTTCAAATTTTAGGGAAGATTCCAGCTGATTAAGCAGGATAATTTTTTGGGAGTGGTATCCCTTTAACTGAGAAGTAAGTTGAGTGATATCGGCATTGCGCTGGTCTTCCAGTTTAAATACCGAATAATAGGGAAGGTTTTGCAGTGAATCTATTTCCTGTTCGCATTCGCAGATAAGGCGGTTAAGAGATTCGAGTTGGCTGATAAGGTTTTTCATGGTGTGGCATTTTTTAGTTGATTTCTTCTGAGACTTTAAGATGACAGATAATAGAAAACAGACAGTTGATTGAGAGTCTAATGTCTTTTATCTTTCAGTCTTTATTCTGTTATACTAAACCTGCTGTCGCTATTAAAGTGTAGTATTGCACTTTTTTCTATGGTGCAGGCAGTATACTTTGTGTAGCGAACGTTTTGGTTGTGTGCTTTTTGTGTCTGCTGCTGTAAAGCGATTTTTGTGTAAAGCTCCCGTAAATGGTGGTTTATCGTGTTTCTGTTCTCTGCAATATAGGTGTAGTTTTCAATATCCTGTTGTGCTTCATACGAACTTAAATAATGGTTATAGGCTTTCTTAATTTCACTTAATTCCACAATTTCATGTGGAATATTGTTGTTTATGTGCATTTAATGTGTATCTTTGCTCAAACATCGAGTACAAAATTAAGTGTAATATTCCACATTTACAAATTCAAAAGTGTAAAAAATCACTTTTAACATTCAAAAGTTATTAACAGCTACGATAAAGTATTGAGTATGGACGCAGTAGAGATAAAACAAAAACGCGAGGAGCTTGGGCTAACCCAAAAAGAGCTTGCCGACCTGGTAGGTGCCAGCCGCGAAACGATTATTAATTATGAGAAAGGAAAACCCATACCCAAGTCTAAAATAGAAATACTTAATAAGGTGCTTTACAGCAACACTGCCTACACTACTATAGTAAGGAGCAGCGAAGTGGTTAAACTACCTGTTGATTTTGAAAATAAAAACGGAAATAAGTTTATTGAGCTGCCTAACGGACAGTTCTACATGCTTATGCCGCTTGCCGACTTTAATGTGCAGGCGGGTTTGCTGAGTAATTATCAGGATGCCGACTTTCTTATGGATTTGGGGCAGCACGGTATATTGGTCGATAAGCCGGTGCAGGGCCGTTATGTTGCCTTTAAGGTTAACGGCGACAGTATGGACGACGGCAGCAGCAACGCCATTAGCCGAAACAGTATAGTTAGCACCCGCGAGCTGCAGCGCCAGCACTGGGTAAACAAGCTGCGTTATCGCGATTTTCCGTACTGGGTTATTTACACTACCCAAAGCAAGATGCCGCTTCTTAAAGAGATTATTGAGCACAATACCGAAGAAGGTTATATTATGTGCCATTCCCTAAACGACAGCCCTGAGTTTACCGACTTTAAACTTCATGTAAACGATATTCAGGCATTGTTTTATGTTATTGATGTAAACAGGAGTGTTAGTAAGAAGGTGGTGTATTAGTGTTTAGGAATCAGTTTTCAGTTCCCCTCTTGAGAGGGGCAGGGGTGTGTCATTGCGAGGCACGAAGCAATCTGCAGCTTACTGCTAATGCCTACTGAATACTTCTTCTTTTGTCTTGACATAAAAGAACCAAAAAGTCAAGGCTAAGATTCCGTAACCAAATAATAAAAGGTGCTGCTATATAGCAGCACCTTATAATAACTATTATTTTAGAGCTAACCGTATTGCCTGCTCAACAGGGCTAAACGCTGTGTTATTCCCTTCAATCCTTAATTCAGATTTTAATAATAAAGGAGGTTGTGCCATAAATTTTGGTTCGGTTCCTTTATGAGCCTGTGCTGAATGTACCAAAAAGGGATGGCATAAGTAAACAGTGCCGGCTTTACCTGTGGCAAGAACAGTTTCTCTTTCAGGTAAATTGTTTATACTGTTAGCTATTTCCATGAATGAGAGTCCTTCATCTCCGTAATCATTCAATAATCCTGCAACGTCCAGGTGTGAACTTTTATAAATAATTGTTGGAGCATCATTTTCTTCCACATCAGAATAGAGCACAAGCATTAATAAAGCTCTTCCTTTTGATTTTATATTGGCTCTCCATTCAAAATAATTGTTTGGATCAGTTCCGGGAAAACTTACATCAACATGTTTTCCGGTGTCATTTGGCTCTTCAGAAGAAGGAAACCTTATAGGAAATGTACCTACACTCATACAGGGAAGCCATTTACCTTCACCAATCAGTTGGTTGAAGGCATTATAAAGTTTTGGTGTGTTTACCGATTCAATAAATGGAGGGTTTGTGTACATACCCAAACGTATTACAGGTTGGGTCCACGTTTTTGGATCTCGCCTGTTAAAAGGTATATCTGTCCATAGTATATTAATTGCTTCGTGGGCAGTTGTTGCAGAAAATGCATTATTAATACGAATGAATCCTTCTTGTATAAATTGTTGAATTTCTTCTTTATTTAAATGATATGACATAATAATATAGTATTAGTGTACCCTAAACACTAGGATATCAGATTGTAAATAAAATATATAGGAAACCTGCATCACAAATTAAAGTGATGGAAATGCTAAGAAATAGCGGGAAGAAATTATTATAACATTACTGTCATTCTCATAAAGCAAATATATGTTATTATTAATAAATCTTAATATTGTAATTGGATTTTCGCACTACATTGCACTCCGTTCGCAAAGACAACTTTTTTGTGTTTTGGTAATCTCGGAAACCTCAAAACTTCGTATGAAAAATTTTACTATTTTCATGTACAATTTTGTAACTTCTCTTACAGATATTATAATTTATTTTGCGGCATGTTCACGATAAGTTAATAATAGTATTTGCCATGAGTTTTGATTACGGGAAGTTTGAAAAAGATCTTGAAACAGGCTGTAACGAAGCCTACAAGGAGTTCTTAAAAGAGTTTAACAGCGACAGCACGTATATTTCTGCCGGAGGCGGAAAGCTGGAAGCCTTTATTGAAGGATTACAAAAGGAATTTGATAAAACAAAAACCTTTTACCTTAAAAAGCATAAACTTGAAAATGACCCCGAAGCACGCCGCCGAGCACTGACTGTTGCCAAGCAAAGCGCTAAAAAATGCATCGAGGAGTTTAGCCGAATTCAATAATTTAGTATACACACACTTAACAAAAGTCCTGAGTTTTCTTCAGGGCTTTTTTGTTTTTTTCCATTTCGACCGAAACGTAGTGAAGTGGAGGCACGAGGCTGAAAGCCGAACTGATAAAATAAATCTTTAATCTGTTTATTTATTGAGATGTCTCCCTGCATCTTCTTCTTTTGTCTTGACACAAAAGAAACAAAAAGTCAAGGCAATGGTCCCTTAAGCTAAAAATTATTACACTCAGCTAAACCGTCCGAACTCGGCTATCGCCTCAAACAGCGGATGCTTCTTAACGCTTCACTTATAATTTTCTTCACGCTACAGAACCTAATGCCTTAGCTTCACTCAGTTGTTATACTGTTGTGAGTTCCCCTCTTGAGAGGGGTTAGGGGTGTGTCATTGCAAGGGACGAAGCAATCTTTTCCATTTCGACCGAAACGTAGTGAAGTGGAGAAATCTTTAATCTGTTTATTTATTGAGATGTCTCCCTGTGCTCGCAATGACAGGGAAATAAACAAACTGCCTACTGCCTACTGAATACTTATTTCCCTAACAAAAAGAAATACCTATTTTAGCGCATCTTAAAAAATGTTATGAAATATACTTTTAAAGCGCCTTTGCGCACCCTGCTTAGGCTTGTTTTATATACAGTTGTGCTTTTCGTTTTTCTGTATGTTTTCTCCATAATGCAGGTAAGTAACTATAGCTTTATTGCTTTGGCTGTGCTTGTAATATATATAGTAGCCTTTAAAAGGCTTACCAGTGTGAGTATAGATACCGCTGCTAAAACACTTACGGTAAATTACCGGGGCATACTTCAGTTGGCTACCTATAGCTATACTATTAATTATGTGAAAGCCGACTGGACTTCTGTCGATGAAAAATCGTTTAGCCTTAAAGAGGAAGGAAAAAAGACAATAACGCTTACGCGTGAAGCTATTGGCGCCCATAATCTGGAGGAGATAGCGACTGTTTTAATAAAGTCGGTCGAAGAAGGGTATGAAGCCATTCCTGCCATTTGTCCGGTTTGTGGTAATACTGAGGTGTCGGGGCTGCTTCAAAACAGGGTTTCTTTTATAACAAAAGGAGCAGAGTGCCAACGTTGTTATTTCTATAACGAAGATATGGTAAATGAAAAGCAGGATGATTTTTTGATGTGGTCAAGGCAAAATCTGTTAGACGGTGCGCAAACCTATATGAGTGAAGGTTACTTTAAAAATGCCGATGAGCTTATAGAAGGTTTTAAAAATCTTAAACAGCTTGATGTAACACTTTGGCCTGCCGATATAGTAAATAAGAATCCAAACTGGACCTCAGAATTTAATGAAGAGGAGGTAAGGGGATATTTTAAGAATAACGATTAATCATCAATCATTGCCTTATATTTATTCCTGCGAGAGAAAATCCTTATATTTATTGCCTTCAAAACCAAACATAAATGATTAAAAAACTACTTTTCTTATTTGTTTTTACCACAATAGGGCAACTTGCAAATGCCCAGCAAAATATAGATAAACACTACATAGAGCAGCATTATCCGGGATGGTATATTTTACACGACAGTAATGCAGAACCCGAATGTAAAGAGTTTGAAGAAGGCACCCGCTGCCTTAACAGGCACATTGAGGAGCTTGCCCAGGTAATAGAAAATATGGTAGCGGCAGCACCAACCAAAAAAAACCTTGACTGGAAAGCCCGTTGTGAGGCAAAGGTGAACAAACACATGAAGAAAGTAGACGATTCTCCTGCAAAAGATCTTATGCGTTTGGCTTATACCCGAGATATATATAAGGAGTACCTTATAGATTTGGTTAAAAAAGTACATTAGTATTTCCCCTCTTGAGAGGGGTAGGGGTTTGTCATTGCGAGGCACGAAGCAATCTGCTTCTTCTTTTGTCTTGACACAAAAGAACCAAAAAGTCAAGGCTCTGGTCCCTTAAGCTAAAAATTATTACACTCAGCTAAACCATCCGAACTCGGCTATCGCCTCAAACAGCGGATGCTTCTTTACGCTTCGCTTATAATTTTCTTTAAGCTACAGAACCTAATGCCTTAGCTTCACTCAGTTATTATACTGTTGAGTGTACGTTCCTCCTGTCATTGCAAGGCACGAATCAATCTAATGTTCCTTACGACTGAACACTGAACACTTTTTCCAGTTTCAACTAAATCATTATATTCGCAAAAACTAAATTACCATTATGAAATTACTTAAAACAGTACTGTTTGTGTTTGCTATGTTTTTATCGGCAAATGCTTTTGCTCAAAAAAAGGTGGAAACCACTGTTATTAAAACTGCTATTTACTGCGACCATTGTAAACAATGCGAGTCGTGCGGAGACCGACTTAATGTTGGACTTCTTAAAACTAAAGGTGTACAAATGGTGGTGCTTGACGAAAAAGCAATGACAATTACAGTAACCTACAATACGAAGAAAACCGATTTGGCTACCATAAAAACGGCGATAAGCAAATTAGGTTATGACGCCGACGATGTTAAGGCTGATGAAGTGGCTTATGATTCGCTGGACGGTTGCTGCAAAAAATAACACTATTATATATATATAGGTATAGAAGCACAGATTTTTTCTGTGCTTTTTTTATTTTATATAAATATTAGATTAGGAGGTGTCATTCCGATACGTAATGAAATGGAGTGAGGAATCTCAGTTAAATCATTATATTTGAATATGACCTCATATTATGAAGAACATCACCTTACTTAGTTTGTTTTTACTCTTGGTTTCTTGTAATAATAAGGAGCAGCTTGAAATGCTTCATAATGAAACTACGGATTTTTACAGAATAAAACCACAAGCTGAACCGAAACCTCAGGAAACAGCATTAAAAGAGGTTATGATACTGGATACCGTAGGGCTTAAAAAATTTTGGGCAGGCTTTCAAAAAGATATTTTTTCAGCAAACAAACAAGGAGTAGCCAATAGGCTGGATTATCCTGTAAGAGCTATTCATCCGGTAATATTTAAATATTCCTATAGCTGTGACACTATTGCTTATATTAAAGATGAGGAAAAGTATGCTGATGTAGATATCTATAAGAGTGATATGCCCCGTTGTTTTGATTTTATTTTTGATGACGTGCTTAAAAACATCATTTCAAGAATTTCTTATGAAGATTTACTTCAAAAAGGACACCGTAATAAAGAGGTAAATGCCATCTCCTATCATATTTTTCCCAAAGACTACATGAAGGTTCCGTGTCCAAACGATCATAATATGCAGTTTTACTTGCATGAGGAAAACGGAAAATGGAGTATATCAATAGGCGGACTGTAGTTTGAGTATCAATTTACTTATCAAATATCCAATAGTAATAAATACATTATATATATAATAGAGTAGGTTATTAAGCCTGCCACGCATGGGCGTGGTCATCCTTACAAAGGAAGGATCTCAGGGTGTGAGTAAGCGGTTCCCCTCT